>CAWKBV010000005.1:0-921683 GCA_963847935.1 uncultured Alphaproteobacteria bacterium | reverse complement strand
GTAAACAAGACGACGAACGAAGCACGTACATAAGAAGGAACCGTATTGCTCCGTATAGAGGGCAACCGCCGCCGCGTTTGAAACATTGAGCGAGCCGAAAGCGCCCGTGAACGGGATGCGGACAAGTGTGTCGCAGGTGTCGCGGGTCTTTTCGCGCAGACCCGGACCCTCGGCTCCCATGACAACGCCTACGGGCCGCGTGCCGGTCGCGGCGAGTGCGTCGGCAAGCGTCGTTCCGGCCTCACCGTCGAGGCCGATCAAAACGTAGCCCATGTCCTTCAGTTCGTGCATCGCGTCGGACAGGTTGCCGACGCGAAGATAGGGCTGCCGTTCCAGAGCACCGCTCGCCGTCTTGGCGAGCGCGCCGGTTTCCGGGGCGGAATGGCGGTGCGGCGCGATCACGGCGCGCGCGCCGAAAACTTCGGCCGAGCGCAGGATGGCACCCACATTGTGCGGGTCCGTCACCCGGTCGAGCAGCACGACGAGCGGCAGTCCCTCGCCCGCGATGCAGGTGTCGGCCAAGCTGCCCCAGTGAAGTGGCTTCACCTCGAGCGCCGCGCCTTGATGGACGGATTCCCGGTCCAGCGGCACATGGGTTTCGAACTTGCGCGGATCGACGATCTCGGGCGCCGGACCTTTCGCCAGAACCTCCGCCCCGAGGCGGTCGGCGGCATTCTTGGTCAGGACAAGCCGCAGCTTCTCGCGCGCCGGATTGGCAAGGGCATCGCGCACGGCGTGAAGCCCGAAGAGCCAGACCGTCTCCGCCGCGGCGGCGCGCTTCGCGCGTTCCTTGTCAACCACCCAGGTGGGTTTCTTCATCGTCTGCGTCCTTGCTTCGTGGCCCCGGACAATGCGGCGTGGCGGGCCGCGAGACAAGCCCGGAAGCGGAGGAATTCCTCCTTGACGCGTCGGTGCCCCTTCGGTATTCCGCGCTGGCGTCGGGCGACGTGCTGCAAGGTGCGGCAGCGGACTGTAACTCCGCCGGGGAGACCCACGCCTGGTTCGATTCCAGGGTCGCCCACCACCTACCCCTCTTAAGAACCACGACTTTTGGGCTGGCGGCAAGAGCTGCGCAGTTTCCGTGCGTTAGCGCGAGGTACGCGCTCCCAGACCCCAAGAAACGTCTCCGCAGTCGCTTCAACCGGATCAATTCAGACCAATGTCTCTACGGGGTATTTTATGCATGAGGTCTTGAGTCAGCGTTGCGAGGCTCAGACCTGTTCGAGGCCGAGCAGGCAATGCTGATCGTTCCAATCGGCCGGCAAGTCGCGGCGGGGCAGGTTGTTGCGAGAGACTTTGGGATTTCGTGGGAGGAACGGACGTTCCCGCAGCCTGTCGCCTTCCGGACTTAAGGCCGTTCGCAACGAGCGCCCAAGATCAACTACAGATCAGATGGCGATAAGGACGACAGGCACGCAGCGGGCTATGCGCCAGAGAGTTTCCTGGCTCCGTTTATTCACCCGGCGATGTATCGGTCCAGTATAAAGCCGGTTCAAAAGTGGCCCGCTTGCCAAGAGTCAAACTGAAAAGGGCCGGGCAACCTGACAAAAGTCAAGGAATGTCTGGTCACGCAGCCTATGTCTTGTCCCGCTCGGCGCGCGCAAGTGACCGCTGTCTTGTGCCCGGAGCTTGATCTGAGGTTCGCAGGGTCTAGACTTGGAATGGACGGCCACGGAAACGCGATGAGTCGGCATTTTAGCCTAATGCATGTGTTCGTGATCGCCCTGGCGCTCGCGCTGGGCGGTGGCCCGCGTGTGCATGCGATGGGCGGAGAGGCGGATCTCACGGCTCTCGTGATCTGCTCCGAAGCGGGCGTCAGGACAATTTACCTGGACACGTCAGGTACACCGGCGCACCCCGTGAAAAACTGCAATAAGTGTCCGTGCTGCGATGCGCTTCTGTCTTCCATGCCGGCCATTTCAGGCTTCGCCCTTTCCGCGCCCCTCGCGCGGCGTCGTGGCGGATCGCGGCATTCAAGCCCCACGCCGAGGCCGCGGCGCCATCAGCGCCCGCAATCGCGAGGCCCCCCGCCCGGGGCCCCCGGACGCATCGATCTGGCATATGCCGCAAAGATCCGCGTTCACGCATCGGCGGCCAGAATTGACTTCGTGCAAGTCGGTTCACCCGATCTTGGGTCGTGCCAACGCTACGGGCGGCAACTCAGGGACGCCCGTCGATGACAATTCTCCGATTCCTCCTTTCCCTCTTCGCATTCTGCATTGTCGCTGCGCCCGCAGTCGCGGATACTGTGCTTTCCAAGTATGTCACCGAAGTTTCCGCCAGCACGCTCGTGCCCGGCGCAGATGGCTTCGGTACCCCCCGCGAGGATGTCGCCGTCGCCCCGGTTCTGAAAGGCGGGGACACGATCGGTTGGGCCTTCGTGACCAGCGATTTCGTCGGCACGACGGGATATTCCGGCAAGCCCATCCACACGATGGTCGCGGTCGACAAGGACGCGAAGATCATCGGCGTTTCGCTTGTGAAGCATTCTGAACCCATCGTCCTGATCGGCATTCCCGACGCGAAGGTCAAGGCGATGGTCGCCGGCTATATCGGCCTCGATCTGGTGGCCGAGGCGGAATTGGGCGGCACCTCGCACGATGTCAACATCATCTCGGGCGCGACGGTGACAGTGATGGTGATCGACGATTCCGTCATTCGTTCCGGCCTCAAGGTGGCACGGGCCCTTGGACTCGGAGGCCTCAAACCCGAGGAAAACGCCAGCGGCCCGGCCTTCGAGATCAACGCCGAGGCGTCCGCGCCCAAGGACTGGACGGCGATGGAGGGCGATGGCACGCTCCGTCGGCTGTCGCTCGACGTGGGCCAGGTTAACGCGGCTTTCTCCGCGCTCGATGACAAGCGTGCCGCGGAACGACCGCTGACCGAACCGCCCGAGACGACTTTCATCGAGATGCAGACTGCTCTGGTCTCGGTACCCTCCATCGGCAAAACCATCCTCGGCGATGCGGAATATGCGAACCTTTCCGACTGGCTGAAGCCGGGCGAACAGGCCATCGTCGTCGTCGGCCGCGGCCTCTACAGCTTCAAGGGCTCGGGCTATGTGCGCGGCGGGATATTCGACCGGATCGTGCTGATCCAGGGCGACGTGTCGGTCCGTTTCCGCGACCGCATGCACAAACGACTTCTCGCCGTGGCTGCACCCGGCGCGCCGGACTTCTCCGAAACGGATATCTTCAAGATTCCCGCCGACGTCGGTTTCGATCCGACCCAACCATTCCGCATCCAGCTTCTGGTCCACCGCGAGGTGGGGGCGATCGAAAAGCTCTTTACCACCTTCGATCTCAGCTACCAGTTGCCGCAGTCCTATCTGCGGCCGGTCGCGATGGCCCCGGTCTCGGAACCCTCGATCGCGGAAGCGGCGGCATCCAAGGATGAAAGCGCCGCCCAAGCCGAACTGTGGAAGAAGATCTGGGGTGGTTCCAAGGTTGATATAGCAGTGCTCTCCGTGATGCTCTTTGTCCTGACAGCCGTGTTCTTCTTCCAGACCTGGGCTACTCGAAATGCGCGCTTCTTCTTCTGGTTCCGCATCGCGTATCTGACCGTCACGCTGGTCTACCTTGGCTGGATTGCCAATGCGCAACTATCGGTGGTGAACCTGATGGCGCTCTTCGGCGCGCTGATTTCGGGTTTCAGCTGGCAGGCTTTCCTCCTCGATCCGCTCACCTTCATCCTGTGGTTCGCAGTGGCGGCCGCGCTTCTGTTCTGGGGTCGCGGCGCCTATTGCGGCTGGCTCTGCCCATTCGGGGCGCTCCAGGAACTTCTGAACCGTATCGCCAAGGCACTCCACATACCGCAATGGACGTTGCCGTGGGGACTGCACGAACGGCTTTGGCCGCTCAAATACATGATATTCCTTGGGCTTTTCGGTGTCTCGCTGACGAGCATGGAGGCCGCGGAGCATCTGGCGGAAGTGGAGCCATTCAAGACCGCCATCATCCTGAAATTCGTCCGCGCCTGGCCGTTCGTGGCCTATGCGGCAGCACTTCTGATCGCGGGGCTCTTCGTCGAACGGTTCTTCTGCCGCTATCTCTGCCCCTTGGGCGGTGCGCTGGCCATTCCGGCGCGGCTCAGGATGTTCGACTGGCTCAAGCGCTACCATGAATGCGGCACATCCCTGCCAGACCTGCGCCAACGAATGTCCGGTGCAGGCGATTCACCCTACCGGTGAGATCAACCCCAATGAATGCGTGAACTGCCTGCATTGCCAGGTGCTTTACCAGTCCGAGAGCAAATGCCCCGTCGTCATCAAGAAGTTGAAACGGCGCGAGGCGGTTGCAGCCTCACCGCTGCGCGACCTCGGACATCACCCGCACTCACCCAAACCCCAGATTTCCAACTAGAAGGAGTTGAGATCATGACAGACCAAACCAAATCCGGGCTCAGCCGCCGCGCGCTTCTGGGCGCAACGGCAGGTGGCGCCGCACTCGTCGGGGGGCTCGGCGGCAGACTGGCACTGACCGGGGGCGCCATTGGTGCGGCTACGCTGGCAGGCACCGCTGCCGCGCGCGCTGCGGAAGTCAATTTGGCGCCGGGTCAGCTCGACGAATACTACGGCTTCTGGTCCTCCGGCCAGACCGGCGAGATGCGCATCCTGGGCTTTCCGTCGATGCGCGAACTGATGCGCGTGCCGGTCTTCAACCGCTGTTCGGCCACCGGCTGGGGCCTCACCAACGAAAGCCTGAAGGTTTTGACCGAGGGGCTGCTGCCCGAGACGAAGGAATTCCTCGCCAAGAGGGGCATGAAAACCTACGACAATGGCGACCTCCACCACCCGCACATGTCCTTCACCGACGGCACCTATGACGGCCGCTTCATCTTCATGAACGACAAGGCCAACACGCGGGTTGCCCGTGTGCGCTGCGACGTGATGAAATGCGACAAGATCATCGAGATCCCGAATGCCAAGGCGATCCACGGCCTGCGTCCGCAGAAGTTCCCGCGCACCGGCTATGTCTTTGCCAATGGCGAGGACGAGACGCCGATCGTGAATGACGGCTCGGTGCTGGATGAGCCGGACAAGTACGTCAACTTCTTCACCGCCATCGACGGCGACGAGATGAAGGTAGCCTGGCAGGTCATGGTGTCGGGCAACCTCGACAACACGGACTGCGATTACCAGGGGAAATACGCCTTCTCGACCTCTTACAACTCGGAAATGGGCATGAACCTTGCCGAGATGACCGCAAGCGAGATGGATCACGTCGTCGTTTTCAACCTTGCCGCGATCGAAGAGGGCGTGAAGAACGGCGACGTGCAGATGCTGCATGATGTGCCTGTGATCGACGGGCGCAAGGGGCAGAACAAGAACTACACCCGCTACATCCCGATCCCCAACAGCCCACATGGCATCAATACCGCACCCGATGGCGTGCATGTCGTCGTGAACGGCAAGCTTTCGCCGACCTGTTCTATCATCGACGTGACCAAGCTCGACGCGCTGTTCGAAAGCGACGTCGATCCGCGGTCCTGCATCGTGGCCGAGCCGGAGCTGGGCCTTGGCCCCCTCCACACTGCGTTTGATGGCAAGGGCTTTGCCTATACGACCCTGTTCCTCGACAGCCAGATTGTGAAATGGGACATCGACAAGGCGATCCGCGCATATGCCGGCGAAACCGTCGATCCGATCGTTTCCAAGGTCGATGTGCACTACCAGCCGGGGCACAACCACACGACGATGGGCGAGACGAAGGAGGCAGATGGCAAATGGCTGATATCGCTCAATAAGTTCTCAAAAGACAGGTTCCTGAACGTCGGCCCGCTGAAGCCGGAGAACGAGCAGATCATCGACATTGCGACGGACGAGATGAAAGTCGTGCATGACGGGCCGACCTTTGCCGAACCGCACGACGTTGTTCTTGTGCGTGCCGATATCGTCAAGCCCGTGGATGTCTGGGACCGCGCCGACCCGACGTTCGAAGATGCACGCAAGCAGGCCGAGGCCGATGGCGTTGTACTTGAGGACGGATCGGAGACCGTCATTCGCGACGGCAACAAGGTTCGCATCTACATGTACTCCTCGGCGCCGGTCTACAGCCTTGAGAAATTCACCGTGAAGCAGGGTGACGAGGTTACGGTCTACATTACCAACATCGACGATATTGACGATCTTACCCACGGCTTCACTATCTCCAACTACGGCGTCGCGATGGAAGTGGCGCCGCAGGCGACCGCGTCCGTCACGTTCACCGCGGACCGGCCGGGCGTCTACTGGTACTATTGCCAGTGGTTCTGCCATGCGCTGCATATGGAGATGCGTGGTCGGATGTTCGTTGAGCCGTCGGCCGCCTGACCATGCTGAACCGCCTGCTCCCGGTCCTGATGTTGCTCGCCGCGCCCCTCTGGGCGGCGGAGGTGAAAGTCATGCCGGGTGCGGGTACACTATCGCAGGCCATCGCCGGGGCTTCCCCCGGCGATGTGCTGCTACTGACCGACGGGGTCTACAAAGGCCCCGTCATCATCGACAAGCCGCTCACCGTGATCGGACCGGACCGCCGCCGTGATCGACGGCGAAGGTCGCGGCACGGTCATTACAGTCAACGCCGCTGACGTGGCGATCCGCGGTGTCACGGTGACAGGCTCAGGCCGGAAGAACGCCGACATCGATGCAGGCATCAAGATCATCAAGGGTGCTGACCGGGCTTTGATCGAGGGTATAACGCTCAGCGAAAACCTGCACGGCGTCGACCTGCATGGCGGCCAGGATGCCGTGGTGCGCGGCAACACCATTTTCGGGCTGCGGCTCGACCGGATGAACGACCGCGGCAACGGTGTCTATCTCTGGAATTCACCGGGCGCGGTGATCGAAGGCAACGACATCCGCTACGGTCGCGACGGCATCTTCTCCAACACCTCGCGCAAGGATGTCTTCCGCGACAACCTCTTCCGCGACCTTCGTTTCGCGATCCACTACATGTACACCCGCGACAGCGAGGTCGTCGGCAACATCTCGATCGGCAATCATCTCGGATTCGCGATCATGTATTCCGACCGGGTGGTGGTGAAGGACAATCTTTCACTCGGCGACCGCGAACACGGGATCATGCTGAACTACGCCAACAGTGCTGATGTCAGCGGTAACCTGGTGCGCGGCGGCACGAAGAAATGCCTGTTCATCTACAACGCCCACAAGAATCTGATCTACAACAACCGCTTCGAAGGCTGCGGCATCGGCATCCATTTCACCGCCGGATCGGAACGCAACGTGCTGACCGGGAACGCCTTCATCGGCAATCGCGAGCAGGTCAAATATGTCGGCACCAAGCATGTGGAGTGGAGCTTTGAGGGGCGGGGCAACTACTGGTCGGATCATCCGGCCTTCGACTTGAACGGCGACGGCATCGCCGACGCCGTCTTCCGCCCGAACGACCTGATGGACCATATCCTCTGGTCGCAGCCCGCCGCAGCACTTCTGACCGGCTCTCCGGCGGTGCAACTGGTGCGGTGGAGCCAGAAGAGCTTCCCCGCCACGCTGCCCGGCGGCGTGCTGGATTCCCACCCCTTGATGACCGCTCCGGTCATTCCCGTCCCGCCCGCCATCGCGGCTATGGAAGCCGACGTTGCCGGGCGCTGGACGGAAGGAAAGTATGATGACATCGACGCTGAAAATCTCGGAACTCACTAAGACCTTCGCGCGGCTCAAGGCGCTCGACGCCGTTTCGCTGACGGTGGAGCCGGGCAGCCGTGTCGCACTTCTCGGCCACAATGGCGCGGGCAAGTCGACGCTGATGAAGATCATCCTCGGGCTTCTGCCGTTCGACGCCGGCGCGATCGAGGTCTGCGGCGCGACACCCGGTTCGGCGGAGGCGCGGCGACAGGTGGCCTATCTGCCGGAAAACACCGCCTTCCACCCGGCACTGACGGGCGAGGAGCAGATCGGCCATTTCCTCGCCCTGCGCGGCGAAAGCCCGAAAGGCGCGCGCGCGCTTCTCGACCGTGTCGGGCTACATGATGCGGCCCGCCGCCGGATCGGCACCTATTCCAAGGGGATGCGCCAGCGCGTCGGCCTGGCACAGGCGCTGATCGGCAAGCCGAGGCTTCTGGTGCTGGACGAGCCGACATCGGGCCTCGATCCGGTTTCCCGCCGCGACTTCTACACTCTCCTTGACGGGCTCGCGGCGGACGGCGCGGCGGTCCTCCTCTCGTCTCACGCGCTGACCGAAGTCGAGGCGCGGACCGACCGCATCCTGATCCTGTCGCAGGGCCGTATGGTGGCGACCGGATCGCTCGCCGACTTGCGCCGCAGCGCCGCGCTGCCGGTGACGATGCACGTCACCGCGAAGAACGGCTATGCATCCGATATTGCCGCCGCATTGCCCGGCGCAATCCGCGTCGGCGCGGACCTGCGGCTTTCCTGTGGACAGGACCAAAAGCTGAGGATGCTGACACGGGTCACGGGCCTCGGTGACAAGGTGGCCGATATCGAGGTCGTGCCGCCGAGCCTTGAGGACATCTACAGCCATTTCAGCCGGAGGGATGGGCAATGAACCGCATCCTCACCACTGCCGTCACCGAATTCCGCATCGCGCTGCGCAACCGCTGGGTCGCGATCGCCGTCGCGCTCATGGCACTTTTCGCGCTGGTGCTGTCCGCCGCAGGCTCCGCACCCACCGGCGCGTTGGGGGTGGACCGCCTCTCCGTTACCGTCGCCTCGCTTACCTCGCTCGCGGTTTATCTCGTTCCACTGGTGGCGCTCCTGATGTCCTTCGACGCCGTCGCCGGAGAGGCCGAGCGCGGCACGCTGCCGCTTCTCCTGACCTATCCTGGCGCGCGAGTGGAGATATTGGTCGGCAAGCTTCTCGCCCACCTCGGCGTCCTCGTCCTTGCTGTCGTCGCAGGCTATGGCCTTGCCGGTGCTGTGGCTTTCTGGTCCGATCCTGCCTCGACCTCTGGGCTGCCGGCGCTCATGCGCCTGACCTGGACCTCGGTCCTTCTCGGCGCGACATTCCTCGGAGCCGGATACGCGCTCTCGTCGCTCGCCCGGCGTCCATCCGGTGCGGCAGGTCTGGCGATCGGGCTCTGGCTCGGTGCCGTCGTCCTTTACGATCTTGGCTTGCTCGCCGCCGTGGTGGCCGATGATGGCGGCTGGTTCACCACCAATCTCTTCCCCGTTGCGCTGCTTGCCAACCCCGCCGATGCCTTCCGCCTTTTCAACCTCGCTGCATCCGAGGCATCTGCCGCCGCTGCCGGTGTCGCAGGCGCGGCCAACGCGATCCCGCTCTGGCAGTCGGCGCTCTCCGTGGCGATCTGGCCGCTCATCGCCCTCACCCTGGCCGCGGCAGCATTCCGCAAGGTGACACCATGAAGCGCCTGTTGCTCGTTGTATTCCTCCTCGCCCTGACCGCCTGCAAGGAAGAGGCGCAGGACATCTCGCCCGTCGCCCTGACCGAGGATGCCGTCGGCCACTATTGCCAGATGAATGTACTCGAACATTCCGGTCCCAAAGCCCAAGTGCATCTCAACGGCTACCCCGGCAAACCGCTTTTCTTCAGCCAGGTGCGCGATGCCGTTGCCTATGCCCGCCTTCCCGAGCAGGACGGCGTGATCCTCGCCATCTATGTCAACGACATGGGTGCCGTCAGCGCCACTTGGGAAGACCCTGGCAAGACCAATTGGATTGACGCCACCACCGCGCACTATGTTGTCGGCTCCACCGTCGAAGGCGGCATGGGTGCACCGGAACTCGTGCCGTTCGCCGATCCCGCCAAGGCCGCCGCCTTCGCCACTCTGCGCGGCGGTACCGTCATGTCGCTGTCCGAGGTTCCCGACGACGCGGTGATAGCGCCGGTCGCCTTGGACGGCGACGCCTCATCCGATGAAGACGCCGACTACAACTTGCGTCTGAAGGCACTGTCCGAAAAGATCGAGGGATGATCCCATGCTGAACCGCCGCCGCTTCCTTTCCATTTCGGCCGCCGCGTTGGCGCTTCCAGGCTCCGCGCGCGCTGGCGCGACTCCGGTTTACGTCTGGTCGGGATTTGCGCTCGGCGCACGGGCCACGATCCGTCTCGCCCATCCCGAAGCACCCGCCATCGCCGCCCGCGCAGCCGCTGAGATCGAACGGCTGGAGGATATTTTCAGCCTGTATCGGCCCGATAGCGCCCTGATGCGTCTTAACGCGGCCGGCACGCTCGACACACCACCGCCTGATCTTCTGGAATGCCTGACGCAGGCCGGTGCAGCGCACCGTGCGACGGGCGGACTTTTCGATCCGACCGTGCAGCCTCTCTGGGCACTCTGGGCGAAGCGCGCGACTTCGGGCGGGCGGCCGACCACCCGCGAACTCTCTGAGGTTCGCGCCCTCGGCGGCTGGTCCGATCTGCGATTTTCCACGGACGCGGCGTCGCTTGCGCCGGGCATGGCGTTGACGCTGAATGGTATCGCGCAGGGTTACATCGCAGACCGCGTGGCGGCGCTGCTGGAGGCTGCGGAGCTGACCGACATCCTCGTCGATACCGGCGAAATGCGCGCCCTTGGCGGGCATCCTGACGGCGGCTCGTGGCCGGTCAAGCTCGCCCAAGGGGGTGAGGTCGCGCTTCGCGCACGCTCTCTGGCAACCTCAGCACCACTTGGCACCGTTTTCGATGCCGCGGGCCGCCGCGGCCACATCCTTCACCCTGTCACTGGCGAACCGGCTGCACTGCATTGGCGCGGCGTGTCAATTTCCGCCCCGTCGGCCGCACTGGCGGACGCGCTCTCGACTGCCGCGTGTTTGACGGCCAGGCGGGGGGAGATCGACAGCTTCACCGTTGCCTTCGCTGGCGCTCGCTGTGAATCCGCGGTCGCCGCTGGAGCCTAGCGCGATAATGAGAAAAGCGCGTTGGGTCCTCATTCCATTGGGTAGTGTCTCAGGTTGAAGTCTTCTTCTAATGAAGGGCAAGCGGTTTAGGTGAGGGTGCTGGGGCGTCGATGATTGCGACGAGCCATTCCATTTCGTGCGGGTCGGTCGTGACGCCAGCGGTCGTCGATGCGCCCAACCTGACGGCATCGCAATGTGCAAATGTGCCAATGTGATGTGTGTTGAAGCCATCACGGAACGAGAGAGCATCCCCGGGGACGACGATTTCATCCAGGTGCCAGACATCGCTGGGGCGCGGCTGCCGTCGCCGTAGAACGTGGGCGATCAGGGGGCCGAACTTCAGGGTCCAGCGCGGGATCGTCTCGAAACGTCCACGCGACGTTCCAGCTCTGCTCCTCGACCTCGTGCAGGCTCAAGTTGAACCGGACGTAGGGCCAACAACATGAGCGATGATCTGTGGCGGAAACCGGTGGCGTTTGTAGCCAATCTTCTGTGTCTGCATCGACACCGCCTACCGCCTGATCAATGAACCAGCAACCTCAGGCCCGTTAACGCGACTACGGCGCCGGATCGTCTAACTGAATTCAATAACCGCTTTGAGCAAGCCGGTCTTGTCCTGCGCCCAGCGAGGCAGGTCGGTTACCGCCTGGCGAAGGCTCGTGCGGTGGGTGATGAGGCGGTCAATCGGAACTTCGCCGGCGCGCATCGCGGTCATGACGCGCTCAAAGTCTTCGGCCGTCGCATTGCGGCTTCCAAGTAGCGTCAGTTCCTTACGGTGAAAGTCCGAATCCTGGAACGTGACCGTTTCGGTGACAACGCTGACCAGCACGTACCGACCGCCGTTGCCGACGCAATCGAACCCTCGTTCCATCGCTACCCTGGTGCCGGTCGCATCGAAGACGACGTCGAACCCGTCGCCGTCGGTGAAATCACGTGCGTTTTCTAGCAGGTCCGCACCCATGGGCAGCAACTGCACCCCGGCGAGATCCGCAGCAGCTACCCCGCGTTCCGGAGAACGGTCATGGACAACTACATGCCCGCCGGACAGCCGTGCAAAGAGGCATACGCCAAAGCCGATCGGCCCGGCGCCAACGACAAGGACCCGGTCGCCGGGGGCGACGGCGCCGCGTCGGACGGCGTGGGCACCAATCGCAAGAAACTCGACGCCGGCACACTCGTCAGCCGTAAGACAAGGCGCAGGCAGCAGATTGTCTGCGGGAACCGAAAGAAGTTCGGTCATGCCGCCATCCTCATGGACGCCAAGGACGGAGACACTGACGCAACAATTGGGCTTGCCTGACCGGCAGGCATGACAGCGCCCACAGGAAAGGTATGGGTTGACCACACATATCTGCCCGGCCGAGATCGTTGATTCTTGTGGAGCCTCTACTACCTCGACGGCCAGTTCGTGCCCCATGACCCGCGGGTAACGCAGGAAGGGATGCTTGCCCTCGAAGATGTGGAAATCGGTTCCGCAGATACCTACCCGCCGCGGTCGCACGAGAGCGTGGCCGGGCTTTTCGAGCGGCACTTCGCGCGTTTCAAGAATGAGCCTGCCCGCTTCGGAGCATACGAGCGCTTGAACTGACGTCATGATTTCCGGTGCAGTCCATGTTGAAGAAAGTTGGGGGGGCCGCCGGAAGGGCGGCCCCGGTTGGCGATTACTGGAAATCGGCCATGTTGGCCGGTGTAACGAGCGCCGCACCCGAGTCGATCAGGTTTGGCACTTCTTCGCCACGTATCGACTTGACCAGAGCATCGACGCCCAGCTCCGCCATCTTGGTCGGAAACTGCGCGACGGTCGCATCCTCGATCCCGTCGGTCATCGCTTCAGCTTCTCCACAGCAGAAATCGAAACCGACGAGCACGATATTCTCAGGCGCAATGCCGGCATTCTTGATCGCCCGCGCGGCACCGGCGGCAGGGGGCCCGCAGGCGGCGTAGATCGCCTTGAGGTCGGACTGGGTCGTCAGCATGTCCTCGGCCGCGCTTATCCCAAGTTCTTCAGTACAGTTGGTGCCGGCTTTCGCGACGATATTGACCTTGCGGTCGCCCAGACCCTCCAGCATGCCGTTTACACGATCATCCAGTGCCGGGACACCGGGCACACCTTCAAGAATGCCAAGCGTGTCGCCATCCTTGATCTGGGTGGCAAGGAACTCGCCCGCGAGTTTGCCCGCGGCATAATTGTCCGTCGTTGCGAGGGCCGTGCGACCTTCCCAATCTGGGATGCTGTTGTCCATGAGTACAACCTTGACGCCCGCGGCGACCGCCTTGTCGAGCGCAGCGGCGACCGTCGGGTCCACCGGGGTAAGAGCGATACCCTGAACGCCTTGGGCAACCATCGACTCGATCAGCGCGATCTGCCCTTCGATATCGGTTGCAGACTGGCCCTGTCCGTAGATAATCTCGACGCCGGGATTGGCCGCGGCATATGCCTTTGCCGCGTCCTCCATCGTCGCGAAGAAGGGCACGGGAAACTTGGTGATGAAGCCGAGCTTGACCGCATCCTCAGCGAATGCCGGCAGGGTCGAAGCGAAGAACGCTATTCCGACCGAGATTAGTCCTAGTCTCATCTTGACCTCCCTTTGGTTGACCGCCCGTTCGCGGGTGGTCCTGTTGACGCCGCTCAGGTACGGACGGCGATTTCGTCAGATCTCCGCCCCGACAATCATCGAGACGAGATCCTGCTTGTTGCTCTGATCCGGAACGACCTCGCCGACCTTGCGGCCTTGGCGCAGCACTGCGGCCCGGTCGGCGAGTTCGAGGACGTGTTCCATGTTGTGCGTGATGAGGATCACCGCCGTGCCCTCGTCACGCAGTTGCGCAATCAGGTCGAGCACCTTGCGCGATTCCCGCAGGCCGAGCGCGGCGGTCGGTTCGTCAAGGATCACCACGTCGCGCGCGAAGACCGACGCGCGCGCCACGGCGATGGCCTGCCGCTGCCCGCCCGACATGACGGCGACCGGCGCGTCCAGGCGCGGCAGCACCACCTTCAGGCGGTCGATGACGGCGGCGGCCTCGCGGTTCATCTCGCGGCTGCTGAGAAAGCGCAGCGGACGCGGAAGCCAGGCGGGACCTGCGATTTCGCGTCCGCAGTAGAAATTCTGCGCGGGCGTCAGATTGTCGAAAAGCGCGAGGTCCTGATAGACGGTTTCGATCCCGGCCATCCGGGCGGCGGCGGGCGACGACAAGCGCACCGGCGCACCATCCCGCAGGATCTCGCCTTCATCGAGCATGTGGATACCCGAAATGCACTTGATGAGGGTCGACTTCCCCGCGCCGTTGTCACCGAGCAGTGCGAGCACTTCACCGCGGTTTACCTCGATGCTGACCCCTTTGAGCGCGCGGACCGCGCCAAAGCGCTTCTGCGCGTTGCGGACTGACAGAACGGGCGCGGCGCGGGTCATTCGGTCTCGCCCGCTTGCTGTGTCCGCGCGCGCGCTTCGAGATGGCTGCGCAAGACGTCGGCTTCGACTGCGACGACGATAATGAGACCGATCGCGATCATCTGGAAATAGACATCGACATTGTGCAGGTTCAGCGCGTTGCGGATCACGCCGATCATCACTGCTCCGATCAGCGCGTGACCAAGATGGCCACGCCCCCCAAGGAAACTTGCGCCGCCGATGATGACGGCGGCGATGGTGTCAAGCTCAAGAAGGTTGCCGTAAAGTGGCGAACTGGCGGCTGTGCGACCGGCAAGAACCACCGCCCCGAGTCCGGCGCAGACACCCGACAGGACATAGGCCGACACGAGGACGCCGTTGACCGGGATACCCATGCTTCGCGCGGCTTCAGGTGCGCTTCCGACCGCATAGAGCCAGCGCCCCCAAGTCATGGTCTTGAGTATGACGAAAACAACGGCCGCCACGCCAACGACGATATAGGCCGAGGCCGGAATGCCAAGCAGGCGACCGGCGCCAAGCGCTTCGATCGCGCCGGGCATTCCGCGCATCGTGGTATGGCCCTGGAGCGATCTCGAGCGCCAGGCCACGGCAGATGCTGAGCGTTGCGAGCGTGATGATGAATGGATGGGGCAACCGACCATAGACGTAGAAGAGACCGTTTACAGCCCCGACCGACGTGGCCGTCAGGATGATCGCCGCGACGACGAGTGGCGCGGAATCGACCTGCTGATAGACGAGCCCTCCGACGACGGTCGCGAGTGCAACGTTGGCGCCGACCGACAGGTCGATGCCCCGGGTGAGGATGACAACCTGCTGACCTATCGCGACAATTGCGATCACGGCGGTCTGGGCCATGATGTTGCTCAGATTGATCGGCTTGAGAAAGTTGGGCGTCAAAAGACTGACAACGACGACGAGCGTCCCGAGGATCAGAACCGGGCCGATGCTCAGAAGTCGCAGGCCGATCCCCAATCGGTCCGAGCCGATACGCGTTGCCGGAGTTGCGGCTCGCAATTCGTTCTTCGTCGGACCCACAGGGCATCCTCACTGTCTGTTTTTTAACTAAAAAGGACAGCAGACAGTTATCAAGTCAACTTGTTTTTTTATGATAAAAAACATATAGAACTCAAATTTGCGTGGGGATTGCCGACCAAATTGGTAGTGCCAGAAGTTCTTCGGGCAAGTGCGAGTCAGATGGCGCTTCTGATCTACCAGACGAGATGCGCGCCGGGACTGAAGCGACCTTACGTCAAGTGGGAGGGTGAATGAAAAGCAACATCGTGTTCAAGCGGACGTTCAACAAGATGCTCGGCCTCGCTGAAGAATTGGGTGAGGGGGCAAGGTTGCCATCCGAGGTGGCCCTAAGCCAAATGCTTGGTGTGAGCAGGACGACCGTCCGCAAGGTTCTTGAAGCTTTCGTGAATTGCGGCGTGGTTACCAGCGGCGACCCGGTACGCCGTGTCACCGGCAAACAGGCCGAAGGGTTTCCGGATGCGGAAACCGTCTCGACATCAGATCACGTCGAGCAACTTTTCATGGATTGGATGCTGCGCGACGATGCGCGGCCTGGCACGTCCTTCAGCGAGTTGGAGTTGGCGCGGCAATTCAAGGTTGCCGTGACGACCATTCGAGAGTTTCTCAACCGCTTCGAACGCTTCGGGCTTATCGAGAAGCGTTCGAGTTCCGGGTGGGTCTTCGTCGGCTTCACCGACACCTTCGCGCTCGAACTGTTCGAAATTCGCGAGATGTTTGAACTGCGTTCGGCGCTGAAGTTCTGCGACGAGCCGCCGGAAGCAACCGTCTGGGGCGCCTTGGAGGATCTGCGTCACGACCACCTGGCATTGCTTGATGACATCGACACGCGGTTCCACGATTTCTCTGAAATCGACAGCCGATTTCACCGCCTGATCACATCCCTTGCGCCGAACCGGTTCATCGACAGCTTCTACGACATCATCACGCTGATCTTCCACTACCACTACCAGTGGAACAAGCGCGACGAGAGGGAGCGGAACGAAATCGCCCTCCACGAACACTTGGCCTATATCGACGCCTTGGCGAGCGGAAGTCCGGCACGGGTCGAACATGCCTGCCGACTGCATCTGGCCTCGGCAAGAGCATCGCTTCTCCGAGCAATCGGATCGTGAGGGCCCCGACGCGTCCCCAGCCTCGCAAAGTGAACCAGCTTCAGCAGGCCGCTTCGGTGTGGTCAAACGGATTCGCGTTCAATGAGCGTGCATTCCACCTTGATCTGATCGTGGCGCACATTGAGGCCGCCCGCCATGTCGATCAGCATTTCAGCTGCAAGAATTCCCATCTCGTACTGCGGCAGAACCAGCGTGGTCAAACCGGGGCGAATGAACTGGGCAATGTCGCGATTGTCGAAACCGATCACTGATACATCCGTTGGCACGCCCACGCCAAGTTCCCTCAGTGCCTCAATACAGCCAAGCGCCATCATATCGTTCGCGCAGAAAATTGCGTCGGGGCGAGGATCAATGCGCATGAGGGCGTGGGTTTCTTTGTAGCCGGAGGAAAGCTCCCAATTGCCGTGCCGCACCAGCTCAACGTCAAAACTTATGTCATTGCTTGAAAGGGCCTGCTTGTATCCTCGCAAACGATCGCTTGACGCGTCAATTCCATCTTGGCCATTGATGAGAGCGATGCGCTTGCGCCCGGCCTTGATCAATCGTTCGGTTGCTGTTCGGCCGCCAACAAGATCACCCGGCACAACGGACGGCAACTTGCGACGATGATCGTAGCAGTTCAAAAGAATTGAGTTCGACTCCAGGAGTTGCGCGGGAACCTCCACCCTCCGCGTCAACATCGTTCCGTAGATGTATCCGAGAAGTGATGGCTTTGGAAACATGGAGAAGAGATCATCTTCGCTTGCCTCAAGGCTACCGGCCACCACGAGGGTTGTGGTGATGCCGAATTCCAGGGCCTTTTCGCGGGCACCCTCGAATGCGAGAGCCATCCAGGGGTCAGTCGTAATCTCATCGACGATGAATCCGATGATCTTCCGGTCCGATGGCGTGGAATTGGCGGGCCGATGCGCCAGTCGGTATCCAATTGCGTCCGCCGCGTCTTGAACCTTCTTGCGCGTCGCATCACTGAAGCGCGCACCTTCGCTGCCGTTCAACACGAGCGATACCGTCGCCTGCGACACGCCTGCATGTGCCGCAACATCCATCATCGTGGGTCTCAATTAACTCTCCATTCGTGCGGCGTAGGCCCCATTTCGTCGCTACTCCACCCTAGTTCCCGAGACTTCTGATCCGATCGAAGCCCGCAGCGATTATGATGCAAGTGCCTATGAACATTCCTTGCCAGAATGTCGATATTCCAAGGAGAATAAGGGAGTTGCGGATGACCTCGATAAGGAGCGCCCCGACGATGGCGCCCGTCACCGTACCCTCGCCGCCCGCCAGATTGGCACCGCCAATCACCGCCGCGGCAATCACCGCGAGTTCCATTCCCTGTCCCAGATTGGTCGTCACGCTGCCAAGCCAGCCCGCCATCAGGATGCCCGCGATGCCTGCTGTCAGCGACGAGAACATGTAGATGGAGACCTTCAGCTGCTTGACCGGTATTCCTGTCAGGCGCGCTGCGGCCTCATTTCCGCCAATCGCGAATACATACTGCCCCCAGCGGGACCAGCGATACATGGCGGATACGACGATCCCCAGAACTGCCAGCACATACAACGGGTGCGGCAAACCAAAGGTCGACCCACCGCCCACCCAAAGCAAAAGGGTATGGTCTGGGCCGAATTCCCAGATCATCTTGTTGTTTGAGAGGACCATTGCGGCGGAGCGTGCCGTAGAAAGCATGCCCAACGTGGCAACGAACGCCGGAATGCCCACATACGCAATCAGAACGCCGTTCAGGAAGCCGATAAATAGGGCGGCTGCTATCGCCATAAGCGCGGATAACCAGAAAGTCAGCCCAGAAGACATCGCGACACTGATTACCATCGCGCTCAGCACCACGACCGAACCGACCGAGAGATCAATTCCACCAGACGCAATCACCGTCGTCATTCCAATCGAAATGATGGCAACGAAGGCAAAATTGCGCGCGACATTGAAGAGATTACGGTCAGATGCGAAGGAGTCGGTGAGAAAGGAGAGTGCGAGGCAGGCAAGTACTGCCGCAATGAACACCCAGAACACCTGCTGCCCCATAAGCCGTGACAACCTGCTGGCGTGCTGCGATTTTCCGATCGCGTCATCGAGTGTCGACATACTACTGTCCCTTTCGTCAGGCGGCTTCGATTGCGCCGGTGATCAGTCCCGTAACCTCTTCGGGCGACGACAGTGCTGCTGGCTTCCGCGCCACCAACTCCCCGCGCCTCAGAACCGCTATCGAGTCCGATACGCCAAAGACATCGGGCATGCGGTGGCTGACGAGGATGACGCTGATACCTTGATCCCGAAGCCGCCGAATGAGGTCGAGAACTTCCGCGACCTGACGGACGGAAATGGCAGCGGTCGGCTCATCCATCAGCACGATTTTGGGATTGGACAGAAGAGTACGCGCTATTGCGACGGCCTGGCGCTGCCCGCCGGACATCTTGCGCACCAGATCGCGCGGACGGGTCTCGGATTTGAGTTGCTTGAAAAGATCTGCGGCGCGTCGGTTCATGGCCGGATAGTCGATATAGCGCACTGGACCGAGGTCCCGCATTGCTTCCCGGCCGAGAAACACGTTGGACGCGGCCGTCAGGTTATCGCAGAGCGCGAGGTCCTGGTAGACGACCTCAATTCCGTCGCGCTGAGCGTCTCTGGGCTTGTGAAACGATACCGACTTGTCGTCGATTCGAATCTCGCCACCTGACGGAGGAAAGTTCCCCGCAATAATTTTCACAAGGGTCGACTTGCCGGCCCCGTTGTCCCCCATGAGGCCGAGAACTTCGCCGGGCGACACTTCGAGCGATACGTCCGAGAGCGCCTGAATCGCCCCAAAGCTTTTGGAAATTCTCGATAATTTCAGTCGCGACACTACGATATCCTCCCTCAGCTCCCGGCGCGTCAAGCAAAGCCGGCATTTGGGTGCCAGTCCTTCCCTCATGAATACCTATCGACAAACGGAAAGCAAATACTTGACGTAATAATATTAGTAAACAACCATAACCTCAAGCATAGGGAGATTCCATGAAGCTGTTGATCACAGGAGGAGCCGGAAAAGTCGGTCGGAATTTCCTGGAGTCCGTGCGTGCCGAACCTCGACTTCGCGACGCGGAGATCGTGGCGCTTTGCAACAACCGAACCGTCGATCATGCCGACGGCCTCCGTATCGCAAGAGGATCGCTTGCGGATCGTGCGACTATCGATGGCGCGATGGCTGGCGTCACCCATGTTCTTCACATGGCGGCGGTCAAGGAATCCCCCGATCTGGTTATCGACGTGGCGATCAAGGGGATGTTTCTGCTTCTCGAGGCGTTTCGCATATCTCCGGACGCGCGCCAATTCATCCTGATCAGCGGCGACTGCGCCGTCGGGCATATCTTCCACGGCTACGCTGCGCCGATCACCGAAGAATCGCCGCGGCGCGCCTATCCTGGCTGCTACGCACTGACCAAGATTCTCGAGGAAGTCATGCTGGAGCAATACCAGATCCAGTATGGACTCAACGGTTGCATCCTGCGCGCGCCTTGGCTCATGGAAAAGGACGATTTCCGCTTCGCCCTTGCTTTCGGACCAAATCAGTTCGGCGGACCCAACTGGTCGGATCTGATCCCCAAGGATCAACTCTCGAGCTATGCCGCTGGCGGGTACGTACCAATCCTCCACGATCACGAGGGCGCCCCGCTCAAACGCAATTTCCTGCATGTCGACGATCTGGTTCGGGCCATCTTATCCACAATCGACAACCCTGCAGCGCACCAACAGCTCTTCAACATCTCCATGACGGACCCGGTCGACTATGCAGAGGTTGCCCGCATCGTTAGCGCGCGCTTCGGGCTGAAGCCCGTTGCCATAGACACGCCTTTCCACAGCAACTTTCTGGACAACGCCAAGGCCCGCCAGCACCTCGGCTGGGCGCCGGAAGTAGGACTTGAGGATCTTATTGATCGAGCATGGAGGTACGAGCGCGGCGGCCAAGAACCGCGGCGTATCTGGTATCCCGGCTGACCCCGTTCGGCGCCGGAGAATGCAACAAAGGGAGAGAGAGAATGAAATCGAAACTCGTCTTACTCGCCGCCGCTTCCGCCTTGGCCATTGGGGCCGGTGCCAGCCTGGCGCAAGAAAAGAAGACACTCGCAATCGTTGTGAAGGGCCTCGACAACCCGTTCTTCGAACAGATCAATCTCGGTTGCCAGAAATGGATGTCCGAGAATGCGGACAGTGAATATGAATGCCTCTACACTGGCCCTGCCTCCTCCGCTGATGAGGCCGGAGAAGTGCAGATCGTCGACGACCTCCTGACCCGCGGCGTGGCGGCCATCGCCATCTCGCCCTCGAACGCACCGGCTATGGCCAATCGCATACGCGAGATCGCACCGACGATTCCGGTCATGACGATCGACGCCGACTTTCTTGAGGCCGACCGAGATCTACGCAAGACCTACCTCGGGACCGACAACTATCAGATGGGCGTCAAGATGGCCGAGCAGGCAATGGCGCTGAAATCCGATGGCGGCACCGTCTGCCTTCAACTCGGCAACGTGGCAGCGGATAACATCAACGCCAGGGCGCAGGGCTTCCGGGATACAGCAAGCGGCGAGAAGGGGATCGACCGTCTGACCGGACAAGGCGGATGGACCGAGATCGAAGGCTGTCCGGTCTTCACCAACGACCAGGCCGACCTTGCCAACCAACAGATGTCGGACGTGTTTATCGCGAACCCGGACCTAGATGCGTTCATCCTGATCGGTGGCTGGGCCCAGTTCGCACCGCAGGCCTATACCCAGGTGACAGACCAGGTCATGGACAAGCTCAAATCCGGTGATCTGATCATCATCGCTGGCGACACCCTGCCACCGCAGACACAGGCCTTCCGCGAGGGGCGCAGCAACGCACAGGTCGGTCAACGCCCGTTCGAGATGGGCTACAAATCGCCTGACGTGATGATCAAGCTCATCAACGGCGAAACGGTCGAGGATCCCCTCTACACAGGTCTCGATGTCTGCACGACCGCTGAACCAGCGTTCTGTGCAGACAATTGAAGGCAATAGCGACTGTGCACCGGGTTCAAGTTGATCCCGGTGCAGGGTGACAATCCGGGTAACTGTCCACGGCGCTCGATCCCTGACCAGATTGGTTCGGCTGGCCCTTGGTACTCTTTCCCGATCAAAATTCACCGCCACCACAGGGTGGCATGGAGGAATGTATGAAACACTTGAACTCAGTGGCAATCGCCACGATGGCATCGCTCGCGGCTTCGGTCGCCTACTCTCAGGATAAACCGGCAATCGCCTTCGTCGTCAACGCGGCCTCCGACTTCTGGAAGTTGTCCGAAGCGGGCGTGAAGGCAGCGCAGGCCGAACTGCCGGGTTACGAAACCCAGTTTCGCTATCCAGCCCAAGGTACTGCTGCCCTGCAGAACGCGCTCATGGATGACCTTGTCGCGGCCGGCACCGATGCAATCATGATCTCTTCGGCGGACCCGAAGTCCTCGATTGACGCCTTCAACCGGATCGCCGCGCAGATTCCGTTGTTCACTACCGACAGCGACAACCCTGCCTCGAACCGCATCGCCTATCTCGGGTCTTCGAACACGCTCGCGGGTGTGCAGGCGGGTGAAATTGCGGTCAAGGCGATGCCAAATGGCGGCACATGCATGGGCTTCGTCGGGTTCCTCGGAGCTGACAACGCCGTCGAGCGCATTGCCGGCTTTCGTCAGGCCGTCGACGGGAAGGGCATTGAGCTCGTTGACGTTCGCGGTGACGACGTCGACTTTGCCCGCGCCCGCTCCAACGTCGACGACGTTCTCGCGGCGAACCCCGAAATCAACTGCATGGTCGGCTTCTATTCCTACAATCCGCCAAAGATATACGAGGCGCTTCAGGCCGCCGGCAAACTGGGAGAAATCACGGTTATCGCTTTCGACGAAGATCCGATTACACTTGGTGCGGTACGCGAAGGCAGTTTTGCCGGGACCGTCGTACAGGACCCCTACCAGTGGGGCTATCAGGGCATGAAGCTTATGGCAGCCTACTTGGAAGGTGACAAATCGGGCATCCCCGCCGACGGCCTTATCATCGTTCCGACGAAGGTCATCGACAAGGATAACGTCGATACCTTCGAGGCCGAACTGAAGGCTCGCGTCGGGGGTTAGGCGGCGCTCCCACCGCTTGACAGGACTGCATGGGCCAGCGGGCCCGTGCAGTCTGCGTGTCTCTGAAACCAGGATCGGGACGGGTTTGTCTGGTATCACGTTAAAACTTGAAGGTGTAACCAAGGTCTATGCCGGGGCCGTCGCCCTTCAGGGTGTGAATTTGTCGATCTGCGGCGGTGAGGTCGTAGGCCTAGTAGGCGAGAATGGCGCCGGAAAGTCGACGCTCATGAAAGTGCTCGGCGGAACGATCTCGCCTGAAAGCGGGTCTATTGTCATCGACGGTGAACGGCTTCCGGCGCTCGATCCCGCGCGCGCTACCGAGCGGGGCATCGCCTTCGTCCATCAGGAACTGAACCCGTTCACCAATCTGGATGTGACAGGCAATGTGCTGCTGGGACGCGAAATCCGACGGGGCTGGTCAAGGCGCATGGACCGAGCGGCGATGGAGCGTCAGGTAGCGCCTATCCTCAAGACTCTGGGGACACGCTATGGCCCCTCCGATTCCGTCGCGACGCTGTCATTGGCGGATCAGCAGCTGCTTGAAATTGCCCGCGCACTTTCGATCGACGCGCGGCTCGTGGTTCTGGACGAGCCGACATCGAGCTTGACGATTACGGAAACCAACCGCCTTTTGGAGATCATCCGGCAGCTCAGGGCAAAGGGCGTGGCTATTCTCTTCATCAGCCACCGGCTCGCCGAGATTGAAGCGGTGGCAGATCGTGTCGTCGTGCTGCGCGACGGGCGAAACGCTGGCGAGCTACAACAGTCCGAGATCTCGAAGAGCAGGATCACACGCATGATGATCGGCCGGGATGCCAGTCATTTTTATGTGCGACAAGGTCACGATGTCGGCCAGACAGTGCTGGAGGCCCGCGGCGTGACGACCCAAACCTATCCGCATGAAAGTATCGATCTGTCGCTTCGTGCGGGCGAGATTTTCGGTCTTGCGGGGCTTGTCGGTGCAGGACGAACCGAACTTGCGCGCGCGCTCTTCGGTGTCGATCCGCTGATTGCGGGCGAGGTGATGGTCGAGGGCCGCCCGCTGCCCCCCGGCTCGGTGGCCGAGGCGATTGCGGCGGGCATCTGCCTCGTGCCCGAGGACCGGAAAGGGCAGGGGCTCCTTCTGGACTTTTCGATCATCCAGAACATCGCCCTGCCCAGCCTTCGCCGAATGTCAAAATCGGGAATCGTCGACCGAGCGGGCGAAATGGCACTTGCCGAGAGGTCGCGACAGAACTTCGCGATCAAGACAAGTCGTCTCATCGGCGCGGTGGCCGAACTTTCGGGCGGAAATCAGCAGAAGGTCGTGCTCGCGAAGTGGTTGGCAATGCGCCCCAAAGTCATGATCCTCGACGAGCCGACACGGGGCATCGACGTCGGCGCAAAGTTTGAGGTTTATCGCGCGATGCACGAAATGGCCGGCCTCGGTGTGGCAATCCTGATGATTTCCTCCGACATGGAAGAGGTGATCGGCGTTTCTGACAGGGTCGCGGTCATGCGCCGCGGTCGGATTGCCGGTACACTGGCGCGAAGCCAGTTGACCGAAGAGAATATCCTTCGGCTGGCGATGGAATAGGTCGAGGCGGAAATGCAGAAGAAGGATTTTGGTCTTGCGGCACTGGTCCTCACCGTCGGCGCAATCGTAACCCTGGTAAACCCGAGGTTCCTGTCTTCAGTGAATTTGGCGAATACCGCGAACCTGATCGGACTCTTCGGTCTTTTCTCGGTCGCGGAGGCCTTTGTCATTGTCACGGCAGGGATTGAGCTTTCGGTAGGCTCGGTCATTGCACTTCTCGGAGTGCTATTCGTCGATCTGGTTGCAACGCAGGGCGTTCCCTGGCCCATAGCACTTTGCATCGTGCTCGCCCTCTCAGTTTTGATCGGTTTCGTGCACGGTTGGCTTATCACACGACTGAAATTGCAGCCCTTCGTGGTGACACTTTGCGGCTTGCTGATCTATCGTGGCATCGCGCGCTTCTACACCGCCGATGGCACTGCCGGGTTCACCTTCGGCGCGAATTTCCCGATGCTGGAGTATATCGTGTCGGGCCGGACCTTCGGTGTGCCGCATTCTATCGTCGCGTTTGGCTTCGTTGCCGTCGCATCGTGGTTTGTTCTGCATAGGACCGTTTTCGGCCGACATCTCTTTGCTGTTGGCAAGAATATCGAGGCCGCTCGCTATTCCGGGATAAATACGACGCGGGTGATCGTTCTGGCTTATGTCATATGCGCGGTTTTGACGGGCATGTCGGCCGTTTTCTTCGCCATGTACACCCGTTCGGTCCAACCCTCGTCGCACGGAAACTTCTACGAACTTTACGGTATCGCGGCGGCCGTCCTTGGAGGATTCTCATTACGTGGGGGTGAAGGTTCCATCGTCGGAGTGGTGCTCGGGGTGATCCTGTTGCAGGTTTTGCAAAATCTCGTCAATCTTCTGGGGATCCCGTCGTCGCTCAATTTCGCTGTGATGGGGAGCGTGATACTTGTCGGTGTCGTTGCCGACACGCAGTTCGCGCGATATCGTGATGGCCGGCGTCAGGCGCAAGCGATGGCCGCCCTCGAGGACGATATAGAAAGACGGGCGCCTGACACGTGACTGGTTCTGATGATGTAACCGCCCCCCGACGGCATCTACGTGCCAAGGTGGGTCTGCGATGATCCACGAAGGAGAGCGGTCATGTCGGGGATTTTCACGGCCGGACTCGATCTGGCGAAGAATGTCTTTCAGGTACATGGTGTGGATCGGCGTGGAATAAGGGCTCTGACTCAGAGTTGATGCATCTCCGTGTTCATGATGCCGCGATGAGCCTTGCCCTGAGCAAATCGATGTTGGCGCGCCCGTACATCTGGCGTTTGAGCGTCTTCAGCCGATTAATCTGCCCCTCTGTTTGTCCGTTTGACCACGGCTCCCGCAACGCGGCTGCAACGGCGGCGTAGTCTGCTCCGGAGGCCGCGGGCGAAGGAGGCGATCATGCTGTCTACAGCCTCGTCGAGCCAGCCGGCCAAGGCATCCTCGCGTGCGTTGCGCACCATATCCGTGAACCGGTCGGTCAATGCGCGGGCGTCCGCCAAGGCTGGCAACGCCGCTTCGATCCGCGCAACCTGAACCGCATCGGCCCTGGACAGGTGATCCCGACGCCATGGTCAGGAGCCGGGCAATCCTGCGGGCGGGCGGTGACTTGCCTGTCCCGGCCGGCACCGCTTGCTCGGCGCGGCGTTGGCGTGTTGCCCACTCGCCGACGACCCGGAGACTGCCGCGGAAGCCGGCGGCCTGAAGGCGGCGCCAGAGCTCCGCGCCGTTCCGGCATCCGCCGCTCCATTCCCGTTCCAGCCGCGGCAGCCAAGCGGTCAGGCTGCTCTCGCGGATGCGGAACACATCTTCGCGCTCCCCGCGCAGGATCTGGCGAACGAGCTTGCGGCTGAGCCCGGTCAAGCGGACGATACGCTTGATGGGAAAGCCTTCACCAGCCATCTCCTGCACCATCCGGTTGGTCTGTCTGCGACGCCGAAAGCCCTCGTATTGCAGCTTTTCCGCCGCCGTCAGCAGCTTCGGATCGAGCGTCTTCGCCCCGACCGCCTTACGGATAGCAGGCATGCTTCGCTGCACGGCGGCCAGGAATGCGGCGCTGACATTCTCTAACAGGTGCCAACGATCGGCGACCTGAACCGCCTCTGGCAGGGCACGCGAAACAGCACCGCCATAGCCGCCGTTGCGGTCGCGGGCGACGATCTTTATGCTTGGGCGTCGCACGGAGCCACGCCTCCACGGTGGCGGGCTCACGGTCAGGCAGCAGATCAATCACCTGCCGCCGTTCAAGATCGCAGATCAGTGTGCCGTAACGCTGCCCCTTGCGCCATGCCCAGTCATCGATGCCGATCACGCGCAGCGCCATCGGTGGCCTCACTCGCCGTGCCCCGGACGCTTCGCAAGAATGTGTCCTTGCTCACCGGCAGCAGAAGCCGCCGGGCCAGCGCCTGCGCCGGGTCGCCCGCCGAGGGCGAGCCCGAGATGGCGCACCAGCCCCTGTAGACGTGACGTACGCCGCATATGCGGCTGGGTGACGCCAGGCGAGAACCGTTCGGCGAAGATCTTGGCGGTGACAATGTGGCGGCACGGCAGCGAAAGCGGCGCACCGACAAGACGAGTTCCACGGCTCGGCCGTGGGCGGGAAGTCGGCTGGTCGGCGCCGATACCTGCTGTGGACATGGTGTGAAATAGTGCCACAGCGCGGACAGGCGGCCGCGAAGCTCGGAAGAGTGAGCGTGGACGCGGATCGTAGTTGCCAACAACTCAACCTGATCGGCCGTAAGCCCTGCGGGGAGAAAATCCTCGTCGTCGAAAACCATGACGCCATCGGCAACCTCCTTCAAAGATCGCCAAAATATAGCGCCTCATGGCTCCAACTGCACCAAATCTGCGCCAGAGCCCAAGCGGGACCCCCCTGATGCGGTGATCCATCATGCTTCCGAGGTCATTCGGGGGCAGAGTTTGGGGTGTTGGTTGTGGAGACGATCGCGAAGATCCGGCGTGCGTATTATCATCAGAGGAAGTCGATCAAGCAGATCTGCCGCGAGCTGAAGGTCTCGCGGAAGGTGGTGCGCAAGGTGATCCGGTCGGGGAAGACCGATTTCAGCTACGAGCGCGCGGTTCAGCCCGAGCCGAAGATCGGCCCCTGGCGGGACGAACTGGATCGCATGCTGGCCGAGAACGTGCGGCGCGCGAAGCGGGGCCGGCTGACCCTGGTCCGCATCTTCGAGGCGTCTCGCGGTCTTGGCTACGCTGGCGGGTATGACGCTGTCCGGCGCTATGCGGCGACATGGAACCGGGAGGTGAACGAGGCATCGGCATCGGCCTTCGTCCCCCTGAGCTTCGATCCGGGCTGGGTAAGAGGTGATCAGGCCAATCGACAAGCTGCACTACGGAAGGTCGGCTGGGAGCCCCAAGCGGACGCTGCGCGCCTCCGTCAGGTCAAGCCCGACTTGACTGGCTCAGTACCGCTTCAAGGGCTGCGAGTGCTTCCCGAACCCTTTCTGACGCCTTCAGATCAAGAGACTGAACCGGACGCAGCGGCGCAATGCCATCACCGTCAAGATGATCAGCAATTGCATACATCACCCGGAAACTCCCGAACTCCTTGAAAAGCGTCCAAAGCGGATCGAAAGCTTGATCAAGACGGGAAGCCCGTTGAACGTCACCTTCCATCGCGGCACGGGTAAGGTGAGCCGCAGCATTAGGCAGCAAACCGGCAACGACACTAAACCAGGCATCCGCTCCGGCCAGAAGTGCATTATTGGCGCCCCAGTCTCCACTGTATCCAACCGAGAAGCTGTCCGGCGTGAGGGACCGTATCGCCGACAGCTCGCCCGCGAAGTCTCCATCCGCGGGGAACGGCATCTTGATCGCTTCTATGTTCGGAAGCTTCGAAAGCCGGGCGATCAGTGAATGTCCGAACATGAAGTTTGTGGTGCCAGGATTGTTGTAGATGCATAAGGGCAGACCGCCTGCAGCAGCCACGGTCTCAAAGTGCAAGTAGACTTCTTCGTCTGTCAGCTTCTGGTAGGATATGGGCGCGAGCAACAGCCCCTGTGCCCCCGCCTTGGCCGCATCTTTGGCAAGCTCTGCCGCTTCGTCGGTCCGAAGAGCCCCGACACCGACTATCAGCGGTGTCCGTCCTTGAAGGGCCTGCGCGGCGACCCGAACAGTTTCTTTGCGTTCCTTAACGGAAAGATACGCATAACTACCCGTGCTGCCGAGAAGACCGATCGAGGCTGGGCTTGCCGACACGATACGCTCAAGATGCCTTTCCAGCACGTCAGGTTTCAGCCGGCCTACCTGATCCGTGGGGGTTAAAGGAAACGCGGAAAGTCCGGTAAACAGCGCCATGGAACCTTCCTTGTTGCAGTGTTGTAGACCTAAATGCACGTCCTATCAGATACAGACCCGGCGCATGAATGACTACTCTGTTGACACTGGTTTCAGAACACGAAGGTCTGCTTCGTCCCGCATAGCAGACACCCGTGCAGGTTGCAGCTAATTTCCGCTCTCCGCCCTTCCATACGATCACTTCTTCGCCGGCTTCCCGCTGAGCGCTCCACCGATCATGTCGACGATCCTCTGCGAATGCGCGATGTCGTCGGAGATGATTTGTCGCATTCGCGGATCGGTTTCGTCAGACAGCATAGCCTTCAGTTCCACGACATCTTCTTCAAAGTCGGCTTTGCGCGCAATGAGCCGGTCCCATTTGGCCTTCTCTTCCCTGGTCGAGGGTACCGCAATCCGCACCGTGCCCTGACGCATGTCGATGATGACATGATCGGGATGTGGCAATGGTGCCGGCAGATCAGTGATGCCGAGCCGCGGCAACGACCAGGCCGTATGGCCGATCAGGGCCGTCTTCGTATATCGGCGTCGGAAGACTTGGGACGCGTCGTCGCGATGCGGAGATCAGCAGCTCCGTGCCCAAAGTGGTCGGTTAGCGGGCATTTTGAGTGTGCCGTTTTTCAATCGCCGGCTTTCAGCCCAGCAAACTACACTCAACTTGACGGCTCAAGCCGAAAAAGGCTGACCAACTGCTGGTAAACATCCGCTTCTTCATGCTTGAGAAAAGCCGGCCGTTCGAAAAAGACCTCGACCGCTACCGCAAAAAACTCTTCAGGCCCAGGCTAAGGTGCGCCTCGCAACACGATCGAATGGCCGTGTCGTCCTCCATCACAGCCCTCTCGACCAACAAGGTGCTGCCAACCGATGAATGGCCAACTGGTGAAGCTGCACCGCAGCACCTGCCGACTTCGCCAACATCCGGTAAGGGCCGCGTATGGCCACGAGCAAACCATAGTTACGAGCGGCTGATTAGGAGTTGGCAAAGGACCACATGCGATCCCTTCCCTTACACCCTTGCTGCGCGGCCAGGCAGCCCAGTAAATTAGCAGACAAATACGCTCGGCCTGCCGATTCTAGAAGGGGCCATCTTTTCCCAAAGTATCCGCCAACGGACTGTTCACCTCCGCACACGGTGGGGTCACCGTCAAATAGGAAGATTGCAAAGATGAGCGACATGATCGACAGCAATGCCCCGCCTTCGGGCCCACCGTGGATACAGCCTCAAATTCAGCACAGGGATCAAGTGGCGCAACGGGGATGTCGTGGTCTCAGTGCCGGCCCAAGAGCGGCACGACTTGGACCATGAATATTGTCCATCAGTTGCTCACGGGTGGCACGACGGATTTCCGGGACATTTACGAGGAAGTGCCGTGGATTGAATTTCTGAGCCATCCCGCGCAGCCCCATCAGGCCGTTCCTCGACCGCGTGGACGCGATGCCCACGTCCCGCCGGCGCGCCTTCAAGTCGCATTCAGCGCCACCGCAGTTGCCCTTCATGAATGATGGAGCAGAGCAGGATGTAAAATACGTCGTAATTTTTCGTAATCCCGAAGAGGCGCTCGTCTCCTTCAAGCCGTTCCTGGACCAGCACTCTGACGAATGGTTCAGGCTCTGGAATGTGCCAAGAGAGGCATTGTGTAGACCGGACTTCCCCTCATTCTATACTGACGTCATCGACAGCCATGGCATGCAAGGGATGTTTTTCGGTTTCCTCGCGGCCTGGTGGCCGTTGCGGGACGAGAAAAACGTCCTATTCCTGCATTTTTCAGATATGAAGCGTAATCACGAAGCAGCGATCCGGAAAATAGCGGAGTTCCTGGAAGTTGAACCGACCGCTGACCAGTGGCCAGCGATCCTGGAATACACATCGTTCCCGTGGATGAAGCGGCACGAGGATAAATTCGAGGCAACCACCGCAGGCAAGGTGCCTATTCTCAGGGCAGGGGCAATGCTTCGTAAGGGTGAGGCGGGCAGTGCGGCTTTTGACGGAATGACCCCGGAAATTTCCAAGCACTTGCGCGAATTGGGCGGCCAGATTTTCCCCGATGTCGCAGCCATCAACTGGCTCTATGAAGGGGGTGATCTTCCCTGAACCAACAACAGAGAGGATCGGTTGGTGCAGTGGAACGGGACATACTCATGGTGAAAGTCCCTGCTAGCGAATTCGCGACGGTCGTGTTTGTTGATCTGGCAGGGTTCAGCGCGATTACCGATGTCTATGGAGATCTAACTGCTATCGCAATGCTCGAGGTTTTTGAAGGGATGGTTGGCAGCGCGCTTGAAGGTCACGCGCCGCCAATAAAGTGGATTGGAGACGAGGTCATGCTCTCGTTTCCCAACCCGCAAATCGCAATCAGGGTACTTGGCAGACTTTTGTCGGCATGCCGAAATGATTCTCGCTTGCCTTTGACAAGATCTGCATTGAGTCATGGGCAGATCATTCGGAGGGGAAACGATCTTTTCGGTTCAACCGTAAACTTGGCTGCGCGCATTGCTGCCTTGGCTGCTCCCGGCCAAGTGCTTACAACGCAAACTGTCGCAGAGGCTGCTTCTGCCGAAGGAATTCTTGTCAGAGATCTCGGGAAAACAGCTCTCCGCTCATTGCCCGACAAGATATCTGTCTATGAAATCCAACTTGCTCCGACCGCGGATCAAGCGTGGATTGACCCAGTTTGCAAGATGCATGCGCCATATTCCACCTTCGAGCGCGTGGCTCCCGCTGGACCGTGGTTTTGCTCGAAACGCTGCGAGGATGCATACCTTCGTTCGCCTCAGACCTACCGCTTGCCTACCTAGCCGGCGAGATCCCGAAAAGGCGCCCCGTCGCACTATCCTTCATCACAGCAAGCGGAAGGAAGAGGCGGTCGATCGATAGGCATTATCTTCACATCGTTCGCCGCTCTACCTGCGAACTATCCCGGGAAAATACGCTGCGGCGTTATGGGCGACGATCAGGTCCGACCGGGGCCGAACCTGACAGCGACGCAATCAGACTCAGCTGGCGCAATCGCAGACTTCCGAGGCACAAGTGCAGGTTTCAACGCAGCCGCAAGTTGGGCCGCAAACACAGACGCTTTCGTCGGGCGGGCAAGCACAGCTTTGTTCGCAGTTGCAGATGTTAGTGTGGTCGATTTCAATCATTTGATCCTCCTGGGATTCGGTTCTGGTGACCCATCCATAGCTTTGCTGCAAGGGCCTCCGCTTGAACGAAAGAGCTAATCTGAACGACCTGGGCCAGCCGGTATGCCGAGCAGCGGTCCCATTCGAGCGCGCATCAGATCATCAAGAGCAAGGACGCCGGAACGCCGAACATTCTGCGGAAGGTCCGGCTGAAATGCGCCGAGTCTGCAAAGCCTGCGTCATGCGCAGCATCGGTAAGTGTCTTTCCGGCAGCGATGCCGTTCACGGCGACCAATAGCCGCCGCCAGAGGACATAGGTGCGATAGGGCAAGCCGACCTCTGCGACGAAGAGATGGCTGAACCGGCTTTCCGAAAGACAGGCAATCCCCGCGGCCCGACTGGCGTTCAAGCGTGCGTCGAGGTCCACTGAAAGCCTTTCAAGAACCCGCGAGATCCGTGGGTCGAGTGTCTGGCCTTCGAGCGGATCCCCCGCAACACGCGTTGCAAGCTCTTGCCCCAGCATCACGAGGGTTGCGTCGTCCGGACGGGGCGGCTCCCAGATGCAGTGCAGGCGGGCCGCAATGTCTGCGAACTTCACGGGATCGAGCCGGGCGACGTTGCGACCCGCAAGCTCGCGCAGCACAACTGCACCAATTCTGCTTTCAGGCTCGATGAAAATCATCGCGTTCCTCCCCTGCGGATCGTAGGCATGCGGCACATCCGGCGCAATCAACACCACGGGACCCTCAACCACCTCGTCCTCAGTGCGGAACCGGAAACTGCCGCCCACCGAGAACGTCAACTGAATGGCATGATGCGCGTGAAAATCCGTGCTGCGCGGGATTTTCGTCGAGGGCGGCACATCGAAGGCCCAAAGACTGGCACCCTCCCACAGGATAATGCGGCCGCGCACGATGGATTTCATGAACTTTTTCTATCGGTTTCCGGATCGCCTGCAAAGTTAGCCGTTTCGTTCAATCGGCGAATCCGATGTCGACCCTATGACCTGGATCGGCGGCACGGGGCCGGTTCTCACATTCCAGGGAAACCAAAATGTCCATTCCCCTCTCCCGCAGGGCCATCCTGCTTTCCGCCCCGGGCGCATTTGTGTTCGCCGGTGGCGCTGCCGCCGGGCTCTTCACCAGCGCATTGCCCGACGACCTTGACCTCTCGCTGGCCAAGCTGTCGAACGGCGGGCGCTATCGTGCCGAGCTTCTGCCCGGGTTGGCCACAGTGAACTGCGTCCGCTGCACATGAGTGACATCGAACTACGCCAGATAGCTGCCTTCCTCGCGACGCTGGAACCGTTGACGACCGAAATGCGGTAAGTGAGGAAACGACCCTTGGAACCTAGCCCATAGGGTACGCACTTGATGCGCCGAGCGCTGACTCGCAGAAGCTTACACGTAGCTCAGAGTCGTCATCATGCCTGCCGCCATGTGGTAGAGGTTGTGACAGTGCAGTGGCCAATCGCCGGGATTGTCGGCGTCGAAGGCGATCGTCACGCTCTCCATTGCCGGCACCAGCAGAGTATCGCGCATCGCGCCGAGCAGTTGCGCCTGGCCGAGGCCCGTGACCTGGAAATGGTGGCCGTGCAGATGCATCGGATGCGACATCATTGTCATGTTGCGTAGGGTGATCTCGACACGGTCACCGGCGGTGACTTCCAGTGGCTGGCGGTTGTCGTAGGTACGCCCGTTGAGGCCCCAGACATAGCTCATCATGTTGCCGGTCAGGTCGACGTTGATCTGCCGGGTGACAGGGCGGTCGCGTAGGGGGGTGATCGCCGAGAGGCGTCGTTCCAGGGCCAGCAGCACCGGGGGCGCATCCTGCCCGGCCAGCGGGTCGATCTTCGCGACGGCGGCGCCAGTTGGCGTGAGGATGATGCCGGTCCGCGTCCGGTCTCCCTCGCGCTGCGCCAGAACCGGCAGCGCAGCGCCGTCGGCCAGATTGAGGTCAATGTCCAGTCGCTGCGCCATGGCCAGTTCAAAGCTGCTTCCGGCGATCGGCCGGACCGGCATCCCGTCGACGGCAGTCAGCGTGCCGACCGCCGTGCCAAGATCGATCCAGAAGTTGGTCGAGGACGCGGCGTTGATGATCCGCAGACGTACGCGGCCTTTGCGCTCCACCGGAATGATTTCGGGATCCGTCAGGTCCCGGTCATTGGCGAGGAAGGCGTCGAAGGCGATGTCATTGAGGTCCATCTGCATCATGCCACCCATCGACATGCTACCGTGGTCCATGCCTGCCATGTTCCCCATCTGCATCTGACTGTGATCCATGCCGGCCATGCCCCCGGCCTGGCCGCGCATCATGCCAGAGGACATCGCCTCCATGCCCGAACCGATATGCGTCGCCTCGCCACCGGTCAGTGTCGCGAGGATCTCCTCCGGCGGGATGAAGCTGAAGTCATGAAGCAGCATCACCACCTCCTGCCGGTCCTCGGCGGCGTTCTCGCGGATGATCAGTGGTGCTGCCATCAGGCGCGCTTCTTGCAGCCCGTGATGGGAGTGCAGCCAGTTGGTTCCGGCATGGGCGAGGTCGAAGGCGTAGTCCTGCGATGCGCCCGGCGCGATCGGCGATTGGGAAAGCATGTTGCCGTCCATGCCAAAGGGCGGTGTAAGACCGTGCCAATGGATCACCGTCGCCTCGCCGCCGTCATTCGTGAGCCGCACATAGAAACCGTCGGCACGGTCCAGAACCAGACCGGCGCGACCCTGCGCATCGGTGATGCCGAAGACGGTCGCGGGCTTACCCTGCACTTCCAGCACCCTCGTGCCGATGCGGAGCGCGTGGCGCGGTTCCGTTGCAAAGGTCGGACGTGCGACGGATGCGAGGCCGGAAGCAAACGCTGTGGAGCAGCAGGCCGACAGGAACGAGCGTCGGGACAGCGTGAGGGGGCGGGTCATCCGGGTTGATCCTTTTTTGGTATGACAGGCCGACGGCCGATGCCGACCTGCAGTAGGTGGGGCTTCCAGCGCCGGAAGGTCAAGTTGGCGGCGCCGGGTTCAAGAAAACGTCATTGCGGCATCGGTCACAGGCCGACCCGGCGCAGCCGGAGCGCATTGGCGATCACCGAGACCGAGGACAGGCTCATCGCCGCCGCCGCGATCATCGGTGAGAGCAGAAGCCCGAAGACCGGGAACAGGATGCCAGCCGCGAGCGGAACGCCCAACGAGTTGTAGACGAACGCGAAAAACAGGTTCTGCTTGATGTTCCTGAGCGTCGCCAGCGCCAGCTTCCGCGCCCGGACGATGCCGATCGAGATCGCCGCCGAGAAGCGTGATCCCCGCGCTTTCCATCGCCACATCCGCGCCGGTGCCCATGGCGATGCCGACATCGGCGGCGGCGAGCGCCGGCGCGTCGTTGACGCCGTCGCCCGCCATCGCGATCTTGTGGCCCTTGGCGCGCAACGCGTCGATCAGCTTCTTCTTGTCCTCGGGCAGGACGCCAGCGCGCACCTCGTCGATGCCGAGCCTGGCTGCCACGGCTTCGGCCGTGCGCTCGTTGTCGCCGGTGGCCATGATGACGCGCAGGCCCGCCTCGTGCAGCGCCTGGATCGCGCTTGCGCGTCGTCTCTCTTGATCGGGTCGGCGACGGCGACCATGACCGACCAGCACGCCGTCGATGGCGACATACATCGCGGTCTTGCCATCGGCGCGGAGTCTGTCCGCTGCTTCGTCTCCCTGCGTCGTCTCCAGTCCCATGTCCTGCATCATCGCCGGGTTGCCGAGCGCCACTTCGCGGCCATCGACCGTGCCGCGCACGCCTTTGCCGGTGACCGCATCGAAATCCGCGAGCGTCTTGGCAACTTCGACGCCCCGCGCTTCGGCCCCTGCGACGATCGCCTCGGCCAGCGGATGTTCCGAGCCTCGTTCCAGCGAGGCGGCGAGGCGCAGCACATCGTCCTCGTCGATGCTCGCCAAGCGCCACCACGTCGGTCAGCTTCGGCTTGCCCTCGGTCAGCGTGCCGGTCTTGTCGACGATCAGCGTATCGACGCTTGGCCATCCGCTCCAGCGCCTCGGCGTCCTTGATCAGCACCCCCGCCTGCGCGCCGCGTCCCGCCGCCGTGGTGATCGAGATCGGCGTCGCGAGGCCCAAGGCGCAGGGGCAGGCGATGATCAGCACCGACACGGCCGAAGCGATAGCGAAGGCCAGAGCCTGATCGGGACCGAAGATCAACCAGATGACAAAAGCAATGATCGCCACCGCCACTACGGTCGGCACGAAGACCGCCGACACCCGGTCAGCCAGCCCCTGGATCGGCGCGCGCGAGCGCTTGCGCGTTCGATACCATCTCCACGATCTGCGCCAGCACCGTCTCGGCGCCGACCTTGGCTGCCTCGATCGCCAGCGAACCGTTCTTGTTGATCGTGCCGCCGGTCACGCTGTCGCCCTCGGTCCTTCTCGACCGGCAGCGGTTCGCCGGTGATCATGCTTTCGTCGACCGAGGAATGCCCCTCGATGACCCGCGCCATCGACCGGGACGCTGTCGCCGGGGCGGACCCGCAGACGGTCGCCCGACATGATGTTCTCGAGCGGCGCATCGTATTCGCTGCCGTCCGGCAGGATGCGCCGCGCCGTCTTGGGCGCGAGATCGAGAAGCGCCCGGATCGCGTCGCCGGTGCGTTCGCGGGCGCGCAGTTCCAGCACCTGACCGAGGAAGACCAGCGCGACGATCACGACGGCGGCCTCGAAGTAGGTGCCGACACCGTCGCCCATGCGGTACTCAACCGGGAACAAGCCGGGCAGGAAGGTCGGCGACGATGCGAATAGAGATAGGCCGCGCCGACGCCGAGCGAGATCAGCGTCCACATGTTGGGTGAGCGGTTCCTGAACGAGTTCCAGCCCGCGCTTGAAGAAGGGCTGCGCGGCCCAAAGCACGATCGGCGTCGCCAGCACGAACTCGATATAGTTGGCTGTCTGATGCCCGATCCAGTCGCGCAGCGGCAGGCCGACGATCGGCCGCCCATCGTCAGGATCACCAGCGGGACGGCGGCGGCGGCGCTGATCCACATGCGTCGGGTGAAGTCGGTCAGCTCCGTCGCTCGGCGCATCCGTGGGCGTCATCGGCTCCAGCGCCATGCCGCAGATCGGGCAGGCGCCGGGCGCGTCGCGGACGATCTCGGGGTGCATCGGACAGGTGTATTTCACGCCCGGCTTCGGCCACTTCGCCGCGCTTGGCGGCGTTGCCGGAAGCATAGAAATATGGGTCCGCCTTGAACTTGTCCTGGCATTTGGCGGAACAGAAATGGAAAGTCTCGCTGCCGAAGGTCTCGGACCGCGTGCCGCCCTTGACCGCTACGGTCATACCGCAAACCGGGTCTTTGGCGGATACATCTCCGTTCGGAATTGCGTCCGAATGATGGTGTCCCAGCTTCTGATGATCCATTGCATATTCCGTTTCTTCTGACATCCGAACGAATATCGGGCTTCCAGTCACTGGAAGGTCAAGTGGAAGTTCGCTCGCGCGGAACCGGCCGTGCCGGTTCTTGGAAAAGGTGGAGTGGTCCGGCACCCGGTCGGTCAGGTCAAGGCGGCAGAACCAGCGATAGGCGAGGTTCAGATGCGCCTCTTCGCAGTGCCGGGGTTCCGACCGGATGCCGAAGCAATAGCCCACCAGCAGCATGCGGATGAACAGGGCGGGATCGACTGAAGGACGTCCCGTGTGGCTGTAGAAATCTGCCAAATGCGTGTGGATGTTGCTCAGATCGACGAACCGATCAATCGCCCGAAGAAGGTGATCTTGAGGCACATGGGCGGGACGTTCGCGATTGTCGAACGCGTGTAACGCAGTGGTCGGCTGGATCGAAAGGGAATGGGCCCCGGTCGCGCCAGAAAGGCGCGGCACCCATTCGATCAACCGTGCGGGGTTGCGGGTGAACGAGGCGAGTTCTGGACGATTGGAGGCGTCGCCTCCGAGCGGACGATTTGAAGGTCGGCGAGATCGCCACATCGGACGGGCGCGCGACCCTCGCCTTCGAAGACCCCGAGGGGCATCGCTTTCGTCTGACGGCGGATCAGCCGGGAAGAGCCCATCCCTGGGTGCGCAGCCCGGTACCGGACGAACATCAGATCCGTGGCCTTGTGCGAGAGCCACCAGATAATGCGGAACAGTAGTATGTTTCGCTGGGCCACACGGAGTACGCCACAAGCACAAGTTTCAAATAAGGAAGGAAACGCCAATGAAATCCATTCTGGGCCTGTCGGGAAGCCTTCGAAAGGCATCGTTCAACGCGGGCCTTCTGCGCGCCGCCTCAGAAGTGGAGCTAGATGACATAAGGATCGAGATCGGCTCGATTGCCGATGTTCCGCTCTACAACGGCGACGTCGAAACCGCCGAAGGCTTGCCGGCTGCGGTACAGACGCTTCAGGCGAAGTTGCGGTCGGCAGACGGGCTGCTTCTGGTGACGCCGGAATACAACAACGGTATTCCCGGCGTGTTCAAGAACGCGATCGACTGGATGTCGCGGGGCGACGGGCTGAAACTCTTCGTCGGCAAGCCCGTCGCCGTCATAGGTGCTTCGCCGGGTCGATTCGGCACTATCCTGGCCCAGAGCCACTGGCTGCCCGTGCTTCGTACACTGAAATGCAATCTTTGGACCGAAGGCCGCCTGATGGTGTCGCGGGCGGGCGGTCTATATGATGGCGCGGGCAACCTGACCGACGACAGGACGCGCGAGTTGCTTGGTGACTACATCAGGGGGTTTGCCGCCGGCCTGTAGGCCGGCGCCAGATGGCAGCCGATCCTTGTCGCCGGGTTTGGTGGTGAACAGCTCTGCCCATTCGGGATGTTCGGCGTATTGTCCGCGCACGAATGGGCAGAGGGGGATGATACGGAAATCGGCGCTTCGTGCATCGTCCAGCATGACGGCAAGCAGGGCCTTCGCGACGCCGTGGCCGCCCATGGCATCGGGCACGCCCGTGTGATCGGCGCTGATCACGCCCGGGTCGTGACAGCGGAACGTGAGTTCTGCCTCGGCGTCAATGCCGACGAGGCGGGCGACATACCGCCCCCGCCGTTCGCCGTCTTCCTTGACGATCGTCAATTCGCTCATGTCGGCTCTCCCTCCTTGAACCGTGCCAGCCAGTCCGCGGCGAGGCGCAGATCCTCGGGCGAAAGCTCATGTCCGGCATTGATCACCCTTGCATCCAGTGCCGCGCCACCTGCATCGAGCGAGGCCTCAAGCGCCGGCGCCATGCGCCCGAACGGGTCCTGCGCGCCCGTAAGCAGCAGGACTTCACTTCCGCTGAGATCGGCCCCCGGTGCATCTTCCAAAGCCTCGATCCCCCTGAGGAGGATTGCCTTGCGCACGACACCCGGATGGAGGCGCAGAATGGCACCCAAGAGGTTCGCGCCGTTGGAATAGCCCAGGAAAGTCATGCGCCGGGGATCGAGCCCGTAGCCCTTGATCGCGCCATCAACAAAGGCCGCGAAAGCCAGCGCCTCGGCGCGGATGTCGTCCTGATCGTAGGTGACCGCGTCAAAGCGGCGGAACCACCGCGTGATCCCCTCTTCGGTCGAGCGGCCACGCACCCCGAGCAGCGTTGCGTGCGGGTTCAGTTTCGCGGCCAGTGACATGATGGATGCCGGTAGTCATCGCACTCTCCAGTTGAAACCAATCTTCGGAAGGGCAGATGGTGGTGGAAACCGGTTCTCACAACGCTGACCAAGCGGAACCCTGCGTTCCATCGTATCGAACAGCATTGGCTTTCCAAGCTTGTCCGACTCCGGCTAGCCTTGCCAAAAAGGAGAGTTAGATGAGCTGGAACCCCGGCCTCGAGCCTGGCTGTCCCGACGAGATCGGTGTGGATGCCATCGAAACGCTGATCATCCCGCGCGCCCGCGATCTGGGTGGGTTCGAGGTGCGCCGCGCCCTCCCCGCGCCGAAACGGCAGATGGTCGGGCCGTTCATCTTTTTCGATCAGGCTGGCCCCGCCGAGTTCCTGACCGGGCAAGGCGTTGACGTGCGGCCGCACCCCCATATCGGGCTTGGCACCGTCACCTATCTCTATAGCGGCGATTTCCACCACCGCGACAGCATCGGCTCGGACCAGATCATCACGCCAAGCGAGCTAAACTGGATGGTGGCGGGCAAAGGCGTGACCCATTCCGAACGCACGAGTGCCGCCGCCCGGAAGGGTCCGAGCAGTCTCTACGGTATCCAGACCTGGATCGCGCTGCCCGAGGATCGCGAGGATATGGAGCCGATCTTCGAGCATCACGGCAAGGACCGCCTGCCCGAAATCGAAGCCGATGGCGTGAAGGCGCGGTCGATCCTCGGCAATGCCTACGGTGAAAGCGCCCCGGCGACGATGTATTCGGAGACCTTCTATCTCGATGTGGCTCTCGAGGCTGGGGCCCGCTTCCCTCTGCCCGACGACCACGAGGATCGGGGGCTCTACATCACAGAGGGGTCGGTCCGCATCGCCGGTCAGGAGTTCGACGCCGGCCGGATGATGGTCTTTCGCCATGACCGGCGACAGGATCGTGTACGCCGCGTCGATCAGGACCGGCGGTAAACCCGGCTGATGCTCGCCATTGGCGGTGCGACCCTGAACGGGCCGCGATCCATCGATGGTGGAAACATAATGTCTCCTTCTGAAAGCCCGGGCTAGGAGGAGCAAAGCATATGATCGCGAAGCCCCGTGAGGGGGATGGATTAGGGAAAATTCGACCGCAGTCTTGTTACAGTGAGCGGGCTGCGAGGAGCCTATCCCGCTGGGGCCTGTCCCGACGGAGGGCCGGTACTTCGAGGTTTTTCATTGGTGGGTCACAGCGAACCTAGCGGGCCACAATGGTGGTGCAGTATATCCGCCTCGCTGATGGTCGCAGGTCGCCAGCGTCTGTGCTGGGACAGCGAGTGAGAAGCAGCTCGGCCTGACAGCCTTGAGCCCCGAGATGCGTATCGGAAATAAAAACAGCGCGGTAGTGTTCAGTGCGGCTGCGACCGTGCGGTTCAGGCGCGACAGTAATGAGACGCCGTGGCGGATTGCACCGGTCTTTTACCAGTTGCCAGTAAGGCGGTCGTTCGCACCTACGGGGCCGAAAGAGAGCTCTGACGCGAGGCGCAGCATCCGTTGCCGCACCGTGCATCGGAGCTACATGACGCGGCAATCGACTATCGAAGTTGCTTCAGATGTCACTGTCGCACGAAGCAATCGCTCCTGACCTGAGCCCGCACAGCGATTTGTATGGAATGCCGGATTCCATGTAGTATGCCGCCGATGAAATTGCACCAGGACATCGCGTTCTGTCTATCGGCGGATGGTACCCGGATCGCCACTGCGGCGTGCGGCGCGGGGCCTGTGATCCTGCGCGCGGCGCACTGGCTCAGTCATGTCACCTACGATCTCGATAGCCCGATCTGGCGGCCGTGGGTCGAGTCGCTCTCGCGGCACCACCGCTACGTACGCTATGATCCGCGCGGCTGCGGCATGTCCGAGCGGCACTGCGCCGACCTGTCGCTGGCCGCCTGGCACGAGGATCTTGACGCCGTCGCCGGGACAATTCGTGAAGACCGCTTCGTTCTGCTCGGTATTTCCCAAGGCGGTGCGCTGGCGATCGACTACACGGTGCGGCATCCCGAGCGCGTCTCGCACCTCGTCCTCTTCAACGCCTACGCCGAGGGCGGTCGAATCCGCGCCCGAAACGACGGCGAGCGCCTGGAGGCCGAGACGCTCGTCAATTTCGTTCGCATCGGCTGGGGTCGCGAGAACCCGGCCTTCTGCCAGTTCTTCACCAACCTTTTCATCCCCGACGGCACGGCCGAGCAGCATAGTTGGTGGGGCGACCTGGAACGCGAGACTGCTTCGCCCGAGGTTGCATCGGAGACCCTGCTGCAGATGCAGGGGATCGACGCAGTGGACCTCTGCCGGCAGGTCGGTGTGCCGACGCTGATACTCTCGTGCCGAAACGACGCGCGGGTGCCATTCGAACAGGGCGCGAAACTCGCGGCGGCGATTCCCGGGGCTAGGTTCGTGCCACTCGAAAGCGCCAACCACGTTCTCCTGCCGGAAGAGCCTGCCTGGGAAGTCTTCCACCGCGAACTGGCCGACTTTCTTGGCGATATCGCGCATGTTGTATCAGCACCCCCGCACGCCGTGTTGACCGAAGCCGAGGCCGAAGTACTGCGCTTGCTGGCCGAGGGACTGGACAACCGCTCGATCGCGAGCCGACTGGGAAAAAGCGAAAAGACCGTGCGCAACCAGGTCTCGGTCGTGCTGTCAAAGCTCGGGGTGGACAGTCGGGCGCAGGCCATCGTGCGCGCGCTGGGCAGATAGCGGCGCATTCGGGACATTTGACCCATGAGTATCCATAGCGTGTGGGACGCCTGCCTCATGCCGGGCCGCGCCGAACGTATCAGACTTCCTGTCAGCGGCAATAAGGCCGCAGCAGGAGGAATTTCAGATGCCATTGGATGAAACCAGGCTGAACGCGTTCATCGGGCAGGTACTCGGCGACCTCGGCGGCGCCGTGAGCGTCCCGCTGGTGCGCATAGGCGACGCGCTGGGTCTCTACACGACCTTGGACAGGATCGGTCCTTCGACGGCGGACGCGCTCGCCGAGGCGGCCGACTGCCATCCCCGCTACGTCCGCGAATGGCTCTGCGCTCAGGCGGCTTCGGGCTATGTCACGCATGAGGGCGGAAAATTCTCGCTTTCGCCCGAGCAGGCCTTCGTATTTGCCTCGCCGGATAGTCCGGCGAACTTGCTCGGCGCCTTCGACACCGCCGCTGCGATGGTCGAGAACCAGACCAAAGTGCAGGCTGCGTTCAAGACCGGGAAGGGCGTCGCTTGGGGGGATCAGGCGGGATGCCTCTTTTGCTCGGTCGCGAAGATGTTCCGCCCCGGTTACGTCAATGCGCTCGTGCAGCAATGGCTTCCCGCACTTGATGGCGTGGTCGATTCACTGACTATGGGCGCAACCGTCGCCGATATCGGCTGCGGCCACGGCGTATCGACGATCCTGATGGCGCAGGCATTCCCGAAGTCGACTTTCGTGGGTTTCGATTTTCACCCCGGCTCGATCGCCGCGGCGACAGCCCATGCTGCGGCGCACGGTATTGCGAACCTGCGCTTCGAGGTCGGGCGGGCGCAGGATTTCCCGGGCAACTATGACTTCGTAACTTGTTTCGACTGCCTTCACGATATGGGCGATCCGGTGGCGGCGGCGACTCACATCCGCAAGGCGCTGAAACCTGGCGGCACCTGGATGGTGGTCGAACCGAACGCTGGCGATCGGCTCGAGGACAACATCAACCCGGTCGGTCGGCTCTACTATTCGGCCTCCACCATGATCTGCGTGCCAACCTCGCTGGCTCAGGAGACCGGCATCGCACTGGGCGCGCAGGCTGGCGAAGCACGGATCGCCGAAGTGATACGATCCGGCGGCTTCACAAAGATACGGCGTGCCGCTGAAACGCCTCTCAATATGGTGCTGGAGGCCACTTGAACGGTCAGGCAAATATCGCGGTGAGCGGGCGGCCTGGGGCCGCCCGTTCTTGTTCAGGCCCGTCATCGCGATGGATGGTCTGCGCCGATTGCCAAATGGGCGCTCACCGCCCTAACCTGATGTTCAGCCTAGGTACAGCCCACGGGGACTTTTACAGGCAGTTCGACTCGAAGGATCATCCGATGGCGCGGGCAATCGAAGCAGCCGTGAGCGGCACACGGCGGCGCTGACCATGCGCCTCTTGGTCGACAGCGCGATGAAACCGGCTGGCGGCATTATCGGTGCAGGCTTTGACGAGTTGAAATGGCCGATGCCCGTGCGCCCGGGTGACGAGTTGCGGACCGAAAGCGAGATCCTCGAAGTCCGGTCGTCAAATTCGCGGCCCGGTAGAGGCATGATCAAGGTCAGGACGACAACGCTCAACCAAGATGACATGCCCGTGCAGGTCTCGGTGGGCAACCTCGTGGTTCAGCGCCGACAATCCGCAGGGATGTGACCACCGCACCGGCGGTCGACAATGGCACGACTGCCCGTCCTGGGCGGCGCCACACTGACAGGGACCTTACTGCCATGAAAGCCTTCGTGCTCGAAAGATACAAAGCTTCTGCATTGAAGATGACGGATCTCCCCGTCCCGAAGGTCGGCGCCGATGAGGTGCTGGTGAGGATACACGCCGCCGGTCTGAACGTTCTGGATACGAAGATCCGCGATGGCGTGTTCAAGCAAATCCTTCCCTATAAGACACCTTTCATCCTTGGCCACGACATGGCCGGAACGGTCGAGAAGGCCGGGGCTAATGTGCGCCGCTTCAAGCCAGGCGACGGCGTTTATGGCCGCCCGGCGGATGGCGGGATTGGCACCTTCGCGGAATACATCGTGGTCAAGGAGTCGGACCTCGCACTGAAACCCGCGAACCTGGGCATGGCCGACGCCGCTGGCGTGCCGTTGGTCGCGCTGACCGCGTGGCAGGCGCTGGTCGAGATCGCACAGCTTAAGATGGGCCAGCAGGTGTTTATACAGGCCGGGTCCGGCGGTGTGGGCACGTTCGCGATCCAACTGGCGAAGAACCTGGGCGCCGACGTGGCCACGACCTGCAGCGCCAAAAGTGCCGAAATGGTCCGCGATCTGGGCGCAGAAGTAATCATCGACTACAAGACCGAGGATTTCGAGAAGATCCTATCCGGATACGACGTCGTTCTTCACAGCCAGGGAAGCGCCGAGTTGGAGAAATCGCTGCGCGTCCTAAAACCCGGTGGCATCCTGATTTCGATCTCCGGCCCACCGACGCCTGAATTTGCGAGGCACCAAAGATTGAATGCGGCGATGAGGTTGATTGTGACGCTGCTCAGCCGCAAGACCCGCAAGCAGGCGAAAAAACTGGGAGTGCGATATAAGTTCCTGCTAATGCGCGCCGATGGCGACCAACTGGCGCAGATCGCCAAACTGATCGAACAAGGCACAATCCTGCCCGTCACGGACCGCGTCTTTCCGTTTGCCGCACTGAATGAAGCCATGGCCTATGTCGACACGGGCCGTGCGAAAGGAAAGGTTGTCGTCGCGATTGCGTGAGGCATACGACCTCGTCGCGACCGCTCACCAGAAATGGAAGCTGGTCGAAAAGCGTATTTTTGACGTGGCGTTACCCTCGGATCGCCGGTCCTAAATCGGTGGCCCGACGAGATTCGAGTGCTATGATCCTTCGCGAAGCAACAATTGTCCGTGTGGAGGCCGCAATGCAGAGGTTCGCTCGCACCGTCGTTCTGTCCGCCATAAGTGCCGCCGCAGCCGCGCCGGCGGCCACGGCGGATAGGACCCTCTCGGTCGAGATCATCAAGGTCGAGCCCTCCGTGCAGACGCAGGACTATTCACTGACCGGGGAGGTTCGTGCGCGCGACAGCGTCAACGCCGCTTTCACAATTGCCGGCCGCATCGTGGAAGTACTGGTGGAAGAGGGCCAGAAGGTCACCGCAGGGGCCGTTCTGGCGCGGATGGATGCGGTGCAGCAGCAACAAGCGCTGCGGGCGGCCGAGGCAGGGCTGAATACCGCGACGGCCGATGAGCGGCAGGCCGACGAGGATCTTGTCCGCGCCGAAGCGCTCCTTGCGCGGGGTGCGACGACACGCGCGGCGCGCGACGTTGCGGAGGACAAGCTGCAGATCGCGGCAGGCGCCTTGGCGCAGGCGCGCGCCGAGCGCGACCGCGCAAGGAAGGCACTGGGCGATACCGAGTTGACCGCCCCACAGGACGCGACCGTCACTGCGCGGATGGCTGAAGCAGGGCAGGTCGTGGGTGCGGCGCAACCGGTTCTCGAACTTGCCCTTACGAACGGCTTCGAGGCGGTCTTCGAAGTGCCGGAGGTTCTTCTGACGGGCGAAACGCCGCCGAAGGACATTCGACTCTGGCGCCTGTCCGATCCGAACATCGGGTTTACCGGCACGATCAGTGAGATTTCGCCTCTTGTCGATCCGACGACCGGAACCGTGGCCGTGACGGTTCAGGTCACCGACCCCCCGCAGGGACTGACCTATGGCGAGGCGGTTCGGGGCACTGCGACGATCAAGGAACCGGGAAAGATAGTTCTGCCCTATACCACGCTGTCGGCCATCGGCGACGGGCCGGCGGTCTGGCAGGTCGATCCGGAAACTCACACGGTTGCGTTGAAGCCCATCAAGGTCGAACGATATCAGACCGGGCAGATCGTTGTTGCGGACGGGATCGAAAGCGGTGACCAGATCGTCGCGCGGGGGGCGCAACTTCTCTATCCAGGTCGCGTGGTCCGCGCAGTGGGGGTCGCGCCGTGATGCACTGGATCGTCGTTTCGCTCTGCTTCGCGCTTCCCGTCGCTGCCGGGGAGGGTTCGATGGCGGGCTCCGCGCCCCGCCCCGTCGTTTCGGAAATCGCCGATCTAAGGGACGAGCTTTCGATCAGCTATGTCGGAACGGTCGCGGCGAAGGTCGAGGTCGATCTGGGCTTTCCGATGATCGGCACCATCGCTGAGCGACCGGTCTCCCAGGGAGACATAGTTTCGGAAGGCGATGTGCTCGCGCGGCTGGACCCGGAAGACCTCGATGCGAATGTCCGATCCGCCGAGGCGGGCGTTGCCGTCGCCCAGGCGCAAGACAACTCGGCGCGCGACGCGCGCGACCGGGCGCGCGAACTTGCCGCGCGCGGCGCGGGAGCGCAGACCCGTCTCGAAGATTCCGAACGCGCACTCGTCGCGGCGGAGGCGCGGCTGGAACAATCGCGGGCCGCGTTGGCGCGCGCCAACGACGCGCGCGCACTCGCCATGCTGAGGGCGCCGCAGGACGGGATCATCGCCACGACCTACGAGGAACCGGGGGCAACTCTCGCCGCCGGACAGCCTGTGCTGAAGCTTTCCGGCGTGAGCGCGCGCGAGATCGTGATCGATCTCAGTGAAGCAGATGCCGCGGCGCTTCAGCCTGATGCCGAATTCGTCGCGCGGCTCGTCGCGAACCCGGAGGTTGCGGCGCGCGCTCGTCTCGACCGGATCGATCCGGTGGCGGAAAAGAGCACACGCACCCGCCGCGCACATCTGCTCCTGAACGCGCCACCCCCATCCTTTCGGCTTGGCGCGCTGGCTCACGTCGCCCGTGCAACGGCGTCGGGTGCGTCGATTGTGCTGCCCTGGAAGGCGCTGCTCGCTGCCGACACAGCTCCGGCGGTATGGGTAGTCGATCGCAGCGACAACACGGTTCACCGCAAAGCAGTCCAGCTTGGCGAAAGATTCGATGATTACGTCATCGTAGTCTCAGGCGTTGCGGCGGGCGATGAGATCGTCACGCGCGGCATCCATTCCATTGAGGACGGCCAGATTGTCGGCCCGCGGATAACCGAATGAGGGCCTTCAACCTATCCGACTGGGCGCTGAAGCACCGGTCCTTCGTATGGTTTCTCATGATAGTCTCGCTCGTGGCGGGAACATTGGCCTATTTCAACATTGGCCGTGAAGAGGATCCGAATTTCTCGATCAAGACGATGGTCATCTCGGCCGCGATGCCTGGCGCCGATGTGCAGGAGACGCTGACGCAGGTCACGGACCGTATCGAGAAGAAGCTCGAGGAACTCGACGAGTTGGATTTCACCCGATCTGTCACGCGGCCCGGCCAATCCATCGTTTATGTAGAACTTCTGCCCACCACGAAGGCGCGGGAATTGTCGCGAATCTGGCAGAGGGTGCGCAACATGATGGCCGATATTCGGCCGGATTTTCCTGCCGAATTCGCGGGGTTCCAATTCAACGACAGCTTCGGAGACGTGTTCGGCAACATCTACGCCTTCACGTCGGATGGGTTTTCCCCGCGCGAGGTGCGCGACCATGTCGAGAAGGTGAAGCGCGCGGTGCAGGCGCTGCCGGATGCCGGCAAGGTGGAGATCTTCGGCACGCGCGACGAGGTTATCTATCTGGAATTCTCGACCGAGCGTCTCGCCGCACTTGGTCTCAACCAACAGGCGGTGCAGGCGACGCTGGCCGCCCAGAACGCGATTGTGCCCTCGGGGGTGATCGAGGCCGGGCCGGAAAGGGTATTGGTGCGCATCGGCGGGCAATTCTCCGGGACGCAGAGCCTCGAGGATATAAACCTTCGCGTGGGCGACCGTTTCTTTCGTCTGACTGACGTGGCCAACATACGGCGGGGCTATCAGGATCCGCCGTCGGAGCTTTTCCGCTATCGCGGACAGGAGGCCGTGGGCCTTGCGGTGGGCATGCGACAGGGCGCGAATATAATCAATTTTGGCGAGGAATTGCACAAGGTCATGGCGAGGGCCGAGGCGGACCTGCCAATCGGTATCGATATTCATCAGGTAGCGGATCAGCCGCAGGTCGTTGATGAGGCTGTCGGGCATTTCCTGCGCGCGCTTCTCGAGGCCGTGCTGATCGTACTTGCCGTCAGCTTCATCTCGCTCGGCCTGCGCGCGGGCCTGGTTGTGACGCTGACGATTCCGCTTGTCCTCGCCATCACCTTCGTCGTGATGCAACAAGCCGGCTTCACCTTGCAGCGCATTTCACTTGGGGCGCTGATCATCGCGTTGGGTCTTCTGGTCGATGACGCGATGATCGCGATCGAGACGATGATCTCCCGGCTTGAAAAGGGCGAAAGCCTGACGAATGCGGCCTCTTACGCATGGACGTCAATTGCCTTCCCAATGCTGTCGGGTACGCTGGTGACGGTCACTGGATTCATCCCGATCGGGTTGAATTCCTCGGCGGCGGGGGAGTTCACCTTTTCGCTTTTCGTCGTTATCGCAGTGTCGCTTCTCGTCTCGTGGATTGTCGCCGTCCTCTTCGCGCCCCTGATCGGGGTGACGCTTCTGCCGAAGACGATGAAGCATCATTCGGGCGAGCCGGGCCGGCTCCGCCGGGCTTTCCATCGCATCCTTCTCGCGGCGATGCGACATCGCTGGATCACGATCGGACTGACCACTGCGGCGTTCGCCGTGTCGATCTTCAGCATGCGCTTCGTCGAACAGCAATTCTTCCCAAGCTCCGACCGGCCCGAGCTGGTCGTCGATTTCAACCTTCCCCAGAACGCGTCCATAGCCGAGACCGCGGCCCAGATGGACAGGATGGAGCAATACCTGGCCGACGATGATAACGCCCTTTTCTGGTCGTCATATGTCGGCCGGGGTGCGCCTCGATTCCTCCTGTCCTATGACGTGCCGACGCCGGGGCCGAATACGGGACAGATCGTCATCCAGACGCCGTCAATCGATGGGCGAAACGCCTTGCGCGACCGGCTGCGCGAGATCTCGGAAACCGAATTTCCCGGCATCGACATCTTCGTCAAACTCCTGGAGATCGGCCCCCCGGTCGGGCGGCCCGTGCAATACCGGCTGTCGGGGCCGGACATCGATACGCTCCGCGACAGGGCGCGCGATTTGACCGCAGTTATCGCGTCCGATCCGCGGCTCCAATACATCGTCATGGATTGGAACGAGCCCGCGCGGGTGGTGTGGGTCGACATCCTTCAGGACAAGGCACGCCAGTTGGGCATTACCCAGCGTGACATCGCGGCTGCGCTCAACGCGATCTACGACGGCGCGCCGGTGACCGAACTCAGGGACGACGCCTACCTGATCGATATCCTGGCGCGTGGCGATGCGCGTTCGCGCGAGATCGTCGAGGCGTTGCCGGAACTGCAACTCTCCGCTGGTGACGGACGGGCCATTCCCCTGCGTTCGGTCGCGACGTTCCGCTACCAGACAGAGCAGCCTGTGATTCTTCAGCGCGACCGGGTGCCGACGATCACTGTCAAGGCAGCCATCGCGACCAAGGATCAGCCGGCGACCATCGTGGATGCGCTGAAGGACAAGATAAGCGCTTTCAACGATTCTCTGCCGATTGGCTATCATGCGGTGGTCGGCGGTACGGTCGAAAGCTCCGCCGACAGCCAGGCGCCGATTGCCGCCGTGGTGCCGCTGATGATCCTGATCATGTTGACACTCATAATGATACAGATGCAGAGCTTCCGGCTTACCTTTGTGGTCCTGTGCGTCGCTCCGCTCGGCCTCATCGGCGTTGTCGCGGCGCTGATCCCGTCGGGCGCCCCACTTGGATTCGTCGCGATCCTTGGCGTTCTGGCGCTTATCGGCATCCTTATTCGCAACTCGATCATACTCATCGACGAGGTCGAGGTGCTTCGCGAGAACGGACGAAGTGCCTGGCAGGCGGTGTTCGAGGCTTCGGATGCGCGCGCGCGACCGATCGTTCTGACCGCGGCAGCGGCCAGCCTCGCGCTGATCCCGATATCGCGACAGATCTTTTGGGGACCGATGGCCTACGCGATGATGGGTGGCATCATCGCAGGCACCATCATCACGCTGGTTTTCGCTCCGGCGTTATACCTCGCGGTGTTCCGGGTAAGACCGGACGACGCAGAACCTATTCAGGAAAGTCCTTGAGCAGGACGCATGGGCGGCTCAGCGGCCGAAGCATTCGCTTCAAGATCATGTGCTAGGCACACAAGTCCGCGATGCAGCGGCCTGGGCATCGTGTTTCATCCCTTCACGGTGCTGAGACTTGCGCCGTCAACGGATGGTTTTTTGTATATTCGTTCCCAAATATCGGAATGCGCCATACAGGGGGATCCCATGAAATACTTGAAGACAGACGATGCCGTCGCGCGCCTCACGCCTGAGCAACATCGGGTGACGCAGCGCAGCGGGACGGAGCGGCCATTCAGTGGCGAGTACGACAAGAATTTCAAGGCAGGCATCTACGTGGACGTGGTGTCGGGCGAGCCGCTGTTCGCCTCGTCGGCAAAGTTCGACTCGGGATGCGGCTGGCCCTCGTTCAGCAAGCCAATCGAAAAGGCAAACGTGACGGAGCGGCACGACGCCTCGCATGGAATGGTCCGCATCGAGGTGCGGTCGAAACATGGCGACAGCCATCTCGGCCACGTCTTCACGGACGGCCCGCCTGCGGAGGGAGGGCTGCGCTACTGCATCAACTCAGCCGCGTTGCGCTTTATCCCTAGCGAAAGGATGATGGCGGAAGGTTACGGCGACTATCTCGATCAGGTGGAGGAGAACTGAGATGACGGAACGCGCTGTTCTCGCTGGTGGTTGTTTCTGGGGGATGCAGGATCTGATCCGCAGGCTTCCCGGCGTTGAGAGTACCCGCGTTGGCTATACCGGCGGCGACGTGAAGAATGCTACCTACCGCGATCATGGCACCCACGCAGAGGGGGTCGAGATCCTTTTCGATCCTGAGAAGATCAGCTACCGCGAGCTCCTGGAATTCTTCTTCCAGATTCACGACCCGACCACGCCGAACCGACAGGGGAACGACCGCGGGATGAGCTACCGTTCGGGAATCTACTATGTCTCGGAGGAACAGAAGCGGGTCGCGGAGGATACCATCGCGGACGTGAACGCCTCGGGACTTTGGTCGGGCAAGGTGGTGACCGAAGTGACGCCGGTGGGCGACTTCTGGGAAGCCGAGCCGGAGCATCAGGATTATCTGGTCCGCATTCCCAACGGGTATACCTGCCATTTCCCGCGCCCGAACTGGGTTTTGCCGAAACGCCGCGCGGCCGAATAGCGCCTCCGGCAGCGCTGACGGACTACTGCCGGATAAATTTACGGGGAGCTGGCCCTGCGCCGGTCGCCCCGGCTTCAGCGCGTCGCGCGCAACGCACAACGTGGCTGTCCACCAGCGTTCAGTCCGACGTTGCCGTCGTGCTTGCTGTCGGAGGTGAAAACTGTGCGACGAGCTGGTGTTTGTCACCGCGATAGGTCAGGCGGGCAAACGTGATGGGTTGGCCTTCAAACTCCGTGCGGCGCTCAATCTCAAGGCAAGCGGATGATGGCGGGAGCGCCAGCAGCCGCGCGATGTGCGGCGCGGGCGTCATCGCCCTGATCCGATGCTCCGCCGCGCTCCAGGGTGCCTGCTGGAGAAGCCATGAACCCGCCGGTTCCGCATCGAAATCGGCCCTCCGGGCTTCGGGTGCGGCGCCGAGGTTGATGAGGCGCGCCTCATGGCAGAAAGGTTCATCATCTGCCGAATGGACGCATTCGATGGCAATGACCTGGAGGTCCGGGTCATCGGTCCGCAGCAGGTCACGATCCCCGGCGGTGGCGGCGCGCATCGCACGCGCGACATTCCTGAAGGTATATTCGCTACCGCGCTGGCGGACTTCTTCGCCGATATTGGCGATCTCCATGACTGCGGATTGAAGACGGGGCTTCGCCACGAATGTGCCGACCTTGCGTCTGCGTTCCAGATAGCCTTCTCGCGTCAGCTGCGTCAGCGCTTTGTTCACGGTCATCCGTGACACGCCGTACTGCTCCGCCATATCCGTCTCGAACGGTATCTTGTGGCCGGGCTGCCAGGTCCCGCCCAGGATATTGTCGCGAACCTCGGTCAGGATGCGTTCGTGCAGTGTGGCGGGTTTATCCTGGCTCATCTGGTGCCTGCGCTGTCGGGAAGGACGATGCGGCCGGGCTCTGTCATCGCAATCCGCACCATGTCATCCGGCAGGTATGGCGGCGAGCGCGATGAAAGCGGCGGCACTTTCCGTCCGCAAGGCCAGGGGCGCGTCCGCCATCAGGAGATCGCAGGGCTGAAGATCGGTTTGGAACGGCGCAAGAATCCGGCACGAGGCAAGCGCGATCAGGCCATAGATGCAATCCTGCTTCCCGATCGCGGTCAGGACGTTCCGGGGAAATACCACGCGCTCCACCGTGGGTATATAGGCTCCGCGCCGGCACATGAGGTTCAGATCCCGTGCGCGCGCCTCGCCATTGAGGGCGCAGGAGACCATGGCCTCGCCTGGAAAGGCGAGAGGCACCTCACGCGTCATCGGGTGCGGCGTTCCGTCGATGGTCAACACCATCGGCGGGCCATCCAGTTGCAGGATCACGCGGTCGATATCCGGGAAGCGCGAGAAATCCTGTGCGCCATCGATCTCGGCGATGCTGATCCGGACGAGCGTCGCCCCCGCACCATCGCGAAGCGCCCAAAGTTCACGCGTCCTGCCCGAGCCGTTCTTCCAGGGCAAGGGCGGACAATCCGCGAAACGTATGATCCGAGGCAGGGGCATCAGTTTCCGAGGATCGTGGGCAGGCGCAATCCGTGGTCCCTGGCGCAGGCGACGGCAGTCTCATACCCCGCATCGGCGTGGCGCCAGACGCCCGAGGCCGGATCGTTCCAGAGAACGCGCTCAAGCCGTCGCGCCGCCTCGGGCGTGCCGTCGGCCACGATCACGACGCCAGCGTGCTGGGAAAAGCCCATGCCGACGCCGCCGCCGTGGTGAAGGCTGACCCAGGTGGCGCCCGAAGCCGTGTTCACCAGGGCGTTCAGAAGCGGCCAGTCGGATACGGCGTCCGATCCATCCTTCATCGCTTCCGTCTCGCGGTTGGGGCTGGCGACCGAACCACTGTCGAGATGGTCGCGGCCGATGACTACGGGCGCTTTCAATTCACCCGAGGCGACCATCTCGTTGAACATCAGCCCGGCGCGGTGCCGGTCGCCGAGGCCGATCCAGCAGATGCGGGCGGGCAGGCCCTGAAACGCGATCCTCTCCCGCGCCATGTCGAGCCAGCGGTGGAGGTGATCGTTCTCGGGGAAGAGCTTCTTCATCGCGGCGTCGGTCTTGTAGATATCGTCGGGGTCGCCGGAGAGGGCGCACCAGCGGAAGGGGCCGATGCCCTTGCAGAAGAGCGGCCGGATATAGGCCGGAACGAAGCCGGGGAAGGCGAAGGCATTCTCCAGCCCCTCGTCCTTGGCCACCTGCCGGATGTTGTTGCCGTAGTCGAGCGTCGGAACGCCGGCATTCCAGAAATCGACCATCGCGGCGACATGGGTCTTCATGGCGGCACGGGCGGCTTTCTCCACGCCTTTCGGGTCGCTTTCCTGCTTGGCGCGCCATTCGGCGACGCTCCAGCCGATGGGCAGGTAGCCGTGGACCGGATCATGGGCCGAGGTCTGGTCGGTGACGATGTCGGGGCGCATGCCGTCCGCTTTCATGCGTCGGTAGATCTCGGGGAAGATATCGGCGGCATTGCCGATGAGGGCGACGGATTTCGCCTCGCCCGCCTTGGTCCACTGGTCGATGAGCGCAAGGGCGTTGTCGAGCGTATGTGCCTTGGCGTCGCAATAGCGGGTGCGGATGCGAAAATCGGCGCGGGTTTCATCGCATTCGACGGCAAGGCAGCAGGCACCGGCCATGACCGCCGCCAGCGGCTGCGCGCCGCCCATGCCGCCAAGCCCTGCTGTCAGGATCCACTTGCCCTTCAGGCTTCCGCCATAGTGCTGGCGGCCGGCTTCGGCGAAGGTCTCGTAGGTGCCCTGCACGATGCCTTGGGTGCCGATGTAGATCCAGGACCCTGCGGTCATCTGGCCGTACATCATCAGCCCCTTCCTATCCAATTCGTTGAAATGATCCCAGTTGGCCCAGTGCGGGACCAGGTTCGAATTGGCGATCAGCACGCGCGGGGCATCCGGGTGGGTCCGCACGACCGCGACGGGGCGGCCTGACTGCACCAGCAGAGTCTCATCGGATTCGAGGTCTTTCAGCGTCGCGACGATGCGGTCGAAATCGCCCCAGGTCCGCGCGGCGCGGCCGATGCCGCCATAGACGACCAGCTCATGCGGGTTTTCGGCCACGTCGGGATGAAGGTTGTTCATCAGCATCCGCATCGCCGCTTCGGTCTGCCAGCTTTTCGCCGTGCGTTCGGCGCCGGTGGGTGGATAGACGTCGCGGGTGTTGTGGCGGAGGTTCTGGGATTGGTCGGTCATCGGGTCACCTCGGTTGGGCAAGGGAAGGGACAAGGGCTGCAAGGCGCGTGAGCATTTGCGCAAGGATCGGGCGCAGGCGAGCCGCTTTGTCGGGGTCAAGCGCGAAGGGCGGGGCCTCGGTCGCCAGATGGCTCGATTGTGCAAGCTCCATCTGGATCGCGTGGAGGCCCCTATCGGGGCGGCCATAGTGACGCGTGGTCCAGCCGCCCTTGAAGCGTCCGTTCAAGACATTGGTGCGGCCCGACGCTTTCGCCCCTTCGACCACTGCCGCCTCGATCCGTGCATCGCAGGTCGCACCGCCATTGGTTCCGCTGTTGAAATCGGGCAGCGTGCCGTCGAAAAGCCATGGGATGACGGAGCGGATCGAGTGGCAATCCCAGAGGATGGCAACGCCATGTCGGGTGCGCGCGCGCTCAAGCTCTGCCGCGAGTGCGGCATGGTAGGGTGCGTGGTAAAGGCTCAGCCGCTCGGCAGTGTCGGCATCGGTTGGTTCCGCGCCCGGCGTCCAGATCGGCGCGCCGTCAAAATTGGTCGTCGGCACCAGGTCCGTCGTGGCCGCGCCGGGGTAGAGGCTTTGCCCGGTGGGATCGCGGTTGGCGTCGATCGCATAGCGGTGGACGTTCATGCGGACCGTGGTCACGTCGGGGATGATATCGCGGTAGAGCGTGTCCACATGCCAATCGGTATCGCGCAGCAGCTGTCCTTCGCTATTCAGCCGTTGCAGGATCGCGTCGGGCAGGAAGGTGCCGGTGTGCGGCATGCCGAGGACGATGGGGCCATCGCCCCGAGTGACGGTGACGACCTCACTCATGGCAAGAGCCCCGGCAAGATGTCCTCGCCCGCCGCGAGGGCCAGCGCGTCGGAAAGCACCAGATCGCCCGCCGCGGCCATGTCATCGGCCATGTAGCGATCTTCGACCAGGGGCGCGATGCGGGCGCGGATCGCGGCCTTGGCAGCGAGAAGGCGAGGGGAAGTCACATGGGGGCTGCGGAATTCGACGCCCTGCGCGGCCATCATCGCCTCAACCCCGATGATCCAGAAGAGGTTCTGCGTCATCGGCAAAAGGCGGCGCGCGCCGTGGCAGGCCATGGAGACGTGATCCTCCTGATTGGCCGAGGTGGGCGTGGAGTTGATCGAGGCCGGATGCGCCATCTGTTTGTTTTCGCTCATCAACGCGGCAGTTGTCACCTCGGCGATCATGAGGCCGGAGTTGAGCCCCGGCTTCGGCGTCAGGAAGCCCGGCAGGCCGTAGCTGAGCGCAGGATCGACCAGCAGGGCGACGCGCCGCTGGGCGATGGCGCCGATTTCGGCCACGGCGAGGGCGATCATGTCGGCGGCCAGCGCCACGGGTTCGGCATGGAAATTGCCGCCGGAGACGACTGAACCGTCGGACAAGACCAGAGGATTGTCGGTCGCGGCGTTCGCCTCGATCTCAAGCGTCCGCGCCGCCTGCCGCAGCACGTCGAGGCAAGCGCCATCGACCTGCGGCTGGCAGCGCAGGCAGTAGGGGTCCTGCACGCGTTCGTCATTCTCCTGATGCGCGGCGCGGATGCCGGACCCTTCCATCAGCGCGCGCAGGGCGGCGGCGACGTCGATCTGCCCGGCATGGCCGCGCAGGTCATGGATTTCGGCGGCGAAGGGTGCCGTCGAACCCATTGCGGCATCGGTCGACATCGCCCCGGTGACGATGGAAGCGCGCAAGGCGCGTTTGGCGCGGAAGAGACCGGCCAGCGCCAGCGCGGTCGAGACCTGCGTGCCGTTGATCAGGGCGAGCCCCTCTTTCGCCTGCAATGCGATGGGCTGAAGCCCGGCCTTCCTTAACGCCTCCGCCCCCGCCATCCGCTGGCCGTCCACCCAGGCCTCGCCATGCCCCATCATCACCGCCGCCATATGGGCGAGGGGGGCAAGGTCGCCGGAGGCGCCGACGGAGCCCTTCTCGGGGATGACCGGCAGGACACCCTGTTCCAGCATCCCCTCCAGCAGCGCGATCATCTCTCGCCGCACGCCGGATGCCCCACGCCCGAGCGAGAGGAGCTTCAACGACAGGACCAGTCTGACGATGTCCTCGCCCAAGGGATCGCCGACACCGCAGCAATGCGACAGGATCAGGTTGCGCTGAAGGGCGGCTACATCCGCCCGCTCGATGCGGATCGAGGCGAGTTTGCCGAAGCCGGTGTTGACGCCGTAGACCGCCGCATCCCCGGCCGCGACCTCGGCGATACGCGCGGCGGCGCGGTCGATTCCGGGCATTGCCTCCGGGGCCAGTCGGATCGGGCTGCCCTGCCAGTAGATACGCTCAAGATCGGCGAGGGTGACGGAACCGGGAACAAGGATGTGCGGCATCTCAGACCTTCTGTCCTTTGAAATAACGGGCGTGAAGCGGATTGAAGCCCATCGGGTTGACAAGTTCGGCCGGGCCTTCAGCGTTCCAGACGGCGAGATCGGCCGAGAGGCCGGGTGCGATGCGCCCGGTCTCGCCCTGAAGGCCAAGCGCCTTCGCCGCGTTGGCCGTGGTGCCCATGAGGCACTCGCTCACCGTCAGCCCGAAAAGGACCGCGCCCATGTTCATCGCGAGGAGAAGCGAGGTCAGCGGCGAGGTGCCGGGATTGGCGTCGGTCGCGACGGCGATGTCGCAGCCCGCATCGCGCAGCGCCTGAACCGGCGGAAGTTGCGTTTCGCGCAGCATGTAGAACGCGCCGGGCAGAAGTACCGCGACTGTTCCGGCCTTGGCCATCGCCTTGGCATCGGCATCCGTCATGTATTCAAGATGATCGGCGGACAGCCCGCCCTGCCGCGCTGTGAGTGCGGCCCCGCCCTGCCATGAAAGCTGCTCGGCATGGAGTTTGACCGGCAGGCCGAGGTCGCGGGCCTTTCCAAACACACTCTCGATTTCATCCGGTGTGAAAGCGATGTTCTCGCAGAAGCCGTCCACAGCGTCGATCAGACCTTCGGCGTGGGCCTGCTCCATCCCGGCCAACGCGACACGGTCGAGGTAGCCCGCCCGGTCGTCCTTGTATTCCGGCGGCACGGCATGGGCAGCGAGCCAGGTGGTGCATATGCGCACCGGGCGCAATTTTTCCAGCATTCGCGCCGCACGGAGCATGCGGAGTTCACTGTCAACGGAAAGTCCGTAGCCCGACTTGATCTCGACCGTTCCGACGCCCTCCGCGATCAGGCTGTCGAGCCGGGGCAGGGCCTGTTCGACCAGCGCCTCGACACTCGCGTCGCGCGTCGCGCGCATGGTCGAGACGATACCGCCGCCCGCTGCCGCGATCTCGGCGTAAGTGGCGCCCTCGAGACGCATCTGGAATTCCTTCGCGCGATTGCCGCCGTAGACCAGATGTGTGTGGCAGTCGATCAGTGCCGGCGTCAGCAGCCGCCCGCGACAGTCGATCCGCTCCGCATCGTCGGGCGCCGTCAGGCGCGGTGCCACAGCTTCGATTCGTCCATCCGTGATCAGGATATCCACCGCAGCGGTTCCGATCTCAGCAGCGTCGCCCGCGAAAACGCGAGCGTTCTGAAAGATTTGGCTGGTGCTTGCGGTATTCGACATCACGAAACCCTTTCGTCGCGTCCTCAATAAGTATATACATAATAAAACTGAAAGAAACCCCGTTCCATCAGACCGGAGATTCCGATGACGAAAGCGATCTTCGCCGGGCAAGCGCTTCTGCCCGAGGGTTGGCGGAAAGACGTACGGCTTGTCCTCGCGGCCGGAACGATCGCCGATGTCATCTCCGGCACGCAGCCACGCCCCCGGGACCATCGTGTCGACGTGCTGATCCCCGGAATGCCCAACCTGCACAGCCACACCTTTCAGCGCGCGATGTCGGGCCTGACCGAACAGCGAGGCACATCGACCGACAGCTTCTGGACATGGCGCGACCTGATGTATCGGTTCGCACTGACGCTTGCGCCGGATGAAGTGCAGGCCATCGCCGAGATGGCGGCGATCGAGATGTTGGAGGCGGGGTTCACCCGGCTTGGCGAGTTTCACTACCTGCATCATGCGCCGGACGGTCGACCCTACGCCGACCCGTCCGAGATGTCGCAGCGCATCCTCGCGGCGGCAAGCGCTACAGGGATTAATCTGACACTTCTGCCTGTCTTCTATGCGCATTCGGACTTCGGCGGGGCTGCGCCGTCTGATGGACAACGTCGCTTCCTCCACGATGTCGATGACTATTGCCGCCTGACGGAGCGAATGCGCACAGCGCTCGCGCGCCCGTTCGATCGGATCGGGATAGCGCCGCACAGTCTGCGCGCGGTCGGCGAGGACGAGCTGACGCGGCTTCTCAGTGCCCATCCCGAGGGACCGGTCCATATCCACATCGCCGAACAGAGACGCGAAGTGAAAGACAGCCTCGCCTGGTCCGGGCAGCGGCCGGTCGAGCGGCTCATGTCGCGGTTTCCGGTCGATGACCGCTGGTGCCTGGTCCATGCAACCCATCTGACCGACGGGGAACGGCAGGCGGTCGTAGCGTCCCGCGCCGTGGCCGGGCTTTGTCCGTTGACCGAGGCGAATCTGGGTGACGGCGTGTTTCCCGCCGATGCGTTCCTTGCCGAAGGCGGGCGTATCGGCATAGGCAGCGACAGCAACGTCGAGATTTCCGCGTCGGGGGAAATGAAAATTCTCGAATACGGACAAAGACTTGCCTGCCAGAGGCGCAACGTCCTGTGTGCGGCCGGCGGTTCGACGGGCCGCACGCTGTGGCGAGCGGGGCTTGCGGGAGGTGCGCAGGCGCTTGGCGCGCCGGAGCCTCGACTTCAGGCGGGCGCGCCGGCCGATCTGGTCGCGTTGCGAGATCCGATGTCGCTGCCCGCAGAGGGCGACCGTGTCCTTGATCGCTGGATTTTCGGAACCGATATCCGTATCGCGGACGTTTGGGCGGGCGGTGCGCATGTTGTTGCGGAAGGCCAGCACAGGGATCGCGAGCGCGTTGCGTCGGCCTATGCGAAGGCGCTGGCGTCGGTTGTCGAGCGATAGTCTGCGCCGTGCGAGTATGCGAGCGTGCGCTACCGGCAAAAGTAGGTGATTCTTTTTTCAGGATTCGCCTTCAAGTTGATTCGACGTTGCCGTCCGGATTATTTCCAGATCGGCAACGATCAACATGCAGCTGAAGAATATCGTTCAGAACAACCAGGGGTTGTCATAGAAATGGCGCTATTAGGGCGGGTTTCCGGCACAAAGTAGCCATTCTTCCGTCATTTCCTTGGAGAAATATGGGCACAAGTAGCGAGTTTGGCCGTAATTCCGACAACATCCACTCTCACCGGAGGCACATCAGAATGACCGATCTCGTCGAAAAAGCCCGTCTTGGCCGCACCAACGCCCTCAACCACATTGCCGGCGGTTCACGCGCCGATTTCACCTCGTCCCGTGGCGGCACCGAACGCCGCTTCGTTCCTGTCGCCTTCGTTTCCAGCCGCGGCAAGATGGGCGGACATTCCGTCCTGATCTGATAGGGACGAGGCCTTAACCAATACTGAACAAGGGCGCGGCCGGTTGTGCGCGCCCTTTTCTTTTGCGGCGGGCGTTCAGATCGAGGCCCAGTCGTCGAAGATCCATTTCGGCGGCGGGGATACGGGCCTGCTGTCGCCGGGTTTCTCTTTCGGAACAGGGGTTTGCGGCGATGGGCGTGTCATGGCTTTCTCCTTCTCGCAGGAAAGACATGGGGGGCCATGGATCACCGGGCCAGCGGTGTTTCAGACCTCTGGCGGGGTTGTGAGATATCGTGTGATGGGGCCGGAGCCGCTGTGCGTTCGGGCTCCGGCCAGTTACCCTTCGGACCCTACGAAATGCCTTTCATCAATACCCCAAGGTAACAGATCGGAGGCGCTGGCGCAGGTCGGGAATACCGGAATGACGACGTACACCGGGCGTGCACCGCCCGTACACCGTGCGTACACACGCATGCCACCTCTTTCGCATAACCCGCGAGGGCTGCGCCAGTCCGTGATCCGGCGCCGAAAGCGCCGAACGGCTTCGATCAGAGCCGTCCGGTCAGCACGAGGATCAGCAGGACGATGACGAGGATCCCAAGTCCGCCCGACGGATAATAGCCCCAGCCGCGGGAATAGCCCCAGCTCGGCAGCGCGCCGATCAGGGCGAGTACCAGGATGATAAGAAGAATGGTGCCAAGTGTCATTGTTGCCCCCTCGTGACAGGACCGCGGAATGCGGTCTTTGGCGAATGGCTGCGGGCGGACCCGCGCCAGTTTCCCGGATGTCCGGGTCAGAAGATGTTGAACAGGTAAAGCAGAACGATGACGACGACGGGAACGCCGAGAAGCCAGGCGACGATGCCTTTCATGATACCCTCCTGAAGTGGCTGGGTGTTCAACGCCCGAAATGTCATCGCGGTTCCCCCGCGCCGGACCGGGGCGACGCGGGGGCGTGTGGCATTGCCCGGCCGCTTCGGCGGTTCGGACGCAAATTTCGCGAACGCGGCGCGGTCCGGGGTCGGGTATTCCCGACTTCGGGCCGAGTCGCGGACCGGAGGATTTGAGGGACGGCGCCGAGAGGCGTATGCTCCGCGCCATATTTCGGAGAGCGCATTTTGAACGGAGCGGATTGGATCGGCGTTGCGGCGGGCGTCTTTGTCGTCCTGGCCTTCTACGCGAAAAGGCCGATGCTCCTGCGCGCCTTCGCCATCGCATCGAACCTCCTCTTCATCCTCTACGCCGTGCGGGTCGGGCTCTGGCCGGTGCTTGTGCTGCATGCGGTGCTGCTGCCGCTGAACGCGCTGCGGCTCTGGGAAGGGTGGCGGGGCGGGGTCCTTCGACGCACCTGAGCCCATGACCGCCGCCGCGTGAGGAATTCACGCGCCACTTGACGCAGGTCAATGCAACTGCATTAATCACAGTAAATAAAATCAACTGTGATTACTCATCAGGAGAGCGCCATGACCAAGAAGATTCTCTGTGCGACCGACGGAACCGATCATTCCGACATTGCCGTCATCGTCGCGTCCGAGATGGCCGCGAAGTTCGGCGCCGATCTGACGATCTGCGCCGTCAACGTCGCCCATGGCGGGGTGCGCGGGCCGCTGATCTCGCACTGGACCGAAGCCGAGGTGAAGGTGATCCTCGACGCCGCGGCGGCCGAGGCTGCCAAACACGGCGCGCCGCAGGCCAAGACGGTCGATCTCATCAGCCGAGAGGCGGCGGCGGGGATCGTGTCCTACGCCGAGCAGAACGGCTTTGACCACATCGTCATGGGCACCGGAGACAAGCGCGGCATCTCGCGCCTCGTCCTCGGCTCGGTCGCGGCCGAGGTTTCGGGGCGGGCGCATTGCACGGTGACAGTGGCGCGGTAAGGGGCGGCGGGAGCGTTCGGAGCGTAGGGGCGAGGCGGATTTCGCCGCGCATGTGCGGTATTGCCACATGAACCCGGTGAAACACGGGTTTGTCGAACGGGCCGTGGATTGGCCGTATTCGTCGATTCATCGGGAGATCGCGGCGGGGCGATGGTAAGGCGCGTGATTTCACGCACCGTTGGCCGGTTGAGCGGGAGTTTGCGTTGGGAGATGGTGCGTGCGAGCACGCACTCTACGGCTTGTTTCGTTTGCGTGAGTTCATCGCGAAGAATTGCAGGCTACGATGCGAGCACCACCACCAAAAATTATCCACAGTGGTCACGCCGATTGCTCCTCCAAGTGCAGCGATGCCGAGTCGCCCTGGAAACCAAACACAGCAACGGCCGCTGCCGATCCGACTATTCCGCCATCTCACATGAGGACCGCGATCAATCCAGACCGTGCTTTACGAGTTCAGACTTGAGGCCTTTTACTATTGGCCAAACAGCATTGTGCTTTTCTGGTGCAACTGCTCAACATGCGTTTTAGCCTCTCGTGCGTCGACCCTCATCGCTTTCGTGAATATCCAATAATTCGATGATCCAATCTAGGAGCACTTGTTGGTCTTGAGGAGGGAGGCTACCCGCAAAGGCGATGGCAGCATTTTTTAGGCGAACATTGAATCGTCCGGCGTCTGTTCCATTCACGCGATTTTCTCCACTGCGATATAGCTCGTACCCCCTCACCTCGTGAACTTCTTGTACTTCACCCGCTTCGGCTCGATGCTGTCCGGCCCGAGCCGCCGCACCTTGTCCTGCTCATAGGCCTCGAAGTTGCCTTCGAACCATTCGACATGGGCGTCGCCCTCGAAGGCGAGGATGTGGGTACAGAGCCGGTCCAGGAAGAAGCGGTCGTGGGAGATGATGACGGCGCAGCCGGCGAAGTCGTCGATGGCGGCTTCGAGCGCGGTCAGCGTTTCGACGTCGAGGTCGTTGGTCGGTTCGTCGAGAAGAAGGACGTTGCCGCCGGACTTCAAAAGCCGCGCCATGTGGACGCGGTTGCGTTCGCCGCCGGAGAGGAGGCCGACCTTCTTCTGCTGGTCCGCGCCCTTGAAGTTGAAGGCGGAGCAATAGGCGCGGGAATTCACCTCGGCATCGCCCAAGACGACGATGTCGAGCGCGTCGGTGATCGATTCCCAGACGTTCTGAGCCGGGTTCAGGTCATCGCGCGACTGGTCGACATAGGAGAGCTTGACGGTGTCGCCGATGGTGATGGTGCCGGTGTCGGGCGCCTCCTGGCCGGTGATCATGCGGAAAAGCGTGGTCTTGCCGGCGCCGTTCGGGCCGATGATGCCGACGATGGCGCCGGGCGGGATCGAGAAGCTCAGATCCTCGATCAGGAGCTTGTCGCCCATGTGCTTCTTCAGGCCCTCGACCTCGATCACCTTGCCGCCGAGGCGGGGGCCGTTCGGGATGATGATCTGGGCGCGGCCGATGCGTTCCCGCTCGGACTGGTCGGCCATCTTCTCATAGGCGCTGATCCGGGCCTTCTGCTTGGCCTGCCGGGCTTTGGCGCCGGCGCGGATCCATTCAAGCTCCTTCTCCATGACCTTCTGCTTGGCCTTGTCCTCGCGCGCCTCCTGCGCGAGGCGCTTTGCCTTCTGTTCGAGCCAGGCGGAGTAGTTGCCCTCGTAGGGAATGCCGCGGCCGCGTTCGAGTTCGAGAATCCACGAGGTGATGTCGTCGAGGAAATAGCGGTCGTGGGTGACGATGAGGATGGTGCCGGTGTATTCGATCAGGTGCTTTTGCAGCCAGGCGATGGTTTCCGCGTCGAGGTGGTTGGTCGGTTCGTCGAGAAGCAGCATGTCGGGCGCCTCAAGCAGGAGCTTGCAGAGTGCCACCCGCCTGCGTTCGCCGCCCGAGAGGGTTTCGACATTGGCATCGTCGGGCGGGCAGCGCAAAGCCTCCAGTGCGACGTCGATCTGGCTGTCGAGATCCCAGAGGTTCTTCGCGTCGATGGTGTCCTGAAGGGCCGACATCTCATCGGCGGTCTCGTCGGAATAGTTCATGGCGAGGTCGTTGTAGCGGTCGAGGATCGCCTGCTTTTCCGCGACGCCGAGCATGACGTTCTCGCGCACGTTCAGGCCCGGATCGAGCCAGGGCTCCTGCGGCAGATAACCGACCTTGGCGCCTTTGGCGGCCCAGGCCTCGCCCTGAAAATCCTTGTCCATGCCGGCCATGATGCGCAGGAGCGTCGATTTACCCGAGCCATTGACCCCGACGACGCCGATCTTGACGCCGGGCAGGAAGTTCAGGCGGATGTTCTCAAAGCATTTCTTGCCGCCGGGATAGGTCTTGGAGACGCCATCCATGTGGTAGACGTACTGGTAGGATGCCATTCGGGTGCCTCGCGCCGCTGATACTGGGTTGGCGGCGTTCTATCCGGGCAGCGGTCGGTCTGCAACGGCGGCAGGCGATCAGAGCTGGGATTGGCGGCGGTCCACCGCGACCCCGGCGAGGAGTTCCTCGACCAGGAAGGAAATCAGCTGTGCGCGCGTGGTGAAACCGGACTTGCGGTAAATCGCGTTCATCTGGGTCTTGACCGTCGCGGCCGAGGTGCCGCGCAGGTCCGCGACCTCGCCGTTCGAAAAACCCTTCATCGCGCAGATGCAGACTTCGCGTTCCGAGGGTGAGAGGTTCCAACTGCCGAAGCAGGCATCGAGGTGATCGCGGAAATTGCCCGAGGCGACGTCGATCTGCCGCCGCATGTGGCGCAGGTTGCGCTGCGAATGACGGAAGTAGCCGATGCTTGTGACCAGTCCGATGGCGAGGCTGACGCTCGCGAGGATCTGGATTATCTCCTGATAGTCGTAGGGGATCGGCGTGGTGCGCAACTGGAGGACGTCGCTCCACAGGTCGAAAATGAAGAAGAGCGCGCCGAGCGCCTGGAGCAGGAGAACGAGATAGAGTCCGGGCAGCGTGAGCATGCGCACGGATACCTGGCGGCGTCCGTCGCAATTCGCCGCGAGCTCCATTTCGCCGGGTGCTAAATATGCCATGTCAGTTGCCAAGCAGGCCGCCCAAGCCCGCCGATATGCCGCCCCGCCCGACGCCGGCGCTGACGCCGCCGACGCCCGCGCTGACGCCGCCGCTGCCGACACCTGCGCTGACGCCGCCGCTGCCGCCGACGCTGGCGCTGACACCGCCGCTGCCGACGCTTGCGCTGACGCCGCCGCTGCCGCCCACGCTCGCGCTTACGCCACCGCTGAAACTGGTGCCTCCGCCCGAAGCGCCGCCGCTGCTACCGCTGCTGCCGGTGCTGCCGGTGCCTGTGGGCGCCGCGGCGGTCTTGGCCGAAACCTTCGGATCGCCCTGCGTCGTGGTGAATATCTTGAGAATTATGTCGCTCTTGATCTCCCCGGTTGCCCGGCTGACCACGACCTCGCGAAGGTGCACCTTGTTTCGGGCAACGATTCGCACGCGCCCAAGCAGCGTCGAGGTCAATTCGACGACCTGATAGCCTTCATCCTCAAGGTTGAAAATCACCTGGGTGTAGGAGCGCCGGTCGTTAGACGCGGTCCTTTCGGCGTGGAGGGGCGATGCAATCGCCAGGCAGAGGACCGCCGAGAGAATGAGCGCGCGCTTGGCACTGAAACCCCTGGACATCGAAACTACCCTCCACTCGAAAATCTGGCACAGTACAAGAAAGTCCGAATTTTTGGGCGATGTTATGGCGAAAATGCGATGAACAGCCTTCAAGAGAGATGTTTTCGGCGCCTCGAGCCAATTCCCACGGTAGCGTCCGGGGCGGGGCGGGAGACAGGCGGGCGCCTCATACCCAGGGTGTATGGCGGCCTTTTGCGACCGTCGGACGATTTGAAACCGGAACTTTCCAAGGCACCGTCAATGTGTCGCCGCGGTTCAGGCCGCGTCCCTATGGATCAGTGCAGGAGGTTAACACATGCCGTTCGACATCCTCGTTCCCGTCACCAGCTCGCGGATTGTTCCGCGGCGTATCGCGGGTGGCCATGCCGTGAGCGGCAACAATCCGATGACCCTGGTGCGTCGGCAGGAGGGCATCGCACTTTCCATGTCGATGCAGGGCCAGGGCCTTCGTCTGCGCTGATCAGCCACCTCATGAACGACCGACTATCCAACCTTTCAACCCCGGCACCGGATTTCCGGACGCAACCATTCCCAGAAGGAGAAACTCATGAACGACCTTATTCATAAAGCCCGTGCAAACCGTCTTGCCGCCCTTGCGAATGCGACGCCGCGTTCGCGCAGGGTGGAAAACCAGATCGTATTCGTCCGCTCCTCTGGCGGACTTCGCTGACGGAGCAAGCCACCCGAAGCCTGCGGATCGCCGCCGTTCCCGCGATCCTCGTGGCCCGAAAGCCCCGCCGCATGTCCGCTGTGGCGGGGCTTTTGCGCTTCGATTGACCCGGCGAAGGCGCCGATCTCGGTCCAGGACACGTTGACAGCCAGCGGGGCGGCGGCGACAAGGAAGGCCGGTTGCCAGGCCGTCGCACCGGCAAGAGGAATGAGGCGTGCAGGGATTTCCCATCGCATATCCGGGCGAGGCGATCGGTCTTCTCGGCGGGTCGTTCGATCCGGCGCATGCGGGGCATGCCCACATCACGCGCGAGGCGTTGAAGCGGTTCGGACTTTCGCGCGTCTGGTGGCTGGTGTCGCCTGGCAATCCGCTGAAGACCGAGGGACCGGCGCCGATGGCGGAACGGATCGCGCGGGCGAGGGTGGTGATGGACGATCCGCGCGTCATCGTCAGCGATCTGGAGGCGCGGCTTGGCACGCGCTACACCGCGGCGACGCTGAGGCGGCTGAAGGCGCGTTATGCCGGCGTGCGCTTCGTCTGGCTGATGGGGACGGACAACCTCGCCGAGTTCGATCGCTGGCAGAACTGGGAATGGATCATGTGCAACGTGGCGGTGGGCGTCTTCGCCCGGCCCGGCACGCGGCTCGTGGCGCGCGGCGCGCGGGCGGTCGAGGAATATGCGCGCTACCGGCTGCCCGCCGAGCGCGCGGGCGAACTTGCATGCACGCCGCCGCCGGCGTGGTGCCTGCTGGACGTGCCGATGGTGAACCTCTCCTCCTCGGCGATCCGGGCGCGCGGGGAGTGGACGCGCGGCTGACGGCGGCTGCGCTTCGCGCGGGAGTTGCCTTCTGGTAGAGTGGCCGCATTTCACACGGTCATTTGGAGGCAACGATGCGTTTCGGGACAGTCTTCGCGACGGGACTGACGGCGCTCCTCGGATGCGGTCATGTCGATTACGACAAGGCCCCGGTCGGGCGGTTCGACGGCTCGCTCTTCGTCATGTGGGTGGGCGAGGGAGGTCCTTCGGGCGACGGCGCCTTCGTCTATGTGCCGGCGCCGGGGAACGCGCTGAGGTTCACGCGCAAGGATGCGCGGGGCCGGGAGCAGGTCATCAAACCCACCATGATGTATACCGATGGCGGCTCGATTCCCAAGGTCGGGCAGGTCTTCAAGGGGCTCTCGCCCTGGGGCTACGCGCCGGCCTATATGATCCATGACTGGCTGTTCCGGGCGCGGCAATGCGTGAATGACGGCAAGGCCAGCGCGGCCGAGAGCGTCGTCGCGGGGATGAGCTTTCAGGACTCCGCCGATGTTATCGCCGAGGCGATCAAGACGCTTCAGGCGGAGGGCCGCGTTTCGAAGGACGATGTCGCGCCGCGGATCGTTTCGAGCGCGGTCGCGGGACCGATCTCCGCGCATCTCTGGACGAAGCAGGGGGCCTGTCCCGAGCCGCGGGTGCGCGAGGCGGATCGCCTCGCGGCGGAGGCGGCGATCCCGGGATCGTCGCAGCGGGCGCTGTTGCGCGCCTACCGTGTCGATCCCGATGGCAACCGAACGCGGGTCAAGCCGGCGACCGTCGTTGGCGTGGTCTCGTTCTGACGCGGCTGCCCTTGCCCTTGCGCGAGCTTCGCGCGAGAAGGTGGGACGGGAGGTGATCCGATGGCAGGTCTGACGCGGCGTGGTCTTCTGGTCGGCCTGGCTTCGGCAGCGGCCGGGCCGGCGTTGGCCGATGCGCCGTTGCGGTCGCTGCGGCCGCCGATACGGCCGGTCCTGACGTCGGGCGGCGCGGTGGCGAGTGCCGAGGACCTGATCCGGGCGGCGCAGCTTGGCGGCGAGGTCGCGTTTGTCGCATCGGATGCGGCGACGGGGGAGGTTCTCGAGGCGCGGAAGGGCAGTTTGGCGCTGCCGCCCGCCAGCACGGCGAAGGTCATCACCTCGCTCTACGCGCTCGACCATCTCGGCGGCGATTACAGGTTCCCGACCCGGCTGATCGCGACGGGGCCGGTGTCGGGCGGCAAGGTCGCGGGCGACCTGATCCTTGCCGGCGGCGGCGACCCGACGCTCGACACCGACGATCTTGGCGACATGGCGCGGGCATTGGCTTCGGCCGGTGTGAGGGCCGTGTCGGGCAAGTTCCGCGTCTGGGCCGGGGCGCTGCCCTATCTGGAGGCGATCGACGAGACGCAACCGGTCTGGCTTGGCTACAACCCGGCGATTTCGGGGCTGAACCTGAATTTCAACCGGGTGAACTTCGTCTGGAAGCGGACAGCGAAGGGCTATGAGGTCGGCATGGATGCGCGCGCCGAACGTTTCGCGCCGCCGGTTTATTCGGCGCATATGGCGGTCGCTGACCGGGATCTGCCGATCTACACCTATCGCGGCGGCCGAAAGGCAGAGGAATGGACCGTGGCGCGCCGTGCGCTGGGCAAAGGCGGGAGCCGCTGGCTGCCCGTGCGGCGGCCCGAGCTTTATGCGGGGGACGTGTTCCAGACGCTCGCGCGGGCGCAGGGCATCTCGCTGCCATCACCCGTCGCGGTGGACCGGCTGCCCGAGGGGCGGGTCGTCGTCAGTCATGCAAGCGAAGATCTGCGGATAATCCTGCGCGATATGATGAAATATTCCAACAACATGGTTGCGGAAGCGGTCGGCATGGCGGCGTCGCTTCGGGCCGGGGTCGGCGATCACGTCGCATCCGGCCGGGCGATGTCGGGCTGGGCCACCGCCGCGACCGGGGCCACGCATATCCGGCTGGTCGATCATTCCGGATTGGCCGGCGCGTCGCGGATCGCGCCGGACGACATGGTGCGGGCGCTGGTGAAGCTTGGCCCAGGGGCGGGACTGCGCGGGCTGATGAAGCCGATTCCGGTCGCGGATGCGAAGGGCAAGAAGGTCGCCGGATCGCCGATCCGCATCGACGCCAAGACCGGGACCTTGAATTTCGTCTCGACGCTTGCCGGCTATGTCACGGTACCGGGCGGGCGGGAGATCGCCTTTGCAATCTTCACCGGAGATGTGGCGCGGCGCGATGCGATCCCCGACAGCCAGAAGGAGCGGGCACCGGGCGTCAGCGCCTGGGTAAAGCGGTCGAAGCACCTCCAGCAGCAGTTGATCGAGCGTTGGGCGGGCCTCTACGGCGCGTAGGCCGCTCAGCTGTGATAGCGCGCCATCGTCAACCCGTCGAAGTCGATCTCGGGCTTTTTCCCCATCACCATATCCGCCACCGCGCGACCGGAGCCGCAGGCCATGGTCCAGCCAAGCGTGCCGTGACCGGTATTGAGGTAAAGGTTGCGGTAAGGCGTCGGACCGAGGATTGGCGTGCCGTCCGGTGTCATGGGCCTGAGGCCAGTCCAGCCCTCGGCCTTTGAGAGATCGCCACCCTCGGGGAAGAGATCGCCAATGACATGGCGCACGGTATCTGTCGCATGCGGGCCGAGCTTGCCGGAATAGCCCGCGATCTCGGCCGTGCCTGCGACGCGGATGCGGTCGCCGAGGCGGGTGATCGCCACCTTGTGGGTCTCGTCCATGATCGTCGATTGCGGGGCCTTGGCATCGTCGGTGACGGGCAACGTCACCGAATAGCCCTTGACCGGATAGACCGGCAGCCGGATGTCGATCGGGCCGAGGAGCTTCGGCCCGAAACTGCCGAGGGCGGAGACATAGGCATCACCCTCGACCCGGCCGAGGCTTTCGGTCATCACGCCGATGACCCGGTCGCCCTTCGTCTGAATGGTGCGGATGCGCTGGCCATAATGGAAGGCGGCGCCGAGTGCGGCGGTCTTGTCGGCCAAGGCCATCGTGAACATGCGGCAGTCGCCGGTGCGGTCGGCGGTCAGGCGCAGTCCGCCGACGAACTTGTCGCGGACGAGGGCGAGCGCGGGTTCGACCGCGATGCAGCCGTCACGGTCCAGCACCTCGTAGGGGCTGCCGAATTCGGCGAGGATGGCCTGATCGGCCTTCGAGCCCTTGAGCTGCTTTTCGGTGCGGAAAAGCTGGAGCGTGCCCTGTTCGCGGAGGTCGAAGCTGATGCCGGTATCGGCGATGAGGTCAGGCAGCACGTCGCGCGAATAGTTCGAGACGCGGACCATGCGGGACTTGTTGATCGCGTAGGAGCTGTCGTTGCAGTTGGCCAGCATCCTGGCGCCCCAACCCCACATCGTCGGGCTGATGAGGGGCCAGATGAAGAGCGGGCGGCGCTTCATGAAGAGCCATTTCAGCGCCTTCATCGGAACGCCGGGCGCGGCCCAGGGTGAGGTCATGCCGTAGGAAAGTTCACCCGCATTGGCGTAGCTCGTCTCCATCCCCGGTCCGGGCTGACGGTCGAGCACCACGACCTCGGCCCCCTGGCGGGCGAGATAGTAGGCTGTGGTGACGCCGATGACCCCGGCGCCCATGACGACGACTTTCATCGGGCAGTTTCCTTCGCGCTGTTCTTGTCCCGCAGCATGGCAATGGCCCGCGATGGTGGCAATACCACACGGTGAGCGAAATGGCGGAAGAGCTGCCTTGTGGGCGGAGAAGCCAGAAGACCTGGTTTAGAGCACCAGATGCCGCACCCTTGCGCCCCATTCGATGGCGGCGGCGTGGAGGCGGTCGATCTTCAACTCGTGGCGGATTTCTTCGAGGAGGCGCAGTTCGGCCTGGCGGATCGAGCCGTCGGCGGCGGCAACGTCGCAGGCGACTGCGTAAGCGGTCTCCCAGAGCCGATCCGGCAGCGCCTCGCGGATCATGGCGAAGAGCGTATCGAGGCCGTCATCCTCCTCCATCAGCTTGTAGACGGTCTGCGCGACCTCGCGCGCGTTGTCTATGTCGTAGTCGGCGAAGATCGGCAGGTGATTGACCTGACGTTCGATGGCGATGAGTTCGGAGGTGCGGATCGTTTCGTCGGAGACCGAGACCGTGACCATGATCGCGACGAGCGCGTCCTGTGCGGAAAAGGCGGGGAGCGTGTGGGTCACTGTCATCGTCCTTATTCTTGTTCCGGGTCAAATTATTGACGTTCGCGCCCCCGTTCAATAGGGACGAGGCTTGCGGCACACGGGGTGTCCGCTTTTCGGAAAGTGACTGACATGTCTTCGCTGCGCGATGCCGCCATGAACTCCAGAGCCTGGCCTTTCGAGGAAGCGCGCCGCCTCATGAAACGCTATGAGAAGAAGGCGCCGGAAAAGGGCCATGTGCTTTTCGAGACGGGCTACGGGCCGAGCGGTTTGCCGCATATCGGCACCTTCGGCGAGGTACAGCGGACGACGATGATCCGGCGGGCCTTCGAGCTGATCTCTGACATTCCGACACGCCTCATCTGTTTTTCGGATGATATGGACGGGATGCGGAAGGTGCCAGAGAACGTCCCCAACCAGGATCTCCTCAAGGCCAATGTGCAGAAGCCGCTGACCTCGGTGCCGGACCCGTTCGGCGAATATCCAAGCTTTGGCGACCACAACAACGCCATGCTGCGACGGTTTCTCGATACATTCGGCTTCGAATACGAGTTCTATTCGGCGACGGAATTCTACAAATCCGGGCAGTTCGACGAGACGCTTCTGCGTTGCTGCGAGCGCTATGACCGGATCATGGAGATCATGCTGGCCTCCCTGCGCGAGGAACGGCAGCAGACCTATTCCTGTTTCCTGCCGATCCACCCCGAGACGGGACGGGTGCTTTATGTGCCGATGAAGGAGGTCAACGCCAAGAACGGCACGATCACCTTCGACGACGAGACGGGCCGCGAATGGACGCTGCCGGTGACGGGCGGTCAGGTCAAGTTGCAGTGGAAGCCGGATTTCGGAGCGCGCTGGGCTGCCCTTGGCGTCGATTTCGAAATGTACGGCAAGGATCATTCGACGAATACGCCGATCTATGACGGCATCTGCGAGGCTTTGGGTGCGAAGGCGCCGGAACATTTCACCTATGAGCTGTTCCTCGACGAGCAGGGCCAGAAGATCTCCAAGTCGAAGGGCAATGGCCTGACCATCGACGAATGGCTAACCTACGCGGCCTCGGACAGTCTGGGTTATTTCATGTACCAGAAGCCGAAGACGGCGAAGCGGCTCTGGTGGGATGTGATCCCGAAGGCGGTGGATGAGTATCACCAGCAGTTGCGGGCGTTCCCCGATCAGGACGACGCGGCAAAGCTCGCCAATCCGGTCTGGCATATCCATCACGGCCAACCGCCTGCGTCGGACATGGTGGTGCCGTTCGCAATGCTGCTCAATCTGGCGTCGGTCGCGGGCGCGAAGGACAAATCCGGTCTTTGGGGCTTCATCAAGCGTTATGCGCCCGATGCGACGCCGGAGAAGAACCCGCAACTCGATCAGGCGGCGGAGTTCGCGGTGCGCTACTTCCGCGACTTCGTGGCGCCGGGCCGGGTCTTTCGCGCGCCCACGGACAAGGAACGGGCGGCGATTGAGGATCTGGTGGAGCGGCTTAAGGTCTGGGATGGCGGGCTGGATGCGGAGGCCTTGCAGACGATGGTCTTCGCGGTTGGCAAGGAACATGAATTCGAACCTCTGCGCGACTGGTTCACGGCGCTTTACGAGGTGCTGCTCGGCGCGAGCCAGGGGCCGCGCTTCGGCGGGTTCATCGCGCTCTACGGGGTCGATGAGACGATCAAGTTGATCCGGAAGGCGTTGGAAGGCAAGTTGGGTTGAACCGCCCTAGCCGCTCCAGACATCCCACCAAGCCCGCCAGCGGCGAGAGAGGCCGGTGGCGGGTTCGGCGAAGAAGAGCGCGCCGAGTTTCCCTGCCTGCTTGACGAGCTTCCTTTCCGCATCCGCCGCCACGCGGGAGAGCACTGCGGCCGCCGCGTCCCCGGCGAAGGCCTCGCCGCTCAAAGCCTCCGTCAGGAAGGCCAGGTCGCGGGCATCGCCCAGCGTTTCGCCGAGCGAGCCGGCGGTGACCATATGGCCCTGCATCATCTCGGGCCAGATCGGAGAGAGCATCCTGGCGTGATACCAGTGATCCTTGACGCGCTTGCGCCATTTGTGGAGTGCCTCGCCTGTCGGATCGGTCATTGCGGCGCGCATCGCGGTTCGGGCGTCGTTCCAGCTTCGTTCGAGCCCGTCCGACAGCGCAGCGAAGTCCTTGCCGGTGATTTTCCAGTTCGAGGCGCGCGCCTCGACGACTGCGATGGCCTCGCGGTGCGCATTCAGGCGCTGTTCGGGGCTGAAGGCGGACGGTGCGGGTGGCGCAAGGCGGTCGCGGATGTTCGCGATCACCTCGGGCGCGAGGCCGCTCTTGGCGGAGACGCGGCCAAGACTGGTGGCGAGCACATCGGCATCGCGCAGGTCGGAGATGAGACGGGCGGCATCGCGGAGCGCCGCATTCTCACGCTCGAAACCCTTGAAATGCGGGCGCACGAGGCGCAGGAGCGCGCGGGTCTTCTTAACGTTCTTCCTCAGTTCATGCACCAGGAAGGCACGTTCCAGCGACGTATCGTCGAGAAGGATTCGCGAGGTTTCGAGGCGCTCGGCGGCGATGCGGCGCACGGCCTTTTCTGTCGATTTGTCGTCGCGCTGGAAGGCGAAGGGCACGGGACGGCTCCGGTCGGTGTGCAAGGGTTCGTGATTTCGCATAACGGTGCATGCCGGTTACAGTCATATTGTAACGAATTTGTATCGGGAGGTTGCCGTGCAACGTCTGTGGCTCGCAATGATCGTTGTCACCGGCTTTATGGCGGGACCGCTTCGGGCCGATGACGCAGCCGATATAAGGGGCGTGATCGGCCATCAGATCGAAGCTTTCGAGGCGGACGATCTGACAACTGCCTATTCCTTCGCCTCACCCACGATACGGTCGATCTTCCCTTCGCCCGAGATATTCGGAAGCATGGTGCGGCAGGGATATCCGATGATCTGGCGTCCCGCCGAGGTCATCTATCTCGGGCTGCGCGACGAGCGGGGGCAGTTGGTGCAGCGGATGGGTTTCCGCGATGCTTACGGCAAGTTGCATCTGTTCGACTATGAAATGACCATGGGTGCGTCGGGTTGGCAAATCGACGGTGTAATCCCGGTCCGCGAGGGCGGCACTGCGGTCTGAGGACCGTTCGGTGATGTAAGGCCACGCTTACCGCTTCGCGCTAGAACCGGTTCGAGGCCAATTCGGCCCAGATTTTCCAAATGAGCATGTCGGCCCGCGAGGACGCGGAACGAGGGCGCGACTGCCGGTGCGCGTGAAGCAAAGGGGATTCAGCGGATGAACAAGGCGATTACCGACGGGCTGGTCTTCATGCCGCCCACTTTCGCGCAGGGTCTGGACCTCTGGTCGAGCGGTGATGGCACGCCCGGCGCGCCGACATGGAACGGGTCGCCCGATGCCGTTCTGGTGCCTGCCGATCAGGATTTCTCCGGCTGTGTGGAGCTTTACAAGGGCAGCGCGACGGTCAAGCTCCTCCACACCGGAGACACGCCGATCCTTCCGGGCTGCTATCTGCGCGTCCGCGCCCGAATCAAGGCGATGAGCGGCAACCTTCCCGTGGTGCGCATCGCGGCCTGGGCCGGTGGCGCCGGCGGGGCGCATATCGCCGGCGTCGTGGAGAGCGGGCCCTCCCTGCAGTTGAGCGCTTACGGCAAGGTCGAGACGGTGGAGGCCATCATCGGCACTGGCAACCGCGGCGGCGTGGACATGAGCTGGGGGACGGCGGCGCTGTTCGCTCATCTCGGACTCGATCTAACCGGGCCGAATGGCGGTGTGGTGCGCATCGACGATATCGAGGTCGAGGACGTGACCTCGGTCTTTCTGCGCAACCTGATCGACGTGGTCGATGTGCGCGACTACGGGGCGGTTGGCGACGGGGTCACCGACGATGCCGCCGCATTTGAGGCTGCCGACGCGGCCGCGGCGTCTTCGGGCCGCACGCTGCTCGTCTCGGCGGGCGCGTATTTCCTCGACGCGGACGTGACCTTCGAGGCCCCCGCGCGGTTCGAGGGAACGATCGTGATGCCGGACAACCGGCGTCTTGCCATGACGCGGAGCTTCGACCTTGATGCCTATGCCTCGGCGTTCGGAGATGAGGAGCTTGGGTTCAGGAAGGCGTTCCAGGCGCTTCTGAACTTCGCCGATCATGAATCGCTGGATCTCTGCGGGCGCCGGATCGAGGTGACGCGGCCCATCGACATGCAGGCGGCGGTCAACAACAAGACCACCTTCGCGACCCGCCGGGTGATCCGCAACGGGCAGTTCAACGTGATAGACGGGCCGGCGTGGACCCCCGATGTGGTGACGTCGCAGGCGAGTTACAGCACCGCAAACGAGCGGTTGCTGACGGCGGTCGCCAATATCGCCAACGTGCCGGTTGGCGCGCTTGTCGAAGGCTCGGGCGTCGGTCGCGAAGTCTATGTAACGGCAGTGAACGTTGGCGCGGGGACGCTGACGCTGAGTCAGCCGCTTTACGGCGCGGCGGGGACGCAAGTCTATACCTTCACGCGGTTCAAGTACGTTCTGGATTTCTCGGGCTTCGCGTCGCTGTCGAAAATGACGCTCGACGACATCGAGTTGCAGTGCAACGGCCTTGCGAGCGGCATCCTGCTGGCGCCGGGCGGTCTGGTTTTCCAGATCCGGGACTGCCATGTCACGCGACCGCGCGATCGCGGCATCACCTCGATCGGGGATGGCTGCCAGGGCATGATGATCGACCGCTGCCAGTTCCTGTCGAACGAAAGCCCGATGCGGTCGCAGGACCGCGTTTCGATCGGCTTCAACGCCAATGCAAACGATGTGAAGATCCGCGACAATCGCGCCATGCAGTTCCGGCATTTCGGCGTGCTCGGCGGCGCGGGGAATCTCATCGTCGGCAATCACTGGTTTCAGGGTGACAACGAGACGAGCGGACTGCGTCTTCCCGGCCTTGTGATGATCGGCACCGATGTCAAAACCACGATCACCGGAAACTACATCGACAATTCGTTCATCGAATGGACGAACGAATATGAAAGCGATCCCGGCTTCGCCAACCAGTATTCCTTCAGCGGGTTGACGGTGACCGGCAATACTTTCACGGCGAGCGACGTGGCACCCTGGTTCCGCTGGTTCGTCGTCAAGCCCTATGGCGCGGGTCACTTCCTTCAGGGGCTCAACCTGTCGGGCAACGTCTTCAAATCCTTGAACGGTTCAGTGGATCGTATCGAAGGCGTCGACACGACGTTCGCGCCGCTCGACAATTCGCGGATGCGCAACATCTGGATCGACGCGAACACCTTTACCGCCGTCACCCAACTTTGCGCCAACCCGGTGCGGGTCAAACACGATCAGGCCAGCACGGCGAATGTGTGGACTGTGGATGCCTCCGCCTTCCTCCCGTTCGGTGGCTGGGCGCGGAACGTTGATTCCATCGTCGCAGAAAGCATGATTACCGGGCCGGCGGGGCAGCGTCGAACCGATATGCCCTTCGTTCAGGTCCAGCAGGGCGCGTCGAGCAACCTTGTCACGCTCAACTGGGAGAATGCGTCGAAAGGATCTATCAATCTTGCGATCCGTATGGACAACCCCAATTGACGCAATTCAGAGCGGCGGTGGCGGTGGGCAGGCGGACACGATTTCGGACCAGAGCACCCGCCGGTCGAGCGGCTTGGTCAGAAATCCGTTGAGTCCAATCCCGAGATAGTGGTCGCGCTTGTTGCCGAGCGTATCGGCGGTCAGTGCGACCACGGGCAAGTCGGACCACGGCATCCCGGACGTGCGGATCGAATGCAGCGTCGCCTCACCGTCCATGTCCGGCATGTTCATGTCCAGCAGCACAAGGTCGAATTCGCCATCCTTGAGCCGGTCGATCGCCTCCCGACCGCTGGCGACTTCAGTGGCTTCGATCCGCAGGCTGCGCAGCATCTGCGCGACCACGAGGCGGTTGCTCGCAATGTCGTCAACAACCAGCGTCCGCAGGCGCCCATAGACATTTTCCGCGCCCGTTGCCGGCGGATCCGGGACTGGAACGAACGGCAGTTCGATCCGTGCGACAAGTGTCTGGTCGGGCGCGCGCAATACAGCGGAATTCGCGCCCATAACTGCGGCGATGCTGTTCACGAACGAGATGCCAATTGTATCGCCATCCTGACCCTCGATCCGATGCGCCGCCGCCGTCGCGCTGACCGGCGTTCCTAGTTCAACGCCGGCGAGGGTGAAACGCAGCCGGTCCTGACGACCCGGCGCGAGCGCGCAACGGATGTTCAGCTCCGCCCGGCGGTCATCGGAATGCTCGCTGAGCGCAATCGCGGCAAGGTGTGCCAGGGATTTTCTGAGGAGTACCGGATCGAGCCGTCCGAACTCGGGCACCTCGGCGGAGACTTCGGCGTGAATCTTCGTCTCGGTCGCGACGCCGAACGATGCGATGTGGTCCGCGATGCGCGCTACCTCGGTTCGGATCGGGACGGTCGCCGGGGTGAAGCGAAGCCGACCCTCGGCGGCGGCGGACAGGTCCACGACATCTTCCACAAGAGTTTCAAGCCGGTGTGTCGCCCGTTCGATCGCGTCGGCATGCGAGCGCGCCGCCTCGGGGCTGTCCGCTTCGCGCAGCAGTTGACTGTGACCGAGAAGCGCGTTGAGGGGTGTGCGGACCTCGTGATTCATGGCGGCAAGGAAACGCGATTTCGACTGGCTTGCCGCGTGCGCATCCTGTGCCGCTTCGGCGAGTTCATGCTGCGCACGGTTGTTCTGCATCAGTGCCGACAGGAAATACCCGATCAGGGCAATGACCCCGGCAAGCGCGACGGCCCCGCTAATGACCGAGTCGCTACCACCCATTTCCGACAACGGCATCCATAGGGCGAGGAGCGCGGCGGGAGTGCCCGCGGCGATACCTGCCGGCAGATGCGTCGAGCGTACGACCGACACGTTCAGCAGAACGCCGATGACTGCCAGCGTCGCCGCAAATTTCAGCAGCGGATCGTCGAGGCGCCAGATCAGAGCGGGGGGGATAAGGAAAAATATGTTCCCGAGGGTCGACATGACGAGGAAGAGCAGACGACGCAGGCGGGTCGGATCAGCGACGAAACCCGACAACAGCCTGTGTTGCGCGAGGTCGCAGAAGACCATGGCGACATAGCAGAAAAATATCACCCAGAAGGGCAGGATGAACGCCGCGAGAAGGCTCATCAGCAGCATTCCCACATGCCGGGCCACCAGATCGGCATTCAGCCGATTCTGCTGTCGCTGCATCTCGTCCTGCCAAGGGGGACGGTAATCCGTCAAAACGACCTATCCGCTACTACAATCCAGAAATACATATCATCGGCCTTAGGGTATCAGATTGTAAGGTCTTTTTCTTCAAGAGCATAGGCTTTGCCAAACCCTCCGTTGAGATGTCCATAAAGGATTTCGAACCGGAAAAAGTGAAAATCTGCGAAATCAACATACAGTTTCGATTTCGGATGCAATGACAACCATATATCGCGCAGGCGGTCGCGTTGCGCGCCATCGATGACCGGATGGGCGGCGACACGCAATGTCAGGCGCGGATGGGAAAGTGGATCACCCTTGATGCCGGGTTCGCCAAGCAGAAGTGAAGCGCGGCGATCGGCGCGAAGCGCGCCGGCGTGGTAGGCGAGATCGGAGATGAGTGTCAGGCAGTCCCCATCGGGACTACGTCCGAAGGCTATACGGCTGACATAGGGGCCGCCGGTCTCTGGATCGAGCACCGCGAGCGCCGCGATCCGGGCGTTATCGATGATCGCGCGGGCGAGCGCGCGGGACGCGTCGTCTGATTGCCGTACAGGGTTGGAGCCTTCGTTTTTCATTGGATCGGCCGGGTTCGAAACTGGTTTGGCTCGACGGAACGATCATCGCTCGACACGGTGCGCGGCAAGTCGGATATCGCCACCATGACCCCTTAAGAGCGGAGCGCAAGCCCCAGCTTTTCGGAACAGTACTTGCCGAAGCTAATCACCCTTCTCCGCGAGGGCTATCCTCGTCGATGCCGCGCGCCGGGATCCTGGCGGCCCGGCGCAGCACGGTGCCCCGGCCGCGGCCCTCTGAGGAACCTTCAGCCGGTACGAATTGCGTCCTGCGTGTCAGCGTTAACATGGGAACCAGCTCCGAACAGTCGCTTCCCGCCGCCTGACGTCGCGATCCACGGGCCGCGTTTTCAATCCTGAGTGTCTTCACCGAGCCGTGAACAGCCAATGGATTGATTTTGCGCTTCTTCTTAGCTCACGCCTTCAGACATTTACATAGTTTTCAGTAAATGGGTCAATTTATTTACAGAAAAGTTCAACAAATAAAATAAGTTAGAAATTTGTTGGTAATTGGTTTACTATTGGGCAGAGAGCTGATGTCGGCGCGCAACTTTCTTGCGCATATGCTGATATCGCGGGGGTCATTTCAGAGGGAGGGCATCGCCATGAGTGCAGGCGGTCAGGCTTCGGGCGAAGCGATTGCAAAGCGGGATGTGCCCGTCGGGTTCGAAAAGGCACATGCCACCCCCGAGATCTATCGCGAGATGTATGCCGCTTCGATCAACGATCCCGACACCTTCTGGGGTGAACAGGGCAAGCGACTGGACTGGATCAAGCCCTACACCAAGGTCAAGGATACCGATTTCACCTATGGCAAGGTTTCGATCAAGTGGTTCGAGGACGGCGTTCTGAACGCTTCGGTCAACTGCATCGACCGTCACCTGAAGGACCGCGCGCTCCAGACCGCGATCATCTGGGAGCCGGACGATCCCAAGACTCCGGCCAGGCACATCACCTATCGCGAACTGTCGCGCAAGGTGAACCAGATGGCCAATGTCCTTCTCAGCCAGGGCGTGATGCGCGGCGACCGCGTCGTCATCTATCTGCCGATGATCCCCGAGGCGGCCTATGCCATGCTGGCCTGCGCGCGGATCGGCGCCATCCATTCCATCGTCTTTGCCGGCTTCTCGCCGGATGCTCTGGGCAACCGGATCAACGATTCGGGCGCGAAGATCGTCATTACCGCCGACAGCGCCCCGCGCGGCGGCCGCCGCACACCGCTCAAGGCCAATACCGACGCGGCTCTACTGCATTGCTCGGACAAGGTGCGCTGCCTCGTCGTCAAGCATACCGGCGATCAGACCTCGTGGGTGCAGGGCCGGGACGTCGATGTCCTGGCCATGATGGATATGGTCAGCCCGGAATGCCCGCCGCGCCCGATGAATGCGGAAGATCCGCTTTTCGTCCTCTACACCTCAGGCTCCACCGGAAAGCCGAAGGGCGTGGTCCACACGACTGGCGGCTACCTCGTCTTCGCTGCGATGACCCATCAGTATACCTTCGACTACAAGGAAGGTGACGTCTTTTGGTGCACCGCGGACGTGGGCTGGGTCACCGGTCACAGTTACATCGTCTACGGCCCGCTTGCGAACGGCGGCACGACGGTCATGTTCGAAGGCGTGCCGACCTTTCCCGACGCCGGGCGTTTCTGGGAAGTCTGCGAAAAGCACAAGGTCAACCAATTCTATACCGCGCCGACCGCGATCCGTTCGCTGATGGGGATGGGACCGGAATGGGTCGAGAAGTATGATCTCTCCTCGCTCCGTGTGCTCGGCTCGGTCGGCGAACCGATCAACCCCGAGGCATGGGTCTGGTACGACAAGCATGTCGGCAAGGGCAAATGCCCGATCGTGGACACATTCTGGCAGACCGAGACCGGCGGCCACATGATCACGCCGCTGCCGGGGGCCACGCCGACAAAGCCGGGTTCGGCCACGCTGCCCTTCTTCGGTGTGAAGCCGGTGGTGCTCGATCCCGCGACGGCCGTGCGCCAGGGTGAGACGGAAGCCGAAGGCGTGCTCTGCATCGCCGATAGCTGGCCGGGCCAGATGCGGACGCTCTGGGGCGATCACGAGCGGTTCCAGGAGGCCTATTTCAGCCAGTACAAAGGGTACTACTTCACCGGCGACGGCTGCCGGCGCGATGCTGATGGCTACTACTGGATCACCGGCCGCGTCGATGATGTCATCAACGTCTCGGGCCACCGGATGGGCACCGCCGAGGTCGAAAGCGCGCTGGTCGCCCACCAGGCCGTCGCAGAGGCCGCCGTCGTCGGCTATCCGCACGAAATCAAGGGCCAGGGCATCTATGCCTATGTCACCCTGATGAACGGGATCGAGCCTTCCGACGATCTGCGCAAGGAACTTGTGAAATGGGTCCGGACCGAGATCGGGCCGATCGCCTCGCCGGACCTCATCCAGTGGGCGCCGGGGCTGCCGAAGACCCGTTCGGGCAAGATCATGCGCCGCATCCTGCGCAAGATCGCCGAGAACGACTATGGCGCGCTGGGCGACACCTCGACCCTCGCCGATCCCTCCGTCGTCGATGAGCTGATCGAAAACCGGATGAACAAGGGCTGACGCGGTGAGCGAAGTCATGACAACCCCCGCCGTTCTCATCCTTCTCGGGCCTCCGGGTGCCGGGAAAGGAACGCAGGCGCGGATGCTTGAGGAACGCTTCGGCCTGATCCAGCTTTCCACGGGCGATCTTCTGCGCGCCGCCGTGGCCGCGGGCACGCCCGCCGGGCTCGCCGCGAAATCGGTGATGGAATCAGGCGGACTCGTCTCGGACGAGATCGTGCTCGCCATTCTCAAGGACCGTCTGGCGGAGTCGGATGTGAAAGCGGGCGTCATCCTCGACGGCTTCCCGCGTACAGCCGGCCAGGCCGCGGCGCTCGATAGCCTCCTTGAAAGCGGGGGACAGAGGGTCAACGCGGCGATCAGCCTCGAGGTAGATGACGAGGCGATGATAGGCCGCGTCGCTGGGCGCTTCACTTGCGCGACCTGCGGCGAAGGTTACCACGACACGAACAAACCGCCGGCGAATGCCGGCACCTGCGACAAATGCGGCGGCACGGCCTTCAAGCGCCGTGCCGATGACAATGCGGAAACGGCGCGTGCCAGGCTTGGGGCCTATCACGCCCAGACCGCACCACTGATTGCGCACTACGGTTCTCATGGTGTGCTTGAGACTGTCGATGCGATGGGGTCCATCGCCGACATCGCCGCCGCGCTCGACCCCATCGTCAAACGCGCGGTGCAATGAGGGAGGCCGGCATCCCCAGGGGAAACGCGGGGGGTGTCGGATGAAAGGAAACCTTAGGGAGTAAGGCAAAATGGCCGACATATCTTCGTCGAACGCCTATTGGGCCGCGAATATCAGACTCATCAGGATTCTCCTGGTGGTCTGGTTCATCGCGTCGTTCGGGTTCGGCATCCTGCTGAGACCGATGCTCGCAGGCATCAAGATCGGTGGCACCGATCTTGGATTCTGGTTCGCCCAACAGGGCTCCATCCTCGTGTTTCTGGTGCTGATCTTCGTTTATGCGTGGCGCATGAACAAGCTCGACCGTGAACACGGCGTGGAAGAATAAGGGAGAGCAGGGACAATGGATCAGTTTACCCTCAACCTGCTGGTGGTCGGCGCGACATTCGTGCTCTACATCGGCATCGCGATCTGGGCCCGCGCGGGCTCGACCGCAGAGTTCTACGCCGCTGGCCGGGGTGTTCACCCGATCATGAACGGCATGGCCACGGGCGCTGACTGGATGTCGGCGGCTTCGTTCATTTCGATGGCGGGTATCATCGCCTTCGGCGGCTACGACAGTTCGGCCTATCTCATGGGCTGGACGGGCGGCTACGTTCTGCTCGCCATGCTTCTTGCGCCGTATCTGCGCAAGTTCGGCAAGTTCACGGTTCCCGAATTCATCGGCGACCGCTTCTACAGTCCGACGGCGCGCATGGTTGCGGTCGTCTGCCTGATCGTCGCGTCGATCACCTACGTCATCGGCCAGATGACCGGCGTCGGTGTCGCGTTCTCTCGCTTCCTCGAAGTGCAGGCCTCGACCGGTCTCTACATCGGTGCGGCGATTGTGTTCATGTACGCAGTTCTCGGCGGCATGAAGGGCATCACCTACACGCAGGTCGCCCAGTATGTGGTTCTGATCATCGCCTACACGATCCCGGCGATCTTCATCTCGCTGCAACTGACGGGCAATCCGATCCCGGCTCTGGGTCTTTTCTCAAGCGATGTCCAGACCGGCCAACCGATCCTGTCGACGCTGGAAGGGCTTGTCACCGATCTGGGCTTCAAGTCCTATCTGACACAATCCGACACGACCCTGAACATGTTCCTGTTCACCGTGTCTCTGATGATCGGGACCGCCGGCCTGCCACACGTCATCGTGCGGTTCTTTACCGTTCCGAGGGTCTCCGACGCGCGCTCCTCGGCTGGTTGGGCGCTTGTCTTCATCGCGCTTCTCTATCTGACTGCTCCGGCCGTGGCCGCGATGGCGCGTCTGAACCTCATCAACACCTTTTATCCGAACGGTGTCGGCGGGGACGCGCTTCAGCTTTCCGAAATCGAAGGCCGCGAGGACCTGAGCTGGGTCCGCAACTGGCAGAAGACCGGGCTTCTGACGTTCGACGACAAGAACGCGGATGGCAAGATCCAGTATGTCGGGGACGCGGATGCCAACGAGCTTACCGTGAACAACGACATCATGGTGCTCGCCAATCCGGAAATCGCGCATCTTCCGGGCTGGGTCGTCGCACTCGTCGCAGCCGGTGGTCTTGCCGCCGCCCTGTCGACTGCTGCGGGTTTGCTGATGGCGATTTCGTCGGCAATCTCACATGACCTCATCAAAGGGCAATTGAACCCGGGGATCTCGGAAAAGAGCGAACTTCTGGCCGCGCGGATTTCGATGGGTGTCGCCATCGCCGTGGCGACCTGGCTTGGCCTCAATCCTCCGGGCTTCGCGGCGCAGACGGTGGCCCTGGCCTTCGGTCTGGCGGCGGCGTCGATCTTCCCCGCCCTGATGATGGGCATCTTCTCCAAGCGCGTGAACAACAAGGGCGCGGTTGCGGGGATGCTGGCCGGTCTGATCGTAACGATCATCTACATCTTCCTGCACAAAGGCTGGTTCTTCATACCCGATACGAACAGCTACACGGACGCCGATCCGCTGTTCCTGTCGATCAAGTCGACCTCCTTCGGTGCGGTCGGTGCGCTCATCAACTTCATCGTCGCCTACGCGGTGTCGAGCGCGACCGAAGAACCTCCGGTCGAGGTTCAGGAACTGGTGGAATCGATCCGCATCCCGAAAGGCGCGGGCGCTGCCACCGGTCACTGATCCGGCATGACAATCGGGCGCGCCCTCTTGCGGGGCGCGCTCACCCCGACCCCGGAGGACGCTTGTGCCAAGTGAACGCATCACGATAGAAGGCTTCCTGGCGACGGTCCATCCTTACGATTTTCTGCCACAGGACGAACTGGCGCGCGTCGCCGGTTTCTTCAGCCGCAGACATTTGACCGCGGGCGTCGAGATCTACAGTTTCGGCGATCCCATGGCGGGTCTCTTTCTCATCGAAAGCGGTGGTGTCGAAATCCTCGACCGCAACGGCGCACTTGTCTCGCTTCTCGGGCCGCGCAACAGCTTCGGCGAACGCGGGCTGATGCGCGATGGCCTCGCCGTGACAACCGCCCGGACGACCGAGGACAGCCATCTCCTGATGCTGCCCGCCGCAATTTTCCGCCAGCTGACATCGGATGTCCCGGCCTTCCAGCGCTTCTTCAGCCGCGCCCGTCGCGCGGATGCGCGTCCGGTCGAACTGACCGCGCGAAAGGTTGGGGAACTCATGGCGCGCGAGCCCGTCATCTGCGGAGCCGGCGCAACGGTGAGCGAGGTCGCCCGGCAGATGCGCGATTCGCGTGTCTCAAGCGTCGGGGTGACCACCACCGACGGAGAGTTGATCGGACTCGTTACGACGCGCGACCTGACCAGTAAGGTTCTGGCCGAAGGTTTGATCGGGCGACATGCCAATTTCGCAGGTCATGACGACGGAGTTGGTGACGCTGCCGCCCACGGCGCTTGGCTCCGACGTGCTGAACCTGATGCTTGAACGGCGGATCGGTCACCTGCCGATCACCGAGGCGGGCCGGCTTGTCGGCATGGTCACACAGACTGATATCACCCGGTTTCAGGCTCTGTCCTCCGCCGTCCTGATCCGGGACATCGGGGGGGCGGAGGCGGTGTCGGAACTGGCCGAGGTGACCCGCCGGATCCCGCAGCTTCTACTGCAACTCGTCGGCGGTCATCAGAACCATGACGCGACCACACGGCTCATCACCGACATTGCCGATGCGGTGACGCGGCGGCTCTTGGCGATGGCAGAGGATCAACTCGGTGTGCCGCCTGTGCCGTACCTCTGGCTCGCCTGCGGTTCGCAGGGACGGCAGGAACAGACCGGCGTCAGCGATCAGGACAATTGCCTGATGATCGACGACGCCGCGACCGGCGACGACATGACCTATTTTGCCGCGCTTGCGAAGATAGTCACGGACGGGCTGAACGAATGCGGCTATGTCTATTGTCCCGGCGACATGATGGCGACCAATCCGCGCTGGTGCCAGCCGGTCGCGAAGTGGCGCGACTATTTCCGGGGCTGGATCGCCGCGCCCGACCCCGAAGCCCAGATGCTTGCCTCCGTCATGTTCGATCTGCGGGCTATCGGTGGCGCGCCCAAGCTCTTCGGCGATCTTCAGGCCGAGACGCTGGCGGCCGCGGCGAAGAATTCGATCTTCGTGGCGCATATGGTGTCGAACTCGCTGAAGCACACGCCGCCCTTGGGGCTTCTACGTGGCTTCGCCACCATCCGCTCGGGCGAACATCGCAACGCGATCGACATGAAGCATTCCGGCGTGGTGCCCGTGACCGACCTCGCCCGCGTCTATGCCCTTCAGGGCCGCATTACAGCCGTCAACACGCGGGCGCGGCTCTCGGGCGCGACGGATGCGGGAATCATCTCGGTAACGGGGGGACGTGACCTGGTCGCCGCCTATGACCTGATCGCCGAAACCCGGCTTCAGCATCAGGCCGCGCAGATTCGCCTGGGGAAGCCGCCGGACAACTTCCTCGAACCCCCGGAACTGCCGGATTTCGAGCGGAGCCACCTGCGCGATGCTTTCGTGGTTGTCCGCACGATGCAATCGGCGATCGGTCACGGCAAGGGCGCGCTGTCATGAGCAGAGGGAAGCAATGCTAGTTGACTTTATCTCCACCGTCGCCGCCGGCGGCGGGGCTGCCTGCCTCATCTACATCGCCAATCACCTGTCGGGCCGGCTGAGGGGCCGCAAGTTGCCGAAATGGGCGATGCCTGCAGGGATCGGCCTTGCGATGCTTCTTTTCTCGATCTGGAACGAATACAGCTGGTATCCCCGGATACGCGCAGCCCTGCCCGAAGGGGTCGTCGTCGCGACCGCGCCGACAGACCGCGCGATGTACCGGCCGTGGAGCTACGCCTTCCCGAGCGTGAGCCGCTTCATCGCGGTCGATACTGCGAACGCGGCGCGGTCCTCCTCGGACCCGCAGATATTCGCGGCGAACGCGGTTGTCTTCCAGAGATGGCAGCCGGAGCGGCGTATTCCTCAAGCTTTCGATTGCGCGAACCGCGCGCGCGCCGACCTGATGGACGGGGCGACGCTTTCTGACGACGGGACGTTGAAGGGTGCGGAATGGCTCAAGACCGGGGACGATCCCCTTGTCACGGCCGCCTGTGGTGGAGGTTGAGATGGAAGGGCCGAAGCTCAGACATCGGGTATTGATCGTCGAGGATGAAGACAACATCGCGCTGGCGCTCGACTATGTGCTGACGCGTGAAGGTTATGCGCATGAACGCATTGCCAATGGTGCCGATGCTTTGTCGAAGATCCGAGACAGTTCCCCGGACCTGGTGCTGCTCGACGTGATGCTGCCGGAGGTCTCGGGCTACGAGATCTGCCAGACCGTCCGCATGGACCCCGCGCTGAAGAACGTGAAGATCCTGATGATGACGGCGCGCGGCTCGACGATGGAGCGGCGCAAGGGGCTGGCGCTCGGGGCGGACGGCTTCATCGCCAAGCCCTTCGAGTTGAAGGAGCTTCGCGACGAGGTGCGTCGGCTGCTGGATGACGGCGCTGGCAACGGGGCGGGAGGCGATGCTTGAGAAGCTGAGCCTCCGGCTCCGCATCTTCCTGTTCTTTGCGGCACTGGCGCTCGGCGGCATCTGCGCAGTGATCGGGGGCCTCTGGTTCGGCTACCGCAAGATCGCCGATCCGCAGCTCCTGAACGGCTTCGTCCTCGCGGGTAGCCTGGCCTCTTTCGTCATCCTGGGTCTGGTCACCTGGGTTTGGTATCTCTTTGACGAGAATGTTGCACGCGCCATAGGGCGGATTTCTGCAGGACTTCGTGCTCAGGCCCATGCCGAAGGCGCGGGCGCGCTCGACCTGACGCCGGGGCGCTACCTCGGCGACCTCGCCCCCGCGGCGGGGGCCGTCGCAGAAAACCTGACCGTCACCCGTAGCGCGCTGGCCGAAGCGGTAGAACGGGAAACCGGCAGGCTGGCCAAAGAGAAGGCCCGGCTTGAGGCGCTTCTTTCCGACGTGCCGGTAGGTGTTCTCCTTTGCTCCGGGCGTCACCAGATGGTCTTCTACAACGGACATGCGGCGGGACTTCTCGGCACCGACGCCGCCCTGGGCCTCAACCGCCCGGTCTTCACCTATCTGCGTGAGGCGCCGCTGCGTCACGCCTATGACCGGCTGATCGCCTCGGGCGACCCGGACGCGGTGTCGGATCTCATGGTGGCGACGCTCGATGGTGTGCGGCTGCTCTCCGGCCGGATGCGTCTGGTCGAGGCGGCGGGCGAAGACGGCGCGAGTTATGTCCTGACGCTGCGCGACGTGACCGCCGACATGGCGGCCCATGCCGGACGCGAGCGACTTCTGGAGGAAATCTTCGACCGCATCCGCCGTCCCGCGGCGAGCCTTCGAACCGTGATCGGGGTGATCACCGAACAGCGGCAGGAGAAGAACCCGGCTCTCGACGCCGCCTTGATCGAGGAGGTGGGCACGCTCGCCCAGGCGATCAACGAGCTTGGCGCACGCTATGATGCCGCGCGGGTCGGTTGGTGGCCGCTGCCGCTGACGCGCAGCTCCGATCTTCTGGACGGTGTCCGCGCACGGACCGAGTCGGTGAATATCGCTGTCACGACCGGAGGTGCCGCACTTCTCCTGCGCTGCAACGGCTTCGAGATCGTTGCGCTTCTGGCGGGCGCCGCATCGCGGCTGCGCGAGGCGGGTGCGAAGGACTTCGCCGTTTCGGTGGCGGAGGATGGTCCGGGCGCGATGATCGAATTGTCATGGACGGGCGCCGCCCTGCCCGTCGGTATGCTCGACCGCTGGCTGGCCGACCCCATCGACCGCGCGACCGAGGATGTCACCGGACGTTCCATTCTGGCGAGCCATGCGACTGAATGCTGGCCCGAAAAACGGGATGGGGACCGCGCCGCGATCTGCCTGCCCCTGCGCGAGGCGCGCGCCATCGTGCGGCGACCCGAGCCGGTTGCGCGCCACGTCGTCTATGACTTCGACCTGCTCTTCAAGCCCGCGGCGGTCGCGCTGTCCGATACGCGGCTCGACGACCTCGCCTATGTCGTCTTCGACACCGAGACGACGGGTCTTCTGCCGAAGGAGGGCGATGAGATCGTCCAGATCGCGGCCTTGCGTCTGGTGAACGGTCGCCGTGTCACGGGCGAGGTCTTCGACACGATTGTCAATCCCGGCCGCACCATTCCACACAAGGCGACCGAGGTGCACGGCATTTCCGACGCGATGGTGGCGGGCGCGCCGGATGTACCCGCCGCACTGCGCCGCTTCCACGGCTTTGCCGAGGGTGCGGTGCTGATCGCCCACAACGCGCCCTTCGACATGGAATTCCTGCGCCGCCGGGAGGGTGAGATCGGCAAGCCTTTCGACAACCCGATCCTCGACACGGTGCTCCTCTCGGCGGTGGTCTATGGCCAGACTGAGAGCCACAGCCTGGACGCGCTGACCCACCGTCTCGGCATCACCATTCCGGAAGAGGCGAGGCACACCGCTCTGGGCGACACCATTGCTACGGCGGAAGCCTTCCTGAAGCTCCTGCCGATGTTGAAGGCCAAGGGACTTCTGACCTTCGGCGACGTCCTGGCCGAGGTAAGAAAGCACGGGCGACTGCTCAAGGATCTGAACGCCTGAGGGGCGCTGCCCCAGATAGCCCAGAAGTTGCTTGCCAAAGCTCGAGGCGTGGATTTTCTGATCGCGTGGTGAAGCTGGCGGAGTATCTGCGCTGGCATCGGGAGACGTCTTTGGGCATGTGAGCGCCGGGGAGCCAATGCCCTGGTGCTAACGTGCAAGGGGGCGCTGCCCCCATCCCCGCTGGGGCGGGGATTCCCCCGGGGTATTTCGGCAATGAAGAAGCTTAGGCGAAGGGGTCCTTGGGATAGGAGACGCCGGTGAGGTAGAGGCCGTCGGGCGGGCAGACCGGGCCGCAGGCGGCGCGGTCTTTTGCGTTCAGCGCTTCTTTCGCGCGGTCGGGCGCCCACGCCCCTGCGCCGACGCGCTCAAGCGTGCCGACGATGGAGCGGACCTGATTGTGCAGGAAGCTGCGGGCGCGAAGCTGGAAGCGGTACTCGGTGCCGGAGGACAGAGGCCGTTCCTCGATTGCGATCTCGTCAAGCGTCTTCACCGGACTGGCCGACTGGCAGAGCGCCGAGCGGAAGGTGGTGAAGTCGTGCCTGCCGATCAGGTGGGCGGCGGCTCTGCGCATGGCGTCCGCGTGAAGCGCGGTCCGGACGTGCCACGCCAACCCGGCATCGTGGACGAGCGGTGCGCGCCGGGCGATCAGGCGGAAAAGATAGCGCCGCTCGGTGGCGGAGAAGCGGGCGTGGAAGTCCTCCGGCACCTGCGCCACGGCGGTGATAGCGACGGGCGCGGGCTTCAGGTGCCAGTTGAGTGCCTCGGACAAGCGGAACGGCTCCCAATCGCGGGCGAGGTCGCAATGGGCGACCTGGCAGGTCGCGTGGACGCCGGCATCCGTCCGCCCCGCCGCCGCGATGCCCGGCGCGCCGGGTTCCAGCGCGCGAAGGGCAGTTTCCACGTCTCCCTGAATCGAGGGCTGCCCGCTCTGACGCTGCCAGCCTGCATAGGGGCCGCCGTGATATTCGATCTTGAGTGCGTATCTGGGCATGGCCTTCCCCTAGCCGTCGCGACCAGTCTTGGCAATCGCCCCTACACAGCCGCGCGCGCCGCGCCTATCTTGAGACGAAATCAAGAGGCGGGTGAAGTGGGCATAGGCGATCTGACGGACGGGCTCCTGCGCGGCATCGGCGATATCGGCGCGGGGTTGACCGAGCCCTTTTCCGATCCGGTGGTGCGGCTTGGCGTGACGGGCCTCAGCCGCGCCGGCAAGACGGTGTTCATCGCCTCGCTCGTCGCGAACCTGATGGACCGGGCGCGGATGCCGGCACTGCGCGCAGCGTCCGAGGGGCGCATCCGTTCGGCTTTTCTTCAGCCGCAACCCGACGATACCGTGCCGCGCTTCGACTACGAGGCGCATCTGGCCGCGCTGACCGCGCCCGAGCCGCGCTGGCCGGAAAGCACGCGCGCGGTGAGCGAGTTGCGGCTGTCGTTCCGGTTGCAGGATGGCGGGCTGATAGGGGCGATACGGGGCGTGCGGACGCTACATCTCGATATCGTGGACTACCCCGGGGAGTGGCTTCTGGATTTGTCCCTGATGGACCGGACATTCGCGGAATGGTCGGCTGAAACCATCCTTCGGCTGGAGGCGCGAGATGAGGCGGCGGATTTCCTTTCGCTCGCGCGCGAGACGGATGCGACTCAGCCGCTCGACGAGGTGGCGGCGAAAGCGCTGGCTGAACGGTTCACCGCCTATCTGACAGCGGCGCGCGCAGCGGGATATTCCGACTGCACGCCGGGTCGCTTCCTGTTGCCGGGGGAGCTTGCCGGATCGCCTGTTCTGACCTTTTCGCCACTGCCCGAACCATCCAAGACTCAGCGCGGATCGCTTTGGCGCGAGATGGAGCGGCGGTTCGAGGCCTACAAGGCCAAGGTGGTCAAGCCGTTCTTCCGCGACCATTTCGCCCGGATCGACCGGCAGATCGTTCTTGTCGACGCCCTCGGCGCGATACATGCAGGTCCCCGCGCGGTGGAAGACATGCGGCAGACGATGGCGGGGATCCTCTCCGCCTTCCGGCCCGGCAGGAACCGCTGGCTGGCGTCGCTTCTCGGCGGCAAGCGGGTGGAGCGCATCCTTTTCGCGGCGACCAAGGCCGATCACCTGCATCACACCCAGCACATGCGCCTGACCGGGATCATGGCGGCGCTGATGCGAGACGCGAAGGACCGTGCCGATTTCGCGGGGGCGCAGACCGCGGCCATGTCCATCGCCTCGATCAGGGCAACAGTGGAGGTGCAGGTGAACCACGAAGGCGGTACGCTGGACTGCGTGCGTGGACGGCTTCTCTCCACGCGGAAGGAGGCGGCGATGTATGCGGGCGAGCTGCCCGACAATCCCGCCGCGATCCTTTCGCCTGCGCGGGAGGGTGCGCAGGCATGGCTCGATCAGGACTACAGCGTGATGAGTTTCGCACCCGCGCAGATGGTGCTGAAGCCGGGCGAAGGGCCGCCACACATCAGGCTGGACCGCGCGGCGGAGTTCCTGATCGGCGACAGGTTGTGAGGGCTGGACGATGACAAAACCGAAAGGCCCGGCGCTGATCGAACTGGACGTCCCTGCTGCGGAGGGGCCGGACCGCGCGCCGCCGGTGCCGGAGATCAGCGAGGGCGCGCCCGAGGGCCGCGCGATGCAGGCGGTGGCGCTTCTCGCGGCGCGGCCACGGTCACGGCTTGGCCGGTTCTTCTGGCTTTCGGCCTCGGCGCTTTTCACCTTCATCCTCTCGGTCGCGGCATGGGCCTTCATCGACCGGTTGCTGGCGGACTATCCACCCTTGGGCTGGGCAGCCGCGGTTCTGGTGGGCCTTTTCGTCGTGGCGGCGCTTCTCGTCGCACTGCGGGAATGGTCGGCCTATGCGCGGCTGATGCGGCTGGACGGCGTCCACAAGGCCGCTCTGGCTGCTGTGGGAACTGGCGACTTGAGCGCCGCGAAGAAGGTCGTGGGACGGATCGAGGCGCTTTATGCGGGCCGCGCCGATGCCGAATGGGGCCTGAAGCGGCTGAAGGAACGGGAGGGCGATGTTTTCGACGCCGACGCGCTTCTGGCCCTGGCCGAGGCGGAACTCATGGGCCCGCTCGACCGCGCCGCGCGGCTTGAGATCGAGGCTTCGGCGCGGCAAGTGGCGACCGTGACGGCCATCGTGCCGCTGGCGCTTGCCGATGTGGTGGTGGCGCTGACTGCGAATTTGCGGATGATCCGGCGCATCGCAGAAATCTATGGCGGGCGCGCAGGGGCCTTCGGCAGCTGGCGTCTCCTGCGCACCGTCCTGACGCATCTCGTGGCGACGGGCGCGGTCGCGGTCGGCGACGATCTGATCCATTCCGTCGCGGGGGGCGGGCTTCTCTCGAAACTCTCGCGCCGCTTCGGCGAGGGCGTCATCAACGGCGCACTGACCGCGCGCGTGGGGGTAGCGGCGATCGAGGTTTGCCGCCCCTTGCCCTTCGCTGCCCTGAAGAGGCCCCGTGTCAGCAACCTCGTGAGCCGGGGGCTAGCGGGGCTCTTCGGAACGGGGCGAGGCGGCAACACCCGGGCAGAGGACGGCGATTCCTGACTTCTCACCCTGGTTTCCGCTGCTATGAATGCGCAAAGCCGGGCTGAAGCATCCGGTGCGGAACCGAGGGATTGAATGGAGCTTCTTGGCGTTCTTGCGGTGCTGGCCGTTCTGGCCTTGCCCGTCGCGGTGATTGTTCTCCTCATATCCATGTCGCGGCTGAAAGCACGGGTCTCGTTGCTCGAACGACGTATGATGGAGACAGCCGGGATTGGGGCAGGGGCGCTGCAACCTGATGTCGCCCCCATTCTTCCGCCGAAAGCTCAGGACGCCGGGCCTGAGCCGGTGGCAACATCCGACGCGGACCTCTCCCCTGAAGCGCCTGTCCCCGCCGCGGAAGCTTCGCCAACCGAAGTCGTCGGGCCGTCCGCCGCCACCGGAAGACGCGACCCTTGGGGAAGGCGCCCCGTGGACGTAACCGAAGGTCCAACCGAGGGCGCGCAGCAACCGCCGCGCGCCGCGCGACCCGTCCGCAGCGGGCCCTCCGTCACCGATCGCCTCGGCGCATGGCTCAAGGTCAACTGGGTTTATGCGGTCTCCGCCCTGTCCCTCGCCCTCGCGGGCATCTTCTTCGTCCAGTACGGGATCGAGAACGGCCTTCTGCCGCCGGCTCTGCGGGTCGTCGCCGCAATCCTTTTCGGCGTCGCGCTCATTGGCGCGGGTGAGTGGCTCCGCCGCCGCTGGGGCGACCGCGAGGATGACGCGACGGCGTATCTGCCCTCGACCTTCTCCGGCGCGGGCCTCGTCTCGATCTTTGGCGGCATCATCGCGGCGCGTCAGCTCTACGGCCTGATCGGACCTGAGACGGCCTTCATCGGTCTCATCGCCACGGCGCTTCTGGCGATCGTCCTCGGCTGGTTCTACGGGCCCTTCCTCGCCGCCGTAGGGTTGATCGGCGCCTCCGTCGCGCCCTTCATCGTCGGCGGTGACAGCGCGGCGCCCTATTGGCTCTATGCCTATTTCGCGCTGATCGCCGGGGTGGGCCTGTTCGTCGACACGATCCGGCGCTGGGCCTGGGTTTCCGTCCTTGCCGTGGTGCTGGGAATCGCGGGTGGCCAACTCGTCTTTCTCGGCACCGGCGGCGCGGGCTGGTTCGCGCTGATGCTGGTGACGATCATGTTCCTTGCAGTCTGCGTTCCGGCGCGCGGCCTCATGCCCGACCATGCGGGCGCGATGGCCTACGAACTGCTGCGGCCCAAGCGCCCCGAAAAGCCGATCTTCCCGACCCAGCTCGCAGCCGGAACGGCGCTGGCGGTGAGCTTTCTGCTGCTATTCGTCCGGACCGGAACCGGTGCGGAAAGTCTTCTCGTTTACCTTTGCCTCGCCGCCTTGACGCTCGCTCTGACGATCTGGTCCACGGGCGCGAGGGCGTTGAGCGACCTGAGCGTATTGCCGGCCGCGGCGTTCCTTCTGCGCCTTGGTATCGAGGGTTTGGATCGCGGCCCGCTTCAGCAGGAGTTTCTGTCCAAGGTCATCGACCTTCGTGCACCAGAAACTGCGGCGCCGTTCACGGTGACGCTGCTTCTCGCGATGGCGACGGTGATGTCGCTTTGCGCCGCATGGGCGAGCGGCGGGGCAGGGCGGCTCAGACCGTTCTGGGCGGCGGGCGCGGCGCTGGTCGCGCCACTCGCAGCATTGGTGCTGGAGCTTTTCTGGTCGCCTGCGGCGGTGATCGGGGCCTATGGCTGGGCGCTCCACGTCATCGCGCTCGCAGCGTTGATGGTCGGGCTCGCGGTCGCCTTCGCCCGGGCGGACGGCGCGGACATGCGCCGCGCGGCCTATGCGACGCTGTCGGCGCTGTCGCTGATCGCGCTGGCGCTGTTCCTCGTCACCACCAAGGGTGCGCTCACGCTCGCATTGGCCGCGCTTCTGGTCAGCGCCGCCGCGCTCGACAGGCGCTTCCGCCTGCCCGAGATGGGGTGGTTCATCGAGGCGGGCGTTCTGGTCTTGGGTTGGCGGCTTATTGTCGATCCGGGCCTGGGCTGGGCGGTGGACAGCGCGGCCTTGTGGGAGGTTGTCGCCTCTTATGGCGGGGGCGCGCTGGCGGCCTTCGCCGCGCTGGTGCTGATCCGCGATCTGCCGCGACCGGGCGCGAAGGCATTCCTCGAAAGCGGCGGCGCTTCGGCGGCCGCTCTTCTGGCCAACGTTCTCATCACGCGCTGGCTGACGGGGCTTGAGGGCGGCGACCGTTACCTCGGCAGCCATTGGGGCGTTGCGCTGAACGCGATGCCCTGGCTCATCGTGGCGCTGGCGCAGCTTTACCGCATGACGCTGCCGGGCTGGATGCGCTGGGTCCGGGCGGCGGTCGCAAGCGTCGCCGGGCTTCTCTGGGCCGCCGGCACGGTCGCCACTTTGACCGTCGCGAACCCGCTCCTTGCCGACTGGTTCGGCGATGCGCATCTGGTGCGGGGGCCGCTTCTCTTCGACACGCTGCTGGTTGCATATGCCCTGCCGGGGCTGATCCTGCTGCTGGCGTGGCGCTATCTCGGCCACCTGCACCGGGTGCCGCGCACCGCGATCCTGGGGCTTGGGACCGCGCTGGTGACGTTCTATGCGGTGCTGGAAATCCGCCGCTTCTGGCGCGGGCCGGACCTGTCGGTGCCGGGCGTCACGCAGGCGGAGCTTTACAGCTACACCGTCGGGCTGATGGCGGTAGGCGCGGCGCTTCTCTATCAGGCCATCGCAAGGCGCTCACAGGGACTGAGAAGGATAGCGATGGCGGTGATCGGCCTGACCATCGCCAAGGTCTTCCTGATCGACGCGTCCGGCCTGAGCGGCCTCACCCGCGTTTTTTCCTTTCTCGCGCTCGGCCTGTCGCTTGCCGCACTCGCCTGGCTCAACCGCTGGGCGGCGGGTCGGCAAGGCGAAGAGCCAACCCGCTCCTAACGCAATTTCGGGATACCGCCCGGAAGCGCGGTTTCCTCGATCACGCCATACCGCAACCCCCGCCCGATGCGATGGGCGAGCACCGACCATGCGGCCGCGGTTTCGGACGGAAGCTGGCGCCGCAGTACGGAATCGAACAACCCCAGCCACACATCGAACATGCCGGGCCGGACGTTGCCCGCTTGCCGGTGCACCTCAAGCGGATTGCCGTCGTATGACCGCTCGAACAGGATCGCGTTGCGCCAGAATCGCGCGATTTTCGTCTCGTGCGCCGGCCAATCCTTGACGTGGACTGCGAAGACCGGGCCGAGGCCGGGATGTTCGCGGATAGAGGCGTAGAATTCGGCCACGACGCGGTCGATCTCTTCGGGCGTGATGGCAAAGCGCGGCGGCAGGGTGGTCATGTCGGTCCTTTCCGGCGTCGATCCATGCCCCTATCGCCCCGACGATGCAAGCGACAGGTCGCCGCGCCCCTTTACCATCAGTCAGCGCCTACTTATAACCCCCGCGCATGAAGCGCATATCCGCGATCATCATTCGAATTACCTGCCCGGCGTCCTGACCCCTCAGACGCCGGGCTAAAGGCGTCTGACCCGTCGCGCCGCCCCGTGATCCAATTCGACCTGCCAAGGACCGCCCGAGATGTGCGCCGATACCCCTGAGACGACCACCCCCGACTACCGCGATACCGTCTTTTTGCCGGAGACCGATTTTCCGATGCGCGCAGGCCTGCCGCAGCGCGAGCCCGAGTGGCTCGCCCGCTGGGAACGGATCGGCGTCTATGATCGTCTGCGGGAAAAGCAGGGGCGAGAGAGCTTCGTCCTCCATGACGGCCCTCCTTACGCCAACGGCCACCTCCATATCGGCCACGCGCTGAACAAGGTCCTGAAGGACATGGTGGTGCGGTCGCAACAGATGATGGGCAAGGATTCGCGCTATGTCCCCGGCTGGGACTGCCACGGCCTGCCCATCGAATGGAAGATCGAGGAGCAGTACCGCCAGAAGGGGCTGAACAAGGACGACGTGGACGTGGTCGCCTTCCGGCAGGAATGCCGCAAGTTCGCCGAAGGCTGGATCGACATCCAGCGCGAGGAGTTCAAGCGCCTCGGCGTCACCGGCAACTGGGCCGATCCCTACCTCACGATGGACTACCACGCCGAGGCGGTGATCGCCGAGGAGTTCATGAAGTTCCTGATGAACGGGACCTTGTATCAGGGATCGAAGCCCGTGATGTGGTCGCCGGTCGAGAAGACCGCGCTCGCCGAGGCCGAGGTCGAGTATCACGACCACACGAGCCATACGGTGTGGGTGCGGTTTCCGGTGTCCGCCGAGGCTCGTCCGACGCGGGATGCTGAAACCGATGCAGAGCGCCAAAAATTGAACGAACTCGTCTCGGGTGCTACCGTGGTGATCTGGACCACGACACCTTGGACGATCCCCCAAAACCGCGCCATCGCCTATAACGCAAATCTCGAATACGCGCTCTATCGGGTGACTGAGGTCGCAGATGGAAGCGCGGCAAAGGTCGGAGAAAAGGTGGTGCTTGCCGTAGCGCGGGTAGCAGACGTCATGACTGCCGCGAAAGTCACCGCCTACGAACGCCTGCTGGACGTCGGTTTCGACGCCGGACTCGGTTTTGCAAGCGGCGTGCGGTACAGCCCGATGATGTGCCAGCACCCCTTCCGCGGCCTCGACGGTGCGAACGGTGAATGGGACTTCCACGTCCCCATGCTCCCCGGCGATCATGTCACCGACGACGTGGGGACGGGCTTTGTGCATACCGCGCCGAGCCATGGCGACGACGACTACCAGTTGTTCCTGAAGTTCCAAGGACCGGAGTATCCGGACCTTAAGATGACCTACAATGTCGAGCCGGACGGCTCCTACCGCAAGGACCTGCCGCTCTTTGGTGGCGAGGCGATCATCCTGCCGGATGGCAAGGATGGCCCCGCGAATGTCAGCGTTATCAAGCAACTGGCCTATGCCGGGGCGCTTTTTGCCAAGGGCAAGCTCAAGCACAGCTACCCGCATTCCTGGCGTTCCAAGGCGCCGCTGATCTACCGCAACACGCCGCAATGGTTCGTCGCGATCGACGCGAAGCTCGACGACGGCATGGGCCAATACGGCGACACGATCCGCAGACGCGCGCTGACCTCGATCGATGAGCTTGTGACATGGACCCCGGTCACGGGGCGCAATCGCCTCCATTCGATGATCGAGGCGCGGCCCGACTGGGTTCTCTCTCGCCAGCGCGCCTGGGGCGTGCCCTTGACCTGCTTCATCAAGAAGGGCGCGAAGCCGACCGATGCAGACTTCCTTCTGCGGAACGCCGAGGTCAACGCCCGCATCACCGCCGCTTTCGAGGCGGACGGCGCCGATGTCTGGTATGTGCGAGGATTCAAGGAAAAGATGCTGGATAGCATCGTTAACCCGCAGGATTATGACCAGATCTTCGACGTGCTCGATGTCTGGTTCGATAGTGGCTCAACCCATGCCTTCGTGCTGCGCGACCGTCTTGACGGGACCAAGGACGGCATCGCCGATCTTTACCTCGAAGGCACCGACCAGCACCGGGGGTGGTTCCATTCCTCGATGCTGCAAGCCTGTGGCACCAAGGGCCGCGCGCCTTACCGGGGGGTGCTGACCCACGGCTTCACGCTCGACGAGAAGGGCATGAAGATGTCGAAGTCGCTCGGCAACACCATCGTGCCCGAAACCGTCGTAAAGCAATACGGCGCGGATATCCTGCGCCTCTGGGTAGCGCAGGTCGATTTCACCAATGACCAGCGGATCGGGCCCGAGATCCTGAAAGGGACGGCGGACAGCTACCGCCGCCTGCGCAACGCCCTGCGCTTCATCCTCGGCAACCTCGCGGGCTTTTCGGATGCCGAGAAGGTCGCGCCGGAGGAAATGCCGGAACTTGAACGCTGGGTCCTGCACCGTCTGGCCGAACTCGACCATGTGGTGCGCAAGGGCTACGACGCCTATGACTTCCAGGGCGTATTCCAGACCCTCTTCACCTTCTGCACGGTGGACCTCTCCGCGGTCTATTTCGACATCCGCAAGGACGCGCTTTACTGCGATCCGGTGGACAGTCTCCGACGCCGGTCCGCGCGGACGGTTCTGGATATCGTCTTCCACCGCCTGACGACGTGGCTCGCGCCGATCCTCGTCTTCACGATGGAGGATGTCTGGCTGAGCCGCTTCCCCGGCGAGGACGCGTCCGTCCACTTGCAGGACATCCCCGAGACGCCCGCCGACTGGCTGGATGAACGTTTGGCGCAGAAATGGGACAATATCCGCCGCGTCCGCCGGGTCGTGACCGCGGCGCTTGAGGTTCAGCGCGCGGCCAAGGTCATCGGCGCGAGCCTTGAGGCGGCGCCGATCGTCCATATCGAGGATTCAGCAACCCTGAAGGCGCTGAAATCGGTCGATTTCGCCGACCTGTGCATCACCTCGGATATTCAGGTGACGGCAGACCCCGCCCCACAGGAGGCGTTCCGCCTTGCCGAAGTGCCGGGCATCGGCGTGGTCTTCGAACTGGCGGATGGCGAGAAGTGCCAACGCTGCTGGAAGATCCTGCCCGATGTCGGGACGCACAAGCATCCCGGCACCTGCCAGCGCTGCGACGGAGCTCTGGGGTAATCCGCGTGACCCGAGGTGCTTGTAACCGGCGCCGGGCAATGTATCCCTGATTGCTGCGGCGGTCAGGGGGTAACATGCGGCCTTTTCTTGCTACGGTGTTTGTTATGGCCGCGGCCCATGCAGCGGCAGCTCAGCAATCACCCGAGTTTCCGCGCGGCAGGACCTATATCGTCCAGTTGAGCAGCACGCAATATTCGGGCGGTCTGGGGCCCTACCTCGTCCCGCCGCTGCTCAAAGCCTTCGGTCAAACCGGGCTGCGCTATAAGGGCGGACCCGGGGTGGAGTTCGCAGCGACGGTCGAAAGCGCCTCGGATGTCGGCAAATGGTACGGAAAAGGTGCGGTCGCGCTTTGGCTTTATGAGCGTTTGGTCAGTGTTGGCCTGTCGCCCGCCGATGCGGATATTGAGCCGGAGGGCGAACTCCGCCCGTTCTTTTCGGTGACGGCGAAGCTCATCACTCCCGACGAGGATCGGGTTGACGAGCTGAACTGCCTGATCGCGCTTGCTACGCGCGAACTTGCCGCGCGCTACAAGCCGAAGGGTCATGTGACGGTAAACGGCAAGAGTTGCGCGCGACGCTAGGCCGGTCTGCGCCCGTCAGTTCGGGCGCGCCGGAAGTCTGGGTACGGGTGCATTGGGCCATTCCACGCGGAAGCCAGGTTTTCTGTTTTCCACGGCGCTGGCGCGTGGGTGTGACGTGACGTGCCCACCGGACAGGGGGATGGTTCCGGCGGCGTTGTAGATACCGGCCTGCTCGTTCCTCCATGCGCCGAATGCGCGGCGCAAGTCGTCGCGCGTGACACCGATGTCATCGAGGGTGTGGTCATCCATGCGCCGCAACAGCGCGCCCATGGACTGGCGGGCGCGCCAGCGGTTGATCATGCGGGCGATCCAGTTCGTTCCTGCGAAAATGGTCATGGCGACACCTCCTGTCCCCCTGAGATGCGCTTTGGCTTGACAGAAATCAAACGAATAGAAATCATGTCTGCTATCTGAATCTCTGATGGCTTTCCATGCGCGCTCCTCTCGACAGCGACCTCCTGCGCCACTTTCTCGCCGTGGCGAAGACTGGCAGCGTAACCCGCGCCGCCGATACCGTCGGGCGCACCCAATCGGCTGTCAGCATGCAGATCCGGCGGCTTGAGGAAGTGCTTGGCGCGCCGGTCTTCGAACGCCTGCCGCGCGGTGTGGCGCTGACACCGTTGGGACGGGAACTGCTGCCCTATGCCGAGCGTATCCACGCCCTTCTGCGCGAGGCGGAACAGCACCTGACCAGCCCCCGCCTCGCGGGTGCCGTGCGTGTCGGGATTGTCGATGAATATGTCGACAGCGTCGTGCCCACCGTTCTCGCCGAGTTCAACGCCTGTCACGCCGATGTCGAGGTCAGTGTCTACTGTGATTTTTCCAGCCGCCAGATCGAGGCGCTGGCCGCCGACAAGATCGACATTGCGGTGATCTACGATTGGGACGGAACCGCGGCCGGCGAGGTGATATGCCACGATCCATCCGTTTGGGTAACCGCACTTGCGCACCGCACGCATGAATGCCGGCCGATCCCGGTGGGGCTTTACATCAACTCGGAGTGGAGCCGCGACTATGCCGCCCGATCGCTCGACCGGGCGGGGCTGCCCTGGCGGTTGGCTTTCGAAGCCGACAACTCCGCTGCCTTGGAAAAGGCGTTGATCTCGGGCCTCGCCATCGTGCCGCGGGCGCGGTCCACGGTGCCGCCCGGTTGCCGCATTCTCGGCCCCGGCGATGGTTTCCCCGAGATCGATGGAACGGAGGTGATGCTCCTGATGAACCCGCGCCGGTCGAGTGCGGCAATCAGCGCGATGGCGGATGCGCTGCGCTATGGGTTCCGGCCAGCGGTGGCGATCCGGACGGATGATACGGGCCCCACCGCCTGATCGCGCAGGATTTGGGTTGCACCGGCGCAAGCGATGTCTCAGCATTCCGCCATGCCCGACCGTACCTGCCAAAGCCCCTTCGGCCCCCTGACCGCCAGTGAAAGCGACGGGCAAATCGTGGCGCTGCGCTGGGGTGGCGATGCCCATGACGAGTCGGCGCTTCTGTCCGAGGTGGTCCGTCAGCTCGCGGAATACTTCGGCGGTACGCGCAAGGTCTTCGATTTGCCCGTCAAGTTCCGTCCTGGTCTTGAGGGAAAGGTCATGCGCGCGATGTGCGCGATCCCCTTCGGCGAGACACGCACCTACGGCGACCTCTCGAAAGACCTTGGCGCACCGGCTCAGGCCATCGGGCAAGCCTGCGGGGGCAATCCCGTGCCGATCATCGTGCCTTGCCACCGCATCCTTGGCGCCTCCGGCCTCGGGGGCTTTTCCGCACCGGGCGGGGTAGAGACCAAGGTGGCGCTTCTCAAGCACGAGGGCGCCGCCTCGCTGCTGATCTGAGCGGCTCCCGCTTGCCTCCTTTGCCGCGCGAAGCTACGGCTCGCTCAGCGGGGAGTGTAACGGGAACATGACAGTCGAGGTATTCTTCGCCGTACTCGGCGCCGCTCTTCTTCACGCCCTTTGGAACGCGCTTCTGCGCGTCGGAACCAGCCGTGTCGCGGCGATGATGGTCCTGTCGGCGGGGCAGGGCGTGATCGGGCTTCTGATCATGCTGACACATGGCTGGCCGTCAACTTCGGTCTGGCCGTGGATACTCGCCTCCGGCCTGATCCATACCGGCTACCAGACCTTCCTCGCCTTCGCCTATGAGCACGGCGATCTGAGCCGGGTCTATCCACTTGCGCGCGGGACGGCTCCGATGCTGACGTTGCTGGTCAGCGCGCTCTGGCTTTCGGAAGCGATCAGCGCGACCGAGGCCGCGGGGATCGTGGTCCTGGGAAGCGGCATCCTCCTGCTGGCGCGGGGTGTCTGGACTTCGGGAGAATCCATCCGGATGCTGCCTTACGCGTTCGGTTCGGCTTGTGCGACGGCGGGCTACACCCTGACCGACGGCATCGGCGCACGGATCGAGGGCGATCCGGTCCTTTATCTCGGCTGGGTCATGTTCATCGCGGGTCTGACCTTCGCGGTGGCGATGTTCTGGATGAGGGGGCGATCCTCAATTCCACGTGCGCCGAAGGTCTGGCTTCTGGGCGGCATTGGCTCGGCCGCGTCATACTCCGCGTATGCCATCGTGGTCTGGGCCATGACCCAGGCGCCGATTCCGCTGGTCGCGGCGCTGCGGGAAACCTCGATCCTCTTTGCCGTGATGATCGGCTGGATCGTCTTCCGCGAGAGGATGACGGCCAACAAGGTTCTCGCGGCGGTGATGATCGCCGCCGGAGTTCTCCTGACCCGGCTCGCGGGCTAGCGGCGTTCGGGGATGATCCCCTGCGCGATTCCCGCCAGAAGCAAATAGAGCGAGGTGATGGCGAGACCCCAATGCGCGATGTCGCCGGGGGCGAAGTCCACCCAGGCCGCGCGCGCGGCGAAGGCACCCCAAAGAAGGGCGACGGGCAGAGAGATCCAGCGCCAGCGTTCGGTGCGGACGGGGTGGATGAATTTGAGGTTGGTGAACATCGTAACCGCCAGCGCAAGGATAATCGCCAGCATCAAGTAGAAATTCGGCTCGAGCGCGAAGAGGACGATCACAACCATGTTCCAGCATGCCGGGAAGCCTGCGAAGGAATTGTCCTTTGTCTTCATGCGCGTATCGACGAAGTACAAAGCACTCGCATAGGTGATGACGATGATCGCGCACCATCCGGTCCAGCCAGGCAGGAGGCCGGATTGAAAGAGAGCGAAGGCCGGGATGAAGACGTAGGTGAGATAGTCGATGATGAGATCGAGGAGAACCCCGTCATAGGTCGGCCAGTTGACCCTGACATGGTAGTGGCGCGCGAGCGGCCCGTCGATCCCGTCCACAGCCAGAGCCGCGACGAGCCAGAGCAGCATCAGGCTCCATTTTTCCTGTGCCGCCGCCAGCATGGCTAGCATCGACAAGACGGCGCCCGTTGCCGTGAAAAGATGAACGCAAAGGGCCTTGAGACGAGCCGACATGGCAATGATCCTTACTGGCACCGACCCCGTCAGGCACGGGGATGTGCCTTCTCGTATATCTCCATCAGGCGGCTCGCATCTACCGCCGTATAGGCTTGCGTGGTGGAAAGCGAGGCGTGCCCCAGAAGATCCTGAATCGCGCGCAGATCGCCACCCGCTGACAAGAGATGGGTGGCGAAGCTGTGGCGCAGGGCGTGGGGCGTTGCGGTCGCGGGCAGGCCGAGCGCGTGGCGCGCCTGTTCCATCGCGCCGGCGATCAGTCGTGGGTTCAGGGTGCCGCCGCGCGCGCCGCGGAAAAGCGCTTCATCGGGTTCGTCCGCGACGGGAAAGGGACAAAGGCGGACATACTCCGCGACCGCGGCGCGTGCGGCGGGCAGGACGGGAACCACGCGTTCCTTGCCGCCCTTGCCGCGTATCCTGAGGATTTCGGGTAGGGGCGTATCGGCGCCGGTCAGCGAAAGCGCCTCGGAAATCCGCAGGCCGCAGCCGTAAAGCAGGGTGACGACCGCCGCGTCGCGGGCGGCCACCCAATCCTCGCGCGGCAGGCTGCCCATAAGTTCGATGACCTCGCGCGCGGCGCTTTCCGATAGTGGACGAGGCAGCTTGCGCTGGAACTTGGGGCTGCGCACCGCAAGGATCGCCGTCGCGTCGAAGCCATCGCGTTCGGCAAGCCAGCGGGCGAAGCCCTTGACGGCCGACAAAGTCCGCGCCAGCGACCGGGCCGCAACACCGCGCCCGCGTTCATGCGCCATCCAGCTTCGCATGTCGGATTGCGTCACCCTTGCCAGCCTGGCCGGACCAATATCATCGCCTGTATGCTCAGCGAGGAAGGCCAGGAACACGGTCACGTCGGTCCGATAGGCGCGGATCGTGTGACCCGCCGCACCATCCAGTGCCACGCGCTGATCGAGCCAGATCGAGAGTGCATCGCGCAGGGCCGGTGTGAGGGCGAGGCTCATCGCCCCGCTCAGGCCAGCCAGCGGCGCATTGCGCGTTCGAAGACGCTGGCGAAGAAGGCGAGAAGATCGGTGCCGTGATTCGCGCGGAATTGATGCGGGTCTTCCGCACCAAGCGCCAGCATTCCCGAAAGGCGTCTTTCGCCGAGATCGAGCTGGAGCACCGCTTCGGACCTGATCCAGTCGCCCGACTTGCCGTAGATGCCTTCGGATTCCGGGTTGGTCTGGCGCAGCACGACGTGACGAGAGGGCGCGCCGCGCCCGCCCGCCATGTATGCGTCGACAAAGCCGGGGTCGCGGACGCAGAGCACGTCGCCGACCCGCGCGAGCGACGGATCGCGGTTGGTTTTCGCCGTTTCGAGCACCAGCCGCACGCAATCGACGCGCAGTATCTGCGCCACGTCGCCGCCGAGGTTCTTCAGAAACTCTTCAAAATCCGTCGGATCAAGCATCCGCAGGATTGCGCGGTGTATCTGGTTCGTACCCGCGAGGTTTTCGTAGGCCGCCGCAATGACCGAGCGGTGGGTATCTTCCAGCCGACCAAGCCGCGCTTCGAGTCGCTCCATCGCAATGCCGCGCAGATCGACGATATTCGCGCCCATTGCGCGTTCATTTGCCGCGATCAGTGCCCGCATCAGGTCGCGATCTTCGAGGATCACTTCCGGTTCCGCGATCAGCCTGTCCCGAATATCGGCCGCGATCGTTGCTGCTTCAGCCATGCGCGCCTGTCCCTCAAGCAAGTGTTTTTTGTAACCCTAACAGCCGGGTTCAAAGATTGCTTCCGGTTTTTTCTGTTTCCCCCTCGGGTGCGCGCCGGGAGTTGCAGGAAGGACTCCCTTCTGCAACACCAGATCGCGGAACGCCCGAAAAACCGTCAGACGATCTTCTGGCCGGTTTTCGCCCAGTCCTTCAGGAACTGATCGAGACCCTTGTCCGTCAGGACATGGTTCGCCATCGACTTGATGACCGACGGCGGCGCGGTAATGACATCGGCGCCGATCTTGGCGCAATCGATAATGTGATTCACCGTGCGGATCGATGCCGCGAGAATCTCGGTCTTGTAGTCGTAATTGTCGTAGATGGTCCGGATGTCGTGGATCAGGTCCACACCTTCGAGGTGGATATCGTCAAGCCGCCCGATGAAAGGCGAGATGAACGAAGCGCCGGCCTTGGCGGCAAGGATCGCCTGCGCGGCCGAGAAGCAGAGTGTCACGTTGACCTTGTGGCCTTCGGATGCGAAAGCCTTGCAGGCGGTCAGGCCGTCCCAGGTCAAGGGCACCTTGATCGCGATGTTGGGGGCGATCTTGGCGAGCTTCAGCCCTTCGGCAATCATCTCCTTGGCGTCGGTGGCGACGACTTCGGCGGAAACGGGACCCGAGACCATGTCGCAGATCTCCTTGGTGACTTCGACGATGTCACGGCCTGCTTTCAGGATCAGCGAGGGGTTGGTGGTGACGCCATCGACCATGCCGAGGTCGTTCAGTTCCTTGATGGCGGCGGTATCGGCGGTATCGACGAAGAATTTCATTTTGGCGCTCCCTTGCATGGTTGCTGCGTTCGCGCCCGTGTTTAGCGCAAACAGAACCGGGCCGGAACCCGTCATCGGGTGGCGCGGGTGATGGAGGACGGCTTTTTCGGGGCGGGCGCGCTGGTTTCGGTCCTGACGACCGAGCCGCTTGGCCGCGCCTTGGACTACCGTGCGCCCGAAGGTGGTTGTCAGATGGGCGCCTTCGTCGAGGTGCCGCTGGGGCCGCGCCGGGTTCTCGGCGTGGTCTGGGGTGCGGGCGAAGGCGGTTATGATCTGTCCAAGGTGCGGCCAGTTACACGCGTTCTGGATGCCGCCCCGATGGGAGAGGCGATGCGCGCCTTCCTGATCCGCGCCTCGGAATACACGCTGACGCCGATGCCTGCGATGCTGCGTCTGGCGACCCGTGCGCCGGGACTTGCCGACCCGCCGGGACCGCGCAAGGTTTACCGCAAGGGCTGGATCGAGCCGGACCGAATGACCGATGCGCGGGGAAGAGTGCTCGCCCTGCTGGACGAATACGGTGGCGCGGCTTTCACGCTTGGCGAACTCGCCGCCTTGTCGGGTGTCACGACGAGCGTCGTGAAAGGATTGGTGAAGATCGGCGCGGTGGCGGAGGAGGAAGCGCCCCGCGACCTGCCATACCCGACGCTCGATCCCGCTATCGCGGGCAAGGAACTGGCAAAGGATCAGGCGGAAGCCGCCCGCCAGCTTTGCGAAGGCGTCGCGGGCGGACTTTACGGCACAACCCTGCTGAAAGGCGTCACCGGCTCGGGCAAGACCGAGGTCTATCTGGAGGCCGTCGCCGAATGCTTGCGCCAAGGCCGCCAGGCCTTGGTGCTCTTGCCCGAAATCGCGCTTACCTCGGAATTCCTGAACCGGGTCGAGGCCCGGTTCGGCGCGCGTCCCGGCGAATGGCATTCCGGCGTGACGCAAACCGAACGCCGACGCCTCTGGCGCATGGCGGGCGAGGGTAGCGTGAGCCTTGTCGTCGGCGCACGCTCCGCGCTCTTCCTGCCCTTCCGCGATCTCGGCCTGATCGTCGTCGATGAGGAACACGACACCTCCTACAAGCAGGAGGACGGTGTCCTCTACAACGCCCGCGACATGGCGGTGCTGCGCGCGGCGCTCTGCGATGCACAGATCGTACTGGCCTCGGCCACCCCCTGCCTTGAAACCTGGGTGAACGCCGAAAGCGGCAAGTACGCGCGGATCGACCTGACCTCGCGCTTCGGCGTAGCGGAACTTCCGGAGATGCGCGCCATCGACATGCGTGCAGAAAAGCTGGAGGCGAACCGCTGGATCAGCCCGACGCTCGCCGCCGCGGTGACCGACCGGATCGGACGCGGCGAACAGTCGCTTTTGTTCCTCAACCGCCGCGGCTATGCGCCGGTCACGATCTGCCGCGCCTGCGGCCACCAGATCGGCTGCGAACACTGCGACGCGCGGTTGGTCGAGCACCGCTTCCTCAAGCGTCTCGTTTGCCACCAATGCGGCGAGACCACGCCGATTCCGACCGCCTGCCCGAACTGCAAGGCCGAGGGGCGGCTCGCCCCGGTCGGGCCTGGGGTGGAGCGTCTGGCCGAGGAGGTCGTCGCACGCTTCCCCGATGCGCGGCTCTCGGTCCTGTCATCGGACCTCTTCACCTCGGCCCGCGCCCTGAAGGAGTCAATCGCGACGATTGCCGAAGGTGGCGCGGACATCATCATCGGCACGCAGATCGTGGCGAAGGGGCATAACTTCCCGCTTCTGACGCTCGTCGGCGTAATCGACGCCGACCTTGGCCTGCAAGGTTCCGACCTGCGTGCGGCGGAGCGGACATTCCAGCTAGTCCGGCAGGTTTCCGGCCGCGCCGGGCGGGGTGAACGCAAGGGCCTTGCCCTGATCCAGACCTATCAGCCCGAACATCCGGTAATCCGCGCGATCCTCTCGGGCGAGGAGGAAGCGTTCTGGCGCGCCGAGGCCGCTGAGCGGCAGGCGGCGGGGATGCCGCCCTTCGGACGGCTCGCGGGCATCGTGCTCTCCTCGCCCGACGTGCAGAGGGTCTTCGACCTGGGCGCCGAACTCGCCCGCCGCGACGCACCGCTGCGACGGATCGGCGCGCAGGTCTTCGGACCTGCACCCGCGCCCATCGCGCGGGTCCGTGGGCGGCATCGCGTCCGTCTGCTGGTCAAAGCCGGAAAGGGCACGCCGTTGCAGGCGGCACTCGCAGAATGGGTCGGTCAGTTCAAGCTGCCGAACAATCTCCGTCTGTCGATCGATATCGACCCGCAGAGTTTCTACTGAGCTCAGATCAACTGATCGTAGGCATCGACCGCGATCTGCCTCAAGGTGTCGCGGGGGATGTCGCCCGTCACCGCGCAGCTGAGATCGCCGTCAAGCCAGTAGAAGCTTTGCGTCGTTCCGCTTTCGAAGAAGCGGAACGCTGTGTCCTCGCCAGTCGCGCCCGGTGCGATGTAAAGCGTGATGCGTCGACCGAGGTCGTCTTCATACATGAAAAGCGCGGCGGGCCCGCTGTCCGATGGCAGGAGCCGCCCGCCCATCAGGCGGAACCCGGCAGAGGCGAAATCCGGCGCCTTGATCGGGTGGCCGAGACGCTTCGACAGCCATTGCGTCAGGTGATCGGCGCGCGCCGCCTCAACCTCGACCGGATGGGCGATCTCGGAAACATAGGTGGCGTAAGCTGTGGTGGCGTTTTCCGCGAGGCGCACGGTCGCGGCAGCAGACGCCTCCATCCGCGCGAAGAGGAAACCGCAGGCGCCACCAACCGCCAGAAGCGCGAAAACGGCAGCGATGCGCATTGGCATCGCCATGCGCCGGCGCATCTGTCTGCGGTCCTCGGCCCGCGCGGCATCGAGCATCTTGCGAATTTCGGGCGGCAGCGGTTCGGTGAGGACGGATCGGTATGTCGCGCGCAGGTCGGCATCCTGACGGTCCCAATCGTCCATCAACGCGCGCGCCTCGGGATCCGATGCCGCGCGCGTAGACACGGAGGCCCGTTCGGCGCCCCTGAGCGCCCCGGCATGAAGCCGCACGAGATCGTCTTGCGAGACTGGAATCCGGCCGCTCATCCTGCCTCTCCTTTGCGTTTTGCCGGATCGCCGCCACGGCCGGTCATGGCGCGCAGTCCCGCCCGCGCGCGGCCAAGCCGAGAGACGAGCGTCCCCTCCGGAACGCTGAGCAGCGCTGCGGCATCGCGCAGGCTCATCCCCTCCAGTGCGACGAGAACGAGCGCCTGCAGCTGATCCCCCGGAAGGCGTTCCATCGCGCGGCGAACTTCGGCCAGCGCGAGCCGCTCGTCGGGTCCGCCCCCGAGCGCCGCCACCTGCGGAAACTCGCCCACGACCACGAGATGGGAGGCCGGACGCCGCAGCCTGTCGCGGTGAATGTTCAGCATGATCTTCCAGATCCAGGCCGCGACCGGCCCGTCGCCGCGCCAGTGATGGCGACGGGCCAGCGCGCGTTCGAGACTATCTTGAACGAGATCTTCCGCCTCCACAGCGTTACGCGTCAGCGCTTCCGCCGCGCGCCTGAGCCGGGGTATGGCGGCCTCGATCTCGTCCAGAACGCTCATCCTGGTCCTTACGGCTGGGCCATGTGCCAGACGCCCTTGATCCCGTCGCCGGTGATGTCACCGGGCTTGGCGTCCTTCGCCCAAGTGTAGAGCGGCATTCCCTTGTACGTCCACTGATACGAACCGTCGTTGCGTTCGGTGACGCCGTAGTCACCCTCTGCCTTCGCGCCTTCGGGCGCCATTAATGGCGGCCAGTTCGTGGCACAGGCGTCGTAGCAATTCGACATACCGTTCGCATCGTCGTCGTAGGTATAAAGGGTCATGCCTTTTTCGTCCGCAAGGACGGGGCCTTTTTCGCTCTCGCCCGTCGTGACGCCGGGCGCGGCACTGGCTGCACCGGCCAATATGCCGAAGGCGGCGGCGAGAAGCGGTGTGGTGCGGATCATCATTTCTGTCTCTCCCTTGTTTCGAATGGCCGCTCGACTGCGGCGGGCGCCGCGTCACGGGCACCTATGATCAAGACGCGCGGGCGGCGGAATCCATCCCGGACAGGCCGGAGAATCACGCTTTCGTGATCATTCACGCCAGCCGCCGCTCAACCCTCTGATCGAACAGAAGGTCGGTCGCCATCGCCCCGAGCCACATGCAGAAGAGCGCGAGCCATGCAGTTCCAGCGAAAATCGAGGTGCCGGTCACACCGTTGCCGATCGAGCAGCCGCCCGCGAGCATCGCGCCAAAGCCCATCAGCATCGCGCCGAACATCGACCGGCGCATGTTGCTTTCGCCCTCGAACCCCTCGAAGCGGAACTGTCCTGACAGAAGCGCCGCGCCGCCCGCGCCGAGGACGACACCGGGGACGAGGCCCACGTCGAATTCCAGAATGCGCTCGGGCGAAAGGAAGAACATCAGCGTCGTCGCCGAGGGACCGGAGAACGTGACGGAACTGATCGTGACCGGATCGAAGCTGACCTGCGACAGCGCGTAGGTCGAGATCCAACCGAGCGCGACCGAAAACCCCACGCCCGAAGCAAAGATCAGCGTCGAGGCGCCGATCCGGTTCCGCCGCGCGAGGTAGAGCGCAAGGGCCGCAATAACGAGGCCGATGGCGAGGCCGGAAGCGCGCGGCAGGCCAAGCCAGTCGAGCAGGTGCAGGTTATGCCCGTCGGCCGTGGTGGATAGCGCGGCAAGGTCGTTGCGCAGCGGCGCGAAGATGCCATGCAGGCTCATCTGCGCAACGACGGCGAAGATAAGACCCGATACCACCGAGCGGAGGTTGCCGGAGGAAGCGAGCACCAGAAGCCGCCCCGGACAGCCGCGCGACAAGACCATGCCAATGCCGAAGACAAGGCCGCCGATCACCGCGCCCGACCACGAGCCGGGAACTGCCATCATCCGCGCATCCTCGTCGCGGAAAAAGCCGGACAGTTCCGCCCCCTGCACCCAGACGAGCGCGGTGGAGAAGCAAAGCAGCCAGACCGCGACACGCGGACCCATATTCCGGCGGGCGAATTCCACCGTCGCGGCGCGCAGGCAGAAGCGGGACCGCTGCGCGGCCACGCCGAACACGATGCCGGTGAAAAGCCCCATGAGGGCGGCGGTCGGCGCCTCGCCAATGCTGTCGACGATCGGCACAAGATCCATGCGCGTTTTCTCCTGTCGGATGAACGGATGCATTCAGCGGAATATGTCTGCCTTGATACAGATCATGTGCCCCGTGCGAAACGGTGTTTCGATCCGTGCGAGACGGCGCGCAATCGCGCTCGCCTCCGTCCGCAAAGCGGCGTATGGGAAGTCAATGCGCGGACGGACGATAACACTCGCGGATGCGGAAGCATTGCCCCGCTGGCGTCGGCCGGCGGCGCTTTTGTTCCTCATGGCGGCCGCCATGCCGATCTCCTTTGCGACCTGGTCCGCGCTTCTGAACAATTTCGTCAAGGACGCCGCGGGCTTCACCGGCGTCGAGATCGGATGGCTGCACACGGTCCGTGAAATTCCCGGCTTTCTCGCGATTGGTGTCATAGTCCTTCTCTGGATGCTGCGCGAACAGGCGCTGGCGTATCTGGCCCTGGCGCTTCTCGGCGCCGCGACTGCGGTAACCGCGCTTTTCCCCAGCTACGGGGGTATTCTCGCCATCACGCTCTTGTCCTCGATCGGGTTCCATTATTTCGAGACGGTCAACCAGTCGCTGCAACTGCAATGGATCGACCGGGCGAAGGCACCACAGACGATCGGCTGGATCGTGGCGATCGGTTCCGGCGCGTCGATGGTGGCCTACGGGCTGATCGTGCTGACCTGGAAGGCGTTCGACCTGAGCTACGAGATGGTCTATGGCGCGTCGGGCGGACTGACATTGGCCATCGTGGTCTTTGCGGCACTTGCCTACCCGCGGTTCGAGTCGCCGAACCCGCAACTCAAGCATTTCGTGCTGCGCAAGCGCTACTGGCTATACTATCTTCTCCAATTCATGGCCGGAGCGCGACGGCAGATCTTCGTTGTCTTCGCCGCCTTCATGATGGTCGAGCGGTTCGGTCTCCGGGTCGATGAGGTGACGGCGCTGTTTCTCATCAACTACCTCATCAACATGGTTGCCGCGCCCTATATGGGCCGCGCCGTGGGCAGGTTTGGCGAGCGCAACGCGCTGATCTTCGAATATGTCGGGCTGATCCTCGTCTTCCTCGCCTATGGCGGCATCTACTGGTTCGGCTGGGGCGTCGTGATCGGGGCCACGCTGTACGTGATCGACCACCTGTTCTTTTCGCTCGCCTTCGCGCTCAAGACCTACTTCCAGAAGATCGCAGCACCAGGCGATATTGCGCCCACCGCCGCAGTCGCCTTCACGATCAACCATATCGCCGCCGTCATCCTTCCCGCCGCGCTGGGCTATCTCTGGGTCGTCGCGCCGGGCGCTGTATTCGGCCTCGCGGCAAGCTTCGCGGTGACCTCGCTGCTTCTGTCGCTCCTGATCCCGCGCCATCCCGAACCGGGATATGAGACGATCTTTGCGCGCGGCCTGCCGGTCGCGGCCGAATAGACGATGGCTGGTCCGGGCGCCGCGCAGGGAAAGTTCGTCACTGGAAGCATGATGCGCCATGTCGTGACGATGGCGCTGTCCGGCGCGCTTGGCCTATCTTTCACCTTCCTCGTCGATTTCCTGGCACTCTGGTGGATTTCACAACTGCGGGTCGAGACGATGATCGCCGCTGTCGGGATCGCCGGCACGATCCAGTTCGCGGTTATGTCCGTTGCCATCGGCATGATGATCGGCGCGGTGGCGCTGGTGTCACGGTCCATCGGCATGGGTGAACGCGAGCGTGCCCGAAGGATCGCGACGGTGGGGATCGTGCTGACAACCGGGCTCATGACGCTGATCTCGGCCCTGATCTGGGTTTTCCGGCGCCAGGTGCTGATTGCGTCCGGGGCCCAAGGCGAGGTCCTGGCCTACGGAACCCAGTTCCTTGCGATCACTCTACCCTCGATGCCGCTGATCGCCGCGGGAGTCACCGCCTCGGCAATCCTGCGCGCCGTGGGCGACGCTTGGCGGTCGATGTCGGTAACGATGACGGCGGGGCTGGTCGCCGTGGTCCTCGATCCGCTGCTGATCGTCTGGATGGACTGGGGTGTTTTCGGGGCGGGGGTGTCGATGGTCTTTGCCCGCGCGACCATGGCCGTGGTCGGATTCTGGTTCGTCGTGGGCAAGCACGATCTTCTCGCCCGGCCCTCGGCAGAAGACATCAGCACGTTCATCCGCCCCTATCTTGGCATTGCGCTTCCCGCCATCGTGACCCAGGTTTCGACACCGTTCGGCAACTGGATCCTGACCCGCGAGATCGCGCAATTCGGGGACGCGGCGGTCGCAGGCTGGGGTGTCGTGATGCGCCTGACGATACTCGCCTTCGGCGGCATCTTCGCGCTCTCAGGCGCGATCGGTGGCATCATCGGGCAAAATTTCGGTGCAGGCCGTCCCGACCGGGTGGAGGAGGCGTTCTGGGCGGCGCTAAAGTTCTGCGCGGCCTATACCATGGTTACATGGGCGCTGATGGCGCTTGCGACCGAACCCATCGCCCGGTCCTTCGGTCTGTCGCCTGACGGCGTGTCGGTCCTGCGCACCTTCACCCACTTTATGGCCGGAAGCTTCGTCTTCACGGGCGCGCTGTTCGTCGCCAATGCCACGTTCAACAACCTCGCCCGACCGTTGATGTCGACCGTCGGCAACTGGTTCCGCGACGGGCTTCTCATGTGGCCGTTCGCCGTTGCCGGTGCGGTGTACATGGGCGCTACGGGCGTGCTTTGGGCCAACGCGCTGGCAAATGCGATCGCCGGCCTCTTCGCGGCATGGTTCGCCTGGCGCCACATCTGCGGACTGCGGCAAAAGGCCGTCGGACAGCGCGCCACCGCAAACCGGCGGCCCACAATCTGAGCAGGCTTTGCGAAAGGCGCTGGCCTTGATGATCCTTGCGGGCTAAGTCCTTCGCGCCATTGGGACTGGGAGAAACGCCGATGCCTACGTTCAGCGCGATCACCACGCTCGCCGGGCGCGACGCCTGCGGAGATCCTGAGCGCGGCAATCGAGGAGATGACCCCCGCCCCTACTGGCGTCGGCATATTCGAGATCGAGGACGGGTCGGGGCGCTGGGAGGTCGGTGCGTATTTCGAGGAACCTCCCGACGACATCGCGCTTGCGCTGATGGCCAAGGCCTTTGGTGCGGCACCCTTCGCCGTTTCCGAAGTGCCCGATACCGACTGGGTGGCCCATGTCCGACGCGAACTACAGCCCGTGGCGGCGGGGCGCTTCTTCGTCTATGGCAGTCACGATGCGGACCGCATCCCGGACGATTGCGTGCCGCTGCTGATCGAGGCCGCAATGGCCTTCGGTACTGGGCATCACGACACGACAAAGGGCTGCCTTCTGGCGCTGGAGCGTCTGGTGCAGGAGGGTTTCCAAGCACACAGCACCGCGGATATCGGGTGCGGCACGGCCGTTCTTGCGATGGCCGCGGCCGCCGTCTGGCCAACTCCGGTATTGGCCTCCGACATTGATCCGGTGGCGGTCGAGGTCGCTGCGGCCAATGTTCTGGCAAATGGCTTGGCGTCCCGCGTGCGCTGCGTCGAAGCGGCGGGTCTCGATGCGCCCGCACTGAGGGGCGCGTCGCCGTTCGATCTGGTCTTCGCCAACATTCTCAAGGGCCCTCTCATCGCGCTCGCTCAGGACATGGCGCGTTCTATCGCGTCGGGGGGCGTGGCGATCCTATCGGGTATTCTGAACCAGCAATCGGACGAGGTCGCCGCCGCCTATGAGAAGGCCGGATTCAGGGTCAGAAACAGGGACGAACTGACAGACTGGACCACATTGGTTCTGCAACGAAATCAATAGGTGCGGCGCGCTTTTCATCGCCTCGTTTTTGCCGCAATGATTCCTCACCCTCGTCAAATCCGGGGGCATGGAAACTGGGCATCGCGGGGCATCGACATGGTCGATCGCAATCTACAGAACTTCTACGGCCGCATCGGCCGCATCCAGAATATCCACGACGCCGGCGGCGGCTTTGAAGCCGAAGGCACGCTTGGAATGTCCTTCTACAATGCGCACAGGCGTCGTCCGCGTCGCCGGATCGGCGTCCTCGCGCCGCTCGCCGTGGTGGCTGCGACGATTGTCGGTGTGAAATCGGCGGTTCACGCCACGATTGGCGATGAGGTCTACCGGGATCGGGTTGCCGCCTTGAGCGCGGGAGACAACGTTGAGCGGGCCGGAGCCTATGTGTTGCAGGCCGATCCGGTCACGTTGGCAATATCCGAAAAGATACGTCAGTTGCTGGACTGATCGGTCGCTCGATCCGCAAATCCGGATGTTGGCAAATAGAAAGGCCGTGCCCGGCATCGCCGGCACGGCCTTTGGCGCGATTGCGCGGCCGGTCGCTGTATCGCGACCGGAACTTTCCGGGAAGTTCAGATTGCCGCGATCGTGTCGATGTCAGCGCGGGTCAGGCCGATATCGTCCAGTTCGCGGTCGGTAAGACGCGACAGGGCGTTGCGGGTGACACGCGTATCGTTCCAGGCGGCAAACGCCGAAACCATGGTGCCGAAGAAGCCGCCGAAACGGACATTCGCGGTGCGGTTGGTGCTATAGACAGACATTTCAGTTTCCTCAGTTTTCAAACTGCTACGAACTTGTGCAGCTTGCTTTCTGGACGTCAGATAGAGCTGGGAATTCGCCGCCACAAGCGACGCACCCGCAGGGCCGACATGCAGCCATTGCATAGGTCTCAAATCCAGTAAGGCACTGTTTAAGAACCGTTTCTGCGGATGCAAAAAGCGTCGTTTTTCGCATCTGCGGCGACGCTTTCCGGCCGCCTATGTTCCTGCTGCGAGAACAATCTCATGGGGGCTTTCGGTCTTTGCGATGTTCGCTTTTCGTGCTAGTCGTGAGAAAAAAGCAACAGATCGAGGGAGCAGATGCGTGTTCTGGGTATTGATCCGGGCCTGAGAAGCCTCGGATGGGGTGTGGTCGAGGTCTCCGGATCGCGACTCAGCCATGTTGCGAACGGTGAAGTCCGCACCGAAGGCCGCGAACTTGCCGCGCGGCTTCTGACGCTGTTCACGAATCTGACCGATCTCCTGAGCCTTTACCGTCCCGACGCGGCGGCGGTCGAACAGACCTTCGTCAACCGCGACGGTGCCGGAACGCTCAAGCTTGGACAGGCGCGGGGCGTGGCGGTTCTGGCCGTCGCGCAAGCGGGCCTCGTAGTCGGTGAATACGCACCGAACGCGGTGAAGAAGGCGGTGGTCGGGGTCGGCCACGCCGACAAGGCCCAGATCGCACATATGGTCCGCCATCAGTTGCCGGGCGTGGAACTTGCCGGTCCGGATGCAGCCGATGCGCTCGCCATCGCGATCTGCCATGCCCATCACCTGCAAAGTGCGGGCCGTCTCGCGGCCGCGATCAGGGGCGCGGCATGATCGGTCGCATCGCCGGGGTGATCCTGCACCGCGCGACGGATCACGTGCTGATTGACGTGCGCGGCGTGGGTTACCTCGTCCACGTCTCGCAACGTACCGCCGCGTCGCTGCCGCCAGTAGGCGAGGCGGCAGCACTTTATACGGACCTTCTGGTACGCGAGGATCTGCTGCAACTCTTCGGCTTCCCGACGCTTCTGGAAAAGGAATGGCACCGGCTCCTGACCACTGTTCAGGGCGTCGGCGCCAAGGCTTCGATGGCGATCCTCGGGACACTCGGCGCTGAAGGCGTGGGCCGCGCGATCGCTCTTGGCGACTGGTCGACGGTTAAGGCCGCACCTGGGATCGGGCCGAAGCTCGCGCAGCGTGTGGTGATGGAGTTGAAGGACAAGGCGCCCTCAGTCATGGCGCTGGGCGGCGCTCTCACGGTCGACGTCAGCGCGAGCGATGATGTCCTTGAACCGGCCCACTCGAAACTGGCCCGCAAGGCCGTAGCGCCAGCTTCTGCTTCTGCGACGGCTACGGCGGATGCGCTGTCGGCGCTTCTCAACCTCGGCTACGGACAGGGCGAGGCCGCCGCCGCCGTTTCCGAAGCTGCAGGCGCGAATGAAGGCGCGGAAGCGCCCGCCCTGATCCGCTCCGCCCTGAAACTTCTCGCACCGAAAGGGTAGGGCATGGAACCCGATCCCACCCTGCGACCCGCGGCGCAGCCCGAGGATGCCGATCGCAGCCTCCGCCCTCAGGCGCTGACCGACTTCGTCGGGCAGGAGGAGGCGCGCGCGAACCTGCGGGTCTTCATCGAAAGCGCCCGCATGCGCGGCGAGGCGATGGACCACACGCTCTTCCACGGCCCGCCGGGCCTCGGCAAGACGACGCTCGCGCAGATCATGGCGAAGGAGTTGGGCGTCAACTTCCGCATGACCTCCGGCCCGGTCTTGGCCCGCGCCGGAGATCTCGCCGCAATTCTGACGAATCTCGAGACGCGCGACGTTCTATTCATCGATGAGATCCACCGCCTCAATCCGGTAGTCGAGGAAATCCTCTACCCCGCGATGGAGGATTTCGAGCTTGACCTTGTCATCGGCGAGGGCCCCGCGGCCCGCACCGTGAGGATCGAGTTGCAGCCCTTCACGCTGGTGGGGGCGACGACACGGCTGGGCCTGCTGACCACGCCGCTCCGCGACCGCTTCGGCATCCCGACCCGGCTTCAGTTCTACACGGTCGAGGAACTTGACCGGATCGTGGCGCGGGGGGCGCGGCTGATGCGGATAGAGGCGGAACCCGAGGGCATCCGCGAGATCGCCCGGCGCGCGCGGGGGACGCCACGGATCGCCGGCCGCTTGCTGCGCCGCGTCGTCGACTTCGCGCTGGTCGAGGGCGACGGGCGGCTGGACCGCGCCATCGCCGATTCCGCGCTGACCCGTCTTGGCGTCGATCATCTCGGCCTCGACGGCGCGGATCGCCGCTACCTGACGCTCATTGCCGAGAATTATGCCGGGGGCCCGGTCGGGGTCGAGACGATTTCGGCTGCGCTTTCGGAAAGCCGCGATGCGATCGAGGAGGTGATCGAGCCCTATCTGCTCCAGCAGGGTCTGATCCAGCGCACTCCGCGCGGTCGGATGCTGGCGGGAAAGGCCTGGACCCATCTCGGCCTTGCAGCGCCGCGGGCCGCGGGACAGAGCGAGTTGTTTGGAGATGGCTGATTTTCACGCGTGAAAGAACAACAACATACTGAAATAGATAAATAATACGAAGAAGATTGACCTTGTGGAAAAGCTTGGGTCTCCGCCCGAGCCAGGACCGATTACCCCGAACTCAGCATATGGGTTGAGCGCAGGGGACAATGCTTCTATGTCTCCGCCGGAAATTTTCGCAGCGAATGAAAGCCGCCGCAGATGACCGCAGACGACGTTGCCGCGCTCTTCACCCGGTCAGCGGGCGACTACCTCTTCGCGCGCTGGGGGAGGCCCATCGTTCCCGTCGTCTTCGGTGTCGATGGCGCCACGCTCGGAACCGTCAAGGGGGCGCTAGAGGCCGTCGTCATCCATGCCGGGCACAGAATGACCGAGACCGATCCCGAGCAGGGCGTGAATCTGATGATCTTTTTCTTCCGGAACTGGGAGGAACTCTTGCAGGTGCCCGATCTCGACAGGCTGGTCGATGGGCTCGGGCCGCTGGTTGACCGGCTTCGGGCCGAAGGCGCGACCCAGTATCGCCATTTCCGCTTCGAGGAGACGGGTGCCATCCGCGCCTGCATCGCCTTTGTTCGCATGGAAGGAGCGCTCGCCGAATTGCCCGCCGAGACCATTGCCCTCGGCCTTGCCGCTCAGGTGATCCTGCTCTGGTCCGATACGGCGTTCCGCGACCGCTCGCCGTTGGCGAAGGCGGGCGATACCGTGATCCTGCGTCCCGACGTCGCTGCCGTGATCCGCGCCGCCTACCATTCCGTCATGCCCGAGGCGTCGCATGATGTCAGCCACGCACTCAGGCTCGCCGCGCGCATCGAAGCGGGCGGGAACGCGGGCGGCGCGTAATCCACTTTCCGTCCGAAAATACGTCCGCCGAAGCGGTCGCGGCCGGATAGCGGATCAGCCGGTGATCTGAACCTTGCCGACAAGCCGCGCACCCTTTTCGGAGGATAGCGTCTGCGCCTTCACATCGGCCTTCACCTCGGCGTTCTTCTCGAGCGCGAGTTCGGAGCAGTCGATCTTGCCTGTGTGGCGGCCCTGGATGCGCACGGCATCCGCGGCTATGGCGCCGGTGACCTCGCCATGCGAATGCACCGCCACGGCCTTCCCGGCGATGTCGCCGTTCACCCGTCCCTTGACCTCGATCTCGCCATCCTCCGAGGTAATGTTGCCGTCGATGATGAGGTCTTCTTCGATGACCGATTTCGTCATGGTCGCTCCTGCCGTCGGGCTTTCGTTTCTGCCGCCCTTCGCTACACAGAGCGGGGCCGCCTCACAAGCGGACTTTAGCCGATGGGCGGGAAAAGGCCCAACACGCGGTGTTCTTGTCTCTGTCACAGGAGGTGACTAGGGTCGGCTTCGGGCAGATGGGGCAGGTCGATGCAGCACGAATTCCCGTTCCGGGTCTATTATGAGGATACCGACCTCGCCGGCATCGTCTATTACGCCAATTACCTTAAATTCATCGAGCGGGCGCGCAGCGAATGGGTGCGGAGCCTTGGCATCGACCAAAACCGGCTGCGCGCCGAAGACAGCATCGTGTTCGCGGTGCGCCGCGTCGAGGCGGATTACCTTCGCCCGGCGAAGTTCGACGACGAGTTGATCGTCGAGACCCGGCCCGAGGCGATCACCGGCGCGCGGATCGTTCTCGAACAGTCGATCCTGCGGCAGGGAGAGCGGCTTTTCCAGGCGCAGGTGACGCTTGTTTGCCTGGCGGATTCGGGTCACGCCGCGCGCATTCCGTCTGAACTGAGGCGAAAGCTCGCGCCATCCGTTCACTGAGCCGCGCGGTGTTTCGCCCGCTCATGCAGATGTGTTGGCATTCCCTCTAAAAGCCGGATAGAATCACTGGTAACAGAGCCGCGCAAACGTGGCCTCAACCGGCGAGCAGACATTCATGGATACCCAAACCATCTCGATGGCGCAGGAGATCGATTTCTCCCTGTTGGCGCTTTTCTGGCGCGCCTCCGTCGTCGTGAAACTCGTGATGATCCTTCTGACGGTGGCCAGTTTCTGGTCGTGGGCGATCATCGTGCAGAAATTCATCTCCTACCGCCAGGCGCGGCGCGAGGCGGCGGTTTTCGATCGGTCCTTCTGGTCGGGCGAACCTCTGGATGAACTGTTCGACCAGATCGGTGCGCAACCCGACGGGCCGAGCGAGCGCATATTTGCCTCCGGCATGGTCGAATGGCGGCGCAGCCACCGCGAGAGCGGTGAACTGATCGCGGGCGCGCAGGCGCGGATCGACCGGTCGATGGACGTAGCGATCTCCAAGGCGACCGAAAGCCTGACGCGCGGCCTGCCTTTCCTCGCGACGGTCGGCTCCACTGCACCCTTCGTCGGGCTTTTCGGCACAGTCTGGGGCATCAAGGTCGCCTTCGAGCAGATCGCGATTTCGCAGAACACCTCGCTTGCCGTGGTCGCGCCCGGCATTGCCGAGGCGCTGGTGGCGACCGCGCTCGGCCTTCTCGCGGCAATTCCGGCGGTGATCTTCTACAACAAGCTGTCCACCGACAGCGACCGGATCATCAGCGGCTACGAGGCTTTCGCTGACGAGTTCTCCACGATCCTCTCGCGCCAGTTGGACGGTTGAGCGATGGGGGCCGGGGTCATCAAGTCGGGCCGGGGCGGTGGGCATCGCCGCCGCGGATCGCGGGGCAAGGCCGCTGTGATGAGCGAGATCAACGTCACGCCCTTCGTGGACGTGATGCTGGTGCTGCTCATCATCTTCATGGTCGCCGCACCGCTTCTGACGGTGGGCGTGCCGCTGGAGCTACCGAAGACTGCGGCGCAGGCCGTGGCGACGGAGCAGGAAGAGCCGCTGACGATTTCCGTTCAGGAAGACGGCTCGGTGTCGATACAGAACACCGCCGTCCCGCGCGAGGACCTCATCAACCGGCTTCGCGCGATCGCCGCCGAACGGACGAGCGACAAGCTTTTCCTCCGCGCCGACGGACGCATCGCCTATGAGCAGGTCGTGCAGGTCATGGGTGCGCTGAATTCGGCGGGGTTTACCAATATCACCCTTGTCACCGATGCCGGTGGGCCGAATTTCGGCGGCAAGTCGGCGAACTAGGGGGCTCAGGGGCATATGCCCATGGAACGGTCAGAGCGCATCGGCATGATCGTCTCGGGGGTCGCGCATATTGGCGCGATCCTCTGGTTGCTCGTGGGCGGCATCTTCTTTTCGCATGACATGCCGCCGCCAGTGGCGACGGCCGAAGTTTCGCTGATGTCGCAGTCGGAATATGACGCGATGGTCGCAGCGGCGCCAACGGCCGTGACGGACTCTCCGCCGCAGCCGTCCTTGCCCGAGCCGCCGCAAGTCGAACCCACGCCGCCTGCGCCCGAGCCGGAGAAACAGGCGGAACCTGCGCCGACGCCGAAACCGGAGCCGCAGCCCGGAACCCGATGCCGGCCCGGACGTAGCCGACCTCGCCCCGCCGCAGACGGATGTGCAGGACACGCCGCCGACACCACCCAAGCCGCCGAGCGACCAGGCGGCGACCGCCGACATCGTGACCCCCGCACCGCAGCCCAAGCCTGCCGACATCGTCGCGCCTGACCCGACCGACGCGCCCGACAAGCCCACCGATGTCGCCCCGGACAAGGTCGTGGACACCACGCCCGACGAGCAGCAGCCACCGAAGCCCGAGCCGGTGCAGGAAGCTGCCGCGCCGGAAGCCACGGGAGATGTACTGAAGACCGAGGAGAACCAGGACAAGGTCGCCTCTGCGGCGCCCGAAGCCTCCATGCGGCCGAAGTCGAAGCCCCCGAAGCCGAAACCGGTCGAGACGCAATCCACGGAGACAGCCCCGGCGCCGACCGAGACCACCACCGCGCCCAAGCCGACGGACGCGCCCGCGGACGCGGTGAACGACGCGCTGGCCGAGGCTTTGTCAGGCGAACAATCCGACACGCCCGCACCGGGTACCGGCACCGCGCCGTCCGGTCCGCCGATGACGGGCGGCGAAAAGGACGCGCTGGTGATTGCGGTCAAGCAGTGCTGGAACGTCGGATCGCTTTCGACCGATGCGCTCAATACGGTCGTGACCGTCGGGGTGACGATGGAACCGTCGGGCAAACCCGTCTCCGGCTCCATCCGCATGATCGGTTTCGAGGGTGGCAGCGAGGCTTCGGCGAAGCTGGCCTACGAGGCGGGGCGCCGCGCGATCATCCGCTGCGGCCAGAACGGCTTTCCCCTGCCGCCCGAAAAATATGATCAGTGGAAGGATGTCGAGATTACCTTCGATCCTGAAAAGATGAGGATGAAGTGATGGACCAACGCGCTTTTTATCCGTCTCCGCGACACCGTCGGCGGCGGTCTTCAGCCGACCATCCGGAACCGGGGTGCGTAGCGTTGAATTCAGCCTCGAACCAAGGCAGATGGGAACGCGACCGGCCGGTTCCCGCCGAACAAACCTGTAGTGACCCAAGAGAAGGGAATTTCATGTCCTTGATCCGCTCGCTTTGCATTGCTCTTGCTGTCACCGGCCTTGTCGGCACGGCGGCCGCGGCGCAGGACGGCCCGTTGCGCATCACCATCACCGACGGCGTCATCGAACCCCTGCCGTTCGCCGTGCCGCAATTCGTGGCCGAGAACCCCGGCGCGGCGGAGGTCGCGGCGCAGATGACCCAGGTGGTGGCGGCTGACCTCAGCGGGACCGGATTGTTCCGCGAAATCCCATCTTCCGCCTTCATCAGCCCGGTGACGAGTTTCGACGCCCCGGTCGCGTATGCCGACTGGAAGGCGATCAACGCGCAGGCGCTTATCACGGGTTCGGTTTCCGCAGGATCGGACGGGCGGATCAACGTGAAGTTCCGGCTTCACGACGTGTTCGCCGGCGCCCCCTTGGGCGACGGCCTGCAATTCGGTGGCGGCCAGCGCGACTGGCGGCGCATCGCGCACAAGGTCGCGGATCAGATCTATGGCCGGATCACGGGCGAGGGCCCGTACTTCGACACCCGCGTGGTCTATGTCTCGGAGAGCGGGCCGAAGGACAACCGGCTGAAGCGGCTGGCGATCATGGATTATGACGGCGCGAACGTGCAATACCTGACCGACAGTTCCACCATCGTCCTCGCGCCGCGTTTCTCGCCCTCGGGCGACCGCGTGCTCTATACGTCGTTCGAGACCGGCTTTCCGCACATCAAGCTTATGGACCTCGCCAGCGTCTCGTCGCGCGCGCTTGCTGAACTTCAGGGCAACATGACCTTTGCGCCGCGCTTCTCGCCCGATGGCGGCACCGTCGTCTTCTCGCTCTCGCAGGATGGCAATACCGACCTCTATTCGATGAAGCTCTCCTCGGGGCAGACGACGCGGCTGACCAATTCACCGTCGATCGAGACCGCGCCATCCTTCTCGCCCGATGGGTCGCAGATCGTCTTCGAAAGCGACCGGTCCGGCAATCAGCAGCTTTACGTCATGCCCGCGGGCGGCGGCGAGGCGACGCGGATCAGCTTCGGCGAAGGGCGCTACGGCACCCCGGTCTGGTCCCCGCGCGGCGACATGGTCGCCTTCACCAAGCAGAACGCGGGCCGCTTCCATATCGGCGTAATGCGGACGGACGGCTCTGAAGAGCGGCTACTGACCGCCTCGTTCCTCGACGAGGGGCCGACCTGGGCGCCGAATGGCCGTGTCCTCATGTTTACCCGCGAAGGCGCGGGCGCGGCAGGTGTGGCGCAGCTATACTCCGTCGATATATCGGGTCGGAACCTTAAGGCCGTGCCGATGGAAGGGGGAGCCTCGGACCCTGCATGGTCGCCGCTTCTGCCGTGAATTTGGCGGTCTGGCGGACGTTTCCAAAGACTGAGCGCAATGATAGAGTGACGGCCATCGAGCCAAGGACAAAGGCGGTAAAACCGATGAAGAAACTGACTTCCCTTATTCTCGTCGCGAGCGTTCTGGCGCTGGCGGCCTGTAACAACCCCAACCGCTACGGCGCGAATGGCGGGGCTGGCGGCGCGGGTGGCGCGGGTGGCATCAATTCGGGCGCGCTTGGCGATCCGAGCGATCCGAACTCCATCGCCTATTTCAACCAGACGGTCGGCGACCGTGTGCATTTCGCCGTCGATCAGTCGACCCTGACGGCGCAAGCGCAGCAGACGCTGACGCAGCAGGCAAGCTGGCTGGGATCGCATCCGAACTACACCGCGATCATCGAAGGCCATGCCGACGAACAGGGCACGCGCGAATACAACATCGCGCTCGGCGACCGACGCGCCAATGCGGTCAAGGACTACATGATCGCCAACGGCGTTGCGGGCAACCGGCTTCAAACGGTGTCCTACGGCAAGGAACGCCCGCTCGCGGTCTGTTCCGATGAGGCGTGCTATTCGCAGAACCGCCGCGCCGTGACGGTGCTTGGCGCCGCGGGCGGCGTCTGAGGCTTGCCATGAAGCGGGTGCTTCTTCTCTGCGCGGCGCTGGCGGTAACGCCGGTCGCCGCCTTCGCGCAGGACAAGGCGCAGAGCCTTGCCGATATCCGGGCCGAGTTGTCGAAACTTGCGGATGATCTTCAGGCGCTGCGGTCGGAACTTGTGCAGGGCGGCGCACCCGCTATGCAGGCGGCGGGGGGCGCCTCCGCGCTCGACCGGATGAATGCGATGGAGGCGGAGCTGTCGCGGCTCACCTCGCAGACCGAGCAGGTCCAGAACCAGGTGAATCGCGTGGTCTCGGACGGCACCAACCGGATCGGCGATCTGGAATTCCGGCTTTGCGAGCTGGAAGATGGCTGCGATCCGTCGAACCTGCCGATCACGCAAAGCCTTGGGGGCGCGCCCGCCGGCGGTTCCCAGGGGACGACGGCCCCGGTCGTCACCACCCAACCCGCGACGGGCGCGGGAGCGGGGTCGCCGGAATTGGCGGTGGCTGAACAGGCGGACTACGATCGGGCGAAGGCGGCGCTCGAATCCGGTGACTTTCAAGGCGCCGCCGACAAGTTTACGGCCTTTGCCCAAGCCTATCCGGGCAGCCCCCTGAGCGGTGACGCGCAGTACTATCGCGGCGAGGCGCTGGAGAAGATGGGTGATACGGCCAATGCGGCCCGCGCCTATCTCCAGGCGTTCTCAGGCGCCCCGAACGGCCCGCGCGCACCTGCCTCATTGCTTCGGTTGGGGGCGACGCTTGGTGCACTTGGCCAGTCGCAGGAGGCGTGCGTGACCCTCGGTGAGGTCAACACCCGCTTCCCCACCGCCCCCGAAGCGGTCGAGGCGGCAGCGACCATGCGCAACCTGAACTGCCAGTGACAGGCGAAGGCTGGCCGCTAGCACGAGGGCGCGGACGCCTTCCTTCTGCATCTGCCCGACTGGTCCTATCCGGGCGATTGGCCGGAAAGGATCGGCGTCGCGGTCTCGGGCGGCAGCGATTCCCTCTCGCTTCTGCACCTCTTCGCGCGCATTCGGGCGCATCGTGGCGGCGCGCTTCATGCGGTTACGGTCGATCACCGCCTGCGGCCCGAGGCGGCGGACGGAGGCGCGTATCGTCGCGCGGCTCTGCAGCCGGCTGGGGTCAGTCATGATACGCTTGTCTGGGATCATGGCAAGATCGACGGCAACCTTCAGGATCAGGCCCGCCGCGCGCGCTATGGCCTGATCGGCAGACTGGGCGCGGGTCGGGGGATCGGCCATGTCGTGCTGGGCCATACTGCCGACGATCAGGCCGAAACCTTCCTGATGGGCCTTGCGCGCGAGGCCGGGATCGACGGGCTGTGCGGCGATGCGCCGGACCTGGGAGGAAGGCGGCATCAAGCTGGGCGCGCCCCTATCTGACGACCCCGCGCGCCGATTTGCGTGACTATCTGACGCGCCAGGGCATCAGATGGGTCGAAGACCCGTCCAACGCCGATGAGCGCTTATCAGCGCGTCAAGGCCCGCAAGTTTTGGCCGCGCTGAGGCCGCTTGAGCATCACGGTGGAGGGGCTTTCCGACCGTCACCGATAATCTTTCGATGGCGCAAGGCGCGCTGAAATCAGCGGCCTCCGAAAGGGCGGCCGCCATCCTGCGCACCGAGGCGGGCGAGATGATCCTTGACCGCCAAGGGTTCCGGCTGACGACCCCGAGACCGCCCGCCGCATCCTGATCGCCGCGCTGCGCTGGGTGTCTTCCGCCGAATACGCACCGCGCGCGGCACAGATCGCATCGGCTGCGAGGATGCGATATCGGCAGGACAGGACGCGACGCTCTGGGGGTGCAAGGTGCGGGTGGGCGAGACCGAGATCCGCATCGCGCGCGAGCCGAAGGCCGTCGCCGGACTGGAATCCCCGACCGACGCGATCTGGGACGGACGCTGGCGGCTTTCCGGCCCGCATAAGGCCGATTTACGCATCCGCGCGCTCGGGACAGAGGGTCTGCGCAAATGCCCTGACTGGCGCGAGACCGGCCACAGCCGCGCCGCGCTTCTGGTTTCACCGGCGATCTGGCGCGGCGAAACCCTGATTTCCGCCCCTCTGGCGGGCCTCGAGAGCGGCTGGACGGCGGAAATCGTCGCAGGTTTCGCTTCATTCATCTTATCGCATTGAACCCGTCGCCCTAATCTCTATTTTAGGGTAAAGGCTTCGCCGTCCGCGCCGTGGCCGGAATTCGTTTGGAGGAAATCCCCTTGGGTAACGCGAGAAACATCGCATTCTGGGTCGTCCTGTTCGTCCTGATCCTCGCGCTGTTCCAACTGTTCGGCAATGGCCAGAGCACGATGAACGCGCGCACGCTGACTTATTCCGACTTCGTACAGAAAGTCGAATCAGGTGAGATCAGCGCCGTCGTCATGGATGGCGAACAGTTGCAGGTTCAGACCAAGGACGGCCAGACCTATGTGACGGTCAAGCCGCAAGGCGAGGCTTTGAACGACCAACTGGTTCAAGACCTGATCTCCAAGAAGGTTTCGGTCCGCGCCGAACGGCAGCAGCAATCGGGCTTCTTCTCGGTCCTGTCGCTCTGGCTTCCTTTCCTCGTCCTGATCGGCATCTGGATATTCTTCATGAACCGCATGCAGGGTGGCGGGCGCGGTGGCGCGATGGGCTTCGGCAAGTCCCGCGCAAAGCTGCTGACGGAAAAACATGGCCGCGTAACGTTCGATGACGTGGCCGGGATCGACGAGGCAAAGGAAGAGCTTGAGGAGATTGTTGAATTCCTCCGCAATCCGCAGAAATTCTCGCGCCTCGGCGGCAAGATCCCGAAGGGTGCGCTGCTTGTCGGACCTCCGGGCACCGGCAAGACGCTGCTTGCGCGCGCCATCGCGGGGGAGGCGGGCGTGCCCTTCTTCACCATCTCGGGTTCCGACTTCGTCGAGATGTTCGTGGGCGTCGGCGCAAGCCGTGTCCGCGACATGTTCGAACAGGCCAAGAAGAACGCGCCCTGCATCGTCTTCATCGACGAGATCGACGCCGTGGGCCGGTCGCGTGGCGTGGGCTACGGCGGCGGCAACGATGAACGCGAGCAGACGCTGAACCAGCTTCTGGTCGAGATGGACGGGTTCGAGGCGAACGAAGGCATCATCATCGTCGCGGCCACCAACCGCCCCGATGTGCTTGACCCTGCGCTGCTGCGCCCCGGTCGCTTCGACCGTCAGGTTCAGGTGCCGAACCCCGATATCAAGGGCCGCGAGAAGATCCTCGCCGTGCACGCCCGCAAGGTGCCGCTTGGTCCCGATGTGGATCTTCGCATCATCGCGCGCGGCACTCCGGGCTTTTCCGGCGCCGACCTTGCCAACCTCGTGAACGAGGCGGCTCTGCTCGCGGCGCGGATCGGTCGCCGGTTTGTCGTGCTTGATGATTTCGAGAAGGCCAAGGACAAGGTCATGATGGGGCCGGAACGCCGCAGCATGGTAATGACCGAGGACGAAAAGAAGCTGACCGCCTATCACGAAGCCGGCCATGCCATCGTCGGTATCCATGTGCCGCAGCACGACCCGGTTCACAAGGTCACGATCATCCCGCGCGGTCGCGCGCTTGGCGTGACCTTCTACCTGCCGGAGCGCGACAAGCTGTCGATGACCCGCGAAGCGGCGCTGTCGAAGCTCGCCTCCGCGATGGGCGGCAAGGCGGCGGAGGAACTGGTCTTCGGGCCGGAGAACGTGACCAACGGGGCCTATAGCGACATCCAGCACGTCACTCGCCTGGCGACAGCGATGGTCAGCCAGTGGGGCATGTCCGACAAGCTCGGCAACATCAACTACACCTCGACCCAAGAGAGTTTCCTCGGCTCGCAATCGCAGTTTAACGCCTCGGACGAGAGCCGCGAGATCATTGATCAGGAGGTGCGCCAACTGGTGGACGAAGCCTATGAGCGGGCGAAATCCATCCTGCGCGACAACTGGCAGGAAATGGAGAATCTCGCTCAGGGGCTTCTCGAATACGAGACGCTGACGGGCGAGGACATGATGCGCGTGATCCGCGGCGAGCCGCCCAAGAGCGGCAGGGACGAGGATGACGGGTCCGACAAGGGCAGCGCCGTCTCGACCGTCACCGCAATCCCGAAAACCAAGAAGCCGCGAGCGTCAAAGGGCGGGATGGAGCCGGAACCCTCTGCCTGAGATCGCGCTGAAGGAACAGGACAATTGCGGGACGCGCCGGACATGGCGCGTCCCGTTCGCCGTTTGAAGGAGAGGGCAGAATGACCCCGAAAAGCGACTGGAATCCCGAGACCTATTCGCGTTTCCACGACCTTCGGCTACGCCCTGCGATGGACCTTCTGGCGCGGGTCGGGCGGTTGCCCGATGGGCCGGTCATGGATCTTGGCTGCGGCAACGGCGCGGCGGGGCCGGCGCTGGCCTATCGCTTCCGGCCAGATCGCAAGATCTTCGGTCTGGATGCTTCTCCCAATATGCTTGACGCCGCGCGCGGTCAGGATTGCTACGACGCTCTGATCGAGGGCGATGCGGCGAAATGGCGGCCCGAGGAACCCTTCGCGCTGATCTTCTCGAACGCCGCCTTGCACTGGCTACCCGATCACGCGACGCTTCTTCCGCGGCTCGCGGGGTTCCTCGCGCCCGGCGGAATGCTCGCCGTGCAGATGCCTCGCCAGTATGGCGCGCCTTCCCACCGCTTCCTGCGCGATTTCGCCGCGGACATGTTCCCCGACCGATTTTCGCTGGCCGACTGGGTGGCGCCCGTCTCGACGCCGGTCGAATATCACCGACTGCTGTCGCCATTGGGCAGCGTCGATGTCTGGGAAAGCGAATATGTCCAGCGGCTTGCGCCGGTCGAGGGCGACCACCCGGTCCGGCGCTTTACCGAATCCACCGCGATGCGCCCATATCTCGACAAACTGAGTGGGGCTGAGGCGGACGGCTTTATCAGACGCTACGAACAGGCGCTGGCCTCGGCCTATCCGCCCGAGCTGGACGGCTCGGTGCTGTTCCCTTTCCGGCGTATCTTCTTCGCGCTGACGACATGATTTTCATTCCAGAGTAAGCGACATGGCCGCCTTGGTGCCGACAGACCACTATGCAACTATCGTCTGGCTGGGCCGTGTGCTCGACCGTGAAGCGCAGCTGGCATCCGAACCGGCCGCGGCGCTGGATCTGACCTTCGCCGGCGTTGAGGGCGAGGCGCATTCTGGCCTGACGCGTCCCTCCTGTTCGCGTGTACTGTCGCAATATCAGCGCGAAACGACCATCCGCAACGTGCGGCAGCTGACAATCCTGTCTGCGGAGGAACTCGGCGAAATCGCCGACGCGATGGGGTTGGAGCGGCTCGAGCCGCGGTTCCTCGGTGCGTCGGTCGTTGTCGGAGGCATCCCGGATTTCAGTCACGTTCCGCCCTCTTCCCGGTTTCAGTCCGAAAGCGGCACGACACTGACCATCGACATGGAGAACCGGCCCTGCAACCTGCCAGGGCGCGAGATCGAGGTCGCAAGTCCCGGCTATGGCAAATCCTTCAAGGCCGCTGCCATGGACAGGCGCGGTGTCACGGCATGGGTGGAGCGGGAAGGCCGGCTTGTTCTCGGGGAACGGATGAGACTCCACATCCCGTCGCAGCGCGGCTGGGCCGCCGTCACCTGAAGAAAGGAAGCGGATTGCGGCATCCAGCGCGCTTGAGGTGCGCGGGTTTTTCGTGGATTGGTCCCGGCGATTTCCGATGGGAAACACCATCTGGCGCTTCCGCCCGCGGATAGGTCGGAATCCTGCCCTACAGCGTCACGTGTGGTCGCTATCACGCTGCTAGACGGCCGGGCGGATCGGCTTCAGGGAGACAGACATGGCGTTCAAGACGGATATTGAGATTGCGCGCGAGGCGAAGAAGCAGCCGATCATGGCGATTGGCGAGAAGTTGGGCATTCCGTCGGAGCATCTTCTGCCCTACGGCCACGACAAGGCGAAGGTTGGCCAGGAGTTCATCCGGTCGCTGGAGGGTCGGGCGGACGGCAAGCTGATTCTGGTGACGGCGATCAACCCGACGCCTGCGGGCGAGGGCAAGACGACGACGACGGTGGGGTTGGGCGACGGGCTCAACCGGATCGGCAAGAAGGCGGTGATCTGCATCCGCGAGGCCTCGCTCGGGCCGAACTTCGGGATGAAGGGCGGGGCGGCGGGCGGCGGCTATGCGCAGGTGGTGCCGATGGAGGAGATGAACCTCCACTTCACCGGCGATTTCCACGCGATCACCTCGGCGCACAACCTCCTCAGCGCGATGATCGACAACCACATCTACTGGGGCAACGCGCTTGAGATCGACGCGCGCCGGATCAGCTGGCGGCGGGTGATGGACATGAACGACCGCGCACTGCGGGACATCGTGGTCAATCTCGGCGGCGTCTCGAACGGCTTCCCGCGGCAGACCGGGTTCGACATCACGGTGGCCTCGGAGGTGATGGCGATCCTCTGTCTCTCGAAGGACCTCGAGGACCTGCAGAAGCGGCTTGGCGACATCGTCGTGGCCTATACCCGGGCCAAGACCCCGATCTATGCCCGCGACATCAAGGCCGACGGCGCGATGACGGTGCTTTTGAAGGACGCGATGCAGCCCAATCTGGTGCAGACGCTGGAGAACAACCCGGCCTTCGTGCATGGCGGCCCGTTCGCCAACATCGCGCATGGCTGCAACTCGGTGATCGCCACCAAGACCGCGCTGAAGCTCGGTGACTATGTGGTGACCGAGGCCGGCTTCGGCGCCGATCTCGGGGCCGAGAAGTTCTTCGACATCAAGTGCCGCAAGGCGGGGCTGAAGCCGGCGGCCGCGGTGATCGTGGCGACCTGCCGGGCGATGAAGATGAACGGCGGGGTGGCCAAGGCCGATCTCGGTGCGGAGAATGTCGAGGCGGTGAAGAAGGGCTGCCCGAACCTCGGCCGCCACATCGCCAACGTGAAATCTTTCGGCGTGCCGGTGGTGGTGGCGATCAACCACTTCTATTCCGACACCGATGCCGAGGTGGCGGCGGTCAAGGCCTATGTCGCCGAGCAGGGCGCCGAGGCGATCCTCTGCCAGCACTGGGCGAAGGGATCGGAGGGCATCGAGGAGCTGGCCAGGAAGGTGGTGAGCCTGGCCGAGAGCGGCACGGCCAACTTCGCGCCGCTCTATCCCGACGAGATGCCGCTCTTTCAGAAGATCGAGACCATCGCCAAGCGCATCTACCATGCCGACGAGGTGCTGGCCGACAAGTCGGTCCGCGACCAGCTTCATGCCTGGGAGAAGGCGGGCTACGGCGATCTGCCGGTCTGCATGGCCAAGACCCAGTATTCCTTCACCACCGACCCCAATGTGCGCGGCGCGCCGACCGGGCATTCGGTGCCGGTCAGGGAAGTGCGGCTGTCGGCCGGGGCGGGGTTCATCGTCGCGATCTGCGGCGAGATCATGACCATGCCGGGCCTGCCCAAGGTGCCGTCGGCCGAGGTGATCCGGCTGAACGACAAGGGCCAGGTCGAAGGGCTGTTCTGAGGTGAAGAGGCGGGCGGACCGGGCCTCGAGCCCGGCCCGCCCGCGGCCTCCGGCGGAGGTATTTGGACAACGAAGAAGCAGGCGACCGGGGAGAGCGGAATGGGCGCGACGATCATCGACGGCAAGGCCTTCGCGGCGAAGGTGCGGGGGCAGGTGGCGGAGCACGTCGCGCGGCTGAAGGCGGAGCACGGGATCGTGCCGGGCCTCGCCGTGGTGCTGGTGGGCGAGGACCCGGCGAGCGAGGTCTATGTCCGCTCGAAGGGCCGCTCGACGCTCGAGGCGGGGATGAACTCCTACGAGCACAAGCTCGACGCCGCGACGTCCGAGGCCGATCTCATGGCGCTGATCGACCGGCTGAACGCCGACGACAGGGTCCACGGCATTCTGGTGCAGCTGCCGCTGCCGAAGCATCTGAACGCGGAGCTGGTGATCAACCGGATCGATCCGGCGAAGGACGTCGACGGGTTCCACATCTCGAATGTCGGTCTGCTCGGCACCGGGCAGAAGTCGATGGTGCCCTGCACGCCGCTCGGCTGCCTGATGATGCTGCGCGATCATCTGGGCAGGCTCGAGGGCCTCGAGGCGGTCGTGGTCGGCCGCTCGAACATCGTCGGCAAGCCGATGGCGCAATTGCTGCTGGGCGACAGCTGCACCGTGACCATCGCGCATTCCCGCACGAAGGACCTCGGCGCGGTCTGCCGCCGCGCCGACATCCTCGTCGCCGCCGTGGGCCGGCCCGGGATGATCCCCGGTACTTGGGTCAAGCCCGGCGCCACGGTGATCGATGTCGGCATCAACCGGACCCTCCAGGACGGCAAGACCCGGCTCGTCGGCGATGTCGACTTCGAAAGCTGCGCCGCCGTCGCAGGTGCCATCACCCCCGTCCCCGGCGGCGTCGGCCCGATGACCATCGCCTGCCTCCTCGCCAATACCCTCACCGCCACATGCCGCGCAAACCACCTGCAAGAACCCGACGGGCTCACCGCGTGAGCCTCAGCCTCAGGCGGTCGGCACCATCGTGCCTTGCAGAAGTGCGACGAGCTTGCGGGTGCCGTCGGTTTCCGCCTCGACCTCTGCGGTGACGACGGTCAGCCGCCGCCCGGCCTTGACGACGCGGCCGGTGGCGATCAGCCGGTCGCCTGCGGCGGGGGCGAGCAGGTTGATCTTCATCTCGGCCGTCATCACCTCGGCTTCGAGGGGCAGGAGGGTCAGGGCCGCATAACCGGCCGCGCTGTCGCCGAGACCGAAGGTCAATGCCGCATGGCCGACGCCGTGCTGTTGACGTGCGCCGGCCAGGATCGGCGCGATCAGGATCACTTGTCCGGGGGCGAGCGCGACAATCGTGGCGCCGAATGTCGTCATCATCGTTTGCCGCGCGAAGCTGTCGCGTAGCTTGCGGTCGATCTTGGGCGCCAGGTGGTCGCTCATTCCCTGCCTTCCTTCGATATTGGCACCGCAAGCGCCTTGGGTCCGGTCAGGATGGCGATGGTCCCGTCTTCCATCAAGTCGGAAAAGGCGAGGCTGTCAGAGGAAAGCCCGCCGGTATAGGTGCCATAGGCGGGCAGGATCACCCGCGCGCGGTCCGCCAGGAAGCAGCGCCGCGACTGGCCCGCGACGCGCAGTTTGGGATGGTAGTGGCCCGACACCTCACCCTTTGCGCCGCTCACCGCGATATGGCGGAATGTCAGCGGGCCGAGGGTGATTTCCGTCATGTATTCGCCGCCGAGCGTGAGCGGGCCGGGATCGTGGTTGCCCTCAATCCAGATCCAGCGCCGCCCGGCCATGAGGCGCGCAAGCCAGAACGCGTGTTCCTCCTCAAGATCCGCAGCGTTGAGATCGTCGAAACTGTCGCCGAGGCAGATCACGAGGCGCGGCGCGGTCGTCGCGATGTCCGCGTCGAGGCGCGAGAGGGTTTCGGTCACCTCGTAGGGTGGCAGCAGCGTCCCGCCACGCCGGGCGATGCGTTCGGATTTGCCGAGATGCAGGTCGGACACGATCAGAACGCCGGATCCGCCCCAGAAGAGCGCGCCCGTGGGAAGAGCGGTCAGAACCTCGCCAGACAGTTGAAATTCATAGGAACTCATGCGTCAGTCCTGCCCCGACGCAGGGAGAATGACAACTGCTGCCGCAGCGGAAGCGCGCATCACGCAAGTCCGGCCTCCGCCATCAACCGAACGGCGGTTTCCTCCAGAATCCGCTCGCGGGCGGCACCTTCGACCGGAATCTTCCCGTGTTCCAGAAAAAGCGGCGCGGCGAAGGGTGTGACGCGATCAAGCTGGATATGCTCCACGCGCCCGCCCGCGCGGTCGAGCATCGCTTCGATCCGGCCAAAGCTGACCAGCCCGCGCATCGCTTCTTCGCGGGTGATCCGCAAGATCAGGTGCTCGGGATCGTAGCGCTGAAGGGTGTCATAGAGGATGTCGGAAGAAAATGTCGCCTGCCGGCCTGACTTGCGCTGTCCGGGATGATTGCGCTGGATCAGGCCCGCGACGAGCGCCACGTTGCGGAAGGTCCGCTTCATGACCGCATTGCCCTGAAGCCAGGTGTCGAGCCCTTCGCGCAAGGCAGTGCGGTCGAGAAGCGGCGCCATATCGCCCACCATATCGAGGCCCCAGATCAGCGTCGCGTAATCGGTGGCGACGAATCCCAGGGGGTTCAGCCCTTCCTCTTCCATCCGCTTGGTCAGGAGCAAGCCGAGTGTCTGCTGTGCCGCGCGTCCGGCGAACCCGTAAATACAGAGATGCTTGCGGCCTTCGGCGGGGAAGGTCTCCACCAGCAGTCGGTCGGGGGAAGGCAGGCGCGAGACGTCGCGCTGCAGCGCCAACCAAGCGGCGGTATGCGCGGGCAGCTCGGGCCAGCTCGGGCGTTCGAGAAGTCGCAGGATTCGTTCGGAAAGCTGGGTCGACGTTGAGAATTTCGTGCCGGAGAACACCGCGATCTTCGGTTCGCGGCCCGGGGCGGGCGTGACCTCCAGCGCCATTTCGCGCAAGGAGACATAGCGCACGATCTGGCCGCCGATGAGGAATGTGTCGCCGGGCGAGAGCGTCGAGGCGAAGGATTCCTCCACCTCGCCCAACGGGCGTCCGCCAAGCTTGTTCTGCCAGCGGACCTTTACCATCTCGGCGTCCGTGATGGTTCCGATATTCATGCGGATGTCGCGGCTCGCGCGAGGGTCGCGGAGCGTCCATTTGCCGTCACGCAGCATCAGCCGCTGCCAGCGGTCATAGGCGCGGAGCGCATAGCCGCCGGTCGCGCAGAAATCGAGGCAGGCGTCGAAATCGGCGCGGGTGAGCGCGGCATAGGGGCCGGCGGTGATGACCTCGTCATAAAGCGCTCCGGCGTCGAAAGGCCCGGCGCAGGCACAGATCAGGATATGCTGGCAGAGGAGATCGCGCGGGCCGGGGCCTCGGGGGTCGCCGTCGAGATCATGGTCGCGGACGGCCTCCAGCGCGGCCTGACATTCGACGACCTCCCAGCGGTTCGCGGGCACGATGATTGCCTTCGACGGTGCGTTGTAGCGGTGGTTGGCGCGACCGATGCGCTGCACGAGGCGCTTCACGTTCTTGGGCGCGCCGACCTGGATCACGAGGTCGACATCGCCCCAGTCGATGCCGAGATCGAGCGAACCGGTGCAGACCACGGCGCGCAATTCGCCCCTGACCATCGCGTCTTCGACCCTTTCCCGCGCCTCGCGGGCGAGCGAGCCGTGATGGATGCCGATGGGCAGGCTCTCATCATTGGCCAGCCAGAGGTCGCGGAAGAACAGTTCCGCCTGCGCGCGGGTGTTGTGGAAGATGAGCGTCGTGCGATGCCGGCGAATCTCGGCGAGGATGTCGGGGATTGCGTAGCGCCCGCCGCCACCCGACCAGGGCGGAGGCGTTTCGGTTTCCAGCATCGAGATGTCGGGGTCCGGTCCCGGATCGGCGGTCAGAACCTCGCACTGGTCGGGATGGCGCGCGAGGAAGCGGGCGATGGCGGCAGGGTCCTCGACCGTCGCGGAAAGACCGACGCGGCGCAGGCCGGGGCAGAGCGCCGACAGGCGCGAGAGACAGAGCATCAACTGATCGCCGCGCTTGGATTCGGCAAGGGCGTGGATTTCGTCGACGACGACGCGCGACAGTCCGGCAAAAATGCGCGGCGCGTCCTCGTAGCTGAGCAGAAGCGCGAGGCTTTCGGGTGTCGTCAGCAGGATATGCGGCGGATCGGCGCGCTGGCGCCGGCGTCTGGAATAGCTGGTATCGCCGGTCCGGTCCTCGATCCGGATCGGCAGGTCCATCTCGGTGACGGGCGTCGTCAGGTTGCGGCGGATATCGACCGCGAGCGCCTTCAGAGGCGAGATATAGAGCGTGTGGAGGCCGCTATGGCGCCCCTCCGCCAGTTCCGCGAGCGTCGGCAGGAAGCCGGCCAGAGTCTTGCCGCCGCCAGTCGGCGCCACCAGAAGCAGCGCGGGCGCACCGGCGCGATCGAGCATATCCCGCTGATGCGGATGGATCGTCCATCCGCGCTCGGCGAACCAGTCGGAAAAGGGCGCGGGAACGGGGCGCATGGCCGCAGTTTAGACAGCGCCTCGCGGCGCGCAAGTCAGTGCAGGTGGCGCGCCTTGGCGTTTCGCATGATGTTTTCGAACGCGCGCGGCGGGGTCAGGTGCGCCCCGGCGAGCGCGCTGTCGAATGCGTTCTCGACCTCGTGGATCAGCATGGAAATGCTTTCCTCGGTCTGCTGGCCGATGGGGCAGAAGGTTGGCGTGTCCTCAGGCGTATCGCCGCCTTCGCCGCCGCGACCGGCAAGCTCCACGATCCGGGCCTCGTCGATGCCCTGCGCCTCGGCCCAGTCAAGCGCGATGCGGGTCACGGCCGTCGTCGTTGCCGCCAGGAAATCGTTCATCACCTTGGCGGCCATCGCCGATCCGAAGCCGCCCATTCGGACCGTCTTCTTCGAGAGAATATCAAACAGCGGCTTCATCGCCCCGATACGCTCTTGCGGGCCTCCAAGGAACAGCGTCACCCGCCCCTCATCGGCGGCGCGGCCGGCGCCGATCACAGGCGCATCGATCAACACGACGCGAGCGTCGATCCGGCCGCGCAATGCGCGGACATAGCGTGGCGAAAGCGTCGCCGCGAGAATGATCGTTGTGAGGGACTTGACGTTGCGGGCGAAACCCTGCTCGTCGAAGAGAAGCGCCTCGGTTTCGGCGATGTCCGCGGGGAGGAGGATCAGCGTCTGAAGCCCGGAAACGAAGCGCTGCGCCGCACGCGCCGAGCGGTCCGCGACGCCATCAGCGGTCGAAACTCCGAACGTGCTGGTTGCAATCCCGGCTTCGCTGATCCGGGCGACGAACGACCGGGCAATCCGCCCCGATCCTGCGATGCCGATCCCGTCCATCAGTGAACGATCTTTTCTTCGCGGACGAACATGTTTGCCCACGCGCGGTCGATGAGTTCAGGCGTCATTTGATACGGTATACCCTCGAAGTTGCAGATCGCGATCATCTGGTCGATCAGGAAGACCGGCTGATAATTCGCATAGACATTGTCGATGGTCGGATACTTTACCTTCAGAAGATGCAACAATGCCTTCTCATTGAGAGGTATTTTCTTCTTTTTGGCAACCATAGCGAATATCTTGAGGAAGATTTCCTGGTTTGGCCCATCGATCTTGATCTTGAAAAAGATCCGCCGCAGGGCCGCCTTGTCGAAGATCTCGTTCGGGTGAAAGTTCGTCGAGAAGATCACGAGCGTGTCGAAGGGAACTTCGAATTTCTCACCCGATTGCAGCGCGAGAATGTCGCGGTTTTCCTCCAGCGGAACGATCCAGCGGTTGACGATCTTCTGCGGCGGCTCGGCCTGGCGGCCAAGGTCGTCGATGATGAAGACGCCACCGGTCGCCTTCATCTGAAGCGAGGCGGTGTAGGTCCGCGCCGTCGGGTTGTAGGTCAGGTCCAGCATGTCGAGCGAGAGTTCACCGCCGGTGATCACAGTGGGCCGGTCGCAGAGCACATAGCGGTTATCGAAACGGTTCGACGACCGTCGCAGACTGTTGGGATCGTCTTCTGACGCCTGCGCGGCGGAATGCACGATCGGGTCATAGACAGTGATGACCTGCCCGGAATATTCCACGGCCCGCGGGATGAAGATCTTGTCACCGATCGCGTCGCGGATGCCGTTTGAAATGGACGATTTGCCATTGCCCGGGGGCCCATACATGAGAATCGAACGCCCCGCGCCGACCGCCGGGCCGAGGTGGTCGAGCAGTTCGACCGGCAGAATCAGGTGGCCCATTGCGCCGGTCAGCCGCTCTCGGGTGATCTGAATATTGCGGATCGACTGCTTCTTGACCTGCTCGCGGTAAACGTCGAGCGGCACCGGCATCGCGCCGTAATATTCCGACTGCGACAGTGCGTCGAGGGCGCGCGCCTTGCCGGCGTCGGCGAGTTGATAGCCCATCTCGCCACCGGAATTGGCGTGCAGCGTACCGGTCGCTTCCAGCAACTTCTGGCCGCGGGCCACGTCGATCAATTCCTGAGTTACCGGTATCGGCAGGGCAATCAGGCGCGAGATTTCCGAAACCGTTTCGAGGTTCATCCGGAACATGGTCTTCAGAAGAATGTCGCGCATCATCACCATGCTAAGGCCGGTATCGGCCATCGAGCGCGGCGCCGGCGGCGCAATCACATTGGACACCTGCATGTTCATGTGCAGCGTACTTTCCTGGGCTGTCTGGGCGGCGAAAGCGCCTTGCGGATCACAGTCCGCAACGGCACAACCACCCTGGGATTCACAGGGCCAATCTGACCGGCTATTGTGGCCAAAAAATGGAAACAAATCAGGCATTGAGGGACGAATGATCAAAGCCCGGAGCAGTTTCGTCGCGGCAATCATGGTGCTTGCAGTTTTGGTTTTCGGCGGCGTGCCACTTCTGAAAGGGGCGTTCTACCTTGGCAAGCACGAAGGCGACGCGATGCACCTCGCGGATCTCGTGCTGCGCATGGCGGACGGGCAGTGGCCGCATCTCGATTTCATGACGCCGATCGGGATTCTTGCCATCGCGCCTATTGCGATCTTCGTGAAGGCGGGCTTCGGCCTCGGGCATGCAATCTTCTATGCGCAGATTCTCGTGGCGCTCGTTATGTTCCTGCCGGCGCTCTACGTCGCGAAAACCCGCCTGACCGGCATCTGGCTCTATGTCTATGGCGCCTTCGTCATGCTGCTTTGCCTTGCGCTGGTACATGGAGAGGCCCAGAACTCCATATCCATTTCGATGCACTACAATCGCTGGGCCTGGGCGGTGGCCTATGTGATCATCCCGATCGCACTTCTCGATCCGATCGGGCCACGACGACCGTGGCTTGACGGGGGGCTGATCGGGCTTGGCATTGCCGTGCTCGTCCTGTTGAAGGTCACCTATTTCGTCGCGCTTGCGCCCGGTATCCTCGTCGCGCTGCTGGCACGGAAGAACGGACGCGCAATTCTGGCGGCCCTGATCGCCGGCCTTGCCGTCGCGGCAACGGTGACCGCGCTCGCCGGATTCCCGTTCTGGATCGCCTATCTGAAGGATCTGCTTACCGTCGCAACGTCGGAAGCGCGCAAGGCGCCTGGGGAGAGTCTCACCAGCGTCATCGCCGCGCCGCTTTACATGGGGGGAAGCCTCGCGCTCGTCGCCAGCGTCATCTTCCTCAGACAGGCGGGGCGGATGGTCGAGGGCTTGGCGCTTCTCGTCCTCATGCCTGGGTTCTTTTTCATCGCCTATCAGAATTTCGGCAACGATCCGCAGTGGCTTTACCTGCTGGCACTTCTGGTGTTCGTCCTGCGCCCGGAGATGCCCGTAACGAATGGCCTGGGTTGGGATCTCAGGACGACTATGAACTATGTCGGCGCGCTGGCGCTGGCGTTCGGCGCGCCCTCGGCCCTGAATCTCGCCTTCAGCCCGTTCCGGCATCTTGCGAGCGATACCGAAAACACCGCGCCGCTTCTTCCGGCATTGCCGGTTCACGACGATCTGCGCACCATTGCCAAGCGGCTCTACACCGCGAATATCACGCTGCCATATGACGGGCCGGGCGAGCCATACTCGGCCTATCGGGAGATTGCCAAGCGCACCGAGCCGGACGAACTGAATGGCGTGCCGCTCCCGGATTGTCAGCTCGAAGGTGCGATGCCCGCCTGGTTCGAACTCGTGACCGCCGATCTGGAGAAAGCCGGCTATGGCGGATCACGTCTGATCGGCACCGATCTTTATTCCGCCTACTGGATGTTCGGTGATTTCAAGAGCGTGCGCGGCGCGGCCCCTTGGTACTACGGCGGCGTGCCCGGCGTGGAGAATGCCGACTACATCGTGGTGCCGCTCTGCCCGATGCAACTCGATCTGCGCAGGGAGATGTTGAAGGCGCTCAGCGACGATGGGTGGGTCCTGCACGAAATGCGCAGGACCGATCTCTACATACTGGTCGAAGCAAGCAAGCCCTGAATGACCATCATCACCGCGGGAAAGGCCATAAGCGCCAAATAGGTCAGAAGCGTTCCCACCAGCGCGAGGCCCATCGGAAAATCCTTCCGCTTCCACGAAACCCAGTCAGGCGTCATCGAGGTCACCGCCGGGATCGAACGTAGCAGACGATGGGCCGCGAATGCGCCAAGCAGGAATGCGGCAAAAAGTGTCAGGACGATCGATAGATGATCGATCCGTTGCGCCACGAACGGTGCGGCCGCCGCGGCGAATTTTGCATCGCCTGCGCCGACATTGGCGATCATGTTGAGCAAGAAGCCGATGGCGAGAACGCCAGCGAAGTTCAACCAGCGCAACACCCAGGTATCGAGCGGGATGACCGCCAGACCGGCAAAGAAATAGACCGTGAGGAGGGCAAGAACCGCCTTGTTCGGGATCTTCATCGTCTTCAGATCAGACCATGCCACCCACGCACAGATGGGCAAGCACAGCAGAAGGAACGCACGATAGGCGAAGGCCACGAATTCGGGGCTGGGCAGCGGATAGGGATTGAGCATCGATCAGCCCTTTGCGACCTGCGCATTCAGCGCGTCGAGCGCGCGTGAAGCCTGTTCGAAATAGCGCGGGCTGGTATCGACTGCGTCTTCCAGCAACCCCTTGCCGGTCGTGACATCACCGTGCTTGATCGCTGTCAGCGCCGCCGTGTAAAGAAGCTGGGCGCGCTCTTCCTGACTCATCTCGATGATCGGCATGTCGTATTTTCGCTGCGCAGCACGAGCGAGAACCAGGTTGTTCTTCGCCGTAAAGACCGAACTGTCGTAGGTCAGCGATTCCGTGAAGAGCTTTTCGGCGCCCGCATAGTCGCCACGGGTCAGCTTCGAATATCCCCAGTTGTTCAGAACGCTGGCCGGTTTCGTCGTCAACCCGAAGGCGGTTTCATAGAAGCTGTCGGCCTTTTGCCACTTCTTGTTGGCATCCGCCACCATCGCCTCGAGCCGGTAACGCTCGAAGGTTTCATGCGTGGGAGGGATCGTGTTCAGCGTCGCCTCGGCCTTCTTCCATTCGTTCGCGCGGATATAGGCATCAGCCAAGTCGACCTTGTCGTCGTTCGTTCCCTCCGCGCCGCCGGCGATCTCGGACCAGACCACGGCGGCCTCCGTCGGTTTCTTCGCGCGGACAAGTGACTTGGCCAATCCCCGCTTCAGGTCGATCCGATCGGGATTTTCCCCGGAGGCCCTCTGGAAGTAGGCCACAGCCTCGTTCGGGTCTCCGACGCTCAGCATGATGTCGTTGAGGTTGCTTTCGTCGATGACGTTCACGCTTTTCAGCGCGCGCTTGACCTCCGCATCGTTGTTTTTTTGACAGCCGGCAAGCCCGACCGCCCCCGCGATGCAGAGCGAAATCACAATAGGGTGGCGCATTTGCTGCGTCCTTTGCTGCTTCGTGCCTCAAGGTGTGGTGAGAAGAAGATATTGCCCGTTCCCGCGCCTCACCAACGAAAATTCGTTTTTATTGCCGGTATCATATGTTGGCTTCTGCATCTTGGCGAGCGCCAGGCGCAGATTTTCGCGGATGGCGTCCGATTGGCCACTGTCAAGCGCATAGGCGGTACGGAAAACGCGACTCGCCTCGCCGATCTGGCCCTTCTCCATGAGCACCACGCCAAGGTTGTTCCAGGCAGGTACGAAGGTCTGATCAACTTCGAGCGCGCTGCGCAGCATCTGTTCGGCCTGCCCGAGCCGCCCGAGTTTCAGATCGGCCGAGCCGACCGCGGACATCACGTCGACGGTGGCGCCATGCTCGGTCGCGCCACGGTAATAAGCCTTGAGCGCCAGTTCATATTCGCCCGCCGCCATCAAGCGGTGGCCGACGATCAGCCCGTCCACCAACTCCTCGCCCTTTACCGGGCCGGTCGGCGCGAAAGGCGAGCCAGCGCCCTGCGAAAAGCCGCCAGTCTGTTGACAGGCGGCGAGAAGGCCGATGACGACCATTAGTCGCGCGATACGTGCTGCCATGGCCTCAGGGTTTGAAGTTGGCGAAGAGTTGCAGCATATCGTAAACCGATGGGCCGACAAGGATCACGAGCAGCGGCGGCACGGTGAACATCATCGTGCCCAGGGTCATCTTGGTCGGCAGCTTGTTCGCGGCTTCTTCGGCGCGCATAACACGCTTGTCGCGCATCTCCCCCGCGTAGACGCGAAGCGCTTCGGCGATCGACGTACCGAAGGTCTGGGACTGGATCATCACGGTTACAAAAGAGGCAACGTCCGAGACGCCCGACCGGTCGGAGAAGGCGCGCAGAACGCTGGTCTTGTCCTTGCCGGCCTTCACCTCCTGGGCGACGATCTCGAATTCCTGGGCGAGCGCGGGGTAGCCGCCCTTGAGCTCCTTCGACACCCGGATGATGCCCTGGTCCAGCGATTGGCCCGCTTCGACGCAGACAAGAAGCATGTCGAGAGCGTCGGGGAAGCCGTTCTGGATTTCGGTCTGACGCGTCTGGACGCGGCGTTCGATCCAGTATTTCGGAAGATAATAGCCCACCGCTCCTGGAATCAGAACGGCAAGGATCAGGGTGGTCGTCGAAACCTCTCCGGTGGCTGATGCCACGATGGCATAGATGACGCCGAGGATGAGGAAGATGATGCCGAGCATGAATTGGATGGCGTGGAACTTGCGTACCGCGTCACGCCCACGATAGCCAGCCCGGGTCATCTTGAGACGCGACGAACTCATCTCCTCTTCGGTCTTCGGTTCGAGGAAGTTGGCAAACTTGTCGAGCTTGTCGGAGCCACGACTCTGACGCAGGGATTTCTTCTCCTGTTTGCCGTTCCTGGCGCGGCCTGACACTGGCGTCGGAACAGCGTTCCGCAGCTTGTCGAGAGGGTCAGCCCGCCTCTTCATGATGATTGGCAGCGTTGCTGCGATCAGGATGATGCCCAGCAGGCCCAGCACCGCCAGCGGCCCGAGCGGCCCGAGCGTGTCGACAAGCGTCTGGTTGATCGTGGTCAGCATGACAGTCGGCCCCCTCAGACCTTGATGTTGACCATCATCTTCATGAAGACGACGTTGATTGCGAGGAAGGTGAAGACGACGAGCGCCGCCGGAACGAAGGCAGCGGTGTCCTTCACCGTGTCGAAGTAGTCCGGCTTCAGGATCTGGATCACCACCAGAACGATGACCGGGAAGGACGACAGGAACATACCCGACCATTTCGCCTCGGCCGTGATGGCGCGCACACGGCGGAACAGACGGAAGCGGGCGCGGATGACCTTCGCCAGACCGTCGAGGATTTCGGCGAGGTTGCCACCCGATTGCTGCTGGATCGTCACCGCAACGGCCAGGAAGCGAAGATCCTGCATGTCCATGCGTTCGGCGAGATCCTTGAGGGATTCCGAGATTTCGCGGCCATAGGCGCTTTCATCGGCGATCATACCGAATTCGGTGCCGAGTGGATCGGGAACCTCCTTCGCGACGATTTGGATGGCGGAGTTGAACGGATGGCCGACGCGCAGCGAGCGGACCATGAGCTCAACCGCGTCGGGAAGCTGCTCCTCCACCAGATCCATGCGCTTCTTGGCCTTGCGGGAGACCCAGAGATAGACCGCGCCGACGCCCATGATGATCGCCACGGCGATCTGCACCGGGGTCGAGGCGCTGGTGCCGATCTTGAGGCCGACGAAGGCCACCATCGACAGAAGGACCATGATTCCGATCAGCGCCTTGGGCGAGAACGCGATATTCGCCTTCTGCGCCTTGGTGGCGAGCAGCGAATAAAGCGGGATGCCTTTGGCCTTGAGGTGCTGGCTCGCCTCCTTGCGGAGCTGTTCCAGCACCATCTCGCGCTGACCGCCCTTTTCCAGAAGTTCGAGGCGGCGGTTGACCTTGGAGTTCAGCGAGATCGATTTGCCGAAGACGACGAGGTAGAGACCTTCGACGAGCAAAAGCACCGCCAGGAAGATCAGGCCATAGATGATTGGCGTCGGGCTGATGATCATCTGGGTTACTCCGCAGCAACGGGTTCGTAGATCGAGGGCGGCAGGTCATAACCCCAGGAACGGAAGCGATCTGCGTAGGCCGAGCGCACGCCCGTCGCTGTGAAACGGCCGATGATCTTGCCATCCGGCGCAAGGCCGAGCCGCTCGTAGCGGAAGATTTCCTGCATCGAGATGACATCGCCCTCCATCCCGGTAATCTCGGTGATCGAGGTCATGCGGCGCGAACCGTCCTGAAGACGGGAAGCCTGAACGATGAGGTTCACAGCCGAGGCGATCTGAGAGCGCACGGCCTTGAGCGGCATTTCGATTCCGGCCATCGCGATCATGTTCTCAAGGCGGCTGATACCATCGCGGGCGCTGTTCGCGTGGATCGTGGTCATCGATCCGTCATGGCCGGTGTTCATGGCCTGAAGCATGTCGATGACTTCTTCACCGCGCGTTTCGCCGACGATGATACGGTCGGGGCGCATCCTGAGCGCGTTCCTCAGACAGTCACGCTGGGTAACCGCGCCCTTGCCCTCGACGTTGGACGGGCGGCTTTCCATCCGGCCCACATGGGTCTGCTGGAGCTGAAGTTCCGCCGTATCCTCGATCGTCAGAATTCGTTCGGCATTGTCGATGAAGGACGACAGCGCGTTAAGCGTGGTCGTCTTACCGGAGCCCGTACCGCCAGAAACGATGATGTTGAGACGTGTGGCGACAGCGGCCTGCAAGTAGGCCGCCATCTCCTCGGTGAAGGCGCCGAAGCGGACCAGATCGTCGACGCCCAGCTTTTCCTTTTTGAACTTACGAATGGAGACGAGCGAGCCGTCGACCGCGATCGGCGGCACCATGGCGTTGAAGCGCGAGCCGTCGGCGAGACGGGCGTCGACATAGGGGTTGGATTCGTCGACGCGCCGGCCCACTGCGGACACGATCTTGTCGATAATGCGCAGAAGGTGGCGTTCGTCCTTGAACGTCGTGTCTGTCAGCTCAAGCCGGCCGTCTCTTTCGACGAAAACCTGCTGCGGGCCGTTGACGAGAATATCGTTTACGGTGTCGTCCTGCAGAAGCGGTTCCAGCGGACCGAGGCCCATGACCTCGTGATAGAGTTCCTGGAAGAGGTTGGAGCGTTCGTCCTTGTTCAGGACCATGCTCATCTCTTCCAGAGCCTCGGTCGAGATCGCCACGATTTCCTGACGAAGCTCGGATTCGCTCGCATGCTCAAGCGCGCCGAGGTTCAGGTTGTCCAAGAGCCGCTTGTGCAGTTCGACCTTCAGTTCCCCCATCCGCTCCTTGCGCTTCTTCTCCTTGTCAGCGGAAGCCGCCTGAGCCGGATTCGTCGCGACGCCCGGACGGCGGGCGGCGACAGGTGTCGCCTGTTTGTCTGTCGAGGCTGACACGATCTTGGGCTGGCCGACACCCGAAGTCGGCGCGGAGGGCTTCTTGTAGCGCGAAAACATCGTTTGTCCCCTGACTTAGGCGCCTGCCGTCTCGGCCGCCTTGCTGACTTCGTAGATCGACTTCGCGAGCTTCGCGATTTCCCGACGCAGCGGGTTCTTCGCGGCAGTCTCTCCAAGCGGCAGACCATGGTCGTTCGACTGCGTAACCTGCTTTGCGCCGTCGGGGAGTTGAAGTTCAATTGTGATATCAAGGCTTTCGGCGAGGCGCTTCACACGGCTCTTGCCGGAAAGATCGGTGAACTTCGGCGCCCGGTTCAGCGCGTAGCGCAGCTTCTCATAGGGCAGTTCCTCGGCCTTGAGCGCACGGATCATCCTGAGCGCGTTCTGTGCCGAGCGCATGTCGAGTTCCATCGTCGCGAAATAGATATGGGCCTGATTCAACACGGCCTCAGTCCATTGCACCACCGTCGAGGGCATGTCTACGATGACAAAATCGAAATTCGCACGGGCCACGTCGAGGACGCGGTTGATGTCCTCGGAACTGACAATGTCGAGCGGCAGCATTTCGGATGGCGCGGTCATCACATGCAGCTTCTCGTTGAATGTCAGAAGCGACTGAAGGAAGCTCACATTGTCGATCGACGCGGTATCGGACAGCATCTCGTAAACCGCTTCCCGACGCGGCAGGTCGAGATAGGTCGAGATCGAACCGTACTGGAAATCGAAATCCAGAAGGCAGACCCGCGGCGCGTTCACTTTCTGGACCGTAGCGAGTTCCCAGGCGAGGTTGACCGCCAGCGTCGTCGCCCCGGTGCCGCCGGCGAGGCCGTGGACCGGAATTATCACGCCGTCGCGGTCGCCCTTCGGCTTGAAGCTGGGCGTTGCCGGTTGGCTTTCCGCAAAGGTTTCGGGCGCCGGCGCCTTTTGCAGGCGCTCGATGGATTCGTGCAGCGCGTTTTCCGGAAGCGGATAGGGCACGAAGTCGTCAGCGCCAAGTTTCAGGAGCTGATGCAGCGCGATCGGGCTGACCTCTTCGGCGATAAGGATGATTTTTACGCCTTTTTCCTTGGCGGTCGTGATGATCCCTGAGATCCGCGCAAGATCGTTTTCGTCCTCGGCGTCCACCGCGACCGCCACGAATTCAAGCGCATCGGCGTCCGGCTGGTTCAAGAACAGGATGGCGTCGTCAAACGTGAGGTCGCCCCAACTCTCACCCAACTCGGTTTCCATATCCTCGATCAGAAGGTCGAAATTGCTGACATCCCGCGAAATCGTGCATGCCACGATCGGCGCCGGTTCCGGCTGCAACGCTGCTACACTGCTCATTTCAACACGTCCTTCTCCACCTGGCGGCGCTAAATGGCCCTGTTCTGTCCGTTTCGTCATCGAATCGACAGGTCCCGAACCCGTACGCCCCACGCGACTCTCTCTGGCCGCGCAATTACACTCAGGGTCCGAAACTCACGGACAATGTTGGCAATATTGGGGCTAAATCTTCGTAATTATGCGATGACCAAGAACGATCGAAGGAAATGGGCGGACTTTGTTGCCAAAGCCCGCCCATAACGAGAAACAATTCCCGGTGACTCGCCTCAACCACCCGAACCGGCGGCTTGGCCCTCACCCGAAACCTCGGCTTGCGTCTGCACCGGCTGGGCGCTGGCGACATAGTTGCGCCAGATGATCTGGGCATACTTTCCGTTCAGGACCAGCGGATTGTTGGACACGAAGCCTGAGACCTCTGTGACGGTACGACGGTTCCGACGTTCCTGCGACTCGGTGTAGACCAGCGGCTGGGTTTCGCCGTAGGACACCACCGCCTCAAGCCGCGACCGGCTGATGCCAAAGCCTGTGAGATAGGCAACCACCACCTGCGCCCGGCGCAGACCGAGCCGCTTGTTGTAGGCGTTGGAACCGACGAGGTCGGTATGGCCGTAAACCCGGAAGCGAACTTCGGGGAACTGCTTGATCCAGTCCGCCTGCTGGCGCAGTGCGGCCTGAGCCTCGGCATCGAGAACCGCGCTGTTGAAGGCGAAGTTCACCGTGTTGGGCACGTCGGCGGCGAACCGCCGCGTCAGGTCGATCGCGTAGTTCCGTTCGCCCGACTGAACCATGGTGTTGTTCATGGTCGCGTTGCCGAAGTCGCGGGTTTCGATTTCTGATCCCGCTTCGGAATAGAAGGAGCGGGCGAAGTTCGTCTCGCGCGAGCAACCGGATATTGCGACAATTCCGGCCGAAAGAATGAGGAGGGGAAGCTTTTTCTGCATCGTCTCACTCCATCACATAGCCATAGGAGCCGGAATAGTCCTGCCGCGCCACTTCGCCGACCGCACCCTTCGACTTGCCGTTGTCGGAGGTCTTGCCGAACAGGAATAGCTCTGCCTCGGTGGGCGGTTTTACCCGGTCGGTCGGCAGGGCGAGCGCCTCGCCTCGCGTCGGCGATACCAGATGAGGCGTCACGATGATGACCAGCTCGGTCTGGGCGCGCTGGTAGTTGGCGCTGCGGAACAGAGCCCCGAGAATGGGCACGTCGCCCAGCCACGGCACCTGGCCGTTCAGATCGTTGAAGTCGTCCTGCAAGAGGCCGGCGATCGCGAAACTTTCACCATCGTGCATCTCGACTGTGGTTTCCGCTTCGCGCCGCTTGAAGGCGTTGACCGAAAATCCGCTTGTCGTGACGCTTGTCGTCGTATCGATCGCGGATACGGCCGCGTTCATTTGCAGGTTGATGATATCGCCGTCCACCACCGTGGGGGTGAAGGCCAGTTCCACGCCGAACGGCTTGTATTCGATGCTAATGGCGTTGGACGAGCTGCTCTGGACCGGGATCGGATACTCGCCGCCGGCAAGGAACTTTGCCTCCTGTCCCGACAGAGCCGTCAGGTTCGGCTCCGCCAGCGTGCGGACCATGCCCTTGCTTTCGAGCGCCTCAAGCAGCACCCCGAACTGGAACGCGCCGGTGGTGAAGCTGAACCCAAGCGCGCCGTTGGCGGTTGTCGTCACCGGGCCGCCCGACAGTACACTGTTGATGCCGCCGATGTTGCCGGAGACACCCGACTGGAAGTTGGAGCCGCCGGTCCGTCTGAAACCGAATGAATTGCTCAGTTCCTTGGTGACGCTGCGCTGCATCTCGGCAAAGCGGACTTTCAGCATCACCTGCTGCACGCCGCCAACATTCATCAGGTTCGACACGCGGCCGGGCGCATAACGTTCGGCCAGGTCAAGCGCCCGGTCGAGCTTGGCGGTCGAAGATACCACGCCCGACAGCACGATACCGTCATTGGCGGTCCTGACCTCGATCTTCTCGCCCGGGATGATCTGGTTCAGCCGCTCCTTGAACTCAGCCACGTCGAGCGAAACCTGGACGTCCACGTTGGTAATCAGCTTACCGTCAGGCGCCAGAAGCGTCAGGGTCGTACGCCCCGGCGCCTTGCCGAGGACGTAAATCGACTTGTCCGACAGTGTGGAGATGTCCGCGATGCCAGGGTTTGCGATCGAAAGTTCTGCAAAGGGCTGATCGGATTCGACGATGACCGCCCGGTTCATCGGGACGGTCAATGCGCTCGATGCTGCGCCGTTCACGATCTTGAGTGTTTCAGAATGTGCCATCGGCACGGCGGTCAGGGTGAGCGAAACGCCCAGCATCCCTGCCGCAAAAGTCGTTTTCATGCTCATGTGACCTGCCTCTCCGATCACGCCTCAGGATGGGTCTTTGTTGCCCGTTTGGAAGGCACAATGCGGCAACGCCGGTTTTTTTGCAAGAATCAACGTGTTGCCGCACGACCCTTATGTGGGCTTGCCGCAACAGTCGGGCATCGGTAGCGCGAAAACAGCGAAGGCCACACCGCATCTAGTGGCGTGGCCTTCTGTTGAGTCTGGCGCTTTTGTCAGTTGGTGCAGGGGATCACGGTCTCAACGATCTCACCGCCCTTGTTGGTGCGGATGGTGCAGACTTTTTCTTTGGGCGCCTCGACCGGTGCCGCTTCCTCGACGATCCCGAGCAGGCTGTTCCGGTCTACGGCAAGCGCGCCGACTTCGGAGGTGTCGTTCGAACCGACCAAAGACAAGGTCAGGCGGCCAGTCTGCTGGGCCAGCGCAAGCGCGGCTACCTGCTTCGGCGTTCCCTCGATCGTGACGGTACGGGCGATGATCGTTTCTTCAGAGCGGTCTGCATCCGCGCTCTGGTTGATCGCGATCAGGCGCACGGCTTCGTCGATGAGCTTGGTGGTGTCCTGGTCGTTGATCTTTCCGCTCCAGTAAACGTCGACACGATCGCCTGGACGCAGGAACCCTGCCACGCCGGAACTCACGTCAACGTTGATGGCGAACGCCCGCATGCCGGCGCTGAGATTGGCGTTGATGCCCGCGTCGATGCCTGGCTCGGTCACCTTTTCGCCCAGGATAGGCTCGAAGGGTTCGTAGCTGCGCAGCGCGGCGCGCGTACGCGTTTCGCCTTCCCAGAAGGCCGGAACGATCGTCTTGTCGCCGCCCTGCGGAGCGACGATCGCATTGAAGGTGCCCTTGGGCGTCTTGCCTTCCTGGATCTTGATCACCTCGAGATCCGTGCGGGTGAACCGGTCGCCGTATTTCAGCGCCTTGTTGGCGACGACGATGTCGACAAGGCGCGGTGCATTCTTCTGTTCGGCCGCCAGGCGGTCCCGCTCTGCCTGCGTCTGCGCGATATAGTCCTGTGCCATGTAGACGGCAAAACCGGCCAGGCCGATTCCAAGGATCAAGACCAATCCAAATACCAATCGCATACTGCGTCCTTTCGTCAATCGGACCGGATCAAGCCCGATGGGGCGCGGTCGTCATCAGTCGTCTCACGGGAAGTATATCAGATTTGAATGCGGCGAAATGGTGTTCAAAGATCGCCACGGTCGAGGTATCTTGCCCGATCTGGAAACACTCCGCGCGATCTCACGAAAAAGTCAGGCGACAAACGCAGCGAAGCGGATGCTGAAACGCATCCGCTTCGTTCGCGACGCAGAGCGAGATATGTCGCTCTGAATTTAGTTGACCGATTGGCTGCTCAGAAAATTCTGAACCTTCTGTCCGATCGAACTCATGTTGCCCTGTAGGCCGGCCATTGCCAGCCCAACGAGTGCACAGACGCTGGCTGTCAGAACGACCCAGTCGACCGTGACCGCGCCATCTTCGCGCTCTGCAAAACCCCCGAGAATTGCTTTAAGCTTCATCATCCGCTCCGTAACTAGCTATGCTCTGGTCCCTCATGTCATCACTTGAGGTGAGGGCTTGATCCTATCTAAATCGAACATCCAGGCACTAATGCGACGCTCGCGGGCCTTTGGTTGGGCATATACCCCGAACCGTTCAGTCGCTCGCTTCGCCTCAGTCCCAGATCAATCGGGCCGATGTCTGGGCGTGGTGCCGCTCTGTGACAAGAGCAGCACCACGAAAACACCGTTCGACGGCAATCTTAGTTGACCGACTGCGAGCTGAGGAACGAGTTGATCTTGCCGGTCAGGTTCTCAGTACCGCCACGAACAGCGGCGAGCGCCGCAACGCCCAGGCCGACGACAGCGGCAGTCAGCACGACCCAGTCAACCGTGACCGCGCCTTCTTCTTCTTCGTTGAATTTCTTGAACAGCTTGAAAAATTTCATCTTCTCTCTCCGTAGGTTGACCCGTTGCACAACCCGATCGCGGTGTTTGCGGGGTGGCAGCGCCAATTCCCTTCCGCCTCGGTGTGACTTCATATGGCCAGCGAATCGTGACGCAAGTGGGGCGGCGATGGTTCATTTCTGAATTGTTAGGGACTCTTGCGCGAACAGTTCACGACGATCGTTTCCGGGGCGGGAAAGGTAGTGGGGGCTCCGTCAGGTGTTGGCCGCTGGTCCACGCCTGGTGCGACAGCGCTTCTCCATCCCGCACAGCTCCCGGGAATCAAGAAGCCGCGCCCTTTCGGACGCGGCAGCTTGAATTCCGGCTTCGCAGTGAAGCTGTTAATTGACCGACTGCGAGCTCAGGAACGAGTTGATCTTGCCGGTCAGGCTCTCGGTGCCGCCACGAACAGCGGCGAGCGCCGCAACGCCAAGGCCGACGACAGCGGCGGTCAGCACGACCCAGTCAACCGTGACCGCGCCTTCTTCTTCTTCGTTGAATTTCTTGAACAGTTTAAAAAATTTCATCTTCTCTCTCCGTAGATTCGCCCGTTACACCATCCGAGGACGGTGTGTTGGGCGGCTGCGCCATAACCCGATCCGTCTCGGCATGGGTACATATGGCAGGTTAATCGTGGCAGGAGTTGGGCAGCCATCGTACATTTTGTAGTGCGCAATCTGTCACGGATTGTCAGGTAAAATATTGATATAAAAAGAAAAAAACCTACAGTTGTGCGCGCGCGTCGGGACCAGATGTTGCCAAAAGGCCGAATCCAGCGCGATTCGCCCCTCGTGCGACGCGAATTTCTGGCCCCGACACAAGGTTTCTGCAACAAATAGGCAAGAAAAAAAGAGCAGGCATCAGAGACATATGGTTCGGGGCAACATCATTGCCGTGACGGTCGCCGCCGCGTTCGTGGCGGGTGTGGCCTGTGCGCAGGCCGAAACCCCCGCCAATTCCTATCCGGATTTCACCTTCAAGCGCATTTCCGCACCGGGTTTCGGCAACCGCCCCACCGGGGTGAAGCGCATCACCGTCCAGATCGACCCCGAGGAACAGGCGCGCCGGCTCGCTGCCGGGGCGCTTCCGCTGCCGGATCGCCCGATCCCAAAGGGTGGGGCCGATCCCTCACTGCTGCCCGCAGATCCCACCCCGCCGCCGAGTGCCTATAACTGGTATTGGGATATCGTCTCGCCCAGGCTCGCCGACGGCGACGGGCGCTTCTCGAAGTCGCTTCAAGCCCTGACCGAGGCGCCGCAGGGTGCCAAGGTACCGGCGCCGCGCCTGCAGCACCTGAACGACATCGCCACGGCGCATGGAACCGAGATCTTAAAAGCGACCATCGGCACACAGGTTTCTCCCGCCCTCGCGCTGGCCATCATCAGTGTGGAAAGCGCGGGCAAGGCTACGGCCGTGTCGTCCGCCGGCGCGGTCGGGCTGATGCAGCTCATTCCCGCCACGGCGGAACGCTTCGGTGTCGACGATAGCAAGGATGTCGCCCAGAATATCAAGGGTGGAGTTGCCTATCTCGATTGGCTGATGAAGGAATTCAACAACGACCCTCTGATGGTGATCGCCGCCTATAATGCAGGGGAAAACGCGGTAAAGGGCAACGGCGGCGTGCCGCCTTTCGCGGAAACCCGCGCCTATGTCCCGAAGGTCCTGGCGGCTTGGGCCGTGGCGCGCGGACTCTGCGTTTCCCCGCCCGAGTTGATGACCGACGGCTGCGTCTTCGCCGTAAAAGGATAGCGCCCTCCAATGACCGAGACAAAGCCGCTCGTCCTCGATGTCGACGGCACCTTCCTGAAAACCGACATGCTGCTTGAGACCTTCTGGGCGGGACTCGGCACCGATCCGGTTGCGACGCTGCGGGGAAGTTTCGCCAATCTTCGCCATCCCGAAAGACTGAAGGCCGAACTTGCGCGCATCGCGCCGATCCGTACCGATCTGCTGCCGGTCAATCCGGAAGTGGCCGATCTGGCGCTGCGCAGCCGCATGGCGGGGCGCGAGGTCGTGCTGGCCTCTGCCTCCGATTTCAGCCTCGTCGAGCCTCTGGCCCGCGAATACGGGCTGAGCGAACGCGTATTCGCCTCCACGTCAGAGCAAAACCTCAAGGGCGCTGCAAAGGCCAGGGCGCTGGTCGATGCCTATGGCGCAGGCGGTTTCGACTATGCGGGCGACGGTGCCGTCGACATGGCGGTCTGGGAGCAGGCGGAAAACGCTTTGGTCGTCGGACATCTGCCGTCGGCGCGGGCGTTGAGCGGGCAGGGCCGAAATGTGGTGGAACTATCCGGCGGCTGGGACTGGAGGGCACTTGTCAGAGCACTCCGACCGCACCAATGGGTCAAGAACGTACTTCTTTTTCTCGCCATGATCGCGGCGCATCGCTTCGATCTTGAGACACTGATCCCGATCCTCTGGGGCATCGCCGCGTTCTCGGCCGCCGCGTCCTCCATCTATATAGTGAACGACCTTCTCGATCTCGAAGCGGACCGGCTTCACCCGACGAAATGCCGTCGGCCCTTTGCGAGTGGCGACGTGCCGATTGCAGTCGGCATGGTTGCCTTCGTCATCCTTGCGCTCTTCGCGCTGGGCGTGGCCGCGGCACTGAACATCCAGTTCTTCGGTGTCGTCGTCCTCTACATGATCCTGTCGCTTGCCTATTCGCTGAAACTGAAGCGCATGCGCTGGATTGATATCTCGACCCTCGCCGCGCTCTACACGATCCGGGTGATCGCCGGGGCAGCGGCGGGGCAGGTCGAGGTGTCGATCTACATGCTGATCTTCATCTTCCCGATCTTCATTACATTGGGCTGCGTGAAGCGGCTGACCGAACTGACGCTCGCCACCTCGGACGATCCCCTGCCGGGGCGTGGCTACGGCCGACCCGACCGTAGCGACCTTCTGAACGTCGCGTGGATCGGGACCATCGGCGCACTTCTCATCTTCTTTCTCTATTCGATCAGCGATCAGGGGCGGCTCCTCTACCCGACCACCTGGATTCTCTGGGTCGCGATGATCCCGATGGCGCTTTGGCTCGTCCGGATGGTGGCGCTCGGCTGGTTCGGAAAGCAGGACTACGATCCGATCGTGTTCGCCATGCGCGACAAGTTCGGGATCGGCATCCTGATGCTCACGCTCAGCCTGATGTTCTGGGCGGCCGGGCTCTGGAGCCAGTGGTTCGGCGGCTGAGCCGTCAGATCTTCATCTTCTTGAAGATGAATTCCGGCACATGGATGATGATGAGCATGATGAAACGCCAGAAGAATGGCGTGTAGATCACGTTCCGCTTCTTCCGGACCGCTTTCAGGATGTCCTCGGCCACATTCTCGGGCGAGGCGACGAGGAACATCCCCGGCAGTCCCCAGGTCATCGCCGTATCGACGAAGCCGGGCTTCACCGTCACCACATGCCCGCCCGCCCGGGTCAGGCGGTTGCGCAGGCCCGAGAGATAGGTGGCGAAGCCCGCCTTGGCGGCTCCATAGACGTAGTTGCCAAGCCGTCCCCGGTCGCCCGCGACGGAGCCGACGCCGACGACCGTGCCACCGCCTCGCGCTTCCATCAGCGGGGCGAGCATCTGGAGAAACCGCGCCGGGCCGGTGAAACTGTCCGTCACCGTACCGTCCACCAGCGCCGGGTCGGCGTCGATGGTGGATTGTTCAGGCATGGAGCCGACAAAGACGGCGGCGTTCAGCTCGCCTTCCTCCTGCTCCAACCGCTCGATCAGTGCCGCGAAGCCCTCGGGCCTGCGCGCGTCGAAAGCTATGGCCTCGGCCACCGGCGCGCCGCGCAACCGGCAATCGCCCGCCAAAGCCGACATATCCTCCATGTCGCGTCCGGCGAGGAGGACGCCGGCGCCGTCTTCCGCAACCGCCCGCGCGAAGGCTCTCGCCATCGAGGACGTCGCACCAAGAATGATCCAGGTCCGGTTCATTTTGCCGCCCTCAGCTTCAGCCGTCGCACAAGATCGGTCGCGAGCCTGCCTTCGGGGTCGGCCTTCGCCACTTCCTTCCGCCAAAGGTCGAGTTCTGGGTACATCGCCGGTATCTCCTCGGCCCGTGCGAGGCTGTCCTTGGCAAAGTAGATCCGCCCGCCGACCTCGGCCGCACGGGCCTGCAAATGCTTGATAAGCTCACGCGCCGCCGCGCGGTTCGGGAAATCGACAGCGAGGGTGTAGCCTTCCATCGGAAAGCTCAGATAGCCCGCGCGCCCCGGACCCATCCGCTTCAGCACGGCGAGTGGCGAGGCGAGGCCCGAGCCTGCGATCTCTTCCAGCATGTCCTTCAGGGCAGGGGCCTGATCCAGCGGCACCACGCACTGGAACTGATGAAAGCCGCGCTTGCCGTAAAGCCGGTTCCAGTCGTGGATCTTGTCGAGCGGAAAGAAGAAGTCCGAAATCGGCCGCACCACCGTCCGGCCCCTGTCCGGCACGCGACGATAATATGCGTTGTTGAACATACGCACGACGGGGGCCGACAGCGCGAAATTCGGTGCGTCGAAGGGCACCCTCCGCCGCTTGATCTTTTGCGGCATCAGGCCCGATCCGGTCTCGCCTTCCTCCAGAATGCCGCGCCCGAGCGCAGCACCCCGCGCCGTCGCGTCGATCCAGCCGACGGTGTAGGTCGCCTGCGACATGTCGAGATGGGCGATGAAATCGTCCCAGTCGGTCACACGCCGCTCGGTCACGACCATCACGTCGCCCTTGCAGGGAAGAAGTTTCAGACGCGCGGAGAGGATCAGGCCGGTCTGGCCAAGTCCGCCGGCTGTCGCGCGGAAAAGCTCGGGTTTCTTCTCGGGCGTGACCTCGACGACGCCCTTTGCGGTGCGCAGCGTGATCGACACGACATGCTCGCAGAACGATCCGACATGGTGATGGTTCTTGCCGTGCACGTCCTGGCCGATGCAGCCGCCGACGGTGGCAAAGCCGGTACCGGGCATCACCGCCGGAAGCCAGCCCTTCGGGCCAAAAGCGGCGGCAATCTCGCCGATCCGCGCGCCCGCCTCTACGTTGAGGATACCCGTCGCCGGATCGAAATCCAGCATCCGGTCAAGCCGCGTCATGTCCACGGCGCGGCCGCCGCTATTCAGCGCGGCATCGCCATAGCTGCGGCGCATGCCGATGGCGGGGGCCAGCGCCTCGTCCATGATGGATTTCAGCGCGCTTTGCCGTTCGGGGCGCGCAAGCTCACCCGAGGCGGAAAGCACACGGCCCCAGCCGGTATAGTCAGCGGATTTCCACAGCATTCGGTTTTCTCAGTGACAGACGTTCGGCGAGGGGAAAGACCAGCAAGCCGATCCCGAGCGCGAACCAAAGCGTTGTGAAGCGGATGATGGCGGTCGCGGGAACCGAGACCTCCATCGCCACGCCGTCGAGTGCGAGAAGCGCGATCATCGCTGCCTCCGCACCACCTACGCCGCCGGGCGCGCCGGTGAGGCCGCCCGCGAGCGTGGCAAAGACAAAGATACCGATGGCTTTCCAGAGACCGACATCGGCCCCCATCCAGCCGAGAAGCAGATGAAAGGCATAGCCCTCGGCCAGCCAGCCCGTGACGCCGAGCGCGATTGCGGGCAGGATCGTGGCGGCATTGCCGAAGCGTCCGAGCGACCGCGCGGCGGTGCGGATCTTGGCGAAAAGCCTTGGGACGCGGCCCGTAAGCCGGTAAATTCGCGTGACGATGGCGGCCAGAAGCCGGGGATGGGTCGTGCTATAGGCCGCCAGAAGGGCAAGTGCGGCGACCGGCAGCGCCCCGCCCATTCCACCCGCCGAGACAGCGACCGACAGCGCCAGGATCACCGCCATCGCGGCAAGATCCGATGCGCGGTCCATCAGTGCGAGTGGCGCTGTGCGTTCGTAGGCCCAGCCGGTTTCCCGCTTCAGCCAGCGCATCCGAACCAACTCGCCCACCCGTCCGGGTGTCACGATCATCGCGAAGCCGCCAAGGAAATGGCGCATGTCCTCCGGCAGCGTCGTCGGCAGGCCAAGGCGCCGCGCGAAAAGATGCCAGCGCAGGCCCCGCAGGACGTAGTTGCAGAGTGAAAGCAGCAGCAGAAGCGCCCCTTGCCATACAGTCAGACGCGCGATCTGCGCGGTGGTTTCCTTCCAGCCGGTCGCTGCGAAGAGGCTGATCAGCCCGACGATGAAAAGAAGCCCGAGGCCTGACATCACGAACTTGCCCCTGAGCCACCTCGCGGGCGGCTTCGGGGCGGTTTCGGAAAGGCGTAGATCGGCATTCATCATTGCCCGCTCGCTATCAACGGATTGGGGCAGCATTATGAATTTGTTTCGAAGAAGTGGACAGTTTCAGGCGCGAAGATCAGACGAAGACGTCGGCCCATTCGGGATGCCGCCTCGCCATCGAGGCGACGAAGGGGCAAAGCGCGATCACGGTGAAGCCCGACGCCCGTGCATCGGCCACCAGATGTTCCACCAATCTTCGGCCTGCGCCGCTGCCGCGCATCGCGTCCGGTACGCCGGTATGATCCGCGATGAACTTCGTCGGGCCGAGGACGGAATAGGTCAGTTCCGCCTCGGCGCCATCCTCGCGGAGGACATACCGGCCTTTGGTCGGGCCGGTCTCCTTGGAAATTGCGGGATCACCCAACGATGGTCGCCTCGGTTGCGGCGCGCAGATCTTCCTCGCTTACCCCATCGGCCAGTTCGACGATCTTAAGCCCGCCCTCGACCACGTCCAGCACGCCGAGATTGGTTATGATCCGGTCCACGACCTCCATGCCAGTCAGCGGCAGGGTGCATTTTTTCAGTACCTTGGACTCGCCGTGCTTCGACGTGTGATCCATCACCACGATGACGCGGCCGACACCGGCGACGAGGTCCATGGCGCCCCCCATGCCCTTGACGAGCTTGCCGGGGATCATCCAGTTCGCCAGGTCGCCCTTCTCGTCCACCTCCATCGCGCCAAGAATTGCCGCCGCGATCTTGCCGCCCCGGATCATCCCGAACGAGGTCGCACTGTCGAAATAGGCGGTGCGCCGCAGCTCGGTGATGGTCTGCTTGCCCGCATTGATGAGGTCGGGGTCTTCCTCCCCCTCGTACGGAAACGGCCCCATGCCGAGCATGCCGTTCTCCGATTGCAGCGTGATGTCCTTGTCGCCGACATAGTTGGCGACAAGTGTCGGGATGCCGATCCCGAGGTTCACATACATGCCGTCCTCAAGTTCCTCGGCCGCCCGCGCGGCCATCTGGTTGCGGTCCCAGGGCATCAGGCTTCCTCCCGCTTGCGCACGGTGCGCTGTTCAATGCGTTTCTCGTGCTCGCCCTGAATGATCCGGTGCACATAGATGCCGGGCAGGTGGATGCGATCGGGGTCGAGCGTGCCGGTGGGCACGATCTCCTCTACCTCCACCACGCAGACCTTGCCGCACATCGCCGCCGGCGGGTTGAAATTGCGCGCGGTCTTGCGGAAGACGAGGTTGCCGGTCTCGTCCGCCTTCCACGCCTTGACGATGGAGAGATCGGCGAAGATGCCCCGTTCGAGGATATAATCCTGACCGTCGAAGTTCTTCACTTCCTTGCCCTCGGCGATCACCGTGCCAACGCCGGTCTTGGTGTAGAAACCGGGGATGCCGCAGCCGCCCGCCCGCATCCGTTCGGCCAGCGTGCCCTGCGGGTTGAATTCCAGCTCCAGCTCGCCCGAGAGGTACTGCCGCATGAATTCGGCATTCTCGCCGACATAGGACGACAGCATCTTCCTGATCTGCCTGGTGTCCAAGAGCTTGCCAAGGCCGAACCCGTCCACGCCGCAATTGTTGGACGCGATGGTCAGGTCCTTGACCTTGCTTTCCACCAGCGCGTCGATCAGAAGCTCGGGGATACCGCAAAGGCCAAATCCCCCCGCCGCGATGAGCATGCCGTCGAAAAGAACCCCATCCAGGGCCTCCTTCGCCGAACCATATACCTTCTTCATGGTCTCTCCCCGGAAATGATCTGCGACGATTTGTGACGCGGGGGCAGAGGCGAGTCAATCGCCGCAGCGCGGCGAATGTCTATCCCGCTTTCTTCGCCTTGGCTTTCGGAGCAGCCTTCGCCTTTGACTTCGGCTTGGCTGCCGCCTTCGGCTTGGCGGCCTTGCGCGCGCCACCCTTCTTCGTCGCTTTGCTGGCGATCAGTTCCAGCGCTTGCGCCATGGTCACATCCTCGGGTGTGATCTCCTTGGGGAGGGTGGCGTTCACCTTCGCCCACTTCACATACGGTCCGTAGCGTCCTGACATGACCTCGATCTTGCCGCCGTCCGGATGTTCGCCGAGATCGCGCAACGCGGCAGGCGCAGCGGCGCGGCCCCCACGGCTGGCCTTTTGCGCCAGGACTTCAACCGCGCGGTTCATGCCGATGGTAAAGACCTCGTCGACTTCCGGCAGGTTCGCATAGACCCGGCCGTGCTTGACGTAGGGCCCGTAGCGACCGATCCCGGCCTCGACCAGTTCGCCATCTTCGGGATGCTTGCCGATCTGGCGCGGCAGCGTCAGAAGGCGCAGCGCTTTCTCTAGGTCCATCGCTTCCGGCGCCCAGCCTTTCGGCAGGCTTGCGCGGGCGGGTTTGGGGGTTTCCTCCGTTGCCTCGCCACGCTGGACGTAGGGACCGAAACGGCCGGCTTTCAGCCAGATATCGTCGCCCGCATCCTCGCCGAGCACACGCTCCGCGCCGCCTTGATCCTCACCGTTCACGGCCGAGAGCGAGCGCGTGTAGCGGCAATTGGGATAATTCGAGCAGCCGATGAAGGCCCCGCCCGAGCGTGCTGTTTTCAGGCTGAGCCGCCCCTCGCCGCAGGTCGGACAGATACGCGGGTTGGAGCCATCCTCGCGCGGCGGATAGAGATGGGGCGCGAGGAATTCGTCTATCTTCTCCAGGACTTCGCCGATGCGCAGGTCGGACGTTTCCGCGATGGCGGCGGTGAAATCGCGCCAGAACCGTGCCAGAACATCCTTGTAGTCGCGCTGACCGGCAGAGATGTCGTCAAGCTCCTCCTCCAGATCGGCGGTGAAGTCGTATTCGACATATTTGCGAAAGTAGTTCGTCAGGAACGCCGTCACCAACCGCCCCTTGTCCTCCGGGATCAGCCGGTTCTTGTCCTTGCGGACATATTCGCGGTCCTGAATCGTGGTGACGATCGAGGCGTAGGTGGAGGGCCGCCCGATGCCGAGTTCCTCCATCCGCTTCACCAGCGTCGCCTCGGTGTAGCGTGGCGGCGGCTGGGTGAAGTGCTGTTCCGGTGCGATCTTGCGCTTGTCGGCCTTCTCGCCTTCCATGATCTGCGGCAGGCGGGCGCTGTCTTCGCCATCCTCGTCGTCGCGGCCCTCGTCATAGACCTTGAGGAAGCCGTCGAACATCACGACCTGCCCGGTGGCGCGAAGCTCCACCTGACCGTCGGCGCTGGCCACGTCGACGGTGGTGCGCTCAAGCCGCGCGGCAGCCATCTGGCTGGCGATGGTGCGTTTCCAGATCAGATCGTAAAGCTTGCGCTGATCGTCCGCGACCTTCAGCTTGTCGGGCGACAGGCTCATGTCCGTGGGCCGGATACATTCATGCGCTTCCTGCGCGTTCTTGGCCTTGTTCTTGTACATGCGGGGGCTGCTGGGGACATAATCCGCACCGAAGCGGCGCTTGATCTCGTCCCGCGCGGCCATCACCGCCTCGGGCGCCATGTCGATGCCGTCGGTTCGCATATAGGTGATGTGGCCGGCCTCATAGAGACGCTGGGCGGCGGACATGCAGGCCTTTGCACCCATGCCGAACTTGCGGCTGGCTTCCTGTTGCAGGGTCGAGGTCATGAAGGGCGCATAGGGGTTGCGAGTGGCGGGTTTCGCCTCGACCGACTTGACCTTGAGGTCGCGCGAGGTGATCGCCTGCACGGCAAGCTCTGCCGCCGTCCCGTTCGCGATATCGAACTTGTCGAGCTTCTTGCCGCCCAGCACCGTCAGTCGCGCCTGATATTCCTGCCCGCGCGGTGTGGCGAGCACTGCGGTCACGGTCCAGTATTCGCGCGCCTTGAACGCCTCGATCTCCATCTCGCGCTCGACGATGAGACGCAGGCAGACCGACTGCACGCGCCCGGCCGATTTCGCACCGGGAAGCTTGCGCCAGAGGACGGGGCTGAGGTTGAAGCCCACCAGATAGTCGAGCGCGCGGCGGGCCAGATAGGCCTCGACCAGCGCATCGTCGACGTCGCGCGGATGGGCCATCGCCTCGGTCACGGCATTCCTGGTGATCGCGTTGAAGGTGACGCGGCGGACGGTCTTGCCCTTCTTGATCGACGAGGCGAGTGCCTCCTTGAGGTGCCAGGAAATCGCCTCGCCCTCGCGGTCGGGGTCGGTGGCGAGGATCAGCGTATCGTCGGTTTTCAGGGCGTCGGTGATGGCGCGGACATGCTTTCTGCTGTCGGCGGCCACCTCCCACTTCATGTCGAATCCGTTGTCGGGATCGACCGATCCGTCCTTTGGCGGCAGATCGCGGACGTGGCCGTAGGACGCGAGCACGGTGTAGTCGGAACCGAGATACTTGTTGATTGTCTTGGCCTTGGCGGGCGATTCTACAACGACTACGGCCATGACTTCCTCTTGAAAACGGGTTCCTGCCCTCGGGCGCGGAACATGTGGGGCAAGGCGCGGGAATGTCAATGCGCGGGTCGGGAGGCAGGTTCGGGCGTCGGCTGGCAGCATTGCGCTATGCGGATTCACTCTGCTGCCGCAATATGCCGTGGGTGTTTGTCCGGCGGCCGGACGGATGGGAGGCGGTGATGCAGTGGGCCTTGGGGGTGCTATTCGCAGTATGGGCGGCAGCGGTTTCGGCGCAGAACTGGTATGAGCCCGCGCGCGGCACAGCGGAAAGACGGGCGATCTTGGACGAGATCCGGCCCAAGGCGGAATATCTTTTCGGCGCGCCGGTCGAATTCGTTATCGGCGGGCTTCGCCTTTCCGGCGACATGGCCTTCGTGATGGTCAGCGCGCAGCGCCCCGGCGGCGGAGCGATCGACATTCGCGGCACACCGGGTTGGCAGGAAGGCTATTTCATGGCGGATGCCGATTGGACCGGCGGCCAGGCGCTTCTGCGGCGGACACCCTCGGGTTGGGCCGTAGTCGAGGAAATCTTCGGCGCGACCGACGTCTGGTGGTCCGGCCCGATGACTTGCGCCCAGTTCCGGCCGGTCATCGCGGATGTCTGTCCCTGACTGACTCTGACGCCCCTCTCGGTGTGGCACCGCAAGCCATGAAGCCGTCCAGAGATGCGACCGCAGCCAGGCGTGACTGAGGAATCCGTAGCGCGCCGCGCCGGGCGCACCTCGTTTATTCCGGCAAGATGCCGATGCGCGATCAGTCACATCGCCCGCGAAAGTAGCCCGCCAGGCTGGCGTAGGATGTGCCCGTCGAGTTCGAGGCTGACGAGGGCAGGTGCGATATGTGCCGTAGGCAGGCCGAGATCGCGGATCAGTTGATCTTCTGCGACGGGACTCGGGCCGAGACGGTCCAGGATACTGGCAAGGAGTGCGGTGGTGTTGGCTGGCGCGTGCGGCGGGTTGTCTCGTTCGGCAGTTGTACAACGATTTGAAGTGGTTTCGTGCCGTCCGCTTCGCGTGGGATGTGATCCGGTTCCGCCCTTCGCCTTCCGGCCCTGAGCATGGCCATGTGGACGTTGTGTCGCTTCGTCCTTCGTGCTGGCGCCCGGTCCCGCATCCTCGCGCAAGCCGAGCGCTTCGATCACGTCCTCCGCCCCGCGCACCAACGTCGCGCCGTCGCGGATCAGGATGTTGCAGCCCGAGGCGCGGGCGTCGAAGGGGTGTCCCGGAACGGCGAGAACCTCGCGTCCCTGATCGAGTGCGATCCGCGCGGTGATGAGGCTGCCGGATTGCGACGCCGCCTCGATCACGACGACGGCGCGGGCAAGACCGGAGATCAGCCGGTTGCGCAGCGGAAAGTGCCGTGCCATCGGATCGAGGCCCATCGGTTGTTCGGACAGAAGCAGCCCGTTTTCGCTTACCTCCTTGGCAAGAGAAGCATTCTCCGCCGGATAAATCACGTCGACGCCGCCCGCCATCACGGCGACCGTGCCGGTGGGCAGGGCGGCATGGTGGGCCGCGGTGTCGATGCCGCGCGCGAGGCCGGAAACGACCGTGATGCCCGCCGCGCCGAGATCCGTGGCGAGCTTGCGGGCCATCCGCGTGCCGAGCGACGAAGCCGATCGCGCGCCGACCAGCGCCACCATCGGCTGTGCCATAACCCCTTGATTTCCCTTGATCCAGAGTACCGGAGGGGCGTCGGGCAGGCTGGCGAGCGCTTGTGGATAGGCGGGCTCGCCCCGGCAGAGAAGCCGCGCCCCGGCGGCTTTCCCCGCCTTGCATTCCGCTTGGATGACGCCGTCCGGGCAGACGGCATATCCGTCCACGCCGGCAGAGTGCGCGATCTCCGGCAGGGCTTCGAGGACAGCCCGCGCCGATCCGAATTCTTCGAGGAGCCGCCAGAAGGTCACGGTGCCGACCCGGCGGGAGCGAATGAGACGGAGCCACGACAGTCTGTCATCTTCCGTGGTGGGTGGGGTGAAGGGGGTGGGGTAAGAAAACAAACCTTTAGTCCCTCGTGCCTTCGCCTCATTCGCAGGGTCACATTGCGACCGCAGAGTTAATCAATGGTTACGATTCGGCGGCGTTGCGGGCTCGGTATGGAAGAATCTTCGGTCTGCTTCGCGTACACCGCGCGTACACCGCCCGTACAGACGCCGCCGGCAATCAGCCCGGCCTTGGTCCCCAGAGGATCAGAGCCGCACCGGCCAGGCAAAGCGCCGCCCCGGCGACATCCCACTGATCCGGGCGCTGCCCCTCGATCCGCCAGAGCCAGAGAAGCGAAGCCGCGATATAGACCCCGCCATAGGCCGCATAGGCGCGCCCCGCCTGGGCGGCCGGACTATGGGCCAGAAGCCAGGCGAAGGTGGCAAGCGCTACGAAACCCGGCACCAACCAGAGCGGCGAGCGGTCGAGCCTGAGCCATGCCCAGAAGGCGAAGCAACCCGCGATCTCGGCCAGCGCGGCGGCGGCATAGAGGACAAACGTCGTCATGCCCCCTGGCATCCTCTCACGCCTCCGCACCGCCCACGGTCAGCCCGCCGATCAGGAGCGTCGGCTGGCCGACGCCGACCGGCACCCATTGGCCCTGCTTGCCGCAATTGCCGATGCCGGGGTCGAGCTTCATGTCGTTGGCGATGGCGCGGATGTTCCTGAGCGCGGTCGCGCCGTCGCCGATGAGGGTGGCGCCTTTGACCGGGTCGCCGACGACACCGTTCTTCACGCGGTAAGCCTCGGTGCAGGAAAACACGAACTTGCCGTTGGTGATGTCGACCTGACCGCCGCCGAAGCCCACGGCGTAGATGCCGTCCCTGACCTCGGCCACCACATCCCCGGGGCGGGCGTCGCCGCTGAGCATGTAGGTGTTGGTCATGCGCGGCATCGGGGCGTGGGCATAGCTTTCGCGCCGACCGTTGCCGGTGGGCTTCACGCCCATCAGGCGGGCATTCTGACGGTCCTGCATGAAACCGACGAGAACGCCATCCTCGATCAGGACGTTCTTGCCCGAGGGCGTGCCTTCATCATCCACGGTCAGCGATCCGCGCCGGTCGGGGATGGTGCCGTCATCGAGGACGGTCACGCCTTTTGCGGCGATCTGCTGGCCCATCAGACCCGCGAATGCGGAGGTTTTCTTGCGGTTGAAGTCGCCCTCAAGCCCGTGGCCGATCGCTTCGTGCAAGAGGATGCCCGGCCAGCCGGCGGCGAGCGCCACGTCCATCGCGCCCGCGGGCGCGTCGACGGCGCGCAGATTGACGAGCGCGATGCGCAAGGCCTCGCGCGCCGTGTCCTGCCAGTGTCCGGGCGTCATCAGCGCGGCGAGGCCGGAGCGTCCGCCGCCGCCCATGCCACCGCTTTCGCGGCGGCCATTCTCCTCCACGATGACCGAGACGTTGAGCCGCGACATCGGCCTTATGTCGGAGACGAGGCCGCCCTCGGGGCGCAGGATGAAGACCTCCTGAAGCGAGGCGGCGACGGTCGCGGATACCTGCACCACGCGGCGGTCGAGCGCACGGGTGAAGGCGTCGATTTCGCGCAGGGTCTCGACCTTCAGGCCAAAGGTCGCGTCGGCCGTCGGATCGGCGTCGGTGTAAAGGTGCAGGTTGGTGCCGGAGGGCGGGGCGGCCAGCGTGCCGCCGCCCGCGCCGACGGCGAGGCGGGCGGTCTCGGAGGCGCGGCGCAAGGCGGATTCGGAAATCTCGGTGGAATGGGCGTAGCCCGCGACCTCGCCGTTCACGGCGCGCAGGCCGAAGCCTTCGGAGGCGTCGTAGCTCGCGTTCTTCAGCCGCCCGTCATCGAGGACCAGAGCTTCGGACCGGCGGCGTTCAAGGAAAAGCTCGCCATCCTCGCCACCGGCAAGCGCGTCGCGGAGAATCACCAGCGCGCGGTCGCGGTCGAGATGCGTTTCGAAAGGATCAAACCGTCCGTCTGCCATGCCTCGTCCTTTACGTTCCTTGACTTCGATCAAAAAGCGACGATCAACCACATCGGTTTCGCTTGTCGCTTGAGCACTAATATGATTTTACAGTCTCGATATACAACCGGTACCCCTTCATGGTGGCCGGGCTGGAAGCGGCGAGAACAGCCGCGGCTGGACACGGGAAACAGATATGCGTTTTGCGACAAGACTTGCCGGCCTCGGGGCCACACTCTCCGCAACCCTCCTTGCCGGCACCGTTGCCGCACAGGACGCGCTGAAGGGCCTGCCGATCGTCGGCGCGCCGATTTCGGAAGGGATGGGGTTCCAGCCTGCTGCGACGGTAACTGCGCGTGAACAGCAATGGCTCGACCATATGTTGTTGTTGCTGTGCATCGGGGTCGTGGCGCTTGTCGTGGTGCTGCTTGCGATCGTGCTCGTTCGCTTCAACCAACGCGCCAATCCGACCCCGTCCCGCTTTACGCACAACACGCCGCTGGAAATCGCCTGGACGCTGCTTCCGGTGCTGATCCTGGTCGTGCTCGGCTCCTTCTCTCTGCCGGTCCTCTTCAAGCAGGAAGAAATCCCCGCGGGCGACATTCACATAAAGGTAACCGGCAACCAGTGGTTCTGGTCCTACGAATATCCCGATGAGGGCATCAGCTTCGACGCCTTCATGCTGGGCCGCGACAAGCTTGAGGAAGCCGGCTACACGCAGGACGAATACCGTCTGGCGGCGGATAACGCCGTTGTCATTCCGGTCGGCAAGACCGTCGTCGTCCAGGTGACGGCGTCGGATGTAATTCACGCCTGGTTCGTTCCGGCCTTCGCGGTCCAGCACTCGGCGGTGCCGGGGCGTATCGGCGTGTTGTGGTTCAACGCGGAGCGCGAGGGCGTCTATTTCGGCCAGTGCACCACACTTTGCGGCAAGGACCACGCCTTCATGCCGATCACCATCAAGGTGGTCAGCGAGGCCGAGTATAACGACTGGGTCGCGCGCACGAAGACCGCCGAGCTCGGTGTCTCGGCGCCGGCGCGCGTCGCTTCCAACTGAGGCGGTTGGCGCGATTGCGCGCCGGCCGAGGGAGAATCATGAGCGATTTCAGCGCTATCGATCAAGGGCAAGAGGCAAGCTTCGGCGATTTCGTCCAGCTCCTGAAGCCGCGCGTCATGTCGCTTGTCGTGTTCACTGCGATGGTAGGGCTGATCGTGGCGCCGGTGCATGTGCATCCCTTCGTCGCCTTCACGGCGCTTCTCTTCATCGCGCTGGGCGGTGGCGCCTCGGGTGCGCTGAACATGTGGTATGACGCGGATATCGACCGCATCATGCGCCGCACCCGTGGCCGCCCGGTTCCGGCGGGCCGGATCAGCGAAGGCGAGGCGCTGGGCTTCGGCCTCGCGCTGTCGGCCATCTCCTGCCTTATGCTGGGTCTGGCGGCGAACTGGTTCGCCGGGGCATTCCTGGCCTTCACGATCTTCTTCTATGTCGTGATCTACACGGTCTGGCTGAAACGTTCGACGCCGCAGAACATCGTCATCGGTGGCGCTGCCGGGGCGTTTCCGCCGATGATCGGCTGGGCCGTGGCGACGGGGGGCGTCGGCCTCGAATCCATCCTGATGTTCGCCATCGTCTTCATGTGGACGCCGCCGCATTTCTGGTCGCTCGCGCTGTTCATGAAGGACGACTATTCGAATGCGGGCGTGCCGATGCTGACCGTGACGCATGGCCGCCGGGCGACGCGCAGGCACATCTTCGTCTATACGCTCCTGCTCGTGCCGGTGGCGCTGGCGCTGGCGCTGTCCTCGATCGGCGGGCCGGTGGTGCTGGCTGCCGCCGCGGTTCTCAACGCGCTCTTCATCCGCGGCGCCTGGCAGCTTCTGAAACGGGACGAGGCTGCGGCGGAGTCCGATGGCTACAAGGCGGAAAAGGCGTTCTTCCGCTTCTCGCTCGCCTATCTCTTCCTGCATTTCGGCGCGCTTCTGGTCGAGGCGAGCCTGAAGACCTACGGGCTGGGTGGCTGGTGATGGCGATCCACCGCGACCATGAACTGCACCTGCGCCGCTTTGGCCGCAATCTTGGCCTCGGCGTCGTGCTCGCGAGCTTCGTCGCGCTGATTTTCGGGCTGACCATCGTCAAGGTCTCGCGCCAGGATGTGAACGGCAACCCGCCGGTGGCAGGTGCCAAGCAATGAAAAGGCTCGACAGCAACGGCAAGCTCGCGGCGCTGCTCGTCGGCGTTGTGCTGACGATGGGGGCGCTCGCCTGGGCGGCGGTGCCGTTCTATTCGTGGTTCTGTCGCGTCACGGGCTATGGCGGCACGCCGAGCGTTCGGGCCGAATCCACCGGCAAGATTCTGGACGAATACGTCACCGTGCGGTTCGATTCGAACACCGCGCCGGGCATGCCGTGGGAGTTCAAGCCGAAACAGCGCCAGATGAAGCTGAGGATCGGCGAGACCGGGATGGCCTTCTATGAGGCGTATAATCCGACCGACGAGACCATCGGCGGCACGGCGAGCTACAATGTCGCGCCCGACCTCGCCGGCTATTACTTCACCAAGATCCAGTGCTTCTGCTTCACCGAGCAGGTGCTGAAACCGCATGAGCGCGTGGAGATGCCAGTCATCTTCTACGTCGATCCGGATATCGTGAACGATGCCGATGCCGGGCGTATCCGCAATATCACGCTGTCGTACACATTCTATCAGGCCGACCTGCCCGATACGCAGGCAAGCCTTCCGCAGGAAATACCGGCGGGCTATAACTGAACGACCGGAAATTCAGGGACACCGACATGGCGCACGAAAAGAACCACGACTACCACATTCTGAAACCGTCGCTCTGGCCGTTTCTGGGCGCGCTCGGCGGCTTCACCATGCTGTTCGGTGGCGTGCTCTGGATGCACAGCATCACGCCCTTCGTCTTCCTGATCGGCCTCGCGCTGGTGCTCTACGTCATGTACGGCTGGTGGTCCGACGTTATCCACGAGGGCAATACCGGCGATCACACGCCAGTGGTGCGGATCAGCCTGCGCTACGGCTTCATCCTGTTCATCATGTCCGAGGTGATGTTCTTTTCGGCGTGGTTCTGGAACTTCTTCAAGCACGCGCTTTACCCGATGGGGCCGGACAGCCCGGCGGTGGACGGTGTCTGGCCGCCCGCCGGAATCGAGACTTTCGATCCCTGGCACCTGCCGCTCATCAACACGCTGATCCTTTTGTGTTCCGGCGCCGCCGCAACCTGGGCGCACCATGCCATTGCGCATGAGAACAACCGCAAGGACATGATCAGCGGGCTGGCGCTGGCGGTGTTTCTGGGGGTCTGCTTTACCGTCCTGCAAGCCTACGAATACGGCCACGCCGCTTTCGGTTTCTCCGGCAACATCTATGGCGCGTCGTTCTTCATGGCGACGGGCTTCCACGGCGCGCATGTCATCATCGGGACGATCTTCCTGCTGGTCTGCATGTTCCGCGCCATGGCCGGGCAGTTCACCCCCGAACAGCATGTCGGATTCGAAGCCGCCGCCTGGTACTGGCACTTCGTCGATGTGGTGTGGCTCTTCCTTTTCGCCTCGGTCTACATCTGGGGCAGCGCCTGACCGGCCATTCCTGACTGACAAGGAGGCGCGGAGGAAACTCCGCGCTTCGTCCTTTCGAGACCCTCCCATGCGCCGCTACGTCTTTCCAATCCTTCTCGGTCTTGTCGGGATCGGCATCCTGCTGTCGCTCGGCTTCTGGCAGGTGCGGCGGCTGGCGTGGAAAGAGGCGCTTCTTGCTGAGATCGACGCCAAGATCGTGGCAGCGCCGGTCGCGCTGGAAAGCCTTGCCGCACCGGATCGGGAGCGCGACCAGTATCTGCCGGTCGCGATCAGCGGAAAGACGACGGGGCGGGAACTCCTCGTCCTTTCGGGACGAAGGGGCGCGGGCGCCGGATACGAGGTCATCGACGCGTTCGAGACGGGAGGGGGCAGGCATGTGCTGCTCGACCGTGGGTTCATCCCCGAGGAGTTGCGCGACACGGTGCGGCCCGCGGTGGACGTGACCGGGGTCGGCAACCTGCTCTGGCCGAACGAGTCGGACAGCTACACCCCGCCGCCCGATACGAAGTCCGGCCTCTGGTTCGCGCGGGACGTTGACGGCATGGCGAAGGCGCTTGGGACGGAACCGCTGATGGTCGTCCTGAAAACTGCGGAAGGCGACATGCAGGGCGTCGACCCCACGCCGGTCGATACCTCCGGCATCCCGAACGACCATCTGCAATACGCGATCACCTGGTTTTCGCTCGCCGCCGTCTGGGCGGGGATGACAGGCTTCCTGCTCTGGCGTATCAGGCAACGACAGATCTGAGGACGACCCAATGCGCTATGTTTCCACCCGGGGGAAGGCCCCCGTCCTGAGCTTCGGCGAGGCGATGCTGACGGGCCTTGCGCGGGACGGCGGGCTTTATGTGCCCGAGACGATCCCGACGATGACGGCGGAGGCGATCGCGGCGCTCGCGGGCCTGTCCTATGAGGAGACCGCCTTTCGCGTGATGCGCCGCTTCGTCGGCGATGACTTCACCGATGCGGAATTCCGCGGCGCCATCGGCCGGGCTTACGCGGGCTTTCGACATACCGCCCGTGCGCCTCTGGTGCAGCTTGCGCCCAACCACTTCCTTCTGGAGCTGTTCCACGGGCCCACGCTCGCCTTCAAGGACTTTGCGATGCAGCTCATCGGGCAGCTCTTCCAGATCGCGCTGGCCCGTGACGGGCGCCGCATCGCCATCGTGGGGGCGACGTCCGGCGACACCGGATCGGCGGCGATCGAGGCGTTCCGGGGGCTCGACAATGTCGATGTCTTCATCCTGTTCCCCGAGGGCCGCGTCTCCGAGGTGCAGCGCCGGCAGATGACGACGCCGACCGAGGCCAACGTCCATGCGCTGGCGCTGAAGGGCGATTTCGACGATTGCCAGGCGCGACTGAAGGACATGTTCAACGACTTCGCCTTTCGCGACGCGGTCGGCCTTGCCGGGGTCAACTCGATCAACTGGGCGCGGGTTCTGGCGCAGGTCGTCTATTACTTCACCGCCGCGGTGTCCTTGGGCGCGCCGGGGCGCAAGGTCAGCTTCACGGTGCCCACCGGCAATTTCGGCGACATCTTCGCGGGCTATATCGCCAAGAGCATGGGCCTGCCCATCGACAGGCTGGTGATCGCCACCAACCAGAACGACATCCTGCACCGCTGCCTGACGACGGGGCGCTACGAGATGGACGGGGTGAAGCCCTCGATCTCGCCGTCGATGGACATTCAGGTGTCGTCCAATTTCGAACGCGCGCTGTTCGAAGCCTATGGGCGGGATGGCAACGCCGTCGGCCAGCTTATGGACGAGATGAAGCGCGAGGGCGGTTTTGCCGTCAGCCAGGGCGCCATCGAGGCGTTGCGGGGGCTTTTCGCCTCGGGCCGGGTGAGCGAGGATGAGACGATGGCGACTATCGCGGAAACCTGGGAGATGACGGGCGAGCTCGTCTGCCCCCACACCGCCGTCGCCCTTCGCGTGGCCGAGGAGGCGCGCGACCCGGCAGTGCCGATGATCACGCTCGCGACCGCGCACCCCGCGAAGTTTCCCGACGCCGTCGAAAACGCGACCGGCCAGCGTCCGCCACTTCCCGAACGCATGGCTGACCTTTTCTCGCGCCGCGAACGTGTTACATCTGTCCCGAATGACCTTTCCGCGCTGGAAGCGGTGGTCCACGAAAGGCGAACGTCGTGACGATCAGGCAGACCACGCTTCCCAACGGGCTTCGTATCGTGACCGAGAAGATGCCGGGCATCCTGTCGGCATCGGTCGGCATCTGGGTTCTGGCGGGCGGGCGGCACGAGGCCGCAGAAGAAAACGGCATCGCGCATTTCCTCGAGCACATGGCCTTCAAGGGCACGGCGAGACGCAGCGCGCTTCAGATCGCCGAAGAGATCGAGGATGTCGGCGGCTATATCAACGCCTATACCTCGCGCGAGGTGACGGCCTACTACGCGCGGGTGCTTGAGGCGGATGTGGCACTTGGGCTGGACGTGATCTCCGATATCGTGCTCAACCCGGTCTTCGACCCGAAGGAAATCGAGGTCGAGCGTCATGTGATCCTGCAGGAGATCGGACAGGCGCTCGACACGCCCGACGACATCATCTTCGACTGGTTGCAGGAGGCGGCCTTTCCGGATCAGCCGCTCGGCCGCACGATCCTCGGCCCCGCGGAGCGGATCGAGACCTTCGGGCGCGATGACCTGACAGGGTTTGTCGCGCAAAACTACAGCCCCGACAGGATGATCGTCTCCGCCGCCGGTGCGGTGGACCACGACCGCATCGTCGGAGATGCGGAGCGTCTGTTCGGCCATCTCAGACCCGCGGCGAACCGCGCGACCACGCCCGCCCTCTGGGACGGCCGCGAGCGCCGCGAGGTGCGCGACCTCGAACAGGTGCATTTCGCGATGGGCCTCGTCGGTCCCAGCATCCGCGACGGCGACTTTTACGCGGGTCAGGTCTATACGACCGCGCTCGGCGGCGGCATGTCGTCGCGCCTCTTTCAGAAGATCCGCGAGGAGCGCGGGCTCTGCTATTCGATCTACGCGCAGGCCGGAGCCTATGACGACACGGGCATGATCACCATCTATGCGGGCACCTCTGAAGAGGAGATCGAGGCGCTTGCCACGCTGACAATCGACGAATTGAAGCGCAGCGCGGGAGATATGACGGAGACGGAACTTGCCCGCGCCCGCGCGCAGATGAAAGCTGGGCTGCTGATGGGACTCGAAAGCCCGTCCTCGCGCGCCGAACGCATGGCTCGCAGTCTCGCCATCTGGGGTCGTGTGCCAAGCGTCGAGGAAAACGCCGCAAAGATCGAAGCCGTCTCGCGCGCCGATGTTCTGGCCTTCGCCGAGCGGTTGACCCGCGCCAAGGCCGCCTTGGCGCTTTATGGGCCGGTCGAGGCCGCCCCGACCCTTGCCGCCTTGCGCGAACGGCTCGCCGCCTGATGATCGGGCGGAAGCGGAGGGTTCGTATCGAGACGGAGCGGATGTCGCTGCGTCTGCCCCAGCATTCCGATTTTCGTGCCTGGGCAGGGCTGCGGGCCGACAGCCGCGCGTTCCTTTCGCAATGGGAGCCGGTCTGGTCCGCCGATCACCTGAGCCGCAAGGCCTTCACCAACCGGGTCTACTGGGCGGCGCGTGCCCATGCCGGCGGCACGGCGATGCCGCTCTTCCTGATGCGGCGCACGGATGACGAACTGCTCGGCGCGGTGACGGTGGACAACATCCGCCGCGGTCCTGCCCAGGCGGCGACGATCGGCTACTGGATCGGCGCGCGCCACGCCCGCCAGGGCTACATGTCCGAGGCGCTGCGCGCCGTGATCCACCATTGCTTCACCGCCCTCGACCTCTCGCGGCTCGAAAGCGCCTGCCTGCCGGAAAACGCCGCCTCGCGCGGGGTTCTGGAGAAATGCGGCTACAAATACGAGGGTGTGGCGCAGAGCTATCTCCAGATCAACGGGCGCTGGCGCAACCACGTGCTTTACGCCAACCTGCGCGGTGACAGGCGTGGCAGGACGGATGCCGGGTAGCCGGGGGCGCCGCCCCCGGACCCCCGAGGTATTTGGAGCAAGATGAAAGAGGGACACGCGATGGCCCTGGGCCCAGCCGATGCCGCCTTTGGCAAAAGGCTAGCCGCCCGCCTGCCGGAAGGCACGGTCGGAGCGGCTGAGCCGCGCTATCTGGAGGAACCGCGCGGCAGGGGGACTACGCCTTCGGCGCTCCTGGCGCGGCCGCGATCGGTGGAGGAGGTGGCGGAAGTGGTCCGCGCCTGCGCCGCGACGCGGGTCGGGATCGTGCCCTGGGGCGGCGGGACCGGGCTTGTCCTGGGCCAGGTCGCGCCGGACGGTCCCGCGCCACTGATCCTGTCGCTTGAACGGATGAACCGCTTGCGCGGGATCTGGCCGGAGGAGAGCCTGCTGATCGCCGAGGCGGGCATGACGCTGGCCGAGGTGCAGGCGGCGGCGGACAAGGCGGGGCAGCTCTTCCCGCTGTCGCTCGCCTCGGAAGGGACGGCGCGGATCGGCGGCAACCTTGCGACAAATGCCGGCGGTACGGCAGTCCTGCGCTATGGCAATGCCCGCGAGTTGTGTCTTGGCGTCGAGGCGGTTCTGGCCGACGGATCGGTCTTTCACGGTCTGAAGCGGCTTCGCAAGGACAATTCCGGCTATGATCTGACGGATCTGCTGATCGGGTCTGAGGGCACCCTTGGCATCATAACCGCTGCAACCTTGCGGCTTTTTCCCCGGCCTGCCGCGCTCGCGACCGCGATGCTCGTGGTGCCGGGGCCGGAGGCGGCGCTCAGGCTTCTGGCGATTGCGAAAGGGGAAAGCGGCGGCGCGGTCAGCACCTTCGAGCTGATCCACGGTGAGGGGCTGCGCTTTCTCGACGAGGTGCTGCCAGAGGTCCGGCAGCCCTTCGCCGAGCGCCCGGAATGGTCAGTCCTGATGGAAATCGGCCTGCCGCCCGGTCTCGACCCCGAGGCGGTTCTGGCGCGGATATATCAGGCAGGAGAGGTTGAGGGTCTGGTCTCCGACGCCGTTGTCGCGGCGAGCGTGGCGCAGCGGCAGGCGCTTTGGGAGGTGCGGGAGATGATCCCCGAGGCCAACCGGCGGATCGGGGCGATCGCGTCGCATGACATCTCGCTGCCGCTCACCGAGATCGCTGCCTTCTTGCCCCGCGCGGGGGCGGCGGTTGCGGGCCTCGGTCCCTTCCGGATCAACATTTTCGGGCATCTCGGCGACGGCAATCTGCATTACAACGTCTTCCCGCCCAAGGGCGCGAAACGCGATGCCTACATGGCGCGCGGGGCGGAAATTTCCGTTGCCGTTCATGACCTTGTCGCCGAACATGGCGGTTCCTTCAGTGCGGAACACGGGGTCGGGCGGTTGAAGGTCGGGGATCTTGAGCGCTACGGCGATCCGGCGAAGCTGGCGGCGATGCGGGCGATCAAGGTGGCACTCGACCCCTTGGGGATCATGAATCCGGGTGCGGTGCTGCGGGCCTGAGATGGTGCGCCCCGCCGGGGAGAGAGCCGACGGGGCGAGAGCGACTTGGCCGTGAGCGATGTGGTCGGATCAGTCGCGTCCAGATCTAGCGGCGATTCCTTACGCCGTCGTTAACGACGCCTCACGCCCCTTCGAATTCGCAGAGCACATGGACGTTCATGCCGAGTTTTTCCAGAAGCTTGCGCCCGCCAAGCTCCGGCAAATCGATGACGAAGGCGCAGCCGACGACCTCGGCGCCAAGCCTTTCGCAAAGCTTTATCCCCGCCTCGCAAGTCCCGCCAGTGGCCAGCAAGTCATCGACAATCAACACTTTTTCGCCCGGTTGCAGGGCGTCGTCATGGATCTCCATCACCGCCTCGCCGTATTCGAGCACATAGCCCTGGCTGATGACCGCGCCGGGTAGCTTGCCCTTCTTGCGGATCGGCACGAAGCCCACGGACAACTGGTGCGCGATGGCGCCGCCGAGGATGAAACCGCGCGCCTCAAGGCCGATCACCTTGTCGATCTGCTCGCCGGCGTAAGGGTGCAGAAGCTGGTCGATCGCCATGCGGAAGCCGCGCGCATCGGCGAAAAGTGTGGTCACGTCGCGAAACAGGATCCCCTCATGCGGGAAGTCGGCAATGGTGCGGATGTAATCCTTGACGGTCTTCTTCATGGCAGGCTCCGGGGGGTAACGGGACCGTGGTAGCATGGCGCGATGGGTGCGGGAAGCGCGGAGCGGGGCGGAAACGGGCTGTGCACAGGCTGTGCACATTGCGTACACATCGCGTGCAGACGCGCGGAAGCAGTCCCGGCCCCCGCGCCGGGACCTGCGGGCGGCGGTCGTCCGGCAAATGATGCCGGGCTATGACTTCCGGGCTTTTGCTTTGAATGGCACGACGTGGGCCTGCGAGTGATTTGAGTAGGTGTCCCAGGTCGGTGCATAGTCGTCGGCCTGATTTCCCCAGACAGTCCAGCCGACGCGCGGGCCGCGCGCGAACATTTCCAGCCGGGGTCCGTTGCTGCATCCCTCGATCAGCGCATATTGCTCATCGGGCTTGCGGCTGTGCTCGCGCTTCTGGGTGGAGATGATGTTTTCCTGCGTCCGGCCGAGTTGCAAGGTCCGCGCGTTCTTGCCGCGAACGCCGAAGAGCAGGATCTCCGTCACATTGCGGAAGTAGAAGCCAACGCCGCGGCGATCAGGGCCGCCATCCTTACGGATCTTGTACCAGATGATGTTGCTCTTGTAGCCGAAGCCCCAGTTTTCCATGACCTTCAGCCCTTCGGGCAGAAGGGCGTTCGGCACCCAGAGATAGAGATGCGCGGTTTCTGCAACGACGGCCTCGACCGGCAGGTCGCAGATTTCCCGCAACGTCATGGTCGGGTAGCGCGAGAGGCGCTTGTGTTCCGGCGCCATCTTTCCGGTGCGGTTCTGGAATTGCCAGGGCGGGTCCGCGAGAATGGTGCGGAATTTCGTCCTGCCGGCCTTTGCAAGGAGGTCGTCTGCGGCGCTTGTCATATATCGTCCTCCAGCAGTGATTTCGTTATCCCAAAGACCAGAAGCGGGCATCCTGCCCCGCCGCCACCCAGAACGCGCGGCAGCAATTTTGACATATGGGTTGTCGACTGGCCATAAGACGAACCTCGTCCGAGAGCATTAAAGATCTCTTGCAATTCGTCGGAACGGGTAATGATGATGCCGACGCTTACGGCGCGCAGGTCGAACAGCAGGCGGAAGTTGTTCAGGTCTCGATCATAGAACGGGTCCTTGTTGTTCCATTCGATTTCGAGCGCGATCCCGTTCTTGTAGCAGTCGATCTTGTGCGTGGGAGAGTCCAGTCTGGCCCCATCGACCTCGATCGCGGTCTGGAATTGCTTCTCCTGCCATCCCCGATCCGCAAGAAAGCCGTCGATATGGCCCGAAAGCTTGGACTTGTTGCCCCCGCCTTGCGTGATCCAGCTTTTCTTGAGGCGAAGTGTAGTGAGGAGATCGAGCAGGTCCTTCCATTCAGAGGGAAAATCCTGAGAAAGAATGGCGCTCGCGTGTTTCCATTCGTGGTATTCATAGCTATCGCGAACGAAGGGCGGCAGGCGATCTGACAACATATGGTGGCTCCGTGCGCGGATTGTAGCGTATATGGGTGGTCCCGCGAACGCAAGAGGCCGGTGAACGTGAGATCGGTCGGGTTGTTTCGCTTTAGACTTTGGCGTGCAGGCTCAGCCCTTCAGCACCCTTCCCGCAACCGCATCCAACCTTCCCACCAACTCCGCATCCCGCTTCTCGGGCGCGGTCATCAGGGCGTAGTCGAGCGCGCGGTCGCAGCCGCAGGGGCAGGGCTCGGGGCGGTCCTTGAGGAGGGCGGGAAGCTGGGTGATGAGGTGCTTGGCGTTCCTGGAATTGGCGGTGAGGGTTCTCAGCACCGTCGCCACGTCCACGGCGTCGTGGTCGGGGTGCCAGCAGTCGTAGTCGGTGACCATGGCGACGCTCGCATAGCAAAGCTCGGCCTCGCGGGCGAGCTTGGCCTCGGGCATGCCGGTCATGCCGATCACGTCGGCGCCCCAGCTTTCGCGGTACATGCGGGACTCCGCCAGGGTCGAGAATTGCGGGCCTTCCATGGCGAGGTAGGTACCCTTGGGGTGGACGCGCACATCCTCGGCCGCGGCCTCGACGCAGAGGGCGGCGAGACGGGCGCAGGTCGGGTGGGCGAGGCTGACATGGGCGACGCAGCCGGTGCCGAAGAAGGATTTGGCGCGGTCGAAGGTGCGGTCGATGAACTGGTCGACGATGACGAAATCGCCGGGGGCCATCGCTTCGCGGAAGCTGCCGCAGGCGGAGACGGCGATGACATCGGTCACGCCGAGGCGCTTCATGGCGTCGATATTGGCGCGGTAGGGGATGGCGGAGGGGGAATGGACATGGCCGCGGCCGTGGCGGGGCAGGAAGGCCATGTCGGTGCCGTGGAGCCGCCCGGTCAGGATGTCGTCCGAGGGCGGCCCCCAGGGGGTGTCGACCGTCTGCCATTCGCCGCCTTCGAGCCCCTCAATCTCATAGACGCCGGACCCGCCGATCACGCCGATCATCGCTGCCATGATGTTCCTCTCCGGGTTGTTCGGGCGCGAAGGTAGGCGGATCGGGGGGCGAGTGGAAGGGGCGTTGCGGTTTGCCGCTTTTGCGGGTGTTTTTCCGGGCGGGGCGGCTTATCTATGGGTCAGGCACGGAGGAACGCCCATGCAGGTGATGGTGAACGGCACGGTCCACGCGGTCGATGTCGAGGCGGACATGCCGCTTCTGTGGTTCCTGCGCGACGTGATCGGACTCAAGGGTACGAAATACGGTTGCGGCATCGCGGCTTGCGGGGCGTGTACGGTGCTTCTGGATGGCGAGGCGGTGCGGTCGTGCCAGACCTTCGCGGGCGATGCCGAGGGGCGCGCGGTCACGACGATCGAGGGGATCGGCACGCCCGAGGCGCTGCATGCCGTGCAGGCGGCCTGGGTTGCGGGGCAGGTGGCGCAATGCGGCTACTGCCAGTCGGGCCAGATCATGCAGGCCGTGTCGCTGCTGAGCGTCACGCCGAACCCCACCGATGCCGAGATCGACGATGCGATGGGCGGCAATCTCTGCCGCTGCGGAACCTATCCGCGGATCCGCGCGGCGATCCATGCCGCCGCCGCGACGATGCGGGAGGGCTGAGCCATGGGACGCGCCGGAACGATTGCCCGAAGGACATTCCTCATCGGCTCCGCCGCCATCGCGGGCGGGGTGGCTTTCGGGTACTACTGGTACAAGCGCCCGGTGGCGAACCCGCTGCTGGCCGGGCTGCCGTCTGGCGCGGCCGCGCTGACACCCTATGTGCTGATCGACGAAAATGCCGTCACGCTGATTGTGCCGCATATGGATATGGGGCAGGGCGCCTATTCGGTGCAGGCCATGCTGATCGCGGAAGAGCTGGATATCGGTCTCGACCAGGTGATGCTCGATCCCGGTCCGATCTCGCGTGCCTATTACAACACGGCGCTGGCGCATGAGGCGGTGCCGTTCGATCCGACCGATACGTCCTTCGTGGCCGAGACGGCGCGGGGCGTTGCCGATGCGGCGATGAAGTTCCTTGCCATGCAGGTTACCGGCGGTTCGACCACCGTGCCGGACAGCTACGACAAGCTGCGGCTGGCCGGCGCGGTGGCGCGCGAGACGCTGAAGACGGCGGCGGCGCAGCGGACCGGGGTGGCAATCGACGATCTGAAGACCGAAGGCGGGGCCGTGGTGCTGCCGGACGGGACTTCGCTTGACTACCGCACGCTGGCGCCGGACGCGGCGCTGATCGCGCCGGTCACGGATGTCGCCTTGCGCGATCCGAAGGACTGGCGGCTGATCGGGCATGAGGTGCAGCGCGTCGATATGGTTGCGAAATCGACCGGCACACAGGTCTATGCCATCGACCTCGAGCCGGAAGGCGCCGTCCATGCCGCCGTGCGGCTCAACCCGCGCCGGAGCGGGGCGCCGACGCGCTACGATGCGAAAACGGCCGAGGCCATGCGCGGGGTCGAGAAGGTCGTGCCGGTGACCGGCGGGGTCGCGGTGCTGGCCGACAATACCTGGCGCGCCTTTCAGGCCGCCGACGCGATCGAGGCGGAATGGCCCGCCGCGCCGTATCCATCGGAGCTGGAGGCGCATTGGGCGCTGCTATCCGGAGGTTTCGGGTCGGGCAATGTCGATGCCGTCCCGCGCGAAGTCGGAGATGTCGATGCGGCACTGGCCCGTGCGGGCGACGCGGTGGTCAAGGCGGAATACCGCGTTCCCTACCTCGCGCATGCGCCGATGGAACCGATGTCGGCGACGGTGCAGGTCAAGGACGGCCGCGCAGACGTCTGGGCAGCGGTGCAGATCCCTGGCTTCGTGCTGGCCAATGTGGCGAAGATCGTGGGGCTGCCGGATGCGGCGGTCCACGTCCACGTCAAGATGTCGGGCGGCAGTTTCGGCCACAGGCTGGAAGATGACGCGGTGCGGGTGGCCGCCGAACTGGCGATGGTCGCGGATGGGCGCCCCGTGAAGCTGACCCTGAAGCGGGAAGAGGACATGGCGACGGATTACCCGCGTCAGATCGCGATGGCGCGCGGGGCAGGGGCGGTCGAGGGCGGCGCGGTCGTGGCCTTCGATCTGGGCATCGCAATGCCGTCAGTCACCGCATCCCAGATGGGGCGGCAGGGGTTGAACATTCCGGGGCCGGATGCGCAGATCACGGCGGGCGCCGGCGATCAACCCTTCGACATTCCCGACTACAGGGTGACGGGCTACCGGGTCGGCGGCCTTGCGCCGGTGAGTTCGTGGCGCTCGGTCGGGGCGTCTTCCAACGGGTTTTTCCACGACTGCTTCCTTGACGAACTGATCCACGCAGCGGGGGCCGATCCCCTGGCCGAGCGGCTTCGGCTGATGAGCGATCCCGAAGGCAGGAAGGTGCTGGAGACGGTCGGCGAGATGTGCGGCTGGGGCGCCGAACTCGCGCCGGGCGCTGGGCGCGGTCTGGCGTTCTGCCGGTCCTTCGGTGTGCCGGTCGCGGAGGTGGTGGAGGTGCGGTCGACCCCCGATGGGCTACGGATCGAAAAGGCTCTGGATCGCGGCGGGCGTCGGACGGGTGATCGATCCGGTGAATTTCCGGAACCTCGTCGCGGGCGGGGCGATCTGGGGGCTGGCACACGCGATGAACTGCGAGATCAGCTATGCCGGAGGGCGGGCGGAGCAGACGAATTTCGACAGCTACGAGGGGATGCGCCTGCCGCAATGTCCGGTAATCGAGGTGCGCGCCGTCGAGGGCATGGGCCGCGTCCGTGGCATCGGGGAACCGCCCGTCCCCCCGCAGCCGCCGCGCTCGGCAACGCTATCTTCGCGGCGACGGGCGAGCGGATACGGGAGCTGCCGTTCAGTCGCGCGCTGGATTTCGCCTGACGGGCGGGCCGCCTGCCGGAGCACGCGCTTCGGATTTGCCGAAGCCTTGGGGCGCGGATCGTGATTGGCAGCGGCCGAAGCTATGGCCGGGTGCGGCGGATCCCTTCGATGAAGGTGAAGCGCCGGGCGGGGTGCTGCACCTCAAAGCTCGGTCAGGATACACGGAACCAGTCGGGTTTCCAGCGTGCCGGACGCATCGTCCATCAACTCGAACGCCTTGCCCAGCATCGTCGAAACGTCCTGCTGCACCATGCCCACATTGTGCGGCAAAAGCGCTGCGAACGGATCCCAGTCGAAACAGCCGTATCTGATGCGCCCGGCCATTTCGGTCGGCCGGTCGCGCATCCAGCGCACGGCGCCTTCCAGCGAAATGGTCGAATTGACGAAAAGCCCGATCGGCGACCCCGTGGCGACCCGCGCAAGCGCGCGTTCCGCCTTCTCGGCCGAATAGCCCATGGCGAGGATATGGGCCTCGGGCAAGGTTATGCCACGCTCGGACTGTGCGTCGCGGAACCCCCTCAGGCGGGCGGCCGTGTTGTGATCGGTCAATCGGCCGCCGACGAAGTGAAGCGGGCCCGCCCAGCCCAGATCGTGGGCGCATCGGTCCAGGAGCAAACGGGTAAGGTCGCGCGCGGCTATGTAGTTGTCGGAGATGACCGACGGCGCCAGGGTTCCCGGCAGATCGAGATTGATCGATCTGACGCCGGCGGATCGGCAGAGTGCGGTAATGCGGTCCGGGTCGGTGGCGCCGGTGGCGATCAGACATTCAGCCTGGTAGGAGATCAGCTCCTTCGCCGCCTCGATCTCAAGCTCCGGCTCGCGCTGCGTGCAGGTGACGACGGGGAAAAGGCCCCGCGCCCGCGCCAAGGCCTCGAACTGTTCCGCGATGGCGCCGAAATACCGGTTGTCGTATTTCGGCACGATCATCCCGACGATGTTCGATTTCTCGCGCCGCAGGAGGCTTGCCTGGATATTCGTCGAGTACCCTTCCGCAGTCGCGATCCCGGTGATCTTGTCGGCGAGCTTCTTGCTGATTCGGCGCTTCCGCCACGATCCGTTGAGGACGGAACTGACCGCGCTGGGCGATGTCTCGGCCAGCTTGGCGATGTCGTAGATCGTTGGTCTTCTTGAAAGAATGCCGTCTTTCCCAGCCATGTCGACAGCCTCGCCAGTGACCTCATGTGATCCAGCTTGACGACAAACCGACCCTGTGACAAGGTTGCTCCATCGATTGAGCAAAGAAGCTCCATCGGTGAAGCAGCCCAAAGCGGTTGCGTGGGAGGAGTATCAGGTCCGGGCCGGAGAACCCGGACCGTCGGTGTGCGGCCACCCCGGATTGGCGGCGCCGCACCAAGCTGTCCTCCACGCGTCAAGCCTCGGTCTGGGCGCAAAACATGCGGAGGAACCAATGACGTCCAAGAGATATTACCCGGCTGCGGGGTCAGCACTTGTCGCAGCGATGTTCGCAACGTCCGTGCCGGCGCAGGAGGCCGCGACGGTGGCGTTCCTGATGCCCGATCAGGCATCGACCCGGTACGAGGAGCACGACTGGCCGGGCTTCGAGGCGGCGATGAAGGAGCTTTGCGCCGACTGCACGCTGATCTACCAGAATGCCAATGCGGATGTCGCGCTCCAGCAGCAGCAGTTCAACTCGGTCATCACCCAGGGCGCGAAGATCATCGTTCTCGACCCGGTCGATTCTTCGGCGGCCGCGGCGCTGGTGGAGATCGCCCATTCGCAGGACGTCAAGATCATCGCCTATGACCGGCCGATCCCTGGCACGCCCGCCGACTACTACGTTTCCTTCGACAACGAGGGTATCGGCTACGCGATATCGCAATCCCTCGTCGAGCATCTGAAGGCGAGCGGAGCGGCGGAAGGCGAGGGCGTGCTGGAAATCAACGGCTCGCCCACCGATGCGGCTGCCGGGCTCATTCGTGACGGCGTTCACCGTTCTCTCGAAGCCTCGTCCTTCAAGACGCTCGCCGAGTACGACACGCCGGACTGGGCGCCGCCCAAGGCGCAGGAATGGGCTGCCGGTCAGATCACGCGCTTCGGCGACCAGATCAAGGGCGTGGTCGCCGCGAATGACGGAACTGCGGGCGGTGCCATCGCCGCGTTCAAGGCGGCGGGGGTGAACCCGATTCCGCCCGTCACCGGCAACGATGCGACCATCGCCGCGCTCCAGCTCATCATCGCGGGCGACCAGTACAACACCATCTCCAAGCCGTCCGAGATCGTGGCCAAGGCGGCGGCGGAGGCCGCGACCCAGTTCCTGAGCGGCACGACGCCCGAGGCGAAGACGACGCTCTACGATACGCCGTCGCAGTTGTTCGTTCCCGATGTCGTGACGCAGGAGAACATCAAGGCGGCGATCTTCGATGCCGGCATCCAGACGACCGACGAGGTCTGCACCGGCGAATATGTCGAGCCTTGCCGCACGCTTGGTATCATCGAGTAAGATAGCGGTGCCGGGGCGTCGTCTTCGGACGCCCCGGCACATGCTGATCGCGGCTCTTTCCTGCCGGACGCCGGAAAGCCGCAGGCGGAGGAGGCACCCATGTCACAATCGTTCCAGGGCCGGAGCCAGGGCGACCTGCTGCTTCGGTTGAGCGGCATCTCCAAGCAGTTCGGTGCGGTCACGGCGCTGTCGGATATCGAACTCGACGTTCATGCCGGAGAAGTCGTCGCGCTGGTTGGCGACAACGGCGCGGGCAAGTCGACGCTGGTCAAGGTTCTTGCCGGTGTGCATCAGCCGACTTCGGGCACCATCGAATATCTGGGCGAGAAGGTGACGCTGGACAATCCGGGCGTCGCGCTCGAACGGGGCATTTCTACGGTCTTTCAGGATCTGGCGCTGTGCGAGAATCTGGATGTCGTGTCCAACCTCTTTCTTGGCCACGAAATCTCCCCGTGGCGACTTGACGAGGTTCAGATGGAGGTCCGTGCCTGGACGCTCCTCAAGGAACTGGCGGCCCGCATCCCGTCGGTGCGCGAGCCGATCGCATCGCTGTCAGGTGGGCAGCGGCAGACCGTTGCGATCGCGCGGTCGCTGCTTCTCGACCCGCAGATCATCATGCTCGACGAGCCGACCGCAGCACTTGGCGTCGCGCAGACCGCCGAGGTCCTCAACCTGATCGAACGGGTGCGCGAGCGTGGTCACGGTGTCATCCTGATCTCGCACAACATGGAGGACGTGCGCGCCGTCGCCGACCGCATCGTCGTTCTGCGGTTGGGGCGGAACAACGGCGTCTTCACCGCGGACACAACCCACGAAGAGCTCGTCGCCGCCATCACCGGCGCAAGCGAGAACTCGGTTTCCCGCCGCGCGGCGCGGAAGCTCGAACCCGCCCAGGACTGAGGAGGACCGGAAAAATGGCCGCAGACAGCCAGAAATCACAGCTTGACCGCGCCGATTCCCGCGTCCGTCACGACGAGGGGGTTGCCGGAGCCGTTCGTGCCTTCACCGACCGCGTGCGGTCCGGCGACCTCGGGATGCTTCCCGTCGTCGTCGGGCTTCTTCTCATCTCGATCGTCTTCACCACGCTCAACCCGGTCTTCCTTGCCCCGAACAACCTCGTGAACCTGCTGTTCGACGCGGCGGCGGTCGGCTTCATCTCGCTCGGTGTGGTGTTCGTGCTGCTCTTGGGCGAGATCGACCTTTCGATCGGCTCGATGAGCGGTCTGGCCTCGGCCATCATCGGTGTGCTTTGGGTCAATGCGGGCTGGCCGTTGCCGCTGGCCATTGCCGGTGCGATCGCCGCCGGCGCGGCGACCGGGTTCATCTACGGGTTCCTGCGCAACCGGTTCGAGATGCCGAGTTTCGTGGCGACGCTTTCGGGGTTGCTCGCACTCCTCGGCATTCAACTCTACATCCTCGGGCCCACGGGTTCGATCAACCTTCCCTTCGCCTCGCCGCTCGTCCGCTTCGGTCAAATCCTGATCATGCCGATGTGGCTGTCTTATCTGCTGGCGCTGGTGCCCGGTATCATGCTGATCCTGACCGGGCTGCGCACCACGCGCCGCCGCAGGGAAGCCAATCTTTCCGCGCCGGGGATGAGCGTCGTCGCGGTCAAGGCCGGCATCCTCACCGCAGCACTCCTGTTCATCGTCTATTATCTCGAACTCGGGCGCGGCGTGCCGTGGATGTTCGCGGTCTTCGTCCTTTTCGTCGTGATCATGGATTATGCCCTGACCCGCACGCAATGGGGCCGTTCGCTCTTTGCCGTCGGTGGCAACGCCGAGGCCGCGCGGCGGTCCGGGATCAATGTCCGGCTGATCCGGATGTCCGCCTTCGTGATCTGCGCCGCCTTCGCGGCACTTGGCGGCATCTTCTCTGCCGCGCGCCTCGCTTCGGCGAGCCAACAGGCGGGCACGGGTGACGTGAACCTCAACGCCATCGCGGCGGCGGTGATCGGGGGCACCTCGCTGTTCGGCGGGCGCGGGTCGGCCTGGTCCGCACTTCTGGGCATTCTGGTGATCCAGGCGATCTCCAACGGCCTGACGCTGCTGAACCTCAGTTCGTCCCTGCGCTACATGATCACCGGGGGCGTGCTTGCCGTCGCCGTGATCGTCGACTCGCTCGCGCGCCGCTCGCGTGCCTCCCACGGCCGCGCCTGATTTCCCGCAACGGAGAAAAGCCATGTCGAAGAAGCTGCAGGGCAAAGCCGCCGCGATCACCGGCGCGGCCTCGGGGATCGGCCTCGAATGCGCGAGGATCCTGCTGGAGGAAGGCGCACGGGTGGTCCTGATCGACCGCGCGGGCGACCGGCTGAACCAGATCTGCGCCGACCTCGGCGAAGCGGCGAAGCCGCTGGTCATTGACCTTCTCGACGGCGAACAGGTGTCTTCGATGGTGCCGAGGATTACCGAACTCGTCGGCCCGCTGGACATCTTCCACGCCAATGCGGGCGCCTATGTCGGCGGACCTGCAGCGGAAGGCAACCCCGATGCCTGGGATGTCGTGCTCAACCTCAACGTCAATGCCGCATTCCGCTGCGTGAACGCGGTGCTGCCCGGCATGATCGAACGCAAGACCGGTGACATCCTCTTCACCAGTTCTGTCGCCGGCGTCGTCCCGGTGGTGTGGGAACCGGTCTATACCGCTTCCAAATTCGCGGTGCAGGCCTTCCTTCACGCGACGCGCCGTCAGGTTTCCGAACACGGCATCCGCATGGGGGCGGTCCTGCCCGGACCGGTCGTCACCGCGTTGCTGGATGACTGGCCCAAGGCGAAGATGGAGGAGGCGCTTGCCAACGGATCGTTGATGCAGCCGCGCGAAGTCGCCGAAGCCGTGCTCTTCATGCTGACGCGGCCGCGCGGTGTCGTGGTGCGCGACCTCGTGATCCTGCCCAACAGCGTCGACCTTTGAGCGCCGCGCGGTGGCGCCTGCCCACCTCCAAACCGATGGACCCGAGATGACCGATACCAGTAAAGGCCCGCGCGCGCCAAAGCCGCAGTATTTCATCGGCGTGGATGTCGGAACCGGCAGCGCCCGCGCGGGTGTCTTCGCCTCGGACGGCCGCCTGATCGGCAGCGACAAGCAGGCCGTGACGGTCTTTCGGGACGGCGGTTCCATCGTCGAGCAGTCCAGCGACGAAATCTGGCGCGCCGTGGCGAAATCGGTGCGCGGTGCTGTCGCCGCCGCCGGCATCAAGGCGGACGAGGTCGCCGGGATCGGCTTCGACGCGACCTGCTCGCTGGTCGTCGTCGGCCCGGAGGGCGTCTCGCTGCCGGTGGGGCAACCGGATCGTCCCGAGCGGAATATCATCGTCTGGATGGATCATCGCGCCATCGGGCAGGCGCGGCGGATCAATGCCGGCGGCCATGAGGTGCTGCGCTACGTCGGCGGGGCGATTTCGCCCGAGATGGAGACGCCGAAGCTTCTGTGGCTGAAGGAAAATCGCCGCGCGATCTTTGATGCGGCATGGCAGTTCTTCGACCTGACGGACTTCCTGACCTGGAAGGCCAGCGGAAGTCTGAGCCGCTCGTCCTGCACGGTGACGTGCAAATGGACCTATCTCGCGCATGAAGGCCGGTGGGACCCCGGCTACTTCCGGCAGATCGGCCTCGGCGAACTCGCCGATGAGCAATTCGCGCGGATCGGGCGCGAGGTCGTCGATCCGGCAACCGCGCTCGGGAGCGGGCTGACGGCAGCGGCCGCCGACGATCTCGGCCTCGTGCCGGGCATCGCGGTCGCGGCAGGTCTGATCGATGCACATGCCGGCGGAATTGGAACCGTCGGCGCACTGGGCGATCCCACCGAAAGCCTCGCCTATGTCTTTGGTACCTCGTCCTGCACGATGACGACCACCGAGGAGCCGGTCTTCGTTCCGGGCGTCTGGGGCCCCTACTACTCCGCGATGGTCCCGAACGCCTGGCTGAACGAAGGCGGGCAGTCCGCAGCGGGAGCGGCGATCGACCATCTGCTTTCGCTCCATCCCGCGTCGGCGACCGTGGCGGAAAAGGCCAGGCGGGTCGGGCGTTCGCTTCCCGTCTGGCTATCAGACAGGGTGACGGAGCTGGACGGGCTGAAAACCCTGTCCGATGCCGTTGCCGTGGCGGGCGGGCTTCACGTCGTCCCCGAGTTCATCGGCAATCGTGCGCCATATGCCGACCCCGACGCCCGGGCGATCATCGCGGGCCTTGGCATGGAAAGCGACGAGCGGAGCCTGGTCGCGCTTTATGTCGCGGGCCTTTGCGGCATCGGCTACGGGTTGCGGCAGATCATCGAGACCCAGGCGGAGCATGGCGCGGCCATCGAAAGGATCATGATCAGCGGTGGCGCGGGCCAGTCGGATCTGGTGCGTCAGCTGCTTGCCGATGCGACCGGCAAGCCGGTTGCGACCGTCGAGTCCGAAGAACCCGTCTTGCTGGGCTCCGCGATCCTTGGCGCCGTCGCGGCGGGCGCGTTTGCGGATGTGCGGGATGCAATGGCGGCGATGTCGAAACCGCGGGAAAGCTTCGCTCCGGCGGGTGGCGATATCGGTGCCGTGCATCAAGCCCGCTACGACGCTTTCAGGAAGCTTCAGAAGGTTGCGCGCGAAATTCGCCCATAGCGTTCGACCTCGTGATGAACCGGAATTCGCCCGGCTCCTTCCGGCACGGCGCTCACTCGCCCGTGCGCCGGGCTACGCTCGTCCCATCCGCAAGACCTGAGGACGGGAACAGGATCACCCGGTCGCCTTCGGCAAGGCCGTCGAGAACCTGCGCCTGGGTTCCGTTATTGCGTCCGACGCTGACGATCCGCACCCGTGCCTTCCCATCCTCCACCCGGAATACCGCCCAGTCGCCGGCGCTGCGGAAGAGCGCGCTCGACGGTACGATCAGGGCGTTGGCATCTTCCCAGACGACGATCCGGCTCTCTACCCGGAAACCGTGCCCCAGCCCGGCATGCAGTTCGGGCGGGCCGGTAAAGCGGATCAGCGTGTTGACGCGCTGCTCCTCGACGCCAAGGGCCGAGATCTTGGTGATGCCGAAGGGATCGATGCGCGCGACCGTGCCGGCGAGAGTTTCCGGGCCACCCCAGTCGTCGATGATGACCCGCTCGCCGGGGTGGACCTGAACGGCGTCGGTGGAGAGAAGATCCACCACGACCTCCAGGTCATTGTTGACGTTGCCGATTTCCATGATCGGGGTGCCAGCGGGCAGGGTGGTTTCGCTCTGCTGCATGATTTGCAGGATGCGGCCGTCGGCGGGGGCGTAAAGCGGGATGTCCTGCGAGCGGGCGGCATCCACAGCCGCGCCAAGGCCGTGATCGTCAAAGCCGATCATCTGGGCGCGGGCATTCGCCACCTCTGCCTGACGCATGGAAATCGCGGCCTCGGCGGTGTCGACATTGGCATCGGCGACGCGCGCGGCCTGGCGGGCACGGTCCAATGCCGCGTCGCTGGCCACGCCGCGCTCGGCGAGTTGCCGGGCGCGCGCAAGGTCGGTATTGGCGCCGTCGCGGTTTGCGATTGCGGCGTTCAGATCGGCACGGGCGACGCGCAGGGCGGCCTCGGCGGCGGCGACGGCCGCCAGCGCCTGTTCGCGGGTGCGCACGTCGAGCACGGCAGGGTTGGTCGGCAGCATGTGCGCAACGACGGTCTTGCCGCGTTCCACGGGATCGCCCGGCTCCACCTCGACGCGGCGGAGCCGCCCGGTGATCGGGGTCGAGACGACATAGGCGTCGCGGACCCGCGTGCGGCCTTCCTCGTCGATGGTCACGGTCATCTCGCCGCGCGTGACCGCGCCCATGTCAACCATCGTCGCGCGCGGCCAGAATGCCGCGGCGAGCCCTCCACCAATCACGACGAGGGTGCCGATGGTGAGATAGAGGCGGGACCGTTTCTTCTTCTGCGCCATGACTGGCTACTCCCTCGTTTTCAGGGCGGCGACGAGGTCCGCCCGGTCGATGTCGCGTTTCACCACCCATCCCGAGAACAGCGCCGACAGGATGACCGTCAGCGCCGCGGTGCCGTAGCTGGCCGGGCTGAAGTCCGCGCGGACGGTATAGAGGTCGGTGCTGAACGCCGCCGACACTGCGAAGCCGAGGTAGTAGCCGATCAGCCCCCCCACCGGCACCGCCGCCAGCGTCACCGCCGCCAGTTCGCCGAGCAGGACGAAGGCCGCCTCGCCCCGGGTAAAGCCCAGGACGCGCAGGCTGGCAAGGTCGCGGGCGCGTTCCGCCTGGGCGATGCGGGCGGCATTGTAGACGACACCGAAGGTGATGATCGCCGCCACCAGCACCATGATGTAGCGCATCGCGCCCGCGCTCTGGTTCATCATCGCTTCGAACGATGTGCGCGCTTCGGATTTGAGGCTGACCCCGGCGACCGAGGGCATGTCCTTGAGGGCCGCGTAGATCTGCCTCGCCTGGGCGCCGTCGATGCGCAGATAGGCGCCGGAGACGCGGTTCGGCTCCCGCAAGGCGCGGTTCAGCGCGTCGATCTCCATGTAGCTGGGCGAGCCGAGCAGGCTTTCGGCCACGGCGACGACCGGAAGCTGGAGCACCGGCCGACGGCCTTCGCGGACCTCGACCGTCAGGGTGTCGCCCGGCGCGATGCCGAGGATCCTGGCCAGCGCCGTGGTCAGGATCACGCCTTCCCTCCGCATGGCGATGGGGGTCTGGTCCGCGGCCATCGCCCGATCGAGCCGGGGGTTTTCCGGCAGGCCGGTGATTGCGCCGCGATGCGTCTCCAACCCGTTCCGCAGGATCGCGGGAACTTCGCGCACAGGCTGCACCTCGATCACGCCGGGGATCGACCGCAGCTCGAAGATCGTGTGGTCGGATTTCGCGTCGGCGAAGGTTACGGTCACATCGCTGCGGTCGCTGACGCTGAACGTCTGCTCGGTCATCGTGTCGAAGCTGTCGAGAAGGGTGAACATCGCCACAGACAGCCCCATGCCGGCCGCAATCCCGATCATCGCGCCGGCCATCCGCCCCGGCTGGCGGGTCAGACGGCGCAGCACCATGCGGGTCGGCTGGTCGAGGACCGGGTTGAGCCATTGCCCGATCCGCCCCGCGCCGCTGTAATCGGCCGGGGCTGGAGGGCGCATCGCCGCGGCCGGCGTCAGGCTGAACACGCCGCGCAGAACGACAAGTCCGCCGGCCGAGGCCGACAGGACGCTGATGAGGAACCCAGCGACGAAAGGACCGGGTTCAAGCCTGAAGATCAGGAAGGGAAACTTGAAATAGGTGAGGTAGAAGTCGGCCATCGCGCGCCCCGCCGCGATGCCCATGAGGCAGCCGGTGAGCGCGCCGCCGACGGCGATGGTCAGAATCAGCTTGAAGTAGTGCCAGCCGACCTCCAGATCGGTGTAGCCGAAGGCCTTCATCAACCCGATTTCCTCGCGCTCGGCCTGCACCATGCGGCTGATGACGATGGTCAGGAGGAAGGCCGCGACGCCGAGAAAGATCGGCGGCAGCGCCACGGACATCGAGCGCAGGCCGCCGATTTCCTCGGTGATGAAGCGGTTCGAGGTCAGGTCCGCGATGCCGAAGGCGCCGACACCGCCATAGGGGTCGAGGAGGCGGTCCACCGCGTCCAGCACCGCCGGCAGGCTCGCCCCGCGCCCGAGCGACAAAAGCACCTGGTTGAAGGCGCCCTTCATGTCATAGGCGGCCGCGAGCGCAGTGCGGTTCATCCAGATCACGCCGAACTTGCTGTCGTCGCTGGCGAACTCGCCCGGCGCGGCGGTATAGAGAAACTCCGGCGACTGCGCGAGGCCGACGATGCGGAAGGTCCGCCGCGCACCGTTCATCGTGGCGCGCAGGGTGTCGCCGGGCTTCAGTTCGTTGGCCTTGGCGAAGCTTTCCAGCAGCAGGATCTCATCGGGATGATTGGCGTCGAGCTTGCGCCCCGCGGTGAGATAGATGTCGTTGAGCGTCGGGCTGCCGAAATCGGGCAACGACACCGCCTGCGCCTGCACCGGAAGGTCGCGTCCGGCGATGTCGATCAAGGCGCTGCCGGTCACGCGCCCCTCGGCGGCATCGACGCCGGGAATGGCGGCGAGCCTATCCTCGAGCCGCTGCGGCGCGCGGGCCACGGGTGCGAAGATGTCGGCCAGCCGGTACCTTTCATAGTAGGCGATGCGGGTCTGGTCGAGCGATGCGACGAGGCCGGTCATCATCACCAGCATCAGCACGCCGACCGAGATCACCGCCCCGATGGCGATGGCCTGACCCTTGATGCGCCAGAGGTCGCGGAAGAGCTTGCGGTCAAGCGGACTCACCACTCGATCTCCTCGACCGGCTTTTTCGTCTTGTTCTCGACGACCTCGCGGATGCCGCCGTCGGCGAAGTGGATCACCCGGTCGGCCATTGCGGCCTGGCTTGCGGCATGGGTGACGATCAGAACGGTCGCGCCGAGCTTTTCGTTCACGTCCCTGAGCACGCTCAGGACCGCGCGTCCCGTGGTGCTGTCAAGGGCGCCGGTGGGTTCGTCGCAGAAGAGGACGGTGGGATTCTTGGCCACCGCGCGCGCGATCGCAACGCGCTGCTGCTCGCCGCCGGAGAGCTGCGCGGGGAAGTGATCCGTCCGCTCCTTCAGTCCGACGAGCGCCAGCGCCTCGTCGGGGTCCATCGGGTCGCGGGCGATCTCGGTGACAAGCTCCACATTCTCGCGCGCGGTCAGGCTGGGCATCAGGTTGTAGAACTGAAAGACGAAGCCGACGTGATCGCGCCGGTAGCGTGTAAGCTCGGCATCCGTCATGTCGGTCAGGTTCTGGTCGCGGAAATGGGCGGTCCCCTCGGTGCCGCGATCCAGTCCGCCGATGATGTTGAGAAGCGTCGACTTGCCGCTCCCCGAGGGGCCGAGCAGCACGACCATCTCGCCCTGCGGAATCTCCAGATCGACACCGCGCAGCGCGCGCACCGCCGAACGCCCCTCGCCGTAGACCTTGGTGAGGCCTCGGGTCGTGAAGGCGGGTTTGGCAGACATGAAGCAGACTCCGGCGCGCTTGCTGTTAGCTGAACACAGCGGCTGTCGATCCATGTTGTCAATCGTCGGCTGACAGAAAAGAGAGTGTGGCGGTGTCGGGCAGGCATCACTCTGCGAGGCTCGGAGAAGAGTTCACGGACACGTTCGGCGTCATCGCGCAGGCCGAAGGTCTGCCGCGCGTTGCCGGTTCGGTCTTCGCGCCTCTCGCCAATGCGCAGCCTGCCGTTTGCGCCTTATCCGGGTTGGCCCAGAGTGCTTCCGGCACCGATACATCCAACGATGACAAGGCTCAGCGCCCATACCACATCCAGATTGAACCACGCGCGCGACAGAAACTGGAGGCCAAGCCAGACATAGACCCCGGCCGCCAGCGCACTGCCGGCAAGGGTCATTGCCGCCGTATGCACGATGGCCACCAGAAGCGCGGTTTCCAGATTTGCCGCCATCAACGCGCCCGCCGCGCGGTGGCCCGCGTCCTGCATGGCCGGATTACCGCACAGCCCCAGATAGATCGGCACCAGCATCAGCCCCGCGCCATGCGCCATGGCCGCCAGGAAGGACCAGAGCGCCAGCCTGCCCGGCGGCACCCGCGCCAGAAACCGGGGATGGCGCCGCGTCACCAGCAGGTACACGCCCATCGCGATCACCAGCAGTCCCGCGCCGATCTGCAGTTCACGTTGCCAGACGATTACCGTCGTCATCAGCGTGAACGGCAGCATTATCGCCGTCATCGCCAGAAAATGCCCACCCGAAAGCGCAGCCAGCGCCCGTGTCAGCGCCGCGGCACGGCGTTCCATCAGCGCCGCCGACACCGCCAGCGGCCATCCCATGCCGGGGTTAAGCCCGTGATAAAGGCCCGAGGCGATGACGGCCCACCAAAGGGCCGTCGCCGATGCCGCGTCACTCAAGGGTCAGACGTTCGGATAGCAGAAGCTGTCGGTCGAACAATCGCCGCCCTCCAGCCGAATCTGATGGCTGCGATAACCGTTCGGGAATTCAACCCAGAAATCCTTGTTCACGGTCAGACCGCCGTCCTTGCCCACATCCGCGCAGACCATCGCCGCCCCCCGGTCGCCGGGATAGAACTGGTCGTCCCATGTGGAATAGAGCGAATTGGTCCAGTAGACGCGCTTGCCGTCGCGGCTGATCTCCACCATCTGCGGCCCGTAGCCAAAGCTCTTGCCATTCGGGTGCCTGGTTTTTGCAACGATACCGCCCAGCTGCACCTTGCCCGCAAGCTTGGGGTTCATCGGGTCCGACACATCGTATTGATGCATCTCGCCCAGCCCCCAGCACGCCACATAGAGGTACTTGTCATCCAGGCTCAGGTCGATGTCCGTCACCAGCGGCGGCACCGCGCCGAAACCCTTCAGCAGGTCGGGCAGATCGGCGGGATCGGCGGGCACCGGGTCGATGGTTATGGTCTTCTTCGCCTCGAACGTGCCGTCCTTGTTGCGCCACCAGGTGAAGATAGACCCCTGCAGGTTTGTAGTGTCGACGACGACGCCGCAAAAGCCATACTCCTTTGCCGGGTCGTGCGCGGGGCGGATTTCCAGCGCCATCTGGTGATTGGCACCCAGATCAATGGATTGCACGCATTTGCGTGCGCGCAGGTCCCAGAAATGGATCGTATGGCCGTACTTGTTCGACAGCAGATCCTCGGCAACGATGCCGTTCTCGAACTGCGGCGGCAGGCCCCATTCGGAACTGACCATGTAGTCGCGCGGCAGATTCCACCAGAAATCGTAATGCTTGTCCTGAATGCCCCGGTCCATCTCGTATCGGCCCAGAATCTCGAACGTCTGGCAATCCATGATGAAGATACCCGGAGGGCCATCGGTGCCGTCCTTGCCACCGCCACCGAGCGTGGAGACATAGATGCCCTCTGGCCCGCAGTGAATGGTATGGGGGCGCGAATAGCCGGTCTTGGCGAACAGCTCTTCCGGTTCGATGATCTTGTGTATCTTCGCCTTCAGGGGCTCTTTCACGTCGACGATGTAGATGCGGCTGGAACGGATGCCGGGAATGATGAGGTAGCGACGTTCCAGGAAGGCATGGCCCGTCAGCGGCGACAGTGCCGAGGAGCAGGCGTTCCAGCCGAAATGGTGAAACTCGTCGCCGAGGTTGGGCATGAACAGGCTATGCACGATCTGGCCGTAGGATTTCGACGCGGGGTCGACATCGATCACCGCCAGGCCATCGGGCTGCTTGCCATCGGGGCTCAGCATCAGCGCGAAGGCCAGGGTTTCGACCGGGGCCTGCATGGCCATCCGAGCGGTCGGGTGAAAGGTCGGGTCAGGTCTCAGGTTCATTTCGTCTCCTCCCAAGTGAACGCGTTTGCGGCCGGACTGAACACCCTACGGTGGTCAGACGTAGATGCTGGCACCTCCCGACGGGAACCCGGTTTCAGGCTCGGACAGATCCGAATGACCGAGCGTCGAATGTTCCATGGCACAGTCTCGGTATCATGGCAGCTTCATAGCACGAATCTTCCATGTCGGCTTGATGGTTATGACCAAGAGCGGCTTTCCCCCATGTGGGGGCACTGCCCCTTTCCAGGAAGCCATCGTGCCGGGTTCCCCTTCCGGCGCGTCGAGAGGTTGCCGCGGGAACCGCGCAGGTCTGTTCGGCGGCGGAGTTGAGGAACTGGCGAAGGCTGATGCGGGCCACGGATCATCCATTCCGAGCGGCAAGGTAGCGGGCGATGGTTTCGACCTCGTCCGTCGCGCCGAAGACAAGGGGTGTGTGCTGGTGCAGTTCTGTGGGTTGCTGGTCGAGGATCGGGGCGAGACCGTCAGTCGCCTTGCCGCCCGCCTGTTCGATGAGGAAGGCGATCGGGACCGCCTCGTAGATCAGCCTCAGCCGGCCATTCTCGTATCCCGCGCGGCGGTCGGCGGGATAGAGGAAGACGCCGCCGATAAGCAGGATGCGGTGCAATTCACCCACCGCCGCCGCCAGCCAGCGCATGTTGAAATCGCGCCCGCGGGGGCCGTCCTTGCCGGCGCGCAGGTCGCGGGCCCAGTTTTGCAGCCCCTCGGGCCAATGCCGCTCGTTCGACGCATTGTAGGCGACGGTCCTGGCCTCGCGCTTCAGTTGTACATCCTCGCGCACCAGGCGGAAGCCGCCGAGTTCGCGGTCATAGGTGGCGATATGGACGCCGGCACCTAGCGAGAAGCCGAAATCGCAGGAATGTCCGAAGGACGCATAGCCCGCGGCAACGACTGTGCGCCCCGGTCTCAGAAATCCCTCCGGGGCGGCGGGGAGGATGGAAAAGAGCACCCCCAAGGGTGCGCCAATGCCGATTGAGCCGGAGCCGTCGATCGGGTCGATGGCCACATCCCACGCACCGTCCGGGTTCAGCGTGGCGACATGCGGGTCCTCTTCCGACAGCACCCGTCGCACATCCGCCGCCCGAAGCGCTGCGATCATGTGATCATGCGCGCCGACGTCCAGCGCCTTCTGCCTGTCGCCGGAATCGTTCACCCCGACGATGGCCGCCGGATCGCCGTAAAGTCGGCCCGCAGCCAGACGGTCGGCCAGTGGCGGAACCGCGCAGGCGATGGCCGCCACGATCCTGGCCGGGCCATGTCCGTGCGGCATGAACTCTTCCAGCGGCGCACCGAGGGGGGCGCCGTCATTGGGCAGTCGGAGCATGGGGTTGTCCTTGGTGAGAGAGAGAGCGCGTGTTGGATGATGCTCAACGTTTGTTGTATTTCGCGTCCACGCCGTCGATGGCCGAGACATTGTCGGCCGACCGGCCCTTCGCGTCGAAGTTCATCGTCTCGGCGAGCCAGGCGTCGGCAATGGATTTCGCCACCTCGCTTCCGACGACCCGCGCGCCCATCGTGATGATCTGCGCGTTGTTGGACAAGGCGGCCCGTTCGGCGGAGTAGGTGTCGTGTGTCAGCGCGGCGCGGATGCCCGGCACCTTGTTCGCGGCGATACAGACGCCGATGCCGGTGCCGCAGACGAGGATGGCGCGATCATACTTGCCCGCGAGAACCTCATTCGCCACGCGGTCCGAAAGGTTCGCGTAAAAGGGGTCCGGTTCGGCACCGATGCGGCTGATCTCCGAAACCTCGTGCTTTTCCTTCAGATGGTCGGCGAGAACCTTTGCCAGACCTTCGCCCGCGCTGTCGCCTGCGATTGCCAGTTTCATGTCTTTCTCCTCACAGTTTGGCGGCGCATTTGGCGAGGATGTCGAGATAACCTTCGACGTTCCAGGCCGAACGCCCGATGAAAAGCCCGTCGATATGCGGGCATGAAATGAGTTCCTCGCAGTTGGCCGGGTTGACCGAGCCGCCATAGAGGCAGGGCACGCGGCGGCCAAGCACGTTGTCGGCGACCGCGATGACCTCGGCCTGGCGTGCATCGGCATAGTCCGATGTCGCCGGGATGCCGTTCACACCGATGGCCCAGACGGGTTCATAGGCCAGCAGGACCGGTGCGGATTTCTGGGCGTCGGAGAGCTTCGCCAGCGCGCCGCGCACCTGCGTTTCCAATACTTCCCTGGCGCGACCCGCTTCGCGTTCTTCCAGCGTTTCACCGATGCAGATGAGCGGGATCAGGCCGTGCCGCACCGCAGCCTCGGTCTTCAGCCCGACGGTTTCGTCGGTTTCGCCGAAATGCGTGCGGCGTTCCGAATGGCCGAGCTCGACGATGTCCAGGTTGCAGTCCTTGAGCATCAGGGGACTGACTTCGCCGGTCCATGCACCGCTATCAGACCAGTGCATGTTCTGCGCGCCGACCTTTACGCCGGTGTCGGCAAGCATCGCCTTCACCTCGCGCAAGACCGTGAACGGAGGAATCACGAAGCGCTGGATGCGCGGGTCGCACGCGGCGTCGGCAATGGCGAGACCTTCGGCGAAGATGCGTGCCTCGGCCAGCGTATTGTTCATCTTCCAACTGGTGCCGATCCAGACCTGCGCTTCCATTCCTCAATCCCCTGCCATGGTCAGCCGCAGTCCCGCCCGGTCGATCGCTGCGCGATCCTCGGGCGCGGGGGCGGCGTCGGTGATGATCGTGTCGAACTCTGCAAGATCAGCGAGCAGATGCAGCGCCGAGCGACCGAAACGTGCGTGGTTGACAAGAAGGCAGGATTTTTCCGCCGCCGCCATCATCGCGCGCTTGGCGCGGACCGCGCTTTCATCCATGTGAAAGGCCTTCAGCCCGGCCACGGCAGGCGAGGAGATAAAGGCGATGTCAGCGTGCAGCCGAGACAGCGCAACTTCGGTGACGACGCCGAAGTAACCGTTGAATTTCGGCGCGAAGACACCGCCGAGCGCGATCAGGGTGATACCGGGTTCGTCGCGCATCCGGTCGATCACGGCGGCATTGTTGGTGATGATCGTCAGTGGCCGCCTTTCGCTCAGGGTCTCGCCAAGAAGCGCTGCCATCGAGCCGTCATTGACCATGACCGTCATTCCGGGTTCGACAAGCTGCAGCGCCGCCCGGGCCATACGCGCCTTGGCCTCACCATCCTGCATGGCGCGAATGCGGAAATCGCTTTCGAAGCGGTTTCCCGCCTCGACCGTCGCGCCGCCGCGCACCTTGCGAAGAAGTCCGTCGCGTTCAAGATCGTCCAGATCGCGATGGATCGTCATCTTCGAGACCGCAAAGCGGCTGGCGAGATCGTCGAGGTCGACGGCGCGCATGGTGACCAGAAGGTCCATGATCGCCTGTTTCCTATTTTCCCGCTTCAAATTTCCCTCCCGTCGACCCGGCTTGTATATCATGAGTTCAGTTCAAACAAACATAAATAATGTGATCTTGTGATAATTATTTGTGATTTCTGGCACGGCGGAGGCGCGCCGCGAAGTCCCGCAGCGTCACGGTCGCGTCGGACTGCTCAGCGGGTCAGCGCCTGTGCGGTCAGTTCGTCGGTGATGAGACCATTCAGTCGCCCGCTGTTCAGAACCGCACGGATGGCTTCGACCTTTTCGGCGCCGCCCGCGATCACGACGATGCGGCCGTCCTTCGGTCCGTCGAGATCGACCGAAAGGGTCCGCGCGCTGAGAGTTGTTTCCAGCACGCGCCCGCGTGCATCGAAGAAATGGCCCATCATCTCGCCAACACCCCCCGCTGCATTGATTTCGGAAATCTCGCGCGGCTCGATCATGCCCGAGGAGACGAGCTGCGCGTCGGCATCGACCGTACCCATGCCGACGAATTTCAGCATTGCGGCGTTCGACAGATCGAAGATCTCCTTCACGCCGGGCTGAGCAAGCAGCACCGCGCGGTCCTTCTCCGAATTCGCGAAGAAGGGAACTGGCAGCACGAAAGCTTGCGCGCCGGTCTTTTCGGCCAACCTGTGCATGACGTCATGCGGATTGGCCGCGTAGTGCCGGGTCAGCCCGCCCAAGAGCGAGACAAACCGCGTCGCCCTTGCATCGACTCGGGGAAGTTGGTGGACGGCGGCCGCGAGGGTGCGCCCGTGGCCAAGTCCGATCACGGCAAGATCGCCGCGGTCGATCTCGCGGCGAAGGAAATTTGCCCCGGCGAGACCGAGGGCGCGCAGCGGCAGCCCCTCCTCGCCCAGATCGGGCGCGACCTCGCAATATTCGAGGCCGTAGCGCTTGCAGAGGGTATCCTCCAGAATGGCGCATTCAACGATTTCCCCGTCGATGGAGACCTTGACCATTCCAGCATCAACGGCGCGCGCGATCAGGCGGTGCGTCTTGACCGAGGGCAGGCCAAGGCGCTTGGCGACCGCCGCTTGGGTAAGGCCACCAGCGAAATGCAGCCATGCCGCGCGGATGGCGAGGCTTTCTTCGGGGTCGATCCGGCTCGGTCGTGCCATGGGGTTCCTCGTGCGGGCGTTCATGCCGCCGCCTTCAAGATGCCGTTCAGCATGTCTTCGGAAAGCGCGGCGGGATTGGCCTTCATCGAGGACGACGCGGCCGCGGCCGTTGCCGCCGCCGCAGACATATATCCGGTCACACCAAGCGCGGAAAGTCCGGGAAGCCCGGCTTGGCGCGACCAGATTGCGAGATGCTCTGCGGCCACAGGCAACGAAGCGTCCGGCAGCGCGAAAGCGGCGGCGATCCAGCGACCGACCTCGTCCAGCCGTGCCGGGTCCGCGACCGCCGACCGGTTGGCCACCAGCACATGCGGCAGAACCGCGCCGCAAAGGGCGCCATGTGCGGCACCCGACAGACCACCAAGCGGTCCGGCGAGGCCATGCACCGCGCCGAGGCCCGCATTGGCGAGCGCAAGGCCGCCGCAGAGGCTGGCCCATGCCATCTCGTCGCGCGCCTCCGCGTCCTCCGCCGCCATCAGCCGTATGAGGGCGGACAGCGCGCGCGGGATCGCATCGCGGCAAAGCGCATCGGTGAAAGCGTTGGCACGGGTCGAGACATAGGGTTCGATCACCTGCGTCAGCGCGTCGAGGCCGGAGGCGAGCGTGACGGCGCGTGGGCAACAGTCGGTCAACGCCGGATCGACGATGGCGAGGCGCGGCAGCATCCGCGCGTCGCGCAGACTGACCTTGCGGGAATGTTCCGGCACGCCGATGACGGCGTTCCGCGTCACCTCGGCGCCGGTGCCGGCGGTCGTGGGCAGGGCGACGAAAGGCAGGGGCGCGGCATCCAGAGGCAGCCCGCGTCCAACGACCTCCAGATGATCGAGCATCGGACGCGTCGCGGGAACGAGCCCGGCGATCGCCTTGCCCGCATCGATCACAGCGCCGCCACCCAGGGCGGCGACGGTATCCACCTTTGCATCGCGCGCCCTGGTCAGGCCCATTTCTATCAGGTCGACGTCCGGTTCCCCCGCCACGGAGAAGCGCAGGACATGACATCCAAGGCGCGCCAGCCCCTCAGCCAGCCAGTCCGCCCGCGCCGCCGTGCCGCCCTGAACCAGCATTACCTTCCTGCCGAGGCCCGCGATCCGTGCCGGGGCGACGGCCGACTGGCCGCGTCCGAACAGGATCTCGGTCGCCGTCGCAAAGGCGAATGCCTGGGTCATGGGCGTGCTTTCCGATGCCGGACCTTCATAGCCTCAGCTCATTCGCGCCGGTGTCGATATGCGGCGCCCAGAATGCCACGCTTTCGGCGATCTGGGGGATGACCTCGCGGTCATTCGGCTCACGCTCCTTGAAGCTGAGTTCGAGGCAGATTTCGTTATTCGCCGCGCCACCCTCGGCGAAAGCCTCCAAGAGCGGTTCCGGCTGAATTCGGCCCTTGGCATTAAAAGCGGCGGTAAAGGGTCGGTGGCCGCCCTTGTCCATCAGGCTCTGCTTTATGTGGATGATTGGAGAAACCTTCGGCACAGCCCGCGCCCAAGCATAAGGATCGAAATCGTCGGGATTGGCGGAGGTCACGTCGCCGTGGTCGACATCGGCCATCATCCACATCGGCACGGCCATGTTCGCCGCCGTGAGCCGGTCTTGCAGTTTCATGCATTCCGCAATGGTTTCGCCGAATTCGCGGCCCACGCTCATCGGTTCCCAGAACACGTATTTCAGCCCCGCCACCCTGGCGTGTTCGGCGACCTCCGACCAGCAATCGATGGCGATGCGGGTCAGCTCCTCACGCCGCTTCGGGTCGTCATAGTCCCGGTAGGTGAAGATCGCGAACTGGGTACCGACGGAGAGGCCGCCGAGATCTGCGGTTATGTCGGCGAAGGTCTTGAACCAGTCGAGATAGTAACGGCGCACATCGCGGTCCGGATGGCCGAAATGGTTGAGCCGCCCGTAAGGGCCCGTCATGCCGCTCGTCACGCGGACGCCTGTGCGGTTTAGTGCCGCCACCATCTGACGCGTAAGTCTGCGGATGACCGGGGCAGGCCAACTTGGATTGACGAATTCATGCGTCAGTTGCAAGTCGCGGATCTTCAGATCGCGCGCCACCGTGTCGATGAGGTCATCGGGATCGGCGAAGCGGTTTACCAGCGGGTTGGTGTTCAGGGAAAGAGTGAGCGGCATCCTTGGTCCCTCAGGCAGCGGCAAGATGCGCGGACGAGAACCATTCGACAAAGGCCGCGCGTTCCGCCTCGGTCAGGTGAAGATAGTGCTTCGTCCGCCGGTAGAGGATGTCCTCGGCGGTCTGCGCCCATTCGCGGGCGACGAGATACCGCGCCTCGGCTTCGTAGAATTCCCCACCGAAGTGTCGGCCAAGCGCCGCGAGGCTGTCGGCGGAGGCGACCATAGCCTTCGTTCGCGTCCCATAGCGGCGGCCGTAGTGGTGAACCAGCTTGCGCGGCATCCAAGGATAGCTGTCACGGAGCGAATTGACGAAGGTTTCGTAATCCGCATTCGGCATTTCACCACCTGGCAGAGACGCCCCGGCCGTCCAGTCCCCGCGCATCTTCGGGAAGATGTGCTTCAGCCTGTGCAAGCCGCGTTCGGCGAGTTCGCGGTAGGTCGTGATCTTGCCGCCGAAGACATTCAGAAGCGGCACGCCGCCGGTTTCGTCGAGGTCAAAGACATAGTCGCGCGTCACGGCGGAGGGGTTGCCCTTGCCGTCATCGAAAAGCGGCCGGACACCCGAGAAGGAATGTAGAACGTCCGCGCGGCGGAGCTTTTCCTTGAAGTATCGGTTCACGGCCTTGAGCAGATAGTCGATCTCGCTCTCGTCCGCCCGCACGTCTTCCGCCCGGCCTTCATAGGCGATGTCAGTCGTGCCGATCAGGGCCTTGTCGCCCTCATAGGGGTTGATGAAGATCACCCGCTTGTCGTGGTTCTGGACGAGATAGGCATTGTTCCCCGCCCAAAACTTCGGGACGATGATGTGACTGCCCTTCACCAGCCGCACGTTCCGGCTGGAATTGGCGCCGGCCACGCGCCCGATCACGTCGCTGACCCAGGGTCCGGCGCAGTTCACGATGCAGCGGGCGCGAAAGGCGCGGGTTTCGTCGGTGAAGCTGTTCTTGGTGGTGATCGACCAGCCGCCATCCTCGCGCCGTGCCGAGACGGCGGCGGAGCGGGTCAGCACGGTCGCACCCATTTCGGCGGCACCCACAGCGTTCAGCACAACGAGACGGGCGTCATCCACCCAGCAATCGGAATATTCGAATCCCTTGGTGTATCTGTCGAGGATCGGTAATCCCTCCGGGTCGCGGCGCAGGTCGAGGGTGCGGGTGCCGGGGAGTTTCTTCCGACCGCCGAGATGGTCGTAGAGGAACAGGCCGAGGCGGACGAGCCAGGCGGGCCGGTCCTGCGGCGAATGGGGCAGCACGAACCGCATCGGCCAGATGATATGTGGCGCTGCGTTCAGAAGAACCTCGCGCTCGATCAGCGCTTCGCGCACCAGCCGGAATTCGTAATATTCGAGGTAGCGCAGACCACCATGGACCAGCTTGCCGGATCGCGACGACGTGCCCTCGGCGAGATCGTCCTTCTCGCAGAGAACCACCTTCAATCCGCGTCCCGCCGCATCGCGGGCGACACCGGCGCCGTTGATTCCGCCGCCGATGATGAAGAGGTCGAACATTTCAGGGTCGGTGGTCATATCAGTCTCCATCGGCGGCGGCGCGGCGCGCGTTGGCTAAGGCATCCCATGCGGGGACGAGACCGCGCCGCGCGGCGGCGAACGCGGGGAAAAGCCTGTCATAGGCGGAGACAAGTGCTGGATCCGGCGCTTCCGCTTCGCCCAGAAGCGGTGTCACCCAGGTATCAATGCAGGCTTGCATGTCAGCGTAGGCGCCGATCGCGACGGCGGCCATCATCGCCGCTCCCGCAGCCCCGGCCTCTTCGCGCGCCGAGACGCGGACCGGCGCATGGGTCGCGGCGGCGAGGATGCCACGCAGCCCGTTCGACCGCGCGGCGCCACCGGTCAGACGCAGCTCAGCCGGGAGGCTTCCCATCGCGAGGTAGCAGTCGCGCATGGCCATGCCGAGGCCCTCTGCCACGGCGCGGACCATATCGGGATAGCGATGATTGAGGCTGAGGCCGGTGAACCCGGCCCGGGCGCTGGCATTGACGAAGGGACCGCGCTCACCCGCTTCGGAGATGTAGGGCATATAGGCGATCTGGCCCGGGCGGCTGGCCGCGAGCCAGCCTTCGAGATGGGAGACAAGATCACGGTGCGTCACATCGCACCCGAAATCACGGAGAACGTCGGCGGCGAGACCAAGCACCCAGTCGATATTCAGCGTCGCGGCCATGTTGGTCTGCACCTGCGTCACCACGCCGGGGACCGGCAGGCAGATCACGTACCCGGTGCCCTGGTCGTTGAGATGCACGTCCTGCCAGGGCTTCGCGCGCATGTGCACGCCGGTCGAGCCGACCGTCGAACACGCAATATCGCCCTTGCCGCCATAGACGCCGGCCCCGAGCGCAGTCATCACCATGTCGACATAGCCGAGGCTGACCGGAGTTCCTTCACGCAGTCCCGTCCGGGCCGCTGCGCCCGCGGTCAGCGGATGCGTGGTTTCGGTACCGTCGACGATCGGCGGCAGGAGATGGTGGCGGCGGCCAAGGCCGAGCGCGTCGATAACCGCGTCGTCATAGGCGCGGGTGCGGAAATTGCCGAAGGTAAAGCTCGCTTCGGACGGATCAGTCGCGCGGATGCCGGTCAAATTGAGGTAGAGCCAGTCCTTGCAATGAAGCGCCGCCTCGGCCTTATCCAGCATGCCGGGTTGATCCGCATCCATATGCGCGAGCTGGCTACCCTGCTGGCAGGTGTTGAGGCCGGTTCCCGTTGCCTCGAAGCGCGCGCGGTTTTCGGGCCGAGCGGCGAGGCGCGCCACCGTCGGCGCGGCGCGCGCGTCGAGCCAGAGCCAGGCATCCGCGACCGGCGCGTTGCCCTCGCCGACAAGCCATGTACCGTCGCCCTGAGCGGTGACGGAAAGCGCAGCCGTGCGGCCGGCGAGGTTTTCCACCTTCTCGCCCAATCCCCGCAACGCGGCGGCACAATCGGACCATGTTTGCGACAGTGACTGCGTCACGGCGCCGTCGCTGCCCGCGTGATACCGGTTGGATACGGCTGACGCGGCGACCTGCGCGCCGGCAAGATCGAAGGCAACGGCCTTGATGACCGAGGTGCCCGCGTCGATGCCGATCAGGATGTCAGATTTGGCCATGAATCGCTCCGGGCAGCCCGGGCCATCTGTTCGTGCCGCTCATCTCGTTCCTCCCATCCCGGGCGTCGCGTCCGGCTCGCTGACCGCAGTCCGCGCACCGCTGGCGCGTGCGATCTCAAATTCGGATCGGCTCGGGCAGCATACCGCGATTCTATATACCATAGATATCACGTAGAAAATGTATTTTTTTCCACACTGAGCAATTTATTTCAGATACTCTAGTGTAATTCGGCGCGTTCTCAGGTGATCGGCACCTTTGAGTTGGTCATGTGGGCGGCTGTTTCAATAGCGGGGAGGATTGCTGCAATGCGGCATCGGTCGCGATTGCCGTATCGCTTTGGATTGATATTTAATATCAGAATTTCAGGCGGATATGTGTCGCATGCGTGCTGCGTTCGCATCTATCTTCGCATGGGCCTTCTGTGCGAAATTTTTAGACAGAATCACCAGGTCAGCGGACGAGATGACCGCTTGTTGAGTTGACCGTGCCAGGATGTCGATGGCGATTAAATATATCTTACTTGACGAAGTACATATCATTGTAATATCACATAGGGACTGCACGCGCAGGTCCGCCAGCGTCGCGAAGAGGAGCGAGGCGCCCGGGCGGAAGCTGGGGGAGGATATGTCACTTGATGTCACATTTGCTTCAGCCTGGACCGCGCGGGCGGTCGCTTGCGTCTGCCTTCGATAGATACCTGCGGCTGACGCCCTCCTGGGACCGCAAGACCGAGATCGCACAATGACCCATGCCAGCACCCCGACCCCGAAAGCCCCTGCCGCGTCGCGCCGCGGACTGCTGATTGCCTCTGCCATTGCGCTGGCGGTTCTGGTGGCCATCGGCCTGGATACGACCGTCGTCCACATGGGCTCTGAGTCGGATGTTCGTAAGCAGGCGTTTTCGCCGGACAGCTTCGGCGAAACGGAATTTCCGCGCATTCAGGCATTCATCAAGGAAAGGGCCGCGGACGGCGTGGCCATCGCGCCAGAGGTGCTGGCCGACAAGGGCGCCGCAGGCAAGAAATACGGAACCGCTTCCTCGACGGGTTCGATAATGATGGTCAAGTTGACGGGCGTCGCAGGGGAAGGCAGATCCGGCGTCTATGAACTGGCGGTCGATGGAATGCCGCCCGACATCAAGGTCCGGATCCAGACTGGCCCGGCGATAAACGGCACCGACCTGCGCGATGCTCCGGGCGATATCGCTTTCGGGTCGTTCAAGAACCAGATCGAGTATCAGGATGCCGGATCGGGCGTCAACCGGGCCATGAAGAAGGCCGTCCTCGATGGGCTGGATACCAGTGCGCTGACCGGCAAGACGATCGAGGTCGTCGGGGCCTTCCGGCTGATCAACCCGAAGAACTGGATGATCACTCCGGTCGAGGTGTCCGTGAAATGACCGCCCGCAACTCAGATGGGCCGACTGCGCGCGCCAATTTCGGCGAGGTCGTTCTGGCTGCGCGCAACGTCGCGAAATCCTACGGCAGCGTTCATGCGCTGAAGGGGGTTAATTTCGACATCCACCGGGGACAGGTCACGACGCTTTTCGGCGAGAACGGTGCCGGCAAGTCCACCCTTATGAAGATCCTCTCGGGTGTGATCCAGCCCACCACCGGCGACATCATCCTCGACGGAAATCCCGTGGTGTTCGCCAATTCGACCGAAGCGCGCGATCAGGGCATTTCGATCATCCATCAGGAACTGAGCCTCGCGCCGAACCTATCCGTCCGCGACAACGTCTTCATGGGGCGCGAGATCATGGGGCCAACCGGCGTGAACTACGCCGAGGAGGAGCGCCAGGTCCGCCGCCTTATGGCGGAGCTGGAGGAAAATATCGACCCGTTGACACCGGTTGAGGAACTGCGCCTCGGCCAGCAGCAGATCGTCGAGATCGCGCGATCGCTTTCCGTCGACAGCCGCATCCTCATCATGGACGAACCGACGAGCGCGCTTTCGGCCGCGGAGGTCGAGGTCCTGTTCAAGGTGATCCGCGACCTTACGGCCAAGGGCGTGTCGATCGTCTATATCTCGCACCATCTTGAAGAGGCTTTGCAGATCACCGATCACGCCGTCGTGCTGCGCGACGGGACAATGACGGCCTATGCACCTCGGGCCGAGATCGACCTCAACTGGATCGTCCGCAACATGGTGGGTGAGAACTACGATCTCGGCTCTCCGCCGAAGGGCTACGATTTCGGCGAGGTGGCGCTGTCGGTTCGCGATCTGACGGTGCCCGACCCCAAGGGAGGCCACTACAACGTGGTCGACAAGTTGTCGCTGGACGTGCGCGCGGGTGAGATCGTCTGCATCTATGGCCTGATGGGCGCCGGCCGGACCGAGCTTCTGGAAACCGTCGCCGGGAGGATTTCGGCGAGCGGTGGCGAGCTCGTGCTGGAAGGCCGCGAGGTTTCGCACCTTTCGATTGCGGAACGGATCGCGCGCGGCTTGGCGCTGGTGCCGGAGGATCGTCAGCGCGACGGTCTGGTCCAGACCATGTCGGTCGGCCAGAACCTTTCGCTGGCCTCGATCAGGTCCTTCACCCGGGGCGTCTTCACCGAGCGAAGGGCGGAACAGGATCTGATTGAACGCACCATCCGCGAGGTCACGGTGAAGACATCGGGCGGCGGCGCGGCGATCAGTTCGCTCAGCGGCGGCAATCAGCAGAAGGTGGTCATCGGCAAGATTCTTGCGACGCGCCCGAAGGTGATCCTGCTCGACGAACCGAGCCGCGGCATCGACATCGGCGCCAAGGCCGAGGTGTTCCGCCTTCTTGCCGAGGGCGCGAGGCGGGGGCTTGCCGTCGTCTATTCCACCTCCGAAGTCGGCGAATGCCTGTCGGTCGCCCACCGCATCATCGTGATGCACAAGGGCCGAATTTCGGCCGAGTTCGACTCATCCGTCACCAAGGAACAGATCATGGCCGCCTCGGGCGAGTCCGTGGCCGCCTGAAACCCACCGATCGGAGCCCAATCCATGTCGGACACCAGCACCGCCACCAAGTCCGCCGGAAAAGCGCAAGGTTTCAACGTGATCCAGCTTCTGCTGGAAGGGCGGGCCTTCTTCGCGCTGATCCTGATCGTCGCGGTCTTCTCCTTCCTGTCGCCGAACTATCTCACCGTGTCGAACTTTCTCATCATGGCGTCACACGTCGCCATATACGGAATTCTCGCCATCGGGATGCTTCTGGTGATCCTGAATGGCGGCATCGACCTTTCGGTGGGGTCGGTTCTGGCGCTTTCGGGTGTCGTCGCCGGGGCGATGATGCAAGGACTCGAAATCGACGCGGCGGGTATCATTCTCTATCCACCGGTCTGGGCCGTCGTTGTGCTGACCTGCTGTCTCGGCGCGTTGGTCGGGGCGTTGAATGGCATCCTGATCGCGTGGTTCAAGGTGCCCGCCTTCGTTGCCACACTGGGCGTCATGTATGTTGCGCGCGGCGTCGCGCTCCTGATGACCAACGGTCTGACCTACAACAACCTTTCGGGGCGTCCGGAATTTGGCAATACGGGCTTTGACTGGCTGGGCTTCAACCGGCTCGCGGGGGTCCCGATCTCGGTCCTGGTGCTTGCCGGCATCGCGATCCTGACCGCGCTGATGTTGATGCGATCGGCCTTCGGTCGCTGGCTCTATGCTTCGGGCGGGAATGAGCGTGCGGCAGATTTGTCGGGTGTCCCGGTGAAGCGGGTGAAGATCACCGTCTACACGCTGTCGGGCATTATGGCGGCGATCGCGGGACTCGTCCTGTCCTCGCAGCTGACCTCCGCCGGTCCGACCGCCGGCCTCACCTACGAACTGACGGCCATCGCGGCAGTCGTGATCGGCGGCGCGGCGCTCACCGGCGGACGCGGCACGGTGCCGGGCACCATGCTTGGCGCCTTCGTGATCGGCTTCTTGTCGGACGGCCTCGTCATCATCGGCGTGTCTTCCTATTGGCAGACCGTCTTCACCGGCGCGGTCATCGTCCTCGCCGTTCTCATGAACTCGATCCAGTACGGCAAGGGAGTCCGTAAGACCTGAGATCACCGAACTTCTCGTCCGGTCCGGCGAATGGGTGCGGACCGGACGGAAAGACCTGCCAATACCGGCAACCATCCAAACCAAAGGGAGTGAGACTGATGCTTAGAATGACGCGCCGTGCACTGATGGCCGCAGTGGCCACGATGCCGCTGATGGCCTATGCCGCCAATGCCGAGGGCCTGATCTCGATCATCGTGACCGATCCGGCGAACCCCTACTGGTTCACCGAAGGCGAAGTCGCCAAGAAGACCGCCGAAGACATGGGCTACACCGCCAACGTCGCCGCCCACAAGGGCGACACCAATGTCGAAAGCACGCTGATCGACACCGCGATCACCAACAAGTCCGTGGCGATCATCCTCGACCCGGCGAATGCTGACGGGTCGGTCGGCGCCGTGAAGAAAGCGGTGGATGCGGGCATTCCGGTCTTCCTCGTCAACGCCGAAATCAACCAGGAAGGCCTTGCCAAGGCGCAGCTCGTATCCAACAACGCGCAAGGCGCGGCACTCGGCGCGGAGCAATGGGTGGCGGATGTGGGCGACAAGGGCAACTATGTCGAACTGTTCGGCAACCCCGCCGACAACAACGCCGCGACCCGCTCGAACGGCTACGAGACGGTGATCACACAGTATCCGGATCTTGTGAAGGTGGGCAAGGAAGTGGGCAACTGGGACCGCACTCAAGGCTACCAGAAGATGCAGTCGCTTCTTCAGGCTAATCCCGACATCATCGGCGTGATCTCGGGCAATGACGAGATGGCGCTGGGCGCGATCGCGGCGCTGAAAGAGGCCGGCAAGCTCGACCAGGTGAAGGTCGGCGGCTTCGACGGATCGCCCGATGCGGTCGAGGCGGTCACGGCCGGCGAAATGCAGTACACCGTTCTTCAGCCGGTCGCCGTCTTCTCGGCCGAGGCGATCAAGCAGGCCGACAACTTCATCAAGACCGGTGAAACCGGCGCCGCGACCGAAAAACAGTTGTTCGACTGCCTCCTCATCACGAAGGATAATGTCGACAAGTACACGGCTGCCTTCACGCTGTCCGAATAAGCTCCAAAGGGGCGGGGCGGCAATCGTCCCCGCCCATCCTCCCTTGCGGGATTTTCGAGCGCCGCTCCCGCAGTTGCGGCGATCAGCCTGTTTCTTGCTCCTGCGCCCGAATGTGCTAACCGGATCGAAGGAGGCGCACATGTCCGAAACAACGGAAACCATCGACAAGGCAGTCGAAATGCTGGCGACCGATCAGATCCCCTCGGACAGCCGCCATGCCCGCCAGATCGCCAGGCGCCAGCTCATCGCCGAGGCCGTGATGGCAGAGGGCACGATGCGGATCGAAGATCTGACCGAGCGTTTCGGCATCAGCCTGATGACCGCCCACCGCGATCTCGACGAACTCGCCAGCCGTGGCCTGTTGCGCAAGACGCGCGGCATCGTGTCGGCCGCGCCAACCAGCCTCATCGAATCCAGCGCCGTCTATCGTTCCTCCCGCCAGTCACTGGAAAAACGTGCAATCGCCGCCGCAGCCGTCGAACATATCGAACCGGGGCAGGCTGTGTTCTTCGACGATAGCACCACGGTCCTGCATATGGTGCCGCATCTGGCGGCGCGGGTGCCGCTGACAGCGATCACCAACTCGCTTACCCTGATGAACGAACTGAAGTCGATCTCCGACATCACGCTCCTGGGACTTGGCGGGCAGTATCAGAATTGGTGCAACGCCTTCATGGGGCCGGTCACGACGGCCGAGATTCGGCGGCTCCGGGTGGACCTTGCCTTCATGTCGATGTCGGCAATCACTGACGGAGTGGTCTTTCATCAAAGCCCGGAGATGGTGGAGGCGAAGCGCGCGATGTTCGAGAGCGCCGCGCGCCGAATCCTGCTGGCCGATCACACGAAATTCGAGCGCCGGGCGCTTCACGCGATGCTCGCGCTTGACGAATTCGATGTCGTCATCGTCGATGATGCCTGCCCGACGCGCCTGGTCGAGCAGATGGGGGATCGGGGCATCAACATTCAGGTGGCGGCGGCAGCGTCGCGCGCCGAAGGATGACCGGGGGCACGCCCTGTCTTCTGGGTATCGACAATGGTCTGACCGTCACGAAGGCGGTGGTTTTCGATGCCGCCGGACGCCCGCTTGCCGTGGCAAGGAGACGTCTGCCGCAGATCATTCCGCGTCCGCGTCACGTCGAGCGCGACATGGCCGCGCTCTGGCTCTTCACAGCCGCCGCGGTTGCCGAGGCATTGAACCTGTCGGGGCGTGCCGAAGACATCGTCGCCGTCGCTGCGACGGCGCATGGTGACGGTGTCTACATGCTCGACCGGGAAGGGACTCCGCTTGGCAACGGCATCCTGTCGCTGGACAGCCGTGCCGGGGCGGTTGCGGAGCGCTGGGAGCGGGACGGTGTGGCGGCAAAGGCTCTGGCCCGGACCGGGCAGATGCCGCATGCCTCGGCCCCGGCGGCGCTTCTGGCCTGGATCCGGGACCATGAACCGGACCGTTTTGCACGGATCGCTCATGTCTTTGCGTGCAAGGACTGGCTCAGGTTCTGCCTTACCGGGATGGTAGCGACCGATCTGACCGAGGCGAGTACCTCCTTCACCGACGTGAACACCCAAGCCTACGCTTCTGATATCATGCCGCTTTTCGGCCTTGGGGCGCTCAAACGCACGCTGCCGGCGATTGTCCGGCCCGACGAGGTCGTGGGGCATGTCACTGCGGATGCCGCGAAACTAACCGGACTCAAGGCAGGAACGCCCGTCGTCGCGGGTTTGCACGATGTCACGGCCTCTGCTCTCGGCATCGGCGGATACGGCGTCAAGCATGTTGCCGTGGTGGCGGGCACCTATTCGATCAACGAAACCGTTTCGACCGCGCCGAAGGTCGATGTCCGCTGGTTGTGCCGCAATGGCCTGCGCCCCGGCGAGTGGAACAACATGGCGATCTCGCCCGCTTCGGCGGCGAACTACGACTGGTTTCTCGACAAGCTCTGCGGCGCGGAGCGGCGTGCCGCCGAAGCCGAGGGAAGGGCGTTTCACAGTGAAATCGCGCCGGAGATCGAGGCGGCGCTGGGGCGACCTTCCACTCTTCTCTTCCATCCCTATCTCTTCGGTTCGCCGCACGGCACGCTCGCGAGCGGCGGGTTCACCGGCCTGCGCGGCTGGCATGACCGGGGCGACATGCTGCGCGCCGTGATCGAGGGGATCGCCTTCAATCACCGCGTTCATGTCGATGCCCTGCGCGACGGGTTCGGGATCGACGATGCGCGGCTGACGGGCGGCATCTCGCGCAATCCGCATTTCGCCCAGATCTTCGCCGATGCGTTCGGCATCCCCGTCACCGTCACCGAAACGGAGGAAGCCGCGGCATGGGGCGCGGCATTGTGCGCCGGGGCCGGTGTCGGGCTCTTCGCGTCACCGACCGCGGATCCGCGGGATATGGAGGCGATTTGCCGTGTCTATCGCCCCGATGCCATCCGCAGCGCCGCACTGGGCGACCGTTATGAGCTTCACTGCGTCATCGCCGAGACGATGCGGCCGCTCTGGCCCCGGATCGAAGCGCTGGCCGAGGGCGGGCAAAGCTGATCCGGGAACGCATGGAATGACCAACGAGACGGAGATTGACGTTCTGATCCTCGGCGCGGGGATAAACGGTGCCGGTCTTTTTCGCGATCTCTGCGAACAGGGGCTGTCCTGTGCCATCGTCGACAAGGGCGATTTCGGGTCGGGAACGTCGGCGGCGCCGTCGCGCCTGATCCACGGCGGGATCAAGTATCTGGAAACCGGGGAATTCCGGCTTGTGGCGCAGTCAACGCTGGAGCGGAATCTGCTCCTGAAAAACGCGCCCCACTGCGTGAGGCCGCTTTCGACAGTGATACCGATCTTCTCATGGCTGGACGGCATCCCCGCCGCGATACGCACGCTGTTCGGCTCTACCACCGCGCCGCGCAGCCGCGGGGCATTGCTCGTCAAGGCGGGACTCGCCCTGTACGACTTCTACGGCGCTCGCCATCGAGTCATGCCGCGCCATCAAATGTGGAGCAGGGCGCGCGCGTTGCGCGAAATTCCGCCCCTGACCCCGCGCGTCGTCGCCGCCGGGAACTACTACGACGCCACCGTCAGACAGCCAGAGCGGCTGGTGCTGGAACTGGTGCTCGACGGCCTGCGGGCGAACGCGCGGTGCGTTGCGCTGAACCATGCACGGCTCGACGGGACCGATGGACGTGTCGTGCGCGTCACCGGGGCAGACGGGAAGGATCACGCGTTCCGTCCGGGCGTCGTGGTCAATGCGGCAGGCCCGTGGATCGACAAGGTCAATGCCGCGCTCGATGCGCCGTCCGACCTGATCGGCGGCACCAAGGGGTCGCATATCCTGATCGATCATCCCGATCTGCTCCATGCACTGAACGGGCGGATGATCTATTTCGAGTCGGATGACGGACGCATCTGTCTTGCCTATGATTATCAGGGCCTTGCCTTGGTCGGGTCGACCGATATCCGCGCCACCGACCCCGATCGGGTCCGCTGCGAGGATGATGAGATCGCCTATTTCCTTCGCAGCGTTCGCAGCCTGCTTCCGGGGCTGAGCTTCGACGAAAGCCAGATCGTCTATGCCTATTCGGGCATCCGCCCCCTGCCGAAATCCGATGCGGGTTCAGCGGGCCTCATAAGCCGCGACCATTCCGCTCCGACGATGCTGCCGGGCGGTGCGCGGCTCTGGCCGATCATCTCGATGGTCGGGGGAAAATGGACGACGTTCCGGGGTTTCGCCGAAGAGGTGGCCGACGGCATTCTGGCGCGGTTGAAACGTCAGCGCCGCAGGAGCACACGGGAATTGGCCATTGGCGGCGGTCGCGCCTTTCCGGCCGATGCAGCGGAATGGGTCGCGGGCGTCGCGCGGCGCACGGGTGCGGAACCAGTGCGCGTGACGCACCTGCTTGCGCGCTACGGAACCACGGCCGCGGCGATCGCGGAAGGGGAAGGTGCGGCACCCGCGCCATTGCCGGACGCCCGGCACTATTCGGAGCGCGAAGTCGACTGGATCGTGCGAAACGAGCGCGTCATCCATCTTTCCGACATCGTGATGCGTCGCACCGATCTCGCGATCACCGGGCGGATGTCGCGGCGCGATCTGGAACGGATATCGGGGATCGCCGCCGCTGCACTGGGTTGGGACGAAGCAGGCCGACAAGCTGAACTGGACGAAACGCGCCTGATGCTTGAGACGCGGCACCGGGTGCGCCTGTCCTGAACGGACCCTCTGCCGAAGGGCGGGGCGTCGTTCACGGTGCTGGCCCTCAGCCGACCGGGATCACGTCGACCTCCTGGAAAGTCTTGTGCGGCCCGACGGAACGAAGCGAACCCTTGATCGGCGCGACGTCGGAATAGTCTCGACCGATCGCGATCGCGATATGATCGGTACCCGCAAGACGGCCGTTCGTCGGGTCGATCTCGATCCAGCCCGTTTCGTTGCCGCACCAGGCCCGCACCCAGGCATGCATCGCGTCGGCGCCCACAAGGCGCACCTGACCAGGCGGCGGAATTGTCCGAAGAAAGCCCGAGACATAACCTGCGGGAATTCCGACGGAACGCAGCGTGGCGATGGCGACATGGCTGATGTCCTGGCAGACGCCCCGCCGGTTGCGGAAGGCTTCGAGCGGCGCCGTGGACACATCGGTCGCAGACGGATCGAATTCGAATTCTGCATGGAGCGCATCGCAGATCGCGAGCGCGGCCTCACGCGTGGACATGGCAGCACCGCTCAGCACGTTTCGCGCGAACGCGTGAAATTCCTCCGCGCCCACGACGCGCGGCGAGTTGCCGAGGAAATGGTGGGGCGAGGCGGGATCGATCCCGCGGACCGAGGAGATGTCCGTGGCAAGCTGCGAAAACCCGCAAGACAGATCGAGCCCGTTGTCGGTTTCGTACAGCCGAACCCGACCGTTGAAGCGAAATTCGATCCGTTCCAGAGGCTGGTCGAAGCTCGTTTCGGTCATCGGATTGCCAAAAAAGTCGACGCCGTCGCGCCGGAAATCCGGTCGCGGATCGGTTTCGACAAGGCCGCTGACAAGCTGCTGTCCTGGCCGCGTCAAGGGCAGCATCCGCAAGATCGCCCGGTTCGACAGGGCGCGATGTTCGTAGTCGTAGAAGATTCTCAGGGCGACGTCATATGTGGCGACGATGGGCATGGATCAGCTCAGATATCTGGCAGAAAGGGCTTCGGAAACTGCTGCAATCTGGTTGCCCACCTCCATGAGCGCATCGCGCGTCATGTCCGGGGGCTCGGCGATGGCAAGTCGGGTCTGGAGTTGCAAGAGAAGTCTTGCCGCCTCGGAGAGGTTGTTGGCTGCTCCCCGAATGGGCAGCCGTGCCTCCTGCTCCCGAAGCACGTCGATCTGGTATCGTACGGAACGCGGGTTATCCTCGTCCAGCGCGAGAAGATCGAGGACCGTGGGGATGTTGCTTTCCACCGAATAGCGGCGCCGGTGACTCATTACGCTGTCGCCGACCTCGATCGCCACATCGAGACTGCCCTGAGGCGCCATGTGATCGGTGAAGACAGAAAGATAGTTCACACATTGCAGCGCCCGCTCCAGGGCGCGTCCCATGGTGAGGAACCGCCAGCCGGTGAAGTGGAACATGTTGTCGTGGACAAGCCCCGAAAAGCCCGCGAGTTTTCGCAAGAGCACGCCCATCGCGCGCGCCGCGTCGTCGCCTGGCGCGATACGTTCCGACAGTTGGTGCGCATTTCGGGCAAGATCGTTGATGGCGTTCCAGCCGTCCGTTGAAAAGCGGTCGCGCACCTTTTCCGCGCTGCCGCGCGACAGGTCGAAAAGCTGAAGAAGGCCTTCGGGCAGGGGCGCCTGCGGATCAAGTCCCAGCCCGTTGAGATACTGCTCAACGTAGGCCACCAGCGGAAAGGTCGTGCCGCCGCTTTCTTCGAGTTGCAGGTGATAGGCCCTGAGAAGTCGGACGGTGCTTTCCGCCCGTTCCACATACCGGCCCAGCCAATAGAGGTTATCCGCGGCCCGGGATGGAAGAAGGCCGGGCATCCGGCGGAGGAAAGGGCCCTCGCCAATTGGGGTGAGCGTGTCCGGGCTCACCTGGCGGTCGCTGACCACCCAGACGTCGGCGACGGACCCGCCGGCCTGCATCGCCAGCGCCGTCGAATCTTCGGTGCGCCCGATGCGCGCATAGCCGCCAGGCATCACCTGCCAGCCATCTGGGGTGCGCGCGGCGAAGACCCTCACAACCATCGGGCGGGGAACGAGTTGACCGTCGATCATGGCCGGCGTGGTCGACAGCGTCACCGCCTCCTGTCCGGCCAACGATGCGCCCTCGGCGTCGAGCCACTCGCGAACCGGCGGGTGCGATACGTCGCGGAACCTGCCGCCGAGCGCGGTCGAGGCATCGAGGTCGAAGGGCAGCCGGGTCGACAGCGCCGGGCCGATCATCATCCGGTCGAGGTTGTCCATGACGTAGGCACGTTCTGCCTGTTGGCCGCACCACCAGGTCGCGATGTTGGGAAGCTGCAGCGGTTCGCCCAGCATGTGCTCCGCGATGCGCGGCAGGAAAGCGAGAAGAGCGCGGGATTCGAGGATGCCCGAGCCAAGGCAGTTGACCATCGCGAACGCCCCGGAACGAAGTGCCGCGACCATGCCGGGCGTGCCGAGGGTGGAGTCCTCGTCAAGTTCCAGCGGGTCGGCGAAACGCGAATCCAGCCGTCGCCAAAGGACGCTGAGAGGTTCGGGGCCGTTTATGGTCTGCACTGAAAGCCGCCCGTCCGTGATCTTCATCTCCGACGATTCCAGAAGCAGGAAGCCGAGATACCGGGCGATATAGGCATGTTCAAAATAGGTGTCGGTGTGCTGCCCCGGCGTCAGGATCGCAACGCGTCCGGTTCCGTTCCGGCGAAGTCCGTTCAACCCGTCTCGGAAGGCCCGGAAGAAACCGGCCACACGTTCCACATTCGCCGACGGATAGAGGTCATGGAAGACGCGCGCGGTCGCCATGCGGTTTTCCAGCGCAAATCCGGCACCGGAGGGCGCCTGCGTCCGGTCGCCGAGGACGAACCAAGACCCATCCGGGGATCGCCCGACCTCGAAGGCAATGAAGTGCAGGAAATGCCCTGAACTTGGGGTGATGCCGACGATGGGTCGCAGCCATTCCGGGTTTCGCGCGACCAGTTCGGCCGGCAGGAGCGCGTCACTGACCAGCCGGCCGGGACCGTAGAGATCGGCCATGACCCGTTCCAGAAGCTCTGCGCGCTGCACGATGCCGTCTGTGAGGCGCGCCCATTCGTCGGCCCCGATCACGACCGGGACATGGCTCAGCGGCCAGTCGCGTTCCGTTGAACCCGTGCCGGAATGCTGGCGGAAATAGACGCCGGTATCCTGCAGATACTGATCGCCGCGGGCGAACCGCACCGATAGCTGCTCAGGCGTTTCCTGCGCCAAGAGCTTCAGAAGCGGCGCCCAGACCGGTCTGAGCGAGCCATTCGGCAAGAGAAGCTCATCCGCAACGCCGCTCCGTGGCGGATAGGCGGCGAGAAGCCGGCTGAAGTCCGACCCGTGGTGATGGGAAGCGGCTTCGGGCATGGATCAGTTCGCCGCCGTGCGGCGCAGGTCAAGTGTCATCGGAAACTCCGGATGCGGCCGCTCGGTCACGGGCCAGTAGCTTCCTGCTGTATGCCCCGTCTTCTCGAACCGTGCGAGCCTTCGGGCATCGGCCTCGTTCGTATTCACCGGGAAGGTTTCGTAGTTGCGCCCGCCGGGATGGGCGACGTGATAGGTGCAGCCGCCAAGCGCCCGGCCCGTCCAAGTGTCGAAGATGTCGAAGGTGAGGGGCGCGTTGACCGGAAGCACCGGATGCAGTGCCTCGGCGGGTTGCCATGCCTTGAAGCGAACGCCGCCGACCGACACACCGGATGTCGTGGTTCCGGTCAGCGGCACCTGGCGCTGGTTGCAGCAGACGATATAGCGGTCCGGCGCAGCGGCGGTCAGCTTCACCTGCATCCGCTCAACCGAGCTGTCGGTATGGCGCACAGTCCCCCCGATCGCGCCGCGCTCGCCAAGGACGTGCCACGGCTCCAGTGCCTGCCTGAGTTCCATATGCACGCCTTCGTATTCGACTTCGCCCGCGAAGGGGAAGCGGAACTCGGCCTGCGCCTCGTACCAGTCGGAGCGGAGGGCAAATCCGTGGCTGCCAAGGTCGCCCAGGACGTCAAGGAAGTCTTCCCATGCGAAATGCGGCAGCATGAAGCGATCGTGAAGGGCCGTGCCCCAGCGCACCGGCTTGCCGTAGAGGGGGGCATCCCAGAACCGGGCGAGAAGCGCGCGGATCAGCACCTGTTGCGCAAGGCTCATCTTCGGGTCGGGCGGCATCTCGAAGCCGCGGAACTCGACAAGGCCGAGACGGCCGGTCGGTCCGTCGGGCGAGTAGAGCTTGTCGATGCAGATTTCCGCGCGGTGGGTGTTGCCCGTCACGTCGATCAGGATGTTGCGGAGGAGGCGGTCAACGAGCCACGGGGCTGAGGCGGTACCCGCATTCGGCGCCGGGATCTGGCCTAGCGCGATTTCCAGCTCGTAGAGCGAATCGTGCCGTGCCTCGTCGATCCGGGGCGCCTGGCTTGTCGGTCCGATAAAGAGACCCGAGAAGAGGTAGGACATCGAAGGATGCCGCTGCCAGTGCAGGATCAGCGATTTCAAGAGGTCCGGGCGACGCAGGAACGGCGAGTCGTTCGGCGTCAGGCCACCAACGACGACGTGATTGCCGCCGCCGGTGCCGGTATGCCGTCCGTCGATCATGAACTTGTCCGCGCCGAGGCGGCACTGACGCGCCTCCTCATAGACAGCCTCGGTGATCTCCTTGCAGTCGTGCCAGCTATGAGCGGGGTGGATGTTCACCTCGATCACGCCGGGGTCAGGCGCGACGCGGATGACGTTAAGGCGGGGATCGTGCGGCGGTGCATAGCCTTCGACATGGATGGGCAGTCCGAGTTCTTTCGCGGCGGCCTCCGCGGTCGACAGAAGGTCGAGATAATCCTCGAGCGATTCCACCGGAGGCATGAAGACGCAAAGCCGTCCATCGCGCGGCTCGACCGAAAGCGCGGTGCGGACGGCGCCGTCAAATTCACCAAGCTCCTGTTCGACGACATCCTGGATCGGCCCGGTCGGCGCGGGCGTCGAGACGGGTTGTTCCCGGCCCTTTGTCTTCGCGGGCATCTGCGGGCCATCCTCCGCACCATCGTGAAAGTCGGGCAAGGGGCCGCGCGGCACGCTCGGGTCGACGATGTATGTATAAGGATATTGCGCCGGGGGAATGTGGGGCAGGGTGCCGAGCGGCAGGCGGTAGCCCACGGCACTGTCGCCCGGCACCAGAAAGACATGGCCCCGCCGCAGTTTCCAGCTCTCGCTGCGCCAGCGCGGGCCGGAGGCTTTCGCCTGCCAGCGCTGGATCGGCAGAATGAAGCCCGAAGGCTCCGTCAGGCCGCGTTCGAAGACCCTGGCGATCCGGTGGCGTTCCTCGGGGTCGTTCAACCTGGAGTTTTCTGGCGTCACGTTTTCTGGAAGGTTCGCCTCCTTCAGGATCCATTCGCCCGGATCCTCAAAGGCGGGCAAGGCGAGGTCCGGATCGACCCCAAGCCGCGTCGCCATGGACTTCAGGAGCCTGCCCGCATCGTCGACGTTTGCGCCAGTGTCAGCGGCTTCTGCGGCGATCAACGCATGATGCTTCCACACGGGCTTTCCGTCGCGCCGCCAGTAGAGCGAGAAGGTCCAGCGCGGCAGCGTTTCGCCGGGATACCACTTGCCCTGGCCGTGGTGCAGGAACCCGCCCGGCGCGAAGCGGTCGCGCAGGCGGCGGATCAGCCGGTCCGCCAGGTCGCGCTTGGTCGGCCCGACGGCGGCGGTGTTCCACTCATCGCCTTCGAAATCGTCGATCGAAACGAAGGTCGGCTCGCCGCCCATCGTCAGGCGCATGTCCTGGTCCGCCATGACCTGATCGACACGTTTGCCGAGGGTATCCAGCGCCTCCCATGCCTCGTCCGAGAAGGGCCTGGTGATGCGTGGATGTTCGGCCACCCGCTTCACGGACATGTCGAAGGCAAAATCGGTTTGCGGCGTACCTGCGGCCGAGAACCCGCCGCTGATCGGTGCGGCGTTGCGGTAATGCGGCGTGGCGGCCAGCGGAATATGGCTTTCGCCGGTCAGCAGGCCCGAAGTCGGGTCGAGCCCGATCCAGCCGGCGCCGGGCAGATAGACCTCGCACCAGGCGTGAAGGTCCGTGAAGTCGTGATCCGTCCCCGCCGGCCCGTCTAGCGCCACGAGGTCGGGCTTAAGCTGGATCAGGTAGCCCGAGACGAAGCGCGCGGCAATGCCGAGATGACGCAGCACCTGCACCAGAAGCCAGCTCGTGTCGCGGCACGAGCCCCTGGCAAGTTCCAGCGTTTCTTCCGGCGTCTGGACACCCGGTTCCATGCGGATGACATAGCCGATCTCCCGCTCCAGCCGGGCGTTCAGGTCGACGAGAAAGTTGACGGTATTCGGCGCAGCGCGCGGGATCGTGTCGAGGAACCGCTGCAGAAGCGGTCCAGCCGGTTCCGGTTCGCGATAGACGCGAAGGTCGTCGGCGAATTCCGGCGGATAGAGGAACGGGAATTGCTCCGCGGTCTCCTCGACGAAGAAATCGAACGGATTATAGACCGTCATGTCGGCGACCAGGTCCACCTCGATCTTCAGTTCCCTGACCGGTTCGGAGAAGACGTAGCGGGCAAGCCAGTTGCCATAGGGGTCCTGCTGGTGATTGACGAAATGTCCGACGGGCGAAACTTTCAGTGAATGCGAAACGACCCGTGTGCGACTATGTGGCGCCGGGCGCAACCGGATGATCTGGGGAGCGAGCGTAACCGGACGGTCGTAGCGATAGTGAGTAAGATGGTAGACACTTGCCAGGATCGCCATGCGCCAAAGTCCGTTGCTATTGATCTGCAGGCTGGAGCAGAACCTGTCCTAATGCGCGTGTAAAGCGCGCGATCGGTTCCAGGGTTGGTTTTGAGCGAGAAGATGGAAGATTGCCTATTGAAGTCGCTACGCCGAAACCGGGACACGCCGCTTTGGCGCACCGACGCGTTGGCGATGGAGGACGGCTGAACCGCCGCATGAAGGAGCGCCGGATGCGAGGTCGGCGTTGCGGACAAGCCGGGCGGCGTTGCCGCCCGGCCCGGTCTTTCACTTGAACTTGCGGATCTCGCCCGAGGCGAGGCGCGACAGATAGCTGTTTACCTCGCGCTTCACGATCGGCATCAGGACGTAGAGGCCGATGATGTTGACCACTGCCATCGAAAAGATCGCTGCATCCGAGAAGTCGATCACCGGCCCGAGGCTCGCCGCAGCGCCTACGACGACGAAGAAGCAGAAAAGCAGTTTGAAGCTGAGTTCCTGCGCCCTGCCTTCGCCGAGGAGATAGGTCCAGGCCTTGAGCCCATAGTAGGACCAGGAGATCATCGTCGAGAACGCGAAGAGGATCACCGCGATGGCGAGGATGTAGGGGAACCACGTGAAGGCCGACGCGAAGGCCGCCGAGGTCAGGCCCACGCCGGAGGCACCCGTCACGGTCTGGATAGTGCCGCCCTCGGTCAGGACATACATGCCCGTCGTCGGATCGGTCACGAGCTGTTCGGTGAAGATGATGACGAGTGCGGTCATGGTGCAGATCACGACCGTGTCGATGAACGGTTCCAGAAGGGACACGAAGCCTTCGGTGATCGGTTCTTTCGTCCGCACCGCCGAATGGGCGATGGCAGCGGAGCCGACGCCCGCTTCGTTCGAGAAGGCCGCGCGCTTGAAGCCCTGGATCAGTGCGCCAACCGCGCCGCCGGCGATGCCGGTCGTCGTGAATGCGCCAGCGAAGATCTGGCCGAACGCATCGCCGATATTGTTGATGTTCATCAGGATGATGATGAGCGCCGAGCCGCAATAGAGAATGCCCATGAACGGCACGATCTTTTCAGTCACGTTGGCGATCGACTTGATGCCGCCGATGATGACCGCAAAGACGATGGCGGCGAACACGATCCCGGTGATCCAGCCCGGATAATCGCCGAAAACGCCCGCAAGCTGCTGATGCGCCTGATTGGCCTGGAACATGTTGCCACCGCCGAACGACCCGAGGATGCAGAAGATCGAAAAGAGGATGGCAAGCGCCCGTCCCCCCGGCACGCCGCGTTCCGCGAAGCCCTTTGTGAGGTAGTACATCGGCCCGCCGGACACGGTGCCATCGGGATATTCATTGCGGTATTTCACGCCCAAGGTGCATTCGGTGAACTTCGAGGCCATGCCGAGAAGCCCGGCTAGGATCATCCAGAACGTCGCCCCAGGCCCGCCGATGCCGACCGCGACCGCGACGCCCGCGATGTTGCCAAGGCCCACGGTGCCGGAAAGCGCGGTCGCCAGCGCCTGGAAGTGGCTGACCTCGCCGGCGTCGTCCGGGTCGGAATAGTCACCCTTCACAAGCTGGATCGAATGCCTGATCACTCGGAACTGGATGAAGCCGAAATAGAGTGTGAAGATCGAGGCCGCGACCACCAGCCAGCCGACGATCCAGGGAAACGTCGTGCCGGGCAGCGGCGCGAAGATGAAGTTGACAAACCAGCCCGTCGCACTCGCGAAGGCCGCGTTGATCGTATCGTCGGTGGTCTGCGCTGTCGCCATGGACGCGAATGAAACCGCTCCGGCCGCGCCGAGCACCGCGCGCGTGAAGAAATCATTTCTCATGTATCTGTCCCCGTTGGTTACGGCACGATGGTGCAGGGCACCGGCGCGATCTGGGCGAGCGATCCGGCGACGGAGCCGAAAAGACGTTCCACGAAGGTGGAATGTCCGGTGCGGCCGATGAAGATCTGCGTGGCGCCTTCCGCAGCCGCAATCGCGCAGAGCGTTTCGGCGACGTGGCCGTATTTGATGACCGTGTCGACCTGAACGCCGCTTTTTTTGAGCTTCTCTTCCAGAGGCTTTATGACGGCGGTCTTGGCGCGTTCGATTTCCTCGCTCCGGCGCTTGTGCCGTTCAGCGAGTTCCTCAGGTGTGAGGAAAGAATAAGGCGACCACTCCAAGACGTGAGCGATCAGAAGTCGGGCGCCGTTCGCCCGCGCCTGGCCAAGCGCGAGGTCGACGGCGCGGCGCGCGGCGTCGCTCCCGTCATAGGCGGCTACATAGGTGTCAGCCATGCTTCACTCCCTCTTTGATCCCCTTGGGCGGGGTATCCAAGTGTTGCGCGAAAGCTGTGGGAGCGTGTCCCTTTTTTGGCGAGTTGAGCAAGGAAATTCGAAAAGTGATGCGACAATCTGTCACGTTATGCAATTTTCTTCGAATATGGGCGAGGTTCTAAATCGAATCTTGCCAGATGCGTAGCGCGACGTTTGTTTGGATCTTTCTGGCGCGACAATCGGACGCCACGCTTTGACTTGCTCCGCCGCACGGGCACGCCTAAACCGCCGAAACCGGAAGGAAGCGCCATGGCCAGATCACCCGTTGCCGTCACCGAAGACCGTGCGACTTCGCGCGAGGTTGGAGCGTTGAGGGGGCTTTGGCCTTTCCTCGCGCCCTATCGGACCATGATCATCCTGGCCGCGATGGCGCTGGTGCTGACGGCCTCGGTCTCGCTGGCGCTGCCTTTGGCGGTCAGGCGGGTCATCGACGGATTCAGCAAGGGCGCCGCACTTCTCGACAGCTATTTCGCCGGGGCGCTCGCGATCGCGGCGCTCCTCGCCCTCGGAACGGGCGCCCGGTATTACCTCGTCACCCGACTCGGCGAACGGGTGGTCGCGGATATCCGCAAGGCCTTATTCGACCGCGTGATCGGGATGAGCCCGGCCTTTTACGAGCGCATCCTGACCGGCGAGGTGGTAAGCCGCATTACCACGGACACGACGTTGATCCTGTCGGTGATCGGTTCGTCCGTGTCGGTCGCCTTGCGCAACGTGCTGATCCTGCTTGGCGGGTTGGTGATGCTGTTCTTCACCTCGCCGAAGCTGACACTCCTGGTATTCCTGATCGTGCCGGCGGTGATCGTGCCGATCGTCACGCAAGGCAGGCGGCTCCGCACGCTTTCCCGCGAGAACCAGGATTGGATCGCGCAATCCTCCGGTTCAGCCGCCGAGGCGCTCGGCGCGGTGCAGACCGTACAGGCCTTTACGCATGAGGCCGAGGCCCGGGGCGATTTCGCCAAGGTGACCGAACAATCCTATGCCTCTGCGCTCAGGCGCATACGAACGCGGTCGCTCATGACGATCATCGTCATATTCCTCGTCTTCGGCGGCGTCGTCGGTGTTCTCTGGATCGGCGCACGGGACGTGCGCGCCGGCGCGATGAGCGCGGGGGAACTCGTGCAGTTTGTCATCTATGCGGTGTTGGCGGCGGGATCCGTCGCGGCGCTCTCGGAAATCTGGGGCGAGCTGCAACGCGCGGCGGGTGCGACGGAGCGGCTGGTGGAATTGCTCGGGGCGACTGACACGGTGTCGGACCCTGCCTTGCCCTTGGCGCTGCCGCGCCCGGCCAAGGGAGACATCCGCTTCGAGGACGTCTCCTTTCGCTATCCTTCGCGTCCCGGCCAATCGGCGCTGACTGGCGTCGATCTGCATGTGCGTCCGGGCGAAACCGTGGCGCTTGTCGGCCCGTCAGGCGCCGGCAAGACGACAGTGATTCAGCTTCTTCTGCGCTTCTACGACCCGCAGGAGGGGCGCGTGCTTCTCGACGGCGTGCCGCTGACCGGCATGCAGCGGTCGGATTTCCGCCACGCCATCGCGCTCGTTCCGCAGGACCCGGCGATCTTCGCCGCCTCCGCGCGTGAGAACATCCGCTATGGCCGTCCCGATGCCAGCGATGCCGAGGTCGAGACCGCCGCCCGCGCCGCCGCAGCGCATGATTTCATCGCCGCACTGCCCGATGGCTACGAAAGCTACCTCGGTGAACGCGGTGTGATGTTGTCGGGCGGGCAGAAACAGCGCATCGCCATCGCCCGTGCCATCCTGCGCGACGCGCCGGTGCTTCTCCTCGACGAGGCGACCTCGGCGCTCGATGCCGAAAGCGAACGTCTCGTGCAGGCTGCGGTGGACGAGCTGGCCAAGGGTCGCACGACGATCATCGTTGCGCATCGCCTTGCCACGGTGAAAAAGGCCGATCGCATCGTCGTCTTTGACCAGGGCCATATCGTCGCCACCGGCAGCCACGACGCGCTGGTGGCCGAAGGCGGGCTTTACGCGCGCCTTGCCCGGCTTCAGTTTACCGAAGGCCTGGCCGCCGAATAGTCCGCGCCACCGGCCTTCCGGTTGCAAAGCCGCGCCACCCACCCGATAGTGACCGCGCCGGGCCTTCAGGGTTTGTCCGACCGGCGTGCAACATGAGTGGAGATGACGATGGGTGTTTGGAGTTTCGTGAAAGGCGCGGGCAAAAAGCTGTTCGGCGGCGCCGCCGAGGCGTCGGAAGCGCCGGCCGAGGATGCGCTGCACAAGGAGATCAAGGATCTGGGACTCGACGCGTCGGGCCTCGACATCAAGGTGGAGGGCGACAAGGTCAAGGTCGGCGGCAAGGCGATCAGTCCGGAAATGAAGGAGAAGGTCATCCTCGCCGTGGGTAACGTCGAAGGCGTGGCGGCGGTCGAGACCGCCGATGACGATGACACCAAGGACGCCGTCTTCCACACCGTGGAAAAGGGCGATACGCTGTCGGCGATCGCCAAGAAGACGCTCGGCAACGCCAACCGCTATCCGGAAATCTTCGAGGCCAACAAGCCCATGCTGAAGCATCCCGACAAGATTTATCCGGGCCAGGTGCTGCGCATCCCGCAGAAATGAGGCCCGACCGGGCGCGTTCCTGATTTCGTGACGCGGCGTCCCCAAGCGGCGGAACGACGCGTCACACTTGCCGAAAGGCAACTTTCTCCGCATCCTCCATCAAGGGGCCGCTCGCTGACGGGCGCAAGGGGAGGAACATATGGCGCGCTTCGCGACAGTCGCTGACCGCGATCTCATCGAACAGGAAAAGGAATACGGTGCGCGGGACCTTCCGGTCACGATCTATCAGTTCCTGACGCGCATCCGCGACATCCACCCCGACCGTCCCGCTGTCAGCTATCAACTTCTGTCCGGCCCGACCGACCCCGCGATCACGCTGACATGGGCCGATGTTCATGGCGAAGCCACGCGCGCGGCGAACCTTTTCCGCAAGCTCGGCGTCGGCGAAGGTGACGTGGTCGCCTATTTGCTTCCCAACGCACTGGAAACCGTGGCGACGCTGCTGGGCGGCGCCGTCGCTGGCATCGTCAACCCGATCAACCCACTGCTGGAATCCGAACAGATCGCGTCGATCCTGCGCGAAACGAAGGCGAAAGTCCTCGTGACGCTCAAGTCCTTCCCCAAGTCAGATGTGGCCCAGAAGGCCGCGAAAGCGGTGGCGAACGCGCCCAACGTGAAGACCGTTTTGGAGATCGACCTTAACCGCTATCTCACGCCGCCAAAAAGCTGGATCGTGCCGCTGATCCGGCCCAAGAACCCGGTCCACCACAAGGCCAGGATCCTGTCCTACGGGCAGGAAACCCGCAAGTTGCCCGCCGACCGGCTGATGTTCGAGGACAGCGGGGTCGACCGCGTCGCGGCTTATTTCCATACTGGCGGCACGACCGGCATGCCCAAGGTTGCACAGCACAAGTATTCCGGCATGATCTACAACGGCTGGTTGGGCGGCAAGCTTCTGTTCGACGAAACCGATGTCCTCATCTGCCCGCTGCCACTGTTCCACGTCTTCGCGGTCTATCCAATCCTGATGTCCTGCATCGCCTCGGGTGCGCATACGGTGTTTCCGACACCAGCGGGATATCGTGGCGAGGGTGTCTTCGACAACTTCTGGAAGCTGATCGAACGCTGGCGGGTCAGCTTTCTCATCACCGTCCCGACGGCGATCGCCGCCCTCATGCAGCGCCCGGTGAATGCGGATGTCTCGACCCTGAAGACTGCGCTTTCGGGGTCGGCGCCCTTGCCGATGGAGCTTTACAACCGCTTCAAGGCTGCAACCGGAGTCGAGATCGCCGAGGGCTACGGCCTGACCGAGGCGACCTGCCTCGTCTCCTGCAACCCGGTCGACGGCGCCAAGAAGGTCGGGTCGGTGGGCATTCCGCTGCCCTACACCCATGTTCGCATCCTGCGGAAGACGCCAGAAGGCTTCCACGTTTGCGGCACCGACGAGGTGGGCGAGATCTGCGTCGCCAATCCTGGCGTCTTCGAAGGCTCCACCTATACCGAAGCGGACAAGAACCGCGATCTTTTTGCCGAGGGCCGCTTCCTGCGCACCGGCGATCTGGGCCGGGTCGACCCGGACGGCTATCTCTGGATCACCGGACGCGCCAAGGATCTCATCATCCGGGGCGGCCACAATATCGACCCGGCCGAGATCGAGGAGGCGCTGCTGAGCCACCCCGCGGTCGCCTTCGCCGGCGCAATCGGCCAACCCGACAGTTTCGCGGGCGAATTGCCTTGCGCCTATGTCGAACTCGTCGCCGGGGCGAGCGTGACGGTGGACGACCTTCTGGAACATGTGCGCGCGCGCATCCATGAACGTGCCGCCGTGCCAAAGCATATCGAGATCATGGCCGAACTGCCGAAGACAGCGGTCGGCAAGATCTTCAAGCCCGACCTGCGCCGCATGGCGATCACGCGGGTCTATGATGCCGCTTTGGCGGATGCCGGTCTCGCGGTGAAGGTGAAGGGCGTCGTCGAGGACAAGAAGCGCGGCCTCGTCGCGCGCCTGGAAAAGACCGGAGAGGTCGATGAGGCGGCGGTCGCCCACAAACTTGGCGAATTCACCCGGCCATGGGAATGGGCATGAGCGCCGGAGTTGGCGTGGTAAACTTTTCACTGCAATACGCCAAGTGCGACGTCACTTGTCGCGATTTGGCGGGGAACACTCGTTCAACCGTTGAAATCTCTGGCCGGTATCGGTTCACTGTGACTGGAAACGGAGGGGACCATGCGGTATTCGGGCCTGAACGTGCTCATCGAGGGGCTTCGCGGCAACAAGGGCTGGAAGCCGGTCTGGCGCGAGCCCGAGCCGAAGGCGGAATATGACATCGTCATCATCGGCGGCGGCGGGCATGGGCTTTCCACGGCCTATTACCTCGCCAAGAACCATGGCCTCACCAATATCGCCGTGCTGGAAAAGGGCTATCTCGGCGGCGGCAATGTCGGGCGCAACACCACCATCGTCCGCGCCAACTACTTCCTGCCGGGCAATTCGGAGTTCTACTCGCACTCGCTGAAGCTCTGGGAGGGGCTTGAGGCGGATCTCAACTATAACGTGATGCATTCGCAGAGGGGCCTCATCAACCTCTTCCATTCCGATGGCCAGCGCGACGCCTTCGCCCGGCGCGGCAATGCGATGATCAACCAGGGCGACGATGCGGAGCTTCTCGACCGCGAGGGGGTGCGCCGCCATCTGCCCTATCTCGACTTTGAGCAGACCCGCTTTCCGATCTATGGCGGGCTTCTCCACCGGCGCGGCGGCACCGCCCGCCACGATGCGGTCGCCTGGGGTTATGCCCGCGGGGCGGATCAGCGCGGCGTCGACCTGATCCAGAACTGCGAAGTCACGGGCATCGACATCAGGGACGGCCGCGTCACCGGCGTGCAAACCTCACGCGGCGCGATCCGGGCAAAGAAGGTGGGTATCATCGTTGCCGGGCGTTCCGGGCAGGTGGCGGCGATGGCGGGGATGCAGCTCCCGGTCGAGTCGCACATCCTCCAGGCCTTCGTGACCGAGGGGCTGAAGCCCGTCATCGACCACGTCGTCAGCTTCGGTATGGGACATTTCTACATCTCGCAATCCGACAAGGGTGGCTTGGTCTTTGGTGGCGATCTCGATTTCTACGCCTCCTACGCCGCGCGGGGGAACCTGCCGATGCTGGAGCATGTGATGGAGGCGGGGATGACGCTGATGCCGATGATCGGCAAGGCGAAGGTCTTGCGGTCGTGGGGCGGGATCGTGGACATGACGCCCGACGGCTCGCCCATCATCGACAGGACCGATGTGGGCGGCCTTTTCATCGACTGCGGCTGGAACTACGGCGGCTTCAAGGCCACGCCGGCGTCGGGATGGTGCATGGCGCATCTGATGGCGACCGGAGAGCCGCACGAGGTCGCCCGCCGCTTCCGCCTCGACCGTTTCGCCACGGGCCATCTTCTCGACGAAGAAGGTACCGGGTCGCAGCATAATCTGCATTGATATGACATATCTGAACAAAGCTCCCCACCCCGTCCCTCCCCACAATGGGGAGGGTGCCGCATGCGGAAGCGCCGAAGCAGGCGCGCTTCTCTCCCCCTTGTGGGGAGGGAGAGGGTGGGGAGTGCGCTGCCCGCGCTGCATCGCCAACGGAGAGAAGTCATGCGCATAACCTGCCCCCTTTGCGGTGACCGCGACCGGCGCGAGTTCACCTATTACGGCGCCTCGGTCTATGCCGACCGCCCCGCCGAAGGGGCCACGCCCGAGGCTTGGGACGACTACCTGCATCTCCGCGACAACCCGGCGGGGGAGACCACGGACCTCTGGTATCACGAGCTTGGCTGTTCGGCCTGGATCGAGGTTACGCGCAACACCGTGACCCATGCGATCAGCGCGACGGGGCTGCTGGCCGACCGGAAGAGGTCCGCGAAGAAGGGGGCGAAGACATGAGGATCGAAGGCAAGGGCCTTGTCGACAGCAACGCCCCCGTCGGCTTCCGCTTCGACGGCAAGGACTATACCGGCTTTCAGGGCGACACGCTGGCCTCCGCACTTCTCGCCTCGGGCGTGAAGGTCTTCGGCCGGTCCTTCAAATACCACCGCCCGCGCGGCGTCATGACGGCGGGGTCGGAGGAGCCGAGCGCGCTCGTCACCGTGGGCCGGGGCGCGGCCCAGGTCCCGAACGTCCGCGCCACGGTGCAGGAGATCCACGCCGCCCTCGATGCGCGCGGGCAGAACGCCTGGCCTTCGGTCGATTTCGATATGCTGGCGATGAATGATATTATGTCCCCGTTCTTTAGCGCTGGCTTTTACTACAAGACCTTCATGTGGCCGCGTAAGCTTCTGGGAATCTTTGTATGAACCGGCGATCCGTAGGGCGGCGGGGTTGGGTGCGCTGTCGCGAAAGCACAATGAGGATCACTACGAAAAGGCCCATGCCTTCTGCGACCTCCTGGTCATCGGTTCAGGCCCGTCTGGCCTGATGGCGGCGCTGACGGCGGCGCGTGCCGGTGCGGATGTGATCCTCGCTGAAGAGGACGCACAGATGGGCGGACGGCTGCTGGCGGAAACCCATGAAGTCGCCGGCAAGACGGGCGCCGACTGGGCAACCGGGGTCGTGACGGAACTCGCCAGCCTGCCGAATGTTCGGCTGATGACCCGCACCACCGTCACCGGCGCCTATGACGGTGGTACCTATGGCGCGCTGGAACGGGTCGGCCACCATCTTGCCCGCCCGCCGATGGATCTGCCGCGCGAGTGCTTCTGGCGGATCGTTACCAAGCGCGCGATCCTCGCCTCGGGCGCGCATGAGCGGTCCATCGCGTTTGCCAACAACGACCGTCCCGGCGTGATGATGGCCGGGGCGGCGCGCGCCTATCTCAACCGATGGGGAGTGACCGCCGGTCACGCCGTCGCGGTCTTCGGCAACAACGACGACGCCCATCGGACCGTGCGCGACTTCCAGGCGGCGGGTGTGAAGGTCTCGGCCCTGATCGACGTGCGCGAGGACGCCTCCGCCCCGGATGGCGTGAGCTTTCATGGCGGGGCGCGGGTCGTCGATACGGTCGGCCGCAAGGGCTTGCGCGAGGTCGTCATCGCCGACCGCGCGGGCAAGATCACCCGCATCCCCTGCGACTGCCTTGCTGTCTCCGGCGGCTGGAACCCGGCCTTGCACCTGACCTGCCACATGAACGGCCGCCCGGTCTGGCGCGATGATATCGCGGCCTTCGTGCCGAAGCCTGAAATGGTGCCCGGCCTGACGTCGGCGGGGTCCGCGAATGGCACATTTTCAACCCAGACGTGCTTGATTGAAGGTGTTGACGCGGCCAAAACCGTACTTGCCGAACTTGGCCTGAAACCGAAGAAGGCCGACGTGCCGGAGGCTGAGGACGGGGCGATCCGCCTTCGTGCCTACTGGGAAGTCCCGGATGCCAAACACCGCGCTTGGCTCGACTTCGCCAATGACGTCACGACCAAGGATGTTCGCCTCGCGGCGCAGGAGAACTTCCGCTCCGTCGAGCACATGAAACGTTACACGACGCAAGGCATGGCCCCCGATCAGGGCAAGAACTCAAACATCGGGGCGCTCGCCGTCTTGGCCGACGCGACCGGCAGGGGCATTCCTGAGACCGGAACAACGACCTTCCGCCCGCCCTATGTGCCGATTTCCATCGCCGCCCTCGGCGCGGGCGGGCAGGGCAAGGGCTTCGCTCCGCAGCGCTTCACCACCTCGCATCAGGCGAGCATCGAGCGCGGCGCGCCGATGATCGAGGCGGGGCTCTGGTACCGCCCCTCCTACTTCCCGCGTCCGGGCGAGAAGACCTGGCTCAACTCGTGCAACCGCGAAGTGGCGATGGTGCGTGAAAGGGTGGGCGTCTGCGATGTCTCCACCCTCGGCAAGATCGACATTCAGGGCACCGATGCCGCCCAATTCCTCGACCTCGTCTATACCAACACGTTTTCCACCTTGAAGCTCGGCCGGGTCCGCTACGGCCTGATGCTGCGTGAGGATGGCATGGTGGTGGATGACGGCACCACCGCGCGGCTCGGCGACAATCACTATCTGACGACGACGACCACTGCCGCCGCCGGTCAGGTGATGCGGCATCTCGATTTCGTCGCCCAGGCACACTGCCCCGATTGGGATGTGCACACGATTTCCGTCACAGAACAGTGGGCGCAATTCGCCGTTGCGGGACCGCTCGCGCGCGAACTCCTGAATTCGCTTCTGGAAGCGCCGATCGATGATGCCGCGATCCCCTTCCTCGGCTGCGGTCCGGTCCGCGTGATGGATGTCGGTGCGCGACTTTTCCGCATCTCCTTCTCGGGCGAGCTTGGCTACGAGATCGCCGTCCCGGCCCGCTACGGCGCGGCGCTCTACCGCGATCTGGTCGCCCGCGCCGAAAGCCTCGGCGGCGGCGCCTACGCGATGGAGGCGCTGAACGTCCTGCGGATTGAAAAGGGCTTCATCACCCATGCCGAGATCCACGGCCGCGTGACGGCCTTCGATATCGGCCTGCAAGGCATGGTTTCGCAAAAGAAGGACTGCATCGGCAAGGCCGCGTCCGAACGCCCCGGCCTGACCGGACCGGAACGCGAGCAGCTGGTCGGCCTGAAGCCGGTTCCAGCCTCGAAACCGATCGGCGCGGGCGCGCATCTTTTCGACGACGGCGCGGAGCCGGTCCGCGCCAACGATCAGGGCTATGTCACCTCGGTCTGCTGGTCGCCAACGCTCCGCAGCCATCTCGGCCTTGCCTTTCTGAAGAACGGCCGCGCCCGGTTCGGGACCCGCGTGCGCCTTGTCGATCATCTGCGCCATACCGACGTTCTTTGCGAGGTGGTGAACCCTGTATTCTTCGACCCCGAGGGAGGACGCGCCCGTGCCTAGCCTGATCGAGAAATCGGCCTGCGACGGCCTGCTGCCGCGCGTCTCTCGGGGGATGGTTCTCTCCGAACTGCCCTTCGTGCAGATGACATCGGTGGCTCCGCTGAAGGGAAAAGTGCGCGCCCTTCGCGCCGCACTCAAATCCATCGGGATCGGATGGCCAGCTCCGGGGCGGTCGGTCACATCCGGCACTGCGGCGATCCTTTGGACCGGCATGGACCAGGCCTTCCTGCTCGGCGCCGATCCTGACGCCCTCGAAGGTCTCGCCGCGCTGAGCGATCAGAGCGATGGCTGGGCGCGAATCCGGCTCAAGGGGCCGGGTTCCGCCGCCGTTCTGGCGCGACTGGTCCCGCTCGACCTGAGGCCGGCGGCCTTTGCCGAGGGGCAAGTGGCCCGCAGTGGCCTCAATCACATGATGATGATCCTCCTGCGATCGGGCGCGGAGAGTTTCGACATCATGGTCTTCCGGTCGATGGCTGCGTCAGCGGTGCATGAGCTTCATCAGGCGATGGAGGCGGTTGCCGCGCGCGAGACGCTCTCCTGACCGCGTTTCGGGGGCGTGGCCCCTTGCCCGCCCGGTCCGAAGAGCGGATATTCAGGGGATGAGTTTGCCCCCCGGTTTCCTTGATGAACTGCGCACCCGCATCTCGCTTTCCAGCGTGATCGGTCGCAAGGTCATCTGGGACAACCGCAAATCAAATCAGGCCAAGGGCGACATGTGGGCGCCATGCCCGTTCCACCAGGAAAAGTCGGCCTCCTTCCATGTCGATGACCGCAAGGGCTACTACTATTGCTTCGGCTGTCACGCGAAGGGCGATGCCATCTCGTTCCTGAAGGAAGCCGAGAACATGTCCTTCATCGAGGCGGTCGAGACGCTGGCGCGCGAGGCCGGCATGACGATGCCCGCCCGCGATCCGCGCGAGGCCGAAAAGGCCGACCGGCGCAGCGAACTGGCGGCGGTGATGGAGGAAGCCGTGCGCTACTTCCGGCTGCAACTGAAGACCGGCGCGGGCGCGGCGGCGCGTGACTATCTTGCCAGGCGAAAACTGACGGACGCGGCGCTTGACCGGTTCGAGATCGGGTTCGCACCCAACGGCTGGCAGGGCCTGTGGGATCAACTGAAGGGCAGGGGCATTGCCGATGACCTGATCCTCGGCGCGGGGCTTGCGAAGCCGAGCAGCAAGGGCAAGGCGCCCTATGATGTCTTCCGCAACCGGATCATGTTCCCGATCCGCGACGCGCGCGGGCCGCTGCATCGCCTTCGGCGGCCGGGCGATGGACCCGAACGACAGCGCGAAATACCTGAACTCTCCGGAAACCGAGCTTTTCGACAAGGGCCGCAGCCTCTACAACCATGGGCCCGCGCGCGAGGCGGCGGGCAAGGGCCAGCCGCTGATCGTCGCCGAAGGCTATATGGACGTGATCGCGCTGGTGACGGCCGGGTTCGGGGCGGCGGTGGCACCCCTCGGCACCGCGATCACCGAGGATCAATTGCGCCTGCTTTGGCGCATCCATCCCGAGCCGGTGATCATGCTCGATGGCGACACTGCGGGCATCAGTGCGGCGACGCGGCTTGTCGACCTGGCATTGCCGATGCTCGAAGCGGGGCAGGGCCTGCGCTTCGTCAGCCTTCCCGAGGGGATGGACCCTGACGACCTGATCCGGATGCGCGGACGCGAGGCCATGGCCAAGCTGACCGAGGGTGCCGAGCCTATGGTGAAGCTCCTCTGGCGTCGCGAGACGGAAGGAAAGGTCATCGACAGTCCAGAGCGTCGTGCGGCGCTCGACAAGTCGCTTCGCGCCGCGATCAAGCGGATCGCCGACCCTTCGATCCGCGCTCATTACGGTGACGAGATCAATCGCCTGCGCCGCGAATTGTTCGGGACCGGACGCCCCGCCTTCGTGCCGCGCGCGCCCGGAAAATGGGGCCGCAAGCTGCCCGCAGCGGCCCTGCCCGTGACGCGCGGCTCGCTTCTTGCGGCGGCGAGCGGTCCGGAGGTCGAGGAATACCTGCACGAGGCTATGATCCTCGCGATCGCGCTGGCTCATCCGGGCGCTCTCGAACGGTTCGAGACTCAATTCGAGACGGTCGAGATGCGCGACTCTGGGCACAATCGCCTTAGGAATGCGCTTCTTGCCACGCTTCACGCGGTTCCCATGCCGCGACGGCCCGGATTTTCGCGCAAAGATTGACGTGAGCGCGGGGGCGGAGGTTGAAAAGCTCATGGGCCTTGCCCATGTCCAGACCGCGCCACCGGTGCGCAAGGCCGCGGATTTCGATTTTGCCGTGATGTGTCTTGCCGAAGAATTTGCCAAGCTGGAGGCGCGCCGGGGGGCGCAGGTCGAGATTGCGGAAGCAATGGAGGATCTGACGGGTCTTGCCGATGAGGGGCTGACATGGCGTCTGTCACGCGCCGCGGAGGCCCGCCATCAAGCCGAGCGTTCGAAGCTGGATGAGATTTCCGAAGGCGGCGAGGACCGTGCCGCCATGTCGGATTGGTTGCAGCGCCTCATCGACGGCGCCGCGGAGATCAAGAAGAAACCGTAAAGGCGGCGGCCGAAGAGAATCGGCCCCCTGTGATTCGCCGCCGCGATTCGCTACATAAACAACACCGATTCGCACCGGCCCGCCCGCCGGTCCTGACGACGCAAGGAGCGCCTATGGCTGCCAAGGACACCGACGATCAGAAGACCGACGATCAGGACAACGAGCACACGCTCGACATGAGCCAGGCCGCGGTCAAGAAGATGATCGCGGATGCGCGCGAGCGCGGCTACATCACCTACGATCAGCTCAACCAGGTGCTGCCGCCCGAGCAGGTGTCTTCCGAGCAGATCGAGGACGTGATGTCGATGCTCTCCGAGATGGGCATCAACGTCATCGAGGACGATGAGGCCGGGGACGAACCGGAAAGCGCGGGCGCGGTGGTCGAAACCTCGACCTCACGCGAGGTGGCGCTGTCCTCGTCGAGCACCGAGACGCTTGACCGGACGGACGATCCGGTCCGCATGTACCTGCGCGAGATGGGCTCGGTCGAGCTTCTTTCGCGCGAGGGCGAGATCGCCATCGCCAAGCGGATTGAGGCCGGGCGCAACACGATGATCGCGGGCCTCTGCGAAAGCCCGCTGACATTCCAGGCGATCACGATATGGCGCGACGAATTGCTCAGCGAAGACATCCTGCTGCGCGACGTGATCGACCTTGATGCCACATTCGGCCGCTCGCTCGATGGCGAGGACGAGCTGGAGACGCCCGTGGTAGAGGGCGGTGCGGCCTCTTCGGAGCAGCGCGAGAGCCGAGCCCGAGCTTGACGCTGACGGCAATCCCATCGCCAAGACCGCGGAAGAAGACGATGACGATGACGATGAGGCCTCCAACATGTCGCTCGCTGCGATGGAGGCGGCGCTTAAGCCGCGCGTTCTCGAAACGCTGGAACTCATCGCGCGCGACTACGTCAATCTTGCCGAAATGCAGGACCAGCGCATGTCCGCCACGCTGAACGAGGACGGTACCTTCTCCGTCGCGGATGAATCGGCCTATCAGAAGCTGCGCTCCGAGATCGTGGTTCTGGTCAACGAACTGCATCTCCACAACAACCGGATCGAGGCGCTGATCGACCAGCTTTACGGCATCAACCGCCGTATCATGTCGATCGATTCCAACATGGTGAAGCTTGCAGACCAGGCGCGCATCAACCGGCGCGAATTCATCGATGAATACCGCGGCTACGAGCTTGACCCCACCTGGCTTGACCGGATGGCCGAGAAGGCGGGCCGAGGCTGGCAGGCACTGATCGAGAAGAGCCAGGACAAGGTTGAAACGCTCCGCACCGAGATGGCGCAGGTCGGCCAGTATGTCGGCGTCGACATTTCGGAATTCCGCCGCATCGTGAACCAGGTCCAGAAGGGCGAGAAGGAAGCCCGGCAGGCCAAGAAGGAAATGGTCGAAGCCAACCTTCGCCTCGTCATTTCCATCGCCAAGAAGTACACGAACCGCGGGCTGCAATTCCTTGATCTCATTCAGGAAGGCAATATCGGCCTGATGAAGGCGGTGGACAAGTTCGAATACCGTCGCGGCTACAAGTTCAGCACTTATGCGACATGGTGGATCAGGCAGGCCATCACGCGCAGCATCGCCGATCAGGCCCGCACCATCCGCATTCCGGTCCACATGATCGAGACCATCAACAAGCTGGTCCGCACCGGCCGCCAGATGCTGCATGAGATCGGCCGCGAACCGACGCCCGAGGAACTCGCCGAAAAGCTCCAGATGCCGCTCGAGAAGGTCCGAAAGGTGATGAAGATCGCCAAGGAGCCGATCTCTCTGGAGACGCCCATCGGCGACGAGGAGGATTCGCAACTCGGCGATTTCATCGAGGACAAGAACGCGATCCTGCCCTTGGACTCGGCCATTCAGGAGAACCTGAAGGAGACGACGACGCGGGTGCTGGCCTCGCTGACACCGCGCGAGGAGCGGGTGCTGCGCATGCGCTTCGGCATCGGCATGAACACCGACCACACCCTCGAGGAAGTCGGCCAGCAGTTCAGCGTCACTCGCGAGCGGATCCGGCAGATCGAGGCCAAGGCGCTGAGGAAACTGAAGCATCCGTCCAGGTCGCGGAAGCTCAGGAGCTTCCTGGATCAATGAGCGCCTCTGGCGTGACTCCCCTGGCTCAACAGCGTGCCTTGGCGACAATCCAGATCGTTGCCAAGGCTGTTCTCGCGGGCGAACCTGCCATCACCTATTCGGAGCTTGCGCGCCGGCTTGGGATGTCGAAGGTCAACGGTCAGGGTTTGGCGTCTTACCTCAATCGGGCGGCCGAGATTTGCGCCGATCTGGGGCTTCCCAACGTCTCGACGCTCGTCGTGTCGAAGGACAGCCTGGATCGGGGCGCCCCGATGCCGTCATCCGGGTCATTCTCTGACGGATTTTACGCCAGTACGGGCCTCACCCGGGACGATGTTGCGGCCGAACAGGATAGGGTGCGCGTGTTCGACTGGCGCTCGGTCGAAAAGCTGAATTTATAGCAATCGACACTGCGGGCGCTGTCCTTCTTTGCTTGATACCCGAACGCAAAGCTCCCGCGCCCGCCCGCTCGCACATTCTTGATGATGGGTGAGAAGACATCCGCCCGAAAATCCGCGAAGATGCCTCGTTGCATAGCCGGAGGCCCCATGTTCCGCCCGATCCTGAGCTTCGCCCTCATCATCACCGCCGCATCCCCCGCGCTGGCCTTTACGGCGAAAAACGGGATGCGCGTTCAGCCGGTTGACGCAGCGACGTTCCTCGTGGACTTCCCCAGCCCGGACGCTGAGACGCAGTATCTCTGCGCGGCGGGGGACTATGTCATGCGCGCCCTTGGCCAGTCGGCACGAACACCGATCTACCGGGCCTCGCCGTCGCCGCGCAAACAGGGGCAGGGCATCACCTTCACGCTCGATCCGGCCAGAAAGACCGAGATGGCGCTGTTCACGTCCTTCGGGCGCGAGAAAGGCGATGGCGGCATCGCCGCCGGCACCGCGCGCGACACCTATTGCACGATCGTACGGCTGTTCCGGGATTTCTGAGGCGTCGGGGCCGCGCCCTTCAAACCTCCACCAGCACCGCTTCGTCCAGCGCCACATCGTAGGGCTGCGGATAGATCGTCGGGATGCGCTGGAGCGTGAAGCCGACGCCGATGACCCTTGGACGGTGCCCTGCCGCCCGCAGTCCCGCGAGCGTCCGGTCATAGAACCCGCCGCCATAGCCCAGCCGGTAATTCCCGGGATCGAAGCCGACGACGGGAGAGATCACCACATCCGGAACGACTTCCGGCGCCTTTTCGGGCGGGATCGGGATGTTCCAAACTCCGCGCTCGAGTTTTTCCGCCCCGGTCCAGGCGCGGAAGATCAAGGGCGATGCCTTTTGCACGACGACCGGCAGGCACATGCGTGCGCCAGAAACACGCATCTCCGCCGCCCATTCGCGAAGATCGGGCTCGCCTTTGAACGGCCAGTAAAGCGCCACCGTCCGGCCTGACGGATCGCCAAGTCGCCGCGTCAGTTCCGCCGCGATCTCCGCATCGGCCGACGTGCGTGCGGATACGGGAATGGCCTGCCGCGCCGCGATCAGGCGCGCGCGTTCCGCCTTGCGCCAGCGCGTGACATCGCGCTCGGTTTCGGCATCCGCAATGCCGCCGATGCTCGGATCCAGCTCATGCAGGAAACAGGGCGGCGAGCCGCCGCTGTCCTCATCGTCAGACTTTGCCATGTCGGTCCTCTCTCGCCCTGATCGGAGCATCATTGTCGCGCCTCGGCAACTTGATTTGCGCCACTTGGGAACCCAAATCCGCCTCAGCGCGCGGATGCCGGCGGGCAGGGGGAAGTCGAGATGTGCGCAGCACAAATATTTGAACTTCCCCGACGGCACCAGAAAATGCTCATCAGATCAATATGTTGGCAAAAAAATCTCATATCAAGGCCGTTGGATCAAGCCAGCTTTTCCTTGAAGAACCCGAGGGTCCTTTCCCAGGCGAGCGTGGCGGCAGGTTCGTCGTAGCGGGGCGTGGTATCGTTGTGAAAGCCGTGGTTGACGCCTTCGTAGACGAACGCCTCATACTCCTTTCCGTTGGCCTTCAGGGCCGCCTCGTAATCCGGCCAGCCCGCATTGATCCGCTCGTCGAGGCCGGCGTAATGCAGCATCAGGGGCGCCTCAATCCTCGGCACGTCCTTCGTCGCGGGCTGTCGGCCGTAGAAAGGTACCGCTGCGGCAAGCCTCGGATTGGCGACCGCAGCCGCGTTGCACACCCCGCCGCCATAGCAGAAGCCGACGATTCCGACCTTGCCGGTCGAGGCATCGTGCCCGATCAGGAAATCCACGGCGGCGAAGAAGTCGTTCATCAGCTTCACCGGATCGACGGTCTGCTGCAACTCGCGGCCCTTGTCGTCATTGCCGGGATACCCGCCGACGCTCGTCAGCCCGTCGGGCGCAAGGGTGAGGTAACCCGCCTTGCCAAGCCGCCTTGCGACGTCCTCGATATAGGGGTTGAGGCCGCGGTTCTCATGCACGACCACGACGGCGGGGAGTTTGCCCGACGCACCTGCCGGACGCGCGAGCAACCCGTTCACCTCGCCGTGCCCCTCCGGAGAGGGATAGGCGATCCGCTCCGCCACTATTGTCGGATCGTCGGGTGGCACCTGCTCGGCCAGCGCGTAGTCCGGGCTCATCTGGCTCAGGATCGTGGCGGCGGTCAGGCCGCCCACTGCGTATTTTCCGGCCCGGTCGAGAAACTCGCGCTTGGTGATCTTGCCGTGAGCGTAGAAGTCATAAAGCTCGAGAAGTTCAGGGCTGAAATCCTTGGCAGTCAGACGAGTCATTGATACTTCTCCTCCTGAAATACTGAACAAGCTATCACGGAGCGGAGCGCGGAGGCGGTCACAATCGCGCGGGGGCTGTACTCGCCGTGGGCGCTGCGGATAATGCGCCAGCTCGTTCACAATTCTGCCGACTACGTCAAAGCCGATCTTCTGAACCGTGCCCGTATCGGCGGGATAGCAAGGGGCCGCCAAGTTCTCTTCACCGACAGGCGGGATTTGACTCTGACGGGGGCGGGCGTCATCGAGGATGCGCATGGCGACAAGAGGTTGGCCTGGTGAGCACCGGACGTTCAAATTCGCCACACATGGCCAGGGACTTTACGAGTTCACGAAGGACGTGCGCGGTTTCTGTGAAGGTCGGGGTGACCGGCTTCTCACCGTGTTCGTGCGGTATACATCATGCTTGCTTCTCATTCAGGAAACCGCCGATCCGGCGGTGCGCCGCGATCTGGCGGCGTTCCTCCACCGTCTTGTGCCGCCCGCCGACGATCCATCGATGTCCTACCTGACCCATGCCGACGAAGGGCCAGACGACATGCCCGCGCATATCTACGCGGCGCTCCTGCCAGTCAGCCTGTCTGTCCCGGTGATCGGCGGCAAGCCCGCGCTTGGCACATGGCAGGGCATCTATCTCTTCGAGCATCGCCGCACCCCGCACGAGCGGCAGGTGGTGGCTTGCCTGCGGGGTTGAAGGTGGATTGCGGTATCTGGTGCCGTCATTTGCCCCCTACCCAAATACTAGCGGCCCGCCTATAGTACCTGTGGATATTCGGGGACGAAGGCCGAGGGGAAGTTTATGCGCTGTCCGTTTTGCGGGAATGTCGATACTCAGGTGAAGGATTCGCGGCCGGCAGAAGATCATGTCGCGATCCGGCGGCGCCGTTTCTGCCCAGCCTGCGGAGGGCGTTTCACCACCTACGAGCGGGTCCAGCTCCGCGATCTCGTCGTCATCAAATCCTCCGGAAAGCGCGAGGATTTCGACCGAGACAAGCTGGAACGCTCGATCCGCATCGCCATGCAGAAACGACCCATAGATCCGGAGCGCATCGACCAGATGATCTCCGGCATTGTCCGACGTCTGGAAAGCCTGGGCGAAACCGACATTCCGTCGAAGACCATCGGTGAGATCGTGATGGAGACGCTCGCGCGGATCGACACCGTCGCGTTCGTCCGCTTTGCGAGCGTTTACAAGAACTTCCAAGAGGCGGACGACTTCGACAAGTTTGTTTCGGAGCTGCGCCCGACCCTCCAGGCGGAAGAGTGAGCCGGGAGGCCGACCGGCAGCACATGGCCCACGCTCTTGGCCTCGCCCGGCGCGGGCTTGGCCGGGTCTGGCCCAATCCGGCGGTCGGCTGTGTCGTCACGAAGGGCGAACGTGTCGTCGGGCGAGGCTGGACGCAGCCCGGCGGACGTCCTCATGCGGAAACCATGGCATTGGCGCAGGCGGGCGAGGCTGCGCGCGGGGCGACGGTCTATGTCACGCTTGAGCCGTGTGCCCATCACGGCAGGACACCGCCTTGCGCCGAGGCGCTGTGCGCTGCCGGTGTGACGCGTGTCGTTTCCGCGCTCGAAGACCCTGACCCGCGCGTCGGCGGGCGCGGACATGCGATGCTGCGAAAGGCCGGGCTCGCGGTCGAAACAGGACTGATGGCGGCCGAGGCGGAAGCACTCCAGAAGGGGTTCCTGAGCCGCGTGCGTGCGGGCCGCCCGATGGTCACGCTGAAGCTTGCCACAAGCCTCGACGGCCGTATCGCCACGGCCAGGGGCGAGAGCCAGTGGATCACGGGCGAGGCCGCGCGACGGCGTGTCCATGCGATGCGGGCGATCCACGACGCGGTCCTGATCGGCGCTGGCACAGCGCGGGCGGACGACCCCTCGCTCACTGTGCGCGGCCTCGGATCGAGCTGGCAGCCGGTGCGGATCGTCGCATCCCGGACGCTCGACCTGCCGCTGGACGGCCACCTTGTCCGCACCGCGCGGGATGTGCCGGTCTGGCTTTTGCATGGCCCTGGTGCGCCCGCTGCCGCGCAGCGGTTCTGGGAGGAGAAGGGTGCGCGGCTGCTGGAGGTGCCGGAGGCCGCAGGCGGGCTCGATCCCGCGGCGATGCTTGCAGCGCTCGGCGATGCAGGTCTGACGCGCGTCTTCTGCGAGGGCGGCGGACAGATTGCGGCGGCTTTGCTCGGCGCGGGGCTGGTCGACGATCTTGCGGTCTTTGCCGCCGGTATCGCAATCGGCGCGGACGGGCGCCCGGCCGTCGCGCCGCTCAATCTCGACGCGCTGGCCGCCGCGCCGCGATTCGAACTTGCTCAAATTGACCGGATCGGTCCGGACACGCTCAGTCTCTGGTCGCGGGCTTAACTTTCATCTTGCCAAAAATACCTCCGCCGGAGGCATCCGGCCTTATCGCCAAAGCCACGACTGGCTGGCGAACAGCCCCTGAAGCTTGGACAGCATCCGGTTGCCGCGGCCGGGCAGCGGAACTTCGTTCCGCGCCAGTCGCTCGACCGCCACTTCGGGCGGGCAGGGCAGCCGCGAGACCGGATCGAAGTAGCGCGGATAGCCGATCAGCGCCGCATGGGCGAGCGCGGCGCGGCTCGGTCGCGCCCGCCGACGCTCCGGCGCAGGAAAGACGTCGCGCGTCAGGCCCCATCCCGCATAGAACGGCATGCCAAGGCAGGTGACCGGCTTGCCCCGGATCAGCGCCTCGAAGCCCAGAAGCGAGGTGATCGTCCAGACCTCATCCACCGCTTCGATCAAATCGGCGGGGCTGGTGTCGCGCAGGATCAGGTCGGCATGCTCGAGCGCCTCGTCATCCGGCACCGCCCCCGCGCGCAGATTCGCTTCGACGTCCGGATGCGGCTTGTAGATCAGCACAGCATCCGGGTTCTCGGCCCGTACCCGCGCAAGAAGCGCGCGGTTCGTGTGTTCCTTTCCCGCGCCGAACCGGATCGAGGCGTCATCCTCCACCTGCCCTGGAACGAGGATGCGATGCCCGCGCGGCAGGTCGGGCAGCGGCGCGTGGTCGAGATTGTACTTGCTGAGGCCGGCGCGGGTGATCTTCGCGACGAGTCGTTCTGCGCGCAATTCGCCACCGGGCGGCGGACCGTCCGCGATCAGGCGCTCCAGATCGCTTTCCCGCGCCGGGTCGTAGTAGATGCCGGTTTGATCGGTGACGAGCGACACGGGCGGGATCAGCGCGGCGCCAAGCCCGCGCGAGCGCAGGAACCCGTCCTCGACGCGCGCCAGCGGTACGTCCCCGGCGAGATCGCGGAGCGTCTCGGTCTCCTCTCCGGCCCAGACCAGAAGGCCGCGCCCCTCCGCCTTCGCCCGCGCCGCCGCTCGGCCCGGATCGTTCTCGAAGACCAGCCGCTTTTCCGCGCCGAAGACCTTTTGCAGATGCGCCCGTTTCCAGAGCCGCATTCCGCTTGCCACATAGCCCGCGCCGTCGGCGCGATGGGTGCGAAGCTTCGCCTCCATATGATCTATTGCCGCCTCGAAGCTGCAAAGACGGTCGCGGCAGGGATCGTACCAGGTTGGCGCGAGAATCATCGCGGCGGCGAACAGCTGGGCGCGGGTCAGGTGTCTTTCCCTGCGCGGTACCGGGTTCTCGTCCAGCGTCAGACCCCAGCCGGAATAGAAGGGCTGGCCGAAAACGCGCGGCTTGTGACCGGCCATGATCGCCTCGAACCCGAGTTGCGACGAGACGGTATAAACACCGATCGCACCATCCATCAGCGCCCAAGGCGAGACCGGATTGCGCAGCAGAGAGACGCGCCCGTGCTCATGACCTTCGTTGTAATGGCCGGGCCGGTGTCCCGCGAGGGTTTCCGGATGGCTCTTGATGACGATCCGCGCGCCAGGATGTTCCTCCTGTGCGAAGACCAGCATCTCGCGGAAGGTCGAGGGCGCCGCCTTCCCGTAGAGGATGGAGGCATCGCCTTGGGTCTGGTCGATCACCAGAACATAGCCCGGTTCGGGAACGGGAGCGGCAGGGTCGAAATCATTGTATTTCGACAGATGAAGGTGTTTCAGGCGCTCGATCCCGTCCCGCGCGCGTTGCAGGACCGCGCCGTCGTCCAGCGCGTCATGCATCAGGAGGTGTTCGATTTCCGAAGGTGCGGAACTGTCGAAATGCACTCCGCCCATACGGTCGATAATAAGTCCGATCGGCGGTTCGCCCCCATCCCGGCCTGGCCGAACGGAACGCACAAACGCGTCCTCCATGCGCACGATGGAGGTATCGGTCAGGTCGGCGACCACCTCGCCGCGCGGTGCGGTGGGGCTGCGGCCCCAGACGCCCACGCGATCGCCGGGGGCGCCGGGTTTGCCCAGTCGGATGTCGTAGCCCGCAAGCTGGAGTATCCGCCGAAGGCGCGGCTGGGTCAGGAAGCCGCCATTGAACACGAAGAGCGGTTCGCCCCCGACGGGGAGATTTTCCCGTTCGTTGCCGTTCTCGCCTGCGCCGCGCGCAGCCATCAGAGTCCGGCGGCGCTCGAGACGGCATTGGCCGAGCCCGCCGTACCAGTCAGAACCGAAAGGGTCTTTGTCCACTGAACGTAAGGCGCCTCGGTGACGTAGACGGTATCGCCATCGCGGATCAAGAAGTCGCGCGCGTTGAAGAGTCCGTCCGGCTCGGTGAGGCTGATGACATAGGCGACGCGCTGCGGACCGACGAGGTCGGGACGGCCAAGCACCTGCCGCGCGACGCCTTCGGATTCGTCGCGCAGGACGAAGACGCCGGTCGGGTCCGCGAAATTCGTGGAAAGGCCGCCCGCCTGAGCGATGGCTTCGACGGCCGAGAGTTTCTGTGTCTCGAATGGCACGCGGGTTTGGGTGCCAGTCGCGCCGAGCGTCGTGAAGGTGCGCTGATCCTTCTCGACGAGGATCACGTCGCCGGGGCGGAGCGCGATGTCCATGCGGGGATTGGAATAGAGGTCTTTCAGCCACACCTTGCCCGACTTGCTGCCGCGGGTTACCGTGATCTGCGCGACCTCCGGTTCGATCACGACGCCGCCGGCCTTGGCGAGCATCGCCGACAGTGTCCGCGTCGGCTGGGTGATCGGGAAGACACCCTGCGCGCCGACGCCGCCCATGACCGAGACAGTCGATCCGTCGCCCGCTACGCGCGATACCGTCACCTGTGGGTCGGGGGTCTGGGAGCTGAGTTTTTCAGTGATAGTCTGACGCAGCGCTTCCTGCGTGTTTCCGGCAGCCTTTATGCGGCCCGCATAGGGCACGAAGATATAGCCCGCCCCGTCAACCTGCACCTCGCTGAGGGCAGTCGCGTTCGTTCCATTGCTCGCGAGAAGGCCGTTGTCCACGTTTTCCCAGATTGACAGGGCAAGAACGTCGCCAGCGTGAATGACGTCGGAGCCGACGAGTCCCGCAGACTGGAAAGCGTTGGAAAAACCAAGGCTCGGCGTGATCGCGGTCAGTCTGATGACGCGCTGGTCAACCGGGACGATATAGGCGTCGCCCTTCTTCTCGACAGAAGACGAAAAGATCTCGCGCTTGTTCGGGCCGGATCTCGGCAGGCCACAACTCGCAAGCCCGCCCACAACGACAAGGCAGACCAGCAGGCTGGTTCTACGGCCACTCAAGATCGACACTGCTTTAGGCTCCTTTGCCAGAACCTGCCTTCATTTTTTCCCGAGGTTAGTTGACGGTTGCCAACATTACCAGTTCGCGTGATCGCTTCCCGCCAACTGTTGCCGTGGTGCCGCTTTGCCCGAGGTCAGTGTGTCGTAAGGGTCTTCGGGCCAAAGAATCATGTCGACAACCTGCCGCAGAACCGCCCGCCGCCCGCGCGAGGCGTAGAAGCCGCCCGGAATCTGCGAAGTTTCAAGCAGGTAGTGGCGATAATCGCGATAGCCCCGGCTATCGGGGCGGGTAGGCGATGCGAAAAACTCGGAGAGAAGCTGGCCCGAAACGAACTCGGGCAGGTTGTAGACCGCACGACCGAGAGCCTTGAGCGGCAGCCCACGCCAGAGCACCTGCTGTCCGGCGGTGGAATTGACGGTGACCGCACTTCGGGCGCTGTCGAGAAGCCCGGCGAGCTTGCCGCCCCGCACGTAATGGACGCGCTTTTCAAGTGCGCGGTGCCGCGCGCCCTCCCGGATTGTGTCGGAGACCGCACTGCGTTCGTCTTCCAGCGGATGCGCCTTGAAGACGATATGGTGATGCCGGGGAGCGCCTTCGGCGAAGGACGTCAGGCAAGTCTCGATGAAATCGGTGGTCGAGGTGAAGTCCGAATGCGCGCGAAAACTGGCATCATGATCGAGTTGCAGAAGGACGAGGTGGTAGGGAAAGCCGCCGGTGCGAATGCGCCAGGTCGCCTTCCAGCGCTGCAACCGATGCCAGGGCATCAGCAAGAGCCGCCGGAGATGCAGGCGGAATTCTTCGGCGATAGTGATGCCGCGATGCGGACGGAAGGCCCGGTAGCGCTGGTTCATCGTGAGGACGAAGAAATGGTAGAGTGCGCCGTAGAAGATGTGTTCGCGCATGTCGCCCCATCTGGCCGGGGCGGGCGGTTGGTCCATCCCGGATCGGGCAAGCGCGCCACGCATGTCGTCAAGGCTCATCGACATGAGCCGCGAATGGCCGTTCGATCCGCCGCGTTCGTAGGTGATCCAATAGGGCCGCAGGTAACCCTCTTCAAAGACATGGACGGTGATGCCGCGATGCCGGGCAAGCGCGATTGCCTCGGCGTGGATCCGGCGAGAGTCGCCGTAAAGGATCAGGTCGGTGACCTTTAGATCGTCGAAGATCGCGGCGCAGCGGGCGGGCCAGTCGCCGGGCTCGCCGGTATAGGACAGGTAGCCTTCCTTGCCCCAGAAGATCTCGTCGCCGCGGTTGAAACCCACGCGCCAGACCTCGGCCCCGGTCTGCCGAAGCTGTCGGGCAAGTTGACGGAAGAACGGCCCGTGCGGACCCTGAAGCATCAGGATCCGGCGGGGTGTTCCGTCTGGCTGGTGTCCGATCATGCCGGTTCCGACTGGTTCGTTCCCATCTGACCTTCGCGGCGACGGATGTCACGGGCAATCTGACGTTTTGTGTAGCCGACGGCGCGGATATGGTGCTGGACAACGGCCCGCAGCACGCTTGTCAGGCGGAAGTTGGCAGGCTACGCAAAGCCAAATGGAGGGCGCATCATGTTCACGGGCATCGTCAGCGATATCGGCGAAATCCTCGCAGTTGAGCAGAAGGGCGACTTGCGGGCCCGAATTGCGACGTCCTATTCGGTCGCAAAGATCGACATCGGCGCCTCGATCGCCTGCGACGGTGTCTGTCTGACGGTTGTCGCCTCGGGGTTGGAACCGCAAGACTGGTTTGCTGTGGATATCTCGGCAGAGACCGTCTCCAAGACCAATATCGGCAGAAACGGCTGGGTGTCCGGCAAGCGCATCAACCTTGAACGCGCGCTGAAGGTGGGAGACGAGCTTGGCGGACATATCGTCTCGGGCCATGTCGATGGCGTCGCGGAGATCGTGGCGATGCGCGACGAAGGCGACAGCACGCGCCTGACCTTCCGCGCGCCGAAAGAGCTGGCCGGGTTCATCGCGCCGAAGGGATCGGTGGCGCTGAACGGCACCTCCCTGACGGTGAACGAGGTTAACGGAGCGGAATTCGGCGTGAACATCATACCGCACACCAAGGAGGTCACGACGTGGGGTGCGGCGAAGGTCGGTGATGTGGTGAACCTCGAAATCGACACGCTCGCCCGCTATGTGGCGCGGCTTCAGGAATGGGCGACAGCATGACAGCGCCGGGGCCGGGTCATAACGGTGGGCCGAGCCTTGAAGGCGGACGGACGTGGCGCGCGCATTGCTGGCGGGCGGCGCGCGCGGCACTTCTGCCCAAGCTTCCTGTCGAGGTGGTGCGCCTCCGGGTGAAGCGCGCCGCGGAAATCGGATTGGACTACCGGACTTATGCGGGCATTCGCGCCGCGACCGGACATGACCTCGTCGCCTTTCTGTTTTCCACCAACGCGCTGCGGGTCTTGCGCGATCGGGATCGGATGCAGGCAGAGGATGCGGCGAAGCTTGCGGGTCTCAAGGATATCGAAAACCTGGTCGCCGTACAGCCGCCACTCGATCCGGCGCGGATCGTGGCGAGGCTTGCCGGGCAGGGTGTGAGGGTCGCGGCCGCCGACCGCGCACCGACACTTGCGCAGAACTGGCACGAGACACGCGCGCGGCTCCACGCGCTGGCGGCCACTGTTCGCGCGCCCGCAGACTGCATCCTCATCATTGGCGAGACCGCGCAGGAAGAGGACTGGGCCGCGACCGCACGGATGGCCGGTTTCCTCGCTGCTTCCCGCTATTTCGGAGCCCGCGTGACGGTGCTGGCGCGCTAGCGGTCGCCTGCGGGCTGGCCAAATCGCAGGCCATCGGCTATCGCGGCGCGAGACCACAGAAGGACGCCGTCATGACGAGCGAATTTTCCGACGACATCGCCTCGATCGAAGTGATCATCGAGGAAGCCCGCAAGGGCAGGATGTTCATCCTCGTCGACCATGAGGACCGCGAAAACGAGGGCGATCTGGTCATACCTGCCGAACACGCGACGGCCGAGGCGGTCAATTTCATGGCGACGTATGGCCGGGGTCTCATCTGCCTGACGCTGAGCGGCGCGCGCATCGACGCGCTGGGACTGCCTTTGATGGCGATGACCAATTCCTCGCGGCACGAAACCGCTTTCACTGTCTCCATAGAAGCGCGCGAGGGGGTCTCGACAGGCATTTCGGCGCAGGACCGCGCGCTGACCATCGCGGTCGCCATTGACCCCAACAGGGGTCCGCAGGATATCGCAACGCCCGGCCATGTCTTCCCGCTCCGTGCTCGCGACGGCGGGGTTCTCGTGCGCGCCGGCCATACCGAGGCCGCGACCGATGTAAGCCGTCTTGCCGGCCTTTCCCCCGCCGGCGTGATCTGTGAGATCATGAACGAGGATGGCACGATGGCCCGTCTGCCGGAGCTTGTCGCCTTCGCCAAGAAGCACGGATTGAAGATCGGCACGATTTCCGACCTCATCGCCTATCGCCGCCGCCACGACAACCTCGTGCGCGAAGCGCGGGTGGAAGAGGTGACTTCGGCCTATGGCGGTGACTGGACCATGCGCGTCTTCACCGACGTGACCGAGGGGACAGAGCATGTCGCGCTGACCAAGGGCGACATCGCCACGCCCGAGCCGGTTCTGGTCCGCACGCACGCGCTGCACGAGCTGGAAGACGTTCTGGCGCTCGGCCCCGCGCCCGAGGGCGAACTCGCCCGCGCCATGCGCATCGTCGCGGAAGAGGGACGCGGCGCGGTTTGCCTGTTTCGCAACCCGCGTGCGAAACTTCTGGTCGAAGAGGAGGAAGGCCCGAGGACGGTGAAGAATACCGGCCTTGGTGCGCAGATTCTGACCTCGATGGGACTGAAGAAACTGATCCTTCTGACCAACTCGCCGCAGACACGCTATCTTGGCCTTGAGGCCTACGATCTTGAGATCGTTGGCACGCGCCCGATCACGAAGGGCTGAGACATGGCCGGAACCGAAACCCACTACACGCTCGACCTGCCGAAATTCGACAGGGCGGTGCGACTGCTGCTGGTGGTTGCGCCCTACTACAAGGACATCGCCGACGATCTCATCGCGGGCGCCAGGGCGGTGGCGGAGAAAGCCGGGGCCAAGGTCGATCTGGTCGAGGTGCCGGGCGCGCTGGAAGTGCCGACGGCGATCGGCATCGCCGCGCGGATGGCCGACTACGACGGCTTCGTTGCACTCGGCTGCATCATCCGGGGCGAGACCACGCATTACGACACGGTCTGCAACGACTCGTCGCGCGGCCTGACGCTGCTGGGCCTTCAGGGCGTCTGCATCGGCAATGGCATCCTGACGGTGGAGAACCGCGATCAGGCGGTCGTGCGGGCCGACCCGGAAGGACAGGACAAGGGCGGAGGGGCGGCGGCGGCGGCCTTGCATCTCATCGCGCTTTCCCGCAAATGGGCGCGTCAGACCAAGGGGATCGGGTTCAAGCCGAAAGGCGAGGAATTCCGTATCGCCGGGAAAACCGAAGGACCCGCCCGCGCATGAGCGATGCCAAACCGAAATCCGCTCACACGGCAAAACGGCAGAAGAAGTCCGCTGCGCGGCTTTACGCCGTGCAGGCGCTGTTCCAGATGGAAGCATCAGGGCAGTCCGTGGACCGCGTTTCGAAAGAATTCGAGACTTTCCGTTTCGGGGCCGTCTATGACGACGACGAGATGGCCGAGGGCGATCCCGACCTGTTCCGTCAGATCATGGAAGAGGCTGTGAACTGGCAGGCGAAAATCGATCAGATGACCGACCGCGCGCTGGTTGCCAAATGGCCGATCGACCGCATAGACCCGGTCCTGCGCGCGCTTTTCCGCGCGGCGGGGGCGGAACTGATTGCAACTTCAACGCCGCCGAAGGTCGCCATCTCGGAGTTCGTCGACGTTGCCCGCGCGTTTTTTCCCGACGGCAAAGAGGCGAAATTCGTCAACGCCGTCCTCGACCACATGGCGCGCGAGGCGCGGCCTGAGGCGTTCTGAACCGCTGCGACAGGTTGGCGCTGTGATTTGGTGCCGCCGCGCGCTAAAATCGGCAGGAAGGAGATATGCCATGCCCGCCCTCGTCCGGCTTTACATACTGAATGTCTTCATCGGCTTCGCGCTGTCGGCCGTATTCGTCGCCGCGCTGTTGTGGCTCAACGTCGCCAATCTCTGGCACCTGATTTCGACATCGCCCGCCGGATGGATCGCGTTGGCGATGCTCTGGGTCTTCAACGGCATCGTCTTTTCCGGCGTCCAGTTCGCCATTGCCATCATGCGGATGGAGGACAAGGGATCCAGGGGTGGTCGCGGCAAACGCGTTCCGGTCGCCACCACACGGCCCGCGGTCGCCTACGCCACGACCGAGGGCCGGGACACGAAGCCTCATCGCTAGGCGGGAAGTGGCGGGAACCGCGGCAACCGTAGAGACGTGTATTTCCCGAGAGCCTGGTTTTACCAGGTGGGTGCCAGATACCGGGACCACGGTCCCGGCAGAGCCAGCTCCCTCGGAAGAGATTATCGGCCACTGGAAAAGGGCCTCTACGAGAGGGGCAGAACCCGCCATCGGGTAATCTAAGCGCGCGCACTGCCTTCGGCAAGGGAATTGCCGCGCTTGGCACCGGGCTGGACAGATGTTCCCCTAATGTTCATATTCGGGCCATGCACTGACGATCTCATGCCCGGTCAGCTTCTCGCGCGCGGTGTCTGTCGACACCTGCTCGATCATGGCTTCGTCACGGTCGAGGAACTGGTGCCGACACCGGGCTTGCGCGTCGACGTGATGGCGATGGGGCCGAGGGGCGAAATCTGGATCGTCGAGTGCAAGTCGAGCCGGATGGACTATGTCTCGGACCGCAAGTGGCAGGGTTATCTGGAATGGGCGGACCGCTTCTTCTGGGCGGTCGATACGGCGTTTCCTGTCGATCTTCTGCCGCCGGAGACCGGGCTCATCATGGCGGATGCCTACGGAGCGGAAATCCTGCGGATGGGTCCGGAAAGCCCGCTCGCGGGCGCGCGGCGAAAGGTGATGACGCAGAAATTCGCCCGCCAGGCCGCACTCAGGCTTCAGGCACTGCGCGATCCGGGCATTACGTCTTCTTTTTCGGGCCTTTAGGGGCGGACATGGCGCGGGCGGCCTCGGCGGCGGCGCGCAGTTCCTCGGCGATCTCATCGGCCTCTTCAGGATCGAAATCGAGCGGCAATTCGACGCCCTCGGCCTCGACATAAATGCGCACCATGCCAAGCGACGTCGGCCCGATCTGTAGGTTCGCCGCGATCTCGCTTTGCTTGTCGATGCCCATCACGTCGTCCTTTCCCGAACCCCGATGCCCGTCAAATAGGCCGCACCGCGCCGAAGCGCAATCGCCCGGCTCAGCGGCCCCGCTTTTCGGCTATACCGGATGTTCCCTCGCGCCGGGCGAGTTCGTCCAGCACCTCGGTGAGCGTCACGTCGCGCGCGGCGAGCATGACGAGAAGATGATAGAGCACATCTGCCGCCTCGGCCGTCAGGCGCGCGCGATCGCCCCTTACCGCCTCGATGATGGCCTCGATCGCCTCCTCGCCGAACTTCTCAGCGCATTTCTCCGGCCCTTTCGACAGCAACTTCGCGGTCCAGGAACTTGCCGGGTCGGTCCCCTTCCGCGCCTCGATGGTCGCGGCGAGTTTTTCGAGCGTCGTCATGAAAGCCTCATCGGAATGCCTGCGGCGGCCATGTGTTCCTTGGCCTCGCGGATCGTGAAATCGCCGAAATGGAAGATCGACGCGGCGAGGACGGCCGAGGCGTGGCCTTCGGTGATGCCTTCGACGAGGTGGTCGAGGGTGCCGACGCCACCGCTCGCTATGACGGGGATATGGACCGCGTCGGCAATTGCGCGGGTCAGGGGGATGTTGAACCCAGCCCGCGTGCCGTCGCGATCCATCGAGGTTAGCAAAATCTCCCCCGCGCCTTTCTCGGCAACCTTCCGCGCAAACTCCACCGCGTCGATGCCGGTGGATTTGCGGCCGCCATGGGTGAATATCTCCCACCGACCCGCCTCCACCGTCTTCGCGTCGATGGCCACGACGATGCACTGGCTGCCGAAACGATCGGCGGCTCCGGCGACCACGTCCGGGTTCGCCACGGCGGCGGAGTTGAAACTGACCTTGTCGGCGCCAGCCAGTAGCAGCGCGCGCACGTCTTCATGGGTCCTGACGCCGCCACCGACCGTCAGCGGAATGTAGCACTGCTCCGCCGTCCTTGTGACGAGGTCGTACATCGTGCCGCGGTTTTCATGCGTGGCGTGGATGTCGAGAAAGCACAGTTCATCCGCCCCTGCCGCATCATAGGCCTTCGCCGCCTCGACGGGGTCGCCCGCGTCGATCAGGTTGACGAAGTTGACGCCCTTAACGACGCGGCCATCGGCCACGTCCAGGCAGGGGATGATCCGGGTCTTGAGCATTTCTGGCGGTCCATTGCCGGTCACGGCATCTTTTATTGGCAAGGGCCAGCGAAGGCCAGAGCATTGGGAGTCACGGTATTCGCGCGGGTGGATCACGGGGGTCTGGGCACAAAGCATGGATAGCCCCTCGGCGCGTCTTGAGACTTACGCCTTCAGGACCGACAGCGCTTCGGTGAGATCAATCGCGCCGTCATAGAGCGCGCGACCCGAGATCGCGCCGGCGATGACATCGCTGTCGCGGAGCGCGATCAGATCGGCAAGGGAGGAGACGCCGCCGCTTGCGATGATCGGGATGGTGACGGCGCGGGCCAGTGCCTCGGTCGCGGCGATGTTCGGTCCTTGCATCGCACCGTCGCGCAGAATGTCGGTATAGATGATGGCGGCTACGCCGGCATCTTCGAAGCTCTTCGCCAGTTCGGTGACCATCACGTCGGTCTCCTCGGCCCAGCCTTTCGTCGCAACCTTGCCGTTTCGCGCGTCGATGCCGACGGCGACCTTGCCGGGGAAGGCGCGCGCGGCCTCGCGCACGAGGCCGGGGTTTTCGACCGCGACCGTGCCGAGGATGACGCGCGACAGGCCCTTCGACAGCCATGCCTCGATCGTCGCCATGTCGCGGATGCCGCCACCAAGCTGCGCGGGCACATTGATGCGGGCGAGGATCGCCTCGACCGCAGCCGCGTTCACCGGCGCACCGGCGAATGCTCCGTTCAGGTCGACGATGTGCAGCCATTCGCAGCCCGCCGCCTCAAACTTCGCGGCCTGTGCGGCGGGGTCGCCGCCGAAGACGGTGGCCTTGTCCATCTCTCCATGCAAAAGCCGGACGCACTGGCCGTCCTTGAGGTCGATGGCAGGGTAAAGGATCATGGGCGGCCTCCGTTTGGCGGCCTCATGCCACAGGCGATGGGCGAATGCAAAGATTGGACAAACGTCACGTCACACTGGACGGATGGGGGAGGATTCGCGGATGATCGCAAGCAAATGTCAGGGAGGACATCCGCGATGAAGCGTTACCTTATCGCTGCCGCCATCGTCATTGGCGCCACGGCGGCCCATGCCGATCCGGTCGAAGGCGTCTGGAAGACGAAACCCGACGACAACGGTCATTTCGGCTTTGTCGAGATCGCGCCTTGCAGTGGCAAGCTCTGCGGCACGCTCATCAAGGCGTTCGACGAAGCGGGAAAAGAAATCTCCTCGCCCAATGTCGGAAAGCAGATCGTCTGGGATATGCAAGCGGCGGGCGACGGCGCCTATGTGAACGGCAAGGTCTGGGCGCCCGATCGCGACAAGACCTATAACTCCAAGATGCAGATGAGCGGTGGCAGATTGGCCGTATCGGGCTGCGTTCTGGGTGGGCTGATCTGCCGCGCGTCCGACTGGAGCCGCGTGAAGTAGGTCAGGCGTCTTTGCCTAGGGCGACCAGTTGAGAAAATTGGCGATGAGGCGCAAGCCCGTCGTCTGGCTCTTTTCCGGGTGGAACTGGGTGCCGACGATGTTGCCTTGCCCGACGATCGCCGTGATGTCGCCGCCATAGTCGCAATGGGCAAGCCGGTGCGCCGGATCGGCGACGCGGAAATGGTAGGAATGCACGAAATAGGCGTGCTGCCCGGTCTCGATGCCGTCGAGAACCGGATGCGGGTGGTCGATCACCAGGTCGTTCCAACCCATATGCGGCACCTTCAGCGCGCGGTCCGTGGGGTCGATATGCACGACTTCGCCCGCGAGCCAGCCGAAACCCGGCGTCTCACGGTATTCGAGCCCGCGCGTCGCCAGCATCTGCATGCCGATGCAGATGCCGAGGAAGGGAACGCCGCGCTTGGTCACCGCCTCCGTGATCGCCTCGGTCATGCCGGTCACGCCATCGAGCGCGGCACGGCAGGCCGGAAAGGCGCCGTCGCCCGGCAGCACGATCCGGTCGGCGCGCGCCACATCCTCGGGCCGCGCGGTCACGATGACGCGCCCCGCGCCGGTTTCCGCCGCCATGCGCTGGAACGCCTTTTCGGCGGAATGCAGGTTGCCGCTGTCGTAGTCGATAAGCGCGGTCAGCATCGGATCAGAGCGCGCCCTTGGTCGAGGGCAGCGCATCACTGCGCGGATCGGTCTCCACCGCCATCCGCAGCGCCTTGGCGAGCGCCTTGAACGCGGCCTCGGCGATGTGGTGGCTGTTGACGCCGTGGTTGCGGTCCACATGCAGCGTGATGCCGCCGTGGGTCGAGAGCGCCTGGAAGAATTCGCGCACCAGTTCGGTGTCGAAAGTGCCGATCTTCGCGGTCGGAAACGCGACGTTCCACACGAGGTAAGGCCGCCCGGAAAGGTCGAGCGCACAGGCTATCTGCGCATCGTCCATGGCGAGCGTGAAATGCCCGTAACGGCGGATGCCCTTCTTGTCGCCAAGCGCCTTCGCCAGAGCCTGACCGAGCGCGATGCCGGAATCCTCGACGGTGTGGTGATCGTCGATATGCAGGTCGCCCTTGGCGTGGACCGTCATGTCGATCAGCGAATGGCGCGAAAGCTGGTCGAGCATGTGGTCGAAGAAACCGACGCCGGTTTCGTTCGAGTAGCTGCCCGTCCCGTCGAGGTCGATCTCGACCGAGATGCTGGTTTCCGCGGTCTTCCGCGCGATCTTCGCCTTGCGCATGTGCCAATCCTTTCGGCTCCGCCGCCTTATAGGGCCGGCGCGGCGGGTGGCCAATATGGCCTGAGCGGAATTTCCCGCGTTGTCGCTGAAAAGCGCGTGCGTTCAGGCAATTCCGTTGAGCGCCTTGCAAAACGCGTGGATCTCGTCCCCGGTCGTCGCCCAGGAACAGACGAACCGCGCGCCGACCCGTTCGTCATCCGGACCGTCTGGCGGGGGATCGGCGGGCCAGTAGTAGTAATGACCGCCTGAGGCCTCCAGCTTGCGGTGAACCGCGCGTGGCAGGGTGGCGAAGGTCATGTTCGCTTGTCGCGGATACATCAGTTCCGCATCCGGGCAACTGCGGATCCCTTCCTCCAACAAAGCCGCGCTGTCGTTTGCGGCTTTGGCAAGGCGCAGCCACAGATCGTCCACAAGATAGGCCTCCATCTGGGCTGAGAGGAAGCGGTGCTTGGAGAAGAGATGACCGCCCCGCTTGCGGCGCAGCTCGAATTCCCAGGCTTTCGCCGGGTCGAAAAGTATGACCGCCTCGACGCCGAGACAGCCATTCTTTGTCCCGCCGAAGGAGAGGACATCGATGCCCGCCTTCCAGGTCATCTCGGCCGGGCTCGCATTCGTCGCGACTACGGCATTTGCGAATCGTGCACCGTCCAAGTGGACCGGCAGGCCGTAGTCCCGCGCTACGGCGCTCAGCGCGGCGGTCTCGGACGGGGAATAGATCGTTCCGGCCTCGGTCACATTCGCCAGCGTGACCATTCCGCGCTGATGAGCATGGACGAAGCCCTGCGGCGTGGTTTCGATGGCTGCGCGCAACCCTTCCGGCGTCAGCATGCCGTTCGCGCCAGCAATCCGGGCGATCTTGCCACCGCCGACGTAGAATTCCGGCGCGCCGCATTCGTCGTGCTCGACATGCGCGCCGTCATGCGCATAGATCACGCCCCAGGGGGTGCAGTGGCAGGCAATGGAAAGTGCGTTCGCTGCCGTGCCGGTTGCAACCAGAAACACCTCGGCTTCCGGCGCCTCGAAAGTCTCGCGGATCAGTCCGCGTACGCGCGCCATCGCGGCGTCAGCGCCATAAGAGGGTGTGGAGCCGGCGTTGATCGTGGCGACGGCGTCCATGATCTCGGGCGCGGCGCCCGCCGCATTGTCGGAGGAGAACTCCATCAAAGATCCTCGATGATATGGTCTTCCCAGTCTTCCTCGGGAACCTCGAATTCGGGCAGTGTCCAGCCTCGCACGGATTGTCCCGCTTCATGCACGCTTTCGGCGCAGCCCGAGATCAGCGGATGCCAGTCGTAAAGCGGCTTGCCCTCGTGGAGGAGCCGGTAGGCACAGGTCGAGGGCATCCAGTAAGCGACTTTGGCGATAGTCTTTGGCGTCAGCACCACGCATTCGGGAACAAAGCGCTTGCGCTCCTCGTATTGACCGCAGCGGCAGGTTTCGTCGTCAAGCAGACGGCAGGCGATGCGGGTAAAGAAGACCTCGCCCGTATCCGCATCCTCGAGCTTGTTCAGGCAGCATTTCCCGCAGCCGTCGCAAAGCGCTTCCCATTCGCGCGGGGTCAGCGTGTTAAGCGGGCGCTTCCAGAATTCGGGCCGGAGGCCGTCGCGGGGGATCGGGTCTTTCATCGGCGGCGACATTGCCCCCGCGAACCCGGAAAGGGAAGGGGTCAAAGTGCAGCGAGGATCGTCCGCGCGCGGTCGCAATCGGTGTTCATCTGGGCGATGAGCGCGTCGAGTCCATCAAAGACCATCTCTGGCCGCAGGTAATCGATGAGCGCGACCGACAGGTGCTCGCCGTAAAGATCGCCGGAAAAGTCGAACAGGTAGCTTTCGAGGTTGGGCTGGTTTTGCCCGAACATCGGCCGTACGCCGAGGCTGGCGGCACCGTCGTAGCTGCCCTCGTGCGGGCCGCTAAGCACGTCGATCTTGACGGCATAGACGCCAAGGCGCGGGAGGTGAAGCCCGCCAAGGGCCATGTTCGCGGTGGGAAAGCCAAGGTCCTTGCCGCGCTTGTCGCCGTGCAGGACCTCTCCCTCGATCCGATGCCAGTGGCCGAGCATATGCGCCGCGTCGCGCGGGCGGCCGTCCGCCAGCGCCTTCCGGATCGCGGTCGAGGATATCTCGGCCCCGTCGAGCGCGACGAGGTCGGCGATGGTGAGGCCGAAGCCAAGTTCCGCCGCCATCCGGCGCAGCATGTCCACGTTGCCTTTGCGCCCCTTGCCGAAACAGAAGTCCGAGCCCACGGTAACTCGTGCCACATCCAAGGCGCCGACCAAAACGTCCTTCACGAAGGCTTCCGCCTCCATCCCCGCGAGGCTGGCGGTAAAGGGAAGCTCGTATACCGTTTCGACGCCCAGTTTCTCAAGCCGGTGGGTCCGTGCTTCGGCGTTCATCAGCCGGAAGGGCGGCGTCTCGGGGGCGAAGAACTGGCGCGGATGCGGCTCGAAGGTGATGATACCCAAGGGTGCACCCTGTCCGCGCGCAAGGTCGATCACCGCCCGATGGCCAAGATGCACCCCGTCGAAGTTGCCCATGGCAACGGAAGCACCCTTGTCGCCGGCCTCAAGCCCCTTCCAGTCGTGATGGACGCGCATCTGCCCCCGTCTGGCGGAAGCATCCGCCGAAGATCAGTCGAACTTGCGGCTCGGCGCCAGAACCAGCGCTTCACCCTTCAGAACGACCGTATCGCCCACGGCGCAGTGGGTTTCAAGGGTCACGCGGCGGCGGGCATGGTCGATGGCTGTGACCTTGACTTCGGCATAAACCGTGTCGCCCGGGCGGACGGGTGCCATGAACTTCAGGCTTTGGCCGAGATAGACCGTGCCATGGCCGGGAAGTTGTTCGCCGATCACCGCAGAGATCAGCCCGGCGGTCAGCATTCCATGCGCGATACGGCCCTCGAAGATCGTGTCGCGGGCATAGTCGTCATCCAGATGAACCGGATTCCGGTCGGTCGAGACCTCGGCGAACAACTCGATATCGCGATCGGTGATCGTCTTCTGGAGATAGCGGGTCATCCCGATCTCAAGGTCTTCGATGCAGATCGTTCCGCGTGGCATGTTGTCGAGCATCATCGCGAATCCCGGTTCACCGTGTTGCAGTGCAGCATAACGGGAGAGGCGGGTCGACGCAACGTCGCTGCGCAACTATTTTACCGAATATGATCCTTGTCGGCAACAATATTGCCAAAAGGTAGTATTCTATCTCAACCGCCCGATGGCATGGGTTGCCGTCATCCGGTGATCGGCCAGCCACCCGTCCAGCATCGCGGGGTCGGGGTTCTCGGTGTCATCGCCGAAACGCGCGGCCTCGAGACCGCCGGTGACGAAGAGTGTATCGATGCCCTCGCCAAGGCCGCCCTGCACGTCGGTGAAGATACCGTCGCCGACCGCAAGCATCGTGGCGGCATCCGTTTTGCGCCCCGCCGCGGCAAGCCGCTGCCGGGTCAACGCGTAGATCGGTGGAAAGGGCTTGCCGAAGTAGAGCGACGTGCCGCCCATCGTCTCGTAGTGCCTGGCGAGTGCGCCTGCGCAGTAAATGCGCGTCTCGCCCATATCCACGACGATATCGGGGTTGGCGCAGAGTAGCTTCAGCCCCTTCGCCTTGGCGTAGAGGAAGGTCGCCTTGTAGTCCTCGGGCTTTTCTCGGACCTCGTCGAAGGGGCCGGTGCAGACGATCCCCTCGGACTCTTCCAGCGGTACGCGGGTGATTTCCAGCCTTTCCGGCATGTTTTCAGGCAGCGACGCGAAGAAGCCTTCGTCCTTCGCGGGGCCAATGTGATAGACGTTTTGCCCCACAGTTCCCCGCAGCATCGCTATTTGCGCGGCGTCACCCGACGACACCACCAGGTCCCAGGCGTCGCGCGGCACGCCCATGCGATCGAGTTGCTCGATGACGAACATGCTGGGGCGCGGCGCATTGGTGAGCAGCGCGACGGTGCCTCCGCCGGCCCGGAACGCCTGGAGGGCCGCGACGGCGGCCGGATAGGGCGCCTTACCGTTGTGCAGGCAGCCCCAGAGGTCGCATAGCAGAGTGTCGTAGCGCGCCGCGACGTCTGACAGGGACCTGATGATCTGGGGCACGATAGTCTCCGTTGTCTCGATCCGCGGCGTCCTGCCGCTCAGGTCCGGTCCCCGAGCGAAAGCGCGAAGAGCGTGGCAAGGATCGCCTCGATCCCGACCGCGAGGAAGATGCCGTGACCGACCCGGCCCAAAAGCCATTCGCCAAGCCCGAGCACGGCGAGGCCAGCCATCACGACGAGAACCGCCGTTGAGAAGTTGCGCCGCAGTTCGCCGTCCGGCAAGGCGCGGACAGTCCACAGGATGAGAGCAAGCGGCGCGAAGAGTACGCCCGAGCGGCGTGCCATGACCTCGCCGGCCAGAGACGTGTCGAAGCCGATGAGATGCACGAAGAGGGCCGGCGCGGCAAGGAGTGCGACACAAACGACGCCGCAAAGAATGGCGCTTATCTCCGCGAGACGACGGAAGGGCATGCGGCCTCCGGACTGGGGACGCCGACGCGCGACGGCCGCGCGCCGGAAAGTCTGGCGATTCAGAGCTTGAGCGAGGGGATGATCTGCTTCTTGCGGCTCATGATGCCGGGCAGCACGACCGTGTCGCCAGTGACCTTGGCGCCGAAGGATGCCTCCGCCATGCGCTTGACCAGATCGTTTGGCACCAGGAGCGTCGCTTCCTCGTTCAGGATGTCGATGATGAAGAGAAGCACCTGATCGGCGCCGTCTTCCCTGGCGACGCCTTCCATCGACTTCATGAGGCTGTCCTTCCGGTCGAGCAGAAGCTTCGGCGCGGTGGTCTCGAGGACCGAGACGCGCAGTTCCTTGCCCGCGACGCTGTATTCCTTGGAATCCATCCGCAGAAGCTCGGCGTCGGAGAAGGCACCCACATCGGATTTCGCCTCGAACATCTCTGCGGCGTAGCTGGGAATATCGACACCGAGATCTCTCGCCAGTTCCTGCGCCAGCGCCTTGTCCTGGTCGGTGGTCGTGGGCGACCGGAACTCCAGCGTGTCGGACAGGATGCAGGACAGCATGGCGCCCTTGATGTCGCGCGGCATCTTGGCGGCGTTCTCGCCCATCAGGTTGTGCATGATGGTGGCGGTACAGGCCAGCGGCTTGATCGTGACGTCGATCGGCCCCGCGGTTTCAAGCCCGCCGGTAAGTTTGTGGTGGTCGATGATCTGGATAATGTCGGCGTCGTTGATACCCTTAGGCAGTTCTGCGGGGTTGTTCGTGTCGACGATGACGACCTTTTCGCCAGCTGCGACGGTCGAGATGATCTCGGGCTTCTTCAGGTCCCACTTCTTCAGCACAAAGGCAGCTTCGGTATTTGGTTCGCCCAGAAGTTTCGGCTCGGCTGGTTGTTTGCGGTGTTCCGAAAGGTACCAGGCCCAGATGATGGGCGAACCGGTGGAGTCGGTGTCGGGGGATTTGTGGCCGAAGACTTTGATCATGATGGTATCCGCTGAACGATGTGAGGTCGCGCGCGTTATAGGGAAGGCAAAGCGGATTGTCACGACGCGCAAAACCCCGGTGGTGGGCGTCGGGCGGGTTTGCGCAGTGTGCAGGGTGGTCAGTCCGGCAGGAAGGTCCGCCGCTCGATCCGGAAGCCCGCGCGGTTCAGGAGGGCGAGCACACCATGTTCGCCCGACAGGTGCAGCGCCCCGAAGGCGGCGAAGACACGGCCCCGCTTCGCGGCGTTCTCGATTACCGGAATCCAGCTTTCGTTGCGCCTGATCATCAGCGCGTCCTCAAGGACGGCATAGTCCCTGTCCACCTTCTCGGGCGTCATGCCGGGCATCTTGTAGGCAGCGACCCGGCCGAATTCCCAGGTCACGCGGGCATTCTCGTCGAAATAGGCCTTGGTCAGCGTCGCCATCATGTCGTCGGACTGGTCCCCCATGGCGAGGGTCATGCTGATCATCTCGATCTGAAGATCCTCCGGCAGGTTCTGGAACAGCTTGAACGCCGTGTCATAGGGCTCGAGCGCGCGGACGGGAATACGCCGCTCCAGCGCCCGATCGATGATGCGAATGTCGAGGCCGCGCGCTTCCCCGCCCGTCATTTCCTCGATCATGCAAGGCGGCGTGGACAGCATCATCGTCGCATACCAGGGCTTCATCTTGGCGGCGAAGATCGCGGGCACTCCACGTTTCGCCATTGCATCGGACAGTTCGCGCCAGTCGGCATCGGGCAGAAGTTCGGGCAGCGTTGGCCCGTCCATGATGAAAAGAAGGTCGGGGCGCGTCGCCATGCTTGATTGCAGCTGCTGGGTTTCTCTCGGTCCGGCTTCGATGAGAACCACCGATGCCACGTCGAGCATCGGTCGCAGTTGTTCCATCACCAGATCGTGGCGCGGATCGTCGAAATGATAGGTGCCGACGATATCTACCACGGCGCTGCCGCGTGTCGCGCGCCAGACGTTTCCCTGCGCGAAGGGCGTGGCTTCGACCGCCTCATTGATCGCAGCACGATCCTCGGGCGCGAGCGAGGGCAAAAGATCCTGTCCCGTGCACGCGGCGCCGAGCGGTTGCGCCTGCAAGGCCAGAAATAGCCAGACCGCGAGTTGTTTCAGCATGCCGTCCCCATTCGGTGCGCATTGACCGCCTGGATTCCTTTCTGAACCGTCGGGCGCGTTCCGCCAAGGCGGCGAGACGGCGATTTTGTGGCAAAGGGGGAGTTGACACCGGCAGCGGTGCTGCATAACTACCCAACGGTTAGCACTCACTGCCTGTGAGTGCTAACGAGAGACAACCTGGAACCTAGGGAGTGTTACCAGATGGCATTCAAACCGCTTCATGACCGCGTACTGGTCAAGCGCCTTGAGGGTGAAGACAAGACCAAGGGCGGTCTCATCATCCCCGACAGCGCCAAAGAAAAACCCGCCGAAGGCGAAGTAGTCTCCGTCGGCGAAGGCGCCCGCAAGGATTCGGGCGAACTGATCGCTCCGTCCGTCAAGAAGGGCGACCGTATCCTCTTCGGCAAGTGGTCGGGCACGGAAGTGACCGTCGACGGCACCGAGATGCTTATCATGAAGGAAAGCGACATCCTCGGCATCATCGCCTGAGACCGCTTCCCAACAGAAACCCACACAACCAGGAGCAAGCAAAATGGCTGCTAAGGACGTGAAGTTCAACACGGATGCCCGCGACCGGATGCTCAAGGGCGTCAACATCCTCGCCGATGCGGTGAAGGTTACGCTTGGCCCGAAGGGCCGCAACGTCGTTCTGGACAAAAGCTTCGGCGCCCCCCGTATCACCAAGGACGGTGTAACGGTCGCCAAGGAGATCGAACTGTCCGACAAGTTCGAGAACATGGGCGCGCAGATGGTGAAGGAAGTTGCTTCCCGCACCAATGACGAGGCCGGCGACGGCACCACCACCGCGACGGTTCTGGCCCAGGCCATCGTTCGCGAAGGCATGAAGTCGGTTGCCGCCGGCATGAACCCGATGGATCTCAAGCGCGGCATCGACATGGCCACCGCGAAGGTCGTCGAGGCGATCAAGAAAGCCGCGCGCCCGGTCACCGACAGCGCAGAAGTCGCGCAGGTCGGCACCATCTCGGCCAACGGCGAAGCCGAAATCGGCCGCCAGATCGCCGACGCGATGCAGAAGGTCGGCAACGAAGGCGTCATCACCGTCGAAGAGAACAAGGGTCTTGAGACGGAAACCGAAGTCGTCGAAGGCATGCAGTTCGACCGCGGCTACCTGTCGCCCTACTTCGTGACCAACGCCGACAAGATGATTGCGGATCTCGAAGACTGTCTCATCCTGCTGCACGAGAAGAAGCTCTCCTCGCTCCAGCCGATGGTGCCGCTTCTGGAATCCGTCATCCAGTCGCAGAAGCCGCTTCTCATCATTGCGGAAGACGTGGAAGGCGAAGCGCTCGCGACCCTGGTCGTCAACAAGCTGCGTGGCGGCCTGAAGATCGCCGCCGTCAAGGCGCCTGGCTTCGGCGATCGCCGCAAAGCCATGCTCCAGGACATCGCGATCCTCACGGGCGGACAGGTCATCTCCGAAGACCTCGGCATGAAGCTCGAGAATGTCGGCCTCGACATGCTCGGCAAGGCGAAGAAGATTTCGATCAACAAGGACAACACCACCATCGTCGATGGCGGCGGTGAGAAGTCCGAGATCGAAGCCCGCGTCGCCCAGATCCGCACGCAGATCGAGGAAACCACCTCGGACTACGACCGCGAGAAGCTTCAGGAGCGTGTGGCCAAGCTTGCGGGCGGCGTTGCCGTCATCAAGGTCGGCGGCATGACCGAGATCGAAGTGAAAGAGCGCAAGGACCGTGTGGATGATGCGCTGAACGCTACCCGCGCAGCCGTTCAGGAAGGCGTCATCGTCGGCGGCGGCGTTGCACTCATGCAGGCCGGCAAGTCGCTTGACGGTCTGAAGGGGGCCAACTCCGATCAGGACGCTGGCATCGCCATCGTCGGCCGCGCTCTCGAAGCGCCGCTGCGCCAGATTGCCGAAAACGCGGGCGTCGACGGCGCCGTCGTGGCCGGCAAAGTGCGCGAGTCGAAGGACAAGAACTTCGGCTTCAACGCCCAGACCGAGGAATATGGCGACATGTTCAAGTTCGGCATCATCGATCCTGCAAAAGTCGTGCGCCACGCGCTGGAAGATGCGGCCTCGATTGCCGGTCTCCTGATCACGACCGAAGCCATGGTCGCCGACAAGCCGGAGCCGAAGGGCGCTGGCGGCATGCCCGATATGGGCGGCATGGGCGGCATGGGCGGCATGATGTAATCAGGCCGTTCCGCCAAGGAACGAAGGGGCTCCGGCGACGGGGCCCCTTTTTCGTTCGGGGCGCTTCAGCCGTATGCGATGGCGGTGACCTCCAGTGTGATCATCCCCGCCGGGCGCGTCCACTCCACGGTATCGCCGACACGTGCGCCGGTCAAGGCGCGGGCGAGGGGCGATTGCGGGGCGATGCGGCCCGCGGTGGCGTCGGCCTCATCCTCTCCCACGATCTCATAGGTGGTTTCGGCATCCTCTTCATCGATGACGGTCACACGCGCGCCGAAGGCAACCTCATCCTTCGGCTGATCCGACGGATCGACGACGATTGCACTGCGCAGGCGCGCCTCAAGATAGCGGATATCGCGCTCAGCCGCGCGTTCGGGGAGGGTGTCGAGCCGCTCCGCCCGCGCCTTCAGACGCGCAAGCTCCGCCTGCGCCGTCGCCAGGCGGTCGCGCAAGGCGGCGAGACCGCGCGGAGTGACATAGTTCGGATGCGGGCTGATCGGCAGGTCGGGGAGAGGGGTGTTGTCCGGCCCGTCTTCCTTCACGAAGGCGCGGCTCATCGGACGATCACCTCAAAGGGGTCGTAATGGGCGATGCCGGGCGCGGCGAAGGCGACATCGGGCAGGCTGTCCGGCTTGAAGCGGATCGCGGCTATTTCCTCTCGGCTGAAGAACCGCCGGTCGGTGACCACCTTTTCAGGGTCTTGCCATTCATCCGCCAAGTCGCCGCCGGCAATCTCGCAGCGGAAATAGAGATCAACCTGATGGAAGCCCGAAGCCGGATCGTGGAATTCGTTGACGAGCGCCAGTGGGCCTACCGCGACTGTCAGTCCGGTTTCTTCGTGCACCTCGCGGATGAGGTTCGCCGGAACGGATTGCCCGGCTTCCACGCCGCCACCGGGCGCACACCAAAGGTCGCTCACCCCTCCGGGATAGGCGTTCACGAGCAACAGCCGACCCTCTCGCACAATAAGCGCGCGGACGGCAAGACGGGGCATACGAGGCTTCATGGAGTTCCAGAGTGACGAAGCGTCACGGCTCATGCAAGGGGCTGCAAGCGGCGATCGATGGCGCTATCTACGGCATATGTGGAAAGCAGCCCTTGCCGCCATGGCCCTGTTGCCCGCCTTTCAGGCGCGGGCGGAATGCGTTGTCCTTCTGCATGGGCTGGCGCGGACCGAAGCCTCGCTTCTCGTCATGCAAAAGGCTCTGGAAGGCGCGGGCTACCGCGTCATCAATGAAGGCTACCCTTCGACGAAACAGACGATCGCGACGCTGGTCCGAACCTATGCCGGTCCGCAGATCGCGAAATGTGGTGATGAGAGCGTGAACATCGTCACCCATTCGATGGGTGGAATCCTCGCCCGCGCATGGCTTGCCGGGCACCGTCCGGGGAACATGGGCCGCGTCGTGATGTTGGCACCGCCGAACCACGGCAGCGAGCTGGTCGATGCGTTCGGCGATCTCGGCCCCTTCCGCTGGCTTAACGGACCCGCCGGGCAGGAGCTGGGCACCGGGTCGGGCAGCGTACCGAACGAATTGCCTGCGGTTCAATTCGATCTTGGGGTGATTGCGGGTTACGCGTCGCTGAACCCCGTCTATTCGGCGCTGATCGACGGCGCGGACGATGGCAAGGTCAGTGTCGCCTCGACGCGCATCGCGGGAATGCGCGACCACATCGTGCTGCCGGTCACCCATACCTTCATGATGAACAACCCCCTCGTCATCGCGGAGGTGATCGAGTTCCTGAAAGCCGGGCGTTTCAACCGCGACCTGAGCTTCTTTCAGGCAGTCGGGTCTATTGCTGCTGGAAACTGACGTTTCGGGCTGGCGTCCCGCGCCGCTTTCGGAAACGTTGACCTGGATGGCAGAGGAGGCCGCATGGGCGGAAGGGTCCTGATCCTTGGCAGCGCACCGGAGGCGGCCGTGGCGCGAAGCTGGCCCCGGGGAGCCTTTGACACGATCGTCGCCATCAATAACGCCTGGCGGGTCCGCGCGGATTGGGACTACCTGATTCATCCCGAGGATTTTCCGCAGGACCGCCGCCCCTCGACCCTTGCGTTGGGCCAGCGCATCGTGACCGCGGCCGAATACGTTCCGATGCAGAACATGCTCGGCGGCTTCGTCTATGCCGGTGGCACGATGGCTTTCACGGCGGGATACTGGGCTTTGGCGTCGCTCCGCCCGGGGGTTCTGGCCTTCTTCGGATGCAACATGGTCTATCCGAAAACCGGGGATACCCACTTTTATGGGCGGGGCGACGCCGACCCCTTGCGTGAAGATGTGACACTCAGGAGCCTTGAGGCGAAATCTGCTCGGCTCGCGTTGATGGCGGCGGAGATGGGCTGTGCTTGTGTGAATTTGTCGGCGGGTGACAGTCGTCTGGTCTTGCCCCGTGCGAAACCGGACTTGCTTGGCGCGACTGCGGCCGGAGTCGCCGATCCCGAGGCATTTTCCGAAGCGAAGCTGCGGGAGGCAGCACTTGGTTACATCGTGCCCTCTGGTCGCTACTGGCTGGAGGAGGAAAATTTCAATCCGGTGGAGATCGACGCGCTCGATGCGCTCTGGCTGCGTGCCTACACTGGTTGATCAGCGCGGCGGCGCGATGCGGTTCACATGGCCCATCTTGCGGCCCGGCCGCGCCTCGGCCTTGCCGTAGAGATGGATCGCGGCCTGCGCCTCGCGTGCAATCTCAGGGATGCGCTCGATGTCGGCGCCGATGAGGTTCTCCATCACCACGTCGGCATGGCGCGACCCGTCGCCCAAGGGCCAGCCTGCGATGGCGCGGATGTGCTGTTCGAACTGATCGACCGCGCAGCCATTCTGCGTCCAGTGGCCGGAATTGTGGACGCGGGGGGCGATTTCATTGACGACGAGGCCCTTGTCGGTGACGAAAAGCTCCACCCCCATGACGCCGACATAGTGCAGCGCATTCAGGATCTTGCCCGCCAGCAGGACGGCATCGGTGCGTTCGGGGGCGGAAAGCCGGGCAGGAACAGTCGTGCTGCGAAGAATACCTTCGCGGTGCACGTTCTCACCCGGATCATAGGCAGCGACTTCGCCGGAGAGGCTTCGCGCGGCGATGACCGAAACCTCGCGACTGAACTCCACGAAGCCTTCGTAGATCGCGGGTGTGCCGGACATCGCATCCAGCGCCGCCCTGGCGTCATCCGGGCCGTTCAGGCGGGCCTGACCCTTGCCGTCGTAGCCAAGGCGCCGGGTCTTGAGGATCGCCGGGCAACCAATTTCCTCGATGGCCTCGGCAAGGTCCACCTCGTCATCGACTGCGGCGAAGGGCGCGGTCGTCAGTCCGAGATCGCGGAGAAAAGCCTTTTCGATCAGCCGGTCCTGACTGACGGTCAGCGCCCGACGGTTCGGATGTATCGGGCAATGCGCCTCCAGCGCGTCGAGCGCAGAGGTCGGGATGTTCTCGAATTCGTAGGTGACGATATCGACCGTCTGGGCGAAGGCCGCCAGCGCGTCGAGATCCTCGTAGGGCGCGGTGGTCACGGCATGCGCCACGTCGGCGGCAGGCGGATTGGCAGAGGGTTCGTAGATATGCGTCCGGTAGCCGAGCCGTGCGGCCGCGACCGACAGCATCCGGCCAAGCTGGCCGCCGCCGAGGATGCCGATGGTGGCTCCGGCGGGGAGGGGTGTGTCGGTCATGCCGTCTCCAGTCTTTTCTCGATGGCGTCGAGCGCACCGGTGAGCGCCTCGTGCGCGCCGCCCTTTTGCAGCGCAACGGTCATCTGAAGGCTGAGCGTGCCCTCGGTGGCGAGCGCGTCGCGCTCCTCTGCCAGCCGCCCAGCGCTTCCTGTCTCCATCGCCTGGAGAAAGCCGCTCATCAACTGTGTCGTGTAGAATTCGGCGGCGTCCTTGCCGCTGCGTTGCCCGAGCCAGCGGGCGGCCGTCGCCATCAGGTCGAGGAGGCCCGGCACCATCGCGCAGATCGCGAAATGGGCGTTGAGCGCGGCTTCGTCGGGGACCTTTACCACTGGATTCTCCGGCGCGAAAAGCTCCGCGAGCATGGCGTCGTCGCCGTACGCCGCGAGCGGACAGCCGCCCTTTTCAAGGAAGCCGAGCGGGATCATCTGCACGAAATCCACTGCTGGATAGCAAAGGCGGGCGAGAGTTTCCCTGGAAATGCCCGCCATGACCGAGACGATCCGCTGGCCTGCCCGGAAAGTCAGCGGTGCTAGCGCCGCCTCGGCATGCTGCGGGCGGAGGGAGAGAAAGACGATGTCACTGGCATCGATGACCACCTGCGGCCCGCCTACCGCCACGCCGCAGTCCTGCACGAGCTCTGCGGATATTTCCTCGCTCCGCAGCGTCACGGTAATATCGTGCCCTTTCGCGGCGAGGTGACGCACCATCGGGGCAGCGATATGGCCGGTGCCGATGAAACCAAGCGGGCTCATTTCTGGGGTTCTTCCGGGATGGAGGCCGAAAGCGCAGCGCGCCACCGATCGAGCCGAAGGGCAAGGTCTTCGTCTTCGAGCGCGAGGATGCCCACGGCCAGCAAGGCGGCATTGGCCGCCCCCGCCGCACCGATGGCCATTGTCGCCACCGGAAAGCCGCGCGGCATCTGGACGATGGAATAAAGGCTGTCGACGCCTGAAAGCGCCTTGGTCTGAACCGGCACGCCGATCACCGGCAGGCGCGTCTTCGACGCCATCATGCCCGGCAGATGCGCTGCCCCGCCGGCGCCCGCGATGATGACCTGAAGTCCGCGTTCGACTGCGGTCTTGCCGTATTGCCAGAGCCGGTCAGGGGTGCGGTGGGCCGAGACGATCTTCGCCTCGAACGGAACACCCAGTTCCTCGAGCACGCCCGCCGCTTCCTGCATCGTCGCCCAGTCCGACTGGGAGCCCATAATGATGCCGACCTTAACGCTCATATCGTTCTCCGACCGCCGGAATGAGGGGCGCACTATAGTCACAAGCCCTTGGCGCGCAATGCCGTCAGGCGATGATATCGGGGGTCAGGATGTCCTCGATCCGTGCGATCCGGTCCTTGAGCATCAGCTTCTGTTTCTTCAGGCGACGAAGCGTGAGTTGATCGGACCGGCCCGAGATCTCCATCGCATGGATCGCTTCATCAAGGTCGCGGTGCTCCTGCCGGAGCACACCGAGCTTCACCTGAAGCACTTCGATATTGTCCATTTCGAGATGGGCGTTCATTCGATCCTGCGAGTCGGGACATGGTCGGTGTCGAAACATAGCAATTCCGGACATTTGCGGAAAGCTTTTCGACACGGCTACCCCTTGCCGCACCGGGGTCGACCGACCATATCTTACGCGGGGTCGCCGCAACGGGGCCTTGTGCACTGTCGCTTGCAACTGAGGACATGTCCAAATGACGAAACTGACCTTTGCCGCGCATCCGTTCCTACTTGGTTTCGATCAGCTCGAACGTCTGGTGGAGCGTACCGCAAAATCAGGCAATGACGGGTATCCGCCCTTCAATATCGAACAATCCTCGGAGCATGGCTTTCGGATCACGCTGGCGGTTGCGGGCTTCCGCGAACCGAATCTCTCGATCACGGTCGAAGACCGACAGCTCGTGATCCGCGGTCGTCAGGCAGAAGAACCGGATGACGGACGGGTCTTCCTGCATCGCGGTATCGCCGCGCGCGCCTTCCAGCGAAGCTTTGTGCTGGCGGAAGGCGTCGAAGTCGCCGGGGCGACGATGGAAAACGGACTCTTGCATGTCGATCTTCATCGGGCGGTGCCGGAAAAGGTCGTGCAGACGATCCGTATTGCGAAAGGTTGAGGAGAGCGGAAATGGATACGAAATACGATTTTGGACCTGAAACGGGCGAGCGGATCGTCTATGTGCGCCCCGTCGCCGTCGCCGATTTGCCGGATGAACTGCGTGAACAGGCGATGGGCCTCGACACGATCTATGCCGTGCATGACGCCTCGGGCGAACGACTGGCGCTGGTCAAGGACCGCAAGCTGGCCTTCATCGTGGCGCGTCAGAACGACATGGCGCCGGTCAGCGTCCACTGATCGCATCCAGACGGGATTGACCCGCGACGGAAAACGGCTCTCATTGCGTGTATCGGGCTGGTGTTATTTTGCATCGGCACCGACTGTGGCGAGAAGGACGTAGAGGGACATATGGCAGACATAAAAGGGTATAGCCGGGCGCAGATCCTGCTGCATTGGGGGATCGTTCTGTTTCTGATCGTGAGCTACATCAGCAGCGATGCGATGAAGGCAGCCTGGTTCGCGATTCATGATGGCCGCGATGCCTATGGCAACACCGCCGCCGCGCATGTCTGGGTGGGCGTCGGTGTCTTCGTCCTGGCGATGCTGAGGATAGGGCTGCGCCTTGGTCGCGGGGCGCCGGACCTGCCCGAGGGTGGGCATCCGGTCGCCGATCTGGTCGCCCGACTGACGCATATCGTACTCTACCTGCTGATCATCCTGATCCCCGCTGCGGGTCTTACCGCGTGGTTCGGTGGCATCGATACGGCGGGCGAGGTGCATGAGGTGCTGTTCAATGTGCTTCTGGCGCTGGTCGCAATTCACATCGCCGGGGCGCTCTATCATCAGTATGTGCTGAAGGACGGCCTCATCCGGCGCATGATGCGCGCCGAATAAGCGGTCGAACAAGGGATTGAACGCGCACAAAGAAAAAGCCCCGGCACCGACCGGGGCTTTTCGTTTTCCGCCGTGCAGGATCACGCCCTGATGAGACCCATGCTTTCCAGCTTCAGAAGCACCTGGTGTGCACAGTTGTCGACATCGACATTTTCTGTTTCGACCTTGAGTTCGGGGTTCTGCGGCTCCTCATAGGGGTCCGAGATCCCGGTGAACTCCTTGATCTTGCCTTCGCGGGCGAGTTTGTAGAGACCCTTGCGGTCGCGCCGCTCGCATTCCTCAAGGCTGGTGGCGACATGCACCTCGATGAAGGCGCCGAAGGCCTCGATCATCTCGCGAACCGAGCGGCGGGTCGAGGTGTAGGGCGCGATCGGCGCGCAGATCGCGATGCCGCCATTCTTGGTGATCTCGGAGGCAACATAGCCGATCCGCTTGATGTTGATGTCGCGGTGTTCCTTGGAGAACCCGAGTTCCGACGAAAGATGTTTGCGCACCACGTCGCCGTCGAGAAGTGTCGTGGGACGGCCGCCCATCTCCATCAGCTTGACCATAAGCGCGTTGGCGATCGTGGATTTGCCCGAGCCGGAGAGGCCGGTGAAGAAAACGGTAAAGCCCTGCCGGGCACGCGGCGGTGAAGTGCGGCGAAGCTCCTGCACGACCTCCGGGAAAGAGAACCAGTCAGGGATCTCAAGCCCCTCGCGCAGGCGGCGGCGCAGCTCGGTGCCCGAAATGTCGAGGACGGTGGAGCCTTCCGGCACTTCGTCCACGGGGAAATATTGCGCCTTTTCCTGCACATAGACCATCTGCTTGAAATCGACCATCTCAATGCCGATTTCCGCCTGGTGCTTGGCGACAAGCTCCTGTGCTGCATAGGGATCGTAGAAATCCTTGCCCTGGCTGTTCTTGCCCGGCCCGGCATGGTCCCGCCCGATGATCATGTGCGTCAGGCCGTGGTTCCGGCGGATGATCGCGTGCCACAGCGCCTCGCGCGGGCCGCCCATGCGCATGGCGAGGTTGAGAAGCGACAGGTGCGTGGTCGACGCCGGATACTTGTCGAGCACGGCCTCGTAGCAGCGGACGCGGGTGAAGTGGTCGACATCGCCGGGCTTCGTCATGCCGACGACCGGATGGATCAGGAGGTTCGCCTGTGCCTCGCGCGCGGCGCGGAAGGTCAGCTCCTGATGCGCACGGTGAAGTGGGTTGCGGGTCTGGAACGCGACCACCTTGCGCCAGCCGAGCTTGCGGAACAGGGCGCGCAGTTCGTTCGGTGTGTCCCGGCGCCCCTTGAAGTCGTAGTGCACCGGCGGCTGAATGCCCGTGACAGGGCCACCGAGATAGATCTTGCCAGCTTGGTGGTGCAAGTAATTTACCGCCGGATGGGCAATGTCGTCTGCTCCGAAGACCCCCTCGGCCTCTTTCGATTTGTTCGGCTCCCATTTGTCGGTGACGGACAGGATCGCGAGGATCACGCCTTCGGCATCGCGGAGGGCTACATCCTGACCGGGTTCGATCTTGGCGGCGAAGTCTTCGCTGACATCGAGATTGACCGGCATCGGCCAGAGAGAACCATCGGAAAGACGCATGCTCGAGACGACGCCATCATAGTCGGCTTCGGTCATGAAGCCTTTCAACGGGTAGAAGCCGCCGTTCATCAGGAGTTCGAGGTCGCAGATCTGTCGCGGGGTCAGATCCCAGGACGGCAGGCTGCCGGCCTCATGCTTCAGCTTTTGCGCGGATTCGGAGGAAACATAAAGCTCCGGGATCGGAGCGAGATTGGCAAGCGACATGGCGGAATCGGACCTCTGCATGAACGGATGCGGCCGCAAAGGGCCGCTTTCGCGCGGGGCATGCCTTCAAACGCCACGAAATTCAAGTCATGGCGGCCTTGCAGGCCGAAAATCGGACGGAAAGTGCAGAAATTCTGCGCCGCAGCGAAAACTGTCGCCGGGATTGCGCCGCGGTCGGGACGGCGCCACAAGCCTGACGCCGGATCAGGGACGCACGATCACCAGCTGCGCCGGGGCCGGGAAGGCGACCCGCCCGTCCTGCCCGACGAAATGGCCGAGCCGGTCGCGGACAAGCTGCTTCAGCCGGGACTTTTGCGCCTCGGTCACCCTTTCGGCCAAAGTCCAGCCACCGATCTCGGTGTCGATCCAGTCGTCGAGCGAGGTGTGGCGCGCGGTCCCGGTGAAGCGGTGAAAATGTTCGGGCGAAAGGCCTGCTTTGGCCAGCTCCCTTTCGACCGCCGCGCGATCGCCAAGGCAGAAGGGGGCGGAAAGCGCCTCAGCCGCGTCGGGGCCCGCTACTTCGCCGAGAAGCGGGACCAGCGTATCGTATCCTGGCGAGTTTTCGACGCTGTCCCAGACGAAAAGGCCGATCCGGCCGCCGGCCTTTGTTACCCGCCGCATCTCGCGCAGCGCTTGCGTCCGGTCCGCAAGGAACATCAGCGCGAACTGGCATAGAACGGCATCGAAGCTTGCGTCTTCGAATGGCAGCGCCTCGGCCGCCGCTTCGTGCCATTCGACCGCATCCGATTTTGCGCGCGCGACCGCGAGCATGCCAGGGTTGATGTCCACCGCGGCGACGCGACCCTGCGGGCCAACGCGGCCCAGAGCGGCAAGCGCCACAATGCCGGTCCCGCAACCCACGTCGAGCACGGTTTCGTCTTGGCCGATAGAAAGCGCGTCAGCGATCTCTGGCGCGAATTGTCCGAAAAGCGCGGGCACGAACTTGCGGTCATAGATCTCGGCGGCGGACGTGCTGACTTGGCCCGCCTTTGCTTTGGTCATCCCTGTCATGGTGGTTCTCCTTTCGCGCGCCAGTTTCCCACCGCGTTAGGGGTGCCGGAAGTGCGGAATCTGTAGTAGCGTTGCGAGGCAGTTCCCGCCGATCCTAAGCCGTGAAAGGAAGGCGCATGAGGCGATACGGTCAGTTCTGTCCCGTCGCGAAGACGGCCGAGATCTTTTGTCCGCGCTGGAACGCGCTGATCCTGCGCAACATTCTCTGGGGCGCGCACCGCTTTTCCGACATCCAGCGCGGCGTGCCGATGATGTCGCCGACACTTCTCAGCCAGCGGCTGAAGGAGCTTGAGGCCGAGGGCATTGTCGTGCGTGATCCGGACGGGCCGGCGAGCGGCTACAATTTGACCGAAGCCGGGCGCGACTTCGCCCCGATCATCGAGGCAATGGGGGTATGGGGACAGCGTTGGGCGCGGCGCGCGCTCGCCGAGGGCGAGGTCGACATGGACCTCTTGCTCTGGGGGCTGGAACTGAGCGTCGATCCTGCGGCGCTCGGTCCGCGCAGTGTCGTGCGGATCGAGTTCACCGACGCACCGCCGCACAAGCGCTTCTGGTGGTATCTCTGCGAGAATGATCGCACCCAGCTTTGCGTCGACGATCCGGGCGGAGAGACCGATCTCTATCTTGCCGCGACCGTCGCGGACATGATCCGCGTGTATCGCGGTGACACTCCGCTGCACAGGGCGCTGGCGGAAGGGAGACTGGAGGCCATCGGTGGCCATGACGCGCGTGGGGCGCTTGCAAGCTGGCTGAACCTCAGCGCGCTTGCGGAGGTGTTGCCTGCCACGCGCGGGCATGGAGTTCGCGTCGCCAGAGCTTCGTGAGCGTATGGCCGACCGCCGGCCGCATCACTCCGCCGAAACCACGGCGCTTTCGGCGGGGATCTGCGCGGAGGTGACATCGGGCAGGTTCTCGGCCAGGAACCGCTCGGCATCGAGCGCGGCCATGCAGCCCATCCCGGCGCTGGTCACTGCTTGCCGGTAGACGTGGTCGGTCAGATCGCCTGCAGCGAAGACGCCGGGGACTGAGGTTTCGGTGCTGCCGTGCTTCACCTTCACGTAAGCGCCGTGATGCAGGTCCACCTGATCCTTCACGAGTTCCGACGACGGCGCATGACCGATCGCGACGAAGAATCCGTCGCAGGGGACCACGCTTTCGGCGCCGGTCTCCACATGCTTCACGCGAACGCCGGTGACGCCCAGTGGCTGTTCGGTGCCGAGGATTTCCTCGACGGTATGCTTCCAGAGGAGCTTGACCTTCGGGTTCTTGAAAAGCCGGTCCTGCAGGATCTTTTCCGAACGCAGCGCGTCGCGGCGGTGGATCAGCGTTACCTTGGTGGCGAAATTCGTCAAGAACAGCGCTTCTTCGACCGCAGTATTGCCGCCACCGATCACGACGACTTCCTTGCCGCGATAGAAGAACCCGTCGCAGGTCGCGCAGGCCGAGACGCCAAAGCCCTTGAACTTCTCCTCGGACGGCAGGCCCAGCCACTTCGCCTGCGCGCCGGTCGCAAGGATCACCGCATCGGCGGTATAGGTGGTGCCGCCGTCGCCCTTCGCGGTGAAGGGGCGCCTGGAGAGGTCGAGAGCGGCGATATGGTCCGAGACGATCTCGGCCCCCATCGCCTTGGCGTGGGCTTCCATCCGTACCATAAGTTCGGGACCCTGGACCTCGGTGTCGCCAGGCCAGTTCTCCACCTCGGTGGTGATGGTCAATTGGCCGCCGGGCTGGATGCCCTGCACGAGAACCGGGTTGAGCATGGCGCGCGCCGAATAGACCGCCGCAGTGTACCCTGCCGGGCCTGAGCCGATGATCAGAACCTTCGTGTGGCGCGCTTCGCTCATCTCTCTGCCCCTTCAGAAATCGTCCTTCGCCATATAAGCAGCCCGGCTTCGGTGCGAAAGCCCCGCATTCGCGGCGCCCGAGATTAAAAGTTGCGCCACCTTGGAATAATATTGCGCATGAGAGGTCCGGGAGGTAAGTTCCGCAAAATTCAGGAGACAACCCATGAGCGCAAACAAGCTCGACGAGATCGACCGCAAGATTCTGGCCGAGTTGCAGGCCGACGGTCGCATGACCAACGTCGAGCTGGCACGCCGCGTGGGGATTTCCGCGCCGCCCTGTCTGCGCCGGGTACGGACGCTGGAAGAGGCGGGCTATATCAGGAGCTACCACGCCCAGGTCGATGCCCGTGAGCTTGGCTTTGAGGTGCAGGTCTTCGCGATGGTGCGCCTGCACAGCCAGGCCGAGGCGGATCTTTCCGCATTCGAGACCCGATGCCGAAACTGGCCGTTTGTCCGGGAGTGCCACATGCTGAACGGGGAGATCGACTTCATTCTCAAATGCGTCGCCCCGGACCTGTCGAGCTTTCAGTCCTTCCTGACCGAAGAACTGTTGCGCGCGGACAATGTGGCCAGTGTCAAGACGAGCCTTGTCATTCGCGTCGCCAAGGACGAACCCGGCGTGCCTTTCGACGTGATGGAACAAAGGCTGCGGCGCAACGCCTGAGCGCTGCGCCGTCAGCGTTCAGGAATTGAGTGCGGCTTCCACCTCCCGTACCGACAGACGCGGATGGGCCATCGGGCCGAATTCGGCGAAGCCTTTCAGATGCGGAAAGAGTCCGAGGAACTCCGATAAGAGTTGCGCGTCGACCCGGTCGCTGAAATCGCTGCCGGGATGATAGCTTTCGATCTCCAGCCCGGCCGCGCGGATCGAGCCTTGGCGTTCAAGGACGATGTGGAATGCCGTCACCGGCGCGACGGGTGTGACGTCAATGATGCTGACGCCGTCAACGAAGCAGCGCGCGGGCGCATAGCTCGTCTCCACGCCGGTCGCCATGCGGCTTCGGGCATCGCGCAGAAGAATCCGGGCCTTGGGTCCAAGCACCAGGTCCGGCATCGGGCGGCCCACGCCGAACGCATCCGCGGTGATCCGCGTCATTTTCGCCGGAGCGACGCCGGGGATCAGACAGTTCGGGAACAGCGTCATCGAACCGATCCAGGTGATCCTTTCGGCGCGGCCTTCAGCGGTCAGCGCCTGCATCCCCGGCACGATGTCCTCGATCGCCACTGGCCCTTCGGTCGTGGCGATCACTGTGCCGCGCGCGAAGGCGGAAAACGCCTCTTCGATCTCGGGAACCGCTGGCGCGACGCGGGTGTCGCCTTCGACCATACCATCATCGGTCAGATAGGCGATTTCATAGCGGCGGGTCAGCCGCGACGACTTCGTCAGCGATGTCGACCTGGGCGCAATGGGGACCTGGATCGAGGCGGGCGTAATGATCTGAGACGAAAAAACATCATAGGTGAGCCGGGAAACGGCGTTACTGGAGTACGACACGCAAACTACCTTTCGGTGCGATCTTTCTGCGGGGCCCCCACCCGAAATGCAGATTGACTATGCGAACAAAGTGCTGATTTCGCGACGTCTTGTCAAAGAACGGAGATGATTTTCGAGAACCAGCGCGGCAATGCGCGATGCCGAAGCCTGTTTGTTCAGCACAGCCGAACAAGCACTTGTCCAAATAGACAGGTCAGAAAGCGACGTGCAACCCACGATTGCGAATCGGGATTGTGAGAACGGGAACCGGCGGAACGCGGGAAGGGGAAAGCGTTCCGCCAGTCCACAGAACCCATGCGTGCAAGCATGAGGGAAGGGCAAAGCGTCCAGTGGTGCTTGGAAACCGAAAACCGGCCGGATCAGCGGCGTGTGGCGGTATGGCGGGCGCCACGCTGCCAGGGAAGGGTAAATTCGGGTTCGGCGCTTTGCACCAGAACCCACTGCATCCAGCGTCGGGGTTTCATCTCACTGCTCCTGTGCCTCAATATGCGGCCTCTCAGGACCGCTTAGTCCGAATCTTGCGTCCGGTTGACTAAACTATTGCTGTGCAATGCGGCGGGTTTGGGGCGGGTTTGGAGGTTTTCTGTGTCCGCAAGATTTTGGAATCCTCTCGAATTCGGCCCATCGGGGACAACCTCAACCCGCGAAAATGATGAATTATGTTCCGTCAAGGCCGCTTCCGCCGCATCGCGGATCAGATCCTGATGGCGGAGATCAGTCGCCCGTAATCGGCCTCGTGCTGATGGACGGACCGGCGGTAGCTGTAGAACCGATCGGGGTCGCCATAGGTACAGTGGCGTGTCCACTCGGCCCGAGCGACGCCATGTTCGCGCAGACGGTGCAGCCCGAAGGAGGGCAGGTCGAAATGCATCCGGTCGCCTTCGCCGCGCGCGAAGAAGCGGGAATAACCGGGGTCTTCGGCCATGAATTCGTCGAGGAATTCAGGCCCGACCTCATAGGCGCTCTGGCTGATCGTGGGGCCGATTACCGCGCGAAGATTTTCGCGTTTTGCGCCAAGCGCCACCATTGCGTCGACGGTCGCCTCCAGCACGCCCGAAAGTGCGCCGCGCCAGCCGGCATGGGCGGCGCCGATCACCCCGGCGTCAGGATCGGCGAAAAGCACCGGCTGACAGTCGGCGGTGAGGATGGTCAGGGCGATGGCCGGCGTGGCGGTGACCAGCGCATCGGCGTGGACCATCTTTGTCAGCGGCGCGGTGATGGTCGCGACATCGGCGGAATGGACCTGCCGTACACCGGCGAGCGCGGTGGGAGCGACACCCAGTGCCGCTGCCACCCGTTCGCGGTTGATCGATACCGCCTCGCTTTGGTCCGACGATCCGGAGCCACAGTTCAGGCCGCGAAAGATGCCTGAGGAGGCGCCGCCCTTCCGAGTGAAAAAGCCATGCGTCAACGGAGACAACGCATCATGAGTTAGGATTTCCAGCGTCATCGCATGGTGTCCAGTCCGGGGGGGCGCGCGCTGCCTGCCGGGTAGCAGGCGATGGCCTTGAACAACTGTCCCATTTCAGCGGGATGGGTCAAGCGTCGATGCGCCACGATGTGACTTTGGAGCGCCGGCCCGCGCAGCGAAGTTGCGAGGGCTTCGGTGCGCCGCGCGATGCCCAGCCGTTCGAGGAAGACGCCCTGCGGTGTCATGGCGCTGGACGTCGCGCCCTCTGACTGAAATGCCGTGGCAAGCGCCTCGAAGTCGACATGTGCAGTCAGATCCGCTTCGCCCGGAGCGGCGAAGGGATCGTCAGTTTCATGCGCGCGCAGGGCCTGAAGTGTGTCGCCGCGTGAATGCCAGCCGCCATAGTCGATGCAAAGCGCGACGCCGCCGTGGCGGGCGATGCGGCGGGCGATCTCGCTGGCGAACGGAGGCAGGCTGGGGCAGGTCTCCACGATCTCGCCCTCGGCGGTGTCGTACAGGCGACGCTCAAGGAAGCCATAGGCGGTTTCCGGGCCGAAACCGGGCGTCAGGCGGCCCTCGTTCAGTCCAACCTGCCGCTCGCGCCAGCCTTGGCCGGCGCGCAGGAATTGCCTGATGGGCAGCGCGTCGAAGAATTCGTTGGCCATCAGGAGCAGCGGTCCTTCGGGCAGTCCATCGACCCGGCCGTGCCATTTGATCTCGATGTCGCCCAGCGTTTCGGCCTGCCTCGCGCGCAGTGCGGGCGAAGCCTCGACCAGATGCACCCGCGCGGCGTCGCGCATCTCCGGCACCTTTGCCATCGCGCGCAGGGCATCCGCCATCAGTGTCCCCCGCCCTGGCCCGATCTCGGCCAGAAAAACGGGCGAGGGGCGCCCCTGATCGAGCCAGCATTGCGCGAGAAAAAGCCCGATCAGCTCGCCGAACATCTGGCTGATTTCCGGCGCGGTGGTGAAATCTCCCGCCTCTCCGAACGGATCGCGCGTGGTGTAATAGCCGTGCTTCGGATGCAGCAGGCATTCAGCCATGTAGTCGGCCATCGTGATCGGCCCGGTCGCCGCAATGCGCGCAGCGAGGATTTCTCCTAAAGGCGTCACGCCGGCGGCCTCGACCGCACGATAAGCCAAAGGCCCATGAGGATCATCGGCAGCGACAGAAGCTGTCCCATCGACAGACCGAGCGAGCCGATCTGTACGACATGTCCCAACGGATTCTCAGGTGTGATGAACTGCGCATCCGCCTGCCGGAAGAACTCCACGACAAAGCGCGCGAGACCATAGCCGGTCAGGAAGGTGCCGGTGATGAGGCCGGGCCGCTTGAGCGCGCCGCGCGACAGGAGAAGGAACAGCACGAGGCCGAGGATCAGCCCCTCCATCCCCGCCTCGTAAAGCTGGCTCGGATGGCGGGCGCAAAGCCCCGGTTCGATGCCGGGGCAATCCTGCGCCGCCGCGCCGGGGAAGATCACGCCCCACGGGAGACCGGTCGGCCGCCCCCAAAGTTCGGCATTGATGAAGTTCGCGAGCCTCCCGAGGAACAACCCGATCGGCGTCACCAGCCCCATCGCGTCCCATAGCTGAAGCGGCGGTGCACCATGGCGGCGGCAGAACCACAGCCCCGCGACAACAACACCGAGGAAGCCGCCGTGAAAGGACATGCCGCCTTCCCAGACCTTCGGAATTTCAAGCGGATGGGAGAAGTAATAGCCTGGCTGGTAGAAGAGTACATAACCGAGCCGCCCGCCGAATACGACGCCAAGGATGATCGCGGTCAGCAGATCCTCGACCCGCTTCGGTTCCATCGGCGCGGTACCGCCCGGCCAAAGATGCGGACGCCTCATCAGCGCCACGATGATCCGCCAGCCGATGACGAGACCGATAATGTAGGCGAGTGCGTAGAAGCGCAGATGCAGGTCCCAGCCGAAAAGCGGGATCGTGATCGCGTTCGGGATGTCTGGGAAGCGTATCGCGGCGAGCATCGGATCTCCTCTTGCCTTCTCAGAACCTCTCGCCGCGGCGAAGTCAACCTTGAGCTTTTGGCCCGTCATGCGCATATAGACCCCGAAGCCGACAAGGCCCGAACGGAGGCACGCGATGACCGGACCGAACAGGTTCTTCGACGACATGTCGAAGCTGATGACCAATGCGATGGGCGTCGCCCAAGGCGCCCGGACCGAGGCGGAAACCGCCATGAAGTCTTGGATGGACCGCTGGCTCGCCGACCGCGATTTCGTGACGCGCGAGGAGTTCGACGCGGTGCGCGCCATGGCCCAGAAGGCGCGGGAAGAGAACGAGGCGCTGAAAACCCGGATCAACGCGCTGGAGAAGGGCGCGGCCAAGTCCTGAGGGGCATCGACCGTGACCGCTTCCGACGGCGACTATGCGGAGTGGATTGGACGGACGTTCGAACGCTCCGAACCGATTACCGAGCGGATGCTCGCCCAATTCAGCGCCACCCTCGCGCCGTGGCTGGCCGAGACGGAGGTACCGCCGGGGCTGCATTGGTGTCTATGCCCTGACATGCTTCCCGCGGACCAACTCGGTCGCGACGCCCATCCTGAGAGCGGCATCTATCTACCGGCCCTGCCATTACCACGGCGCATGTGGGCCGGCGGGTCGCTGACTTTCCATGACAGCTTCGGCGCGGGCGACATGGTGACGCGGCGCTCGGGCATCGAAAGCATCACGTTCAAGCAGGGCAGGACCGGCCCCTTGGGGTTCGTTGTCGTGCGGCACGAATACAGCGTGGCGGGGCGGCTGATCCTTGATGAGATTCAGGACATCGTCTATCGGAAAGACCCGATCCCGGGAGAGGTTCCATCAGATCACGCCCCTGCGTCCGATCTCGGGCCCGCGCTGTGCAGCACGACACTGACGCCCGATCCGGTGCTTCTCTTCCGCTTCTCGGCGCTCACCTTCAACGGCCACCGCATCCACTACGATCATCCCTATGCGATGGCGGTCGAGGGCTATGACGGTCTTGTCGTCCACGGGCCGATGCAGGCCGTCTTGATGCTGAACCTCGCCACGCGTGCGATGGGAAGGTTGCCGAAGCGCTTCACCTATCGCGGCATTGCCCCGCTGACCGTTGGCAAGCCCATCATGGTCGAAGCGCATGGGACGGAAGATGTTCTGGCGCTCCGCATCCGTATCGCGGGCGGGCCTGTGACGATGACGGCAAACGCCGAAGGCTGAGCGTCAGCCGTGCCAGGCGGCGACCGTCTTCAGCACCGTGAAGCCGTAAAGCGCCTCGAATCCCTTTTCGCGTCCATGCCCGGACTTGCCCATCCCGCCGAAGGGCAGTTCCACCCCGCCCCCCGCGCCGTAGTTGTTGAGAAAGACCTGCCCCGCCCGCACCTTCCGCGCCAATCGCATGGATCGGCCCATATCCTGCGTCCAGACACCGGCGACCAGGCCGTAGTCGGTGCCGTTGGCAATTGTGACGGCCTCATCCTCGCTTTCGAATGGGATTACGACCTGCACCGGGCCAAAAATCTCGTCCTGCGCCAGAACGTGATCGGGACAGGCATCGGCGTAAAGCCGTGGTGCCAGGTAAAAGCCGCCCTTGGGAGCGTCGCTCGCGATTCGACCCTCGGCGGCGAGCGTTAGCCCGTCCGCCATCCCGAGCATGCCTTCGATCCGCGCCTTTTGTCGCGCGGAAATGATTGGCCCGAGGTCGAGATCGGACAACGCCGGACCGGCCGTCAGCGCGACGATCCGCGCGCCCATCCGCTCCACCACCTCATCATAGCGCGACCGTTCCACCAGAATGCGCGATCCGGCGGAGCATGTCTGCCCGGCATTCTGAATGCCCGCGTTGACGAGGAACGGCAGTGCCCGGTCGAGATCGGCATCGGCGAAGACGATCTGCGGCGACTTGCCGCCAAGCTCCAGCGTCACTGGCACGACGTTCCTCGCCGCAGCCTCCTGAACCATCTGTCCCACCGGAACCGAGCCCGTGAAGGAAACGTGGTTGACGCCCGGATGCGCCGCGAGCGCCGCGCCCGCTTCGGCGCCGAGACCGGTAACGATATTGATGGACCCCGCAGGGAATCCCGCCTCCTCGGCCAACCGGGCAAGGGCGAGCGCCGTCAGGCAGGCATCCTCGGCCGGTTTCACGACGCAGGCATTCCCCGCCGCAAGCGCCGCCCCGACCGAGCGGCCGAGGATCTGCATCGGGTAATTCCACGGGACAATATGGCCGGTTACGCCGTGAGGCTCACGCAATGTGTAAACCGTATAACCATCGAGATAGGGGATCGTCTCGCCCATCAGCTTGTCCGCGGCGCCGCCGTAGAACTCCATGTAGCGCGCCAGCGCCAACGCATCGGCGCGCGCCTGCTTCAGCGGCTTGCCGACGTCGAGCGCCTCAAGCCGCGCGAGATCATCCCCCCTGTCCAGGATGATCTGCGAGAGCCGCAACAGCAATCGCCCACGCTCTGCCGCCGTCAGGCGGCCCCAGTCGCCGTCCCGCGCTGCGTGCGCCGCCGCTACTGCCGCATCGACATCCGTCGCCTGAGCGCGTGCGATAGAGCATAGATTGGTGCCGTCCGAAGGATTGAAGACGTCAAGCCGCCCGCCATCTTCCGCCGCACGCCATCGACCGCCGACCAGGATTTCATCACTTGGAAACCAGATCGCATTGTGTCCCACCGCGCTCATCCCACCGCTGAAGAGGCGAAGGTCATCCGCCTTGATCCGGCCAGTTGGACACAAGCCTTCGAAAGCGTCAAGAAAGGCACGGTCTCGCGTCTTTCCACAGGATTTGCGCCCAAGACCGGGCTTATCCACAAAATACTGCTTTACAGGTCGGGGCCTTGCCTGCCACCATATCTGGTAAGGACGGTATCAGGTGAACGCCGATCCTTGTGAACCTCCCTGTCTCTTGTGGGTCATGACTCGCGCGAGGCAAGAAAGACAGAGGCCGGGCATGGCAGCTTCCGAGAGCTATCTGAACACAGACGACCTGCATCCGATCGACATCGTCGAAACGCTTGCGGCGCATCATGAATGGGATTTCGACCGGGTGACCGACGACCAGATCGCGATGGCGGTCGAGGGCCAATGGCGGACCTATTCGATCACGCTCGCCTGGTCGGGCTATGACGAAACGCTGCGCCTGATCTGCACGTTCGAGATGGACCCGCCGGAGGAACGCATCCCGGCGCTCTACGATACGCTCAATCGTACCAATGACATGGTCTGGACCGGCGGGTTTTCCTTCTGGCGCGAGCAGCGGCTGATGGTCTGGCGCTATGGCCTGTCGCTCGTCGGCGGACAGATCGCGGGAGCCGAACAGATCGACCGGATGATCTCCGAGGCGGTGACGAATGCCGAACGCTTCTATCCGGCATTCCAGCTTGTCTGCTGGGGCGACGACAGTCCTGAACGCGCAATGGATGTTGCGATGGGCCACGCCTACGGCCGCGCCTGAGGCGCAGGGGTTTCGCTTCCCGGAAGGATCGCGCATCTTCGCCGCCAACAGGAGGTGCATGATGGATATGACCGTGGTGAGCGAGCGGGGCCTTGTGCTTCTGGGCTGCGGCAAAATGGGCTCGGCGATGCTGGGCGGATGGTTGAACAGGGGATTGCCCGAGACGGGCTTCTGGGTGCTTGACCCGAAACCTTCGGACTGGCTGAAGGCGCGAGGTGTCCATCTGAACACCGATCTGCCCGAAAATCCCGCCATTGTGCTTATTGCCGTGAAACCGCAGGCGATGGCCGACGCGCTGCCGAAGCTGAAGCCGCTTGGCGGCGGCGATACGTTGTTTCTCTCGATCGCGGCGGGCACGCGGATCGGTTTTTACGAAAGCGTTCTGGGCGAAGCGACACCCATCGTCCGCGCCATGCCGAACACGCCGGCTGCGATCGGCAAGGGCATTACCGCAATCTGCGGCAATGCAAAGGCCACCGATGCACATCTCGGACTGTCCGAGGCGCTTCTTTCCGCTGTGGGACAGGTGGTGCGGATTGGCGGCGAAGAGCAGATGGACGCGGTGACAGCGGTCTCGGGCTCCGGACCCGCCTATGTCTTCCATCTGATCGAGACACTGGCAGCGGCGGGCGAGGCGGAGGGCCTGCCTGCGAACCTTGCCCTGCAACTCGCCAAGGCAACCGTTGCAGGCGCCGGGGCGCTGGCGGAGGCGGCCGAGGAAGATCCGGGCCAGTTGCGGGTCAACGTCACCTCACCGGGAGGGACGACGGCGGCGGCGCTCGGCGTGCTGATGAACGAGGAACGCGGCTTTCCGGCGCTGCTGAAAGAGGCGGTTCACGCGGCCGCCGAACGGGGCAGGGAGCTTGGCAAATGACCATCAGTTTCGATGATTTCCAGAAGGTCGACATCCGCGTCGGCCGCATCACCCGTGCCGAACCTTTCCCCGAGGCGCGGAAGCCCGCATTCAAGCTTTGGATCGATTTCGGTCCAGAGATTGGCGAGAAGAAATCCTCTGCCCAGATTACCAAGCACTATGCGCCGGAAGAGCTGGTCGGGCGGCAGGTGCTCGCCGTGGTGAATTTTCCACCACGTCAAATCGGGCCGATGAAGTCCGAAGTCCTGACTTTGGGCGTGCCCGATGCGGCTGGTGAAGTGGTTCTGATCGGTCCGGGTCATGAGGTGCCAGTGGGCGGCCGGCTCTACTGACCGTGCCCCAACGTCAGGGCCTCTCGTCATGTGGATGCAGGACCGTCGCCGATCTCTTCCCGCCAATGACGCCGGCAGAGCGAGACATAGGTCTCGTTGCCGCCGATTTGCACCTGCGCCCCGTCTTTCAGCGCCTTGCCGTCCGGCCCGCGCCGCACGACCATCGTCGCCTTCCTGCCGCAGTGGCAGATCGTGCGCACCTCGCGCATTTCGTCGGCGAGGGCGAGAAGTGCTGCGGAGCCGGGAAACATCTCGCCCCGGAAATCGACCCGCAATCCGTAACACATGACCGGCAGACCAAGATCGTCGACCGCGCGGGCAAGCTGCCAGACCTGCGCCTTGGTCAGGAATTGCGCCTCGTCGAGAAAGACGCAATCGACGGCTCCCTGATCCTGCCGTGCCTTCAGCATGGCGAAAAGATCCGCCTTTGCGTCATAGGTGTCGGCATCCTCGCCAATTCCGATCCGGCTGGCGATCCTGCCGGGGCCGCTCCGGTCATCGAGACGCGCGGTGAGGAGGTAAGTGACCATGCCGCGTTCGCGGTAATTGTGCGATGCCTGCAGTAGCAGCGTCGACTTGCCGGCATTCATCGTAGAAAAGTGGAAATAGAGCTTTGCCATGCGCTTCGGAATACACGCTCTCGACTGTCCTTCAAGGAAAATTGGGAGTGCGCCCTGCCTTTGCGTGAGTTGGCATCCGGGTGGCGCGTGTCTGCGGCGCGGCAGTCTTCGGGCTGCCGTGGCGCAGCATTGCGTGAAGCACGCTGCGCTGCTGCCGGACGAACCGGCTCTGCCATTCCCGCGCGGCAGGGGCGCGGCGGCCCAGACCTGCGGGGACGGTTTAAAATGACAAATGCGGCGCCACGAATTAATGGGAATGGAACAAGAGATTTCCCCGTCGGGCCTGCTCACCGGGGACGGAAGGTGCGGAGCATGCAAAAAACGATTGCGGGTTATCTGAGGAAGCATTCCCAGGCGCTTGTGAAGGACGTCGGCATCGAGGCCGCCGCGGCGCTCTGCGGGAGGTCCAAGGCGACGCTCGGCCGCTACTACTCGGACGATCCGGACCATGCCGAGCGATTCATGCCGGTCGATGTCGTCGCAGCCCTCGAATCCGCAGCGCGTTTCCCGCATGTTACCGCAGCGCTTGCCGATTTGCGGGGCATTACGCTGTCTCACGATAGCGACCACAAGAACGTACGGTCGGGCGGTGTCAATTCCGACGTGATCGCCTTGGCGCAGCGATTCGCAATGTTGATGGGCGAATACAACCAGTCTATCGAAGATGGCAAAATTACCCTTAACGAGGCGAAGCGGCTGCTGAGCGAGACTCTGGCGATCCAGAAGGTTCTGATCGACATGAAGCTGCATCTGGAGGAAGAGGCGCGCTGACCCCCGTGGCCCGTCGGCCACATTTCGCCGAAACTGCGACATTCCGCCACAGGCGGTCTTGGCAGACTCGGCCGCGTCCGGTAATGGGACGCCATTCGAAACCCTGCGGAACAGGAGGCAGACCATGATGATCAGCACTTTCGCCATCAGCGGCCACCTTTCCGCCTGCCTTTATCCGGCATCGGGAATGCGTCGCGCCTGAGGCGAGCGCAGCACAATTCACCAAACCATCACAAGGCGTTAGCGGTGCCCGTCGAGGGCGTTCCGGCTTGCGTTCTATCCTGATCTTTCCAGAGGCGCCGGACCCGGGGTGAACCTGCCGGCGGATGCACAAGATGATTAAGACTTTGAACCCAATGGGGCGCGCAATCTCGCGTCCCGAGATCGACCGGCTGATCACCGATTTCGGCCGCTGGGACGTATTCCGGGCCGCGGTTGCGGCTGTGGTCCGGCCCCGGCGTCCGCTCCCGGATGCGGGCGATCTGCCGAAATACCTGCGCCGCGACATCGGGCTGCCGCCCGTCCATGTCCCGCAGGATTGGCGGCTGTTGCGATGAGGCCACGGCGCCCGGTGCGGGAATGTCACATGCACCGGGCGTACACCGCCCGTACACACCCCGTGCAGACGCAGCTCTCACGGCTTCTTAACGCGCGCGCGCTTCACTGAGCGCCATGCGTTCGGAGAGCCGCGATGACTGACCTCAGCAAGCTGACCAAGACCCAGCGCCCGCAGTATCACTACATGGCCGACGCCATGCGGCGGCTGGAGCATGACCTGCACAACGCCATCCACCTGACGGGCAAGATCCCGTTCGGCTGGCACGAGATCGCCAAGAGCCGTGGCCGGGGCAAGATGCGCCGGGTGACGCTCAGGCTCGAGGAGGACGTGATCCGCTTCTTCAAGTCGATGGGCGAGGGCTACCAGCCGCGCATCAACGAGGTGCTCAGGGTCTGGATGTACGGGCGGCTCGCCGGAGTGATCGGCGGGTCGGAGACGACGGACTACTACAAGGACGGCCAGACCTATCACGATGGCGAGAAACCGAAATGGGGGTCGTTCTACGCCGATGCGGTCGAGGCGCTCGGCGAGGAGAAAGCGCGCGAATTCGCCGAGACCGAGGAGGACCTGGACGAGATGGACCGGGAGAGCTGGCGCGGGAAGTGAGCTTCGCTCGGCGGATGCCTGCCGCCCGCGCTTGCGGGGCGGGGGCGTGGCGCGGTAATTGCGGCGCGAAGCTGTGCCGGAGGGATCATGCGGGCTGTCTGGATATGCGTTCTGTCGGCCTTGCTGCCGGTCGTTCCGGGGGCGCTGTCCGCCGAAACGCGGGAATGCCGCGCCAACCTCAACGGCGTCGAGGTGGCGCTGTCCTACGAGGACAGCGCGGAAATCTGGTCCTCGTTCCGCGAAAGGCGGCTGACGCGGCGGTCGACCTGTCCGGGCAAGGTCGTCATCGCCCATATGCTGCCGGGGCTGAGCGAGGCGGAACGCGGAACCTTCTGCGCCGTCTATGACGACAAGGCGGACGAATACCGCACCGTGGCGGTGGGCGGGCGCGATGGCTATGGGCGCTGCGACACGCCCTCCCGCGCCTGCCGGATCGTCACCGCGACGAAGGACGAGGCGCTGAGGCTCGGTGCGATGGGCACGGACATGGCGGTGGCCGGGGTGAAGTCGGCGAAGAACAAGGCGGGGGCGCTGGTGCTGAGCGGCAAGGCCGGGGTCCTGGCGGGCGCGCTGGGCGAGGCCGGAGGCGCGGCGGCGGCGGCGCTCGCCGCGCCGGGCGTGCTGGCGGGGGCGGCGGCGAGCGTGGTCGTGGTTGGCGGGGCGGTTTATGTGTGTGGGTGAGGGGGTGGCATTGTACTATGAATGCGCGCCTACGGAGCGGGCACATTGGTTGTATTCGGACGCCTGAGAGGCGATCTTTTCAGAGAACGTCTTGCCGGAGAACCTTCCATTGAACGCAGGCCTCTGATCGGCTGAAGCCGCCTTTGACGTAGGCGAGCCTGCGACGTATGTCTGGGATTTCCCCGCAGACCGTCAGTGCTGGGAGCGCGTCACGCATTCCGGCCAGTCAGCCGTTTCGAGAGATAAGCGTCGTGGTCTTTCCTATCCGAATTGGTTGCATTGCCGTTGTAACGGCGATGCGGAAATCTGGCGTCAGCCTGATATTGGAAACTAAGACGAAGTAATGCCAATACCTTCGAACGTATTTGGGGTGAAGATTTCTCATTTGCCCGACTAAAGTTCAAGACGGACGGCGTTGATGTTCTGCTTGAATTCGCAGGTGAAGATGGAAAGTGATGTCTGACCGACTTTCCCATAGCAAATCGGTCTGGATCAGTTGAGTTTGGACCTAGTTGGTTTCGGATCGACTTACGAGTTCGTTTATGACAAATCCGGGTAAGTCCGATATGGTTTGTGCGGGGCGAGATAAGAATATTCTATTGATCCGGCGCATTGCCTTCGGTGCTCCGAATTTGATGGGATTTCAACTAGAATAATGAAAGATCGGCCGCAGGGCACGATATCGGTTATATCTCCGACGACTTCTGGTATCTCTGAGGCCATGGTCTCAGAAGCACTTGAATTTGAAGGAATTTCTAAAGAGTCGCAGGCAATGCGTGGGTAAATTTTATCCTCACTTCGACCGCAACGTCGGTAAGCGGTCTCCCTATGCATATCCAACTCTCGATCCACCGGCGGAGATTTGTTGGGATCAGCGGGAGAGGTTTCCAAACAGGATGCCGGACGATGAGTGGTTGTCGAGTGTTGGAGCGAGGGGATGGGCAGTTCTTTCTCAGGATTGGAAGTTTCACGTGCATGATGTTGCAGCTTGAGGCGATCAAGCAACACAACTAAAATGCTTTTATCTTCCTGGCGCTGACTAGCCGACCCCTGGGCGTTGGGAAAGGTATTTACTCGCTTTTTTGATCGGATTTTGGAAATTTCTGCGAGCGAGGCGCTCGTTTGGCGACGAGATCAGCTGGCGGTAAACCCACTTCAGTCCACTTAAACCCGTCTCACCCCTGCAACGTCCGCACCCCGATCCCCTCACCGCGCGCCTTCATCGCCTGCACGGCGGCGATCGCCCCCGCCGCCGTGGTGAAATAGGGGATCTTGTCGTAGAGGGCGACGGCGCGGATGCTGCGGCTGTCCTCGATGGCCTGCTGGCCCTCGGTGGAGTTGAAGAGAAGCGCGATCTCGCCGTTCTTCAGGCGGTCGACGATGTGGAGCTTGCCCTCCTGCCGTCCCTCATAGACCTTGTTCGTGGTCTCCGCCTCGATCCCGTATTCGGCGAGGAAGGCGGCGGTGCCGCGGGTGGCGATGAGGGCGAAGCCGAGGCTCGCGAGGTCGCTTGCGGCGGCGGCCATCTCGGCCGTCTTGTCCATGTCCTTGATCGAGATGAAGACGCGGCCTTCTTCGGGGAGGACGGTGCCGGCCCCAAGCTCGGCCTTGAGGAAGGCGAGGGCGAAGGTGCGGTCCCAGCCCATGACCTCACCGGTCGAGCGCATTTCCGGCCCGAGGATCGTATCGACGCCGGGGAAGCGGGCGAAGGGCATCACCGCCTCCTTCACCGAGAACCACGGCGTGATCGGGTTGGCCAGCGTCATCGGATCGGCATAGGGCAGGGCCGTGTCGGGGCCGACGCCCTGCGCATAGGGCGCGCGCATCGGGAAGTTCGAGAGCGGCTCCCCCGCCATGAGGCGGGCGGCGATGGAGGCGATGGCGCTGTCCGTGGCCTTGGCGACGAAGGGCACGGTGCGGCTGGCGCGGGGGTTCACTTCGAGGACATAGATCTCGCCGTCCTTGATCGCGAACTGGACGTTCATCAGGCCCTTGACCCTGAGGGCGAGGGCCATGTCGACGGTCTGGCGTTTCAACTGCTCGACCGTGTCGGGGGTGAGGCTGTGCGGCGGCAGGCAGCAGGCAGAGTCGCCGGAATGAACGCCGGCCTCCTCGATATGCTCCATGATGCCGGCGACGTGGACGTTTGCGCCGTCACTGAGCGCGTCCACGTCGACCTCGATCGCGCCGGAGAGGTAGCTGTCGAGGAGGACGGGGTTCTTGCCGGAGACATCGACGGCGTGGGTGATGTAGCGGCGGAGATGATCCATGTCGCGCACGATCTCCATCGCGCGGCCGCCGAGGACGTAGGACGGGCGGATGACGAGCGGGAAGCCGACGCGTTCGGCGATCTCCACGGCCTGTTCGGCGGATGAGGCGATGCCGTTGACGGGCTGCTTGAGCTTCAGGTCGTGCAGGAGTTTCTGGAACCGCTCGCGGTCCTCGGCAAGGTCGATGGCGTCGGGGGTGGTGCCGAGGATCGGGATGCCCTCGGCTTCGAGCGCGTTGGCGAGCTTCAAGGGCGTCTGGCCGCCGAACTGGACGATGACGCCGTGAAGGGTGCCATTCTCCCGCTCCACCCGGAGGATTTCGAGGACGTGTTCGAGGGTGAGGGGTTCAAAATAGAGACGGTCGGAGGTGTCGTAATCGGTGCTGACCGTCTCCGGGTTGCAGTTGATCATGATCGTCTCGTAGCCCGCATCGGTCAGCGCGAAGCAGGCGTGGCAGCAGCAATAGTCGAACTCGATCCCCTGGCCAATGCGGTTCGGGCCGCCGCCGAGGATGACGACCTTCTTCGCGTCCGTCGGCCGCGCCTCGCATTCCACGTCGCCCATCGCGGGGGCCTCATAGGTGGAATACATGTAGGGTGTCTGCGCCTCGAACTCCGCGCCGCAGGTGTCGATGCGCTTGAAGACGGCGGTGACACCAAGCCGCTGGCGGGCGCGGCGGACCTGATCCTCCTCGCGGCCGGTGAGTATGGCGAGACGGGCATCGGAAAAGCCCATCATCTTGAGGCGGCGGAGGCCGCTTTCGGTGACCGGCAGGCCGTCTTTGCGGATCTCGGCCTCTTGTTCGATTATCTCGCGAATGCGGGCGAGAAACCACGGGTCGAAGGCGGTGGTATGTTGGATTTCTTCATCCGTCAGCCCGTGACGCATGGCCTGCGCGATGAGTCGCAGGCGGTCCGGCGTCTGGAGCGAGATCGCCTTGATGACCGCGGCCTTGTCCGGCGCGCCCTCGATCCTGATCTCGTCAAAGCCGGTGAGGCCGGTCTCCATCGAGGCGAGCGCCTTCTGCACGCTCTCGTGGAAGGTGCGACCCACGGCCATCACCTCGCCCACCGATTTCATCGCGGTGGTAAGCTCGGCCTTCGATCCGGGGAACTTCTCGAAGGCGAAACGCGGGATCTTGGTGACGACATAGTCGATGGTCGGCTCGAACGAGGCGGGCGTGACCTTGGTGATGTCGTTGTCCAACTCATCCAGCGTGTAGCCGACGGCCAGCTTCGCGGCGATCTTGGCGATGGGAAAGCCGGTGGCCTTGGACGCCAGCGCGGAGGACCGCGAGACGCGCGGGTTCATCTCGATCACCACCATGCGGCCGTCCTTGGGGTTGATCGCCCACTGGACGTTGGAGCCGCCGGTTTCCACCCCGATCTCACGCAGGACGGCGATCGAGCCGTTGCGCATGATCTGGTATTCCTTGTCGGTCAGGGTCAGCGCCGGGGCGACGGTGATCGAATCGCCGGTATGGACGCCCATCGGATCGACGTTCTCGATGGCGCAGACGATGATCGCGTTGTCGGCGCGGTCGCGGACCACCTCCATCTCGAACTCCTTCCAGCCGAGGAGCGACTTGTCGATCAGGACCTGGGCCACGGGCGAGGCGTCGAGGCCGGAGCGGACGATGGCCTCATAGTCGTCGCGGTTGTAGGCGACGCCGCCGCCGGTGCCGCCGAGGGTGAAGGCGGGGCGGATGATGGCGGGGAGGCCGACATATTCGATGGCCGCCAGCGCCTCGGCGACGCCGGCGTTGATGTCGTACTTGCCATTGTCCTTCTTCGGCGCCGCGACGATGGTCGCCTTGGGGTTTTCGAGCCCGATCCGGTCCATCGCCTCGCGGAACAATTTGCGATCTTCCGCCATTTCGATGGCCTGCCGGCTGGCGCCGATCAGTTCCACCTTGTACTTGTCCAACACGCCCATATCGGCGAGCGCGAGCGAGGTGTTGAGGCCGGTCTGCCCGCCCATCGTCGGCAACAGCGCGTCCGGGCGCTCCTTTTCGATGATCTTGGCGACGATTTCAGGGGTGATCGGCTCGATATAGGTGGCATCCGCCATGCCCGGATCGGTCATGATCGTCGCCGGGTTTGAGTTGACCAGGATGACCCGGAAGCCTTCCTCGCGCAAAGCCTTGCAGGCCTGGGCGCCGGAATAGTCGAATTCGCAGGCCTGACCGATGACGATGGGCCCGGCTCCGATAATCATGATCGACTTGATATCGGTTCTTCTTGGCATCGGCCCGCCCCCGTTTCGCAAATCGTCCGGGGTTATAGCCAAGACAGGCCGGGGCGCAAGGGCGAAGGGCGTCGGGCGGGGCGGCGCAAGCCGCAATGAGGGCGGAACTGAGAACGGCCAGCCGCAGCGCGGGCGCCATCGTCTTGCCAAGACCGTTTGCGGGTAAAAAACTCGGCATCTGCCCAAATTGCGCCGTACTCCGGGGTTCATATCGGGATCGTAGCAATGCGTGGGATACGACCGGCCGATGGCGTGGATAGGCATATTGGACATTCGCGGCAACGCCGAGGTCGCGAGTGGGGACGTTGCGGGCGGCCGGAAGCGGCGCTTGGGTGACGAAGTGCTGGCGATCAGCGTATCGATCTATCTCGCCCTTGGAATGGTTTTCCTCCTGTTTGTCGACAGCGGATCGGTCAGCTTCCTTGCAGAGATTCCCAGTTCGTTCCGGACGTTCCTGACACTGGCGCAGCTGATCGTGCCGTGGTGGGGCGGCATCGTCGTCGCCGCCGCGCTGGTGCTGATCGGGCCGATTCGGCGCAGGCTGTGGCAACGGATGCTTCCGATTCTTGCCAGTATCTTTCTGTGCGGCGCGTTCACGATGATGTTTGCGCTGATAAAGAACAGTTTGTCGTTGATTGTGCCTTTCTGGGCCGACGACCTTTTCTCGCGTGCCGATCTGGCTCTTCACCTCGGCTATTCCCCCCACGATTTGCTTGCATGGATGTCACCGCTGAACACCGGGGAACTGCTCACGTTTTACCTCAATGGATGGGTGTTTTTCGCGACCTTCTTTCCTGTGTTGTTGATCGCGTTCGACGACAACGCGGAGCGTCGCAATGTGTTCACGCTTCTCTGGGTGGGATGCTGGGTCGGGCTCGGCAATGTTCTCGCGCTCGTCTTCATGTCCTATGGGCCGATCTTCACCGATCTGTTCCCCGGCGGTCCGGCAAACCTTCATCGGAGCGCTCTTGCGCTGTTCGACCGCCCGGATTCGGCTTTATTGACGGCATTGAAAATGCATCTGTGGCGCGACTATGCCGGTGAGAGCGGCATGCTCGGCTCGGGTATCTCAGCCTTTCCCTCGGTACATGTCGGGATGGCCACCGTTCTGGGGCTCTATGTCGCGCGTATCGGCGCGGATATCGCACGGTCGGGCAAGCTCGTTCCGCACCTCGCCCGCGGGCTCGTCGTCCTGTCACGGATCGTGGCCGGGGGATACGTTGCGGTTTACCTGGTGCTGTCAGTCTATCTCGGCTGGCACTATGCCGTCGACGGCTATGCTTCGATCCTGCTGATCTCCGGGGGTTATCTGTGGTTGCGCCGGCGCGCCGGTGAGGCTGCCGACAACCGGGCTGTTGCCGTGTGAAGATGCTGCCAGGCGAAGTAGCTGCGAAATGGCGGAGTTCGGCGGCCTTTTGACTTGCCGAACGCCAGAAGGGCCGTCTCAGCCATGGTGGCGGAGCGGCACGGCCGCATTGTCCTGGGCCATGAGATAGTCGCGGGTCAGCGGTACCGCGTCGCGCTTGTGCGCGAGCTGGAACTGAAAGACGCATTGAACGCCGTAGCGGAAGGTCATCTCGGACCCCGCGAGGTAATAGCGCCACATCCGGCAGAAGCGTTCATCGTGAAGCGCGCGGGCCTTGTCGATGTTCGCCTCGAACCGCTCGCGCCAATGACGAAGCGTTTCGGCGTAGTGGAGCCGCCAGACCTCGACATCCGTGGTCCAGAGACCGGAGCCCTCGATGGCGTGCAGGCATTCCGACATGGCGGGAATATAGCCGCCGGGGAAAATGTATTTCCTGATCCACGGGCCGGTCGCGACGGGCGGGCCGGGATTGCCGATGGTGTGGACCAGCGCGACGCCATCGGGCGCGAGGAGCCGCTGGACGCAGTCGAAATAGGTCGCGTAATGCGGCAGGCCGACATGTTCGAACATGCCCACCGAGACGATGCGGTCGAACCGGCCTTCGACCTCGCGATAGTCGACGAGGCGGAATTCGACCTCGCCGTCGAGACCTTCGGCGCGGGCGCGCCGCTCCGCGTACGCATGTTGTTCCCTCGAAAGCGTGATCCCCAGCACCTTCGCGCCATAGTCTCGGGCCAGGGTCAACGCCATCCCGCCCCAGCCGCAGCCGATGTCGAGGACGCGCATCCCCGGCTCCAGGCAGAGCTTGCGCGCGATCAGCTCCTTTTTCTGCGCCTGCGCCTCTTCGAGAGTATCGTCCGGCTGGGCGTAATAGGCGCAGGAATACTGCCGGTCGGCATCGAGGAAGAGGGCGTAAAGCTCGGGCGTCAGGTCGTAATGGTGGGCGACGTTGCGGCGCGCGCGGGAGACCGGGTTGAACTGGGTCACCGCGCGGAACCATCGCGCCGCCGTCATCGTGGGACGAAGCCACCAGGCCGGCGACACGGTTTCGTTGTTGCGGATGATAAGCGCGATAAGTCCGGCGATGTTGTCGTTCTCGACCGTCAGATGCCCGTCCGTATAGGCCTCGCCCACGGCGAGTTGGGGATGAAGCGCGAGCTTGCGCTCGGTATCGGCTCCGGTCAGACGCACGCGGATCGGGGGTGCTGCGCCCGTTCCGTAGCTCCGGGTCTGTCCATCGGAATAGGTCAGTTCAAGCCGACCCGAATGTACAAGATGCCGGAGCATCCCGTCCACGAGCATGGTCCACATATTTCCCACCCAGTCTTCGCGGCGCGGATTGCGCGGATGCACAACTCGCCCGGTTGCCTTGCGGTTCCGATGCTGGCGGACACCCCCCGAACCTGCATCGGCGGCAATGCCTGAAATTTAGTCCATATCAGGCCGCGCGCAAGCCCTTGGGCCGCGCCGCCCTTGACTTCGCCTGCGCCAGAGGGTGTATCGGCGCGGACCGGATTTCCGCCCTTGAAAGGGACGCATCATGCACGCCTATCGCAGCCATACCTGTGCCGATCTCAACAAATCCCATGCCGGGGAAACCGTGCGGCTGGCCGGTTGGGTACATCGGGTGCGCGATCATGGCGGCGTGCTCTTCATCGACCTGCGCGACCATTACGGAATGACGCAGCTTCTGGCCGACAGCGACAGCCCGGCCTTCGCCGCCATCGAAAAGCTGAAGGCGGAAACGGTGGTGCGGATCGATGGCCGGGTCAAGGCGCGGGCCGAGACCTTGGTGAACGCGAAGATCCCGACCGGTGAGATCGAAGTCTATGTGACCGACGTGGAAGTGCTTGGCCCCGCCGAGGAATTGCCGCTGCCGGTCTTCGGCGATCAGGAGTACCCCGAGGAGACGCGGCTGACCTACCGTTTCCTCGACCTTCGCCGCGAGACCCTGCATCACAACATGATGCTGCGCGCGCGCGTGGTGAAGTCGATCCGCGACCGGATGTGGGGCAAGGGCTTCACCGAGTTCCAGACACCGATCATCACCGCCTCATCGCCCGAGGGTGCCCGCGATTTCCTGGTGCCGAGCCGCCTGCATCCGGGCAAGTTCTACGCCCTGCCGCAGGCGCCGCAGCAATTCAAGCAGTTGATCATGGTCGCCGGGTTCGACCGCTATTTCCAGATCGCGCCCTGTTTCCGCGACGAGGACCCGCGCGCCGACCGTTCGCCGACGGACTTCTACCAGCTCGATGTCGAGATGAGCTTTGTCACGCAAGCCGATGTTTTCGCGGCGGTTCAGCCGGTGATTCAGGGCGTGTTCGAGGAGTTCGGCGGGGAGCGTCGGGTCGATCCCGAGTGGCCGCTGATTTCCTACGCGGATTCGGCGCTCTGGTATGGCACCGACAAGCCGGACCTGCGCAACCCGATCCGGATGCAGGTGGTCAGCGACCATTTCGCCGGCTCCGGTTTCGCCATCTTCGCGAAGCTTCTGGAACAGGAGGGGACGCAAGTCCGCGCCATTCCCGCGCCGGGCGGCGGGTCGCGCAAGTTCGCGGACCGGATGAATGCCTTCGCGCAGAAGGAAGGGCTGCCGGGGATGGGTTATATCTTCTGGCGGAAAGCCGAGGATGGGACGACCGAAGCCGCAGGCCCTATCGCCAAGAACATCGGGCCGGAGCGGACCGAGGCCTTGCGCGTGCAGCTTGGCCTTGGGGTCGGCGACGCGGCCTTTTTCCTCGGCGGGCGCCCCGAGCAGTTCGAGGCGGTCGCGGGGCGGGCGCGAATGGAGATAGGGCGGGAGCTTGGTCTTGTCGATGAGACTGCGTTCAAGTTTGCCTGGGTCGTGGATTTCCCGCTCTACGAAATCGACGACGATGGCAAGATCGACTTTTCCCACAACCCCTTCTCGATGCCGCAGGGGGGCATGGACGCGCTGATGGGCGATCCCCTCAAGGTGCTCGGCTACCAGTACGACCTTGCCTGCAACGGCTATGAGATCCTGTCGGGTGCGATCCGCAACCACAAGCCGGAGATCATGTTCAAGGCCTTCGAGCTTGCCGGCTACGGCCGCGATGAGGTCGAGAAGCGCTTTGGCGGCATGGTCAAGGCCTTCAAATACGGCGCGCCGCCGCATGGCGGCTGTGCGGCGGGCATCGACCGGATCGTGATGCTGCTGGCCGATACCGCGAATATCCGCGAGGTCATCATGTTCCCGATGAACCAGCGCGCCGAAGACCTGATGATGGCCGCGCCATCGGAGCCGACGAACGAGCAGTTGCGCGAACTGCGCCTGCGGGTCATCCCGAAGGAGTGACCGGCAGCGGGCGGTCAATGTCCCGCACGTTCCACCTCTTGCGCAGGCTCTGATTGAGGTCGAGCAGGAAATCCTCGAACACCCTGAGCCGCCGGGGTTTCAGCCGGTGGCGGGGATGGACGATATGGGCGGGCAGTCCGGTGGGCCGGAAGGCGTCGAGCACCGGGACCAGCCGGCCGGAGCGCACCTCGTCGAAGATGAGATAGCTCGCCAGTTGCAGGATGCCCGCGCCGCGGCGGGCGGCGGCGACGGCGGCCTCGGCCGCCTCGAAGGCAAGCGGGCCGCGGACGGAGAGCGCGACATCGCGCCCGTCGCTGCGAAAGCGCCAGGGCTGCGGCTGGCCGGTGCGCGATGACAGGATCGGCAGGCAGGCATGCCGGACCAGATCCTCGGGCCGCTCGGGCGCGCCCTCACGTTTCAGGTAGGCGGGCGCGGCGACGGTCATCTGCGGCAGGTGGCCGATCGGTCGTGCGACGATGTCGATATTCGGCAGGGCACCGAGCAGCAGGGCGGCATCGAGCCTTTGTCCGACGAAATCCGGCGTGTCCATGCGCGAGAGAATCTGCAACTCGATTTCGGGATGGGCGGCGAGAAAGCCGGGGAGCGCCGGGGCGACGACGATGCGGGCGATGCCGGGCGGAAGCTGGACGCGCAGGAGCCCGCGCGGGGTACGTTCGGCCGCACCGATGTCGTTTTCCAGTTCCTCGACATCCGCCACGATCTGGCGCGCGCGTTCGAGGTAGCGCGCGCCATCCTCGGTCAGGCGCATCCGCCGCGTGGTGCGTTCCAGCAGTTGCACGCCGAGATAGCGTTCGAGATCGGCGACGATGGTCGAGGCGGCGCCCCGCGCCAGTCCGAGGTCGGTCGAGGCGGCGGTCAGGTTGCCGAATTCGGCGACCCGGAGAAACAGCCGCATGGCGCGAAGATGGTCCATGGATTGTCCGAAAAATTCAGAGAGTGAAACCAATATGCCGGTATTTCCGGCGAAAGAGAAGCATTGTATGTCCGCCGCCATTGAACGGTTCGTTTGCACACCAATGATTGGAGACAAGACATGAATGCCGTGACGAATTTTGAGACTGAAGCAACAAAGGACCTTTATTACGCGGTCCACAAGGGCATCCGTCTGGCCAATGCGCGCATGTTGATCGCGCTTGGACAGGCGGATGCCACTGACGACACCAGTGTGGTCGAGGCTCTTGGCGCGCTGGCCGCGCATCTTGACCTGAGCCTGTCGCACCTGACCCATGAGAACGACAAGATCCACACGGTGGTGGATGCACGCCTGCCGGGCGGCGCCGATCATCAGGGCGACGATCACGACCATCACATTCAGGCTTTCGCCGAGCTGCGCCGCATGGCCGAGGAAGTGGCGATGGCAGGGGCCGACCGTCCAGCCAAGTTTCGCAAGCTCTATCAGCGATTTGCGATCTTCATGGCCGATGACCTGATCCACATGCATGAGGAAGAAACCGAGCTCATGCCGCTGATCGCCGCGCATTTCTCGCCCGAGGAAATCGAAGGGATCGAGCACAGCATCGTCGCGAATGTTCCGCCCGCGAAGATGGCGGGCATGGGACGGTTCATGCTGGGTGCCGCATCGCGGTCGGAACGCATCGCGACGTTGACCCGGATGCGTCAGACGATGCCGGTCGAGGTGTTCGACGGTCTCGCCGCGGCGATCATGGGCGAGACCTGGCGTTATGGCGACTGGGAGCGGATGGAGCAGGTGCTGTGCGGAGCGCGGCAATGAGGCCAGGCTGTATCGTCTGTGCCCGGAGGCTGGCCGGGGCCTGCCCGCTCTGGCCCGACGGGACTGAAAACCCGTCGAAGGAATGACACCTGCAAAAAGGAAAAGCCGCGCCCCGAAAGGCGCGGCTTTTTCATGCGGCGACGTGCAGCGCGATCAGAAGGCGCGGGCGGCGGTCGCGGCGATGGAGAAGGCGAGCGTCAGAGCGCCTGCGAAAAACACGGTCCAATGCGTGATGCGCGTCAACTTTTCGTTTGTCACAACACGGATAATCGTCTCTTTCATCGGAACGTCCTTCCCTTTCCACATCGCCAATTTCCGGTCGGATTGCGGCGGAAATGCGGAAAGCTGCGGACGGGCGCGTGGCAAATCCGGTGTCTTTTCGGGGCCGTTGTGCTTGCCCGGCGCGGGCGCGCGGATATAGTCGCGGCCTGTGAAGGCGGGAGGATGGCAGATGACGGAGCGCAGGTTCGGAGAGCCGCTTGGTGACTGGGCGACGCCCGCGCGGCCGGGGCCGGAGGCGCTGGAGGGGCGCTATGTGCGACTCGAACGATTCGATCCTGAGCGCCACGCCGAGGATCTGCACAAATCCAACCTGATGGACGACCGGATCTGGGACTACCTGCCCTATGGTCCCTTTGCCGATCTTGCGCGCTACCGGGTCTGGGCCGATGCGGTGGCGGGGCGCGAGGATCCCTATTTCTACGCTTTGGTCGATGTCGCCACCGGACGGGCGGGGGGCGTCGCCTCCTATCTCCGGATCGACCCGAATGCCGGATCGATCGAGGTCGGGCATATCAACCTCGCACCCGTCATCCAGAAAAGCCGCGCATCGACTGAAGCGATCTATCTGATGATGCGCTGGGCCTTCGAAGCCGGCTATCGTCGTTTCGAGTGGAAGTGCGATGCGCTGAACCTGCCGTCGCGGCGCGCCGCCGAACGCTACGGGATGAGCTATGAGGGGGTTTTTCGTCAGGCCACGGTCGTCAAGGGGCGCAACCGCGATACGGCGTGGTTTGCCACCATCGACAAGGAATGGCCGACGCTCGGGGCGGCGTTCGACACATGGCTGTCGCCTGAGAATTTCGATGCCGACGACGGACGACAGCACCGGCGTCTCAGCGATCTGACGCGCCCGGTTCTGGTGACGCGCGATCCGGCATCTGCGGACTGAGGGTCAGAATCCCTCATTCGCGGCCAATCTTTCGCGGACGATGCCGCTGACCCGGAGAAGCGGAGCGGCGGGCGTTTCGCCTTTCCGGTGTTCCACGAGAAGTGCCTCGGCGGCGGTGCGGAGATCGGCATCATGGGCCGAAACGGCAAGCCCTGCGAGAAAGCGGGCGACGTAATCGAGATCGCCTTCCGCCCGCGGGTCGAGCAGCGCTGCCGCATGGGCGAGGTCGTCGCGCAGGGCGAGAGGGTCGGGCCTGAGCGCATCTTCGCTGCCCGTCGCGGCGATGCCGCGGGGCTGGTCGGGCAGCAGAGACAGGATCGCGGCCTGAAACCCGGCCAGGCTTTCCACCGGCTTCGCGAGGAAGCAATCGGCGCCTGCGGCGAGTGCCGCGTCCTCGGCCGCTTCATTCCCGCTGGTCGCGATGATCGCGGGTACGCGCGGGCGTTGCCGCGAAAGCGCGTCGATCAGGTCCAGGCCCGATCCGTCGGGCAGGCCGAGATCGACGATGACAACATTCGGACGGTAGCATTGCAGATGGCGCCGGGCGGAGCGCAGGCAATCGGCGCGCCTGAGCCGGGCACCGGAACGCAGGCACATCAGGCGAATCGCCTCACAGGCGAAGCGGCTGTCTTCGACGAGAAGTAGCGTCACGCCGAAAAGCGGGCGTTCGGCCGTGGGCACGCTTTGCGGGATAAGGTCGGCGATGATGTCGGGCATGGCAGTGCTCCGCTGCGAAAAAGGGACCGGCAAATTAAGACAGGGTTTGGCTAACGGACCGTAAATGCATCTGCGGCGAACGGGCGGCTTGCACCCCGCGACGCCGCGCCGCATAAGACGGCGGAGCGCAGAAAGGGAACCCGCCATGATCGGACGCCTGAACCACGTCGCAATCGCCGTGCCGGACCTGGAAGCCGCTTCGGCGCAATATCGCGACACGCTGGGCGCGAAAGTGGGCGCGCCGCAGGACGAGCCCGATCACGGCGTCACGGTCGTCTTCATCGACCTGCCGAACACGAAGATCGAGCTTCTGTTTCCGCTCGGCGACAATTCACCCATCGCCGGCTTTCTCGAAAAGAACCCCTCGGGCGGCATCCATCATATCTGCTACGAGGTGGAGGATATCGCCACCGCGCGCGACCGGCTGAAAGCGCAGGGCGCGCGGGTGCTTGGGACCGGGGAACCGAAGATCGGCGCACATGGAAAGCCGGTGCTGTTCCTTCACCCCAAGGATTTCAACGGCTGTCTCGTGGAGCTTGAACAGGCATGAATTTGACTGGTGGCATTGTTCTTTTCGCGGTGATCTGGTTCATCACCTTCTTCATCGAGCTCCAGATCCGGCCCGACAGTCAGGAAGAGGCAGGCAAGGTCGTGCCCGGCACGCCGCCCGGTGCGCCCGCGAATTTCCAGCTCAAGAAAAAGGTCATCTGGACCACCATGATCACCATCGTCCTGTGGTCGGTGATCGCGTCGGTCATCCTGTCCGGCGTCATCACGCTACGCGACATCGACTGGTTCGGCCGGCTCGACAGCATGCCGCAGTCGGGTCAGTAGGACTTAGATCCGCGGCGCGCGATCCTCGTCACCCAGAAGTCCGTGGACGAGATGCGTGAAGGCGGCGGCCGCCACGACCGGCACCGCGATGTTCAACAGCGGCACCGTCAGCAGGAAGGCGATGGCAATACCCGTCAGCACGACGGCGGCGGCATTGCGCTGCCGCAGCGCGGCGGCGGGGCCGGCGTCCATATGCCGCCGCGCTGCCATCTGGAAGAATTCGCGCCCCAGCAGCCAGCCATTGGCGCCGTAGAAGAGGACGGGCGCGAGCGGGCCGATGAAGGGCGTCAGGATCAGCGTCAGTATGGCGACCAGAAGCGTGGCCCCGAGGATGCCGAGCGCGCCGGGGATGCTTTCGAAGAAGTCCATCGCCGTGCCGGGACGGGCGGGATAGTGGATGTCCTCGACCGTATCGGCGACGGTTTCGGCGTAAAGCCCGGAAAAGCCCGCGGCGACCGGGGCCATCAGGAAGAAACCCATCAGCGGCAGAAGCGCCAATGATCCCCAGGACAGGATCGAGGCGAGCGGTATGTGGCCGCCGAACGGCAGCGCCAGCGATTCCGGCGCGAAGGCGCGGAGCGCGAAGAAGGCCGCCGCCTGAAGGCTGAGGAAGATCAGGATCGTGAAGCCGATTCCCTTGGCCAGGACGCCGAAGATGCGGGGGCGGAGAAGGTCCGTCCAGCCGAGGAAAAGCGCGCGGATCATCGGCTCAGCCGGCCCATGTGGTGATGGTGGAAATGTCGGGGCGCGGCCGTTCGGGGGGCACAGCACCTTCGGTCCCGATATGGACGAAGCCCACGACCCATTCGCCGGACGCGAGGTTCAAAGCATGCGTCGCGAAATCGTGGTCATGCGCGGGCCAGCCGGTCAGCCAGCACGCCCCCCAGCCCGAGGCGAGGGCCGCATTGAGAAGCGACAGGCATACCGCGCCGGCGGACAGGATCTGTTCGATCTCGGGCACTTTCTCGGTCGTGCGGGGAACGCGGATCACGGCGACGGTAAGCGGGCTTTCGGAGAATTGCGAGATGCCCTTGGCGGCGCTGTCCTCAGCCATGCCGGTCTTTTCCGCGTGGTCGGCGGCCGCGGCGGCGAGCCGGTCGAGACCGCCTCGTTCCAGCACGATGAAGCGCCAAGGCTCCAGCTTGCCGTGATCGGGGACGCGGGCGGCGGCGGTGAGGATCGGCATCAGGTCGTCACGACCGGGCGCGGGCGCGCGCAGCGTCTTGGCGGGCCGCGACCGGCGGGTCAGGAGGAACTCCATTACCGCCTCGTTCATCCGGGCCGGGTTCACGCTGCCTTCGGGACTGTCTTTCATCGCCTGCTCCTGTTCCGCGCGTCCGATATCACGGCTGTCGGCGGGGATTTCAATGGCATGGCGCGCGTCAGAAGCCGAAATAGTCGGCAAGCCGCCCGATATGGGCGGAGACATGCGCCCGCCAATCCGGCCCCGGCTGCCGCTTCGAGACGGTGTCGGCCAGGGGATCGGGGACGCGGAGCGGGGCGCCGGACAGTTCCTCGATCACGGCGTGGCCGCAAAAGGGAACATAGGTTTCCGAATAGCCGCCCTCATGGACAAGGATCAGCCGGTCGCCGCAAAGCGCAGCCGCCGCCTGCATCATCCGGCGCGTCATCAGGCGGAAGGTCTCCGCCGTGGCGAGCATCCGGCCCAGGGGATCGACCGCCGAGGCGTCATAGCCACAGGCGACGACGATGGCGTCGGGGCGGAAGCGGGCAAGCGCGGGCAGGACGATGCGGTCCATCGTCTCAAGATAGCTCTCGTGCCCGGTTCCCGGTGGCAGCGGAATGTTGAGGTTGAAGCCATGCCCCTTGCCGTCGCCCCGCACCTCCGCCGCGCCGGTATCAAGGGGGTAGTTCCATTCCTGATGAAGCGAGATGGTCAGGACGGACGGATCGGCGAGAAAGATCGCCTCGGTCCCGTTGCCGTGATGGACGTCCCAGTCGACGACGGCGACGCGTTGGGCAAGGCCCCTGGCCTGCGCGGAACGGACAGCGATGGCGATGTTGGCCAGAAGGCAGAAGCCGTTCGGCCAGTCGGGCAGGCAGTGGTGGCCGGGCGGGCGGCAGAGCACATAGGCGTTCCGGGCGTTGCCGGTCAGGACGGCTTCGACCGCCGCCACGGCGAGGCCGGCCGAAAGGGTCGCTATCTCGTAGCCGCCACGTCCGAAGGGGGTGCGCAGGCCAAGTTCGCCGCCACCCTCGTCGGAAGCGGTCTTGAAGGCGTCGAGATAGCTGGCCGGATGGACGCGCAGCAAATCTTCGCGGCTGGCTTCCGGGGCCGAACCGACCGCGAGTTCCGTCATCAATCCGGAGACTTCCAGAAGGTTCTTCAACCGCCGCTTCGTCTCGGGGTTTTCCGGCAGACCGCCACCGGGCTGAACGTAGCCGCCCACCGGCAGGGTCAGGGAATACTGGCCCCCGCCATGCCAGAAGCAGCGTTCGTCGGTGAAGAATGCGGTAGGCATGGCGGATCCTTTTCGAGGAAACCTAGACCAGGGGACAGAAAAGCTCTAGCGACCATAAGTGGCGATACCGCCATGGATGGAGGCCATGACCGATCTCAGCCATCTCGCGCGGGCAGGCGCCGAGATCGCGGTGCGGGTGACGCCAAAGGCGTCGCGCGACCGGATCGTGGTGGAAGACGGGGCGATCCGCGTCTATGTCACGGTCGTGCCTGAGGACGGGAAGGCCAATCAGGCGGTCGTCAAGCTTCTGTCCAAGGCCTTGGGCGTGCCGAAATCGGCGCTCACGCTGATCCGGGGCGCTGCTGCACGGGACAAGGTCTTCCGGCTGGACTAGCCGAGATTCTCGCCGCGCGGGCGCAATCGGTAGACGCCTTCGGGCAGGTTCAGTGCGGCGGCAAGCTCGCGGACCTGGGCCATCGACATGACGATCTTCACCACCTCGTCGCGGCGCGCATCATATTGCTCTACCGTCACGCATTCCTCGAAGGCCTGGATGGTCACATCCTCTTCCAGATGCGGTTGGCCCTCATCGACGAGGGTGATGACGGTGGCGTCGAAATCGTGCTCGATTGTGAACATGCAAGCAGGTTAACGCGGGACGGACGAGGCCTCAATGGGCAACCCTGCGTCAGTGACCAGCCCGGTGCACAGTGATGTGAGATCGTTCGCCGCCTCTTCCGGCGTGACAGTTCCGTTGCTAAGCTGCGCTGCAAAAGGGCTAAAAGGCCGGAAGAACCGGAGCAGATAGTGAAACCCCTCGTTGCGTTAGCCGCCGCACTAAGCTTGTCGGCCTGCATCTCCACCGTGCCGCAGGCGCCCGCGACGCTGCCCGCCCCGCAGGCGCAGACCGAGAGTTATGGCGATCCGGGGCCGGTTCTGTCGCCGCAGCAGGCGGTCGACACCTTCATCACCGTGCGCAACCGCATGGAGCCGGTGATCGAACGCGCCTGCCGGCAGGAGGCGCGCGCGGCGAATTGCGAATTCCGCATCGGCGTGGCGGATGATCCGAACCTGCCGCCCAACGCCTTCCAGTCGCTCGACGAATCGGGGCGACCGGTCATCGCGTTCACTGTGGCGCTGCTCGCGGATGCGCGGAACGCCGACGAGATCGCCTTTGTCATGGGGCACGAGGCAGCGCATCACATTGCAGGACATATTCCGCGCCAACAGGTGAACGCGCAGCTTGGCGCCGCGCTCGGCGCGGCCCTGGGGGCGGCGATGGGCGGCGGCGATCAGTCCGTGCAGCTTGGCCAGCAGATCGGCGGCAGCTACGGCGCGCGGCGCTATGCCAAGGATTACGAACTCGAGGCCGACGCGCTCGGCACCGAACTGGCCTGGCGGGCGGGGTTCGATCCGGAGCGTGGTGCTGCTTTCTTCTCGCGCATCCCCGATCCGGGTAACGCGTTCCTCGGCACCCATCCGCCCAATGCCGAGAGGCTGGCGACGGTGCGGCGGACACTGGCGCGGATCGGCTGGACCCCGGCAGGCTGACGCCCGTTCCCGGTTGCCGATTGACCTGGATCAAGGCGCGGCGGACCCGGATGCGGTGATCCTTCCTCATCCGAACCGCCCCGGTATCCGGGAAAGAGGTAGATCTTGGCCCAAGTTGTTTCATTCCGCGCGGCAAGTGACCGCAACGTGCCGCTCGTGCCTTATTACCTTACCGACCGCGAGACGCGTCGCCATGGCGTCGACCTTGGTGCGGCGCTGACGACCGGGCTGATGTCCCCCGTCGATTTTCACGCGGTGCTGTCGGCCTGCCGCGCCTGTCGCGAGGGCGAGGCCCTGCGGGATATGGGTCACGACCGTATGGCGCCTGCGGCGCCGGAGAACTGTGCGAACCGCGCAATTCTGGAAGGCCTGCGCGGCTTCGTCTGAGCACCGCCCTGACAGACCTGCAACACCTCGAAAAACCGAGGCGACGCCGAACTGGCGATTGCCTGGTGTTGGCCCTACTCTGCTGCCCGAGAGGCAGGAGTTCGACGGATGTGGCAGTATCTATCGCAAGAGGTACGGCGGTTGGGGCGGACCTCGGCCTATTCATGGCAAGGTTTTCTCGCGGCCTGGAAGAGCGAGAAATCGGTCCGGCAATGGACGCTGGCGAATCTGGTTTCGGCCGCCCTGGCGTTCTCGCTGGATCTGAGCGGCGGTGAGCGGGCCCTGATCCTCGCGCTTGGCTTGATCGTGCTGGCGACCGAACTGGTCAACACGTCGATCGAGGCGATCGTCGATCTGGCCTCGCCCGAACGCCATCCGCTGGCGGGCAAGGCGAAGGATTGCGGCTCGGCGGCGGTGGCGTTGACCGGGCTCGCGGCGGGCGTGGCCTGGCTGGTGATCCTCTTGACCTGAGGGCTCGTGTCGGGCGGCAAGAAGGGAGATTGAAATGGGTTGGTCTGGTCCGAAGATCTGTGCGGCGATGGTGCTTGGTCTTCTGGTCGCCTGTCAGCAAGACATGCCCGACGCTCCGTCGAAAGGGCCGAAGTCGAGCCTGCCGTTGATGGGCGGCTATCGGGACACGAACGATGCCTGCCGTCGGGTTGGCGAGGATGCCTTCACCAACCAGTTCCTCGATGACGCGGCCGATCTGGTGGCCTGCCCGGAAGGCGTGGCCAATCTCAGCGGCCTTGGCCCCGAGACCGGAGCGAAGAGCGTGGGCGTTCGGGGCGGCTGGGTTCTGTTCTCGGTGCCGCGCCGCTGATCGGGCCGCGAAGCGGGGCGCCCGTTCCGGGCGCAAGATCCTCCTCTCGCCGGGACGCTTCGCGCGCCCCGGCTCGGGCTTCGCCTCCGGCGGGGGTATTTGGGCAACGAAGAAGCGGGGGTGTCAGGCGAGACGGCCCCAGAGGTCGTAATCGGCCGCCTCGTCGACGAGGACGGTGACGATGTCGCCGGGGGCGAGGGTTTCGAAGCCCTCGTCGATGAAGAGATTGCCGTCGATTTCCGGCGCGTCGGCCTTGGTGCGACAGGTGGCGCCTTCGGCGTCGACCATGTCCACGATCACCTCGACGTGGCTCCCGACCTTCGCGGCGAGCTTCGATTCGGAGATGGCTTGCGCCTTCTGCATGAAGCGGTCCCAGCGGTCCTGCTTGACGTCATCGGGGACATGGTCGGGGAGAGCGTTCGAGCGTGCACCCGCGACGTTTTCGTACTGGAAGCAGCCGACGCGGTCGAGCTGGGCCTCATCCAGCCAGTCGAGCAGGGTCTGGAACTCCGCTTCCGTTTCCCCGGGGTAGCCGACGATGAAGGTGGAGCGCAGCGTGATCTCGGGGCAGACCGCGCGCCAGGCGGCGATCTCGTCGAGCGTCTTCGCCGCCGCCGCCGGGCGGGCCATGCGGCGGAGCGTGTCGGGATGCGCGTGCTGGAAGGGGATGTCGAGATAGGGCAGCACCAGTCCCTCGGCCATGAGCGGGATCAGGTCGCGGACATGGGGGTAGGGATAGACATAATGGAGCCGGACCCAGGCGCCGAGGGAGCCGAGGTCGCGGGCGAGATCGGTGATATGGGCGCGGTGGTCCCGTTCGGTCGCGTGCTTGATATCGACGCCGTAGGCCGAGGTGTCCTGGCTGATCACGAGAAGTTCCTTCACCCCCGCCTCGACCAGTTTCTCGGCTTCACGCATCACCGCATGGGCGGGGCGGCTGACCAGACGGCCGCGCATGTCGGGGATGATGCAGAACCTGCACTTGTGGTTGCAACCCTCGGAAATCTTGAGGTAACTGTAGTGCCTTGGCGTTAGCTTGACGCCGGTTGCGGGCAGGAGATCGACGAACGGATCGGGGGCGGGCGGCACCGCCTTGTGGACCGCATCCAGCACCGCCTCGTATTGCTGCGGGCCAGTGACGGCGAGGACCGAAGGATGCGCGCCGGTGATGTAGTCCGGCTCCGCCCCGAGGCAGCCGGTGACGATGACGCGGCCGTTCTCCGCCAGCGCCTCGCCGATGGCTTCGAGGCTTTCGGCCTTGGCGCTGTCGAGAAAGCCGCAAGTGTTGACGATGACTGCTTCGGCGCCGCGGTAGTCCGGGCTGATCTGGTAGCCCTCGGCCCGGAGGCGCGTGAGGATGCGCTCGCTGTCAACCAGCGCCTTGGGGCAGCCGAGCGAGACCATGCCGATGGTTGGCTGGCCGTCGCGGCGACCCTCGTCGAAGACGGGGCGCGGGGCGAGGTCGGGGCGGAGGTTGGGCGGGTTCTGCGGCATCGGCGCGGTATATCCCAACCGGGGCGGTCGCGCCAAGGGGGGCTTCGCGGAACTTTCTCGGGCGAGGGCGCTTGAGTCCGAGAAAGGAAAGATCGGATGATGGAGCCGCCGTCGAAGGACAATCCGCGCGCCGTTCTCTACCGGATGGTGATGCCGGACCATATCTGTCCCTACGGGCTGAAGTCGAAGGATCTTCTGGAACGGTTCGGCTACGAGGTCGAGGATCATCACCTCAAGACCCGCGAGGAGACCGACGCCTTCATGGAAAAGGCGGAGGTGGAGACCACGCCGCAGACCTATATCGGCGGTGAAAGGATCGGCGGGCATGACGACCTTCTCGCGTTTTTCGGCAAGGACGTTGCCGCGCAGGACGAGACGAGCTACCGCCCTGTCATCGCGCTTTTCGCGGTCTCGGCGCTTCTGGCGGTCGCCGTGACCTGGCGGGTTTCCGGCGCGGTCTTTGCCGCCGGGACCGTCCCGCGCTTCATTGCGATCGCGATGGTTCTTCTCGGCCTTCAGAAGCTGAAGGATGTCGAAGGCTTCTCGACCATGTTCCTGAATTACGATCTGCTCGCCCGGCGCTGGGTTCGTTACGGCTATATCTACCCCTACGCCGAAACCGGGACGGGCCTTTTGATGCTGGCCGGGGTGGCGACATGGCTGGCGGCGCCGGTCGCGCTCTTCATCGGCGGGGTTGGCGCGGTGAGCGTGTTCAAGGCGGTCTATATCGAGCGGCGTGAGTTGAAGTGTGCCTGTGTCGGTGGCGACAGCACGGTGCCCTTGGGCTTCGTGTCGCTGACCGAGAACCTGATGATGGTTGCGATGGCGGTTTATATGGGGGTGCGGGCGTTCGCACTCTGACCCGACGCGACAGGTTCAGCGCGTCCCCCGGCGCGGAAGATGCGGTTCACGCAGAACCGCCAGACGGAGGGGGCGCCGTTGCGATCGCATCCGCGATCTCTTCGGCCTCGATACGGATTTCACGCAGGTGTCCGGTTGGGACGATCCTGTACCCGCAAAACCAAAGGCCATCCCGGCCGCTGCTCCTGCCGCTGGCTCGCGGACTTCCCTCGCCATCGAGCCGGCCCGCCGGATCGGGCAGAAGACTGCGCAGGTCCGGGTGGTAGCCCGTCGCCAGAATGACGGCGTCGCAGGCAAGCGGCTCACCGCGCGTGAAATGCACGGTGGCGCCTTCGAACCGCTCGATTCCCCCACGCACAAGGATCAACCCCTTGCGAATGCAATCCAATGTCCCGATGTCGATCAGGGGAATGCGCTTGTCCTCGACGATTTGGGTCGTTGGACCTTTTCGGGATCTCGGAAGTCCAAGTTTGGAGATGTCCCCGGTTCGCAGCCGCGAAATCGACCCGTTGACCAAATCCACGAGCTTCGGCGGCAGGTGCCGTTCGGCGATGGCGAAGTCCAGCGCCGGGATACCCATCACATCGCGCGGAATGACGTTGACGGGACCGCGCACGGCCAGGGCGGTCTCGATCCCGCCTTCAGCGAGATCCAGCGCGATCTCTCCGCCGGAATTGCCGAATCCGACCACCAGAACGCGCGTGTTCAAAAACGCCTTGGGGTTCCGGTAGTCCGAGGAATGGATGACCGTGCCGGGAAATCCCGAAAGGCCAGGCCAGTCAGGTCCGGTTTGGGAAGGACGCGACGCCGCTGGCCACAATGACATGTCGCGCGCAATAGATATTGTCCGCTGTCTCGAGGTTCCAGCCGTCGGAACGCCGGACCTGCCGGACTTCCGTTGCGAAGACCGGCGCGATGCCGTGGTGATGCGCATAGTCTTCGAGGTAGGCAACGACCTCTTCGCGCGACGGGTATCGGGGAAACCTTCGTGGCATCGGCAGTCCGGGGAGGGCCGAGTGCCGCTTGGGCGTATGCAGATGCAGTCGATCATAGTGGCGTCGCCAGACTGCACCGACCGCGTCGGCTTTTTCGAGTACGACCGCGTCGAGTCCGCGCATCCTCAACGCACCCGCGCAAGCCAGTCCGGCCGGGCCGGCGCCAATGATGACCGTGTTCGCGTCGATCATCGACCCTCTCCCGCGAATGTCCGGCTGTCGCGCAACTCTTTCGTTCGACCGGTCCAGTCACGGCGGGTGAAACACGCGTCCGGCGACTATGGACCCGTCTCCGGATCATATCACGGAGCGTCGAAAGGTGCTTGGACGAATTGCCTAGTTCCTCAGCCGCCAGCCCGTCCTGAAGATCGCCCAGGCCGCGATCATCCCGGCAAGCAGGAAGACCGATATCGCGGCGAGCGAGACGCCCACCGGTACGTCGGCGAGCCCGAAGAACGACCAGCGGAAGCCCGAGATGAGGTAGAGGACCGGGTTGAGATGCGCGACCCCCTGCCAGAAGGGCGGCAGCATGGAGGCGGAATAGAAGGCGCCGCCAAGGAAGACGAGGGGGGTCACGACCATCAGGGGAATGATCTGCAACTGCTCGAAGCTCTTCGCCCAGATGCCGATCAGGAAGCCCAGGAGGGCGAAGCTGACCGATGTGAGGATGAGAAAGCCGATCATCCAGAACGGATGTTCGATGTGGACGCCGACGAAGAAGAAGGAGGTCACGAGGATGACCAGCGCGATGATGATCGCTTTCGCCGCCGCCGCCCCGACATAGCCGAGGACGATCTCGATGAAGGAGGTGGGAGAGGAGAGGATCTCGTAGATCGTGCCGATGAATTTCGGAAAGTAGATCCCGAAGGAGGCGTTGGAGATGGATTGCTGAAGCACCGTCAGCATGATGAGGCCGGGTACGATGAAGGCGCCATAGGAAATGCCCTCGATCGACTGGATGCGCCCGCCGATGGCAGCGCCGAAGACCACGAAATAGAGCACGGTCGAAAGGACCGGCGAGGCGAGCGACTGCCAGATGGTGCGGAAGAAGCGGGCCATTTCGAAGGCGAAGATGGCGCGGACGGCAAGCCAGTTCATGCGTTTTCCTCCACGAGCCGCAGAAAGACCTCTTCGAGCGAGGATTGTTCGGTCGACAGATCGCGGACGGCAAGTCCGGCCGCCGAAATTTCGGACAGCAGCTTGGCGATGCCGCTGCGGTCCGCGCGCGTGTCATATTCGTAGGTGAGCTTGCAGCCGTCCGACGTTAACCTGACCCCCTGATGGTCGAGCGCCGCCGGCAGGGACGAAAGCGGTCTGGTCAGTTCGATCGACAGCCGCTTGTGCCCGAATTCCTGCATGAGCTCCGCCTTGTCGCGAACCAGGATAAGCCGGCCCTTGTCGATCACGCCGATCCGGTCGGCCATTTCCTCGGCCTCGGCGATATAATGCGTGGTCAGGATGATCGTCACGCCCGAGGCGCGCAGATCGCGCACGACCTGCCACATCTCGCGCCTGAGATTCACGTCGACCCCGGCGGTGGGTTCGTCGAGAAAGAGCACCCTCGGTTCATGCGCCAGTGCCTTTGCGATCAGCACCCGGCGCTTCATGCCGCCGGAAAGTTCGGTGTTCTTCGCGTCCCGCTTGTCCCAGAGTGCCAGCGATTTCAGCACCTGTTCGAGGTGCGCGTCGTCGCGGCGCTTGCCGAAAAGCCCGCGCGAGAAGCGCACGGTGTTCATCACCGTCTCGAATGGTTCGATGGAGATTTCCTGCGGAACGAGGCCGATGAGCGACCGCGCGGCGCGGAAATCGGTCGTGATGTCATGCCCGCCGACACGGACCGCGCCCGACGAAGCGGTGACGAGCCCGCAGACGATCGAAATGAGCGTTGTCTTGCCCGCCCCGTTCGGGCCAAGCAGCGCGAGTATCTCGCCCTCGCGTATATCCAGCGTGACGTCGGACAGCGCGGAGGTGCCGCTTGCATAGATTTTCGAGAGGTCGCGGACCTCGATGATCGCGTTCATGGCGTGAAAGGCTTCCTGTTGCGCCGCGAAAAGCTAGTCCCTTTCGCAGAGGGTGACCAGTCAGCTTTTGCGGAAAGACGCCCGTCGCGCCGAAGACCGCTCAGCGCCGTCGGTCGCGGCGCGAGGACATCGGCTGAAACGCGACACCGACATGGGCGTCGCAATAGGGCTTGCCCTGCTGCGTGGCGAGGCCGCAGAACCAGAAATCCTCGGTCGCCGGGTCGCCGATCGGCCATTTGCAGGTCCGCTCGGTCAGTTCCATCAGCGTCAGCCTGCGCGCCTTCTTCTCGATCTCGCGGACCGAGGCGAGGGCCTCGGGGCTGATCTCGCCAGCCGAGGGCTGTGGCGGCAGCGGTTGGCCGGCCGGAATGATCGGGCGGCGGTTGCCTTGCGTGGCGGGGGCCGCGGATTGCGCGGGCGCGTCGGGCGCCGATTTCTGCTCGGACCGCGCCGGGCCGGGTTTCGCTGCCTTGGCGTCGGCGGACTTCTGCGCCGGTTCCGCTTTCGGCTTGGCCGCGGGTTCGGGTGCCGCGCCGACGCGGTTCGAGAGGCCAAGGCGATGTACCTTGCCGATCACCGCATTGCGGGTCACGCCGCCCAGTTCCTTGGCGATCTGGCTTGCCGACTGGCCTTCGCCCCACATTTTCTTCAGCGTCTCGACGCGTTCGTCGGTCCAGGACATGGTCTTTCCTCGGGTCTGGGACCATGTGCCGGGGGCCGCGCCACGCCGGGAGGTCCGGAAAATTTCGGTTCCCATTTTAGATGGGACGGGTTGAGATACAAGGGCTGGCCGGTCTTGGCAAGGCTGAGCGGCGCCGGAGACGCGATGTCACACCGCGACCCGCCGGATCGTAAACTCCGTGGACAGCGCCGCACTTTCCCGCTATGCCGCGCCAATGACGCACCGGACCCGCATCATCGCCCTTCCCCGACGCCGACGCCTCCGCGCCTGACGTCCGTCCCCCGTGGCCCGGCCACATTCCTCAAATCGTTGACACGTCCCTGCCCTTGAGGCACCCCTTGGCTTTCCCTCCGGAGTATCCCGAGATGATCCCGACCGTCCTGCCGACCTACAACCGCGCGCCGCTTTCCTTCGTCAAGGGCGACGGCACCTGGCTGACCGAGGCCGACGGGACGCGATACCTCGATCTCGGCTCGGGCATCGCGGTCAATGCGCTTGGCCATGCAAATCCCGATCTCGTCGCGGCGCTGACCGAACAGGCGGGCAAACTCTGGCACGTCTCGAACATCTACCAGATCCCGCAGCAGCAGCAGTTGGCGGATCTCCTCACCGAACACACCTTCGCCGATACGGTCTTCGTCACCAATTCAGGGACCGAGACGGCGGAACTCGCGATCAAGATGGCGCGCAAGTACTGGTACGACCACGGCACGCCGCGGACCGAAATACTGACCTTCGAGGGTGCCTTTCACGGCCGCTCCACCGGCGCCATCGCTGCCGCCGGCTCGGAGAAGATGGTCAAGGGTTACGGTCCCCTGATGCCAGGGTTCAGGCAGTTGCCCTTCGGTGATATCGACGCGCTCGAAGCCGCGATCAGCGATCAGACCTGCGCGGTCATGCTGGAGCCGATTCAGGGCGAGGGCGGCATCCGCGCGTTCACCGACCAGCAGTTGAAGCGCGTTCGGGCGCTTTGCGACGAGACCGGCGCCCTTTTGATCCTCGATGAGGTGCAATGCGGGATGGGCCGCACCGGGCGGCTCTTCGCGCATGAATGGGCGGGGATCGTTCCCGATATCATGATGGTCGCCAAGGGCATCGGCGGCGGTTTCCCTCTTGGTGCGGTGCTTGCGACCGAAAACGCCGCGGCCGGGATGACGGCGGGAAGCCATGGATCGACCTACGGCGGCAATCCTCTCGCCTGCGCAGTGGGGTCGCGGGTGATGGAGATCATCGCCGATCCCGCCTTCCTCGCCGAGGTGAACCGCAAGGGCGCCCTTTTCCGCCAGAAGCTCGAAGGGCTGGTCGCCGCGCATCCCGGCGTCTTCGAGGGTGTGCGCGGGCAGGGTCTGATGCTGGGTCTGAAGTGCAAGGTCGCACCCGTCGATGTCGTCAAGGCCGGCTACGACGCGCATGTGCTGACTGTGGCCGCCGCGGATGACACGCTCCGCCTCCTGCCTCCGTTGACGATCAGCGATGAGGAAATCGACGAGGCGCTGCGCCGCCTCGATGCCGCCGCCAGCGCCCTCGACGCTGCACAGCCTGCCGCCTGAAACCGACCGGCGGCTTGTCGGAAAGACGCCGCACCGCCCAGGAAAGCCGAACGACATGAGCCATTTTCTCGATATTCACAAGACCGACCCTGATGCGCTGCGTGGCATGATCACCAATGCCCGCAACATGAAGGATGCCCGCAACGGCCGGCCCAAGGGCGAACCTGACGACGATCAGCCATTGAAGGGCCGGATGGTCGCGCTGATCTTCGAAAAGCCGTCGACCCGTACGCGGATCTCCTTCGACGTGGGCGTGCGCCAGATGGGCGGGCAGACGATGGTACTTTCGGGCGCCGACATGCAGCTCGGCCACGGCGAGACCATCGCGGACACCGCGCGGGTGCTGTCACGCTATGTCGATCTCATCATGATCCGGACGTTCGAGGAGCAGACGCTGCTGGAAATGGCGGAACATGCCGACGTGCCGGTCATCAACGGCCTGACCAACCGCACCCATCCCTGCCAGATCATGGCCGACGTGATGACCTACGAGGAACATCGCGGGCCCATCGCCGGCAAGAAGGTCGTCTGGTCGGGCGACGGCAACAACGTCTTCGGCTCCTTCGCTCATGCCGCCGGCCAGTTTGGCTTCGACCTGACCTTCACCGGGCCCGAGACGCTCGACCCCGAGCGCGACTGGATCGACTTCGCCGCGGCGAAGGGTCACCCGATCACCATCGACCGCAACCCCGAGCGGGCCGTCGGTGGCGCCGACCTCGTCGTCACCGACACCTGGGTCTCGATGCACGATCCGCAATCGGCGCGGGAGCGGCGGCACAACCAGCTCCGTCCCTATCAGGTCAACGAACACCTGATGAGCCTCGCCAAGCCCGACGCGATCTTCATGCATTGCCTGCCCGCGCATCGCGATGACGAGGCGACGTCGGCCGTGATGGACGGGGCTCATTCGGTGATCTTCGACGAGGCCGAGAACCGGCTTCACGCGCAGAAGGCGATCATGCGCTGGTGCCTCGGCGTCTGACTGCTGCGGCGCGCCGGACCCGTGGCCGGGGGGGATGGACATTTCGTCGGGCCGGAGCTCCACTTCGCTGCGCGACTCGGAGAGCGCGAAAGAGGAGGCGGCCAGAAATGTCACTTTACGATCACTCCATCCCGGTCTTCATGCACGGTCTGACCGCGCTGGCCGGTGTTCTGGCGAAGGCCGAGGATTTTTGCGCGGAGCGCAAGATAGACCCGGCCGTTCTTTTGAATGACCGGCTGGCGCCGGATATGTTCAACACGATCCGGCAGGTTCAGATCGCGACGGATCATGCGCGCCGCGCTCCCGCTCGGCTCGCCGGCGTCGAACCTGTCTCGATGGCCGACAGCGAAACCTCCTTCGCGGAGCTTCAGGACCGTATCGCAAAAACGAAGGAGGTACTTCTGACCTTCGCCCGCGACGCCATCGATGCGGGCCACGACCGGCACATCGCATTCACCGCCGGCCGGCGCGAGGTGGAGTTCAAGGGTACGAACTATCTGACCTTCTTCGCCTTGCCGAACTTCTATTTCCATTCGACCGTCGCCTATTCCATCCTGCGCCACAACGGCGTGACGCTCGGGAAGGTCGATTTCCTCGGTGGCTGACCTCACGTCCCGCGCGGCTTGGCGCGGAGCGTGGGTTCCTGCGCGGTCGGATCTTCCGGCCAGGGATGTTTCGGGTATTGCCCGCGCATGTCCTTTCTCACATCCGCGTAGCTGGTCGCCCAGAACCCCGGCAGGTCGAGCGTGGTCTGGACCGGGCGCTGGGCAGGCGAAAGAAGCGTGATACGGAGCGGCAGGCGTTTCGGGCCAACGGTCGGATGCTCCGTCACGCCGAACATCTCTTGCAGCCGAAGCGTGATCGACGGGTGGTCGCCCTCGTAGTCGATGGGTATGCGGCGGCCAAGGGGCGTTTCGAAATGCGCGGGCGCGAGGTGGTCGAGGCGCTGCAACTCGTCCCAGGTCAGATGGTTGCGCAACGCCTCGGTCAGGTCGAGGGTGCGGAGATCGGCCTCCGATCGTTTGCCGGAAAGATAGGGCAAGAGCCAGTCCGGGTTCGCCAGAAGCGCCGCATCCGACAGGTCGGGCAGGTCGGTGCCCTCGTGGCGGAGCAGAGTGACCCTTGCGCGGAAGCGGCGGGCGGGCTCGCTCCAGGGCAGGCCGATGAGGCGCAGACCGTCGATCGCGGCGCGGGCGAATGCCTCAGGCGGGGTATCGGTCAGGTGCCGGTCGTCGAGGACAAGCGCGCCGAGCCGTTCCTGCCTGCGCGCGATCACCCGGCCCTCGCGGCGCGACCAGTCGATGACATCCTGCCAGCGGATATGGTCGCCGTAGAGGCGTCGGAGCGACGCTTCGGGAAGCGCGATGCCCTGCCTGATCTTCGCCTCGCGCGGGTCGCCGTCGAGGTCGGTGGCGACGATCAGGCGCGATTTGCCAAGCGGATCGCTTTCGGCGGCGATGGCGCCCTTGCCGCCCGACAGGACAAAGCGCTGCTCATCGCCCTTGCGGCGAAGTCCGATACGGTCGGGATAGGCGAGCGCCGCCATTTCCGGCGTGGTGTGGGTTTCCGCCACCGGCCCGACCATGCGGGCAAGGCGCTTGGCTTCGGTGCGGATGCGTTCGAGGGTGCCGCGGTCGGGGCTGAACGGGTGTTCCCCGGCGAAGCGCTTTGCGTCGCGGAGCGCCGCGAGGCGCAGGGTGAGGTCGGCGGGTGCGCCCCGAAGGGGATCGCGCTCTTCGAGAAGGGCGGCGAGAGGGGCGGCTTCCGGTCCTGCCGTCACCAGCATGTGGCCGAGGCGGGGGTGCAGCGGCAGCGCCGCGAGCCTTCGGCCATGGGCGGTGATGCGGCCCCCGTCCAGCGCGCCAAGATCGCTCAGAAGCGCGCGCGCTTCGGCCAAGGCCGGTGCGGGCGGCGGCGTGAGGAAGGCGAGGTCGGTGCCATTGGTGCCCCAGAGCGCAAGTTCGAGGGCGAGGCCAGTCAGGTCGGCGGCAGCGATCTCGGGCGGCGGGAAGGCGGATAGGCCGCCCTCCTCTCCGCGCGTCCAGAGCCGGTAGCAGGTGCCCGTCGCGACGCGGCCGGCGCGCCCCCGGCGCTGTTCCGCCTCGGCCCGCGTCACCCTTTCGGTGACGAGCCGCGACATGCCGGAGGCCGGATCGAAGCGGGCGCGGCGGGCGCGACCGCCATCGACCACGACGCGGATATCCTCGATGGTCAGCGAGGTCTCGGCGATGGATGTGGCGAGGACGATCTTGCGGCCCTCGCGCTCGGGCTGGATCGCGGCGCGTTGGGCGGCGAAGTCCATCGCGCCGAAAAGCGGGCGGATGATGCAGTCCTTGGGCAAACGACCCTTCAGAAGCGCCTCGACCCGGCGAATTTCGCCTTCGCCGGGCAGGAAGACGAGGATGCCGCCTTCGGTTTCCTCGGCGGCTTCGGCGACAAGCCCCGCGACGGCGGCCTCGAAGCGCATGGTTTGCAGGGTTGGGCGCGCCAGCCAGCGGGTCTCGACCGGAAAGGCGCGGCCTTCGGAGGTGATGATCGGGGCGGCGTCCAGCATCGCGGCGACCGGCTCGGCGTCGAGCGTCGCGGACATGACGAGGATCAGGAGATCCGGGCGCAGCGCCTGCCGCACCTCCCATGCCAGCGCGAGGCCGAGATCGGCGTTGAGCGAGCGTTCGTGGAATTCGTCGAAGATGAGGGCACTTGTGCCGCGAAAGTTCAGGGTCCGACTGAAGCATGCGGGTCAGGATGCCTTCGGTCACGACCTCGATCCGCGTGGCCTTCGTGACCTCTGCCTCGCCCCGGATGCGATAGCCAACGGTCTCGCCGACAGCTTCGCCGAGGGTGAAGGCCATCCGCTCAGCGGCGGCGCGCGCGGCGAGGCGGCGCGGCTCCAGCATCACGATCCGGCCCTTCGCCAACCCGGCTTCCAAGAGCGCCAGCGGCACCCGCGTCGTCTTGCCCGCGCCGGGTGGCGCTTGCAGGACGGCGCGGCCCGTGTCGCGCAAGGCGGCGACAAGCGCAGGCAGGGCTTCGTCTATCGGCAGGCGGTCCATCATGGTGGCGCTTATCGCCCGATCCGGGGCGCATTTCCAGCGGCAGGGCGGCTGGCACTGGACATTGGCCCGCGCGCGCGGGCAGAAACGGGCGAGCAAGGAGACGGAGCCGCCAATGGATGTGACGAAGCTTGCCGAAGGCGTGGCCGCGGGCGACCGGCGGGCGCTGGCGCGCGCGATCACGCTTGTGGAGAGCGGACGGGCGGATCACCGGGCACATGCGGCGGAACTTCTCGCGGCACTCGGCACGGAACGGCAGGCGCTCAGGATCGGGCTGTCGGGGACGCCGGGGGTCGGCAAGTCGAGCTTCATCGAGGCCTTCGGGCGGATGCTGACGGGGCAGGGGTTGCGCGTCGCGGTCCTTGCCGTCGATCCATCCTCGGCGCGGACCGGCGGATCGATTCTCGGCGACAAGACGCGGATGGAGCGGCTGTCGCGCGACCCTTTGGCCTTCATCCGCCCCTCGCCCAGCCAGACCCATCTCGGCGGCGTTGCGCGGCGGACGCGCGAGGCCGTGGCGCTCTGCGAGGCGGCGGGCTTCGACGTGGTGCTGATCGAGACGGTGGGCGTCGGGCAGTCGGAGACGATGGTGGCGGAGATGACCGACATCTTCGTCCTGCTGCTGGCACCCGCCGGCGGCGACGAATTGCAGGGCGTCAAGCGCGGCATCATGGAGATGGCGGACCTGATCCTCGTCAACAAGGCCGATGGGGCGCTGAAGGACACCGCGACGCGGACCCGCGCCGATTACGCGGGGGCGTTGCGCTTGCTCAGAAAGCGCCCGCAGGACCCGGACGGGTTTCCCAAGGCGATGTGCGTATCCGCGACCGAGGAGATGGGGCTTTCGGAGTCGTGGAGCGAGATGCGGGCGCTGGCCGAGGCGCGGAAGGAAAGCGGCTGGTTCACCCGCCGCCGCGCCGAACAGGCGAAGCGCTGGTTCGAGGAGGAGGTGCGCGCGGGGCTTCTGGCGCGGCTGACCGGCGACAAAGCGATCCGCGAGGAGATGGAGGCACTCGGCAATGCCGTCGCGTCGGGGGAGCGAAGTTCGGCGGAGGCTGCGGAGGCGATGCTGGCCGTCTTGCGCGGGTCGAACTAGGTTCCGTACTCCTAACCGGGATTCCCGAAGCCGTGAGCCCCTTGAGTCACTCTCGTGAACAGGAGGCGGATCATGGCGCGTCTTGATTTGAGCGATGCGGAATGACGGATCGTCCACGCGCTGCTGCCCATCAAGCCAGGAGGCATCCCGCGGTGGGATGACCGAGGCGTTCTGAACGGAATATTCCACATCCTGCGCAGCGGATCGCCCCGGCGCGATCTGCCCGAGCGCCAGGGCCTTGCACCACGGTCTGCAACCGCTGGGCCAAGGCCGGCGCATGGGTCAACATATTCAATGCCTTGACGGAAAAGTCGCCGGACTCCATGGCAACCTCGTGGAGCGCTACTTCAACAGGCTCAAGCACCTCCGCCGTATCGCGACGCGGTTCGACAAACTCGCCGTCCCATACCTCGCCGCCGTCGCGCTCGCCTCGGCAAGGCTTTGGACGAGAGCTTATGTGTCCACTGCCTGGTCGGCGATCCGCACAGGCTGCCCGTGCGGGGTCGCGAGGTAAGCCGCCTCCCACCGCATCTTCATGTCCGCGGCGAGCGACTTCGGCGCGAGGCCCGCCGCATCGAGCAGCCCTTCAAGCGTTTCGAGCCACGCGGCGTAGTAGTCGTCGCCCCCGTCGAGATCCCGCGCCGCGCCGTGGCGCCTGAGCGTCGCCCCGAAGGCTTCGGTCCATGTGACCCAGGTGAACTGCCCCGCCTCCGACAGCGTCACTGTCAGCGCGAAAAGCTCCGCCTGCCAGGGTTCCGCGAAGGGGCGCTCCGGCGTCATGCCGGTTCCAGATAGCTTTGCCAGAGGTCGAGCGTGACCTCATCGCCCTCATGCTCCGCCGCGCCCCAGAGATCGGCGGCGGCGAAGACGACGGCGTAGAGCGGCTCGGGACATTCGCCGAGGCCGTGGGCATTGGCGTCCGGCAGGACATGCGCGCCATGCGCGAGAAGCACCGTGCCGGCATGGCCTGCGGCGTAGGTGGGCAGGCGGGTATGGCCGCCGGGAACGAAGGCGTTGCGGGCGGGAAGGCGGGTGCGGACTCGGTCGCCGGGGGCGAAGGCGGGCGGCACGTTGCTGTCCCGCGTATAGGGCGTGCCGCGCGCCAATGCGGGCGCGACCTTGTCGGCGGTGAAGAGCTTGGCGTGCGGAACGGCGGGCGAAGCGGCTCCGGCGGCAAGCTCGACGTGCGTCACAAGACCCTTTTCCACCAGCAGATCGGCCAGTCCCGCGATCCACTTCTCGTAGTAGGAAAAGCGCGCGTAGTCCCTGGGCGAAAGGCTCTCGCGGGCATGACGCGAGGTATCGATGGACCATGCCCCAAGACCGCCCGCAGCCATCGTCAGCGCCAGCGCGCCACGGTGCCAGTCCTTCGCGAAGGGCACGATGCCCTGCGGTTCGGGCTTGACCGGCCCGTCGCCGTAGCGCCCGCCCATGTCGTGAACCCGGGTCATGCGCACGATCCCGGCACGCCGGTCCCGATCATCGAATTGCGGGTGACGAGGGCGGCGAGCGCGTCCTCGTCCATATCCTCGGTCCCCTCGGGTCGCATCGGCACGACGAGATAGCGGACCTCGGCGGTCGAATCCCAGACCCGGACTGTCTGACCCTCGGGCAGCGTCACGCCGAACTCTGCCAGCACCTTGCGCGGTTCGCGCACGGCACGGGCGCGGTAGGCGTCGGATTTGTACCAGGCGGGCGGGATGCCGAGAAGCGGCCACGGATAGCAGGAACAGAGCGTGCAGACGACCATGTTGTGCGTCTCAGGCGTGTTCTCGACCGCGACGACATGCTCGCCCTGCCGACCTGCCACGCCAAGCTCAGCCATTGCGGCATTGGCGTTCTCGAACAGCCGGGCGCGAAAGGCCGGATCGGCCCAGGCGCGCGCCACCACCTGCGCGCCGAGATGCGGACCGACCTTCGTCTCATAGATGTCGAGGATCGCGGCCATCGCGGCGGGATCGACGAGGCCCTTGGCGGTGAGGATCGTCTCAAGCGCCTTCACCCGCAGCGCGGGGTCCGGCGGCAGAAGCGAATGCGGATGGTCGTGATCGTCATGCGGCATGGGGCAAGGATGCGACTGCGGTTGGGCGAAGTCCAGAGGGTACACCGGTGTGGTTGCCGCGAGGCGTCAGGCGCGCCAGAATGGCCGTGCGGCTTCGCGGGCAGCCATCGCCTCGGACATGCCGCAATCTGCAAGAAGCCTCACGTCCAGATGCGATAGCGCGATCCGACTGCGGCGCCGGATGCGCCAAAGCTTCAGCAAGACGAGGAATTGCCGCCGGGGGCGTTTGGTGCGGTCCGAAGCCAAGGGTGTCGATTGCATGGTCAACTCCGTTCTTTCCGCCGATCTTGCGGGATTGTCTTGCAGCCATGCTTCGATTAACATCGAACTATGGCAGAATGTCCGAACATCGCCCGCGTCGCCGCCCTGATCGGCGATCCTGCCCGTGCGGGTATGCTGCTCGCCCTGATGCGCGGTCAGGCCCTGACGGCGAGTGAACTGGCGGGCGAGGCGGGCGTCGCCCTTTCGACGGCATCCAGCCATCTCGCGCAGCTTGAGGCAGGCGGGCTGATCGCGGCGAAGAAGCAAGGGCGGCACAAGTATTTCGCGTTGGCGAGCGAGGGCGCGGCAGGCGTGGTCGAGGCGCTGATGGGCTTCTCGGGCGAGGCTTCGGGGCCGAAACGCCAGCCGGGGCCACGCGATTTGGCGCTGCGGCGCGCACGGGTCTGCTACAACCACCTTGCGGGCGAAAAGGGTGTGCGGCTTTACGACAGCCTGCTGGCGCGCGGATTTGTTGCCGCCGGTCCCGGCGGCCTCGCGCTGAGCGGGGCGGGGCGGGATTTCGCCCAGACCTTCGGCATCGGGGCGGATGTGCTCGACGGCGGCAGACCACCCCATTGCCGCGAATGTCTCGACTGGTCGATGCGCCGGAGCCACCTTGGCGGGCGCGTGGGCCGTGCCTTCCTCTCTGCTATCGCGGCGAAAGGCTGGGCGCATCAGGTGAAAGGCTCGCGTGTCGTGGCCTTCACCTCGGAGGGCGAGCGCGCCTTCGCGGCGGCATTCCCCCTTCAGAGAGGCGATGAATCACTTGACCTCGTGCGGATGAGGACGTAAATCGCGCGGACGGAATTCAGGGGGTCGCGCTTGCGACGCCCATCTATGTTGTAGAATGCCGGGCTGGAAAGCCCAGAGAATAAGGAAGAAACCCATGTCGCGCGTCTGCGAACTGACCGGTAAGGGCCCGATGTCGGGCAACAACGTGAGCCACGCGAACAACCGCTCGCGCCGCCGCTTCCTGCCGAACCTGAACGACGTCACGATGATCTCGGATGCGCTCGGCCAGTCGTTCAAGCTGCGCATCTCGGCCGCCGCCCTGCGGTCGGTCGATCACCGCGGCGGACTCGACGCCTTCCTCGCCAAGGCGAAGGACGATGAATTGTCCACGAAGGCACTGAAGATCAAGAAGAACATCGCGAAGGCCCAGGCCGCGGCCTGACGTTTTCAGACTGGTGTGCGATGAGGCCCCGCTTCGGCGGGGCTTTTCGTTTTCGGGCGGGGAATGGCAGGCGCCCGGTTCGCTGCCGGAACTGAGGGGCGCACGGCGCGAAGGTGTCCCGCGTGCGGTCGGCCAGCGCTCTCGGTCGCCAGCACTCATGGTCGCCCTTCCGCGTGCGATGCCAGGTCTTTCCTTCCTCTCGGCCGGGGCCTAGAAGGAAGCCATGACCACCCGCCCGATGCAGTCGCTGGTTGCCCTTGTCCTTGCCGTATCCATGACGGTGATGGGCTATGCCGCCGCCGTGGCGCGCGGGCAGACCACGGTGGATGGGCAGGTTCTGGTGCTCTGCTCGGGCGGCGGCCTCGTTCAGGTCACGCTGGACGCGAACGGGGAGCCCACGGGCAACAGCCATCTCTGCCCCGACCTGGCCTTTGGCCTCATGGCCGCGCTGGAAATCACGCCTCCCGATGTCGCGGCGCCAACGGACGTCATCTCCGAAGCTCTGCTGCCGTTGGTGGTCGCGGAGCGGCGCGATCAGGCGCGCGTCGTGTCGCAGGCGCGGGGGCCCCCGGTCCGGCTCTGAAATCCACGACGTTTTCAGAAATCCGAACCAAGGACCGACATATGAAACCCTTGAAATACGCCCTGACCGGGCTTGCCTTCGCATTTGCGCTTCCTGCCTTCGCCCATGATGGCGTGATGATCGAAGACGCCTATGCGCGCTTCATGCCCGGCTCGATGGCCGGTGCCGCCTTCATGGTCATCCAGAACCACTCAGTCGCGGATGACCGCTTGATCGATGCCAAATCGGACGTCGCGGACCGTGTCGAACTCCACACCCACAAGCAGGGCGCGGACGGTGTCATGCAGATGATCCATGTGCCGGAGGGTTTCGTGATCCCGGCGGAGGGATCGCACGACCTGAAGCGCGGCGGCGACCATATCATGTTCATGGGGCTGACGGACAAGCCTAAGGACGGCGACACGATCCATGTCACGCTGACCTTCGAACATGCCGGCGACGTCGAGGTCGACATTCCGGTCGACAGCAACCGCTGAGGCGCCGGTCCGGGGCGACGCTTTCCGCCCCGGACCCCGGTATCGGGCAGTTGCCGCACAGGGACGCGGTCGCACCTGACAGGGCTGCCGGCAGAAGGACGCGCTGCGTCCTGGCGGCGGCCAGTCGTATCGTCAGGACAGGAAGCGGCTCAGGCGGCGCAGATCGCCTCGACCCATGCGGGGACAATCGCGCTCGCCGGGCCATGCCGCGCCTCGTCGAAGAGGTTCGCATTCTCCGAAGGTTCGAGGTTCAGCTCGATCGTCCGCGCGCCCGATGCGCGGGCAGCGGCGGCAAAGCCTGCGGCGGGATAGACCGTGCCTGAGGTGCCGATCGCGACGAAAATGCCGGCGTTCGACAAAGCCGCGCCGATGCGTTCCATGTGATAGGGCGTTTCGCCGAACCAGACGATGTCTGGACGCGCCTTCGATGCCGCGCAGGCGGGGCAGGGGTCGCGCGGAAGCATCACCTCCGGGGCGGGCCAGCGGTGTCCGCAACTGGCGCAAAGCGCGGTCAGATGCGTTCCGTGCATGTGGATCACCTCGCGGTGGCCGGCGCGTTCATGCAGGTCGTCGACATTCTGGGTGATGAGCGTGACCACCCCTCCATAATGCCCTTGCAACCGGGACAGCGCGACATGGGCGGCGTTTGGCTCCGCGTTCCGCACCCGCATCCGCCGCCAGTTGTAGAAATCCAGCACGAATCCCGGATCACGGGCGAAGCCTTCGGGGGTAGCCAGATCGCGCCAGTCGTAGCGCGACCAGAGGCCGCCAATGTCGCGAAACGTGCCAAGCCCGCTTTCGGCGGAGATTCCTGCCCCTGTCAGGATCACGATGGGCGGCTTCGGCATGTCATGGCTCTTCCGGGGCGCAGGCGCCCGCCACCCTATCCGCTTTCACGCGCGCGACAAAATCCGATGTTCTCCCGCCGCCGCGCTTGACCCTTCAGCCTGCGGAGCAGACCGAACCGGCGGTCGAGGCGAAGCTCTGATAGCGCGCCCAGAACGTCTTGTTCCGCTCCCGGTCGGAAACGCGGATTTCCTCGGCCTTCTCGGGATCCCGCAGAAGGCTCGCCGCGAGCTTCTGGTCCGATCCCGTCAGCGTCATGTCGGCCACATTCTGAATGCAGGCGCAAAGCGGCTGGCTGACGCTTCGGCCCGAATTCAGGCAGGCGCTGCTGACGGGACCCGATATGGCCGAAGACGCAGAAATGATGATAGCTACCGCAAACGCTATGGTCGCGCGCATGGTGTCCCTCGTTATCCGTTCCCGATCGGGGGCCGTTCAGGCGGCCCCTCTCGATGCGGGATTATGCACGGGGGCGGGTTTCGGACAATCCCTAAGGTTGTATTTCCGATGCGTCACGCTGCCGCTTGCGTCAGGCGGGCTTCCGCGACGCGCTCCGCGATGTCGCTCGGCGCGCGGTTCTCGCGCCGCGCGGTGGCGAAGATCGCCCCCAACGTGGCGTCGAGCGCGGCGAGCTTCGCCTCGACCCAGGGCTGCCGGTCGGCGATGCGCAGGATCTCCGTCGCGGCATTTATGATGCCGCCGCCATTGGCGACGAAGTCCGGCGCATAAAGAATGCCGCGCTGATGAAGCTCGCGGCCGTCCTGCGCCGTGGCGAGTTGGTTGTTCGCCGCGCCTGCGACGACCCCGGCCCGAAGTTCCGGGATCGTCCGGGTGTTCAGTATGGCGCCGATGGCGCAGGGGGTGAAGATGTCCGCCGCTACGGCATGAATGCGGTCGCCGGAAACAACCTTTGCGCCGAGCGCTTCGGCGGCGCGCCGGATGCGATTGGTATCGATGTCGCTGACCGTGAGCTTCGTCCCCTCTGCATGGAGGAGCGCGGCGAGGTGGCTTCCGACATGGCCGAGGCCTTGGAGCGCGACATGGCGCCCCCTCAACTCGGCGCTGCCGAATCGCATCGCGGCACTTCGGCGGATCGCATTGAAGACCCCGCGTGCCGTGACGGGGGAAGGATCGCCGCTGGCATAGTCGCCACCGGCCAGCCCCGCGACATAGGCGGTTTCCGTCGCCAGCACAGCCATGTCGGCGGGGCTCATCCCCATATCCTCGGCCGTCCGGTAACGCCCGTTCAGGCTTTGCACCGCGCGGCCCATCGCGCGCAGAAGGTCGGGCGTCTTGTCCTTCGCCGGATCGCCGAGGATCACAGCCTTGCCACCACCCAATGGCAGGTCCGCCGCCGCATTCTTGAGGCTCATGCCGTGCGACAGGCGAAGCACGTCTTCCAGCGCCTCCGTCTCGCTGCCATAGACCCGCATCCGAAGGCCGCCGGCCGCCGGGCCGCGCAGCGTCGAATGAATAGCGATGAAGCCGCGCAGGCCGCTTGTCGCATCCGTGACGCGATAGACCTCTTCGTGGCTGGTGCTTGCGATGGCGGACATATCCATGCGTCTCTCCTTCTCCCTGAATCAAAGGATATCGCTGTTTTGGGGGTGAAAGTCGCTGAAATTGCGTGAATTCCAAGGTGGGATTAGAGTATTCCGCCAAACGGTCTGAAAATTGCGACGGAAATCGCCATGGATACGCTTGATGCCAGAATCCTGTCCGCCCTTCAGCGGAACGGACGCCAGACCGTGACTGAGCTTGCCACCGAGGTCGGTCTCTCACCCACGCCCTGCGCGCGGCGGCTCGCTCGGCTGGAGGCGGACGGCGTGATCGAGGGCTATTCCGCGCGCATCGACCAGACGCGGATCGGGCTGCCTGTCTCGGTCTTCATCCAGGTGGAACTCGAAAGCCAGTCGAAAGACGCGGTCGATGCCTTCGAACGCGCCGTGCGGGGGTTCGAGCGGGTGATGGAATGCCACCTGATGACCGGCTCGCGCGATATCCTGATGCGCGTGGTGGCAGCGGACCTGACCGATTTCGACCGCTTCCTGGAAGAAAAGCTGATGCGGGTGCCGGGCATCCGCTCCACCCGGTCGAGCTTCGCGCTCCGCACCATGGTCAGGCGGCAGGTTCTGCCCATCGGGCCGGGGCGGATCAAGACCTGATCTCGAACCCCTGCGGGACCTCGGCGGGGTCTGCCGGATCGGACCAGACATCCGTGACGCTTGCAGCGCCGGGGCCTTCGCCCATGGCGGTCAGCAGGTCCATGACCTCGTCCTCCGGCCCCGCGACCATTGCCTCGACCGATCCGTCACCCCTGTTCCGGACCCAGCCGCGCAATCCCCGCGCCTGTGCCGCACCCCGGCACCAGGCGCGATAGGCTACGCCCTGCACATGGCCGGTCACACGAACGGCAAAGGCGATCTCTTTCATCCCGAACCCTCCGGTTCATCGCGATGATTTAGCATAGCACAGATCGCGCGCCCCATTGACCGCCCGGCAATTCCCACGCATATCCGCGCCATCATGACCGAGCTTGCCCAGATCCGTAACTTCTCCATCGTGGCGCATATCGACCACGGCAAATCCACGCTCGCCGACCGGCTGATCCAGCTCACGGGCACCGTGGCCGAACGCGACATGAAGGCCCAGCTCCTCGACTCGCATGGATATCGAGCGGGAGCGCGGCATCACCATCAAGGCGCAGACCGTGCGGATCGAATATCCCGCCAAGGACGGCAAGACGCTATGTCCTGAACCTCATCGACACGCCGGGACATGTGGACTTCGGCTATGAGGTCTCGCGCTCCATGCGCGCCGTCGAGGGCTCGCTTCTCGTCGTGGACGCCACGCAGGGGGTGGAGGCGCAGACCCTCGCCAACGTCTATCAGGCCATCGACGCGGATCATGAGATCGTGCCCGTCCTCAACAAGATCGACCTGCCCGCCGCCGAGGTCGAGGCGGTGAAGAAGGAAATCGAGGATGTCATCGGCATCGACGCCTCCCAGGCGATCCCGATCAGTGCCAAGACCGGCCTCGGCATCCCCGAGGTGCTGGAGGCCATCGTCCACCGCCTGCCCGCCCCCAAGGGCGACCGCGACGCGCCCCTGAAGGCGATGCTGGTGGACAGCTGGTACGATGCCTACCTTGGCGTCGTCGTCATGATCCGCGTCATGGACGGCGTGATCCGCAAGGGCGACCGCATCAAGATGATGCAGACCGGGGCGGCCTACGGCGTCGACAAGCTTTCCGTCCTGAAACCCCAGATGGTGGATATCGCCGAACTTGGGCCGGGCGAAATCGGCATCTTCACAGCCTCCATCAAGCAAGTCCGCGACACCCGCGTCGGCGATACCGTCACCCACGAACGCAAGCCCTGCGCAAAGGCGCTCCCCGGCTTCAAGCCCGCCCAGCCCGTCGTCTTCTGCGGCCTCTTCCCGGTCGACGCCAATGATTTCGAGGCGCTGCGCGACGCCATCGAGAAGCTTGCCCTCAACGACGCCTCCTTCTCGTCGGAGATGGAGACCTCCGCCGCCCTCGGCTTCGGCTTCCGCTGCGGCTTTCTCGGCCTGCTGCACCTTGAGGTCATCCGCGACCGGCTCGAACGCGAATACGATCTCGACCTCATCACCACCGCGCCCTCGGTCGTCTTCAAGCTCTACATGCGCGACGGCGAGGTGAGCGAGCTTCACAACCCCGCCGACATGCCCGACCTGACCTATGTCGATCATATCGAGGAGCCGCGGATCAAGGCGACGATCATGGTCCCCGACGACTATCTCGGCGACGTGCTGAAGCTCTGCCAGGACCGCCGCGGCATCCAGGTCGACCTGACCTATGCCGGCTCCCGCGCGATGGTGGTCTATGACCTGCCGCTGGCCGAGGTCGTCTTCGACTTCTACGACCGGCTGAAATCGGTGACCAAGGGCTACGCCAGCTTCGATTACCAGATCTCGGAATACCGCGAGGATCAGCTCGTCAAGATGTCGATCCTGGTGAATGACGAACCCGTCGATGCGCTTGAGCATCATGGTCCACCGCGACCGCGCCGAGGCGCGCGGGCGGCTGATGTGCGAAAAGCTGAAGGAGCTGATCCCGAGGCACATGTTCAAGATCCCGATCCAGGCCGCGATCGGCGGCCGCGTCATCGCGCGCGAGACCCTGAGCGCCATGCGCAAGGACGTGACCGCCAAGTGCTACGGCGGGGATGCGACCCGGAAGCGGAAGCTTCTGGACAAGCAGAAGGCCGGCAAGAAGAAGATGCGGCAGTTCGGGAAGGTGGAGATCCCGCAGTCGGCGTTTATCTCGGCGTTGAAGATGGATGGGTGAGGGAGTTTGCTTCGCTCAGCTGATCGTACAACAATCCTTGCAGGTATCCATCCAATTCGCTTTGGTCAAAGTGGCCGGCTGTCCAAGCGTCATCGGCAGCTTTCAGCGCCTTGTAGTAGGGTGGTCGTTGCTCCCGAATCCTCTCAGGAACGATCTTCTTTCCCGGAAGAAGGTCTCCGTATCTCATGCAGATCAAGTAGTAGCAGGCGGCTCTGGCTGTGCGCCCATTTCCTTCAATGAAGGGATGGATCCAGTTAAGGCGCCAAAGCGCGTACGCTGCCAACTCGGTGGGCCTATCCATAATGTGCCAGTTCTCATGTATCACCGAGAAGAACTGATCCATGTGCTCATCCACCGTTTCGAAATGTGGTGGCACATGATTGCCTACGTAGATTGGCCCCTTCCTGTAGCGACCTCCTAGTTGGCAAATGTTGGATACTGCCGCGTAGTTCAGAGCCCAAAGAGTGTATTTGTCAAAACTATCGATTCCCTTCTCGAGGCCAATTTCGACACAGTTCGAAAGAAGATCATACTGCCTCAGCAGGTTTTGCTCCTGAACTCGCTCGAACAACTTGTGGTTGTCGCTTTCGCGCAGTGCCAAAATGGGTCTCCGGTTGCTTTTGGGCCGTCAGTAGTCTGGGCGCCCCTCTCGGGCGCCCGTCGCTATCAATCTCTTAAACGCACTCGCTGAGCGGTTGTGCGAATGCTGTCCTTTGTCACTTTCTCGAGATTCATTGCCTGCCCGAAAGCAAAGCTAATCCTTTGTTCGTGAAGTTCTTCTTCCGTGACACGACGAGCACGTGACTGTTTGAGGACGATGAGCAAATCTTCCCTCACATCCGCTCGTACGGCAGCTTGTTTGCGGTGGGCCATGTTGTCCTCCTGTAGCGTTTTTGAGTCTATATATAGTGTTCGGCGGCGACGAATTGCAATGGCGCTCAGAACATGACGCACCGATTTTTTGCCTTGAATCCTAAATGCCACGTAAATTGGCAAACGTCAGGCCGTTCGCAGGAGGCCACAACCAAATACCGAGTAACCGGTGCATAGCAGTGTGTTTGTTAGCGCAACGCCGTCTCTCACGTTACGTTGTAGCGCTATGAGGTAAGATTTCTACCTCTTTCTCGGAGGTTCGCCCTTCGTGTCGCCGCGACCAGGTTTTGGTACACGCTCGACCGTCGTTGTCTTGGGGTGACGCTCAGCTTCTTTCACTGGAATGAACTTCCCAGTTCCAGAATCACGACCAATGTCAAAGGTCTTGCGTTCTTTGCTCATTTCTTCCTCGCGCACGAACATTTGGTGGGGCCTCTCCACCTAGGCACATAATATGCCAGTCGTTGGGGAACAAATCAAGAATATTAGGCAATCCGTAGGGAATGCATTGGTTGCGCCTCCCCCCCCTCACGCCCCCACCATCCCCAAATTTCCGTGCTACACTCCGCCTCGGGTGGGTGTTCCGGATCGGTCTGCGTTGCGCGGGCCGGGTGCGTTCGTGCCCATCCGGGAGGATACCGCAATGGCTCAATACATCGTCACCGGCAGCTATACCGCTGCCGCGATGAAAGGCATGATCGCCAACCCGAGCGACCGTGAAAAGGCGACCGGCGCGCTCATCGCCGCGTCGGGCGGCAAGATGGAAAGCTTCTTCCTCACCACCGGCGACAGCGACTTCATCCTGCGCGTGACCACCGATGACATGGTCGGCATGCTGGCCGCCCTGATGGTGACCGGCGCCTCGGGCGCCGTCACCGGCCTCAAGACCGTGCAGTGCTTCACCTCGGCCGAGTTCCTCGCGGCGCAGAAGAAGGCGGGCGCCGTGGCCGCGAAATACGCAGCACCGAGCTGACCGCAGGCGCAAACGTTCGAAAGGCGGGGTCATGCGCCCCGCCTCTTTGCGTCGGCGCGCCTGTAGCTACGGATGCACTACGGCTAAACGACGCGAACCCGACGGTCAGGGGACGCGCCCGAACGCAGTGACCGTTGCCGCCGCCGAAACAGTGCCGGATGCGTTGTGGCCCCTTCGCACCCGCAGAAAGACCGCCCCGCGACCCCGCCACGCCGATTTTTGCGTTCACGCCCGCAAGCGCCTGTCACAAAATCGCTAATCGACTTCTCCACAGGATATCCACAAGGAATATCAAGGACTTATCCCCCGGAAATTTTCATGCTGCAGTGCTATTCGCTTGCGCGACTCGCAGCCGATTGCGAACGTCCTCCTACCGCAACGGATCGCAAGACACCGGGCGGGGCGTGAAGGTCTCCGGGCTGTTCATGCGGGAAGGCCGGATTTCGGTCCGGATCGGAACGCAAGGGCGAACGGAACGTCAGCGGATCGTGGAAAGTCTCAGGACTCGAAGGGGTTAGCTGGTGTCGCAAGGGCCGGAGCGGGCTGCGGAGGGTCTTCGGATCAGTCGTGGCAGTGGTCGGTTCTCAGAACCGCTCACAACTGGTGGGAAAGCCCGGCAACGGGTGGAACCGTCAGGAAGGCGTCAGGGGTGCCGCAAGGCACATGCGAGGACCGCGTCCGAGCACCTGGCGCCTTTTCTGTTTCCCAAAAAGCAACGGAGCCCACCTGCAAGCAGGGGGCCCCGTCGGCATCAGAGATACATACCGCGTCCGTAGCACCTGTGCAGCGACCCATAGCGTAGACACATGCGAAGATCAACAAGATCTCGTGCGTGAACTGCAAAAAACCGCTAGATTTGCGAACGGGCCCAAGGACCGTTGTCAGGATGTTCTCGGTGCAAGCTGGGCACGTCGCCGCCAACCCGCCCCGATCGAGGTTTCGTCTGCTGCCCGTTTCGTCGCAGCTCGCCTGCCCGCGACACGTCGCCCTGTGCTATATTCGAGCATTGTTCGCAGAGAAGGGGGATGAAATGTCACCTGATCAACGCAACTACATCTCGATGGCCCGCTCGGAGCATTATTTCAATGTCATGCGGACGACGCTCTTCGCCTTCATCGGCCTCGCGGCGATTATCCATCTTGGTCCGGACGACTATTCGGCGCCGTTGGCAATGCTCGTCGTCGCCACCACCGCCTACGGCGTTCTCGCCGGCAGTACGGCGCTTGTGGACATCACCAGCCTCCGCGCCGACATGGACGAGGAGACGGCGCGGAGCCACTACGGACGGACGCTCAGACTGCGCAACTTCAAACTGCTGAATATCCTGTCGGCGACCCTTCTAGCGCTGATCGGGATTGCGGAGCTTCTGGCTATCCTGACCTGACGGCGATGGAAGGACCGAGGGTGTGAAACCACCCTGACCTGCCCACAGAACTCATGCGTAACAGCCGCGCCCGGTCACACAGAGTCAGAACAGCCCGTCGCCGCCCCTTTCATCCTCGACCGCCTTGTCAGCGATCACCGCTCCCCCCGCACCTACAAGGATAGGGCCACAGCCGGAAAGTATTGCGGCAAACAGGCCGGCGCCTATGGTGATCCAGATATTCCGCATGTCTAGATTCTCCCAAATGTTTTCCTGACCGTAGCAGAGGATTTCCGCCATCGGAACCGAACTCCCGCCCGCGCGTTTCGTTCCAAAGCAAGGAAAGGAGCCTGCCATGCCCGCACCCCTTCGCACGATCATGGTTACCTTGTGGGTCATGTGTCTCGCCGGCGCGCTCGTGATTGCTTTTCTCAGCGCTGGCTGGGTTGGCTGGACGCCCTTTGTCTTGTCGGGGATCCTCGGCCTCGCCATCGGAATTCCGGCAGGCCTGTGGACCGCCCGGAAGATCAAGCGCGACGATCCCGCCTGGCCGCCAGCCCGACACCGTAGCTGAGGTATTGCGCGGCGGTCGAAAAGTGCTGGATTGCCAAGGCCTCCGGCCACGTCTGTTGATTTGCCAATTATCTGCCGATTGGAATGTGGTCCTGCTCGGCTGGGTTTTCCGGGTCGGCCCATAGATCGAGAGGCGGATCGGGAACGAAAGCGGCGCTTCACGCAGCGCTCTTGCCCACGGTAACCTGGTTGCGGCCCTCGATCTTCGCACCCAGAAGTGCCATGTCGGCGCGATTGATGAGATCTTCGACCGTGGCGTCCCTTCCATGGCCGAGGGCGAGCCCGATTGAGGAGGTCACCGTGATCGTTCCGCGCCCGTGCGGCAGTGCCACGGGTGTGTCACCGACCGCGCGGCGCACACGTTCCGCCGCGGCGCGGGCGGTTTTGAGCGCCGTGTCAGGCATGGCAATCAGGAATTCCTCACCTCCGATCCGGGCGAGCAGATCGACCGGCCGCAAATGCGCCGCCAGACGCGATCCGACTTCGACCAGAACCGCGTCGCCGGCCGCATGGCCATAGGTGTCGTTGATCGCCTTGAAGCGATCGAGATCCAGCACCATGACGGCGAAACTACGATCGGCATCCGCCGCCCGTTCGGCGATCCGGGCGAGATGCGCCATTGCATAACGTCGATTGTTGAGGCCGGTAAGCGGGTCGGTCATTGCGAGCCGCAACCGGTCTTCGAGGCTTGCCCGCAGCCGGTCGGCCTGACACTTGCGATTCACCTGAATCCGGATGCGCAGGGCCATTTCCGTGGGGTCGGCAATGTCCTCGATCAGATCGTTCGCGCCGAGATCAAGCGCCATCGCAGCAGTGTCGCGTGAACCGGCGGGCAGGACCACGCATATCGCTGCGTGTCTGGTGACGTGGCGCGAGCGCAGTTCCGACATGACGCGCAGATCGCCGCCCGGCAGGGAGGGATCGGCGCCCAGCACGAAGACATCGGGCGCGCGCGACGGGTCGTTTGCGGCCAGCGCCTCATCGACATCCATAGCGATGAGCCGTTCAGAGAGAATGGGTTCCAGTTCCCGTCTCCAGGTTTCGCGCGTCTTGCGATCGCGCGAAACGAGGGCCACGACGCTGCGTGGCGCGAAAGGTGCAACCGGCTCGGCAAAGCCGAATTCTCGGTAGGTGCCTTCGCGGCGCCCGAGTTCCGCTGCGGTTTCACGCGCCCGGAGGAGGCTGCGGACGCGGGCCAGAAGCACGACCTCGTCCAGCGGTTTCCAGAAGACCTCGTCCGCGCCAGCCTCGAGCGCGTCCATCTTGCGAGCCATGTCGCAGAAGGCGGTCACCATCACGACCGGAATGTCACGCGTCTGCGGGTCGGCCTTCAGGCGCTGGCAAACCTCGATTCCATTCAGGTCGGGAAGTTCCACGTCAAGGAGTATCAGGTCGGGCCGAAGCGTATGCGCCATCGACAGAGTCTCTTGTCCGCTTGCGGCCTGGAACGTTTCATAGAACGCAGCGGCGAGCTTGACCTTCAACACGATCCGATTCGTCGCCACATCGTCAGCAATCAAGATTTTCCCGCCCAAGAGAGCCTCCGTTCGCCTGATGCGCTTTACATACTCTTACCCTGCGCTCATCATTTGTTCGTAATGGTTAAGAAATGCTTTCTGAGAGGCTGCCGGCATCGTGAATAACGGGATGGGGCGGGACCATGCGGAAACGATCGCGCTTCAGGCGCTGGACTGGCTCTTGCGCGAGGACCGCCATTGCGATGACTTCCTGAATGCGAGCGGGCTCGCGCCCGAGGATCTGCGAAAACGGGCGGGCGATGCGGACGTCCTTCTCGCCGTTGTGGATTTCCTACTGATGGATGATGCCCGAGTCATCGCGTTCTGCACCGCAATCGAACTGCCCTATGGCTCTCTCATGTCCGTTCGAACGGCCCTTCCAGGCGGAGCGGAATATAGCTGGACCTGAGACGATGTTGCCTTCGCACAGCGCCTCGGCCAATGTACGCGGAAAGGGCGGGCGGCGGCATCGGGGACAGAGACATGGGCGCATTCGACGGGCTTCTCTTCGACAAGGACGGTACCCTGTTCGACTTTCGCGCCACTTGGGGTGCCTGGTCGCTGCGCGTGCTCGAAGAGTTGGCGGGAGGTGACACCGCGCTCCTCGCCCGGCTCGGCGACGCGATCGGGTTCGACGTTGTCAGCCAGAATTTCGCCCCGCACAGCCCGGTCATTGCCCATACCGCGCCCGAAATCGCACTTGCGCTCCTGCCTCATCTTCCGCGGGACGCCGATGCGCTGGCCCTCGTGGCGCGGATGAACGCGCTCGCGGCCGAAGCGGAACCCGTCCCCGCAGTGGCGCTTCCGCCGCTTTTCCAGACGTTTCGCAACAGGGGCCTCCGCATTGGCCTCGTCACCAACGATGCCGAGGCGCCAGCACGAAGTCATCTCGAGAAAGCTGGGGTGCGCGGCTATTTCGACTTCGTGGCGGGGTTCGACAGTGGCCACGGGGCCAAGCCCGAACCCGGCCCGCTTCTCGCATTCAGCAAGGCCGAGGGGCTTGATCCCGCACGCGTCGTCATGGTCGGCGACAGTCGCCATGACCTGATTTCCGGGCGCGCCGCTGGCATGGCGGTGATCGGCGTTCTGACCGGCATCGCGCGGCGTGAAGAGCTTTTGCCCTACGCGGATGCCGTATTGCCCGATATCGGTCATTTACCGGACTGGCTGGACCGCGCCGCAGCATCGGCAGTTGCTGTCTGATTTCCAAAAACGACGCTTTTGTGTCGCAGACCGCTGCGCAGTGGGCCCGTGGAGCCTCAATGCTGGTTGCGCAAAACCGGAGGTCAGAATGTCGGATATGCAAAGGCGCAAGCGTGCCGGTGGCCGTGCGGGCCATGCCGAGCGCGCGGGAATGCGGGCCATCGAACAAATGCCGTGGCGCATTCCCGTCAATCCGGACCGGCCTATCGAGCCGTTGAACGAGGAGGGCGTTGCTGCAATCCACAAGGGCGCGATGCGGGTGCTGTCGGAAATCGGCATTCGGTTCCTGAACCCCGAGGCCCTCGACATCTTCAAACGGGCGGGTTGCTCTGTCGACGGGGAAACAGTGCGCATGGACGAGGATTTCGTGATGGAGATGGTGCGCCGCGCGCCGTCCGAGTTCACGATTACCCCGCGCAACCCGGAGCGTGTCCTGCCAATGGGCGGCAGGCATATCCTCTTTGGCAATGTCTCATCTCCACCGAACTATTGGGATCTCGAGCGCGGCAAGGTGTCGGGCTTCATGGAGGGATTCCGCGATTTCATCAAGCTGACGCAGTATTTCAACTGCATCCATTTCGCTGGCGGCTATCCGGTCGAACCGATCGACATTCACCCTTCCGTCCGCCATCTCGACTGCATCTACGAAAAGCTGACGCTGACCGACAAGGTTGTTCATGCCTACTCACTCGGCAAGGAGCGCGTCGAGGATGCGATGGAGATGGTCCGCATTGCGGGGGGCTTGAGCGATGAAGAATTTCGCGCCAAGCCGCGCATGTTCACCAACATCAACTCCGTCTCGCCCCTGAAACACGACTTCCCCATGATCGACGGGGCGTTGCGTCTGGCGCGGGCGGGGCAGGCGGTCATCGTCACGCCCTTCACGCTGGCGGGCGCGATGGCGCCGGTGACGATGGCCGGGGCGGTGTCGCTGTCGATCGCCGAAGCGCTCTCGGCCATTGCGCTTCTGCAGTATGTGGCGCCGGGATCGCCCTCGATGATCGGGACATTCACCTCGAACGTCGACATGAAATCCGGCGCGCCCGCTTTTGGGACGCCCGAATACATTCGCGCCACACAGATGACCGGGCAGCTTGCGCGGTTCTACGGCCTGCCACTGCGGTCGTCCGGCGTCTGTGCCGCGAACGTGCCGGATGGGCAGGCGATGTGGGAAACCTCGAACAGCCTCTGGGCGGCGATGACCTCGGGAACCAACCTCGTCTATCACGCGGCGGGCTGGCTTGAAGGAGGGCTGATCGCGTCGCCCGAGAAATTCGTCATGGACTGCGAGGTTCTTCAGATGCTCCAGCGCTACATGGAGCCGCAGGTCTGGTCGACGACCCCCGACGACATCGCCTTCGACGCGATCCGCGAGGTCGGGGCGGAGGGGCATTATTTCGGCTGCCAGCATACGCAGGAGCGGTACAGCTCGGCCTTCTATGCGCCCATTGCCTCGGACTGGCGGAATTTCGAGGCGTGGAAGATTGACGGCGCGCTCTGGACGGCCGAACGCGCCCACCGCATCGCGAAGGCGATCCTCGCCGATTACGTTGCGCCGCCCATGGACGAAGGTGTCCGAGAGGAGCTTCAGGCATTCGTCGTCCGCCGCAAGCGAGAAGGCGGTGCACCGACCGATTTCTGATCGCTTTGCCTTTTCTTAACGGCTCGCGCACTAGCGTGGCGGAAATGAACAGGGCAGGCGAAGATGCACGGGCTCATCAACCGCGCCATCCAGAATTTTCTGTGCGACACCTATGGGCACCCGATATGGCAGAGGGTGGTACAGGCCGCCGAACTGCCGCCACAGGGCTTCGAGGCGCTTCTGATCTACGAAGATGCCCTGACGGAAGCGATGGTGCGCGCCGCGTCAGAGGCTTTGGGCAAGCCTCGTGACGCTCTGCTCGAAGATTTCGGTATCTACCTCGCTGGGCGCGAGGGGCTTCGTCGTCTCCTGCGGTTCGGCGGCGCCGATTTCGTCGATTTTCTCTATTCGCTTGAGGAACTTCCGGGACGTATCCGCCTGGCTGTGCCGGACATCGCACTGCCGGAGATCGCCCTCCATCATCCCGCAGCGGACCATTTTCGGGTGGAGGTACAGGGCGGCCACCGCGAAGTTGCGCATGTACTTTGCGGCATCCTGCAGGCGATGGCGGACGATTTTGGCGCGCTGGCTTTGATCGGCGCCGATGACGCTCCGTCCTCCTTCGTACGGGTCGAGCTTGTCGAAGCGTGCTATGCCGTCGGCCGCGACTTTCTTCTTACCCTGCCCGAGGGGACATGATGGACGGAAGTCCACCGCCTGATCCGATCCAGCTTGGGATCTCCAACCTGTCGCGCCTGATGCCGATGCATCTGTGGATGGACCGATCCGGCGTAATCCGCTCCGCCGGACCGACATTGGCGAAGCTCTGGCCCGAACCTCTCGAAGGGCGGCAGTTTTTTGAGGTCTTCGACCTCAGAAAACCGCTCAGGGTTTCCGCTGACACCGATTTGGCCGTGCTTGCGGGGCAGCGTGTCCTGATCGCATGTCGCTCGAGTGGGCGAAAGGCACTGCGCGGTATTGCCGTGCGCGCGGGGAACGGGGGCGGCACCTTCATCAATTTGTCCTTTGGCCTGTCCGTCGCCCAGGCCGTGCGGGACCACCATCTGAGCCATGCGGATTTTGCACCGACGGACCTGACGGTGGAGCTTCTGTATCTCACCGAAGTCAAAGGCGCCGTGATGGGAGAACTCGCGGCGCTGAACGCCAGGCTGCGCGAGGCCCAACAGCAGGCCGAAGCGCAGGCGATGACCGATCCGCTGACGGGCCTCGCGAACCGGCGCGCTTTCGAGGCGGCGCTACGCAAGGCGCTGTCGGAAGCGGATCGGGGCAGGCCCTTCGCGCTGATGCATCTCGACCTCGACCATTTCAAGGCGATCAACGACACCTACGGCCATGCAACCGGTGACGAGACATTGAGGCGGGTTGCCGCGGCGTTGCGCGCAAGGACGCGTGGCCACGACATCGTTGCGCGAATCGGCGGCGACGAGTTCGTGGTGATCATGCACGGTGCGTCCGACGAACGCGCGGTTGAGGGAGTGGCCAAACGGATCATCGCGCGAATTGAACAATGCGCCGCGGACAAGGCGAGGACGCCGACGCTTTCCGCCAGTATCGGCGCCGTTATCTCACTGGACTATCCAGAACTGCAGGAGGGCATTCTTCTGGAAGACGCGGATGCTGCGCTCTACGAAGCCAAGCGCGGAGGTCGCGGGCGCTGCGTGATAGGCGGGAGATGAATGCGAACGGAGTTGATCACGGCGATTCTGACACGCCACCGCGCCTTGACCTCGCCTGCGCGCTGGCTTACCTAAGTCGGCATCCCTGGCGGGTATGGTGAAATGGTATCATGAGAGCCTTCCAAGCTCCAGGTGCGGGTTCGATTCCCGCTACCCGCTCCAGGAAATCCACACAGGAAATCAAAGATTTACCGCTCACTCGGTCGGATCATCTCGAAGACTTCGCGCACAACGGAATAGTCGCGGTAGCCGCCGCGTGCGAGCGGGTTGAAACGCGTGACATCGAAACGGCCATCCACCACGCAATCGTCCCGCAGGTGGATGCCGACCACTTCGCCGACGATGAGGAAATTTCCGTCGCCCTTCAGTACGACGATCTCGGTCATCCGGCATTCGAGCGTCGCCGGTGCGCCATCGACGCGCGGGCAGTCGATGATGTCGCATTCGGCCTTTGGCACACCGGCCAGAACGAATTCATTCGTCCCCGGCGGGTAGCTGCCCGACGTGAGATTCATCACCTCCCGCGCGGCGTATTCAACGATATTTGCAGCAAAAACAGATGTTTCCCGAATATTCCTCAGGCTGTCCTTGCGACCGGTCGATGAAAACATGACCTGCGGTGGCGCATAGGCCAATCCGTTGAAGAACGAATAGGGCGCGAGATTTTCGCCCTCCGACCCGCGGGTGGATATCCAGCCGATGGGCCGCGGGGTGATGATAGCGTTGAACGGGTTGTGCGGCAGGCCGTGGCCATCCTCGGGTCTATAGAACATCGCGCTCCTCATTCGGTTTGAACCGATCCTGCCCCCATGCTAGGGGCGAATTCCAGCGGATTCGGGGAGAGGGCGGGGTTGTACAGGCTGGAGGAAGAGACCGAGGCGGACTGGTGGGAGGTCGAAGCCCTCTACGATCTCTGCTTCGCGCCGGGGCGAACGGCGCTTTCGTCCTACCGGCTGCGCGACGGTGTGCCGAAGGTCGCGGAACTGTGTCTCACGCTACGGGATGGCGATGGCATCCTCGCTGCGGTGATCCGTTACTGGCCGGTCCGCGTCGACGGCAGGCGCGCGCTGCTGTTGGGGCCCGTCGCGGTTCACCCGACGCGGCAGGGCGAGGGACTCGGCGGTCTGCTTATCCACGAAAGCCTCGCGGAAGCCGCGCGGCTGGGCTGGGAACGGGTGCTTCTGGTGGGCGATGCGCCCTATTACCGCCGCTTCGGCTTTCGAAAGATCACAGGCGTCGTCATGCCGCCGCCGACCAACCCGGACCGGGTGCTGGCGCTGCCGCTCATGCCCGGAGCCTGGGAGGGAGTAAACGGGCCGGTCCAGAGAGATTGCGATGAGGTCTGATGCGGGCGGATTGAACCGGCCCCGTGCGCGACATATCTTTCACCCATGAGTGATGATGCCGCCTCCGACGACCGGGCCGACGGCGCGCCGCTAGGCGACGCTGGAGAATTGCCTGTGGAGGCGCTGATCGAGATTGCGGCGCTGGCGCGACGTGCAAAGCACGCGAACGGCCCGCTGATCCGTGCGTTCAACCGTCTTGGCGGCGGCGTCGAGACGCAGATGGCGGCACTGCCGCCGAAGTTGCGCGGGATTCTCGAGAGCGGGACCGAGGGCCTTCTAAGCCAGACATACAAGGCTGCAGGCGCCGTAGGCGCGTTGCGAGTTGTGCCGCAGACCGGCGACTGGGCGCATGGTGTTGCCGCAGCCTCGGGCGGCGTGCTCGGCGGCTTCGGTGGGTTGGCCACCGCGACGGTGGAACTTCCCGCGACCGTCGCGCTTTTCTTCGGCGCGATGCAGAAGATTGGCGCCGAGCATGGCTACGATCCGGGTTCGGAACAGGCGCGGATCATCTGCCTTGAAGTCTTCGGCGCCGGGGGGCCGTTCGCCGGCGACGATGGGGTCAATACGGGCTTCATCGGCTCGCGACTGGCGATGAACAGTGGGGCTGTGCAGGCGGTGATCCGACGGATCGCTCCTGCCGTAGCGGCACTTCTGGGTCGCAAGCTCGCCAGCCAGGCGGTGCCTTTGATCGGCGCCGCTGCGGGGGCGGGACTGAACCTCGCCTTCCTCGCCTATTTCCGGGACATGGCGCGAGTGCGGTTCGGATTGCAGCGGCTTGCCGATGCGCATGGGGCCGACGCGGTCGAGGCGCAGTTCTTCGCCGAGGCGAATTCGATCGGTCTGCGCTGACCTGTCTCAGATATCCTGGTTGGAAAGCCAGTTCATGACGGCGGGCCGGACGTTGGACCTGTCTGCCTTACATTCACGCTTCAGCACCGTGCGGAGTTCCATCAGGTCCACCCGCCGGATCAGATGCTTGACCGGCCCGATGGAGGCCGGACGCATAGACAGCGCGCGGATGCCCAGCGCCGCGAGGCATAGGGCCTCTACCGGACGGCCCGCATCCTCGCCGCAGAAGGACAGCGCCGTGCCGAAGCTTTCGCAGCGTTCGACGATCTGCGAGATGAAGCGCAGGAAGCTGGTGTTCAGCACGTCGTAGCGGCGGCGGACCTTTTCGTTCTCGCGGTCGGCGGCGAAAAAGAACTGTTTCAGGTCGTTGCCGCCGATCGAAATGAAATCAGTCGATCGGAAGAATTCGTCGGGCGCAAAGGCAAGCGACGGGGTTTCCATCATCGCCCCGATTTCAAGCGAGGCCGGCAAGGAATGACCGAGCCGCCTTTCGCGCTTCACCTCGTCGAGGACCATCTGCCGCGCGATGCGGAATTCCTCGTATTCCGCGACGAAGGGAAACATGAGGGTGAGCGGCCTTCCGTTCGCTGCGCGGAGAAGCGCCTGCAGCTGCATCCGCAGAACGCCAGGTTTTTCAAGTCCGACGCGGATCGCCCGCCAGCCCATCGCCGGGTTTGGCTCGTCGACGCGCTTCATGTACGGCAGGACCTTGTCCGAGCCGATATCGAGCGTTCGGAAGGCGACGCGTTTGCCCTTCGCCGCGTCGAGGACGCCGGAATAGATCGCGGCAAGTTCCGATCGCTTCGGCACATGACTACGGATAAGAAATTGCAATTCGGTACGGAACAGGCCGACGCCCTCCGCCCCGGAGCCAACCAGCGACGGCAGGTCAGCCATCAGGCCGGCATTCATGTGAAGCGAAATGGTCGTACCGCAAAGTGCCGTGGCCGACTGTTCCCGCAGGCTCGCATAGCGACTTTGTGCGGCCGCCTGCATGGCGATCTTGTCGCGGAAGGCGGCGGCAACGGATTCTTCGGGGCGCAGATGGACGATGCCCTGATCGCCATCGACGAGGATCGCATCGCCATTCAGCGCCTCGGTGGTGATGCGTTCGGCATGGATCACCAGCGGAATGGCCAGCGCGCGGGCGACGATAGCAGCGTGGGAGCCGACAGAACCTTCCTCGAGCACCACCCCCTTCAGCTTCCGTCCGTAATCCAGGAGTTCCGCCGGGCCGATATTGCGCGCCACGAGGATCGGGTCCGCAGGCATCTCCGCCCCGGTATCGCTGCCTTGCCCGGTCAAAAGCCGCAGCAGGCGGTTCGCCAGGTCATCGAGGTCATGCAGCCGGTCGCGCAGATAGGGATCGGGTACCGTTTCAAGCCTGGCGCGCGCCGAAGATTGCTCCTTTTCCACCGCCGCCTCGGCCGACAGACCGCGACTGATATCCTCTTCCATCCGGCGAATCCAGCCACGCGAATGGGCGAACATGCGATAGGCCTGGAGAACTTCGCGTTGCTCCCCACTCTGACCGTCGGTCAGAGAAATCATGTCGTCGACCGAGATGCGCAACCGCTCGACCGCATCGTGAAGCCGCTTGCCCTCGACCTCGGGATCATCGCCCACAGGGTTGGTCACGACGACGCGGGGTTCGTGAAGCCAGATATGACCCTCGGCCGTGCCTTCCTGCCCGGTGGCGCCCCGGAACATGGCCGGGTGGGTGTGAAGCGCGCTCAGTGCCTCGCCCTCGCCGATAAAGGCACCGAGTTCCGTCATCTCGGCCAGCACCATCGCCACGACTTCGAGCGCATAGACTTCGTCGTCAGAATATTGTCGCGCGTCCTTCGATTGCACGACGAGAACGCCCAGCTTTTCGCCCAGACGCTGGATCGGGACGCCGAGGAAAGAGGAATAGATCTCTTCCCCCGTTTCCGGCATGTAGCGGAACCCGCGTTCCGCAGGGGCGTTGCCGGTGTTGATCGGGGCGGAGGTCTTTGCCACACGGCCAACGAGGCCTTCACCCAGACGCATCCGGGTCTTGTGGACGGATTCCTCTTTCAAGCCCTCGGTCGCGCACAGTTCCAAGGTCTCGTCGTCGCGGAAAAGATAGATGGAGCAGACCTCCGTCTCGATCGAATCCGCGATGATATGCGTGATGCGGTCGAGCCGCTCCTGTCCGGCGCCCGGTTCCGCAAGAGTGTCGCGCAAGCGTCTGAGAAGCTTGCGGCTTTCGCTTTCGCTGCGGTCGGCCATTGCCCCCCGTTGGCGCCCGGTTCAGGCCACCTTCTCAAGTTCGAAAGTATCATGGAGCGCCTGCACCGCGAGTTCCATATATTTCCGGTCGATCAGAACCGAAATCTTGATCTCGGATGTGGAGATGACCTTGATGTTGATGTTTTCGGCAGCAAGCGCCTCGAACATGCGCGCGGCGACCCCCACTTGGGAACGCATCCCGATACCAACGACCGAAACCTTCGCCGCATCGGTATCGACGACAAGATCATCGTAGCTAATCGAACCGGCGGCACGGGCACCCTCAAGGGTTTTTCTCGCCCGCGTGACCTGATTGGTCGGGCAGGAAAACGTCATGTCGGTCACCCCGACATTGTGTCCCTCGTAGTTCTTCTCCGAGATGTTCTGAACGATCATGTCGACGTTGACGCCAGCCTCGGCGAGGGGGCCGAAGATGGCGGCGGCGATACCGGGGCGGTCCTCGACCGTTACCAGGGTGATCTTGGCCTCGTCACGAGAATAAGCAATGCCAGAGACGACTTTCGATTCCATGATTTCATCCTCGTCGCAAACCAGGGTACCAGAATTTTCGTCGGTGTCCTCGAATGAGGACAGGACACGCAGACGCACCTTGTAACGCATCGCGAGTTCGACGGACCGCGTTTGCAGCACCTTAGCGCCGAGGGAGGCAAGCTCAAGCATCTCTTCGAACGCGATCCTCTCAAGCTTGCGTGCCTTTGCGCTGATGCGCGGATCGGTCGTATAGATGCCGTCGACATCCGTGTATATGTCACAGCGCTCCGCCTCGAAGGCTGCTGCGAAGGCGACTGCGGTTGTGTCCGAACCGCCGCGGCCGAGCGTGGTGATGCGGCCCTCATGGCTCAGTCCCTGAAACCCCGCGACCACGGCAACCCTGAAGCCTTCGGCGAATTTCGTATCAAGGTTCTCGCGCGGGATCGAGACAAAGCGTGCGGCGGCGTGCTGCGAGCTCGTGTTGATCGGCACCTGCCAGCCTTGCCACGACCGCGCAGGCACGCCCATTTCCTGCAGCGTCAGCGCCATCAGGCCAGCGGTGATATTTTCACCGGAAGCGACGACGGCATCGTACTCGCGCGCGTCGTAAAGTGGCGAGGTCTGTTCGACCCAGCCAACAAGCTCGTTGGTCTTGCCGGACATCGCGCTGACGATGACGATCACGTCATAGCCGCGGTCGACCTCGCGCCGAACCTTGTCCGCCGCGTTCTTTATACGGCCGAGATCGGCCACCGAGGTGCCGCCGAATTTCATCACGAGAAGCGGCATTCCGACCCCCCCTTCCGCCGGCATGGGTAAATCGCGCGCTTCATATGCGGGCGCGCGGGCGAGGGCAAGGGGCGTGCGCGGACCGCCATCATGCAGCCTTGCGCCAGCGGTCGGGAACCAGCGCGCCCGACGGTGTCAATGATCCCGACGCCCGAGAAGCTCAGTTCGTCTTGCGCGGTGAAAGGAAGGGCAGCGGCGCGACGGGAACGCCGTCCTCGATCAGCTTCTTGGCCTCGTCTGCGCGCGCCTCGCCATAGATCGATCGCTCGGGTGCGTTGCCGTCATGGATCGCACGCGCCTCCGCGGCGAAGTTCAGGCCGACATATTCCGAATTTTCCTCGATCGCTCGGCGCATCGCCGCCAGCGCCTGTTCCGCGACCGAGGAGGGCGCAGTCAAGCTACCTGGCTCGGCCTCGGCATTCTGGCCGGACCTGACCGAGGGCGACATCAGGGTTTTCTCGATCGTCGGGGAACCGCAGACGGTGCAACTGATATGGCCCGAAGCGTGAAGACGATCATAGGCTGCGGCAGACTGGAACCAGCTGTCGAATTCATGCTTTTCGGAACAGGTCAGCGCATAGCGGATCATTGCCGGTAACCGGGTTGTTCTATTCTTCTATGTGGCGAATATTATGTTGATTTCAAGCGTCTTTCGCGCCGACCGCCTTCGTTGGCTTGCGCGGATCGAAGGTGCTTAGAAGTGTGCGCAGCTCCGGTTCGTCGACTTTCTCTGCGGCCTTGTTCGGTTTGAACCACCTGCGCTCCCGCTGATTTTTTTCGGGGTAGTCCTTGCGCAATTCCTGCACTTCGACCGGATAAACCGAGACGATACAGGGCTGCACACCCTCGGAGAGACCCTTGTCATACGCATAGACCCCTATAGGATTGCGTGCGGGTTTCCCTTGCACACCCGCCTCTTCGAAGGCCTCCTGCAATGCGCATTCCGCCCCGCTCTTGCCTTTCATGGGCCAGCCTTTGGGGATGATCCAGCGTCCGGTATCTCGGCTGGTGATAAGCAGCACTTCGTGCGTCTTCGCGCCAACAAGCCTGTAACACAACGCGGCATATTGGGATTCAGTCTCTTGGGGCGTTCCGGCGCCCATCTCGATATTTTTCATTTTTCTGCCAACCGCCTAAATGGGGCGACGTACGCCCGAGCCTCCTTCGATTGTCCCGTTCTAACGCGGGATAATGTCAAAATAACATTCAACCACCCGAAATTCCAGCGTTATGGACCTCTAGTTGCTTGGTCAGACCGTTGGACATCCACGCTGGATCGTTATTGCCAGCGGCCAAAATAGGCCTGACGCACAGCGCAATGCTTGCGGCGATTGGTGTTGCGCCGCCGGTTGTATCGGGCAATCTCCCGCCGGCAGGAGGAACGCGGATGACAAGGGTGACGGTTGCCGATTTCGGACTTACGGCATCGGGACGGATGGTGCAGGCGGTCGAACTCAGCTCTGATAGCATCAGTGCGACGGTGCTTACGCTCGGTGCGATCCTGCGCGATCTGCGCCTCCCTGGGATTGTTGGCAGCCTGACGCTCGGCTCCGGGCGCGTCGCGGATTATGAGGGCCCGATGTGCTATCACGGTGCGCTTGTCGGTCCGGTGGCCAATCGCATCGGCGCAAGCCGTGCCCTGATCGAAGGGGCCGAAATGCGCTTCGACTGCCAGTCGGGTCAGGCCAATATTCTGCATTCCGGCGATGCCGGAACGCACCTGAAGATATGGCGGATCGACCATATCGGGACGGGCGGCGTAACACTTCGCTGCGACTTGCCGCATGGCGAAGGCGGCTTTCCCGGCGACCGTAAGATCCGCGTGAGGTTCTCTCTGCCAGGGCAGGCGACTTTGCGCATGGAGGTCGACGCTGAAACCGATCGTCCGACTATCTTCAACGCGGCCAACCACAGCTATTGGAACCTTGACGGCACGGGCAGCTGGGCGGGCCATCACCTGCGGATTGCGGCGGACCGCTACCTGCCCTTGACGGATCAGGTTCTACCGACGGGCGAGGTCGCGCCGGTTGCGGGAACGGAATTCGACTTCCGTACGGGGCGCATCGCGGGGCCGGGGGCACCTGCGCTCGATCATAATTTCTGCCTGTCCGATGGCAGAGTCGATCTTCGGCCGGTCCTGATGCTGACCGGCGGATCAGGCGTGACGATGACACTCGCGACCACTGAACCGGGTGTTCAAATCTATGACGGGCGTGGCGCGTTGCGGCCCGGCCACAAGGGCGGCGAAGGCGTCGCGATCGAGGCGCAGGGCTGGCCCGACGCGCCGAGCCATCCGCATTTCCCTTCGGTTGAACTCAGGCCCGGTGAGACCTATCGCCAGGTTACTGAATGGCGCTTCTCCCGCCCCTGACTATCCATCGCTCCGCGTGACACCGCGATACCACGCGACGATCTTGGCGCGCTCCTCGGGCTCGATATACGACACGTTGGCGGGCGGCATGGCATGGCTCACCCCGGCCTGAAGGTAGATTTCCGGCGCCCGGCGGGCTATTTCCTCTGGACGGTCGAGGATGACACCCTTCGGCGCCCAGTGGATGCCGTCGTAGCCCGGTTCCGCCGCATGGCACATCGAGCAGCGGCCCATGACGATGTCCGACACGTCGGAGAAGTCCGCCGCATCGGCGAACTTCTGTTGGGCCGGCGTCAGTGGCAGGACGGCTTCGCTATCTGCCTGCGCCTGAAACAGGGGCGCGGTCGAAAGCCAGGCGATGACGATGAAGATCAGCACCGTGACGACCCAGGTCCAGGTCGGGTTGCCCTTCCGCGCATGGACGGAGTTGAAATAGTGCCGGATCGTGACGCCCATCAGGAAGACGAGGCTGGCGATGATCCAATTGTACTCGCTCGCGAAAGCCAGCGGATAATGATTCGACAGCATCATGAAGAGGACCGGCAAAGTCAGGTAGTTGTTGTGGGTGGACCGCAGCTTGGCGATCTTGCCGTATTTCGGATCGGGCGTGCGGCCCGCGATCAGGTCGGCGACGACGATCTTCTGGTTCGGAATGATGACCATGAAGACGTTCGCCGACATGATCGTCGCCGTGAAGGCGCCGAGATGCAGAAGCGCCGCGCGACCCGAAAAGACGTGGCTGTAGCCCCAGGCCATCGTAACGAGAATTATGTAGAGGATCACCATCAGCGTGGTCGGGCTTTCGCCCAGCTTCGACTTGCAGAGCGTGTCGTAGAGCAGCCAGCCGAGCGCGAGCGAGCCGACCGAGATCAGGATCGCCTGCCAGACAGCGATATCCGCAACGTTCGGATCGACGAGGAAGAGGTCCGCGCCGAGGTAATAGACGAGGAAAAGCATCGCGAAGCCCGAAAGCCAGGTCGCGTAGCTTTCCCATTTGAACCAGACGAGGTCATCGGGCATCCGTTCCGGCGCCACGAGATACTTCTGGATATGGTAGAAGCCGCCGCCGTGGACCTGCCATTCCTCGCCGTCCGCCCCGCTTTCCAGATTTCGATCGCGGTGAAGACCGAGATCGAGCGCTACGAAGTAGAACGACGAGCCGATCCACGCGATGCCGGTGATTACATGCACCCATCGCACCGCGAATTCCAGCCAAGCGCCCAGGACAATGAAGTCGTACATGTCGTCCTCCGACCATTCGATGTCTGCGCAGGCTATACCGAAGCGCATCTTCCTGATAATTCTTCTAATGCCTCAATACTTTCAAATGATACCGAAGAATTGAGTGGCGGGAGGGGCCGATGTCCTACGTGAACAACATCAAGATGTTCGTCCGCGTGTTCGAACTCGGGTCGATGTCGGCGGCTGCCCGCGACCAGCGGACCTCGCCCGCGGTTGCTTCGGCGCGGATCGCCGAGCTGGAAAAGCATCTCGGCATCCGGCTCTTCAATCGTACGACACGGCGGCTTCAGGCCACGGAGAATGGCCGGCTCTTCTACGACGGCGCGCGCAAGGTGCTGGAGGCGATCGATGACGCCGAGGCGGCCGTCATGGCGTCAACCCAGATGCTGCGCGGCACGGTGTTCATCGCGGCGCCGCTCGGTGTCGGACGACGGTTCGTCGCGCCGCATGTGCCGGCGTTCAAGGATGAGTACCCCCAGATCGACGTTCGTTTGCGGCTTTCCGACCGCAAGATCGATGTGGTGACCGAAGGGCTCGACATGGCTTTCCATCTCGGCGCGCTGGAGGATTCGACGCTGAAGATGCGCCTTGTCGCGGATTGTCCGCGCGTCCTTTGCGCCGCACCCGCTTATGTCGCGCGGCGTGGCGACCCGCTGAACGGCGAGGCACTGGTCAAGGACCGCCACGAATGCCTGAACCTGCGCTTTCCCGGTGCGCCGGAATTTCAGTGGACCTTGCGCACGCCCGACGGCCCGCGCCGCTTCGAGGTGACGGGGCCGTTCGAGACCGACGATGGCGATGTGCTGACCGGCTGGGCGCTGGATGGGCGAGGCATCATCATGAAGCCGATCTTCGAAGTGGCGGACTATCTGCGCGACGGGCGACTTGTTCCGGTGGCGCAGGAAACGCCGCCGCTAGCGGTGCAGCTTTCCTGTCTGAGCCAGCACCGGCGGTTGCGCGACCCGAAGATACGCGCCTTCACCGATTTCATCATCGCCAAGTGCCGCGCAGACCTCGCCCGTGCGATCGAGGGGTTGCCCGCCTTCTCCTGACCGTTCCACGACTTGAGGCGAACCTCCCGCGCCTGTATGGGAAGCCTGACTGACGAGGTTCGCCATGCCGCATTTCCTGAACACGACCGACCCGGATTTCGAAGACGCCTTCGCGACGCTTCTTACGATGAAGCGGGAGGATGCTCCGGACGTGGATGCGGCGGTAGCCGAGATCATCGCGGAGGTGCGCGAAAAAGGCGATGCCGCAATCATCGCGCTCACCGAACGCTTCGACCGGCTGAAACTGACCTCGGCGACGCTGGCGTTTGCGCCCGAGGAGATCGCCGCCGAATGCGCCAAGGTCTCGTCCGAGGATCGCGCGGCCCTGGAACTCGCCGCCGATCGCATCCGGGCCTATCACGAACGTCAGATGCCCGAAGACCGGCGCTGGAAAGATGATGCGGGCGCTTCTCTGGGATGGCGCTGGACACCGGTTTCGGCGGCGGGCCTGTATGTGCCGGGGGGGCTCGCCTCCTATCCCTCCTCGGTCTTGATGAACGCGATCCCTGCGAAGGTGGCGGGGGTCGAAAGCCTTGTCGTTGCCTGTCCGACGCCGGGCGGTGTGGTCAATCCGCTGGTTCTGCTTGCTGCCGAAATCGCTGGCGTGGACCAGGTCTATCGCATCGGCGGCGCGCAAGCGATTGCCGCGCTCGCCTACGGGACGCAGACGATCCGTCCCGTGGACAAGATCACCGGCCCCGGCAACGCCTATGTCGCCGCCGCCAAGCGCCGGGTCTTCGGGCGCGTCGGCATCGACATGATCGCGGGGCCGTCGGAAATCCTCGTCATCGCCGACAGGGACAACGATCCTGACTGGATCGCGCTCGATCTTCTCAGCCAGGCCGAGCATGACGAAAGCGCGCAGTCTATCCTTGTCACCGACGATGCGGGTCTGGCGCAGGCTGTGGCGGCGGCAGTGGAAATGCGGCTCGAAACGCTAAAACGCGGCGCCATCGCGGGGGCGAGTTGGCGTGACTATGGCGCGGTCATCGTGACGCGCGATCTGGCCGAGGCGGCGGCGCTCTCGAACCGCGTGGCACCGGAGCATCTGGAACTCTGCGTTGCCGACCCGGAGGCGTTGGCCGCGACGATCACCCATGCCGGGGCGATCTTTCTCGGAAGCTGGACACCCGAAGCGATTGGCGATTACGTGGGCGGGCCGAACCATGTGCTGCCGACCGCGCGGTCGGCACGGTTTTCAAGTGGGTTGAGTGTGATGGATTTCCTCAAGCGGACGACGATCGCGCGGATGACGCCCGAGGCGCTTGCCGCCATCGGCCCGGCGGCGGAACGGCTGGCCATCTCGGAAAGCCTCGAAGCGCATGGGCTTTCGGTCCGCGCGCGGCTCGACCATCTGAATCGCGGACGCGGAGAATGAGCCGCATCTGTCATATCGAGATCGACGATACGGGCCTCCCCACGCCGACGCCGGAGATCGAGCAGGAGCGCAAGGTCGCCGTGTTTGACCTTCTGGAAGAGAACAGCTTCGATCTGCCAACGCGCGGCGATGGCCAGAAACCCGAAGGGCCCTATCAACTTGCGCTGGCGATCCGCGACAAACGGCTCGTGTTCGACGTCGGCACTGAGAGGGGCGAGAAAGCGGCAGAGTTCCATTTGTCGCTGTCGCCCTTTCGGCAGGTGGTGAAGGACTATTTCCAGATCTGCGAAAGTTATTTCGACGCTGTGAAACGCCTGCCGCCGAGCCAGATCGAGACCATCGACATGGCCCGCCGCGGCATTCACAACGAAGGTGCACGGGTGCTTCAGGAACGGCTCGACGGCAAGGCGGATCTCGACGTCGACACGGCGCGGCGCCTCTTCACGCTGATCTGCGTGCTGCATTTCGGGGGCTGACTTGGCAGGGGAACTTCCGCAGTCGGTTCTCTTCTGCTGCGACCACAATTCGGTTCGTTCGCCAATGGCGGAGGGGCTGATGAAGCAGCTCTATGGGCAGAAATGCTATGTGCAGTCGGCCGGCGTGCACAACGATCTGGAAGTCGATGGATTCGCCGTCGCCGTATGCAAGGAACTTGGCATCGAGCTGTCCCGCCACCGCTCGCGCTCCTTCGAGGAGATGCAGCAATGGGGCGACGACCTTTCCGGCTTTGATCTTGTTGTGGCGCTGTCCCCGGCGAGCCAGCGGCAGGCATTGGAATTCACGCGGTTCTTTCATCTCGACGTCGAATACTGGCCGGTGATGGACCCGACCGGCATCGGCGAGACGCGCGAGGCGAAGCTTGCCGTCTTTCGCCAGACGCGCGACCAGATCAGGGCGCGGATGATCGCCCGCTTCGGGGATCCTTTGAAAGAAGAAAGTCACCAGGGAGACCAACCATGAGCAAAGCCGTGATCGAGGCTTATTTCGAAGCCTTCAACAAGGCTGATGTAGAGACCATGCTCGAACTTCTGCACGCGGATATCGAGCATCACGTGAACGAGGGAGGCATTCGTCGCGGCAAACTCGCCTTCGCCGAATTCTGCGCGCACATGAACCACAGCTACCGTGAGCAACTTACCGATATCGTCGTATTCGCGAATGAGGACGGAACGCGTGCGGCGGCGGAATTCGTGGTGAATGGTGAATATCTCAGGACCGACAGCGGCTTGCCCGAGGCGAAGGGGCAGAAATATGTGCTGCCGGCGGGTTCGTTCTTCACGCTGAAGGACCGCCGGATCGCGCGCGTGACGACCTATTACAACCTCAACGACTGGACGCGGCAGGTTTCCGCGTGACGGTCGATGTCCGCAGCCTGACCGGCGCGAAGCTTGACGCCGTGCTGGACGACGTGGCGCGGTTGCGCATCACGGTCTTTCGCGACTGGCCATACCTTTATGATGGCGATCTGGATTACGAGCAGAATTACATCGCCACCTACCGCGACAGCGCCGACGCCATCGTCGTGGGGGCGTTTGACGGCGACCGCCTCGTCGGCGCGGCGACCGGGACGCCGATGGAGGATCACGGCGATGAATTCGGAACGGCCTTCGAGGAGGCCGGCTTCGATCTGACCGACATTTTCTATTGTGCGGAATCCGTTCTGTTGCCTGACTACCGGGGCAGTGGGATCGGCAGCGCCTTTTTCGATGCGCGCGAAGGTCATGCGCGAAAGCTTGGCCGCAGGTTTTCAGCGTTCTGCCGGGTCGTCCGGCCGGAAAATCACCCCATGCACCGCGAGACCTACCGCCCTCTCGACGGGTTCTGGCGTAAGCGTGGCTACCGGCCGCTAGACGGGATCACCGCCGAGTATGTCTGGAAGGATATCGGGGAAGACCTGCCGACCGCCAAGACGATGGAATTCTGGATGCGCGAGCTTTGAATGAGCGCGCCAAGGAGGGATGACCTTATGACCGGAGATATCAAAGTCGCTGCCGCCGCCTATCCGCTTGACCGGCTTCAAAGCTGGTCCGAATACGAGGCCAAGATCGCGCGCTGGGTCGCCGAAGCCGCAGGGCAGGGGGCGAAGCTGCTGGTTTTCCCCGAATATGGCGCGATGGAACTTGCCTCGCTTGGCGGCACGGCCGTGGCTACCGATCCAGAAGGCGCGTTGCGCGAAGTCGACAAGCACAGGGAAGCGGCTCTCGCGCTCCATGTAAGATTGGCGGCGGGGAATGGCGTCTATATCCTGACCGCCTCGGGTCCTGCCTATGGGGAGCCGCATTCCAACGGCCGCCCGGTGAACCGTGCCAGTCTGATTGGCCCGTCCGGTATCATCGGCCATCAGGACAAGGTCATGATGACGCGCTTCGAGCGTGAGGACTGGGATGTCGTCGCGGGCGACGGGCTTTCAGTCTTCGACACGACTCTGGGCCGGATTGGCGTCCTCATCTGCTACGACAGTGAATTTCCACTCCTTGGCCGCGCGCTGGCTGAAGCAGGCGTCGAAATCCTTCTTGTGCCGTCGGCGACCGAGGCGCTCGCCGGCTTCACACGGGTCCGCGTCGGCTCGATGGCCCGCGCGCTCGAAGGGCAGATGGTGTCGGTCCATGCGCCGATGGTTGGCGACGCGCCCTGGTGTGTGGGAATGGAGAAGAACACCGGCACTGCGTCGATCTATGGCCCGCCCGACCGGGGCTTTCCCGCGACCGGCATCTTCGCGGAAGGCAAACCCGGTGAGACCGGATGGATCTATGCCGATATCTCCACCGCCGCCGTTGCGGATGTGCGCGAGGATGGCGGTGTGCTGAACCTCAAGCACTGGCCCGAACAACTGCCACAGCTTTCCCGCATCTTCCGCAGGGAGGAAGCTGCACATAGTGCTTGAAATCCCCGAGTATCGGGCGCATTTAACGCGCGCCCCGGTTCTGGCCGGGAAAGGATCAACAATGGAGTGACCATGGCCAAGGAAGAAGGACTCGAATTTCCGGGCGTCGTGAAGGAACTCCTGCCCAATGCGACATTCCGGGTCGAGCTCGAAAACGGCCATGAGATCATCGCGACTATGGCAGGAAAGATGCGGAAAAACCGTATCCGGGTTCTCGCCGGCGACAAGGTGCAGGTAACGATGACACCCTATGACCTGACCAAGGGGCGGATCAATTACCGCTTCAAGTAAGGTGGCCTTGCGCCTCGTTCTCGGCTCGGCCAGTCCGCGCCGGAAAGAGTTGCTCGGGCAGCTTGGGCTGGTGCCGGACGACATCCGCGCCCCCGATATCGATGAACTCCCGCGTCCCGACGAGATGCCGCGTCCCTATTGTGTCCGTATGGCGCGGGAGAAGGTCGCCGCCGTTCCGGCTTCGGACGACGAGGTTGTGCTCTGCGCCGACACTACCGTCGCGCTTGGTCGCCGTATTCTGGGCAAGCCCGCCGATGCCGGCGAGGCGGCTGCGTTTCTCATGAAGCTGTCCGGCCGACGCCACCGGGTCATCTCCGCCATCGCCGTGAAGCGGGGTGAGCGCATCTGGGAGCGCGTCGTGGAAACCGTGGTGAAGGTGAAGGCGCTCTCCGATCTCGAGGTCAACAGCTATCTCGCCAGCGGCGAATGGCGCGGCAAGGCCGGCGGCTATGGCATCCAGGGCCGTTTCGGGGCCTTCATCCCCTGGCTTCAGGGCTCGTTCACCGGCGTCGTCGGCCTTCCGGTCGCAGAGACCGCACAGCTGCTTTTTGCGGCGGGGATAGACATTCACGAGGGGACGGAATGAAGGGCCGCCTGATCGTCCTGGGCCGATATCAGGGCCGAGAGGCAGCGGCGCTGATCGTCGATGGCCAGCTGCAGGATCTGCGGATCGATCCGGGTGAGGCGGCGGATTTCTCTCCCGGCGCGATCTTGCGCGGGATCGTCGACCGCCAGATGAAGGGCCAGGGTGGCGTCTTCGTGAAACTGCCGGGCGGAACCCGGGGGTTCCTGCGCGAAGCCGGGGGGCTGCGCCCCGGCCAGTCGGTGCTGGTCCAGGTGTCGGGTCATGCGGAACCCGGCAAGGCAGTTCCGGTCACGACGCGACTTCTCTTCAAGAGCCGGCTGGCCATCGTGACCCCCGGCGCAGCGGGTCACAACATCTCGCGCCGGATCAAGGACGAAGACGCGCGGGCCAGGCTCTCGGCGCTGGCCGGGGCTGGCATGGGCAGTTCGGCCTTTGGCCTGGTCCTGCGATCCGCTGCCGAGGTGGCCGAGGATGAGGATATCGCCGCCGACATCGCGAGGATGCGCAATGTCGCCCAGACGATCCTGGTCGATGCGGAGGGCGCGCCCGAGCTTCTGCTCGACGCGCCCGGTCCGCACGATCAGGCGTGGTCCGATTGGTCCGATCCCGCGCCCGACGAGGTGGACGAAGGTGATGATGCCTTCGCGCGGCACGGTGTCGCGGAACTGATCGACGGCCTTGTTGGTCCCTCGGTCGCCCTGCCGGGCGGCGCGCACATGGCGATCGAACCGACCCGTGCGCTGATCGCCGTGGATGTGAACACGGGTGCCGACACGACCCCTGCGGCCGGTCTCAAGGCCAACATCGCCGCGGCTCGCGACCTGCCGCGCCAGCTGCGCCTGCGCGGCCTTGGTGGTCAGGTCACGGTCGATTTCGCGCCGATGACCAAGCGCGACCGCGCAGCGTTGGAACAGCAGCTACGCGCTGCCTTCAAGGGTGAGGCGAACGAGACGAGTTCTTGCGGGCTGGACGCCGCTTGGCAACTATGAGCTTCAACGCAAGCGCGACCGGCTGCCACTTGCCACCGTCTTGAAAGGGTAAAACGATGGCCTGTCCGATCTGCCACAAGGACACCGACCCGAAATACCGGCCCTTCTGCTCGAAACGCTGCGCGGATGTGGACCTCGGCCGCTGGCTTTCAGGCGCTTACGCGATCGCGACTGAGGAAGAGGATGCCCCGGACGAGGACAATCGGGAGACCTATCAGAGCCGCCCGCACTGATCTCCGGGTCCTGGCTTTTGCGACGAATCCCTCTGGACAGCCCCGCCCGCCTCGCCTAAACACGGCCCGCCGGGCGCGAGGCGCCCCCGGTGCCCAGATAGCTCAGTTGGTAGAGCAGCGGATTGAAAATCCGCGTGTCGGCGGTTCAATTCCGTCTCTGGGCACCATTAAACCATTTGAAATTGCTTAGAAAAGTATATCAGCAGGGTGTCGGCATCTATATCTGTCGCGCGCGAAGCGACATGTGGGCTACGTTTCGTAGACATTGCAATCCAGCGCCAAGGGGATCGGAAAAACATTCGAAAGTGCTTTCTGAAGCCGCGCGGCTCAGCGAACAGCCCCAGGATTCATGGATGCTTTCGTTCATGATTTTGAGGCAAGAGGCCATCATGACGGGCAACGTCACGTTCAGCGAGGATTTCAAACGGGACGCGGTGTTCGCTGGAAGTGAGGACAGGTTCACCATCCCTTGCCAAATCAATCGAGTGGTTTGCATGCTTGTCGCGGTGCGCATCGTCTGAAAAGGGGGCCATAGCGGATGTGAAAGCCGAAGGGTCTCCGCACCTCCGTGATTTCCCGCCCCGATCCCAGGGCCTCCGCAACTGTCGCTACCCATCGGATCTGCCCATTTTTCCGGCACAGGCATGCTGAACCAATGCGCTCGCAGCATTGGGACTGTATTCAAAACCGAGAAAGCTGGCCTTGCTTGCTTTTCATCTTGCGGGAAAGCTGGTAATCAGCCGTCGACATTCCCGTCGAGATCAAGAGTAGTGACGACATATGCAACGCACTCAAATCGTTAAGGAACTTCCCGAGATCTTCTGCGACGTTATGGATCTCGACGAGATTGAGTTGCATGATGCAATGACCGGAGAAGACGTCGAGGAGTGGGACAGTCTCAGCCATGTGCGACTGATCGTTGCAATCGAACAGCGCTTTGGCATCAAGTTCTCCAACCAGGAAATTGAGAAGCTCAAGTGCGTCGGTGACCTGATTGATGCGATCTCGCTGAAGGCCGCCTGAGATGAGTGCCAGCTCGCTCGTGAACCTCGACTGGCTCGAGCGTGCCCCGGCGGACTTGAGAATGCGTCTCCGCGCTCTGAGTTCTGCCGAAAAAGCGGTTCCGGCACGGGAGCTGATTTCGTTGGCGCGGACCGCACTGAACCTTGACCAGTTGATCTCGGTCGCGCGGACCATTGAGCGGCTTGGCGACCGTGCTGATACTTCGGGTCTGACGCGGGTGAAACTGGCGCTCATGCTTGACGGGACCGCCGATTTTCTTCCGCAGGCGCTGCGCGTTACGGGCCTGCGCCACGGACTTTGGCTCGAGGTCTATACGCCTGCCTACGGGCAGGCAATGAATGAGGCGTTGGGGCAGGGCGGGTTGGCGGAGTTCGCGCCAGATTTCGCCCTGGCCGGTTCGGACTACCGCAGCCTGGGGTTGGCGACATCCCGGATGAATCCGGAAGCGGCGCAGGCAGCGGTTGGCACGGCGGCGGCGCGCTTCGCCGCGTTGTCCGATGCATTGTCAAAGAACGGCATCGTGCCGCTGATCCAGACCGTGCCGGAGCCGGTCGATCCATGGTGCGGGCATCTTGACGCGGCGCTACCCGGTTCTGCCGCGGCACAAAGCGTTGCGCTGAATGCTGCGTTGCGCGATCTCGCGCGCAAATACGGGGCACCCATCCTTGACGCCGACCGGCTGGCCGCGGCCGTAGGTCGCGCTGACTGGTTCGACTTGCCGAACTGGTATCGTGCCAAGCTGCCCTTCGCGCTTTCGGTCGTGCCGCTTTGGGCGGATCATGTAGCGCGCATTCTCTCGGCCTTGCGTGGACGGTCGCGCAAATGCCTCGTGCTTGACCTCGACAATACCTGTTGGGGCGGGGTGATCGGCGATGACGGGCTGGAGGGTATCCGGCTGGGGCAGGGGTCGGCCGATGGGGAGGCCTATCTGGGAATCCAGTCCTATGCGCTGTCGTTGCGCGAACGTGGCATCGTCCTTGCCGTCGTCTCGAAGAATGAGGACGATGCGGCGCGCCTGCCGTTTCGCAATCATCCCGAGATGTTGCTGAAGGAGAGCGATATCGCCGTCTTCATCGCGAACTGGAATGACAAGGCGACCAATATCGCACATGTCGCGAAGCGGCTGAATATCGGGCTCGATGCGGTCGCATTTCTGGACGACAATCCGGCGGAAAGGGCGCGGGTGCGGCAAATGCTGCCCGACGTCGCGGTACCCGAAGTGCCGGACGACCCATCGATGTATCCGACCTTGCTGGCGCAATCGGGACTGTTCGAAACGGTGGCCCTTTCGGAAGATGACGCGAAGCGGGCCGAGCAGTATCGACAGAATGCGGCTCGCGCCATCGCGATGGATCAGATCGGAGACTACGAGAGCTATCTCGCCTCGCTCGAAATGACCTGCGAACTGGCGCCGTTCAATACGGTCGGCCGGGCGCGGATCGCGCAGCTCGTCAACAAGTCCAACCAGTTCAATCTGACTAGCCGGCGCTATACCGACGCCGATATTGCCCGGTTTGAGGCGGATGAGGATGTATTTGACCTCCAGATCCGGCTGAAGGACAGCTTCGGTGACAACGGTATGATCTCGGTCGTGATCTTCCGAAAGGGCGGCGACGAATGGGTCTGCGACACATGGTTGATGAGCTGCCGGGTGCTTGGCCGCCGGGTCGAACTTGCAGCGCTGGCCGCGGTGGTCGAGGCTGCGCGGGCCGCGGGTGCGCGACGGCTCGTCGGTGAGTATCTGCCATCACCCAAGAACCGGATGGTCGCTGACCACTTCGAGAAACTCGGGTTCGCGGCGGCCGGTGCGTCGAAGGACTCGGGTCCGGAAGGTCATGGCACGCGCTGGGTGCTGGAGTTGGACTCATTTGTGATGCCAGTCCTGCCGATGCAGATCGTCAAGCGCGTTGCCGAGCAAGACGTCGTGATTGCGGAATGACCGAACTTCCTCCCGGAATGGCTGTCGCTCTTGCGAACCGCCCTGCCTGCATGCGGATCGTCGAGGCCGTTCTCAGGACCTGGCCTGAGCATGCCCGCTATGTGGAAAAGAGCTTTGCCGCGCGGAGCAAGGCGCTTCTCGACACGACAGAGGTGCTTGCAGAGGCCGCGCTGAAACTGGCCGGCGGGCGACTGCATCAGATCGCGGCGCATTATCGTTGGACCTGTGACCGTCTGCGCGACGAGGAACTGAACTTCCACCGCACAGGTCGATACCGGCTATCGACCTTCGCTGAAGCGGACGCGGAGGTCTATTCCAACGCCGCCTATATGGAGAAATACGTCGATGGCCTCCTTCTGAGCCAGATTCTATGGTTCAACCATTCGGCTAGCTGCGATTTCTTCCTGCGCGGCGCACCGGCGTTGCTTGGCACCGGCCAGCGGTTTCTGGAGATCGGTCCCGGCCACGGGCTGATGACTTACCTCGCGTTGCGCGACTTCGGTCTGTCCGAAGTGGTGGCCTGGGATCTTTCGCCGGTATCGGTCGAACAGACGCGCGCGGCGCTGGCGCTTCTGGGGTTCAAGAACGTCACCTTCGACGTACGCGACATGATGTCGGTTGAGTCCGGCGAGGACATCTTCGATCTCGTGGTCCTCAGTGAGATCCTCGAACATCTCGAAGACCCCAAGGCGGCTATGCGGAAAATCCACGGCCTCGTGCAGCAAGGCGGTCTTGTCTTCGTCAACGTGCCGATCAACAGCCCGTCGCCAGACCATCTCCATCTGATGGAAACGTTGGATGATGCCCGCGCGCTGCTGACCGAAACCGGCTTCGAGATTGTCAGCGAAGCTTTCTTCGCCACGCAGAATACGAAGGTTGAACGCGCCCTCAAAACCCGCGTTTCGATTTCGGCGTGCATGTTTGCCCGTGCGCGCCAACCTGTCTAGGGAGTGACTTCGCAGGCATGCTGTTCAATTCGCTTGGTTTCGTCTTCCTGTTCCTGCCAATCACGCTCGCGGCGTACTATCTGATCCTATGGTTCGGTCTGCGTCGTTGGCTTTTTGTCTTCCTCGTCGTCGATTCACTGATCTTCTACAGCGTTTGGAACCCGCCCTACGTGCTGTTGCTCATCCTGTCGATGTTGGGCAATTACCTGATCGGACTGTGGATCGAGCGGCGTCGCACCGAAGAAGCGCGGACCGGCCCCATCCTCAGCCTTGGCATTGCGGCCAATGTCGCGTTGCTCGGGTGGTACAAATACGCGGGCTTTGTCGTCGAAAACGCAAATGCGCTGGGCGCTGACTGGTCCGTTGGAAACATCATCCTTCCGCTCGCGATCTCGTTCTACACGTTCCAGCAAATCGCCTATCTGGTCGATATTGCGCGTGGCGAGGTCACTTCGGGGGGGATCGCCCGCTACGCGACCTTCGTGATCTTCTTCCCGCAGCTTATCGCAGGCCCGATTGTCCACTATCGCGAGATGATGCCTCAGTTCTTTGGCCGGAATCTCGGTCGGTTCTGGCGCGAAAACCTCACGATCGGTCTCGTGATTTTCGCCATCGGGATGTTCAAGAAGACGGTGATTGCCGACAGCGCGGCGCAGTTCTCATCGCCCGTCTTCGACGCCGCGGCGGCCGGCGATCCGATCGGTTTCCTTCAAGCCTGGAAAGCGGCGATCTGCTATACGTTCCAGCTCTATTTCGACTTCTCGGGCTATTCCGACATGGCGGTCGGTCTGGCACGGATGTTCGGGCTTTTGCTGCCGCCGAACTTCCACTCGCCGTTGCGCGCCCCGTCGATCATCGAATACTGGCGCCGCTGGCACATGACGCTTCAAAGCTTCATCGTGTCCTACATGTATCAGCCCGTTGTCCTGCCGCTTGCGCGCCGCGCCGCTGTCTGGCGGCTGGGCAAGAGAGCGACGTTCTGGATGACCGTCGCATTTCCCACCATCGGCATCTTCCTGGTAATCGGGCTTTGGCACGGCGCAGCCTGGACCTTCGTCCTGTTCGGTGCGATGCATGGGGTTTATCTCGCGACGAACGAATTCTGGCGTCACCTGCACCGCAAGGCGCGCCGCGCCGCGCCGCCGCGTCCTCTGGGCAGGATCGGCCACCATCTCATAACCTTGTTCGCCATCATCATGGCGAATGTTGTATTTCGCGCGGAAAGCGTCGGAGACGCCGCGATGATCTGGCGGAGCATGTTCGCGTTCGACGGTATTGGCAATCTTCCCTCGATATTGCCAGCCTCTGCCGCCGAGCTCTTTTCGGAGCCTCTGGTCTTCTGCCTGCTTGTCGGGGCGCTGGTCGCGTTCGCTCCAAATACGCAGCAACTGCTTGGTCGCTACCGGCCGGTGCTGAACTGGGCAAAGTGGTGTGACGTGGCGCCGCCTGCGCTTAAGCTGACCTGGCGACCGACCCTCTTCTGGGCGGTCTGGTCAGGCGTCGTGCTATTCTTCGCTGCGGCATTCATTCTCAGAGGTCAAAGTGAGTTCATCTATTTCAACTTCTAGTGCAATCTCAAGGCTCTCCGCAGTGACCGGCTCAGCGCCGGTCCTGCACCATGTCGGAATCGTCGTGCCCGATTTCGCGTCGGCCGAGGCCTATATGTCGATCTTCGGACACGAAGAAGACTATCGCGGCCAAGTACCGGAATTTGACTGCTGGTGCCTGTTCATGAAGGCGACGGCGGGCCAACCTGCAGTTGAGCTCGTCGTGCCGGTCGGCGGTTCGCTTGCGAGGTTCAACCGAGGCGCAGGCGGTCTCCATCACTACGCGCTGGAGACGCCCGACATCCGCGCGCTGCAAACCGAACTTGCCGAACGCGACATCGCAATGCTCCGCGACGAACCGGTGAAAGGTGCCGGCAATTTTATTTGCAACTTCATTAGCCCTGTGGCGACACGCGGCGTATTGGTGGAATATGTCCAGCTTCTCGACTGACAATCCTCACCGCACAGTGCGACGTTCCCGACCGCTTTCTATCGGGCGGTTCATGGCGGCGCTGATGCTGACGGTCGCGGCGCTCGTGGTAGCGGTCTTGCTACTTCCGGTCAGCCCCTACATCCGGTACCAGAACCTGAACGATACGATTTATGCGCGCGCCAAGTGGATTTACGAACGAATCCACTACGACCCCGCACCCATCGACGTTGTCTTTATCGGTTCGTCGCGGACCGGCGCGGCTGTCTATCCATCCCAACTTGAACCGGCGCTGAAAGCACGCGGCATCGATGCTGCGGTCGTGAACTTCTCGCTGCCATCGACGGGATTCGATATCCGTGACACTATCATTCGGGAACTTTATTCCGAAAAGAAGCCTCGGCTGATCGTGTTCTCGGTTGTCGAGGCGTTCCCGCGAGACGGGCATGAAGCATTCGGCGAAATCGCCACAGAGGGTGAGATCGCCGGAGCGCCCTTGATCGTGAACCGTAATCTGCCGCAAAATCTGCTGCGCCTTCCGATGCGCCAGTTGTCGTTGTCCTTGGCGTCCTGGATGCCAGAGACCTACGGCTGGCAGGGGCAATTCAACCCTGCCACCTACGCGGGGACGACCAGCGATCTGCATGAAATCCTGCGCTCGGACAGCGACATTGCGGAGTTCGGAACCACCGAACACGCGGACGTTTTGGCCAAAGAGGCGGCGCGTCGAAAGCGCGAGATCACGCCGCCTATCCTTCCCGACAGTCTGGCCTGGGTCGAATTCGGTGTGTCACGCAGCTATGTGGAACGGATCGCGAAACTGGCGGAGGCGAACGGTACGGAGATCGCGTTCCTGTTCCTTCCTTTCTATACCGGTCCTGAGGCGCCGATGGAGGAGCGTTGGCTGGATCAGTTCGGCCCTGTCTGGAAAGCGGACCTCATACGCGACGACCCGAACAACTACCGCGATTCCGGACACGCGGCCCCGACGGCCCGCGTCGTCGGGATGGTGACCAACTGGCTCGCCGATCGCGTCGCATCAGTTTGGCACTGACCGAAGGACCGCGAACGATACGCTAGTTTGCCGTCTGGAATTGCGACTGCCGTGCCCGGCCTTTGTCGCCCGTACACCTGACGAGGTTCGCGCTGCGGCAGGAAAGATCGAGAAATCCGCGGCATGGTAACGATCCAGATCGACCTTTGCCGGGCGGCCAAACTGTCTCACCGATCGGGATCATCTCCTAGCGGCTTTCGTACGCTCCGGCATCGGGCGCCTTGCCTTGCGGTCGCGTGACGCCAACGATGTCCGTCGGCGGTGCAAACTTCATGTCGCCCCGGTCAACACCAAGTGCTTGAGGTCCAAGTGCAAAGTCGCCATCCGGGAAAGAAACGAACTCCCTGAACACGCTGGTAACAATGACGTTGTTCGTCACCAGAATTTTTTGCTGGACATTCGTTCTGGCGCTCATGCGGGTGACCAGATTATTGGCAACTGTCACATTGAAAGAAGGCGTGCCATCCTTATGTCGGAAAACGCCAATCCAGGGTGACTTGCCCGGAACTCCATTTGCTTCAACGACCGTATTATTCACGATAGCCGAGTTCAGCGCACCAGCCACGGTTATCCCATGATAAGCTGAGACGGCGACGACGTTGTTGCGGATTGTTACGCCATCGTACATGCCGTCAAACAAGCTGATGCCCTGAAGCCTGCAGCGCAGCGCATTCTTGCGGGGGGATGACCATTCGAATATGCGGTTGTTCTCAATAAGAAGATTCTTCAATAGTCCGATGCCGGCCTTGTTGCCCGTTCTGGTGAACGACTGGAAGCCATCATCGTGGTTGGCGTCGATCTTGACGCAGTTCCGTACCTGGTTGCCACGGACAATCGAATTGTCACCGAGCGCCCGCATGCCATCCCCGGAGAAGCCATCGACAGTGTTGTTTTCGACCAGCGCATTTGTGCCCAGGCTCGAGATTCCGTGCCGGATGCCTGCAAGGTGGTTGTTGACAACACTTATTCGATTGCCGTCCACTAGGATGCCATTGCGCTTGTTGCTCAGCCAATCGACCAGATCCCAGTCCATATAGTTTCGCGCGGATTTATTCCCTCGGACGTCGAGATCGCGGAATATGAGATCGCTTGTATCCGGATAGCTGCGCACCAGTGCGTCTTTGTTTGCCGTCGCCGAAGTTGGCCAAACAGCCAGGCGATCAAATGCGATATTGCTCGAATCCCGAACGTTGATGGACTCCACCTGTGCAGATTGACCCGGTGCGGAAGTGACAAGAACGGGTTTGGGAAACCGCATTCCCTTCAGCATCAGCGGTCCGTGATGGCCTTGGCGAAGGAAGATCCGGTCGCCGCCGGAAACTTTTCCGGACGCCAACAGCAGGTCCAGACTTTTCCACCCCTGCCCGTCGACCTCTGTGCTGTCCTGCGTGCCCGGTGCGCTGTCGACAGACCCGGCTATGCCCGCATCGACGAAATAGTCAGCAGCGGTTGCCTCGGCGACGAAAAGCAAAACGCAGATCCAGCCTGTCAAAAGGTATTGAATCAACCTGTTCTTCCAATTTTGGTCAAGTTTTCTCGCACATTCCGATCGGTCACTATGCATGGCGCCTCTTGAAAGTTCGTCCCGTTTTCAATGCAGTGCGTGGGAAACGAACACCGCCTCACCGGCTTGCGGCGCGGTTCAAGGCTAGCTCGTTCTCGCGCTTTCGTCCACATCGTGGAGGTGAATTGGGTACCGAGCTACGCGTAGGCGCGCAGATGGCGGGCGCCGCGTGGGCTTGATGGTGTTTTGAAGGGTTTTTGAGGGCGCCCTCGGAATGTTCCTCAGGACGCTTGCCGTCCGCGCTGAAACCGGGGGCAGTCTTGTCAGACGGCGCGCCCCACCTAGAGGCGCGGGCCGCGCCGGGGGTGGCGACGGCCCCGGCGCGGGTTTGCCGGGGCCGTTTCGGGGTGCGGAGAGTTCAGTAGTTTTCGTAGGCGCCGGCGTCGGGGGCCTTGCCGAGCGGGCGTTTGTTTCCGTCGATGTCGTCCTTGGGCGCCAGCGTGGCGGTGCCGGCATCGATGGCCTTGGCCGCGGAGCGCAGCGAGAAGTCGCGATTGGTCAGCGACGTGAACTCCGCCGCCGCGTTGGTCACGACGATGTTGTTGGTCTCGACGATGTTGCCGGCCGGCTTGTTGACGACCTTGTTCCGGGTCACGAGGTTGTTGGCGACCGTCACGTTCTTCGACGGAGTGCCGTTCTTGTGCGCGCCGATGAAGATCCAGGGGAATTTCCCGGCCAGCCCCTGGGCATGGATCACCGTGTTGTTGACGATCGTGCTGTTGAGCGCGCCCGCCATGGTGATCCCGTGATACGCGGTGACGGAGATGACGTTGTTGCGCACCACGAAGCCGTCATACATCCCGTCGAACATGCTGATGCCCTGAAGGTTGCAGGCGAGCGGGCTGCGCGTGCCGACATATTCGAAGATCTTGTTGTCCTCGATCAGCAGGTTGCGGAGCACGCCGGTGCCCGGCCCGCCCGGCCCGCGGCTGTAGCTCTGGAAGCCGTCGGTATGCGTGGCGTTGAACAGATGGCAGTTCTGCACCTTGTTGCCGCGGACGATGGAGTTGTCGCCGAGCGCGCGCATGGCGTCGCCCGCGAAGCCGTCGATGATGTTATTCTCCAGGAGCGCGTCGGGACCCTGCATGAGGATGCCGTTATAGACGCCGGTGACGCGGTTGCCCGACACCGTCTGGCGCGGACCGTCCATCACGAAGCCGGTGCGCTGGTTGGTGCTCCAGTCGGCCTTCGTCCACTGGTTGTAGTTGGTCGAAGCCTCGACGGCGCGCACGTCGAGCCCGGTGAAGGTCAGGTCGCTGCTGTCGGGGTAGGAGCGGATCTCGGAGATCAGGCCATTCGCATTGGCGCTGGTCCAGACCTTGAAGCCCTTGAAGACGATGTTCTTCGAACTGCGCACGGTGATCCCGTCGACCTGCGCCACCTGCCCCGGCATCTCGGTGATGAGCACCGGCGCGGAATATTGCTGTCCGGTAACCACCATCGCGCCATGATATCCGGCGAGCAGGAAGATGCGGTCGCCGCCCTGAACCTTGCCGGTTTTCATCAGCGCGCCGAAGCTCTGGTAGGTTTGCGCGGAGGTCTGCACCGGCGCCGGCCCCGTCACGACCGGCGGCGTCGGGGTGGGGGTCGGTGTCGGTGTCGGGGTGGGCGTCGGTGTCGGGGTGGGCGTCGGCGTCGGGGTGGGCGTCGGCGTCGGCGTGCCGCTGCCTTCGCCCGAACCGCCCGAACTGCCTTCGCCCGAACCGCCCGAGCTGCCTTCGCCCGAGCCGCCCGACGTGGCTTCTTTCGCGCCGGTCGAAGCGCCTTCGCCAGAACCGCCCGAGCTGCCCTCCGTCGTGCCGCCCGACCTGCCGTCGGTCCAACCGCTCGAGGTACCCTCCGTCGTGCCGGTGCTGGGGGTCGCCGTGGTGACCTCGCCGGACCCTTGCGTGGTTTCGCCGGACCGCTTCTTGCGCGCGGTCACCCATTTCGCCTTTGCCGTGCCGACGGCAAGCAGCTTGCCGCGTTCGGTGCTGCGCCTGGCTTCGCCGGACGGCGCGACAGCACCTTCCGACGCGGCGACAGCGCCTTCCGACGCGGCGTCCGTGCCCTCCGGATCCGGCGCGAGATCTTCCGCGGTGACCGGCTCCGGCACGGACAGTTCGGCGTCGTCATCCACCGATGCCTGCAATGAAATCGCGTTCAAAGCCGTTCCCGTGACCGGCCCCGGCCGGATCGGCTGAACGAAGAAATCTGCTGCACTGACCTGCGATCCCGCAAGCGTCAATCCCAGCCCTGCCGTGAGCAGCGAGCGGACGAGTTGCATATGTTGTTCCTTTGACCCGTGAGTGTGTCCCGGAACCAAACAATGCGGTCCAAAATGGCAAAGTTGCGGCACAATTGCAGTCCGCATATGTCGCAAACTCCCGGTTCGCGGATTTACGCCGGGACAATAGGGGCGTTTTCGGCGGGATGTCGCCGAATGCGGTGCCTGTTGGGTCTTCTTTCGAGAAACAAACCACAATGAGGATCCGCCGGCCCGATCACGTTCCGGTCGCCACGTTCTTCATCGATAGACGATGTCCGGCAGCCAGGTGATGACTTGCGGGAAAAGCATGCAGACAGCCAGTCCCACGACCTGCAGCAGCAAGAAAGGAACTGCCGAGCGGAAGATGTCCGACATCGGAATCGATTCCGGCGCCACGCCGCGCAGGTAGAATAACGCGTAGCCGAACGGCGGCGACAGGAAGCTCATCTGCATGTTGACGAGATAGAGCACCCCGAACCACAGGACGAGGTCATCGTTATTGTCGAAGCCGAAGGCGGCGGCACCCAAGGACTTGATGATCGGCACGAAGATCGGGACGCACAGCAGAAGGATGCCGACCCAGTCGAGGAACATGCCCAGCACGATCAGGATGATCTGCATCACGATCAGGATGCCCCAAGGACCCAATCCGTAGCCTTGCATCGTCTCCTGCACGAATTGCTGGCCGCCTTCGAGGACGTAGAGCCCGACGAAGATCGTCGCGCCGAACATGATCCAGATCACCATGGCGCTGGCCTTCAGCGTCGTAAGGCACGCCTCGCGGATTGTCGGCCAGTCGAGCCTGCGGTGGATCGCCGCGACGATGAAGGCCCCGAAAGTGCCGATTCCGGCCGCCTCCACCGGCGTCGCGACGCCTGAAAAGATCACGCCCAGAACCACGATGATCAGCATGATCGGCGCCGACATCTTGCCCAGAAGCTGCACCTTCTCGCGCGTCGGCACCCGTTCTTCCAGCGGAATCGGCGGACCCAACTCAGGATTGATGTAGCAGCGCACCGTCACATAGAGGATGTAGAGGCCCGAGAGCATCAGGCCCGGTATGACCGCGCCGATGAACAGTTCACCCACCGATTGTTCGGCCACGACCGCGTAGATGATGGCGAGGATCGAGGGCGGGATCAGGATGCCGAGCGTGCCGCCCGCCATGATCGAGCCCATCGCGATCTTCGGATCGTAGCCGCGCTTCAGCATGGCGGGAAGCGCGATGATGCCCATCGTCACGACCGCCGCGCCGATCACGCCGACCATGGCCGCGAGGATCGTCGAGGCGATGATCGTCGCGGAGGCAAGCCCCCCTTTCACACCGCCGAGAACCTTGTAGATCACGTCGAACATGTCGTTGATGATGCCGGCCCGTTCCAGCATCGCTGCCATGAAGATGAAAAGCGGGATGGCCGAGAGCTGATAGTTCGTCATCAACGGGAAGATGCGCGACGGCACGATGTTCAGCGCCCGCGCATCTCCCAAAAGGAAAAGAAAGACGCAAGCCAGCCCGCCCGTGACGAACGCCAGTGGCAACCCCGCCATGAGCAGCGCCAGAAGCGAGCCGAACATGATGAGCGTCAGAAGCTCGATTGAGATGTCGAGTCCCATGCGTCAGGCTCCCCTCGCGATGGTTCGTATGTCCTTGGAAATCTTCGAGATGCCCTGAAGCACCAGAAGCAGCCCGCCGACGAACATCATCCACTTCATGGGCCAGAGCGGCACTTCCCATTGGTTGAAGCTGATCTCGCCCCAGCGGATCGCCGGATCGGTCCAGTCGCGCAAGGAAAGCCCACCCAGCATCTCGCCGAACCCGACCTGCCCGCGCGCCCAATTCGAGACGACGGAATTGCCCGACGGCACCGCAAGCGCGTCCATCGCGAAGATGTAGGAGGTGACAAGAAGCGTACCCGCGAAGATGAAGAAGAAAATCGACGTGCCGAGATCGACCCAGGCCTTCCGGCGCGGCGACATCGGCGCATAGAAGATATCGACCCGCACATGGCTTTCGGTCAGCAAGGCGTAGGTCCCGGCGATCAGATACTGCATCCCGAACATCAGGTACATCGACTCGTGCGCCCAGCTCGTGGGGGAGTTGAAGACATAGCGGCTGATGACCTCGAAGTAGTAGACGAAGACCGCGATCACGGCCCAGTAGCTGACGAATTCGCCTGCGAAGAGTGAAAGCCGGTCGATCCAGTTCTCGGCCCACTCGTGGTCGGCTTTGCGGACGTCGGGATCGATCTGGGCGGCCCGCTCGGCGGTCTCCTCGTCGACAAGGCTTTCCTCGTGGACCTCATGCGCGGCAAGTCCGTTGGCGCGCCGGACGAGGGCGGGGATCAGGATCGCGTCCAAGACCAGCAATGCAAGGATCAGGTAGAAGGCGTATTTGGCAAAATTACGCCAGAAGATGCGGTTATGCTGCGCCACATCCATCACGGGCTGAGCGGTCGCCAGATCCTTCTCGGCGGTCGCGATCCGGTCGCGGCCTGTCACGACGCCGCTTTCCGCCCGCTTCAGCCGCCGTTCGGCGCTTTTCTTGGCGAAGGAATCCGGGTCGGCCGCCGCGACTTCGGCTTTCAGCTTGTCGAGATCGCCCGCCGCCGCTTCAAGGCGTGGGCGTTCGCGCGCCAAAGTGCGTTCGGCCACTGAAACGAGGTTCGTCGCGTTCGACAGTGTCGCACGTGCATCACGTTCATGGGCGTTGCCGACGAGGACGCAGAGAAAGATCGGAATATAGACCAGCCCCAGGAGGCTTTTCAGGTAGAAGCGGTGCAGTCCCAGAATGCCGCCCGTGACAAGGATCAGATAGGCGAGTGCGACGCTGTAGCCGGCGCGCTCGACCCTCTGCCTGCGGGCAAGCATCATCGCCACGGCCGGAAACAGGATCAGGCCAAGCCAGTAGGCCCAGTGCGGCAGGGTGAAGTCGATATTGGGCATTGCGGAGTCCTGATGGGATGGCCACGGCTGCGGGGAAAAAACCCGCGCGGATCATCCGCGCGGGCGCGTCGTCGGGCAACGGCCTGGGTCACAGATCCAGCGTCAGCCCCTCGATCTGCTCGGGCGTGACATAGCCGAGAGAGCCGGACATCATGTAGTCGAGTTGGATCTTGAAGATGCGGGCGGCAGTCTTGTCGCGATTGGCATAGTTGAACCAGATCGGCACCGCGACTTCCGTCATCAGGGCCACATCGTCCTGGCTGAGCCGGGTGATCTCGGTCCCGTCGGCCTCGAACTTCGGCCAGGCTTCCTGGTTCGCCTTCTGGATCATGGCGTGGTGATGGATCGAATAGGCCTTCGTCTCCATCTCGACGAACTGCTTCATCTCCGGGCTCAGCGCATCCCAGGCGTCCATCCGTACCGTGATGTCCATGAGGTCGACCGGCTGATAGACCGACATGAAGCCAGGCGGGCCCATGACGATGTACTTGGTCACCTGGCTGAAGCCGAGCGCGTAGTTCACCGCCGGGCCGGTATAGTCGGCAACGTCGATCGTGCCCTTTTCCAGCGCCGGGAAGATTTCCGAGCCCGGTAGAACCGTGGTTTCGGCCCCGATCTCGGTGAAGACCTCGGCCACCATGCCGCCGGGCAGGCGCATCTTGCGGCCCCGGAAGTCGTCGATGGACCTGATCGGAACCTTCGAATGAATCAGGTTCGCGTCATGTTGCACCGGCCCGACATAGTACATGCCCTGCGCGGCATAGAGTTCACGCGCGATCTCAAGCCCGCCAAGCCCGTAGAAGAACGTGTCGAACTCATGCGGATTGCGCAGGCCAAGCGGGTAGGACGTCAGGAACGTCGCTGCCGGGATGATGCCCTGAGCATAGATCGTGAAGGGGTTCACGGCATCCAGAACGCCATTCTTTACCGCGTCGTAAAGCTGGAAATCCCCGACGACGTCGTTGGCACCGAAGGGTTGGAAGGCAAGCTCACCGCCGGACTTTTCCGTGATGGTCCCGCACCAGTCCTTGAATATCTGAAGCCCGGCGCCGCCCGGCCACGATGTCTGGATCTTCCAGGTCGTGCCATTGGCCTGAGCCCCGGCGATATGCGGCGCGGCGAGCGTTGATGCGCCAGCGGCCGCAAGCGTGCGCAGGGCAGCCCTGCGCGAAGTCAGTTTCACAGGCATTTTTTTCCTCCCGTTGATCGTTGTATTTCTGGTTATGGGAACGTCGATCCTCCGCATTGCTTCGCGATACCTCCATATTGGTAACATTACTTCACCAGATGTCCACCTTTCTCGACCCAGGCGTCACGAACCTTCTCGGATAGCGAGGCGACGGTTTGGGCAACGCGCTCGTACTGGTCGATCATGCACTCAGTCGAGCGACGTTCTGCGCGAGACGCGGGAACAAAAACCGTTCTTGCCGCTTGTTTCAAAGTATCGCTTCGGGAAAGGGGTGAATCAGATCGGAAGCTTTGCAAGCACGGTCCGCTCGAATTTGCGATCCGAACCCGCGCTTGTGGTGATTTCGAACGCTGGCAATGTTAGATAGGCTGAAACGCGCAATCATTCCAATTCTGGCCCTTGCGGTGACGTTTGTGGCCATCGCCCTTGGTTGGACTAATGCCAACTGGTTCTGGTTGCTGCTGATTTCCTTGCCGCCGCTCCTCTTGGGGCTTTACGATTGGCGGCAGAAATCCTGGACGATCACGCGAAATTATCCGGTCGCAGGGCGGATCCGATGGTTGTTCTATGAACTTCGTCCGTATTTGCGGGCCTATATCGTCGAGGATGACCTTTCCGGAACACCATTTTCGTTCGAGGCCCGCAACCTCGTCTATGCCCGTGCGCGCGGAGAGACCGACGTCCATCCCTTCGGGACAGAGCGCGAGACCAACGACAACGACTACCACTGGTTGATGCATTCCATCGCGCCGACGGCCGAAACCGACGACGATCCACGGGTCGAGGTTGGAAATGATCAGACCGGGCAGCGCTATTCCGCGTCGATCCTCAACATCTCCGCGATGAGCTTTGGTGCTTTGTCGGCCAACGCGCTGCTGGCGCTGAACCTTGGGGCGAAGCTGGGGAATTTCTATCACGACACCGGAGAGGGCGGCCTGAGCGACTACCATCTGAAAAATGGCGGCGATCTGGTATGGGAACTTGGATCGGGCTATTTCGGAGCGCGTGACGGGGAGGGAAATTTCGACGCCGGGCGGTTCCGCGACGGCGCCGCGCATGAACGCGTCAGGATGACAGAGATCAAGCTCAGCCAGGGCGCCAAACCCGGTCACGGCGGCCTGCTGCCGGCGGCCAAGGTCACGGAAGAGATTGCGCGCGTGCGCGGCGTGCCAGCGCATCAGGACTGCCTGTCGCCGCGCGGCCATTCCGCGTTCTCAACGCCAGCCGAATTGCTGGAATTCGCAGCCAGAATGCGTGAACTGTCTGGCGGCAAGCCTGTGGGCATCAAGCTCTGCATCGGGCAGCCTTACGAAGTATTCGCCATCATGAAGGCCATCCTGGAAACCGGCATCCGACCGGAATTCATCGTGGTGGACGGAGGCGAGGGCGGCACGGGCGCCGCCCCGGTCGAATTGTCGGACTGGGTCGGGATGCCGCTGATGGAAGGGTTGATCCTGATGCGCAACGCGCTGGTCGGTTGCGGCCTCAAGAACGACATCAAGCTTGTTGCCAGCGGCAAGGTCCATTCCGGCATGGGACTCGCACGCAATCTGGCGGTCGGGGCAGACTGGTGCAACGCGGCCCGCGCCTTCATGTTTTCCGTCGGCTGCATTCAGGCGCAACGCTGTCACCTGGGCACTTGCCCGACCGGGGTCACGACGCAGGATCCGGGCCGTCAGCGCGGGCTGGTGCCCGAGGTGCAGGGGATCCGGGCCGCGCGTTTCCACAAGAAGACAGTGCACGCACTGGCCGAGATGGTCGCTGCGGCGGGCCTTGAGCACCCGAAGGATCTGCAGCCACATCACCTGATGCACAGGATCGGTCCGCAAACCGCCGTCCCGATCGATCGGATTCATCCGTTCCTGCCCGAGAACATCCTGCGAGAGACACCCGAAGAGACGATCTATCGCGATTGGTGGGAGGCCGCACAGGTCGATAGCTTCAAGCCTGCGACAGATCTCACGAGTCGGCGTGCATTGTCCGGCAAGACAATCTACGCGTACTGAAGGAACGCCATCATGCCCATGGTTTCGGAAGTCATCGTCGATGCCCTGGTTCGGGCCGGAGCGCGGCGGTGCTGGGGCATCGTCGGAGATACGATCAACCATTTCACCGATGCGCTGCGCAAAAGCGATCTGCGATGGATGCATGTGCGACACGAAGAAGTCGGCGCGCTTGCCGCCGGGGCCGAGGCCTACATGACCGGCGACCTCGCCGTCTGTGCCGGCACATGCGGGCCGGGTAGCCTGCATTTCGCGAATGGCATCTTCGAGAGCCATCGCAATGGCGCGCCACTGGTGTTGATCGCCTCAAACGTGGATACGACCGAGGCGGGGTTGAATTTCCCGCAGGAGGTGGACCAGCGCAAGATCTATGAACAGAGCGCGGTTTTTTGCGAAAGCATCTCGCATCCCGATCAGGCGCGGCGGATCACCACCATGGCGGCGCAGGCGGCCCTGAATCAGCGGGGCGTGGCGGTCGTGATCGTGAACGGCGACATGTTTCGGGGCGAGACGTCGGATGACCTGGCCTGGTCGGTGCACCGGCCCGCGCCAGTCCTCCGCCCGTCGGACGAGGAACTGAAAACGCTGGCCGGAATGCTGAACGATGCCGGAACGATCACGATCTATGCCGGCGTCGGCGCGCAGGCCGCACATGATCCGGTCGTAGCGCTGGCGCGGCATCTCAAGGCGCCGGTGGTCCATAGCAGCCGCGCCAAGGAGTTCATCGAACCCGACAATCCCAACAATGTCGGCATGACCGGCATCCTTGGCAATCGCGCCGGACTCGAGGCGATCGAAGCGGCTGACGTGACGCTGTGTCTCGGTACCGATTTCGCGTATACCCAATTCTGGCCGGACAAGGCGAAGGTGGTCCAGATCGATACGGATGCCACCCATCTCGGACGCCGCTCGCCGATCAATCTGGGGCTGGTGGGCGACGTGGCCGCCACGATCGATGCGCTGCTGCCTTTGCTTGCGGAAAAGAGCGACGACAGCCATCTGATCCGGGCACTGAAGCGTTGGGACAAGGATCGCGAGCGGTACGACGCCGCCGCGAAGGAGCCTGACGCCACGTTGATCCATCCGCAATTCGTGGCGCAAACGCTAGACCGTCTGGCGGCGGAGGACGCGGCGTTCACCGCAGACGGCGGAAGTCCGATGGTCTGGTGCTTGCGCCATGTCCGGGCGACGGCGGAGCGACGTTTCCTCATCAGCCTTCTGCACGGCACGATGGCCAATGCTTACCCCCAGGCGATGGGCATTGCGGCTGCCTACCCTGACCGACAGGTGATCGCGATGTGCGGCGATGGCGGGCTGACCATGCTGCTTGGCGATCTCATGACCTTGAGACAGGAAAAGCTGCCGGTGAAGATACTGGTCTTCAACAACGGTGCACTCGGCTTTGTCGAGATGGAACAGCGGGTGGAGGGGCTTCTCGATGCGTTCACCGAGCTTGAAAACCCCGATTTCGCGGCGCTGGCGAAGGTCTGTGGCATCGCCGGGTACCGGGCCGACCGAGCGGAGGATCTGGAAGAAGCCATGCGTGCGTGGCTGTCGGACGACGGCCCGGCCCTGCTCGACGTCCCGGTTAACCGGATGGAACTGGTGATGCCGCCCAAGGTGGAGGTCGGTCAGGTCGCGTCCACAGCACTCTTCGGTGTCAAGGCGGTGCTCGATGGCCGTGTAAAAGAGGTAGTGTCGCTGCTGAGGGATAATCTCGTGCGGTAGAGAAGGTGGATGCCTGCATGCCAACGTGCGGCATCGCGCGGTTCGAAGCCAATTCCCGAGCGGACGCGCGTCGTGGGGCCGAGTGTCGACGTCGAAAATCCGGCCGTACGCGGAAACTTGACGCCGAGCGCCTTTGTGGCCCAACTTGAACATACCCGGAAGGTCGCACCAAGCCCGGATCGAAGACGGCGCGAGGTCTCTCGCGGCGACGTAGACATGGAAGCAGCGGGGGAAGTCATGGGGCAGGAATACCAAAGACGCCTGACAGCGAAGCTTGATGCGGTTCGCGACATCGCAGCCGAACGCCTTGGCAAGGCCGAACGTGAGAGCTTTCTGAAGGCGCTGGATCAATTCTACGCGAATATCTCGCTCGACGAGGTTGTCGAGACGGATTCCGAACAACTCTACGCAGCCTCGCTGGCGCTTTGGAAGTTCTGTGCCTCTCGCAAGCCTGGCGCGCCGCGTGTTCGCTTCTACAATCCGGATATGACCGAGCATGGGTGGGACTCGCCCCACAGCGTCCTCGAGGTCATCAACGACGACATGCCATTCCTCGTCGATTCGCTGGCGGCCTTCCTGACTGAACGCGGCATCGGCATTCACACCCTGTTGCACCCGGTTCTGACAGTTGTCCGCGATGCCAACGGCGTGCTGAAGAAGTTGGTGGAGCCTGGCGCCGAGGCGGCGACGCGTGAATCGGTGATACAGGGACAGGTCGACCAGATCGGTGACGACAAGATACTGGGCGAGCTTGAATCCGGATTGCTCCAGGTCCTGGCGGACGTGCGGGTCGCGGTCGCGGACTGGAAGCCGATCTTGAACAGATTGAGCGGCGTTGTGGAGTCGTTGCGCAAGGATGCTCCGAAGAAGATCGCCAACATCACCGCAGAGGTCACCGGATTTCTGGAATGGTTGGCGCAGGATCACTTCACGTTTCTCGGATACCGCGAATATCGGATTGCTGAAGGGCGCGCACTGGGATCGGACACCGTCGAAGGCTCTGGCCTGGGCTTGATGCGCAATCCGGACTACACGGTGCTGCGCGATGCGGCGGGAAATTACGCCCATTGGTCGCCCGATATGGACGCCTTCGTCACAGATGACTCGCCGCTGCTTATCCTGAAGGCAAACCGCCGCTCGACAGTCCACCGGACAGTTCATTTCGACCTGATCGGGGTCAAGCACTACGACGCAAAGGGTAGTGTGATCGGGGAGCACATATTTATCGGCCATTTCACGTCGGCCGCTTACAATCGCAGCCCCAGTGCGATCCCGCTGCTGCGCCAGAAAGTTGAGCGGATCGTCGCTCGCGCCGGATTTGCCGCGAACAGCCACGATGCAAAGGCGCTGACCAACGTATTGGAGACCTTCCCACGCGATGAACTGTTCCAGAGCGCGGATGACCAGCGGTTTCAAGACAACGTCATCGGGGTACTCCACCTGGCGACCCGGCCGCGAACCAGGTTGTTCGTGCGGCCCGACCGGTTTGGCCGGTTCGTGTCGTGCCTGATCTATGTGCCGCGCGAACGCTACAACACCGAACTTCGGGTCAAGATGGGCGATATTCTGGCCGAGGAATTCAACGGTCGGGTCGCGACGTGGACGCCATCGTTCAGCAACGAGGCCTTGGCGCGTGTACATTTTGTTGTCGCGGTGAAGCCCGGTGAGGCGTTGGATTACGACGTTGCCGCGATTGAAGATCGTATCGTGGGCGCGGTCAGAAGCTGGGGCGACGTGCTTCGCGACGGTCTGATCGAAAAGCTGGGCGAGCACGAAGGCAACCGCCTCCACGCGCTCTACCATCAGGGTTTTGCCGCTGGCTATCGCGATACCTGCAACACCGTGAACGCCATCGCCGATATCGAAAAGATGGAGGAACTGACCGAGGACGCACCACTGGCGCTGAAATTCTATCGCCGGCTGGAAGACCCTGACACCTCAGTTCGGTTCAAGCTCTATCATCTTGGGCCCGCGATTCCCTTGTCGGACTGCCTTCCAGTGCTTGAGCATATGGGGTTCCGGGTCCTCGAAGAACAACCGTTCAAGGTTACCCGCGCGGAGGCGGATATATGGCTGCATGATTTCTTCATGCGATCGGCCGACGGCAGCGCATTCGTGCTGTCCGATCTGCGCGAGAAGCTGGAAAAGACCTTTTCGGCCGTTTGGTCGCGCGAAGCAGATGACGACCCGTTGAACCGGCTGGTTCTGCTGGCCGGGATCAGCGTACGCGAAACCGTGATATTGCGCGCCTACAGCCGTTTCCTGCGCCAAGCTCGGATTCCCTATTCCATCGACTACATGGAAGACGCGCTTGCCGACAATCCAGCCATCGCCAGATCGCTGGTGGCGTTGTTCCACGCGATGTTTGACCCCGACGCCGAAGGTGAAATCGCAGTGCGCGATGACAATATGGCGCGCATCTCCGAAGGGATCGAGGCAGCGCTCGAGGCGGTCAGCAGCCTCGACGTGGACAGCATCCTGCGCCGGTTCCGCAACGTGGTACAGTCCACCCTGCGCACCAACTACTATCAGCCCGACGCTGCCGGGCTGCAGAAGCACTATGTTTCGTTCAAGTTCGACAGTGCGAGGCTGGACGATCTGCCGCAGCCGCGACCTTGGCGCGAAATCTTCGTGTACTCAACCTGGATCGAAGGGGTCCACTTGCGCGGCGGCCCGGTCGCGCGCGGCGGCCTGCGCTGGTCGGACCGCAAGGAGGACTACCGCACCGAAGTCCTGGGCCTCGTCAAGGCGCAGCAGGTCAAGAACGCGGTCATCGTGCCTTTCGGCTCGAAGGGCGGCTTCCTGCCAAAAAACTTGCCGGCGGGTGGCAGCCGTGAAGATATCCTCGCCGAGGCGATCCGCAGCTACAAGACATTCCTGTCGGGACTGCTCGACGTCACCGACAATCTGAACGGCCAGGAAGTCGTACCGCCGAAATCGGTCGTGCGCCGCGATGGCGACGATCCCTATCTGGTGGTCGCTGCCGACAAAGGCACCGCGACCTTCTCGGACATCGCCAACGGGATCGCGGCGGATTACGGGTTCTGGCTGGGCGATGCCTTCGCTTCTGGTGGCTCGAACGGCTATGATCACAAAGGCATGGGCATCACCGCCAAGGGCGCCTGGGAAGCGGTGAAACGCCATTTCCGCGAGCTTGGCCACGACATCCAGAGCCAGCCGTTCACCGTCATCGGCTGCGGCGACATGTCTGGCGACGTGTTCGGAAATGGCATGCTGCTGAGCGACCGGATCAAGCTGATCGCGGCCTTCGACCACCGTGATATCTTCATCGATCCCAGTCCGGACGCGGCGAAGAGCTTTGCCGAAAGATCGCGAATGTTCGCTTTGCAGCGGTCTAGCTGGCAGGACTACGAAGGGCCGCTGATCTCGAAGGGCGGCGGGGTCTTTTCGCGATCGTCCAAGTCGATTTCGCTAACGCACGAAATCAAGGAACTGACCGGACTTAAGGCAGATCGCGCGACACCTGGCGAATTGATCCATGCACTCTTGAAGGCGCAGGCCGACCTGCTGTGGTTTGGCGGAATTGGCACCTATATCAAGTCGTCCGGAGAATCCCACTCCGACGCCGGGGACCGCGCCAATGATGCAACCCGCGTCAACGCAACCGAGGTGCGCGTCAGAGTAGTCGGTGAAGGCGCAAATCTTGGGGTGACGCAGCGCGGTCGTATCGAACTCTCCACACGTGGCGTCAAGCTTAACACCGATGCCGTCGACAATTCCGCCGGCGTCGATTGTTCGGACCACGAGGTCAACATCAAGATCGCGCTGGGATCGGTGGTAGGTGCCGGCGACATGACGGAAAAGCAGCGCAATACCCTCTTGGCCAAGATGACCGGTGAGGTTGCCGACCTGGTACTGCAGACCAACTACAACCAGAACTCTGGCGATCTCTTTGGTCGAGGCGCGGGCGCCGGCGCTGCTGGAGGATCATGCAAGGCTGATGCGGGCGCTGGAAGGCCGTGGCCAGCTTGACCGCGCGGTGGAGCTGCTGCCGACGGACGAGGAACTTGCCGAACGCCGCAAGGCTGGCCGGGGCCTGACCCGCCCGGAGATCGCTGTGCTGGTCGCCTATGCCAAGATTAACTTGTTTTCAGAACTGCTCGGCTCGGATCTGCCCGACGATCCGTTCATGGAGCGGCTGCTGACTCATTACATGCCCGGCCCGATCCGAACCAACTACATGCCGGCGCTGGAAACCCACCGGCTGCGGCGCGAGATCATCGCGACCGTCGCCGCCAATTCATGTGTCAACGAAGCCGGCCCCTCGCTTTACAACCGGCTACGCGAAGAAACCGGGGCATCGGTCGGGCAGATCGTGCGCGCTTTCATCATAGCGCGCGAGTTGTTCGGCCTGCCCGCCATCGCGGGCGAGATCAACGCGCTCGACAACAAGACGCCGGCGTCGACCCAGATCCAGATGCATCTTGCACTCTCGGACATGGTCGCCGCCCAGGGCCTGCGTTTGCTGCAAGGCGGCGAACGGCCGATCATCGACGCGATCGCGTACTACGGACCAGGCATTGCAGAGGTCGCCGCGACCGCACATGGCATGATTGGCGAGTTTTCAAGGAAACGCCTTACCCAACGCACCAAAGAGCTGATCAAGGCAGAGGCACCAAAGGCCCTGGCCGAGAAGATCGCGCGGCTGGAACTGTTGGGCGGTGCAGTGGACGTCGTCGAAATGGCCAATTCTCTTGGGCGCGACGTCGCGGATGTGGCCGCGAACTACTTTGCCGCCGGCGCCCGTTTCGGGCTCGACTGGCTGCGATCGATCTCGCGCCAGATCGTGCCCTCCGATCATTGGGAACGTATCGCCCTAGGCCGACTGATGGCCGAGCTGCGTACCCAGCAATCGGCGATCGGCGCGGCGGCACTGGTCGTCAAGGGCGCAAAGCCCGGGCCCGCCAGCATCACAAAGTGGATCGACGCAAACGTCGAAGACGTCAAGCGTGCCGACGGAATGATGGACGAGTTGCGCGCCAGTGGCGCTCTGAGCATCGCCAAGCTGGCCGCCGCCTCGTCGCAGTTGCGCGCGGTCAGCAATGGCTAGTTGCATCTCGGCGGGATCAGACCAAAGCCCTCACGACGCTCATCCGACCGGGCTTCGGTCGCGGCTGGATGAAAGATCCCTGGCAGCTCATTTGAGATAGCGCGGCAATACCGAGCTTCCACATCAGATCTCGATAGTGCCGGCGTGTTTGGCAGCCCGTAGGGGAGTCGAACCCCTCTTCCCAGGTTGAAAACCTGGTGTCCTAACCGATAGACGAACGGGCCGCGTTGGCGTGCGCGGTGTTTAGGGCACCCTCGGCTGACTCGCAAGGGGCTTTTTGCAGTTTTTGGCACGGCGCGACTTAGGTTTCCGCTGCATCTTCAAGCTTCATCTGAACGCTCGTACGGCCCTGCCAATGGTTGATTTCCAGCCGTCCTGCAAGATGAAAACGGCGGCCGCCGTGGGACAGGAGCTTTGGCCCGATCGGGCCATCGAAGGCGCCGAAGCCGATGGCGTCGAGCGATCCGCCAGTTCCGTCTGCGAAGCTGATCCGAAGGTGGTTCTCACCTACCTGGCGGGCGTGGCTGATGACCATATCCGCGAAGGCAAAACGCGGGGCAGGGGCGCCTTGGCCGAAAGGACCGGCGCCTTCGACCTCTTCGATGAGATCGCGCGTCGCCGCGCCGGGCATCAGGAGGGCATCGATGCGAAGATCGCGGGGGCCGCTGGTTCCGGCGCCCTGCCGCGCCAGAAGCACCGAAAGCCGTTCCATCGCCTCTTCGATGCGGTCCTCTTCCACGGTGAGGCCGGCAGCCATATGATGTCCGCCGCCTTTCAGCAGAAGCCCCTCCTTCGCCAGCCGCTGGATCGCCGCGCCCAGGTCGACGCCTTCGACCGAACGGCCGGAGCCCTTGCCGATCCCGCTGTCGAGGCCGATGACGATGGCGGGGCGGTTCGTCGCCTCCTTGAGCCGTGCCGCGACGATTCCGACAACACCCGGATGCCAGCCTTCGCCGGCGGCCCAGACGAGCGGTGCGTTGAGGCCGCGCGCCTCGGCCTGATTCATCGCGGCATCCCGGACGCGGTTTTCGATGTCGCGCCGTTCGGTGTTGAGTTGATCCAGCCGCTCGGCCAGCGCATGCGCCTCATGCGGGTCGGCGGTGGCGAGAAGCCGCGCGCCGAGGTCGGGTTTGCCGATCCGCCCGCCGGCATTCACGCGCGGACCGAGGACATAGCCGAGATGGTAGGCAGTAGGTGCGCGATCCATTCGTGACACGTCCGCCAGCGCGGCAAGGCCGATCCTTTCACGCCGCGCCATGACCTTCAGCCCCTGCCGTACCAGCGCGCGGTTGACGCCGATCAACGGGGCGACATCGGCCACAGTAGCGAGCGCCACGAGGTCGAGGAGCGCCATCAGGTCAGGCCCGGAAGTGGCGTCTGCGCGCATCTGGCGGTTGGCCTCGACCAGCATGAGGAAGACCACGGATGCTGCGCAGAGGTGGCCGAGATCACCGCCCTCATCCTGCCGATTGGGATTCACCACGGCAAGGGCAGGGGGCAGCGTTTCGCCGCCGAGGTGATGGTCGAGAACGATCACATCCACTCCGTCAGCCGCGGCAATCGCATCGTGGCTGAGCGTCCCGCAATCGACGCAGACGATCAGGTCGTGGTTCTTCGCAAGCCCTGACATCGCGGGGGCATTGGGGCCATAGCCTTCGTCGATCCGGTCGGGGATGTAGAGCGTGGCGCTCAGGCCCATCGCCCGGAGCCAGGTGAGAAGAAGCGCGGCGGATGCCCCGCCATCCACATCATAGTCCGCAAAGACGGCGATGCGTTGGCCGCCGCGCACGGCTGCCAGAAAGCGGGCCGATGCACGCTCCATGTCCTTCAGACTGCGCGGATCGGGCAGCAGGTCGCGGATCTGGGGATCAAGGAAGCGCGCGGCCTCGTCGGGCGCTACGCCACGCGCGACGAGGATACGCGCGAGGGGAAGGGGCAGGGCCGTCTGCTGCGTCATCGCTTCGGCGAGGCGATCCGCATCCATGCCGGGGCCGATCCAGCGGCGGCCGGTGAGGGATGTGTCGACGCCCAGGAATGCGGTCATGCCCAATCCTCAGATCGTGGTGCGGTTCGGGCGGTGGCGTTCCGCGCCTCTTTCATTGTGACCCGAATACTCGGGCGCCGTTCATTGGTGCGCCTTTGGTTCGAGAATCCAAGGACAGCTGCGCAGGCGCGCGCCGGGAATTCGCGCTCTGCTCAGCGGATCGGGTTGCGGTAGATCATCCGACGAACCGAGCCGGTCTTCGACCGCATCAGGATCGTCTCGGTCTCGATGAAGTTCGGTTCGCGCCTCACGCCGCGCACGATCGATCCGTTGGTTACCCCGGTCGCCGCAAAGATCACGTCCTGCGTCACCATCTCGTCGCGGGCATAGACCCGGTTCAGATCCTTGATCCCCGCCTTGGCCGCACGACCGCGTTCATCGTCATTGCGGAACAGCAGCTTGCCCCACATCTGCCCCCCCATGCATTTGAGCGCGGAAGCCGCCAGAACCCCTTCGGGAGCGCCACCCGAACCCATATACATGTCAATGCCAGTGATCTCGCTTTCGGCGCAGTGGATCACGCCCGCAACGTCGCCATCGGTTATAAGGCGAATTGCGGCACCCGTGGCGCGAACCTCGGCCACCATGTCTTCGTGCCGGGGGCGTTCCAGGATGCAGACAGTGATGTCCGAAGGCTTGCACTTCTTCGCCTTCGACAGCGCCGCGATCCGTTCGGTCGGCGTCATCTCGAGGCTTACCACATCTTTCGGCAGACCCGGGCCAATGGCGAGCTTGTCCATGTAAACGTCCGGTGCGTGCAGGAGAGTGCCGCGCGGAGCCATGGCAATCACGGTCAGCGCGTTCGGCATGTCCTTGGCGGTCAGCGTCGTGCCTTCGAGGGGATCGAGCGCGATATCCACCTCGGGCCCGTTCCCGGTGCCGACCTCTTCGCCGATATAGAGCATCGGCGCCTCGTCGCGCTCGCCTTCGCCGATGACGACGGTCCCCTTGATGTCGAGCAGGTTGAGCTGATCGCGCATCGCGTTGACCGCCGCCTGATCGGCCGCCTTTTCATCGCCGCGTCCGATCAGGCGCGCAGAGGCGTGCGCCGCCGCCTCGCTCACGCGGGCGAGGCCGAGCGACAGCATTCGGTCATAAAATTCCTGGGCATTGGCCATCGTCGAACCTCTGTGTAGCGAAACGGTCCCGGGCATGTAGCGCGACGCGGCGCGGGCGGGCAAGGCCCAAGGCCTCGGCACGGACATCTATTCGGTCGCGGACCCCTTGGCCGGATGATGCGGCCGATCAGCGGTCGGCGAACCAGCGGTCGGTATCCGCGCGCAGCTTCTCTGGCAGTTCGGTTTCGAGCGACGCGACAAGATCGCTCAGCCGCGCCGCCCGCAGCCGATCACGCCACACGTCTTCGGCTTCCCACATGATGCGGGCGATGCCGCAAGGACGGTCATAACTCGTGCTCTTCGGCAGGCAGGGATTGTTGGTGCGGATTTCGGTGCAGAGGAAGGCGCGCTGGCGACCCTCAACGGCTTCGACGATGTCGAGGAAGGTGATCTCTTCCGGCAGCCGCGCCAGCCGGTAGCCGCCCGTGGGACCGAGCGTCGCCTCGATCAACCCGGCATGCGACAGCGCTTGAAGCGCCTTCGACAGATATTCCTTGGGGATCTTGTGAAACTCGGCAAGGGTGCGGGTCGCAACGTAGCGACCCGCGGGCATATGGGCCAGGACCGAGCAACAGTGGATCGCCCATTCGACCTGGCCTTTCATCTGCATCAGTTTAGCCCTGCTTTGGTGAGACCGAAGGCCACGTCCTGCGAGCCCGGCTCAAGGCCGAACCCCACGCACATCCGGTTCCATCCGTTGATCGCCATAACGGCAAAGGTCAGGTCTGACAGGGCCTCTTCGCCGAGAACCCCTGCGGCGCGATCAAAATCGTCCTGCGACACTTGCCCGGACGCAAGCAGCGTGAGCCGCTCCGCCCAAGCCAGCGCGGCGCGCTCCTCATCGGTAAAGTGCGGCGATTCCCGCCATACCGCGACATGGTGCAGGCGCAGTTCTCGCTCGCCCGCGATCTTGGCCTGCTTCACGTGCATGTCGACGCAGAAGGCGCAGCCGTTGATCTGCGAGACGCGCAGGTCAACGAGATGATGCAGCGTCGGGCTGATGCGGGTCCGCGTCAATGTCTGGGAGAATTCGAGGAACTTCTGAGCCGCATTGGCGGCCAGGTCACTGGGGTTGGCTTGCGAATACATGACTGTCTCTGTTTGCGTGGTGAATCTGGGTCGATAATTACGGATATCATGTATCCTTGAGGATGTATAGTGTCCTTAATAGATCCTGCAGAGTCCTGCCGGTGCGACTCGGCTCCGGCACCTGCGTTCCGCAACTGCAATGGCGGCGCACCGCAGCTTTTGATTGTGTCACACCGTTTCGATGCGCAGCGCGACCGGGGCGCCCACGATGACGCCAGTCGCGGGCAGGCGACGGAGCGCATGGTCCACGGCGTCCCGCGTCGTCTTGTAAGTCACGATCAGCACCGGCGCGGAGGTATCGGCATGGCCGTATTGTCGCATCCGGTCGATCGAGATGCCTTCCTCGCCCAGAACCGTCGCGACTTTGGCGAGCGCGCCGGGCTTGTCGGCCAGTTCCATGCGCAGGTAGTGCGAAGCCGGGGCGGTCGCCTTGGCAGCCACCGGATCGGCGAGCGAGGTGGCAGGCTGGCCGAAAGTAGTGATGCGGTTTCCGCGGGCAATCTCGATGATATCCGACATCACCGCGCTTGCCGTTGGGCCTTGGCCCGCACCGGCACCGCGCAGGACGATCTGACCAACGCTGTCGCCTTCGATGACGACCATGTTCGTGCCGCCCTGCAACTGGCCAAGCGGGCTGTCTGCGGGGACGAGGCAGGGCGACATGCGCTGCTCCAACCCGCGTCCCGTCATCTGCGCGACGCCCAGAAGTTTGATCCTGTAGCCCATATCTGCAGCGCGGCGGATATCGTCGATCGAGATATGGCCGATGCCTTCCAGTTCCACCGCGCCGAACGAGACCTTGGTGCCGAAGGCGATCGAAGCCAGAAGGCTGAGCTTGTGGCCCGCATCGATGCCGCCCACGTCAAGGTTGGGGTCGGCTTCAAGGTAGCCGAGTTGTCGCGCCTCTTCGAAGACCGCGTCATAGGGAAGCCCCGCGCTTTCCATCCGCGTCAGGATGTAGTTGCAGGTGCCGTTCATCACGCCCATCACGCGGCGGATTTCATTGCCCGCCAGCCCTTCGGTCAGCGCCTTGACGACCGGGATTCCGCCCGCGACGGCGGCCTCGAAGCGGATAACATGTCCCTGTGCCTCGGCCTCTTCCGCCAGCGTCTGGCCATGTAGGGCGAGCATCGCCTTATTGGCCGTCACCACGTCCTTGCCCGCCACGATGGCCGCGCGTGTGGCGTTCAGCGCCGCTCCGTCCGATCCGCCCATCAGTTCCACGAAGACATCGATGTCCGCGCGCCGGGCGAGCGCGACCGGATCGTCTTCCCAGGCATAAGCGGAAAGGTCCGCATCGCGGTTCTTGGTGCGATTGCGGGCCGAGACGGCGGTGATCTCGATGCGCCGACCCGTGCGCCGTTGCAGGATGGCGGTGTGACGCTGGACGATCTTGACGGTACCGATGCCAACCGTGCCAAGGCCGGCAATGCCAAGACGCAAGGGTTCGGTCATCGGGGTCTCCATCAGATCTGGTGTCCGGCGGGTGTTAGCGGGTTGCCGCGCCGCTTGCAACGCGGGCGTCGAGAACGGGTGCCATCAGCCAGAGGGATCGAGCGCCCTGAGCTTTGCCGCCCGCACGCGCAAGTTGGCCGCGCGCGCCAGGACTGGCGCGGCTGGATCGGTTTCCGGCGCGGCCGGAGCCGCTGCAAGCAGCTCGTCGACCGGCGCGAGCGTTGGGTAACGGGCCGAGGTGACCTCTGCCGACCGCGAACCGATCAGGGCCGATGGCGGCGGCGCGCATCCCGTCAGTGCGGCGAGTGTGGCAAATACGCGGGCAAGGCGGCCCATTTTCGGTCTCCGAGATCGATCGTTGCAGATTAGCGGGGTGGGCGTCGGGGGCGCAAGCCGCCAGTTGGCAGCGCTATTGTATTGAACGTGCGTTCATATAATCATCGATCCCATGGCTCGAAAGACCGGTTCCCATTCCGAAATCACTGGCCCGCGCATCCGGGAGGCGGCGCTGCGGCTTTTTGCGCGTCACGGCTATGCTGCCGTCTCGATGCGCCAGATCGCCGCCGAGGTGGGCGTGCAGGCCGGCGCGCTCTACCTTTACACGCCGGACAAGGAGACGTTGCTTTTCGATCTCTTGCGCAGCCATATGGACGATCTGATCGCAGCCTGGGACGAGGCCGATCCGGGCGGTCTGCCGACTGCGCGGGTGGAAGCGTTCGTGCGATTCCATATCCGCTTCAACCTCGAACGGCCGGATGCGGTTTTCCTGTCCTATATGGAACTGCGCAATCTCGGGCCGGAGAATTTCGCCGCTGTCGAAGCGCTCAGGAAGGACTACGAGACCCGCCTGGAGACGATCCTGCGCGACGGGCGGGTCACGGGCGATTTCGTCCTGCCGGACACGAAGATTGCCACCCTCGCCATCATCGCGATGCTGACCGGCGTGAATACGTGGTATCGTGAAGGCGGGCGGCTGAGCCGCGCCGCCGTCGGCGATCTCTACTGGAACATGGTTCGCAAGTCCGTCGCGGCCTGAACAGGCTCAGTGCGCGGAGTTGATGAATGTGCCGTTGCGCAGGTCCGTCATCGCTTGCCGGATTTCCTCTTGAGTGTTCATCACGATCGGCCCGTGCCAGGCGACCGGCTCCTCGATCGGCGCACCCGAGATAAGAAGGAATCGTACCCCCTGATCTCCGGCCTGCACGCTGACCTCATCTCCTGTGCCGAAGCGGATCAGGGTCCGGTTCCCCGACAGGTCACGGATGTTCATTTCGCGGCCCATGACCTCCTTTTCCAGCAGAACGCCCTGCGGATTGCTGGCATCGGCGAAGCGGGCGGAACCGTCGAAGACATAGGCGAAGGCGCGCCGGTAAGTATCTATCCTGAAGGTCTTCTTCACACCTGCGGGGACGAAGATATCGAGATATTGCGGATCGGCGGCGATGCCGTCGACCGGGCCGGTCCTGCCCCAGAAGCTGCCGACGATGACCTTCACGCGAGTTCCGTCATCATCGATGATCTCCGGGATATCGGCGCCCATCACATCCTGATAGCGCGGCGCGGTCATCTTGAGCGAAGCGGGTAGGTTGGCCCAAAGCTGGAAGCCGTGCATTTGGCCCTTCGCGTTGCCCTGCGGCATCTCCTGATGCAGGATGCCGGACCCCGCCGTCATCCATTGCACGTCGCCGGCGCCAAGGCTGCCCGTGTTGCCGAGACTGTCGCCGTGATCGACCGTCCCGGCGAGGACATAGGTGATCGTCTCGATGCCGCGATGCGGATGCCAGGGAAAGCCGCGCAGGAAATCCTCGGGCCGCTCATTGCGGAAATCGTCGAAGAGAAGAAAGGGATCCAGCTCCTGCGGATCACTGAAGCCAAATGCGCGGTGAAGATGCACGCCCGCCCCTTCCATCGTCGGAAGGGCGCGGCGGGTTTCGAGGACGGGTCTTATCGACATGACGGTTCCTCCTGAGGGTTTCCGTCAATATAGGTCCGGATCGCCGAACTTGAGGGGGCAATCGATCGGCCTGGGCGCACAGCGATTGTTCGTCGGTGCAGAAGGGCGGCGGGGCCGCATGCAAACGGCCCCGGTCTTTCGATCCGGGGCCGTTTGCATGTGTTCAGTCTGCGGCTCAGGCGTCAGGCCGAGCCGTCCGGCGTGATGTCCGGATCGTTTGTCTGGTCGTCGCTGACGTTGTCGCTTGGGTCGATGTCGGTATTATAGATACAGGCAGGGATCGTGCCGTCGTGCATGTCCCAGGCCACGCAGGAGGTGAAGCGCGGGCGGGTGGTGATGAACTGGTGATACCACTGTGCCTTCAGGCCGATATTGAAGATCGGCTCGTAGGCCATGAAGGTTTCAACAATGATCACATAGTCGCCGGTTGCCATCACCGGGATTCGGCCCGCCTCTTGCTGCAAGTCGACATTGGTGAGGCCCCCTTCGGAGCCGGTGGCATAGGACCAGGCGATCTTGTTGTCATTGTTGTCGTTGTCCCAGAACACGCTGGAGACGCGGATCGTTGTCGGCTTGCGCGAGAAGGTGATGTAGTCGAACAGGGTATTCATGCCTTCGATGTAGTCCGCGTCAACCGCATCGGTCTCACGCGATACGAGGTCGGCGATCGTGTAGGCACCCTTCTGGTTGATATTCTTCTGGCGGTAAGCGTCGAAGAATTGGAACGATGCGACATACCACCAGATCAGGAAGGTGCTGGCCATTACGCCTTCCACCGGTACCGACCCCTTTTCACTGCCGACGAAGCGGTCGCCAATCAGTCTTAGGCGCGAGATGATCGACATGCTTAGCTCCCAGGTTCGGGTTCGTTGACGAAGGCGGTAGAGGATATCAGTGCATAGGCGCCGGTATTGTCCTTGGGCAGCCGGAAGCCAAGCCCGGTGGTCGGCACAATGGGATCGAATTTCGCACAGGCCCGGATCAGCATCAGCTCGTCGCCGGCACCCGGTTCGAACGGATTGCCGAGAGGCTTAAGCGGGTTGGCGCGGTCGACGCAGATCGGACCCGAGTTCGAGCGGTTCCCAGGTGGTAGTGGAAACTGGCCGCAACTCGACCACCAGCGCATTCATGCAATCGGGAATCACCGCTGCTCGGTCGCAGATGTTTTGCTTGAAGTCGTCGTAGTCGCCAGTGAAGGTGCCGAGCCGCAGATCGCGCACCGATATGTCGAGAGCGCGTTCCAGCATGACGTGGCGGAGCATCAGGATGCCCATCTCAAGGGACGAGATGACGAGAATCATGAAGAAAGGCAGGAAGATGATGAATGGAATGGTGGCAGTACCATCCTCTTCGCGCGCCGCCCTCGCGGCGCGCAGCCTCACTCGTGACATGAACCCGGCCATCAGTGTGTCAACCTCAGCTTGTTGATCGACTGCACGATGCCGGCGAACGCATCCTCGATATCAAGCCCTTCGACCTCATAGTGACTTGCATCCGAACTCGCGCATTGCGACAGAAGCTGCTGGCCGCCACGCGGTGCCTCGAAGGCGATGGTGTAGATCCGGACGTCTTCCGCCTTGGCCGCATCGCAAAGTGCCAGGGTCTGGCTGTCCTTGTCGTCGTTCACATAGGTGGTGAGTGTCGGGTTGGTGACCGAGGACGGCCGCCACTTGTTCCGCGTGGAGGAGCTGCCATAGGCGTCATAGACGATGTAGTCGGACAGATAGTAAACGCCCATCCGCTTCCAGACTTCCTCCCAGGTCATTTGGACAGACTTCTTGACGGTGCCGTTGTAACCGGTGTCGTTGACCCAGGAGCAGCTATGCTTCCCGCATACCTGAGTCTTGCCGTCACCCCACGGGTGGTCGAGCCAGCTGTCGGCCTCGACGCTGTACCACTTTTTCTTGACGTCGTCGTACAGCGAATACTGGTTCACCGTGTAGTTGTTGTTGGCGTAGTAGGTGTTGCGGTAGAGCGGGCTCCAGACGTTTCCGTCATAGGGGCCGCCGTTCGACGCATTGCGCAGCTTGTATTCGGTGGTGTTCTCACCATCGGTCATCAGCACGATGACCTTCAGCGACTTGCCGTTCTTGAAATTGTAAGGGCGGCCGGACGCGCTGGAGGGAAGGTCGCCGTTGTCGATCATGCCGGTCACCACGCCCTTCATCGACGGATCGAGAAGCGCCGCACCCCATTTCATGCCGAGGTCGATAGAGGTGTTGCCGTCAGCCTGGAGATTGCCGATGAAGGTCTTGAGCGCATTGCGGTCGCCCGAAAAGGGAAGAATCTGGCGCTTCGGGCTCGGGTCGCAGTTGAACAACTGCGGCGGGCTTTTTGCGTAGAACGGGTCGAAGTGCCCGTTGCGCTGATACTTGCGATCGAGCAACCCCGTCCCGAAGGATACGGCAGTCGTCGTGAAGTCACCTTCCGAGTCCTCGAACTGGATGCAGTTCGAGTTCGTCTGCTGGTTCGTGACGTTGAAATAGCTCATGAGATTGTTGCTGAGCGAAACCTGCGTCGCGTAGGGGATGATCGAAATCGTAACCTTGTCGGCTTCGGTCGAGTCGAAAATCTGGTCGACGAACGCCTTGGCGGCCGGTTTGAGGTTGTTCAGACGGCTGCCATCCATGGAGCCGGAAACGTCGAGGATGAGCGAGATCTCGATTTCGCCAATGCTTTCCTCGGCGGTGGAAACCCCCGGCGTGGTCAGCGTGTCGACGCCGACAAGGCTCATGAACCAGGTCGGCATGGATTCGCTCACACCGATGCTGACGCGGCGGGAATCGCCATGCGCGCCCTCGACGACAGTGATCTGATCGTCCGTCGGCGGATTCAGACCGGCCTTGCGGAAGTAATCCTTGACCACCTCTTTCGGAAGCAGCGTCTGCTGCAGGTCGGCAGCAGCCAGCGAGGCCCGGTCGACCGTGTTTTGAAGTGTCGTGCGACGTTCCTCGAACCGCATCAGATCGAGTGCAACGCCCGCGAGCATCAGCATCATAACGAAGCAGAACAGACCGAAGATGAGCAGAGAACCTTCTTCGTCGCGCCGGAAAGAGTTGACTCGGCGAAGGCCACCCCGCAAAAGGCCATCCGCCTCATTCGCAGAGGTCGTGAAGGAAAACATGCGCATCGAATACCCTTTCCACGTCGGCAATCGGCAGTGAATTCGCCGGACACACTAAGCACCGCAGATTTGTGCTTAGAAGTTGCGGCGAAAGTTGGGCGAAGGGTGCGGCGAAATTGGGGCAGACCCAAGAGAATCCCGCAATTAGCGTATCTTCGTGGCCGTTCCTTATCTGCGGAGCCGAATCGTGCGCTATACGGTGACAATCAGAGGTTGTGGGCGTCAGCCGGGAGCCGCCTCCTTTCCCAACCCATCCTCGCTGCGCCGAGGGAATGAGGGGCGATTTGCAAGAACGCGTGGCGTTCAGGTGAAGGGCGACTGCCCCGGAGACGGACGTTTCGCAACCTTGCACCGGGATCTGCGGATCTTATGGCCCGCGGGTTCCGGCACCATCCCGCCAGGTATGGTTCGGCAACGCGGCACCCGGTCCTGGCGGCCCGGTAATGCATCAGTGAATAGACCTGCCGGTAAACCACGACGTACGATTTCGGCAAAGTGTGTGGAGGCGGGTACCGGAATCGAACCGGTCTTCACGGATTTGCAATCCGCTGCGTAACCTCTCCGCCAACCCGCCGGAGCCTCGCGTTCATTAGGTTTTGCGCCTTGCGGCGTCAAGCGGTTATCACGTTGCATCCATTGTCGTAGAGCTACTGTACCCGCTGGCCGGCGACGATCGGGACGCGCTGGCGGAGGGTGCCGGTCTTGGCGTCGAAGATCAGGAATTCTTCGCCTTGCGCACCTGACGCGACGACGCCCACCCAGCCGTGACCCATGGTGACGGCCTCGGCGGACAGGCCCCCAGGCATCTGCAACGCCTCGGGCAAGGCGGGGCGTGGCGCTTCGGCCTTCGGTAAGCGGATGACAAGCAGCGTCACGATGGTTATGAGGCCGATGATCATGGTCACGGCCAACGCGGTGACCAGGAATTTGAGGAACCTGAGTTCCGGCGGCGTCGCCGCCTTTGTACTCGGGTCGGTCGGGGCAGGGGGCATGTCGGACATAGCTGGGGCCATCGTGAGGGTCGTGATCGGGCCGAACCCGCCTGACCGCCTTGATAAGGCGTTGGCGCGCGATGTGCCAGACGAAGCGTCCCTGTCGCGGTCGCGGATTGCGAAGCTCCTGTTCGAGGGGGCGGTTTCACTGGCCGGGCGGCCCGTGACCGATGCCAAGGCTCGCGTGGCCGAAGGCGAGACCTACCAGATCGACGTACCCGAAGCCGCCGAAGTGGCGACGAAGGCCGAAGCCATACCGCTGACCGTCATCTATGAGGATGATGATCTGATTGTCGTCGACAAGCCCGCCGGCATGGTCGTGCATCCGGCACCCGGCTCGCCCGGTCAGACGCTGGTCAACGCGCTTCTGCATCATGCGGGCGACAGCCTTTCGGGCATCGGCGGCGAGAAGCGACCCGGCATCGTCCACCGGATCGACAAGGACACCTCGGGCCTTCTCGTCGTCGCGAAGACCGACCGCGCGCATCACGGTTTGGCGAGGCAGTTCGAGAAGCACAGCGCGGAGCGGCTTTATCTCGCATTGGTTCACGGGGTGCCGGATCCAGCCGACCCCCGTCTGCGCGGCCTGAAGGGCACCAATTTCGAGCCGGGCGGCGTCCTGAAGATCACCACGCAGCTCGCCCGCCATCGCACCGAGCGACAGAAACAGGCCGTGACCTTCGAGGGCGGCCGGCATGCGGTGACGCGGGTGCGCGTGCTGGAGACCTTTGGTCAGCCGCCCGCCGTCGCGCTGGTGGAATGCCGGCTGGAAACCGGGCGGACGCACCAGATCCGTGTCCACATGGCCCATATCGGCCACGGGCTTGTCGGCGATCCGGTCTATGGCGGACGCCGCCGGCCTTCCGTAGCGGCGCTGGGCGGCGAAGCGGCGGCGGCGGTGGCGGCCTTCCCCCGCCAGGCGCTTCATGCGGCGACGCTTGGCTTCTCGCATCCCGTGACGGGGGCGGGACTGCGCTTCGAAAGTCCGCTTCCAGCGGATTTTTCCACCCTGACCGACACTCTGCGCGGCAAATGACACCGCCCGCAGCCAGGGATTTTTGACAAATCCGTGAACATGGCGACATATTCCGAACTCGGCGACGGGTTCATGCGTATCAGACGTTAGGTGCATTGTAGCATGGCCTGCTCTTGCAGGAACACGCGCCGCGCCTTAGATCACGGGGTCCGGTTCAGGGAAGGGATAAGACATGTCGAGCTATGCCAATCTTCCGGCGCCAAGTCCCGAACAGGGACTCAACCGCTATTTGCAGGAAATCCGCAAGTTTCCGCTCCTTGAGCCGGAAGAGGAATACATGCTGGCGAAAAGCTGGGTCGATCATGAGGATAGTTCGGCCGCGCATCGTCTCGTAACCTCGCACCTGCGCCTCGCCGCCAAGATCGCGATGGGGTATCGCGGCTACGGCCTGCCGCAGGCCGAGGTGATTTCGGAGGCCAATGTGGGCCTCATGCAGGCGGTGAAGCGCTTCGATCCCGAAAGAGGCTTCCGGCTGGCGACCTATGCGATGTGGTGGATCAGGGCGTCGATTCAGGAATATATCCTCCGGTCGTGGAGTCTCGTGAAACTCGGCACCACCTCGGCGCAGAAGAAGCTCTTCTTCAACCTCCGCAAGGCCAAGTCGCGCATCGGCGCGCTGGAAGAAGGCGATCTCAGGCCCGAACACGTCCAGAAGATCGCCCATGATCTCAACGTGACCGAGAATGAGGTCATAGCCATGAACCGACGCCTGTCGGGCGGCGATGCCTCGCTCAATGCGACGATCGGTTCGGATGGCGAAGGTACGACGCAATGGCAGGACTGGCTCGAGGACGAAGATGCCGACCAGGCCGAGGCATATGAGGCCGCCGACGAACTCTCGGTGCGCCGCGAACTCCTGGAAAGCGCGATGGACGTGCTCAACGATCGCGAGAAGGACATCCTGATCCAGCGACGCCTGGTCGATGATCCGGTGACGCTGGAACAACTCTCCGAGCAATACAAGGTAAGCCGGGAGCGTATTCGCCAGATCGAGGTCCGCGCCTTCGAAAAGCTCCAGGCCGCGATGCGCGATCTGGCGAAGGACAAGGGTATGCGTGTACCCGCCTGAGGCTGGACCAACGCCCGATGGATTGGGAACCGTAACCGGAAGGCGGCGGGGCTTTCGCTTGTGAAGGCGCCCGCCGCGCCCTATGGTTGCGCAAACATCCGGAGGGACAATCTTGAAATCCATGAACTGGGGCGTCCTCGGCGCGTCGCACTTCGCACGACAGCACATGGCCCGCGCGATTCATGAGGCCGAAGGCGCGCGGCTTTACGCGTTGGCGACATCAAGCGCCGAAAAGGCCAACGGTTTCCTTGATTTCTGCCCCGATCTGAAGGTGCATGAAAGCTACGACGCGCTGCTCGCCGATCCTGCGGTCGAGGCAGTCTATGTCCCGCTCCCCAATCATCTGCACGTCGAGTGGACACTGAAGGCGGTTGCCGCCGGCAAGCATGTCCTGACTGAAAAGCCGATCGCGATGCGGGCCGGCGAGATCGATGGTCTGATCGCGGCGCGCGACGATGCAGGTCTTCTCGTGACCGAGGCCTACATGATCGTCCACCATCCGCAATGGCAGTCCGCCAAGGCGCTGGTGGAGGAGGGCGCCATCGGCCGCATCGTGCATGCCGATGCGCATTTCAGCTACGACAACCGCTCCGATCCCGGCAATATCCGCAATCGCCCCGAAACCGGCGGCGGCTCGATCCCGGATATCGGTGTCTATGCCTATGGTTCGGTCCGCTATGTCACCGGGGCAGAGCCGACCCGGCTGACCTCCCGCATCACCCGCGAAAATGGCGTCGATGTCTTCGCGCAGGTCTTTGGTGACATGGCGGGTCCGACGGGCACGTTCACCTATCACGCCATGACCTCGATGCGCCTAAGTCCGCGCCAGGAGGTGGTGTTTCAAGGCGAGGGTGGCTTTATCCGGATGACAGCGCCCTTCAATGCGGGCCTCTTCGGCGAGGCGCAGCTTCACATGCTCCGCCCCGGCAAGCCCGACCATATCGAACGCTTCCCCGGCGCGCGGCAATACAGGGATCAGGTCGAGTGCTTCGTTCGCTCCGTGCGCGAGGGGACGCCCTATCCCTGGCGTCTGGAAGACGCGAAAGGGACGCAAGCGATGATCGACGCTGTCTTTGCGTCCGAAACGACGATCTGAGCTTCTTCGTTGACCGAATACCCATGTTGGTCGCGCGCCGCTATTGCGACGGCAGCGCCGCGCGCAGGAACCGCACCATGTTGCCGCCCATCACCTTGGCGATCACCGGCTCATCCAGCCCCTTGTCGATCAGCGCCTGAGTGATCGCGGGCAGTTCCGAGACGTCGAAGGTCGTCTTCACCGCGCCGTCGAAATCCGACCCGAGCGAAACGTGATCCTCGCCCACCAGGTTGATCGCCGCGACGATCGAAGCCGCGATGCCGGCAGGCGTGTCGTCGCAGGTGACCTCATCCCAGAAGCCGATCCCGATCACGCCGCCGCGCCTGGTGATTTCCCTCATCAGATCGTCGGGAAAGTTCCGCACAGTCCGGCACTGGCTGTAGATGCCGGTATGGCTGACCACGACCGGCCCGTCGACCATGTCCAGAACCTCGCGCGCGACTTGGGGCGAGGCATGGGCGAGGTCGATGACCATGTGCTTCTCGACCATCTTGCGCACCACCGCGCGGCCGAAATCCGTCAGCCCCTTGGACGTCCCCGCCTCGCCGTGCAGCGATGCACCCAATTCGTTGTCGAAGAAATGCGTGAGGCCCATGAGCCGGAACCCGGCATCGTAGAGCCGGTCGAGATTGGCCAGGTCGCCTGACAGCGCATGTCCGCCTTCGGCGCCGAGGATGCCGCCCACGACCTTCTCGCCGTTTTCGCGCCGCTTCAGAACCGCCTCCAGATCGGCGCGGGTCCGAACGATCTTCAGCATCTCCGGCGCGGCTTCTTCGTCCAGCGCAAGCTGGCGGGCCTGTTCCAGCGCGCGTTCGGTCAGGTTGAACCATGAGCGGAGGGGTCGAAGCTGACCGATGTAAAGCAGCGTGATGTTGTCGCGCGCCTCGGCCGAGTTCATTTCGTAGTTCAGACCCGAAGGGCTTTTCGTCACCGTGGTAAAGACCTGGAGCGCGACATTGCCCTCGATCAGCCGCGGCAGATCGACTTGTCCGCGAGTCCACCGCTCGGTCAGGTCGCGGTCCCAAAGCAGGCTGTCGGCGTGCCAATCGCCGATGATGAGCCGTTCATGCATTGCCAGCGCAGCAGGGCTGACCGGCCAGGGTTCATGCGCGGCCACCGGGTTCTGACCGCGTTCGACGATGCCGGGCGCGAAAAGGAAAAATCCGAGCGCGCCAAGTACGACGAGTGCCGCAAGGATGCGCCAGATCAACCACATGGTTCGTCCCCCGCAGGTGTCAGGATGCGAGGATCAGCCGAACCTCATGTCTTTTCAAGGTGGATCTCGCGGAAGGATAGGAAAGCGCGTTGGCCGCCGCACGCCCGGGAAAAAGCGCGAATATCTCGTCTCGGGCGGCCATATCCATCCCGGACAGCGTCGCCGCGCCGGGCTGGAAGCTCTCGGTCCAAAGGCCGTCGGACATCACGATCTCATGCGTGTCGAACATGAGATGGATGTAGGTGACGCCTGCCGCACCCGCATCCTGGACGATGCCGGGGTGGCCGACGAAGTACTGCGCCGGGGCCAGCACCTCGGTCTCGCCGGAAATCAGCTCCGAACTTGCACCGTTCATGAGTATGCGGTGCTGGGGCGAAACACGCATGTTGCGCGACGGCATTCCGGGACCAAGCGCACCGGCGCCAATCAGTATCGGGCGAAGGCGCGGACTGCGAACCAGCTCCTCCGGTGTCAGGTCGCGCCGCCCGACCCAGCGGAGCGGTTGAAAACCGTGATCCATCGTCAGGACAGTGTCGCCGACTGTAAGCATTTCGACCGGCACCGGCCCGCGGTCGGTCTCGATCAGCGTACCGGGTGTGAAGCACGGCACGATGGTTTCGATGTTCGAGAAGGACATCGTGCCGATGACGTTGCCGAGATTGTCGAGAAACTGGATCGTGCCACTCTCATGATCCGGCGACGAAAAGATGATGTTGGTGTTGGCCTTGGTCCACCCAGAACCGAAGAGGTCGAGAATGTCGTTGTCGGTATCGCCGGGATCCTCCGACCCATCCACCACATCGCCTGCTGTCAGCCCGAGGAACCGGTCACTGCCAAGGCCGCCGGTCATCGTGTCGTTGCCCGCGCCGCCGCTCAGCGTATCGTTGCCGGAGCCGCCGTCCAGCGAGTCGTTCCCAGTTCCGCCGTCGAGGCTGTCATTGCCATCCTCGCCGAAAAGCTGGTCGTCATTCGCACCGCCAAGAAGCGTGTCGCTGCCGCCGCCGGCAAAGATCGTATCGTTCCCGGCGCCGCCATCGAGAAGGTTGTTCCCGATCAGTTGCGAGCCGGCGACATCGTCGATCAGGTCGTTGCCATCGCCGCCAAGTACAGTGTCGTCGCCGAGGCCAAAGATCAGGGTGTCATTGCCCGATCCGCCGTCGATGCTGTCGCTGCCATCGCCGCCATCGACATAGTCGTCGCCTGCGCCGCCAGAGATATTGTCTGTCCCCGCGCCACCGAGAAGCGAGTCATTGCCGTCGCCGCCGTCGATGGTGTCGTTGCCGATGCCGCCGAGGATGGTGTCGGCGAAGGCGCCCGCACCGCCAAATAGAGAATCGTTGCCGTTGCCGCCGTCGATGTAATCGGCCTCGGTGCCGCCATCGACATAGTCATTGCCGGCCCCGCCGAGGATACTGTCAGTGCCCGCGCCGCCGAGGAGCGAGTCATTGCCGTCGCCACCGTCGATGGTGTCGTTGCCGATGCCGCCGAGAATGGTGTCGGCGAAGGCCCCCGTGCCGCCGAAGAGGCTGTCGTTGCCGTCACCGCCGTCGATGTAATCGGCCTCGGTCCCGCCATCGACATAGTCGTTGCCCAAGCCGCCGAGGATACTGTCGGCGCCCGCGCCGCCGAGAAGAGAGTCATTCCCGGCATCGCCGTCGATAGTATCGTTGCCAAGCCCGCCGAGGATCGTGTCGTTGAAGGTACCTGTGCCGCCGAAGAGGCTGTCGTTGCCATCACCGCCGTCTATGGAATCCGCGCCGGTGCCGCCATCGACATAGTCGTTGCCCAGTCCCGAAAGAACGGTGTCGTTGCCAGCGCCCGCGCGGACACGGTCATCCTGCCACGCGGTCCCGGAACTGGAGATGCCGTCGCCGCCATCAATCTTGTCCGTCCCGTTGGCGATCGGCTCGACATAGCTCGCATTGATAAGGTCGTTGCCGGCGGTACCTTCGATAAATCCGTCATCGAAACCGGTTACCTGACGGTCGGTGGAAAGGTTCCCGCTGTAGGTCGCGGCCGAGTTGAAGGTGATCGAGACAATCGGCTTTGCTTCGTAGACGGTCGTGTCCGCCCCGGCCGCCGTTTCAGGCACCAGAAAGAGTTGCCCTGTCGTGCTTTGCGCAAGTACGGCTGTTACCGTGCCAGTGGTCCCGTCGGCATAGGTGACGGTCGCGTTGACGATAGTGCTGATATCGAAGGTGAAAGTCTGGACGCCCGCGCCGATGTCGGTCGAAAACTGGTCGTTCGAGAGGTTGTTGTTGCCGTCCAGCGCGCCCGCGCCGCCGCCGCGATCCAGCATCGTGGTCGAGGTAATGTGTGTATAAAGCGGGTTGCCGGCCGAACCGAAGGTACTGCCTATGATCGTGTTGAGGTTTTCGGCGACCGTGTTGCCCTCGGTCGGGTCTAGCTGGGTGCCGAGGGTGCCGAGATAGATCCAGTTGAATGTCGTGGCCATCTAGCGGCACCCGCCCGGAGCAAGCGCAATAGGGTTCTTCCCGCCGAAACAGGCGGTTGTGCCGGAGAAGAACGGCTGCGCACCGAAAGAATACATCATTACACTCACATAGCCCGGACCTTCGGGCGCACACTCGCATCGCTGGCGCGCGTTATCGCACGCCATAATGGCATAATCTTGGAAAACTGGCGGCGATAGACAAATCTTGCGAACCGCCCCCTTCAGATCGAGAAATACCCGGCAGGTGGTTTAAGGATCACTAATGCGACCGGGGTGCTCAGTCCTCCATCGCTTCCAGTTCGTCGATCATCCCGGCGATCATGCTCAGCCCCTTGTCCCAGAATTTCGGGTCGGAGGCATCGAGCCCGAAGGGCGCCAGAAGCTCCGTGTGGTGCTTCGAGCCGCCCGCTTTGAGCATGTCGAAATACTTGGCCTGGAAGTCTGGCAGGCCCTCCTCGTAGGCGGCGTACAGCGCGTTCACGAGGCCGTCGCCGAAGGCATAGGCATAGACGTAGAAGGGCGTGTGGACGAAATGCGGGATGTAGGCCCAGAAAGTCTCATACCCCGGCATGAAGTCGAAGACAGGGCCAAGACTTTCGGCCTGCACGCTCATCCAGAGCGCATTGATATCCTCGGGTGTGAGTTCGCCTTCCTTCCGCGCGGCGTGCAGCTTGCATTCGAAGTCATAGAAGGCGATCTGGCGGACGACGGTGTTGATCATGTCCTCGACCTTGCCAGCCAGCAAGGTCTTGCGCCCGTTCTTGTCCTTCGCCTGCGCCAGAAGCGCGCGGAAGGTCAGCATCTCGCCGAAGACGCTCGCGGTTTCGGCCAGCGTGAGGGGGGTCGACGACAGCATCTCGCCTTGCGGCGCCGCAAGAACCTGATGGACGCCATGGCCAAGTTCGTGCGCGAGCGTCATCACGTCGCGCGGCTTGCCGAGGTAGTTGAGCATGACATAGGGGTGGACATCTGTGACCGTCGGATGCGCGAAGGCACCCGGCGCCTTGCCCGGCTTCACGCCGGCGTCGATCCAGTTCTTGTCGAAGAAAGGCTCCGCGATCTTTGCCATTTGCGGCGCGAAGCTTGCGTAGGCGTCCATCACGGTCGTGCGCGCTGCATCCCAGGTTACGGTCTTCTTTTCCTCGATCGGCAGCGGCGCGTTGCGGTCCCAGACCTGAAGCCGGTCCAGCCCCATCCACTTGGCCTTGAGTTGATAGTAGCGATGGCTGAGGCGCGGATAAGCGGCGACGACGGCGTTGCGCAATGCCTCCACGACCTCCGGTTCGACATGGTTCGCCAGATGCCGCGCGGCCTGGGGGGACGGCATCTTGCGCCAGCGATCCTCGACGTCCTTTTCCTTCGCCAGTGTGTTGTGAACTCGGGCGAAGAGCTTGATATTCTTTTCGAAAACCTCGGCGAGCGCATGGGCGCCCGCTTCGCGGCGCGACCGTTCCGGTTCGCTCAGAAGGTTGAGCGTCGCTTCAAGGCTCAAGGGCTCATCTTCGCCCTCGATGGTGAATTCCAGGCCCGCCATCGTCTCGTCGAAAAGCTTGTTCCACGCGGTTGCACCAACGACCGAATTGTCATGCAAGAAGCGTTCCAGTTCATCGGAAAGCTGATAAGGCTTCATCGCCCGCATCCGGTCGAAGACCGGCCTGTAGCGGGCGATTTCCGGGTTCCCGTTGAAAGTAACCGTGTAAGCATCGTCTTCGATGCGGTTGAATTCCAGGGAGAAAAATACCAGAGGCGTCGTGAAGTCAGTGATCTTGTCCTGACAGTCGGACATGAACTTCGCGCGGCCCGCGTCGATCGTGTTCTGGTAGTACCGCAGCCCGGCGAAGGACGCGATCCTCCCCGCGACGCTCTCGATACGCTCATATCGCTGGATGCAATCGAGCATGCCCGCCGCGTCGAGCGTCGCCAGCTTTCCCTCGTAGTCGGCAGCGAAGGATGAACAGGCCCCCTCAAGCCAGTCCATGTCGCGCTTCAGCTCCGGCGCGTCGGGCGCGGTGTAGAGGTCGCTCAGATCCCATTCGGGCAGTTTGCCCAGCCCCTTGCCGGAACCGGCGGTCGCGTCGAAGACAGGGCGGGGAAGGCGGATCGTCATGGCGTACCTCTTTGAATGCGTCCGGCAGAGATAGGCACCGCCTGGGTGGGAACGCAACCCATCCCCGTTTCACCTTGCTTCAAATACCTCCGCCGGAGGCGTCCCGTCCGTCACGACTGCGCGGCGAGGATCGCCTTGAGACCGTCCAGCGTGTCGATTTCTTCGACCGGCTTGTCGCGCCGCCAGCGGACCATGCGCGGGAAGCGCAATGCGATGCCGGATTTGTGGCGGGGCGAGGCTTGTATCCCCTCGAAGGCGATCTCGAACACCAGTTCCGGCGGCACCCGCCGTACCGGGCCGAAGCGTTCCAGGGTGTTCGCGCGGACCCAGCGCGTGATCTCGGCGAATTCGGCATCGGTCAGGCCGGAATAGGCCTTGGTGAAGGGTACGAAGTCCGCGCCGTCGCGGACAGCGAAGGTGAAGTCGGTATAGAGCGTCGCGCGACGTCCATGGCCCGCTTGCGCGTAGATCATCACCGCATCAACCGTCATCGGGTCGATTTTCCACTTCCACCAATCTCCGCGCTTTCGACCGACGCCATAGGCCGAAGCGCGGGATTTGAGCATCAGCCCCTCGGCGCGCCGCTGCCGCGCCGTCTCCCGTTCCGCGACAAGCCTGGGCCAGTCCGCGAACACCACTTCCGGAGAGAGCCGCAGCGGCACTTCGGTCGGCAGTTCAGCGGTGAGCAGCGCAAGACGCGCGCGGCGGTCCGCGAAGGGCAGGGCGCGGATGTCCTGCCCGTCGGCTTCCAGCAGGTCATAGGCGAGCAGCATCGCGGGCGCTTCCGCCAAGCAGCTTCTTCGGCACGGTCTTGCGCCCGATCCGCTTTTGCAGATCGGCGAAGGGCAGCGGCGCCTCGTCCTGCCCAGGCCAGCACCTCGCCGTCGATCACCGTGCCGTCGGGCAGCCAGTCCTGCACCCGCGCGAATTCCGGAAAGCGGTCGGTGACAAGCTCCTCGCCGCGCGACCAGAGATGCATGGTCCCGCCACGCAGGACAAGCTGGCCCCTTATGCCGTCCCATTTCCACTCCGCCAGCCAGTCGCCCGGATCGCCCAGTGTCTCCGGAGCGGCCTCCAGCGGATAGGCGAGGTAGAAGGGATAGGGCCGCGACAGGTCGGCCTCGGGGTCGTTCGCGTGAATCAACGTCTCGTAGCTTACCGTCTCCGGCGTCCAGCTTCCCATAAGGCGGTGCGCCAGTTCCGCCTCGTCCAGCCCGGTCGCCTGCGACAGTGAGCGGGTCATCAGCTTCTGGCTGACGCCCATGCGGAAGCCACCGGTAATGAGCTTGTTGAAGAGGAACCGTTCGTCCTGCGGCAGGCTCGTCCAGGCATCGACGATCGCGGCGCGCCGGTCTTCCAGGGGCCGCCCGCCCAAGGCACGGATCTGCTCGATCCAGGTCCCAAGGCTGAGGTCGCTCGCGCCCGAAGCGTTCGGGCAGGACGAGGGCGATGGTCTCGGCCAGATCGCCGACAACCGGATAGCATTCCTCGAAGAGCCAGAGCGGCAGCCCGGCTTCCTCCGCCGCCCATTCCCGCAACTCCGTCGCGGTGACGCTGCGTCGCGGTCGGCGGCCCGAAAGCAGCGCGATGGTCCAAAGCTTGTCCGCGTCCGGCGCGGCGCGGAAATACTCCGCCAATGCGGCGACCTTGGCATTTGTCGCGGTCGTCCCGTCGAGCGCGGCGAAGAGGCGTGCGAAGCGCTTCATTCCGCCTCCTCCCCGGCATCCTCGCCGCTGAACTCAGTCTCGACGATCCCGGCGTCGTAGCCTTGTTCTTCAAGCCACCGGCGGAACGGTTGGGTGTAGCCATGCGTGACGAAGACCCGCTCCGCCCCCGTCGCAGAAATGGCTTCGTTCAACCCGCCCCAGTCGGCGTGGTCGGACAGGACGAAGCCCTTCGCGAAACCCCGTCGCCGCCGGACACCCCGAAGCCGCATCCAGCCCGAGGCGAAAGCCTCGGCCGAGGGTCCAAAGCGCCGCGCCCAAGGGGTTCCGAGGGCGGACGGCGTTGCGATCACCATTGCGCCCTCGCGATCAGCCGCGTCCGTCTCCGGGGTCACCCTGATCGTTGGCGGCAGGGCGAGGCCCTGCTCGCGAAGAACCGCGTTGACGTTCTCGACCGCACCATGGGTCAGCACCGGCCCTATGGACATATCGAGATGCGCAAGGATGCGCTGTGCCTTGCCAAGCGCATAGGCGCCGAGGACCGACACGCGCCCCGCGTCGCGATTGGCCTTCCACCAGTTGTTGATATCGGCCATGATTTCCGCCTGCGGCGCCCAGCGGAAGATCGGCAGGCCGAAGGTGCATTCGCTGATGAAGGTGTGGCAACGCACCGGCGCGAACGGCTCCGACAGGCCGTCAGCCGTGGTCTTGTAGTCGCCCGACACGACCCAGACCTCGCCACCGACCTCGACCCTGATCTGCGCGGATCCGGGGACGTGGCCCGCCGGATGGAAGCTGACCGTGCCATCGCCGATGCGCACCTCCTGCCCGTAGGCCACTGTTTCGATAGCTACATCGCCCAGCCGCAGCCGCAGGACGGGTGCGGCGCTGTCGGTGCAGAGATAGCGACGATGACCGGGCCGCGCGTGGTCCGAATGCCCATGCGTGATGAGCGCGCGGTCGACCGGCTTCCACGGATCTATGTGAAAGCCGCCGGCGGTGCAGAAAAGCCCGCTCTCGGTAAAGCTGAGGACGTCTGATCGGGGCATTGGCTCGAAACGCGCTGCGCCGGTTCAGGTTGCCATATAATTCTTCGCGGGGTGCTGAAAAACTGTGCGAGGAACGAGGTGGGTGATCCGATCCTCGCTATTGGCCTTTCCATCCCTAAAGCGGGTGCCTAGTCTTTCAGCATTATCGGCTTAGTGGGGATCAGGATGGCATCAGCGTTCTTCAACGAGATGTTCGACGAAAGCGGGGTCAGATCCCACTACGCGAAGCTCGGAGACTGGACGCGCGTCATGCCTGCCGAGCTCCGCCAGATGAAGCAGGCCGAGGCCGAGACGCTCTTCCGCCGCATCGGCATCACCTTCGCGGTCTATGGTGAGGGCGGCGATCCCGACCGGCTGATCCCGTTCGACATGTTCCCGCGTGTCTTCACGCAGGCCGAATGGCGCAGGCTCGAACGCGGCATCAAGCAGCGGGCGCGCGCGCTGAACGCCTTCCTGGTCGATGTCTATGGCCGGGGAGAGATCATCCGTGCCGGCCGCATTCCGGGGCGCATGGTCTATGGCAACGAAGCCTACGAGAAGGCCGTGGTGGGTTTCGTGCCGCCGAAGGGCGTTTTCAGCCATATCGTCGGCATCGACCTCGTCCGCACCGGCCCGACCGATTTCTACGTACTCGAGGACAATTGCCGCACGCCCTCCGGCGTCAGCTACATGCTGGAAAACCGCGAGATCATGATGCGCATGTTCCCCGCGCTGTTCCGCGAGAACCGGATCGAGCCGGTCGAGGCCTACCCGCAGCTTCTGCGCCGCACGCTTGCCTCCGTCGCGCCGCAGCGTTGCGAGGGGGAGCCTACGGTGGCGATCCTGACCCCAGGGCATTTCAACTCGGCGTATTACGAGCATTCCTTCCTCGCTGACATGATGGGCGTCGAACTAGTCGAAGCGCCCGACCTCTTCGTCGAAGGCGGTTTCGTCTGGATGCGGACGACCGAAGGGCCGAAGAAGATCGATGTGCTCTACCGGCGGATCGACGACGCCTTCCTCGATCCGCTATGCTTTCGTCCGGATTCCATGCTCGGCGTGCCCGGCCTCATGGATGTCTATCGATCCGGCGGCGTGACCATTGCCTCCGCGCCCGGCGCGGGCGTCTCGGACGACAAGGCGATCTACACCTTCGTGCCGGAGATGATCCGCTTCTATCTCGGCGAGGAGCCGATCCTTCAGAATGTGCCCACCTGGCAATGCGGCAAGTCGGACGACCTGGCCTATGTCCTCGCCCACCTGCCGGAGCTTGTGGTGAAGGAAGTGCACGGATCGGGCGGCTACGGGATGCTGGTCGGCCCGACATCCACCAAGGAACAGGTGGAGTTCTTCCGAACGAAGATCGTGGCCGATCCCGAGAACTACATCGCGCAGCCCACCCTGTCGCTCTCGACCTGCCCGTCCTTCGTCGAGGAAGGCATCGCACCGCGCCATGTCGACCTCCGGCCCTATTGCCTCGTCGGCGAGAAGATCGAGCTTGTGCCGGGCGGGCTGACGCGCGTCGCGCTGCTCGAAGGCTCGCTCGTCGTCAATTCCTCGCAAGGCGGCGGGGTCAAGGACACCTGGGTCTTGGCGGAGTAGAGGCATGTTGAGCAGAACCGCCGACAATCTCTTCTGGATCGGACGCTACATGGAGCGGGCCGAGATGACTGCCCGGCTTCTTGAAGTGGGTGCGCGGATCGCGCTTCTTCCATCGGCGGGGCATGGTTACCGCAACGAATGGGATTCGCTTCTTCAGGCCTCGGGTACGGCCGACGGCTTCGCGAAGAAGTACGGCGACCCGGTCCAGCGCAACATCGAAAGCTATCTTTTCTTCGACCTCGACAATCCGTCCTCCGTCGCCTCATGTCTCGAACGCGCCCGTGAAAACGGCCGGATCGTGCGGACGGCGCTGACGACCCAGATGTGGGACGCGCTCAACACCGCCTTTCAGGAAATGCGCCAGCTCGAGCGGCGGCCCCGGAGCGAGCTTGAGCTTTCGGAACTGACCGAATGGACGATGCGCCAGACGGCGCTCTTGCGCGGCACGATCGAGACCACGCATCTGCGCAATGACGGCTACGATTTCCTTGGCCTCGGTTACGCATTGGAACGCGCCGACAACACGGCCCGCCTGATCGACGTGAAATACTACGTCCTGCTGCCGCGGATCGATTTCGTCGGATCGGAACTGGATAATTATCAGTGGTCCACGCTTTTGCGCGCCATGTCGGCGCAGCGTGCCTTCCATTGGGCCTATGGCGGCGACGTGACCCCCCGGAAGATCGCCGATTTCCTGATCCTGAACAGCAAGTCGCCAAGGTCGCTCATGTCTTCCGCGGTAGCGATGGCGCGCCATCTGGAGCATCTCGAGGTGGCCTACGAACGGCGGACCGAGGGACAGGAAGCAAGCGAGGCGCTGCGCACGATGCTGAAGAACACCACGGTCGAGGAAATCTTCGATGAGGGCATGCACGAATTTCTGACGCGGTTCATCGGGCAGGTGAACCGGATCGGGGGCATCGTCTACGAGACCTATCTGAGCGGAGAAGGGCGATGATCATCTCGGTCAGCCATCGCACGGTCTACAACTACGACGCTCCGCTGCGCATCGCCGTTCAAAGCCTGCGTCTGACGCCGTCGCAATTCGACGGGCAGAAGCTTCTGAACTGGGAAATCGCGATCGAGGGCGGCATGCGGGGTGCGGGCTTTCGCGACGGCGCGGGCGACTGGATCGAATGCTGGTCGGTGCGCGGCCCGTCGGACCGAATTGAGGTGTCGGTGAGCGGCCAGGTCGACACGACCGATCTGATCGGCGTCCTGCGGGGCCACAAGGAGGTCATCCATCCCCTTGTCTATCTGCGCGACACGCCCGCAACCAACCCCGACGCCGCGATCGCCGCACTGGCCGCCGAGGCGGTCAGCGCCGAGGCTTCGCCCCTCGACAACGGCCATGCGCTCGCGCGGGCGGTGGCCGGGGCGATCACCTACAAGCCGGGCGTCACGGCGGCCCACACCTCCGCCGCCGAGGCGCTGGAACTGGGCGAAGGCGTCTGCCAGGACCACGCCCACACCCTGATCGCGGCAGCGCGCAGCGTCGATATGCCGGCGCGCTACGTCTCGGGCTATCTTCTGGCCGATCAGGATGGCAGCGAACACGAGGCCGCCCATGCATGGGCAGAACTGTGGATCGACGGGCTGGGTTGGGTCGGCTTCGATCCGGCGAACGAATGCTGCCCGAATGAGCTTTATATCCGCCTCGGTTCCGGGCTGGATGCGCAAGATGCGGCACCGATCCGGGGCGTCGCGAGCGGGCCGGGATCGGAAAGCCTTGATGTCACAGTTGCAGTCAGCGCGGGCCAGCAATAGTGTCGCGCCGCTGTAGAGCGGAAAATACCGGATAAACCTACATGACCTATTGCGTTGGCCTTCTTCTGAATGCGGGCATGGTTCTGCTGTCCGATACCCGTACGAATGCGGGACTCGACAACATCGCGACCTATCGCAAGATGTTCCTCTTCGAGGAGCCGGGCGAGCGCATAGTCGCGATCGTCACCGCGGGCAGCCTTTCGATCACGCAGACCGCGATCGCGCAACTGACCGAGGCCATCGAAGACCCGGATGCGAGCCCGGAAACCTCGATCATGCTTGCGCCAACGATGCTTCAGGTCGCCGCGATGATCGGGGATACGTTGTCAAACGTGCGCCGGACGGTCGATGACAAGCTTGCCACGATGCGGCAAGGCGCTTCGGCATCGATGATCGTCGCCGGTCAGCGAAAGGGCGGCGCGATGCGGCTGTTCCTCATTTACCCCGAGGGCAATTTCATCGAGGCGACCGAGGACACGCCCTTTCTCCAGATCGGGGAGCACAAATACGGCAAGCCGATTCTCGACCGTATCGTGCGGCCGGAAACGTCGCTCGTGGACGGACAGAAGGCCGTGCTTCTGTCGATGGATTCGACGCTGCGCTCGAATCTCTCGGTGGGAATGCCGCTCGACCTTGCCGTTATCCCGGCTGGCGAATGCCGGATCGGCCTCACGCGGCGAATCGAGGCGGGCGATGAAGACTTCCGGCGGATGAGCGAGGCCTGGTCGCAGGCGCTCCGCGACGGTTTCACCAAGATCGAACTCTGACGTCCTAGTGGCTCCGGTCGAAGAGTGCCGTGGCCTTGTCGTAAAAGCGCTTCCGGATCGCGGGCCGTTCCATCATCAATTCGTGCTCCGCATCGGGGACGAGATCGAATTCCGATCCGGGCCAGTGCGCCATGCGGGTCTTGATCGCCTCGATATGGACGATCCGCTCGGCGATGCCGAGCACGGTCAGGCAGGGAACCTTCGGTGACGGCATCGCCGCGAGCCTCCTCGTCTCGAGAAGCGCCTGGCCCAGCCATTGCAGTGTCGGCCCCCCGATGGCGAGATCTGGATGCGCCGCCATCTGGCGCTGCATGAACTCGAACATCTCGGGGTCGCGGGTCAGCAGGTTGTCCTCGAACGGCGCGGTAAGGACATAGGTCTCGCGAGAGGTGCTGGGCGTCAGGCATCCGCCAAGCCCGACGCGCGGTGCGAGCGTGCCGAGCGTCCAAGCCAGCGGACGCATCGCAGCCTGCATCTTGATGCCCCACATCGGCGCGGAAAACGTCACCGCCTTTACCGGCAAGCCTTCGTGCAGGGCGTGCAGCCCGATGCAGCCGCCCATCGAATGGCCGACCAGAAACCAGGGTTCGGGCAGTTTTTCCCGCTTCAACCAATCCACAAGGACTGCGACGTCCTTCTGATAATCGCCGAAATGCAGCACATGACCGGGGGCGCTGTCGTCGAGCATCCGGTCGGCGATACCCTGCCCGCGCCAGTCTATGGCGGCCATGGCATAGCCGCGCGCAGCGAATTCGCCTGCTGCGGGACCGTATTTCTCGATGTATTCGCTGCGGCCCGGGAAGAGCAGAACGGTTCCCTTTGCGCCGACACGCCATGCGGCTGCCCGGACGCGGACGCGGTCCGAGGCGATGAGCCAGACGCAAGTCTCGCCGGGCGGCGCCTCGGATACCTCGGCGTAGAACGGCGCCGTCTCTGCCATCAGGAGAGGGCTGCGCCCAGTTGCATCGCAAGACCCATGTCGCCGTCGACGGCCAGCTTGCCCTGCATGAAGGCGGCCGTGGCGTTCACATCACCCGAAAGGATGCCCTCGAAAGTCTCGCGGTCGGCCGTCAGCGTCACGTCGGCGTCGTCGTCGCCGGCGCGCACGCCGTTGCCGTCGACCATAAGTGCGCCTTCGCCCTCGATCACGAATTTCGCCGTTCCGGCGATGCCGCCGGACAGCTTGTCTTTGAGGGCAGCCACCGCCGCGTTCACCACTTCGCTCATCTCATCCTCCAAAAAGTGACCGCCGGACCTCTCGCTTTCCGGCGCGCTTGCGCTACACTCTGCCGTGTAATGACTGGTTCCGCCACCCGTATCGGATCACTTCTCGCGACTTTTGCCGCAGCGTTATTTCTTTGCGCTCCGGCAAGTTGGGCCGCCGCGCCCGATCTGGACGGGCTTTACGTCGAACTCGCCGATCCGGACAATCCGGACTGGCAGCGGACGCAGGCCGATATTCTGCGCGAATGGTCGAAATCCGGCTCAGCCACGATGGATCTGCTGCTCAAGCGCGGCAAGGAGGCGATGGAGGCGGGCGATCTCGACGCCGCGATCGGGCATCTGACCGCGCTGACCGATCATGCGCCGGATTTCGCCGAAGGCTGGTATGTCCGGGCGATGGCCTATTACCGCGATGGCCTTTTCGGTCCGTCGCTGGCCGATATCCGCAAGGCCCTCGCGCTCAACCCGCATCATTTCGGCGCGCTGACCGGCCTCGGCACGATCCTCGAGGAATCGGGCGCCCCCGAAGATGCTATGAAGGCCTACCGTGACGCATTGGCCTTGAATCCCCATCAGGACAATGTCAGGCAAGCGCTGGAGCGTCTGGAGAAAGACGCGACGGGCGTCGACATCTAGGAGAGCGCCATGGCGGTCGAATCGAGGATCACCGCGGTCCTCGGCCCGACGAATACTGGCAAGACCCACTATGCGATCGAGCGGATGCTGGCGCACCGCACCGGGGTCATCGGCCTTCCTTTGCGCCTTCTCGCGCGGGAGGTCTATGACCGCGTCGTTGCCGCGCGCGGGCCGTCGGTCGCGGCGCTTGTGACGGGCGAAGAACGCATCGTCGGCGACCGCGCGCAATACTGGATCTGCACGGTCGAGGCGATGCCGACCGACATCGGCTGCGATTTCCTCGCCATCGACGAGATCCAGCTTTGCGCCGACCCAGATCGCGGTCATGTCTTCACCGACCGCTTGCTGAATGCGCGGGGCCTTCTGGAAACGCTGTTCCTCGGCTCCGACACGATGCGCGGGGCCATCGCCGCGCTGGTGCCGCGCGTCCAGTTTCTGCGCAAGGAGAGGTTTTCCGAACTGAGCTATTCCGGTTCGAAAAAGCTGAGCCGGATGCCGGCGCGGTCGGCAATCGTCGGGTTTTCGGTTGAGAATGTCTATGCGATGGCGGAGTTGATCCGCCGCCAGAAGGGCGGCGCGGCGGTCGTCATGGGCGCGCTTTCACCACGCACACGCAACGCGCAGGTCGCGATGTACCAGAACGGCGAAGTGGATTACCTCGTCGCCACCGACGCCATCGGCATGGGCCTCAACCTCGATATCGGCCATGTCGGCTTTTCGGCCACGGCGAAATTCGACGGCTGGCGGATGCGGTCCCTGTTCCCGCACGAGCTCGCGCAGATTGCCGGACGGGCGGGGCGGCACATGGCACCCGGCACCTTCGGTGTGACGGGAGAGGCGCGGCCCCTGGCGGAGGACGTCGTCGACGCCATCGAAAACCACCGCTTCAGCCCGATCCAACGGCTGACCTGGCGCTCCTCCGATCTCGACTTCGGCACTGTGGACCGACTCATCGCCTCGCTTGAGGCGTCTCCGAAGGACGAATGGCTGATGCGCGGGCGCGAGGCCGACGATCTGCGAGGTCTGAAGATGCTCGCCGATCTGCCAGTCGTCCGCGACCGCGCGCACCATCCGCGGGATATCAGGCTCCTTTGGGATGTCTGCCGCATCCCCGACTTTCAGGGCATTTCCGCGCAGGAACACGCCAATCTCCTGCAACGCATCTTCGGCTTCCTGCAAGCGCCCGGCCATGTCCCCGACGACTGGCTTTCGGCACAGATCCGCAGCATCGACAAGTCGGCCGGCGACATCGACACATTGTCGAAACGGTTGGCATATATCCGCACATGGACCTACGTGGCGCAGCGTTCGGGCTGGGTCGCTGACGAAAGTCATTGGCGCGAGGAAACGCGCGCTGTAGAAGACCGCCTGTCAGACGCTTTGCACAATGCGCTGACGCAAAGATTTGTGGACCGGCGGACGAGTGTCCTCCTTCGCCGGCTCAAGCAGAAGGAGGGCCTCGTGGCCGAGGTGAACGACAAGGGCGAAGTGACGGTCGAGGGCGAATTCGTCGGCCGTCTCGAAGGCTTCCGCTTCCAGCAGGATGGATCGGCCACGCCGGATCAGGCGAAGACGCTGAAACAGGCAGCCTATGAGGCGCTGAAGCCTGAATTCCATCTGCGCGCCGACCGCTTCTACAACGCGCCCGACACCGAACTGGACTTCACCGAGCAGGGTGGCCTCATGTGGGGCTCCTCCGCCATCGGCAAGCTGGTGAAGGGGGCGGAAGCGTTGAAGCCGCAGGTCGAGGCATTCGTGGATGAGGAGGCCGGGTTCGACGTGGGCGAAAAGGTCCGCCGCCGCCTTCAGCATTTCATCGACCGCAAGGTGGCGACGCTCTTCGAGCCGCTGCTCAACCTCGGACGCGATGAGGCGCTCGCGGGCCTCGCCCGCGGTTTCGCCTTTCGCCTGACCGAGGCGATGGGCGTTCTGCCGCGCGACGGTGTGGCCGATGAGGTCAAGGCGCTCGATCAGGACATGCGCGGCGCGCTCCGCAAGCATGGAGTGCGCTTCGGGCAATACACGATCTTCCAGCCGCTTCTTTTGAAACCGGCGCCGACCCGACTGCGCCTTGTTCTCTGGTCGCTTTTCGAAGGGCTGGACGAGTTTCCCGAGAGCCCGCCGCCGGGCCTCGTCACTGTCCCGAACATCCCGGACGTGCCGAAGGGGTACTACACGCTTTCCGGGTATCACCCGGCCGGACAGCGCGCGCTTCGCATCGACATGCTGGAACGCCTCGCCGACATTCTGCGCACGCAGGACAGCCGCAGCGGGTTCGAGGCCAATCCCGACATGCTTTCGATCACCGGGATGACGCTGGAGCAGTTTGCCGACCTGATGGAAGGTCTTGGCTACAAGGGCGAAAAGGGCGAGCGCGAGAAGGTCCGCGCCGAGCCGGTCGCCCAACCGGTCGAGGAAGGGCAGACCGCCAATCCGATCACCGAGGATGAGGCCGCGATCCAGATCGTCACTGAGCCGGAAATCTTCTACACCTTCACCTGGGCACCGAAACCGCGCGCCCCGCGCGGCGACCGCCAGCAGCGCGGCCGCAGGCCCGAGGGCGCGCCCGGCGAAGGCGGCGAGCGGCGCGAGGGCAAGCCACGCGGCGAGCGGGGCGGCAAGTTCCAGAAGGGCAAGCAGGGCGGCAAGGCCAAGCGCGATGAGCAGGGCGGGCGCAACTTTGAATCCCGTCCCCCGAAGAAGGACCGGATCGACCCCGACAATCCCTTCGCAGCCGCACTGATGGGGCTTCGCGACAAGATCTGAGGCCAGCTTGGCGGAAGACCGCATCCGCATCGACAAATGGCTCTGGCAGGCGCGGTTCTTCAAGACCCGCGGCCTTTGCGCAGATGTGGTGACGAAGGGGCATCTGCGGCTGAACGGCGCGAAGATGGGCAAGCCGGGCAGGGGCGTCGGGCCGGGCGACGTGCTGACGTTTCCGCAGGGCGGACGGATTCGGGTGATCCGCGTGGCCGCCTGCGGCACGAGGCGCGGCCCGGCGGAAGAGGCGCGCGGTCTCTATGACGATCTTCAACCAGATGAGGATGACGATAGTGCCGGACCGGGCGCGCGGATGGAATAATGTCCCTGCACCGCCGTGCCCAAGCGTGCCGCCGGACTTTCCACCCGTGGCCGTCTTGAATGATGCCGGGCTTGACGATAGGTAGCACAAGAGTGCCAAACGCCGGACGTCCGCCATGACTTATGTCGTCACCGATAACTGTATCGCCTGCAAGTACACCGACTGCGTGGAAGTCTGCCCCGTGGACTGCTTCTACGAGGGTGAGAACATGCTGGTGATTCATCCGGACGAGTGCATCGACTGCGGCGTCTGCGAACCGGAATGCCCGGCCGACGCGATCCGTCCGGATACCGAACCGAACCTCGATGAATGGGTGGAATTCAACCGCAAGTATTCCGAGAATTGGCCGGTCATCACCCAGAGGAAGGATCCGCTTCCCGGGGCCGAGGAACGCGACGGTGAGACTGACAAGCGCGAAAAGTACTTCTCCGAAGCGCCCGGCACGGGCGACTGAGACGAATTGACGCGGCGATTCGGCGTAGTGACCGGAAAGGCTGGCTGAATTGACGGATGCGACGGTCGCAAGCGTGGCCCAAATATCGAATTCGCATCGGCGAATGCGCTCCGCCGTTTTGCGGCCTTCCAATTTTGCGGATTTGATGTTATATTCTTGACATGTTTGGATGAGGATACCTGTGCGAAATCGTGGCCGTGACTGGCTGCGACGGGGGTTCTGACGAAAATCGGGATGTTTATGACCGACGATCGCGTGATCGCCGGCACCTTTTTTCGCCCTCAACACGGGACCATGTGCGAGGGAACGCGCTAATGAGCAAGACCAAGAAGGCCGACTTCCGTCCCAACGACTTCGTCGTCTATCCGGCGCATGGCGTCGGACGGATCATCGAGGTTGAAGAGCAGGAAATCGCGGGCATCAAGCTCGAACTCTTCGTGATCTCCTTCGAGAAGGACAAGATGACTTTGCGTGTGCCGACGCACAAGGCCAACGAAATCGGGATGCGACAGTTGGCTTCCCCGGATCTCGTCACCAAGGCGCTCGAGACGCTGAAGGGCAAGGCCAAGGTCAAGCGCGCGATGTGGTCGCGCCGCGCCCAGGAGTACGAGCAGAAGATCAACTCGGGTGATCTGATGGCGATTGCCGAAGTGGTGCGTGACCTGCACCGTTCGGACGACCAGCGCGAGCAATCCTATTCCGAACGTCAGCTTTACGAAGCCGCGCTCGAACGGCTGACCCGCGAAGTCGCCGCCGTTTCGGGCGTCGACGAAGCCGGGGCGCAGAAGACGGTGGACGACGTCCTCCTGACCCGCGCGGCCTGAAGCATTAACTCACGGAAAGAAACGCGGTCCTTCGGGGCCGCGTTTTGCTTTTAAGCCGGCTATTCCGCCGCCTCCTTGTGCTTGCCTTCCTTCTGCGCCTTGGAGAAACGCGCAAGCAGAGCGGATTCCAGCTCGCGGTTCAATTCCTTCGCGCGGGCGACATATTCCGGGTTCTGCTCGACCGGGATCCCGGGTTTCCAGACCTCGGCCAGATCGCGCACGGCAGCACGATCGAGTTGATAGAAGGTCTTCTGGATCTCCGACGCCTCGTATTCAGAAAGCCCTACGTTCTCAAGCACATACCGACCGGCCCTCGTGCTGGAGTCGAAGTATTCCCGCACGATGTCATTCGCCCCCGCGCGGTAAAGCTCGAAGACATGCTCACGGTCGCGGGCGCGTGCGATGATGTGCAGGTCCTCGCGCTGGCGGCGCGCATAGGAGACGAGCCGGGCCGAAGCCTTCCGGTCGTCGAGACAGACCACCAGCACCTGCGCCTTGTCGAGCCCTGCTGCCGCCAGAAGTTCGGGCCGGGTCGGATCGCCGACATAGCCCTTCATGCCAAAGCGCCGCAGCAGCTGGATCACCTTCAGGTCGTGGTCGATGACGGTCGTCTTGAACCCGGAACTGGTGACCATCCGGTTGACCACCTGGCCGAACCGTCCGACGCCCGCGATGATGATCGGTTGCTGCTCGTGGATCTCGTCTTCGGGCGTCTTCTCGCCATCCTCGCCCATATGCTTGGCGATGTAGTCGTGCAGCATGAAGAAGAGCGGCGTCAGGAACATCGACAGCGCGATGACGAGCAGGAGGCTCTGCGCCACCGCCTGCGGGATGATCCGCTGCGCCAGCGCGAAGGATGTCAGGACGAAACCGAATTCGCCCGCCTGGGCGAGGCCCAGGGTGAACAGCCATTGGTTGCGCCCGCGCAGCCTGAAAAGCCAGCCGAGCAGATAGAGCACTGCGCCTTTGGCAACCATCAGGGCCAGCGTCAGGCCGGCGATGGTGAAGGGGCGCGAAAACAGAGTTTCCACGTCGATGCCCGCGCCGACGGTGATGAAGAAGAGGCCGAGGAGAAGCCCCTTGAACGGCGCGATATCGCTTTCCAGTTCGTGCTTGAACTCCGAGTTGGCAAGGACGACCCCCGCAAGGAAAGTGCCGAGCGCCGGAGAAAGCCCCACCATCAGCATCAGAGACGCGATGCTGACCACGATCATCAACGCCAACGCAGTGTTGATCTCGCGCAGCTTGGCGCGATGCACATAGGCGTAAATCGGCTTGACGAGGTAGTGCCCCCCCAACACCGTCGCCACCACCGCGCCAAGGGTGACCAGCGTGACGCCCCATCCCGGCAGGCTTTCGATGAACGTCGCGGCGATCGTGTCCTTGCTCTGCGCCTCGGCGAGCGCACGGGCACCCGGAAGCGCGAGGAGCGGCAGGAAGGCGAGGATCGGGATGACCGCGATGTCCTGCATGAGAAGGACGGAAAAGATGTTCCGCCCGCCGGCCGTCTGCATCAGCCGCTTCTCGCTCAGGGTTTGCAGCACGATGGCGGTTGACGAAAGCGACAGCGTGACCCCGATGGTCAGCGCGACGGCCCAGTCATAGCCGAGCGCGAGCATCCCGATCGTGACGACGATGGAGGTCAGAACGATCTGCAACCCGCCAAGCCCGAACAGCTTGTCGCGCATGTTCCAGAGCGCCCTCGGCTCCAGTTCGAGCCCGATCAGGAACAACATCATCACGACGCCGAATTCCGCGAAATGCTGGAGGTCATGCATTTCCGATCCGGCCATGCCGAGAACCGGGCCGATGACGATGCCCGCCACGAGATAGCCCAGGACCGATCCAAGGCCGAGACGCGATGCCACCGGAACCGCGATGACCATCGCGATCAGGTAGAGCGAAGCCTGAAAAAGAAAACCTTCCATTGTACCTGGTGATTAGCGGGAATGTTTCGGGTCGGATCGGGCCGCTGCCTTCGCTCTGCCGGGATTGCTCGACGCGAAGCTTGGCGGAGGAACGGGTCGGATGTCAGCGTAATCGAAGTTCGGTGGCATTGGAAATCAGTTGGCCTCCCCCTGCCTTGCGGCATGGAGGAGAAGAAGCATGAAAATCGACGTTGCGGTGTTCGGGTGGGGCGGCTTTGCGGATCTTGTACATCGATTCTCAGCCTAGCCTCAGGCTTTGGCTATGGCACATCAACTTCGTGTTTCAGACGCGCAACATGATGGCTCCGGCTTTCGCCGCATGCCGGGGCCTCCGGCCTTGTGCAGATGTTCTGACAATACACTGCGGCCAAACGGTGCGCACCGGCTGACCGCAGGCGTCGGGCCGCGACCCGCCGTCGTCAGCCCTTCTTCGTCATCTTCAGCACGATGGTCCTGCCCCGCTTGACATAGCTGACCTCGCTGTCGCCGATCGCCGCGACGGTGCCGCCGTCGAGACGGTCGCCGACCTTGACCTTGATGAAGCGCCCGGTAGGCATCCGGATCAGGGCGCGGCGGTTCGCCGATGAACCAAAGACGCCGATCAGGCTGACCTCGCCGAGGTTCAGGGCGTTCTTCACGGTCGCCTGTTTCGACACTGTGACGGATGTCGGCATGTTCGGCGTCGCCGCGACGGGTTCCGGCTCGTCGATCTCCTGGGCCTGTGCCGTCGATGCTGCCGGGGCGGGCACGGCGGCGGGTTCCGGCGCGGCGGCGGGTTCCGGCACGGCAGGCGGGGTGGCGACTGCGGCGGCGACGGCCGCCTCGACCGCCTTGGAAAAGCCGCTCGGACGGCTGGCGGGGCGGCGGGACGAGGCAACCGCCTGCGGCGTGGCAGAGGCCAGCCGTTCGGCCTCCGCCTTCGCGGCGTCGGCGGCCGCTTCGGCGAGCGCATCGGCTTTCTGATGCGCTGCGATCGCGGCTGCGATGACGCTCTCCGGTCGATTTTTCGGTCGCCTGCCCGCAACTGCCGGGTCCGCCGGAACAGCGTCGCCAACAGTGGTTTGCGGATCATCCTGCGGGGTCAGCGCGGCGCCGTCGTCGGGCCTCTCGGCGGCTGGATCGACAGCCGGATCGACAGCCGGATCGGTGGCGGTCGCCGGGGCCGTGGGCGCCGCCGGGGCGGGCGCGGCGCTGCCCGGTCTTGCGGGCGGGACGACCGGCGGCTGGCCCGCGAACAGTGTGAAGCCGTCCGGCGTGATGACACCTTCCGGCGTCGGCACGATCAGTCCGCCCGGTCCGAAGGTTACTACCGTCCCGAATGGCGGCGGCAAGGGCTGGGGCAGGGGCGGGGTGTCGGCGCCACTGTCCCTGGCGTCCGGCAGGCCGGCGGGGCCGGCCACATCGCCAGGCGCGGGTGCCGTGTCGGAAATCGCCGGGGCGCCCGCCGCGTCGGCGGCTGGCTCCGGCGTCGGGGCCGGCGCGGTGGCGGGTACCTCTGCCGGGGGCGCGACGGTCGGTTCGGAAATGGCATCCCCGCTGTTGAGCGCCGATTCCACGGCGGCATCGGTGGCGCTGGTTTCCCCCGACGCGGTCTGATCCTGTGTCGTCCCCGAGCTGTCCTGACGGATGGCTTCGGAAGGGGCCGGAGGTTCGGTTTCGGCACCGTCCGACGGAGGAATGACGTCTTCCTCCGGCGCGGCGGCCTCGGATGTCGTCGGAGACGCCGTGGTGTCCGGAAGGGCCGCCTGCCGGTCCTGCCCGAAGAAGAGCGCCGCGATCGCCGTCCCGACCATCGCGAGGAGCAGCAAGGCGATGAGGTAGATCAAGGTCCGGCTGCGTTTGCCCTGCCGGCGCGGCGTGGGTCGCGCCTGGCCCTTCACCTTGCTACGTTCCGGCGTCGGCGCCGCAACTGGCGGTGGCGCGGCCAGCGGATGCCGGCCGGTTTCCGCGCGCCTCATCTTCTGCTGCGCCATGGTTCCGTGCGCCGCATCGGGAATGGTCTTCAGTATGACACGGCCAAGCGGTGGAGTGCGGCGTTTGCGCGTCGGGCCGTCACCGGCCTCGTCGTCATCGACGATCGGGCCGGGAATATCCAGGGCCGGGGCGGTGATGCTGACCGCGCCCTCGATCACCTTGGGCAAAGGCAGATCGGGCATCGGGTCCGTCGTCATCAGGTGCATGCGGCTGGCGGCGCGGCGCAGATCCTCTTCATCCTCGCTCCGGCTCACCGCCGGACCACGGCGGGTCTGGAACCCGGTCGGGGCGATCTCGCTTCCCTCTTCGGGCAATCGGTCGTCGAGGATGGAAAAGCTTTCCGCGGTCGCGGCTTCCGGCAGCGCCCCCGCAGGCGGCTCGTCTTCGGCGCCGTCATCGACGGCGATGAACGGCGCTTCCTCGATCTCGGGCGAAAGCAGCAACGTGGCGCTTCCGGCACCTGCGCTCTCCAGGCGGATGTCGTCGGCGGCATCCGCGTCCGCGCCGGCGATGGCCTTCCCGGGTCCGCCATCCTCCGGAGCGGCCACCTCGCTCGGCGTTTGGGCCGGCTCAGGGTTTGCCGCTTCGGGTGCCGAAGCGGTTTCCTCCGCGCCGTGCAGCGTGGCGGCGTCATCGTCGGCCGGTGCCTCTGCGGTCGTCCCGGCCCCGGATTCCCGCCGCCGCTTCGAAGGGCGTCTCGCCCTTATCCTCGGGGGTCGCTTCGATCACATCTTCCGAGGGTGTTTCGCTGATATCCCCGGAAGGCTCCTCTTCCGCCGCGTCGAGCGTTTCCTCGACCGTCATTTCCTCGGGCGCTGGCGCTGTCTCCGGTTCGGACAGCTCGGGGGTGGTGACGTCACCATCGGGGTCGTTCGGCGCAGCAACCTCGGCGACGGGATCGATCGGCGGAACGCTTTGCCCGGCGCCGTCCCCGGCAGGCTCGTCTGTCTCGGTCGACTCCGCGACCTCGAAAGCCGGTGGCGCGGTGACCACACGGACCGGATCCTGATCGCGGTCGAGCCGCGCGCCGTTGGGCATATGCTCGGACGCGCGCGAAGTCAGGCCAAAGAACGGTTCGCCGCCGAACTTGTCGGGGGCAGGAATGGCCACGAAGCAGACCGGATTGAAGCCGTGATCTTCAACGAAGCTCTCGGCCTCCTCCAACGTCACCTTTGCCACCACGACGACGCGGGCGCGCTGCCCGACGCGCGACCAATCGAACACCAGTTCCGAGACGGGATAGGGCGTACGCCCCTTCAGTGCATGGATGATCGCGGCGCGCTGGCCGGCGCGGTCGTTTCCGGTCGCCTCGACTTCGGTGTAGAGAAGCTGCGACGGTGGCAGGATCAACTTCGTCGTGAAACCGTCGGGGGCAAGCGCCTCGGCCCTGGCGCGAAGCGCTTTCAGCTCGCCGTCGAGATCGGGCGAGGACAGTGCGACCTTGCCAAGCTCCAGCCAGCCATCAGGCGTGCGGTGCAGCAGCGTGGCGGAGTCGCGATCAAGGTCGAGTGCGAATGCGGGCTTCATTCCGGGGCAACTACCATGGGTGGGGCTTCTGACGAAGTCGCCGTTTTAGGCGTGTCCGTCCTAAAGCAGAATTTCGCCCAAGGAAAGCGGATGTCCCCAAGGATCGGCTTGCGGGCTGCGTCAAACACGGGAAGATGACCGCGATACCAAGGAGGGTTTCATGCGTGTTTTTCCAATTCTGGCCACGGCGCTGATGCTGGGCCTGCCGGCTTTCGCCGAAACCATGCCCGCGACGATTGCCGTCACCGGCGAAGGCAAGGTCGAGATCGCCCCCGACATGGCGACCCTGAACCTTGGCGTGACGACCGAGGCCGACAGCGCCGCCGCGGCGCTCAAGGCGAATTCCGACGGCATTGCCGGGGCGCTCGCGCGACTCAAGGCGGCGGGGATCGAGGATCGCGACATCCAGACCAGCGGCCTCTCGCTCAACCCGCGCTACGACTACAGCAGCGACGGGTCCGATGCGAAGATCACCGGCTACATTGCGTCCAACATGGTCTCCGTTCGGGTCCGCGACCTTGGCGTGCTGGGCCAGACGCTCGACGCGGTGGTATCGGACGGCGCGAATACGCTCGGCGGGTTGAGTTTCGGGTTGCAAAGCCCCGATGACACGATGGACGAAGCGCGCCGCCGCGCCGTGGCCGACGCCGCCCACAAGGCCGCGCTCTATGCCGAGGCAGCGGGTGTCAAACTCGGGCCTATCCTTTCGATCAGCGAGCTCGGCAATTCCGGCGGACCGCAGCCGATGATGATGGCCGAGGCGCGTTTCGCCAAGGACGCGGGCAGCGTACCCGTCGCCTCGGGCGAGTTGACCGTGTCGGCCACCGTCAACCTCACTTACGAGATCGTCGAGTGATCTCAACTGGCTGCGAACCCGATTTGTCACAAGACAAATCGGGCCGCGTCCATTTCAGGCCGTGGCCTTCGCCAGGGCCTGATCCAGATCGGCGATGAGGTCGTCGGCATCCTCGATCCCGATCGACAGGCGCACCATGTTCGGTGCCGCCCCCGCCGCTGCCTGTTGCTCCGGCGAAAGCTGCCGGTGCGTGGTCGAGGCGGAATGGATGACGAGCGAGCGGGTATCGCCAAGGTTCGCGACGTGGCTGAACAATTCCAGCGAATCCACCAGCTTCACGCAAGCCTCGTAGCCGCCCTTGACCGCAAAGGTGAAGAGCGCCCCCGCACCCTTCGGGTAGAGCTTCTGTGCGCGGTCGTGATAGGGCGACGACGGCAGGCCCGCATAGGTGACGGAGTCCACGCGCCGGTCCTTCTCCAGCCACGCCGCCACCTTCCTGGCATTCGCCACATGCCGATCCATGCGCAGAGACAATGTCTCGATACCGAGGAGCGTATAATGCGCGCCTTGCGGGTTCATCGTCATGCCAAGATCGCGCAGGCCGATGGCGATGGAATGGAAGGTGTAGGCGAGCGCACCGAAGGTCTCGTGGAACTTCAGCCCGTGATAGGCCGGTTCTGGCGCAGAGAGCGAGGGGAACTTGGCGGAGGCCGACCAGTCGAACTTGCCCGAATCCACGATCGCCCCACCCGTCACGGTGCCGTTGCCGGTGAGGTATTTCGTCGTGGAGTGGACAACGATCGTCGCGCCCATCTCGATCGGGCGACAGAGATAGGGCGTGGCCGAAGTGTTGTCGACGATGAGCGGCACCCCGGCCTTGTCGGCCACCTTCGCCAATGCCGGAATGTCGGTGACATAGCCGCCGGGATTGGCGATGCTCTCGCAGAAGATCGCGCGGGTGTCGTCGTCGATGGCCGCCTCGACCGCCTTCAGATCGTCGGTATCGACGAATTTCGCCGACCAGCCGAAGCGCCGGATCGTGTGGCTGAACTGCGTGACGGTCCCGCCGTAAAGTCTTGTGGAGACGACGATATTCCGCCCCGGACCCATCAGGGGAAACAATGCGAGGATCTGCGCCGCATGGCCGGATGAACAGCAGACGCCCCCAGTGCCGCCCTCGAGCGTGGCGATGCGTTCGGCAAGCGCCGCGACGGTCGGGTTGGTCAGCCGGGAATAGATGTAGCCCACTTCCTGAAGGTTGAACAAAGCCGCCGCGTGATCGGCGTCGCGGAAGACGTAGGCGGTGGTCTGGTAGATCGGCACCTGGCGCGCACCCGTCGCCGGATCGGGCCGCGCGCCGGCATGGATTTGCAGCGTGTCGAAGCCGTAGCTCTTGGTCATGGGTTCCTCCCTCGGGATTGATTGGCGCTGACGTTAGGACAAGGCAGAAGTGCGCACAACGGGGTGCGTCTGTTCAGTCCGGCGCGTTTTCAGCCGCCCAGCCGAACGACGCCACGCTGACCGCCGCGCATCAGATCCACCTGCCATCCGCGCCCGCCTTCGGCCACCTTGTCCGCGAAGTCCTGCGCCGTGGTCAGCGGCGTGCCGTTGAGCGCGGTCAGGATATCTCCGGGCGCCAGTCCGGTGTGCCGCGCGGGGCCGGCAACCTCGGTCACCACCACACCCTCGGCGCTGAGCGGCAGGGCGAGCTTCTCGATCAGCGCGGGCGTCAGGTCCGCGATGCCAAGGCCGCTGAAGATGCTGCGCCCGCCGATCCTGACGCTGTCCGTTCCATCGCCTCCCGGCGCCGCGATGAGCGTCAGGTCGGCCTTCTTCAGCTTGCCCTCGTGCCAGAATGCCATTGGCAGCGTCGCGCCCACCCGGTGGATCGCCATGCGGTAGTCAAGCTCCTGCGGTCCGTCGACGGGCTGGCCGTCGATCGCGGTCAGCACGTCGCCCGCGCTCAGCCCGGCCGTGGCGAAGGGGCTTGCGGGATGGACATGTGTAACCGCGACGCCATGCGGACCGGGCAGGCCCATCGCCTCGGCCATGTCGGCGTCAACCGGTTGCACGTCGATCCCCGACCAGGGGCGGATCACCTCGGTCGCCCCGGATTCCGCCTGGTCCACATATTGCGCCACAAGGTTCGAGGGAATCGCGAAGCCGATCCCGTTCGAGCCGCCCGAGCGCGACAGGATCGAGGTGTTGATGCCCAGAAGCTGCCCCTTCATGTCGACCAGCGCGCCGCCGGAATTGCCTGGATTGATCGGCGCGTCGGTCTGGATGTAATAGCCCTTGCCCTCTCCAAGCCCGCCGCCGGCGCGGGCAAGGCCCGAGACGATCCCGCTTGTCACTGTCTGGCCGACACCGAAGGGGTTGCCGATCGCAAGGACGAGGTCGCCCACCTCCGCCAGATCGGAATCCGCAAGCCTCAGCGCCGGCAGATCCTTCGCCCCCTCAAGCCGGATCACGGCGAGATCGGCCGCCTGATCGGCGAGGATCACCTTCGCATCGAATTCGCGGCGGTCAGTCAGCACCACCCGGATCTCGTCGGCGTCGCCAACGACATGGTAGTTCGACACGACGATCCCGTCCGGCCGCAGGATCACCCCGGAACCGAGCGAATTCTGCACCCTTGGCGCGGCCTGCCCGAAATCGAAGAATTGCGAAAAGAACGGGTCGTTGGCGAACGGGCTGGGGCTGCCCGCGACGATCTTTCGCGCATAGATGTTGACCACGGCGGGTGCTGCCATCTTGACCACCGGCGCGAAGCTGAGGGTGACTTCGCCCTCGTTCGCCGGCAAATGCGTCTCCGCAGGCGCCATGCCGGGCATCGCCAGGGCAAGAATGAGGCCAAGCATCGGGAAAAGACGCATCGGGGACTCCATCACGTTGTTCCGCGCTGGCCGGACCTTCTTGCCGTGCGCCCGGGAAATCAAGATGCGAATGCTTCACGGCTGCGCTACCGTGCGGCCGAAACGAAAGGAGACCGACATGCCGACGCCTTTCCACCTTGCCTTCCATGTCCGCGACCTCGACGAGGCGCGCGCCTTCTACGGCGGCACCCTCGGCTGTACCGAGGGGCGTTCGACCGATACCTGGGTCGATTTCGACTTCTTCGGCCACCAGCTCAGCCTGCATCTGGGCGAACCCTTTGCCAACGCATCCACCGGCAAGGTCGGCGATCACATGGTGCCGATGCCGCATTTCGGCGTGGTATTGCAGCTGCCCGACTGGAAGGCGCTGGCGGAACGCCTTGAGCAGGCGGGGACGGACTGGGTGCTCGCCCCTTCGGTCCGCTTCGAAGGCCAGCCTGGCGAACAGTGGACCATGTTCTTCCGCGACCCTTCGGGCAATCCGATCGAGGTCAAGGGCTTCGCCGCGATGGACCGCGTCTTCGCCGCCTAGCGCAGCCAGAGCCCCGCACGCTTGATCGGGTTGCGGATTGCCTGTTCGCGCCGGGGCAGATCGGCCCGGTCGAACATCGCGCGGATCTTCCCGCCCTTCTTCTGATAGACGAGCTTTTTCAGGGGCTCGTAGTCCTTCAGCACCTTCTTGACCTGATTGGGCGCGATGGCCGCCTCGAGGGCCGCCACCGCCGCGTCGCTTTCGCGGGCATAAAGCAGGGGCAGCGTGCGGTAATGGCAGGTCACATCGCCATCCAGACCCGCAAGCGCGGCACCCGGCCGTCCGCCCCCGAAGGAATGGACCACCAACGGCAGCGCCACCTGATCGAGCCACGGGTCGAGCGTCTGGCACACCAGCGTCTCCGGCCCGTCGTCGCGGATCGCCAGCGCATAGTCGAGAAACCGATGCCCGAAGGCTTGCGGCGAGCGGTGAAAAAACCAGCCCGCGTTGAAATAGAGATACCGCTCCCAATGCTCGTCGGGCTGCGTGGGGTCCAAACTCGAGGCGAAATCAAGCCCGAACCTGTCATAGAGCGACTGCCAGATCGCGGAATATCCCGGTCCGTAAAGCTCGATCTGCGGCCAGGTCCCCTCGCGCCGCATCGACGCCGATGGCGTGTCGAAGTTGAAGCCGACGCCCTCGACAGGTCCGGTAAAGATCGTGTCGGTATCGAAGAAGACGAACGGCGCGTCGGGCAGGGCGAGCAGTCCTTCGATCTTGTTGCCCTGTGGATAGCCGCTGCCGAAATGCCGGTTCTCGAAGGGCAGTATCTCGACGCCGAAGCCGTCGAGGAGCTTCCGGATCGGCCCCGGCACGCGCGGATCGCCGGGCCAGCGGTCGCCGGGCTGCGGCTCACCCATCAGAAGGCGGCCCTTGAACTCGGGATTGGCGGCGCGGAACGTGGCCGCGAAGCACACCGCCTCGTAGGCCAGCCGCCCGGACTGACCGATGAAGAAGATGTTGAACTCCGGCCGTTTCGCCGGTCTGCCCGCCATGATGGCCCCCGAAATCCCTTGCGCGAGTTATAGGGGCCGTGGCGTTTACGTCCAGCGATTGGTGAAATCGAAGGCGAAGTCGTAACCGAAAAGCCCTGCGGCACCGCCGGTATGCAGAAAGACGACGCGCTCGCCCTTCGTGAAATGTCCCTTGCGGACGAGGTCGATCAGCCCGGCAGCACCCTTGGCAGAATAGACCGGGTCGAGGAGGATGCCATCGAGTTCGGCAAACATGGCGATCGCCTCAAGGCCGCTTTCGGAGGGGATGCCATAGCCCTCGCCGACATAATCGCAATTCGCCACGACGTCCCCGCGCTTGACCACGCCCGCACACCCCAGCTTTTCGGCCGTCGCACAGGCGAGATTAAAGACATTCTCCTCCTGCTTCGGCTTCGGTGCGCGGACCCCGATGCCCAGAAGCGGAATGTTCGCATTTGTCGCCTTCAGCCCGACGATCAGCCCCGCCTGCGTCCCCGCCGAGCCGGTCGCATGGACGATATGGTCGACCTTCAGACCCCGGTCGTTGACCTGCCCCAAAAGCTCGAAGGCGCAGTTCACATAGCCAAGGGCACCCGTCGGGTTCGATCCGCCACCGGGGATCGTATAGACCTTGCGCCCCTCGGCCCGGAACCTGTCCGCGACCAACTCCATCTCGACATTCATGTCGCCGCCGCCGGGGCGCTTTTCGGTTGTTGCCCCGTGCAGATGATCCAGCAAGACATTGCCGTTGTTGTTGTAATTGGCATTGTTCGATCCGGTGCGGTCTTCAAGCAGGATGTGGCAGGCCATCCCGAGCTTCGCCGCGAAGGCCGCCGTCTGGCGCGCATGGTTCGACTGGGTCGCGCCTTGCGTCATCACCATATCGGCGCCCTGCGCCTCTGCCTCGGCCATCAGGAATTCGAGCTTTCGGGTCTTGTTGCCGCCCGTTGAAAGCCCGGTGCAGTCGTCCCGCTTGATCCAGATCTCGGGCCCGCCAAGCTCTGCCGTAAGGCGGTCCATCCTTTCAAGCGGCGTCGGCAGATGGGCGAGGAAATGCCGCGGGAAACGGGCAAGATGCATGGGGGAACCTCCGGCTGTGCAGCCTATCTATAGGCCGGACCCACACTTGGCGTAAACGGACGTTGCACCACTGGCCTCATCCGGGGCCTGTGCGTGGCATCATCCCGATGACCGGCGGCGACAGTTCTCGCAAGAGCTTCCGTTCCATCGCGCGGGCGAAATCGTCGAAGCCCACGGCGGTCTCGACGAACGCGTCCGGACCCCGGATGACGTAGCGCCGGAACCAGGCCGACAGTTCCGCGATCCCGGGCTCCCCGCCATCCCAGCTTTCCTCGCGGTCAGGACCGATGACCAGCGCGTTGACCGTGATCGGCACGCGCTCGCCGCCGATTTCGACACGTTCCGGCGCAATACCGGAATTGTTCTTGCCGTCGCCGGTCAGGTCGATCGTCTGGACCTGGCAATCCGGCCGTTCGGAGAGGCGCCGCGCGCCGTATCGCAACGCCGCACCCACGCCGGTCGAAGGCGACCGTTCGATGCGTCGGGTGGCGGCGATCCTGCGCGCGCTGTCGACGAGGTCCGTCTCGTTGCGGATCGCGGTCCAGGGCAGGATCACGCGCTGGTCCCATTCGCCCGACCAGTCATAGACCGACAGCCAGACCGGATCGTCGGTCATGGTCAGGATCGCCGCCCGAACCGACGGCGACAGCAGGGCCGAGGCCAAGCCATCGACCTGAAGTACGAACTCCTTCGCATCGACCGAGGCCGAGACGTCGAGGCCGATGGTGAGAGCCTGCCTGCAGGCCGTGGCGGGCGCTCCGGCGGCGAGCATGACCAGTCCCGCCAGTGCGGCGCACCGGCTCATCCCGGTCCACGCCGGGGAAGCATCCCGATGACCGGACCGGACAGCTCACGCAGCAGCTTCTCCCGCATCGCGCGTTCATAGTCGCCGAACCCCGCCGCCTCGATCACGAAGGCGCCGGGGCCGCGGATGACCGCCTGACGGTAATAGGCGGCCACATCCTTGTCGCCGCCCTGTATCGCCAGGCCGTTCACCACGATGTCGCCGAACGGAAAGACCCTGTAGGCCGTGGCGGGCGGAAACCCGTCGTTCAGCACCCCGTCCCCCGAAACGTCGAGCGTGCGGGCAAGGCAGTCCGGCCCGTCGTTGAACAGCCCGGACGCGTAGCCCAACGCATCGCCGATCGCGGTCGGCAGGTCGTCATGGCCGCGCGCGCTCGCGCCCATCAGCGAGGCGACCGAGGTCAGCTCCTCCGCCGTCTCGATCCGCGTCCAGGGGACCAGCACCTTCTGCGCGAACCGTCCGCTCCACTCATAGACCGCCAACACGACCGGCTGCGAAGGGTCCGACAGGATCGCCTCCGCCACGTCGGGCGCCAGGAGGGCCGAGGCCAGGCCACCCCTTTGCAGCCCGTCTTCCTCGGCATCGACCGACGCCGACACGTCGAGCGCCAAAAGCAGCGCCAGCCGGCACTCCGCCGCACCCGCGGGGGCTGCCAGCGCCAGCGCGGCAACGCCTACCAGTGCCCGGTATTTCCCATGCTTGCCCAAGGTTCCGCTGGCGCCAGCGCCGCCCCTTTCTGCAAAAGCTCGATCGAGATGTTGTCGGGCGAGCGCACGAAGGCCATGTGCCCGTCGCGCGGCGGCCGGTTGACGGTGACGCCGCTGGCCTGAAGCTCGGCGCAAGTGGCGTAGATGTCGTCGACCTCATAGGCCAGATGTCCGAAATGCCGGCTGTCCGAAGGCAGCCCCTCGTCGCCGTCCCAATTATACGTCAGCTCCACCGGACAGTCCGGCTGCCCCTCGGGCGCCATGAAGACCAGCGTGAAGCGGCCCTTCTCGTTCTCGAAGCGCCGCGTCTCCTTCAGGCCCAGAAGCGCGAAGAACGCCATCGACTTTTCCAGATCCAGCACGCGGACCATCGTGTGCAGGTATTTCACGCCCATGCGCTCCTCCCGTTGCCTGTTTGCGCCAACACTAGCAGGCCCTTGCCGATGCCGGAAGCGCCACGGGCGTTCATCCACAACTTTCAGCCGATATACCGCCTGTCGTGGGTGCCCATGTCCCGCACCATAGATATAGTGGAACGCGATTCGATATGGCGGAGGACCCATCCATGACGCTCACCCCGGACCAACAGGCCGAGATCGCCGAGGCGCGGTCGCAGACCCACCAGACCCTCCGCGCCACCTCCCAAGGCATGGAACGGCACCTCTACCAGGCGCACGAAGTCCTCGACCACGGCCTTGTCCGCGTCATCGACTACATGGGCGACGACGCCGCCATCACCCAGGCCGCCCGCGTCTCCTACGGGCGCGGCACCAAGGCGGTGCAGAACGACGAAGGCCTGATCCGCTACCTCATGCGGCACTGGCACTCGACCCCGTTCGAGATGTGCGAGGTCAAGTTCCACGTCAAGCTGCCGGTCTTCGTCGCCCGCCAGTGGATCCGCCACCGCACCGCCAACGTGAACGAATATTCCGCCCGCTACTCGATCCTCGACCGCGAATTCTACATCCCCGCGCCCGAACACCTCGCCGCCCAGTCCACCGTCAACAACCAGGGCCGGGGCGAGATGCTGGAGGGCGAGGAGGCCGCCCGCGTCCTCGACATCCTGCGCGAGGATGCGATGCGCAGCTACGACCACTACGAGGACATGCTGAGCCAGGACGGCCAGAAGGGCCTCGCGCGCGAGCTTGCCCGCATGAACCTGCCCGCCAACGTCTATACGCAATGGTACTGGAAGGTGGACCTCCACAACCTCTTCCACTTCCTGCGGCTCCGCGCCGACGCCCATGCGCAGTATGAGATCCGGGTCTATGCCGAGACGATGTGCGACATCGTGCCGCGACTGGGTGCCGCTCGCCTATGGCGCGTTCGAGGATTACCGGCTGGGCGGGGTGACGCTGTCGGGCAAGGCGATCGAGGTGTTGAAGCGTCGGCTGGCCGGGGAGGCGGTGACGCAGGAGACCTCCGGCATGAGCAAGGGCGAGTGGCGGGAGTTTGAGGGGGTTTGGGATGGCTGAGCAGTAGCTCTATACGTTTGGACACATCAGGCCGAACTATCGTGCCGGTGTGATGATGGCGGCTATGAGACAGAGCATGATCGGTCAAGCTGGCAGCTGTTCGTGGTCGACATTTGTAGTTCCGAAATCAATCGAAGATGGTATTCTGACATCGGAAGCATTTGTAGGCACGCCAATTGCACAGATGCTCTTATGTTGCTGAACGCCATATTTGAATGTGGCTGACAGATCGCAGTTGCGGACGTAGATCGCAGTTTAAAGATGAGCGACCGCCAGAATGGATTGAATGTCGGTGCATTATATTCAATGTGTCAAGACTTCTCAACTGATTTTATGCGGTGATGCTATTCGAGTACGATCCGAAGAAGGAGTCGAACGACGATTGCCTTGTGAGCCTCGAGTTGGCGTAGAAAACGAGCGATAGTGTTGTGGTCGCATTGCCTAGGAAATTTGCGATGAAACTGAACGATTGCGTGATGCGACAACTAGTGGATGCGCTGGAGCAGTTTGTGCAGAGCAATACGCAAAGTCGAATGATCTCGATGATGTTATTCGAGCCTAGCAGATTGAGCGTCAAGCGCCTCATCGCAAGACTCGAACTCTGAATCGGAAATGATCCAGTGCGTCTCTGCAATAGAGATCTGTGGAACTAAGTTTCCGAACTTAAAGGCGATAGCGATGGATTCATGTTCGTAAGGTACTCTTCGCACGGATCGACTCGGGAAGACCGAGCTGGTATTACTCAAGCGACTCGGACATTGAAATTTGGGCTTCATGAGATTAAAGTTCAGACGCGGCATGTGCGGCCGGAACTTGATCGGAGTATGCGGATTTCAGAAGCATGTTTGGAAGCGAGTGACATTGAATGAGTGATAATGTGATGTTTCTTGCGGCTGTTTATGAAGTCAAATGATGCACGATTGTAGGCTCGGAGCTAGCAAGCCGTAGGGTGGCGCATTTCATTGCCACCATTCACGCGATCCGCCGCCCGCTCCGCGCATCGTTCCGCCGCGACGCTCGCGCCTGAAACTGCCGTCCATGGCCGGGTATCGAACCCCGCCGCTACAAAACCGCTTCTCACGCCGCCGTCGCGGTGATACGACGAATACGGCCAATCCTCGGGGCGCCCCGCCAATCCGTGTTTCACGGGGTTGATCCAACAATACCGGACATGCGCCCGGAAATCGTCCTCGTCGCGGATGTGGTGTTCCCAATACCGGCGCTGCCACACGCGCCCGTCGCCCTTTGCCATCTTCGACCGCGTGCGCGGCCTGCCGTTGATCGTAGGGTGGGGTTCCACCCCACCGTCCGCATCCGCCACCCGCGCGTCCGGTTCGGGACGTTGTGCCATGGTGGGGTAAAACCCCACCCTACGCGCGACCGCCGCATTGTCCGCGCCGGTCATTGCCCGTGTGAACCGCGCCTTGATCGCGCCCATCCGCGTCGAAAAATCCGCGTCCCCTTCGGGCAATGTCCATACGCAATGGAAATGGTCCGGCAACACCACCCACGCGTCGATGGTGAACGGTCGCGCCGCGCGCGTGGCCCTGACGGCCTCGCGCAACACCGCGACCTCGCGGACGAGCGTGTCGGCCCCGCGGTCCGCAAGCGTCACGGTAAAGAACACCGTCGCGCCGGGTACTCTGGGGCGGAGGTAGCGGGACATGCCCGACCATCGGCGCGGCGTGGTTAAGAAAGCGTCAATCGCAGCCCGAGGCTGCGGACCCGTCGGATGCGCCTCACCGCGCCTGGACGTACACCACCGGCGTGCCGCGGTCGCGGATACGCTCGTAGGTCAGGTAAACCCGGTCGATGTTGTGGCGGCGGCCGTAGAAGTCGATCGCCCGCGTGCACTGGTTCGGCCGGATCGTGCTGCGCACCGGAAGTTTCTGGTACTCGCCATTGGCGAAGCCGACGGTGAAGTCGTACATGGTTATCGGGCGGCGGACGGCGCAGAGCCGGATCGCGACGTAGCGGCGGCTTCCGGGCAGGCTGATCGAATCCTTGTCCACGCCGCGGCCCACATCCTTGAAGCCGATGGTCCGCCACGCGCCTCTCGGCGTGGTGTCGGCAATGGCGGGCGCGGCGGTGGCCGCGGCAAGCAGTCCGGCTAGGGCAAGGTGTTTCCACATGGCAATCGCCTCCGGGCGTGATCGTGGTTTCGTCGATGGAGAACGCCCGATGCCGCCCCGCGGTTCCCTGCCCGCGATCATGGCCTCTTGTCACATTTGCAACATGAACCCACCGAACGGCGCTTCCCCGCACGCGGCATTAACCTCGCGCCCCAACGCACGGACCGGGCGGCCCGCGGGAGGATCTCTGCGTGTTCTGTGGCGCCTGCGGGCGCGACATGTGGCCACGCGTCTGCACGCCCGGTGTACGGGGTGTGTACGGATGTCATACACCACTTTTCGGGGGTTGGGCCCGATGGCCCGAAGCTCATTCGGCGGCGAGCTGATCCTCGGCCCTGTGCTGGATCACGTCGACCGCGATCACATAGGCATCGGTCCCCGCACGCGCGGCGATGGCGCCGATGGTGGGGGCGCGCTCGAAGATCAGGTCTTCGGTCGCCTTGCCGTCGCGGGTGATCTGGACGATGAACGTGCGCTCCGGCGACGGCGCCTCGTCGGGTTCCGCGTGATGCCGCTGCCGCACCCTGCTGATGAAATCGCTCGTCGCCATTTCCGCCGCCATGACCCAACTCCCACGAACAAACCCGTCCATGCCTCCACTCTGCGGTGGGTGGGCGAATGTGGCAAGTTTAAGGCAAATTCCGCCCCGATTTCCGACGTTTCGTGGAAGCGGCGTGGACAGCGGCCGGGAATGCCCGGCGATTGTTGCGGCAGTCGGGCGGGATCCGGGAGGAGGCGCTGGACCGGCCGGCGTTGAGCCTGGCTGAGATTCGCGCAGCGGCGGTTCTGAAAGCCAGCCGATTCCGGGCGAAAAGAAGCCCCGGCCATCGGCCGGGGCAGAAGCGAGCGCCCGCCCTTGGGACGGTCAGGGAGGACACCCGCCCCTCGGGAAACCGACGCTTGCTTGACGGCCCCAGTCTGCACCCCGCGCCCGGATTCCGACAGTCCGGAATTCCGGTAGCGGCCTATTCCGCCGCCAGCGGCAGAAGCATCATCGCCCGCTCCCGCAGGCTTTTCCGCTTCATTCCGATCGAGACGACAAAAGCCTGATCCCCCGCCCGCGCGATGATCTGCGCCAGCGTCGGAGCAGCGTCGAAGGTCAATTCCTCGATCGTAACGCCATCATAAGTCACCGTGACCGCAAAATGGGAAATCCGCGACAGCGACCGTCTGCGGCTCTTCCGCACCCGATCGGTCAGGCGGCGCCCGGTTTCACTTGAAAGTCGGTCGATCAACTCGTCAGACACATGTAACTTGGTCATGACACACCCCATTTGTTCGGCGGCCGCGTGTGGTCGGCGCCGTCAGTTTCGGTGCGGGCTGGCCCGCATGATCCGATTGCCCCCAGTGGCAAGACCGGGATAGACGCTGGCGCAAAGGGTATCAAGGCCGCGTCCCGTCATGGAAAAGCCACAATCGGAAATCCGCCGCCGATGGTCGGAAATCCGCCGATAGCTGCGCGCCGGCGAGAGTTCACCGGCGGGTTGCCGCCGATGACGCAAGGCGCGGCAGGCGCGCGGGCGAAGGTGGCGACAAGGCGGGTCGCGCAAGAGAGGGAACAGTTGATGACGAATGGGCAGACGACGATCGTTTACGGGCTGACGACCTGCGACACCTGTAAAAAGGCGCGGCGGGCGCTCGAATCGGCGGGGCGGAGAGTGGCGTTTCGCGATATACGGATGGAGCCGTTGGACGCCAATGATCACGCCCGCTTCCTGGCCGTCTTCGGAGAGAAGCTTGTCAACCGCGCCTCGACCACTTGGCGCGGCCTGGGCGAGGCCGCGCGGCAGGCGACCCCACAACGGCTTTTGTCCGATCACCCGGCGCTGATGAAAAGGCCCGTTATCGAGCGCGGAGGAATGCTCTGGCTAGGTTGGGATGCCAAGGTGCAAACCGATGTTCTGAAATGAATAACGGCCCACGAAAGCGGGCCGTCCAGTCGGCGCGGCGTGTTTTCAAAGAAGTTTGAGATCGCCCGCAGACTCCCGGCCATCCCGACCGGACTGCATCTCGTAAGAGACTTTCTGATTGTCGGCGAGCGTCTTCAGTCCCGCGCGTTCGACGGCTGAGATGTGCACGAACACGTCCTTGCCGCCGTCATCGGGCGCGATGAAGCCAAAGCCCTTCGTCGTGTTGAACCATTTGACGGTGCCGGTGGCCATCCGTTCCTCCTTGGTCATTTTCCTGGGGCGACATTGCCCCAGGCCGTGCAGCCAGGTCTTTCGGGTCTTCCGGCTGCCCCATGACGAGGGAGGCGGTAGGAAAGTCTGCGTCACGCAGAGAAATGATCGCGGATTCGCGGAAAAAATCAAGATTGTTGCGGTGAGATCGACATTGGGCGCATCCGCGCAAGAATACGATCCAGCGAAAGCGGGCCTGCCCCGAGGAAGACGAGGGTTAGAAGGAGCGTTATCCAAAGCGCACGTTGGTCCAGGATGAGGGCCCCGGACGCCATGTCGAACCAGCGGCCAAGATCGTCACCCATGATGCCGTGGCCGAAGATGTCGGTGATGCTCTGTACGAAAACAAAGCCGATCAGGCCGAGCGCGGCGATCCGGGTGAAAAGGCCGAGCACGACGAGGATGGGCAGAGTGAGTTCCGCTATCGTACCAGCAACGGCGACGGCCCAATAGAACAGGCCTAGCTGGCTGAGATCATAGCCGACTGCTTCGACAGTCTTGGGGAAGATCTGAATGTAGGCGCCGTCGGTTGGCATGAATATCCCGGTAATGCCCATTCCGATCTTGGTCTGCGCAGAGGACCAGAAATAGAAGAAGAGCACGGCGGCGAAGGCCAGACGGGCGATGGTGGGAAGTGCCGTGGGCGCGGCGCGCGCCATCGCTTCGGCGATATTGTCGTATTGTTTCAGCATGATGCGACGTCCGCGTTCAGACCGGCGATCGCGCCGCCGGCGATGAGAAGTGAAAGGGTGGCGGTCAGATCGAACTCGGGCGAGGCCTCGATCGCCGCGCCCACGCTTGTTCCGTGGTTCAGCGCCTCGACAAAGGTTGCCGCGCCCTCGGGCAGTAGGTGCGGCACCGGATCGTAATCGGGGCGCAGCACCAGCACGTCTTCGGCGTCGCTGTGTTTCGGGGGTTCGGCACCCGACATATTTGCGTGCCAGATGCTGTGGATCGGCCAGTCCGACCGGATCAGGCGGACGGCCGGGGCAAGATGGATGTGAACGGCGAGGAACACCTCGGGCGGCAGAGCGCCGAGCGCCTCAGGGGCAACTGGCGTTGCATCGGCGGCGTGGTAGGAGTGGCGGAGAGCAAGTTCCAGCCGCGCGATGTCGGGCAGATAACCTAGATGCGCGACCGGCGGGAAGCCGGCAAGGAAGGCGGGCATCGCCTCACCGTAGAACATCAGGATCGGCGAGGCAGGGGGATGCTGGCGCAAATGCTCGCGCGCCATCGCTGTGAAGAAGTCCTCACCGACAAGTTTGCGGATGACCGGAAAGCACTGCCGCAACGCTTCGGTCAGCGAGACGGTGACATTATTACGGTAAACGTCGAAGCGGCGACCCGCGGGGCGGCCCTCAGGGTCGGTCAGGCCGGGTGGGGCCGGGCGGTCCGGGTCAAGAAGCGCGGCGCGGAAATCGGACTGGTTCATGCCACCACCTTGCGCAGGATGCGCGCGGCGCGGGTGGCTTCCTCGGCCAGCACCGGCCAGCCGGGCACGTCATTGTCCCACTCGATCAGCGTCGGGCGTGGTCCGCCCTTGGTGATCGTATGGCTGTAAAGCTGCCAGACCGGATCGACGACGGCGGAGCCGTGCGCGTCGATAAGGAGTGGCGCGCCCATGTCGTCGTTGCTCTCATCGTGCCCGCCGAGATGGATCTCACCGACGAAGTGATGGGGAAAGCGGTCGATGTAGTCGTATGGGTCGGTCTTGCGGTTGGTGCAGGAGACGAAGACGTTGTTGACGTCGAGCAGCAAGCCGCAGCCGGTGCGATTGGCAAGTTCGGTCAGAAAGTCGATCTCATCAAGGTTCGACTCGGTGAAATCGAGATAGACCGAGGGATTTTCCAGCAGCATGCGGCGGCCAACATGGGCCTGCACTTCGTCGATGTGATCGGCCACGCGGGTGAGGGTTGCCTCGGTATATGGCAGCGGCAGAAGGTCGTTGAGGAAATCGCTGTCATGCGTCGACCACGCGAGGTGTTCGGAAAAGCTCGCCGGGTTCAGCCAGCCGCAAAGATGCTTCAGGCGGGCGAGGTGGTCGCGGTCAAGTCGCCCTTCGCCGCCGATGGAGAGGCCGACGCCGTGGACCGAGATCGGGAAGCGTTCGATGAGATGGCGGAGCTGCGCGAGCGGTCGCCCGCCGTCACCCATGTAGTTCTCTGCGTGGATCTCAAGCCAGTCGACCGGGGTTGCGTCGGCGAGGATGTCCGAAAAATGCTGCGGCTTGTAGCCGACACCCGGCCCGGCGGGCAGTTCCGATTTCGCCGTTTCGTCAAACATCTCAACCCCCCTCGGTCCGCGCGAGCCTTCCGGCGTCATGACGCCGGAAGGCTTAGGGTGTATCGGCTCGGATCAGCCCTGCGGCAGATCGCGGTCAAGCGCTTCGAGTGAGCCCATGCGGCCGTCGGGGAGGTCCATCGTCGCACAGGTGCCGGCCGGGACGAGCTTCCAGGAATTGCCCTGATAGTCGACTTTCGACGTGCCCGCACAGGTCGTGCCCGCACCGGCGGCGCAATCGTTCTGTCCGGCCATCGCAACGCCAAAGCACTTTTCCTTGGCGTCGTCTGCGGATGCCGGAGTGGCGAAATGCGCGGTGAGTGCAGCGGCAAGCGAGCCGGCGACGGCCAGGGTTTTTGCTGAGTAAGTCATCGGAGGTTCCCTTGTTTCTTCAATGTCGATTGTTCGACATGAGGGAGCGTAGCCAACGACATGGATCACAAGCCACTCACGAACCCGTTGCCCACGGGTGCGTGAAGTCTTCAAGCAGGACAAACATAGCGCGCCAAGAAATCAATTTGGGTGCGACACCGCGCCGCACCCCTGTTTCTTATGAAAAAAATCTCAGAGGAGGTCCGGCGCCGCCGCCTCGTTCCGAAACTGCGCGACGGCGTCGTCAAGGGCAAGTGTTTCGGTTTTTGTTTCACCGAGGCGACGAACTGAAACAGTCCCGTCTTCTACTTCCCTCATGCCGATGGCGATTATTGCAGGAACTTTTCCGACGGAATGCTCGCGGACCTTGTAGTTGATCTTCTCGTTCCGCGTGTCGGCTTCCGCCCTGAGACCGGCCGCCTTCAGCTTCGCTACAACGTCGTTCACGTAGTCGTCGGCATCCGACACGATGGAGGCCACCACGATCTGACGCGGCGCAAGCCAGAAGGGCATCTTCCCGGCGTAGTTTTCGATCAGGATGCCGATGAACCGCTCGAAACTGCCCAAGATCGCGCGGTGGAGCATCACCGGACGATGCTTCGCCCCGTCCTCGCCCACATATTCGGCGCCAAGCCGGACTGGCAGGTTGAAGTCCACCTGGAAGGTGCCGCACTGCCATTCGCGACCGATCGCGTCGGTCAGCTTGAAGTCGAGCTTCGGGCCGTAGAAGGCGCCCTCGCCGGGGTCGATTTCATAATCGTTCGTTACCTTGCGGACAGCGTTTTCAAGGGCGGTCTCCGCCTTGTCCCAGATTTCGTCCGAGCCGACGCGGATTTCGGGCCGCGTCGAGAGCTTCACGTCGAACTTTGTGAAGCCGAGGTCGCGATAGATCGACGACAGAAGCCCGATGAAACTGGCGCATTCCGCTCTCGATCTGATCCTCGGTGCAGAAGATATGCGCATCATCCTGTGTGAAGCCGCGCACGCGCATCAGCCCGTGCATGGAGCCGGAGCTTTCGTAGCGGTGGCACGATCCGAATTCGGCGAGGCGCAGCGGCAGGTCGCGGTAGGATTTGAGGCCCTGGTTGTAGACCTGCACATGGCAGGGACAGTTCATCGGCTTCAGCGCGTTGATGCGCTTTTCCTTGGCACCCTCTTCGTCCACCTCGACGATGAACATGTTCTCTCGGTAGGCCTCCCAATGGCCGGAGCGTTCCCAGAGGATGCGGTCCACGACCTGCGGGGTCTTGATTTCCTTGTAGCCCGCTTTCCCGAGACGGCGGCGCATGTAGTCTTCCAGAGCGCGGTAGATGGTCCAGCCGTTCGGATGCCAGAAGACCATGCCGGGGGCTTCTTCCTGAAAGTGGAAAAGCTCCATCTCGCGCCCGAGCTTGCGGTGATCGCGCTTGGCGGCCTCTTCCAGCATTGTCAGATGCGCCTTGAGGTCCTCGCGATTCTTGAAGGCGACGCCGTAGATGCGCTGAAGCTGCTTCTTGGTGTGGTCGCCGCGCCAGTAGGCGCCGGCGACCGACATGAGCTTGAAGGCATCCGCTGGAAGCTGGCCAGTGTTTTGCAGGTGTGGGCCACGGCAGAGGTCTTGCCAGTGGCCGTGCCAGTACATCCGCAGCGGCTCGTCGCCGCGGATCGCCTCGATCAGTTCCACCTTGAAGGGTTCTTCCTTGCGGATGTAGTGCTCGATGGCGCGCGAACGGTCCCAGACCTCGGTCCTCACCGGGTCGCGTTCGTTGATGATCGCCTTCATTTCCTTCTCGATCGCGCCGAGGTCTTCGGGTGTGAACGGCTCGTCCCGGTCGAAGTCGTAGTACCAGCCGTTCTCGATCACCGGGCCGATGGTGACCTTCACTTCGGGCCAGAGTTTCTGCACGGCGCGCGCCATGACATGCGCGAAGTCGTGGCGGATGAGCTCCAGCGCCTGCGCGTCGTCCTTCATCGTGTGGATGGCGATCTGCGCGTCGGCTTCGATGGGCCACTGGAGGTCCCAGTGCTTGCCGTCGACCGAGGCGGAGATCGCGGCCTTGCCGAGCGACGGCGCGATGGACTGCGCGACTTCGGCGGCGGTCACGCCTTTGGCGTAGTCGCGTCGGTTGCCATCGGGGAATGTCAGGGAAATCTGGCTCATGGCCATGCTCCTCGTCGGTCTGGCGCCTACGGATGCGCCCGGTTGCGGGTATGTCGCGCCTTGTTTCGTAAATTGGCACGGGGAAGTCAACGGGCCACGCCGGGGGTTCCACCCCCGGACCCCCGGGGGTACTTCTGGCAACGAAGAAGCAGGGGGATGCGATGAGCGACTATCTGGTGACACCCGAAGGACGGCGGATCGCCTACGACCGGACCGAGGGCAAGGGGCCGGGTGTGGTGTTCCTGAGCGGATTCCGATCGGACAAGGAAGGAACAAAGGCACTGGCGCTGGAGTCTTGGGCGAGGCGCGAAGGCCGCGCCTTCCTGCGGTTCGATTACTCCGGGCATGGGTCTTCATCGGGCGATTTCCTCGATGGCAGCATCGGCGACTGGTTCGAGGATGCGAGAGCGGTCATCACCACACGGAGCGAGGGGTCGCAGGTGTTGGTCGGGTCGTCGATGGGTGGCTGGCTCGCGCTCCTGATAGCGCGCGAGCATCCCGGGAAGGTCGCCGGGCTGGTCACGATCGCGGCGGCGCCGGATTTCACCGAGGACGGGATGTGGTCGGATTTCACGGAAGATCAGCGCCGCGCGCTGATGGCGGAGGGGCAGGTGGCGCTGCCTTCGGATTACTCGGATGAGCCATACATCATCACGCGCCGCCTGATTGAGGAGGGCCGGAAGCGGCTCGTCCTGCGTTCACCCCTGAACCTGTCGATGCCGGTCAGGATGTTGCAGGGCACGGCGGATACCGACGTATCCCTTGCGGTCGCCATGCGGTTGATCGAACATGCCGAGGGCGACGACATCCGGCTGACGGTGGTGAAGGGAGCCGATCATCGGTTCTCGACCCCGGAATGCCTCAAGCTGATCGAGCTGTCGGTCATCAAGGTGCTTCAGCGAGCGAGGATCGCTTAAGACGAAGCGTGAACCTCGGGGATTGCTTGGCTGGTGGCGCAGCGACGGGCTTTGGCGAGCGCGATACAGTGGACGCGGCGCCGGTATTCGATCCGGCGGCCTTGCCGGCGGATCGTCAGCCTGGCCAAGGAACCCTGCACTCAGACGGCGCGAATCTCCGGCTTGGCCTTCTTGCGGCCCGGCCGCTCGCCGCTGTTCCGGTCGATGAAGTTCAGAACCAACGGTCGGATGTTGTCGCGCCAGGATTTGCCCGCGAATATGCCGTAGTGTCCGGCACCCGGCTCCACATGGCTTGCCTTCATAGAATCCGGCAGTCCGGTGCAAAGATCGAGCGCCGCAAGGCACTGGCCGGGGGCGGAGATGTCGTCCTCCTCGCCCTCGACGGTCTTGACCGCGACGGTGGTGATCGCGGCGATATCGACATGGGTCCCGGCGACGGTGAAGACGTTACGGGCGATTTCCCGGTTCTTGAAGACGCGCTCCACGGTCGACAGGTAGAACTCCGCCGTCATATCCATGACCGAGAGATATTCGTCGTAGAAGCGATTGTGCGCGTCGCGCTCGGAAGCCTCGCCCTTTGACGCGCGCAGGATCTGGTTGGAGAACGCCTGCACATGCCGGTCCATGTTCATCGAGATGAAGGACGCCAGTTGCAGAAGGCCCGGATAGACGACCCGCCCGGCGCCGGCATATTTGAAGCCGACACGCTGGATGGCGAGATGTTCGAGCTGGCCCATCGTCAGGCGACGACCAAAGTCGGTGACCTCGGTCGGGGCGGCGTCCGGGTCGATCGGGCCACCGATCAGCGTGAGCGAACGGGGCTGAGCGTCGGGATCGGCTCCTGCGAGGTAGGCGGTCGCCGCCAGCGTCAGCGGCGCCGGCTGGCAGACCGCCACGACATGGAGGTCGGACCCGAGGTGACGCATGAAGTCGACGAGATAGAGCGTGTAATCCTCGACGTCGAACTTGCCCTCGCTCACCGGAATGTCGCGGGCGTTATGCCAATCGGTGACATAGACCTCGCAATCGGGAAGCAGGCTTTGGACGGTCGAGCGCAGCAGCGTGGAATAGTGACCCGACATCGGCGCGACGAGCAGGACGCGGCGGCTGCGCTCCTTCCGGTTGAGGACGCGGAAATGGATGAGGTCGCCGAACGGGCGCGTAACGAGCGTTTCGATTTCCACCAGATGATCGCGGCCGTCATCGTCGACGACGGTGCGAATGCCCCAGTCGGGCTTAATGACCATGCGGGCGAAGCTGCGTTCGGTGATGCGGCCCCATGCGGACATGACCTTGAACATGGGGTGTGGGACAAGACCCCATACCGGGTAGGACGCCATGGCACGGGCGGAGGCGCCCAGCCACTCGTTCGTGTTGCGCGTACTCTCCATCAGATCGTAAGAGAACATACCCTTCATCGCGGTTCCTCTGTCGTGCTTAACAGCGTAAAGTCGCGGAACCTGTGGGGAAAAGCGGTCTCATGCTGCGCTGCAGTATAGTAGGGAGGAAAGCTCGCGATGGCAACAGGACTTAAGGATGGGTCTGTCGAGCAGAACAAAATGAACGAAAACATCGCGAAAATGGAACAATTGACCCAGAGGCTGGTCAATGCCCTTGCTCACAAGCGTGCGCCGAATCCGGCGGTAGAGGCGCCGGGGAACGCGCTTTATGCCCGTGCCATCACTGCCTACTGGCAGGAGGCGATCGACAATCCGGCCAAGCTGATCGAGCAGCAGGCGGCGTTCTGGGGCAAGACCCTGCGGCATTTCGCCGATTTGCAGAAGGTGATGCGCAGCGGTCAAGGCGACGTGCCGCCCGACCCCTCGCCGAAAGACCGCCGGTTCAAGAACCCGCTCTGGGACAGCCATCCCTATTTCAATCTCGTCAAGCAGCAGTACTTCCGCAATGTCGAGGCCGTCGAACGCGCGGTGGACGAACTCGAGGGGTTGAAACCTTACGAGCGCAAGCGCGTCGAGCACTTCGCGCGTCAGATGATGGATATGGTAGCGCCGACGAATTTCCTCGCGACCAATCCGGACGCCCTCGAACGGGCGGTGGAGACTGACGGCGAGAGCCTCGTCAAGGGGCTGGAGAATCTCGTGCACGATATCGAGGCGAACCAAGGCGACTTCCTGCCCACGCTCGCGGATCCCGGGGCATTCGAGCTTGGCAAGAACATCGGCACGACCGAAGGTTCCGTCGTCTTCCGCAACCGCATGATGGAGCTTATCCAGTATAAGCCGACGACCGAAAAGGTTCACGAAACGCCGATCGTGATCTTCCCGCCCTGGATCAACAAGTTCTACATTCTGGACCTCAAGCCGGCGAACAGCCTCATCAGGTATATCGTCGATCAGGGCTACACGCTTTTCGTGGTGAGCTGGAAGAACCCCGACCGGAGCTACGCAGATGTCGGGCTCGAGACATATGTCGATGAAGGAATCCTGGCCGCAATTGACGCCGCGAAGAAGATCACGGGCGAGAAAAAGGTCAACGCGGTGGGCTACTGCATCGCCGGGACAGCTCTGACCCTGGCCCTTGGCCTGATGAAGAAGCGCAAGAACGACTCGGTGAAGTCGGCGACCTTCTTCACGACCCTGACGGATTTCTCCGATCCGGGCGAGGTGTCTGTTTTCCTCGACGACGATTTCGTCGACGGTATCGAAAAGCAGGTCGCGCGCGACGGTTATCTCGACAAGTATTTCATGGCACGCACCTTCTCGTTCCTGCGCTCCAACGATCTGATCTACGGACCCGCCATCCGCAACTACATGCTGGGCGAGGCGCCGCCGGCGTTCGACCTTCTTTTCTGGAACGGCGACGGGACCAACCTGCCTTCGCGGATGGCCATAGAATACCTGCGCTGGATCTGTCAGGACGACCAGCTGGCCCGCGGCCGGATTTCGATCTGTGGTGAGACATTGTCGCTCGCCGAGGTCGCGCTGCCGGTCTTTGCGATCGCCTGCGAGGCAGACCATATCGCGCCCTGGAAGGGCTGCTTCAACGGATTCCGCCAGCTCGGTTCCAAGGACAAGACCTTCGTCGTGTCGGAAAGCGGGCATATCGCCGGCATCGTCAACCCGCCGACGAAGGAGAAATACGGCCACTACACCAACGATGGTCCGATGGAGCGTCCGGACATCTGGTTCGATGAGGCCAAATATCACAAGGGAAGCTGGTGGCCGCGCTGGCTCGACTGGATGTCGAAGCGCGCCGGCAAGAAGGTGGCGGCGCGCCAGATAGGTGAGTCGGGGTTCCCCGAACTCGCGCCGGCGCCTGGAACTTATGTGGCAGAGCGCCCAAGCGCCTGATAACCGGGTAAATTCGGCCGATTGGCGTTTTTTTGCCGCGCCGCAGCGTAAATACTTGAAATGCTGCGGTGCAGCATGTATATCCTCATCAGGAACTCACAGGGCGCGCCGCCCATGCCAGGAGACTAGAAATGCAGAAGACCCAAGACTACACCAAAGTCATGCAGGACATGGCCGCTTCTTTCCCCTTCGACGCGAAAGCGATGCAGGACACCTTCAAGACCTCGGCCGTTCTCGGCGAGAAGATGACGAAGGTTGCCCTCGAAGCCGCCGAGAAGTCGAACGAGATCTCGTCCAAGTGGGCGAAAGAAACCATCGCGAAAGTTGGCTCGCTGGCAAAAGTCCGCGAAGAGCCGACCGACTACTCCAAGGCGTTCAGCGACTTCGCTTCGGCCGCTGCCGAGATGACCGCTGAAAACCTGGCTGCCTTCGCCGAAGTTGCGAAGAAAGCCCAGATGGAAACCGTCGAGCTGATGCTGGCCGCCGGCAAGGACTTCTCCGAAGACGCGACCGCTGCGGTCAAGAAAGCGTCGGCAGACGTGACCACGGCTGCGAAGAAAGCCGCTGCCTCGGTCAAGTAAGACCTACCTACTAAGACCTCCGCTATTCCTCCCTGTCGGACGGTCAAACTTGCGGGCGCCTTTGGCGCCCGTTTTTTTGCGCAAATGTTCGACCCGATCTGAACGAAACCTGCAGCCGCGCCGCTGTCGATCCGCAGACGGCGCCGCCCGTGGCCTCGGCATTTCTTTTTGTTGAGTTTTTTTCTGCGCGGCCTAATCTCGCTGCAATGCCGAAAAACTGCTGGAAGGAGAACAGCCATGGCGGAAGAACAAAAACCGCTCCTCATCAAGAGGTATGCCAGCCGCCGGCTCTACAACACCGAGACCAGCGATTACGTCACGCTCGAGGATATCGCGGCCTTCATCCGCGACGGGCGCGAGGTCAGCATCATCGACCTGAAATCGGGCGATGACCTGACGCGGCAATATCTGCTCCAGATCATCGCGGAACATGAAAGCCGGGGCGAAAGCGTCCTGCCTGTCGATGTGTTGACCGACCTCGTCCGCAGCTACACGACGCAGGCACAGAGCGTGGTGCCGCAATTCCTCGCGGCGAGCTTCGAAATGCTGCGCGAGGGCCAGTCGAAGCTGATGGAGAACATGACGACCCTCCCGAACCCCATGGCCTCCATGCCCGGCTTCGAGGCGCTGCAACGTCAGCAGCAGGCTTTCCTCCGCTCGATGATGAGTGGCTTTCCCGGATCTTCAGGACCGCAGATGGAAGCGGATGAAGGTGGCACCAAGCCGAAAGGCACGGCCAAGCCGCAAGAGACCGACGAGCTTGCACAAATCAAGAAGCAGCTCGCCGAACTTCAGAACAAGTTGTCAAAGCTTTAGTTTCCGGCCGACCGCTACGCCGTCGAAGCCCCGGACACGATCAGGGGCCTGTTTGCGGATGAGGCCCACACTCCCAGCATCAAGCCCGTGGCTTCGCCATCCGGAAATCAGCCCGCCTGAACCTCATCCGCGGCGGCGATCAGCCCATCCGCAATGGCATCCAGTTCAGCCTCGGTCAGGCGTGTCGGCAAGCGCAGGTCGCAGGCGCGCATCAGCATGGCGCGCGTCTTCGGCAGATCCGGCAGATCAACGAGAAACTGCCAGTTCCAGAAGGCCCGGGCATTGTCCGGCGAAAGTCCGAAGACCTGCACCTTGACGCCGTGCCGCGCGGCGACGTCCTGAAAAGCGCGGGCGCTGTCGTCGCTGTCGAAGCCGCGCAGCAGGAATTGCAGGGAATCCGGTGCGCGTTCTTCCTGCGGCAGGGCGGATGGTATCTCGAACCACGGATGCCGCGACAGCTGCGCGGCGACCCGGTCATGACCACGCCTCCCCGCCGCGACGCGGGCGGCGATCTCGGGGATCTGCGGCCGGATCACGGCGGCGGAGAGGTTCTGCATCCGCATATTGTATAGCGGCAGCTTGTTCTGCCAGTGATGGAAGCTGTTTTGCAGGCCCGGATGTTTCTTCCAGTTATGCTCGTAGGCGCCGGACATGATGACGGCGCGGGCGGCCAGTTCCGGATCGTCGGTGACGAACATGCCGCCTTCGCCCGCGTTGACCATCTTGTAGGACTGGAACGAAAAGCAGCCGATCTTGCCGATGGTGCCGATGTTGCGCCCCGACCATTTCGTGCCGAGCGAATGCGCCGCATCCTCGATCACCGGGATGCCCTTCGCGTCGCAGGCCGCCATGATCGCGTCCATATCCGAGGTGTGGCCGCGCATGTGGCTGATGAGGACGGCGGAAATGCTGTCGTCCAGCTTGTCGTGGAAATCGTCCAGGTCGATGCGCATCGTCTCGCCCACCTCGACGAGAACCGGCACGCAATCGGCATGGACGACGGCGGACGGGACGGCTGCAAAGGTGAAGGCCGGGATCAGGACCCGTGCGTCACGGGGCAGGTCGAGCGCCTTGAGCGCAAGGAACAGCGCCGCCGAACATGAGGAGACGGCGAGCGCATAACGCGATCCGAGGAACTCCGCGAATTCGGCTTCCAGCCGGGCGACCGGCGCGCCTTCGGGCGCGGTATAGCGGAAGAGGTCGCCCGATTTCAGCAGACGCTCGATTTCGACGAGCGCGGCGGCGGGGATGGGTTCTGCCTGATAGACGTCTGGGGCCTTGGACGGGTGGAGCGTCAGGGTATCGGGGGCCATGTGTTCGCCTTTTTGAAACTGCCGATTTCAGATTTCCTTACCTGAAGGCCGCGCAAAAGGCTACAGGCCGCCCTCGGCGGCCCATGAATTTTCGGTAACAATCCGCCTATACGTTCAGGAGAAGGTGCTCGCGTTCCCAGGGGCTGATGACCTGAAGGAACTCCTTGTACTCGTTCCGTTTCACCGCCTCGTAGATGTCGCAGAATTCCGGCGTAAGCGCCTCGCGCACTGGCTTGCACTCCGAGAACAGGTCGAGCGCGTCGCCAAGCGTCGTCGGCAGCTGGTCGGAGTCGATATAGGCGTTCCCGGTCTTCTCGGGTCGCGGCATCTTCTTTTCCATCAGGCCAAGATAGCCGCAGACCATGGTCGCGACCATGCCGAGATAGGGGTTGCAGTCCATCCCCGGCAGGCGGTTCTCCAGCCGCCGCGCGGCGGGCTCCGAAATCGGGACGCGCAGCCCGGTCGTGCGGTTGTCGCGACCCCATTCGAGGTTGATGGGGGCGGCGAAATCGGGAACGTAGCGCCGGAAGGAGTTCACATAGGGCGCCATCAGCGCGACGACGGCCGGCAGGTAGTTCTGCATCCCCGCGATGAAATGCATGAATTCAGGCGTTTCACCGCCTTTCGCATCGCAAAAGATGTTCTTGCCGGTCTTGGCATTGATGACCGACTGGTGGATGTGCATGGCTGAACCGGGTTCGCCCTCGATCGGCTTGGCCATGAAGGTGGCGAAGCTGTCATGGCGCAAGGCCGCCTCGCGGATCAACCGCTTGAAGTAAAAGACCTCGTCGGCAAGAACGACTGGATCGCCGTGGCTCAGGTTCAGTTCGACCTGACCGGCGCCGCCTTCCTGCACGATGCCGTCGATCTCCAGCCCCTGCGCTTCGGCGAAGTCGTAGATGTCGTCGATCACCTTGCCGTATTCGTCCACGGCCGACATCGAATAGGCCTGGTTCGCCATCACCCGTCGCCCTGATCGGCCGATCGGCGGAATGACAGGCTGGTTCGGGTCGATGTTGCGGGCGACGATGTAGAACTCCATCTCGGGCGCGACGATGGGCTTCCAGCCTTGCTCGGCATAAAGCCCGACAACACGCTTCAGGACGTTGCGCGGCGCCATCGCGACGGGATTGCCTTCCTGGTCGTTGACGTCGTGGATGACCTGAAGCGTCCAGTCCGCCGTCCAGGGCACCGCCGTCGCGGTCGAGAAATCAGGCACCAGAACCATGTCGGGCTCGGTGAACTCGCTTTCATCCGGCATGTCGGCATAATCGCCTGTGATGGTCTGCGCGAAGATCGAGTTCGGCAGATGGAAGTATTTCTGCTTGGCGAATTTCGACGCCGGCATCGCCTTGCCCTTCGCCACGCCCGCAAGGTCGGAGACGAGGCATTCGACCTCATCCAGCCTGCGGTCGGCGATGTAGTCCTGGGCGGCTTTGGGCAGTTTCTCGGTCCAGTCGGCCATGAATCACACTGTTTTCAGTTGCGGTTTTGCTTGAAGAAATCCGCGATCCGGTCGGCGATCGCGGCGGAGGAATTGTTGTCGGCGAAGCGGGCGCGGGCGGCGTCCATGATGTCATCCGGTATCAGGCCCTTGCCGCGCGCGGTCATCAGGCCTTCGATGAAATCGTTGCCATATTCGGGATGGGCCTGGATCGTGTAGGCGCGGTCGCCGTAAATCAGGGCGGCGTTGTCGCAGAAGTCATTGCTCCCGATGGCTTCGGCAGCGGCCGGTTTCTCGACGACCTGATCCTGATGCCACGCGTTCAGACTGATCTTCTCGCCGCCGAAATCGTAGTCCTGCGGGCCGATCGCCCAGCCGCCCTTGAACTTCTCGACGCGTCCGCCAAGGGCCTGCGCGATGATCTGGTGGCCAAAGCAGATCCCTACCTGCGGCATCTTTTCGGCATAGGCCCTGCGGATGAACTCTTCGAGCGGCTTGATGAAGGGATGATCCTCATAGGCGCCGTGGCGCGACCCGGTGATGAGCCAGCCGTCGCAGTCGTGGACGTCCTTCGGGAATTCCATCGCCTCGACATGGTAGGTCGCGAAGTCGAGTCCGCGCCCGGCCAGAAGCCGGATGAACATGTCGGGATAGTCGCCCATCTTGTCCTTGAGGACGTCGGGCGCCTGACCAGTCTGAAGGATGCCAATTTTCATGGTTAGGTCTTTGTCCGGTTTGAAGAAGCGTAGCGCCGTGCGGTGCCGCCGTGCAAGCGGCACCCGCTTGCGTCACACCGTGTCCAGGTAAAGTTCGACTTTCTCCTCGGGCGTCAACTCTTCCATGTAGCGCAGTTCCTGCCGCTTGGTCATGACGAGGTTGCGAATCAGCTCGGCCGGGAAGATTCGGGCGATGATCTCGCTCTTCTCGAAGACGCCGATCGCTTCGTCCCAGGTATCCGGCAGGAGCGGCAGGTCGAGTGCGTAGGCATTGCCGGTGATCGGGGCCGGCGGCGTCATGCCATCCTCAATCCCGATCAAAGCTGCGCCGAGGATCGCCGCCAGCAGCAGGTAGGGGTTCACGTCGCCGCCCGCGACGCGATGTTCGATCCGCCGCGCGCGCGGGTTCCCCGACGGGATGCGGATCGCCGAGGTGCGGTTCTCATAGGCCCAGCAGATCGCATTCGGGGCATGGGCCTCGGGCACCAGACGGTCGTAGCTGTTGGCATGGGGCGCGAAGATGAGTGTGCTGTCATGCATCGCGGCAAGGCAACCCGCGACCGCGTGATGCAGCAAGCCCGACCCGTCATGCCCACCATTGTCGAAGACGTTGTTGCCGTTCTTGTCGAGGACCGAGAAATGCGTGTGCAGCCCGTTGCCCGAATAGTCCGCATAAGGCTTGGCCATGAAGCTTGCCGCGAAGCCGTGGCTGCGGGCGAGGCCCTTGACCAGCATCTTGAACAACCAGGCATCATCGGCGGCACGCAGCGCGTCGTCCGTGTGCATGAGGTTGATCTCGAACTGACCGAGGCCGCTTTCCGAAATTGCGGTGTCTGCGGGAATGTCCATCGCCTCGCAGGCATCGTAGAGATCGGTGAAGAAGGTGTCGAAGGCATCGAGCGCGCGGATCGACATGATCTCTGCCGCCTTGCGCCTCTTGCCTGAGCGGGGGGAGAGCGGGACCTGGAGTTTCTTCCCACTGTCATCGATCAGGAAGAACTCAAGCTCCATCGCGCAGACCGGCGTCAGTCCACGTTCCTTGTAGCGATCGATGACCCGCGCAAGCGCGTGGCGTGGATCGCCCTCATAGGGTTTGCCATTTTCGCGGAACATCCAGATCGGCAAAAGGGCCGTCGGTGCATCGAGCCAGGGCATCGGCATGAAGCCCCGCTCCGTCGGTTTCAGGACGCCGTCGACATCGCCGCTGTCGAAGACGAGCGGGCTGTCCTCGATATCCTCGCCCCAGATATCGAGGTTGAGGACGGACATCGGAAACCGGGTTCCGTTCTCGACCACCGCATCCGCGAAGCGGACGGGAACACGTTTGCCGCGCGGCTGGCCGTTGATATCGGCGGCGGCCACACGGATGGTACGCACCTGCGGGTGCTTTCTGAGCCAGTTCTTCATCATCTCACCTGATGCCGGGGCCGGCCCGAAACCGCCCCGGCAGGCCAACGGCGCCACAGGCAGAACCGGCCCATGCCCTTGGGCCATTTTTGTTTGATCATATCGACCGATACCGGCATCGAGCCTGTACAAGTGCCAGAAAATTAGCGGTTCCGGCGGTCATACAATTTGATCAAATATTGGATACTATCGGATCAGCTGCGGACGCAAGCGAATTCTGCTTCTCGCCGATTGCGGCAAATGTCGGTTGAGGCGGCGGTTCACGATCCCGAACAGCGTTATGAGCGTCAGCGTCAGCAGGATGAAGAAGCTCGCGACGACCGGGAAGGCGATGAAGGGATTGAAGGTCTTCGCCGCGAAATACGTAGCGTAGTAGAGGCTGTCGCCCTGTTGCTGGAAGGCAGGGAAACCCGAGAAAAAGACCAGAGTCGTGGCATGGAAGAGAAAGATCGCCTCGTTCGTATAGGCCGGCCAGGCGAGCCGCATCATCGTCGGCCAGACGATCCGGCGGAAGCGCGACCAGCCGGACATTCCGTAGGCATCCGCTGCCTCGAGATCGCCCTTCGGAACGGATCGGAGGGCGCCGTAGAAGATCTCAGCCGAATAGGCGGCGGTGTTGAGGAAGAGGACGATCAGCGCCCCGGCCCATGCCTTGGAGAGCCATGAGGTCGCCACCGTGATCGTCATGAAACCCAAGGGTATGTCGATGCCCGCCCGCGGGAGCAGAACGAAGGTCTCGTAGGCCAGGAAGAACTGGATGAAGAGCGGCGAGCCGCGGAAGACGTAGATGAACCATTCGGCAGGCTGCCTCAGCCACGGATTTGCGCTCGCCTTTGCAACCGCTACGGCGTTGGCGAGGAAGAAGCCGAAGAAAAGCGCGAGGATGCCGAAATAGAGGTTCCAGATCAGGCCCGATCCGATCAGCGTGAAGTGCTCGCAAAGTGTGAAGTCGCTGCGGGGAAGCAGGCGTTCGCCTACGCCGACGGAACGCAGGCCGTACTGCTGAAAGGTCTCCCAGCAGCTCATGCCGCGGCCTTTCTCTGCTGCTCGCCCGCCAGCGTCGCCTGACCGTGGCTGAGCCGCGCGGTGATGCGGCGGAGCACGCGTTCAGAAAGACTCGTCATCAGCAGGTAGAAGCCCAGAAGCGCGAGGAAGTAGTATAGCCGCCAGTCCGGATGCGGGTAGTCGAAGTGCGAGGTCTTGGAGCCGCCGAGCTCGCGCGCCCAATAGACGATGTCGCGCACGCCAAGGAGGAAAAGCAGTGGCGTGGCCTTGATGAGGATCATCCACAGGTTCGAAAGACCGGGCAGGGCATAGACCCACATCTGCGGCACAAGGATGCGACGGAACGCCTGGCGGTGGCTCATGCCATAGGCTTCGGCGGTCTCGATCTGCGCTTTGGGGACCGCGTTCATCGCGCCGTAGATCACGTTCGCGGCAAAGGCGCCGAAGACGATGGAGAAGGCGAGAACGGCGAGGAAAAAGCCATAGGTCTCGTGCACCCATTGCGGACTTGTCGAAAGCGGCAGTTTGGCCGCCGGGCATACCACAAAATCGTTGCCCTGCCAGACCGGCTGACCGGAATCGGGGCATTTGAATTTATGGCGTATCCATTCGAAGCCCTGGTCCATCGCGATGGGGACGAAAAGGAAGAAAATGACATCGGGTATGCCGCGTACCATGGACGTATAGGCCTTGCCGAACCAGCGGACGGGCGCGATGTGCGAGCGCGCAGCCATTGCGCCTCCGAAGCCGAAGGCAAGCGCGATCGGGGCCGTGATGAATAGCAAAAGCAGGACGATCAAGATCGAAATGTAGAAAAGGATGTGCTTCCCCGAAGTAAGGTAGCACAAGAGCCAGTTCAGACCTTCGATGGTGGAGGGATCGGCGCAGGATACGAACATGTGCTTTGACGCCCAAGGTGTTCCGGGCGAGGCACAAGACCCCGCCCGACAGGATCAGAAGACCAAAGCTTGGTCGCCGAACCACTTCTTGATCATGGCGTTAAGCGACCCGTCGTCCTTCATCGCGGTGATCGCCGTGTCGAACTTGCCCTTCAACTCGGTGTCGCTCTGGCGCAGACCCCATGCCGACGCCACCGCCAAGCTGGACATCTTCGCCCACGAAGGAAAGTTCGCCGTTCGATTCCGCCACGATGGGCGCGAGGAAGTCCTTGTCGGCGAAGACGGCATCCGCCTCGCCGTTGCGCACCGCGGCGACGGTTTCATCCGGCGTCGGATACTCCAGGAGCGTCGCGCCGCCCTCTGCGACATGGCCCGCCTGAATGGTCGCGGTCTGCGCCGCGATGACGCCGCTCTCGATGTTGGCATCCGGCGAAAGGCCGACATAGGCCGACGCTGCCGGCGGAATGTAGTTCTGCGTGAAGGCGATGACCTTTGCGCGTTCCTCGGTGATCGACATTCCCGCGATGATCGTGTCGTAGTTGCCGGAAACGAGGTTCGGGATGATCGAATCCCATTCGTTGGTGACCCATTCGCAGGTCAGTTCGGCGCGCTTGCAAAGTTCGTCACCCAGTTCCCGCTCGAATCCGTCCACCTCGCCAGAATCGTTGATGAAGTTGTAGGGAGGATAGGCGCCCTCGGTGCCCATGCGAACGGTTTGCGCGCCAGCGATCCCTGTGGTCAGGGCCAGAGCGGCGGCGGCGATGAGAAGCTTCTTCATTGATTACTCCCGGTCTTGATTTGAGCTGCTTTGCTTGTGTCAGGCGGCAACGGTCGCGCTCAGGAACTGTTGCAGCCGCTCGGTCTTCGGGTGGCCGAAGACCTGATCCGGCGGGCCCTCTTCTTCGATCCGACCCAGATGGAGGAAAATGGTGTGATCCGAGACATCGGCGGCAAGCCGCATGTCGTGGGTCACCAGGATCATGGTCCGGCCTTCTTCGGCCAGCGCCTTTATGACCCTGACGACCTCCTGCTCCAGTTCCGGGTCGAGCGCGGAGGTCGGCTCGTCGAAAAGAAGCGCCGTAGGCTCCATGCAGAGTGCGCGGGCGATGGCGGCACGTTGCTGCTGGCCGCCGGAAAGCTGCGCCGGGAAAGCGTCGCACTTGTCGCCGATGCCGACCTTGTCGAGATATCGGCGCGCCGAGGCCTCGACCTCGGCGCGGTCGCGGTGCAGGACCGTCAGCGGCGCCTCCATGACGTTCTGAAGGATCGTCAGGTGGGACCAGAGGTTGAATTGCTGGAACACCATCGACAGGTTGGTGCGGATGCGGATGACCTGATGTTTGTCGGACGGATGACGGTTGAGGCCCGTCCCCCGCCAGTGAACAGCCTCGCCCTTGAAAAGCATCTCGCCCTGCTGGCTATCCTCAAGAAGATTGCAGCAGCGCAGAAGCGTCGATTTCCCCGATCCCGACGAGCCGATGAGCGATATGACTTCCCCCCGGTGCGCCGCCAGCGATACACCTTTCAGCACCTCAAGCTGGCCATAGGCCTTGTGCAGGTCGCGCACTTCGATGACGGGTATGTCTGTCGTTTTCGGCGTGTCTGGCACGAATTCTATCCCCTGAACGCATCGAATAGGGACGATAATTTGCCATTTTACAATGCGCTTTTTGCGCGACGCGATGCAAACTTCGCGTCAATCTGCCTAGTTTACCGGCACATCCTGCGAAGGCGGTGGTGGAGTGGGCACGCCGAGATAGGCCGAAGCGGGAATTTCCACGATGCCGCCGAGGCCGAGCGCCGCGCGGTCGGCTACCGAGAGGGCGGCGATCGCTGCGGCGGCAGCGCGGGCGAGGGCGGAGGCGTCGCGCCCCTTCGCCGTGATGAGCGGCAGGCCCGGCGTTGGATCGGTGTGGGTAATGACCCTCAACTTGCCCGCAAGTTCCGGCATATGAGATGCGATCAGATGCCAACTCACGGCATCGATAGCAGCAATGTCGGCCTTGCGGCTGGCGACGGCGCGGGCGCTGTCACGATGCGCCCCGGTGTGGCGGGTATGGGTGAACCGCAGCCCAAGTTTCGCCATCTGGTTCTGCGGCGCGGCCCAGCCTGACTGGCTGTCCTGACCGTTGAAGGCGAGCGTCCGGTCGATGAAATCCACCACATCGCCCGGCTCGTCGCTGCGGGTGACGAAGACGGAATAATAGTGCCCGGGCCGCGCGTCGGGTAGCGCGTAGTCGGGCGTTCCGACCAGTTCCACCTGCCCGTGCAACCGCGTCCGGTAGGGCATTCCGCAGGTCTGACCAAGGATCAGTTCCGGGCTTTCCCAGATATCCCAGAGGCTTCCGTCGCGGGTCAGCACCTCCGGCGCGGCGATCTTCTCATCGGCCAGCGCGTCGCGGATCAGTGTCCACAGGCGGTCGTGCTCGGACCGGACCTGCGGCCAGTCATACATCGCAAGGCTGGCGATCATCTCTGTCGGTTCTCGACGTTCTGGCGCGCGATAGCGCGGTCGCGGTCGTTGACGCCGAGAAGATCGGCCGTCACGCGGATCAGAGCATCCTCGCGAGGGTCGCGGTCGTTGTCGGCCAGCGCCACCGACCAGAGGGCTTCCATCAGGCTCATCCGTTCCTCGTAGGGCACCGCATCCTTCAGCGCGCGGGTGAAGCGCACCGTGTCGGGGGCGTTGGCCTCAAGCTCCTCGGAATCGGCGCGGACGGCGGCCGCCTCGAAGGGCGACAGCCCGTAGCGCAGGCCGAGTACGCGGTCGATCTTGCTACGCTCGTCCTCGCTATAGTTCTCATCCGCGCGGGCGAGCCTGACCAGAAGCGCGCCAAGGGCACGCTGGGCGTCAGGTTGCGGCAGCCTGTCGGGCTGCTCGGTGAAAAGCGAGGTAAGGATGCGACCGAACATATGGCCGATATAAGCCGCTTCGCGCCGGGCTGCAAATGCCTGCTCTTCAATACTTCGGGGGGACGTAAAGCGCACGCGGCAGCACGGCCCGTTCATAATCCGGGTTGAAGACCCGGTTCGGCAGCGTGATGTCCTCGTGCGGCACTTCCGCGTAGGGGATGCGGTCATCGCGGGCTCCGTTCGGGGGTTGGCCGGTTAGAGCATGGGTCCGTGACGGGAAGGTGACAAGGGGTCGGGCCTCTGGCCCGATCAATCGCTCCAGTGGAGCGATTGAAGCGCCGAACGCCCGCCCACGTCGGGCGCCCGGGAAGCAGGCGCGGCCGTCGAGGCAGCGCCTCGACTTGTCGCGGTACAAATCGGGCGGTAGGATCGAACCGTGTTCCGGTCAGTGCTTAGGGTGCATGCTTTAGCTAGCCTAATTAGGAATTTGAAAATCTTTGCGGAGGCACTAGATTTGCACCATCGTCGAGAGGATGCGGTATGTCTGCCAAGGGGTCCAACGTAAAACAAGCAAGGGGTGCGAAGAGCGGTCGCTTTATCGAAGAAGTTCCGGGGAAGGGTCGGTGGATGCTTCGCGACGGAAATAGCGGCAAAGTCATCGAGGTTTCACCGAAGTCTTCCCGAGTGATCAAGAATGCTGCCGCGAAGTATCATTCAGTCCTTGAGAGCCTCTCCAAACGTTGAAGCACTACAGAATCACGCTGGCCGATGCGCTGGAGGCTCATGACAGCGCCCTCGAGATCAGAGGCCGGTCAGGCGTCGCGAACTTGCACCTCGTCGAAATCTGCGATCGCGAGGCCATATTCCGGCTACCACCGACGCATTTTCAGCAAGGCCGCAGCCCTATTGCAAAGTGTCGCATGCAACCACGGGTTCATTGACGGAAACAAGCGTACGGCATGGCTGCTCGTAACGCTGCTGATCGAACGAAGCGGATACGAGCTTGTCGTATGCGATAATGATAAGATTGACGATTTTGTAGTTTCTATTGTTGAGGGTACGACCGGCTTTGGCGCGATCGAGAGGTGGTTTGCGAGCCGCCTTGTGTCGGCAGCCGTTTAGGCCATTCCCCTCACACCAACCGCTCCACCTCCTTCGCCGCCCGCACGAAATCGGCGAAAAGCGGATGCGGGGCGAAGGGTTTGGACTTCAGTTCCGGGTGGTACTGGACGCCGATGAACCAGGGATGGTCCTTCCATTCGACGATCTCGGGCAGGCGTCCGTCGGGGCTCATGCCCGAAAAGATCAGCCCGCAGGCCTCCAGCTTGTCGCGGTACTTGGTGTCGACCTCGTAGCGATGCCGGTGGCGTTCCTCGATTTCGGTCGCGCCGTAGACCTCGGCGACCTTGGAACCGGCTTTCAGCATCGCGGTATAGGCGCCGAGGCGCATGGTGCCGCCCTTGTCGTCATCGGTCTTGCGGCTGACCATGTGGTTACCCTGCACCCATTCCTTGAGGTGATAGACCACCGGCTCGAAACGCTTTTCGCCCTTTTCGTGGTCGAATTCCTCGGACCCGGCCTTGGTCAGGCCGGCGAGGTTCCGCGCTGCCTCGATCACCGCCATCTGCATGCCGAGACAGATGCCGAGATAGGGGATCTGCTTTTCGCGGGCGAACTGCGCGGCCTTGATCTTGCCCTCGGTGCCGCGTTCGCCAAAGCCGCCGGGGACGAGGATGGCGTGGAAGCGCTGGAGCCAGGGGGCGGGGTCCTCACGCTCGAAGATCTCGGCGTCGATCCATTCGGCCTTCACCCGGACCCGGTTGGCCATGCCGCCATGGGTCAGCGCCTCGGCGATCGACTTGTAGGCATCCTCAAGTTGGGTGTACTTGCCGACGATGGCGACGCGGACCTCGCCCTCGGCATTGTCGAGCCGGTCCATCACGTCGATCCAGCGGTCCATGTTGGGCTTCGGCGCGGGGGCGATCCCGAAGGCGTCGAGCACCGCCTGGTCGAGGCCGACGCGGTGATAGGCGAGCGGCGCCTCGTAGATCGACTTCAGGTCATAGGCGGGGATCACGCTGTCAGGTCGGACGTTGCAGAAAAGCGCGATCTTGGCGCGTTCCTTTTCCGGGATCTCATGTTCGGAGCGGCAGACGAGGACGTCGGGTTGCAGGCCGATGGAGCGGAGTTCCTTGACGCTGTGCTGGGTCGGCTTGGTCTTTAGCTCGCCCGAGGCGGCGAGATAAGGCAGGAGGGTGAGGTGCATGAAGATGCACTGGCCGCGCGGGCGTTCCTGAGCGAACTGGCGGATCGCCTCGAAGAACGGCAAGCCCTCGATATCGCCGACGGTGCCGCCGATCTCGCACAGCATGAAATCGACCTCATCATCGCCGATGCGGATGAAATCCTTGATCTCGTTGGTGACGTGGGGGATGACCTGGATGGTCTTGCCGAGGTAGTCGCCGCGACGTTCCTTCTCAAGCACGTTGGAGTAGATGCGGCCGGAGGAGATCGAGTCGGTCTTGCGGGCATGGACGCCGGTGAAGCGTTCGTAGTGGCCAAGGTCGAGGTCGGTCTCGGCACCGTCGTCGGTGACGAAAACCTCGCCGTGTTCGAAGGGCGACATCGTGCCTGGATCGACGTTGAGATAGGGGTCGAGTTTCCTCAGCCTGACCGAATAGCCGCGCGCCTGCAAAAGCGCGCCGAGGGCGGCCGAGGCGAGCCCCTTGCCAAGCGAGGACACCACACCGCCAGTAATGAAAACGTAACGTGCCATGCGGTGAGCTCCCGTGATCGCCTGCAAAATTCTTGGATTGGCCAGTCCGTTTCGGACTCAGCATCACGGGATTAAAGAGGTAACAGATTCGCAGGCCGCCCGCAACCGGACCGCAAAGGATTGTGCCAGCTACCGGCGGGCAGCCAAAGAATTGTGGTTACGCCTATTGGGCGGGGGGCGGGGCGACGGGCGCGTCGCCAGTCGCCGCTGGCAGGTCCAAGGGCGGCAGGGCGGGCTCGTCCGAGGTGTCCGCCGGGGCGGTGGTGTCTGCGCTGCTGTCGAGTACGGAAATCCCGCGGGAATTCTGCGCCGAAAGCACCGTCAGCGTGATCGATGTGCCGATGAAGCAGGCCGCGAGAAGCCATGTCAGCTTTTGCAGCGCGCTCGTCGCGCCACGATTGGTCATGACGCCGCCGCCGCCGAGAAGGCCGCCACCTTCGGAGCGCTGAAGAAGCACGACGCAGATCAGCGACAGTGCGAGGATCAGGTGGACGGTGAGGACTACATTCTGCATCGGGGCCTTCGGTTCTGCTGACGCGCCTATCTAGGCGCATGGGCGCGGCAGTGCAAGGCGGAAGCTGGGTGCTTCAGCCTTCGATCTCGTCGACGCTGGCCTGCCCCGACAGGCGCTGGCGCAGGATCGACCAGGAAAGCCCGATGCCGAGGATCAGCGACAGGACGAGGATGCCGAGCCAGAGGTTGAGCGAGGGGTTCTGTAGGGCAAGCACGCCCCAGTCGATCAGCACCCAGAGCCCGGCGCCGAAGATCGCGGCGATGAGGATGACCCCGAAGGCGCCGATCGAGCGGAGCGTCGCCACGACATAGATCATGTAGCCGACGGCGAGGAGGAGTCCGAGGAAGACGGCGAGCGGCATCTGATCGGGCCAGGTCGTCCGCACCCAGCGGATGTAGTTCCACTCGGTCGGATTGAAGGTGGCGGAAAGGAGCAGGAACGCCCCGAGCCAGCGCAGAAGGATACCCATAATGTCCCCCCGGGTAAGTCAGTCGGCCGCATCCGGCCCCTTGGTGCCCGAGCCGCGTGGCCTTGTCCAGCGCCGGAGGGCCGTTGCGGCGATTTTGCGGTTTCGCAGCCGGTCGCGGGCCGCTATACGGAGCCCGTTTGCCGCAGTAGGAGCAAGTCGGATGGCCAATGTCGTGGTGGTGGGCGCCCAATGGGGCGACGAGGGCAAGGGCAAGATCGTCGACTGGCTTTCCGAACGTGCCGATGTGATCGCGCGGTTTCAGGGTGGTCACAACGCCGGTCATACCCTCGTCATCGACGGCGAGGTCTACAAGCTCAACGCGCTGCCCTCGGGCGTCGTCCGGGGGGGCAAGCTTTCGGTCATCGGCAATGGCGTCGTGCTCGATCCCTGGCATCTGGTCGGCGAGATCGCGGCGATCCGCAAGAAGGGCGTGGAAATCACGCCCGAGACCCTGATGATCGCCGAGAATACGCCGCTGATCCTGCCCTATCATGGTGAGCTTGACCGGGCGCGCGAGGCGCAGGCGAGCGTCGCCAAGATCGGCACCACCGGGCGCGGCATCGGTCCGGCCTACGAGGACAAGGTCGGGCGCCGGGTGATCCGGGTCGCTGACCTGGCCGATCCGGCGACGCTGGAACTCAGGGTCGATCGCGCGCTTGTTCATCACAACGCGCTGCGGTCCGGCCTTGGCATGGAGCCGATCGACCGCGACGACATCATCGCCAAGCTGAACGAGATCGCGCCCGAGATCCTGAAATACGCAGCCCCGGTCTGGAAGGTGATGAACGAGGCGCGCCGGGCGGGCAAGCGGATCCTCTTCGAAGGCGCGCAGGGCTCGCTTCTCGATATCGATTTCGGCACCTACCCCTTTGTCACCTCGTCGAACGTCATCGCCGGGCAGGCGGCGACGGGCGTGGGCGTCGGGCCGAATGCCATCGATTTCGTGCTTGGCATCGTCAAGGCCTATACGACGCGCGTGGGGGAAGGCCCGTTCCCGACCGAGCTATTCGACGCGGATGGGGATCGCCTCGGGGAGCGTGGGCGTGAGTTCGGCACCGTCACCGGGCGCAAGCGTCGTTGCGGCTGGTTCGATGCGGTTCTTGTCCGCCAGACCTGCGCGATTTCCGGGATAAATGGCATCGCACTGACCAAGCTCGACGTTCTCGACGGATTCGACACGATCAGGATCTGCACGGCGTATGAACTGGACGGCGTGGTGCTGGATTATCTGCCGACGGCAGCCGATCAGCAGGCGCGCTGCAAGCCGCTCTATGAGCAAGTCGAAGGCTGGAGCCAGTCGACCGAGGGCGCGCGGTCCTGGAACGACCTTCCGGGGGCGGCGGTGAAATACGTCCGCCGGATCGAGGAGCTGATCCAGTGCCCGGTGGCGATGCTGTCGACTTCGCCCGAGCGCGACGACACGATCCTCGTCACCGATCCCTTCGCCGACTGATGGCACTGTCCTACAAGGCCCGCCGCCGTTGGTCTCTTGTCATCCTGCTGGTCGGGTTGCCGCTTTATATCGTGGTGGCGGTCAGTGTAACGGGCTGGTTTGATGCCCGATATGGCCGTCTGCCGATCCTCGCCGAGGTCACGGTCTATGTCCTTCTCGGATTTCTCTGGGCGCTGCCTTTCCGCTTCGTCTTTCGAGGTATCGGCAAGACGGAGCCGGGCAAGCAGAAAGGGCGGCCCGAAGACCGCCCCTGAAGCTGATGGATGTTGCGCGGCTCAGTTCGCCGCGCGCTGCGCCTCGTCCATGTAGCGCGAGGCTTCGGTCAGCATGAACTGACCCCGGCGCACTTTCTGGATCTTGCCCTGGCGCAGCAGCATCCCGAAGGAACGCAGGCTGTCCTCGCGGCTGTAATCCTCTTCCTCGGACATGTGCGCGATCTTCTTGATGATCTGCGGACGGGAGAAATGCGTGATGCCTTCGACGGTCGAGGTGTAGGCGGCGGCGGCCTCCAGGAGTTCGGGGAGGCTGTCGGCGCCCAGGCGTTCGGCGAATTCCGCGAAGCTGCGCGCGTCTTCCGGGTTCGCCGGAACATCGTCATCCTCGTCCATATCGTCGCCAACGGTTGTGTCGAGCGCCGCGGCGTGGATCCGTCGGGGCCGCACGACGGCGGTATCTTGGCGGGTTTCGTCATGCGCATCGACGCGCTGTTCGGAGACGAGCACGAGGGGCGCGAGGCGTGTCGCGAACGTCGGGCGCTGCGTCGTTGGCACGCTGTCCGAAGTCGGGCGACGCGGGCGCACGGCCTTTGAAAGGTCGTCGCGATAGCGTTCGGTGTCGTCCTGCGGTTCGGCAGCTTTCGCGACGACACCTGCATCACCGGATTTCATCTTGCGATCGGCGACCGTCGCGGCGACCGCCGCTTTCAGGTGGGCGATGGCCGAGAAGCGGCGGCGGTTTTCGACGCCTTCGAGCTTCGATTTGGCCTCTTCCATCAAACGCTCGACCGACGCCTCGTCGTCATCCGACGCGCTCTCCAGAATGGCGCGGCCTTCGTGGCTATCGCGGCGCAGATCGCGGGCGACGTCGGCGAGATCGCGCAGAAGTTCCTGCTCGTCCTCGTCCGGCAGGCCCGTATCGCCGATGGCCGCGCCGATCTGCGCGAGAATTTCCTTGTCGTCGCCTTCGTCGGTTTCGTCTTGTGCGGTTTCCTCGAAGTCGTCCTCGTAGTCGCTCTCGGACAGGGCGGCCATGACGGCGGCGGTACGATCCTCGATCTGGCCGTCATCGGCCATGTCGAAAGCGGCGGCCAGGTCGTCGTCCTCGACGTCGTCCTCATACTCGTCCGCGTCTGTGCCTCTGATGTGGATGACCTTGGCGCGCAGGGATGCGAATTCTTCGTCCGCGGCTGCTTCTGTCGCGTCCACCGCCCCCGTTTCTGGGCGTTCGTCCTCGGCGCGGAAAGCGGAAAGGTCGAGTGGTTTTTCCGACGCAGCCGCCGGCTCGTCCTCCACTTCGGAGTGTTCCGCCGCGACTTCGGCCCAGTCCTCGTCCTCTGCCGTCTCGGCTTCTTCCAGCGCGGCGACTGGCGCGGCGTCTTCTTCAACGGCCGGCACATCGGATTCCATCTCGTCGCTCATCTCAGCGGAGATGACTTCAAGCGGCTCCTCTTCGGTGGCGTCGGTCGCTTCCATGGTTTCGAAGACGACCACACCGGCTTCGTCGTCCTGCGGCTCGGCCAGGTCCAGGGTTGCGGTCTCGTCTTCCGCTAGCGCGTCTTCCGCGACGGCGGGCACTGCCTCTTCAGAGGCGTCGGCGGAGCCTTCCTCGACCTCGGCCGCCGCATCGTGCTCCAACGCGTCCTCATGGTGCGTGGCCTTCAGGCCCGGCACATCGCCAAGATCAAGATCGAATCCGAACTCCGAGACCGGCGCGCTGGCCGCCGCAGCGAATTCCGCCGTAGCTTCGTCTTCCTCGTAAGGCGCTTCCGACTTCGGCGCTTCGGCCTTCGCGGAGTCCTTCACCACGGCGCGGATGCGCATGAGCTTGGCGGCGACGCTTTCCGGGATAGAGGGCTTCGCCGGCTCTGTCGCATGATGCGCCCAGGCAGATGTCGACACTTCGGCCGCAGCGGCGGGTGTCGCCGCGCGCTCGTGCGCCAGGGCGGCCGGGGAAAGCGCAGCGTCGTCCCTTTCAGGCCGCAGCACGATGCCGTGCTCGCTGATCTTGGCCTCGACGCGGCGCTGAACCTCGCGCTCGGCGATCCGGTGAAGCATTTCCGCATCGGGCGTCGGCGGGGTGGCGCCGAAATAGCGGTCGTCTGCCGCGAGGTCGCGGAAATACTCCGCGATCGCCTTCATCGTCGAGAACGGCTCATCGAACCCCTCCAGCGTACAGGAGAAGGTTCCGTAGGAAACCGTTAGAATTTTACTCGCACCGACCATGGGATGCTCGCTTTCTGCTTTTGCCTCTGATGTCACCCTGTGAGGCAACTTGTGCGGTAACGTGGACAAAAGCGGGTAAAATGAAGGATTTTTTCGGGCCAAGATTGTGTTTCTTTGCCTTAATTGGCATCAATGCTGCCATGCCAACGGGGATTGTCCAGTCACGATTACCAGTCACCCTGCTTGGCGCGGGAGAAAGTGCCGTTTCGGATCTGGACGAGATAATTGCCATAGCGCCTACACTTGTCGCAGCAGATGGTGGCGCCAATGTGGCGTTGGCTTCGGGGCGCATTCCCGATGCGGTGATCGGCGATTTCGACTCGCTCGGTGCAGATGCGCGCGATGCCATCCCCGGGGACCGTTTCCACCACGCCGCCGAACAGGACAGCACGGATTTCGAGAAATGCCTGCAGCGCATCGATGCGCCGCTGATCGTCGCCCTCGGCTTCACCGGCGCGCGGATCGATCACGAACTGGCAGTCTGGAATGTGCTGGCTCGGCGGCGGGCGCGCCATTGCGTCGTGGTGGGCAATGAGGATGTGGTATTCCTCGCGCCACGCCGGCTGGAGCTGGACCTTCCCGTCGGTTCCCGCTTTTCGCTGTTCCCGATGTCACCGGTCAGCGGCGAAAGCAGCGGTCTGCGTTGGCCCATCGGCGGAATTGGCTTCGCGCCGGACGGCAGATCGGGGACATCAAACGAGGTGGTCGGGCCGGTTATCCTGACCGTGGATGACGGCGCGCTTCTGGTCATCCTGCCGCGCGAGAGCCTCAGAGAGGTGCTTCGGAGGCTGCGATCGTCGTAAGCTCGGCCAGCCGCATCTCGCGCGCAAGCCGGCGCTCCCTGTAGATGACGTAAAGCCCCGAGCCGACGATGATGGCGATGCCGAACCATGTCAGGCTGTCCGGGAAATCGTCGAAGATGACATAGCCGAAAATCGTCGCCGTCACGATTTCGAGGTAGTGAAGCGGCGCGAGCGTCGAAGACGGCGCGAAGGCCAGCGCATATGTCATCGCCATATGGCTCACTGTCGCGGCGAGTCCGACGCAGAAGCACCACAGCAGGAAAAGCCCGTGGGGCATCGCGAAGGTGATGTCGGGGATGTTCGCCCATGAGCCGAAGGCCAGCAGGGGAACGCAAAGCAGCGCCGCGATAAGCGCGGTGTGAAACTGCATGGCCACCGGATGCAACCTGCGCGACAGGTGTCGCGTGACGAGTATGTAGAGCGCAAAGCACAAAGCCGTCCCGAGCGGAAAGAGTGCCACCGCCCCGAAGGCGGCGAAGGACGGCTGGATCACGAAGAGCGAGCCGACGAAACCCACGGCGCAGGCGGCAAGCCGCCGTGGCCCGACTTCTTCCTTCATGGCGAAGCGGCCGATCATGAGGATGATGAAGGGTTCCACGAAGACGATGGCGAGCGCGTCTGCGATCGGCATCACCCGCACTGCTGCCACGAAGCAATACGTCGACGAAGCGAGCATCAGCGCGCGCAATGACGTCAGCATCAGCGCGCTACGGGGCAGTCCGAGGCGGAACCCCATCAGGAGCATGACAGGCAGCATCAGCACCGCCTGCACGAGGCCGCGCCCAAACACGATGACGCCCACCGGCACGCCCTGTGCAGCCAGCTTCGAGGCCACGTCGATCAGCGGTGCGAGTACGCAGAACGTGATCATCAGCGCGACGCCGGGCAGTATGCGGTCAGTCTGGTTCATCCGATCCGGCTACCCTCGCGGCGTGGCGACGTCCATTCCGAAAGCGACATCGGCCGGGCTTTTCAGAACGCGGTGGGGTTGCCGCGGCAAGACTTTCCCGTCGCCACCGTGCCACCGGAGCGAAGGCTCTGATTGCCTGCCAGGATCCTCCGGGCGGGTCGGCGAAGTGGCCTCAGCAGTTGGGGACGTTGACGGCGAGACCGCCGAGCGAGGTTTCCTTGTATTTCTCGTGCATGTCCTTACCGGTCTGGCGCATCGTCTCGATCGCGGCGTCGAGCGGCACGAGGTGTTTGCCATCGCCTCTGAGCGCGAGAGAGGCGGCGGAGACCGCCTTGATCGCGCCGAGGCCATTGCGTTCGATGCAAGGCACCTGGACGAGTCCCTTAACCGGGTCACAGGTCATGCCGAGGTGGTGCTCAAGCGCAATTTCCGCGGCGTTTTCCACCTGTTCCGGCGTCCCGCCCATCACCGCGCAGATGCCGGCTGCCGCCATCGCCGCGGCCGATCCGACCTCGGCCTGGCAGCCGCATTCCGCGCCCGAGATCGAGGCGTTGGTCTTGACGATGCCGCCGACCGCCGCCGCCGTCAGGAGGAAATCTCCGATCTTCGCGGTTGTCGCGCCGGGAACATGATCCAGCCAGTAGCGAAGAACCGACGGAAGAACGCCCGCCGCGCCGTTCGTCGGCGCGGTCACGACCTGACCGCCGGCGGCGTTTTCCTCGTTCACCGCCATCGCATAGACGCTCATCCAGTCGTTGATCGTATGCGGCGCGGTCAGGTTCAGCCCGCGCTCGGCCAGCAGCGCTTCGTGAATGCCCTTGGCGCGGCGGCGGACCATGAGGCCGCCGGGCAGGATGCCGTCGGTCGCCAGCCCCCGCCCGATGCAGTCGTTCATCACCTGCCAGAGCCGCGCCATACCCTCGTCGAGGTCCCTCGCGGGGCGGAAATGCAGCTCATTGGCGCGTTTCATCTCGGCGATGCTCTTGCCCGAGGCGGCGGCCATCTCCAGCATCTCGGCGGCATTCTGGAACGGGTAGGGGCAGCCCGAGGGTTTCGCGGCGACCTTGTCGGTTGCCTGAATCTCCGCCTCGGTCAGGACGAAGCCGCCACCGATGGAATAATAGGTCTCCCGCAGGATCACGTCGCCCTGGGCGTCGGTCGCCATCAGGATCATGCCGTTGGCGTGGCCCTGAAGCGGGTGGCCGTAGTCGAAGACCAGATCGGTCTCGGGCGCGAAAGACATCGCTGGCAAGCCCGGCGGGGTGACGGTCCCGGTCGCCGCAATCTCGGCCAGCACCGCCTCCGCCTTCTCGTGGTCATAGGTGTCGGGCACGAAACCCGCGAGGCCGAGGATCGTCGCCCGGTCTGTCGCATGGCCCTTGCCGGTGAATGCCAGGGAGCCGTGCAGCGACGCGCGCAGGCCCTTCGGGTGGAAGGGCGAATTTCGCAGTGCGTCAAGGAACCGCGCACCGGCCACCATCGGCCCCATCGTGTGCGAGGAAGACGGGCCGATGCCGACCTTGAACATGTCGAAGACGGAGAGAAACATGTGTGCCTTTCAGGTCGCGCTGCCCTCGGGCGAGCGCGCGTAGGAGGGTTTCGTGAAGATGGTTTCGCCCAGTCCTTCGGCCTCGGCCGCCTTTCGTGCGGCGGCGCGGGTCTCAAGCGCGGAAGCGAGCGCCTGAAGGGCTGGATAATCAGTCAGGTCGAACTCGCCCTTGCGGTCGGTCGGATAGAGCGCGAGCCAGCGCAGGATTGTGGCAATGTAGTAGCCAAGCACCGATGGCGCGTGGGGCGAGAGCCAGGACGGGCGGCTTTGCGCCGCTTCCTCGATCAGCCCGATATGGCGGGCGATGCGCGCTTGGGTTGCGTCGGAGAAGACGGAGACGTCCACCGCCGACCCGGCATGGCGCATCGGGTAGAAGAAGAGCCGCATATCGGCGTGCAGGGTGTTCGCGGTGAAGAACAGCCATTTTAGGAACTGCCCGCGTTCCGCCGACCCCGGTGCGGGGGCGAGCGCATCGTGCGTTTCCGAGAGCCACAAGAGGATGGCGCCGGTTTCCGACATCGCGCCTTGCGGAGTCTCCAGCGCCGGGATCAGACCGGCGGGGTTGAGCCTGAGATAGGGCGCGCCGCGCTGTTCGTTCCGCGAACGGTCCACCAGCACCGTGCGATAGGGCAGCCCGATCTCTTCGAGCGCGAGGCGCACGATGAGCGAGGCGTTATCGGGGGCATAGTGCAGGACATACATGGCGCGATCCGTTTCCGGGCCTGAGAATAGCGCGGGACGGGGCTGTGGTCTAAGCCGGAAAACGACGCTTTGACGATGATTCCGCGCGAAGGATCAGGTGATGCGGCGATCAAGCTCGGGCGGGTCTTCGATTTCGAGCCGCCGGAAACCGAGGCGACTCCGAAGATTTGCGCAAAGCGAGTTCCGAGGGGTATTGCGGCGATTTCTCCTCGCACCCGCCCCATATCTTGCATATAACGATGCTCGCTACCGCAATGGAGTGAGACATGGCGAAGGAACTGCCGCCGATCGAGAAAGCCAAACTTGCCGCCGCGCGGCGGGCAGTCGATTTTGTCGAGGGCGGCATGCGCGTCGGGCTCGGCACGGGATCGACCTCGGCGTGGATGGTGCGGTGCCTTGGCCAGAGGGTGCGCGAGGAGGGGCTGAAGATCACCGGCGTCCCGACCTCGGACCGCACGGCGGCGCTCGCGCGGGAAGAAGGCATCAAGGTGGTGACGCTGGAAGAGGCGCGCTGGCTCGACCTGACCATCGACGGGACGGACGAATTCGATCCCGAACTCAACCTCATCAAGGGCGGCGGCGGTGCGCATCTGCGGGAAAAGATCGTGGCGACCGCCTCGGACCAGATGATCGTCATCGCCGACGCCGCGAAGGAGGTCGCGCATCTTGGCGCCTTCCCGCTGCCGATCGAGGTCATTCCCTTTGGCTGGCAGACCACCAAGGCGCTGGTCGAGGAGATGCTGGTGTCCTTCGACGTGCTCGGCCGCGAGGTAACGGTGCGCATGAGTTGCGATAAGCCCTTCGTGTCGGACGAGGGCAACCGCATCCTCGACCTGCATCTTGGCCGGATCGGCAATGCGCGGCAGCTCGCGCTGGCGATCAATCAGGTGCCGGGCGTGGTTGAAAACGGCTTGTTCATAGATATCTGTGACCGCGTGGTGGTCGGCCACGGCGATGGCCGGGTCGAGGTGCGCGATATCCACAGCGGCACGGTCGAAGAGGATCGGATCGACTTCGCGGCGCCAGAGAACATGTTCGCCGATCTCGGCGACTGACCGGAAGGGTGGCCCGATGGCGTTCGACTACGATCTTTTCGTCGTTGGTGGCGGCTCGGGCGGCGTGCGCGCGGCGCGGATTGCGGCGGGCGAGCATGGCGCGAAGGTCGGGCTGGCCGAAGAAGACCGCATGGGCGGCACCTGCGTCATCCGCGGCTGCGTTCCGAAGAAGCTGATGGTCTTCGCCTCGGCCTTCGCCGGCGAGATCGAGGACGCCCGCGCCTATGGCTGGAGCGTCGAGGCCAAGGGCTTCGACTGGCCGGCTTTCCGCAAGAAGCTGGACGCGGAGCTTGACCGGCTGGAGGCCGCCTACCGTTCCGGGCTGACCAATGCCGGGGTGACGATCCACGACGCCCGCGCGGTGCTGGAGGATGCCCATACCGTGCGGCTGGCTACGGGCGAGACCTTCCGCGCCAAGCATATCCTGATCGCCACCGGCGGCCATCCCTTCGTACCCGAGATCGACGGCGGTGCGACGGCGATCACCTCGAACGACATCTTCAAGCTCGACCAGCTTCCGAAATCGCTGCTGATCGTTGGCGGCGGCTTCATCGCCTGCGAATTCGCCTGCATCCTGAACGGCATGGGCGTCGAGGTGACGCAGTTCTACCGTGGCGCGCAGATCCTCCGCGGCTTCGACGACGAGGCGCGGGGGCACGTTGCCGAACTGATGCGCGAGGGCGGGGTGAACCTGCATGTCGGGACCGATGTGATCAAGGCGAGGAACGTGGACGGCGGTGTCTGGGTCAAGTCGACCGACGGGCGCGAGGCGCTCTACGAGAAGGTCGTCTATGCGACCGGGCGCGTGCCAAATACCGACGGAATCGGGCTTGACGGGCTGGGCGTGAAGCTCGGCCGCCGGGGTGAGATCGTCGTGGATGACTGGTCGCAGACGGCGGTGCCGTCGATCTATGCCGTGGGCGACGTGACGGACCGGATCGCCCTGACGCCGGTTGCGATCCGCGAGGGACATGCCTTCGCAGATACGGTCTTTGGTGCGAAGCCCACGAAAGCCGATCACGATCTCGTCGCAAGCGCGGTCTATACCCAACCTGAGCTTGGCACCGTCGGCATGACCGAGGAAGAGGCGCGCGACGAGAGACCCATCGAGGTCTATGCGACCTCGTTCAAGCCGATGAAGTCGGCCTTCGCCGGAAGGCCCGACCGGGTGATGATGAAGCTCATCGTCTGCGCCGAGACGCGCAAGGTTCTTGGCTGCCATATCGTCGCGCCCGAAGCGGCCGAGATGATCCAGCTTGCGGCCGTCGCGATCAGGATGGGTGCTACGAAAGAGGATTTCGACCGCACGGTCGCGGTGCATCCGACCATGGCCGAAGAACTCGTGACGATGCGAAAGCCGGTGCGCAAGGCTTGACATTCAGCCAGAAAAGCCCAGTTGGACGGGAACGGAATTGTGATGGAACTTAGGGGAGATATGGCCTGATGGCGGGAAGCGGTGGTCCTTGGGGCGGCGGCGGTTCGAACGGCGGAAAAGATGACGACCGCCCGGGCGGGCGCGGCGGCAGACGTCCGGGCGAGGGGCCGCAAATCCCCGATGTCGAACAGATCATGCGGAAGGGGAGCGAACAGCTCAAGGTGCTGATGGGCGGCCGCGGCGGCCGCGGTGGCTCTGGCGGCGGCGGTCCCTCGGGGCCGGCGTTCAACCGCAGCACCATCGCCATTGGTGCGCTTGCGGCGGCGGGTCTCTGGGCCTTTGCCTCGTTCTACACCGTCAAGCCGGAAGAACAGTCGGTGGAACTCTTTCTCGGCAAGTTTTCCTCGATCGGCCAGCCTGGCCTGAACTTCGCACCTTGGCCCTTCGTGACCGCCGACGTGATCGCGGTGACGCCGGAACGGACCGAGGATATCGGCGTCGGACGCACGGGCTCGGGCGATAACGGCCTGATGCTGACCGGTGACGAGAACATCGTCGATATCGACTTTCAGGTGGTGTGGAACATCTCCGACCCGACGAAATACCTTTTCAACCTGCGCGATCCGCAACTCACGATCGAGGCCGTCGCCGAGTGCGTCGATGCGTGAGATCATCGCCCAGTCACAGCTTGCGCCGATCCTGAACCGCGACCGCGGCATCATCGCGGAGCGGCTGAAGGATCTGATCCAGACAACGCTCGACGGCTACGATTTCGGTCTGAACGTCGTGCGCGTGAACTTCGACCGTGCCGATCCGCCGCGCGAGGTGATCGACGCCTTCAAGAACGTCCAGTCCGCCGAACAGGAACGCGACCGACTTCAGAAAGAGGCGGACGCCTATGCCAACACGGTGTTGGCGGGCGCGCGCGGTCAGGCCGCGCAGCTTCTGGAAGAGGCCGAAGGTTACCGCGCCCAGGTCGTCAACCAGGCCGAAGGTGAGGCAAGCCGTTTCTCGGCGGTTCTTACCGAATACCAGAAGGCCCCGGAAGTTACCCGCAAGCGTCTTTACCTTGAAACGATGGAGCAGGTCCTCGGCCGCGTCGACAAGGTCATCATCGACGAAAACAGCGGCGGGCAGGGCGTCGTTCCGTATCTGCCGCTGAATGAGCTTGGGCGCGCGCCGGCGAAGGCCGACACGCCCGATACATCCTCGATCACCGGAGGGTCGAACTGATGAAGAAAACTGCCTTCATTCTGCCCCTCATCGTTATCGCGGCCGCCGTCGGCCTTTCGTCGATCTTCATCGTGGACGAACGCGAAAAGGCGCTGGTCCTTCAATTCGGCCAGATCAGGGCCGTGCGCGAGGCGCCGGGCCTGTATTTCAAGGTGCCGATCATACAGGAGGTCGTGCGCTACGATGACCGCATCCTCGGGCTCGACGTCGATCCCCTGGAAGTGACGCCGCTCGATGACCGGCGTCTCGTGGTCGATGCCTTCGCGCGCTACCGGATCGCCGATGTCCGCCGCTTCCGTCAGGCCGTTGGCGCATCGGGGCTTTCGCTGGCCGAAACCCGGATCGACACGATCCTGCGCGCCCAGACGCGCGAGGTTCTGGGTTCCGTCACCTCGTCCGAGATTCTGTCGGTCGACCGTGCCGGCCTTGCTGCCAGCATCCGCGACGCGGCCCGGAATGAGGCCGAGGCGCTGGGCGTCGAGGTCATCGACGTGCGCCTCAAGCGCACCGACCTGCCGGAACAGAACCTCGACGCAACCTTCGCGCGGATGCGCGCCGAGCGTGAACGCGAGGCGGCGGACGAAGTGGCGCGCGGCAAGGAGGCGGCGCAGAGGGTGCGTGCGCAGGCCGACCGCACGCGGGTCGAGCTCGTGTCGGACGCTCAGCGGCAGGCCGACATCACGCGCGGTCAGGCGGATGCGAAGCGCAACGCGGTCTTCGCCGAAGCCTATGGCGCGGACCCGGAGTTCTTCAACTTCTACCGCTCGCTCGCGGCCTACCGGGATTCGCTGAAGGAAGGGAACTCCACGATGGTGATGGCCCCGGACAGCGAATTCTTCGATTACCTGAAATCGGCCGACCCGAAAGCGCCGACGCCGAAATGACGATCAGCCTTTTCGCGGTTCCGTTTCTGGCGATCGGGCTGGTGCTCGGGATCGAGGGGCTGGTGCTTGCACTGGCCCCTTCGCGGATCGCGGAACTCTTCGATCTGATCCGCAAGATGCCGGTCGAGAAACGGCGCACTCTCGGTCTCGGCGCGATGGCGCTCGGCGCGGCGTTCATATGGCTTGCCCATGGCCTTGGCGGCTGAGACAATGGTGGCGACTACCGGCCGGGGACTCGATCACGGGCTGTTGATCCCGCGCGAGGGTCATTGAGTTGAGCTGACGGCCGGCAGAGGGAAAGGTTGCGTCCTGCCCGAAAGGGCAGGCACAAGAAACAACAGGGAGATCGCCGTGAAATCGCATACTACAACCCCGCCCGCAGCGCGCCGCCGTTACGAACCGCTGGCGGGTTTCCTTCTTGCGATCCTGATCGGCCTCGCCCTGACTTTCGCGCAAGCGCAGCCTTCGGTCGCGCGCGCGGCATCGGAGTCCTTTGCCGATCTTGCGGACAAGGTCAGCCCGGCCGTGGTCAACATCACGACCTCGACCACCATCGCGGCGCCGGCAGATGGCGGCCCGATCGTGCCCGAGGGCTCACCGTTCGAGGATTTCTTCAAGCGGTTCGGCAATCCGAACGCGCCGCGCGGACCGCAACGGTCGAACGCGCTCGGCTCCGGCTTCGTGATCTCCGAGGATGGCTACATCGTCACCAACAACCATGTCATCGAGGGCGCGGATGAGATTTCGATCGAGTTCTTTTCGGGCAAGACGCTCGATGCCAAGCTGATCGGGACCGATCCCAAGACCGACATCGCGCTTCTGAAGGTCGATAGCCCCGATCCGCTGCCCTTCGTGAACTTCGGTGACAGCAACGTCATGCGCGTCGGCGACTGGGTTTTGGCAATGGGCAACCCGCTCGGGCAGGGATTTTCGGTTTCCGCCGGGATCGTTTCGGCCCGGAACCGCGCGCTTTCGGGCACTTATGACGATTTCATCCAGACTGACGCCGCGATCAACCGCGGCAACTCGGGTGGTCCCCTGTTCGACATGGACGGCGACGTAATCGGCGTGAACACCGCGATCCTTTCGCCCAATGGCGGCTCCATCGGTATCGGCTTCTCGATGGCGTCGAACGTCGTCTCGAAGGTCGTCCAGCAGCTCAAGGATTTTGGCGAAACCCGGCGCGGCTGGCTCGGAGTGCGCATTCAGGACGTTACGCCCGACGTCGGCGAGGCGATGGGGCTCAAGGATCAGAAGGGCGCGCTCGTGACCGATGTGCCGGACGGTCCGGCCAAGGATTCCGGCATGCTGTCGGGTGACGTCATCATCAGCTTCGACGGCACCCCGATCAGCGACACCCGCGACCTGGTGCGCCGTGTCGCGGATGCCGATGTGGGCAAGGCGGTGCGGGTCGAGGTGCTGCGCGAGGGCAAGACCCAGACGCTGCTCATCACGCTCGGTCGTCGCGAAGAGGCGGAGGCCAGCGATACGCCGGTCGCCGAAGGTGGTTCCGAAGCGCCTGCACCCAAGGACGTGCTCGGCATGACGTTGAGCGTTCTGACGCAGGAACAGATTTCCGAACTGAGCCTGCCGCAGGGGACCGAGGGGCTGGTCGTGACGAATATCGAAGAAACGGGCGAAGCCTACGAAAAGGGGATGCGGTCCGGCGATGTCATCACGGAGGCCGGTCAGCAGAAGGTCGCCACGATTTCCGATCTGGAGGACCGGATCGCCGAAGCCAAGGATGCGGGGCGCAAGTCACTCCTGTTGCTGATCCGCCGCGGCGCCGACCCGCGCTTCGTCGCCTTGTCGGTCGAATAGTCAAGGTTCAACGCGGGACTGGAACGGCGCCCCTTGGGGCGCCCTTTCTTTTGTCAGCGGGCGTTGCGACGCGCTTCGCCACGAAGGTAAAACGCAAGGCTGCCGACGACGATCACGCCGCCGAGGATCATCGGACGCGTCAGCGGCTCATCCGCGCCCAGCCAGACCCAGATCGGTCCGAGCACGGTTTCGAGCAGGAGAAGCAGGCTGACATTCGTGGCACTCGTATGCCGCGTGGCATTGGTCAGCGAGAGGAAAGACAAGGGCAGGATGACCGCGCCGGTTATCGCGATGGCCCATATGTTGCCATCGGTAAACTCGCCCGGTCCGGAAATCATCAGTCCGAGCGTTCCCGCGATCATCGCGCCGATGCCGATGGACGGCTGTATGGGGATATCCCGGAACTGGCGCAGGATGACGAAATTCAGCGATATGGCAATCGCCACGCCAAGCCCGGCGGCGACGCCGAGAAGCGCGCTGCCACCTGCCGGCCCGCCTTCGCCGCGTCCCATGACGGCAATAGCAATCCCCGCGAGAACGACCACCATCGTTAGCCAAGTCGCGGGACGCGTCGTTTCCCCCAAAAGAAGGCGCCCGAGGAGTGCGGCGAATACAGGGACGGTCGCCACGGCAAGGAGGACCACGGGAACCGGTGCAACCGCGATCCCCAAGGCGAAAAGCGTCCCGTTTGCCGTTTGGCAGAGAATCGCGCCGATGCCTGCGGGACGGATCAACGCTGCAAGTGAGCTCAACGGCGAGCGTCGCGTAAGCGGCCAAAGCAGAAGCAGGACCGCGCCCATCAGAAGCCCGCGCCAGGCAAGCATGGCAAGGCCCGACATTTCCGACCAGCGCATGAAAAGAGTGTCGGGTGTCAGGACAAGCGCGCCGAAGGTCGCGAGAAGTACGCCGAAAAAGGGGGGTCGCGTCATGTGACAATCCGCTCGAAAGACCGTCCCTCAATAGGGCCAGCCCAAGCCGCTGCCAAGCTGCCTCGCCCTCTGGCAAATTCCGGCGCGATGGCCTATGTCGGCGCGGGACACGTTTCGACGGGAAAGCGGGAATGGCGAAGATCACCTATGTGGAATTTGGCGGCAAGGAACATGTCGTGGACGTGGCGAACGGGCTGACCGTGATGGAAGGCGCGCGCGACAACGGCATTCCGGGGATCGAGGCCGATTGCGGTGGCGCCTGCGCCTGTTCGACCTGCCATGTCTATGTCGATCCGAACTGGGTGGAGAAACTGCCCGCGAAAGACCCGATGGAAGAGGACATGCTCGATTTTGCCTATGAGCCCGATCCCGTCCGCTCGCGGCTGACCTGCCAGATCAAGGTTTCCGAGGCGCTCGACGGCCTCAAGGTTTTCATGCCCGAAAAGCAGATCTGATGCGCGCCCTCGCGGCGGTGTTGGTCGCGGCGTTGCTCTACGCCCCACCGGTCGCCGCGCGCTGCGTCAAGGGTGACGGACAGTGGATCACGCGCGCCTGCTACGACGCGCCCAAGGCAGACGATCTCTACGGCCACGACATCCTCGGCGAAACACCGGAATGGTCGCGCCTTATCGTGACGCTCGGGCCCAAGGGCAGGGCAGCGGGCAAGGGTGCGGCGCTCGCGTTCTCGACGCCGCGCGGCCATCTCTACGAGGACATTGCCCCGCACCTCGCCGATCTCGATGGTGACGGGCGGCCCGAGGTGATCGCCGTCGAGACCAACCACCGCCGTGGAGCGCGGCTGCTGGCGCTCTTCCTGAACGGCCGAAGCGCCGGTACGCCCTATATCGGCGAGCCCCGGCGCTGGCTCGCCCCCATCGGCGCTGCGGATTTCGACGGCGACGGGCGTGACGAATTTGCCTATGTCGAGACGCCGCATCTGGGCAAGACCCTTCGGATCGTGCGGCTGGATGCCAACCGGCTGCGAATCCAGGCCACCGTTTCGGGCCTGACCAACCACCGCATCGGTGACGCCTTTCTTCAGGGTCGAATCGCCAACTGCAATGGCCGTCCGACGCTCCTGACCGCGAACGCCGACTGGACCCGCATCGTCGGGACGGCGTTTGCCGCCGGAAAACCCAATTCCCGCGACCTCGGTCCCTACCTGGGACGGGACAGCTTCGCCCGCATCCCCGGCTGCGCCTGACAGCCGCTCAGGTGAGGAAGTAATCCACCGGACGCACCGGTTCGGGCGGCGTCAGCCCGAGATGCGGGGCGAGCGAGATCTCGACCGTTCGGCACATCGCATCGAGCGGCAGGCCGTTCGGCGTTGCCCCGAAAGGATGGCCCAGTTCCTCCGTCACCTCGGCGAGGCCGAAGAAGACATAGGCCACGACGCCAGCGAAAATCGGGGTAAGCCACCCCGCAGCGTCGATGAGGCCGAGCGGCAGGAGGAGGCAATAAAGCCAGATCGTCCGGAAGACGAGGAGCGAATAGACGTAGGGCAGGGGCGTATTGGCGATACGCTCGCAGCCCGCCTGCGCGTAGGTAATCGCCGCCAGACGCTGGGCGAGCGTCCGCTGGCCATAGCCGTCGAGCGCGCCATCCCGGGCCGCGAGCGTCATTTCCGCCCCGATCGCGTCGAGCGCAGCGCATGGCGGATGGGGGCCTTCGGGCAGGACCGAAAGCCATTCCTCTGCCTTGCCGTCGGCGGTTCGTCGCAAATTGGCCCGGTGCAGGTGAATGAAGGCGAGAGCCAGCCTGAGGACCCGTTCGCGCTGAACGCGCGCGTTCAGGAAGAGGTCGGTCTCTCGCCCGAGCGCCCTCAGGTCTGCGATCAGTTGACCCCAGAGCTTCCGCGCCTCCCACCAGCGATCATAGGCGGCGTTGTTGCGAAAACCGAGGAAGAGCGACAGCGCGATGCCGAAGACGGTGAACGGCGCGCTGTTGGGATGCGTCAGGGGGTGCAAGTGCCGGTCGACAAGAAGGATGGCAAGGGAAAAGCCCGCGACGGCGGCCACTTGTGGCAGGATCTTCAGGATGATCGAGCCGCGCGTCGCGAAGAGAAGCTGCCAGAGACCGGGTTTGTCGCGGAGGATCATGGCCTAGTCGAGCGCCCGCCAGCCGATGTCGCGGCGGCAGAAGCCGCCCGGCCAGTCGATGGCGTCGACCATCGCATAGGCGCGGTCGCGCGCCTCTGGCAACGATGTCCCTCGCGCGGTGACGTTGAGGACCCGGCCACCCGAGGCAACGATTGTCCCGTCGCGCTCTGCCGTTCCGGCATGAAAGACCATGTGCGCGGAATCCTCGGGCAGTTCCTCGAGGCCCCGGATCTGCGAGCCTTTCGCGTAAGCCCCGGGATAACCCTCTGCCGCCATCACTACCGTCAGCGCGTGATCGTCGGCCCAGTTCACTTGCATCTGACCGAGCCGCCCCTCGGCACAGGCATGGATCAGGTCGAATGCCTGCGCGCCGAGCCGCAGCATCAGGACCTGACATTCCGGATCGCCGAAACGGACGTTGTATTCGACAAGTCGCGCCCGGCCGTCCTTGATCATGAGGCCCGCGTAGAGCACCCCCTGAAACGGCGTCCCCCGTCGCGCCATTTCGGCTACCGTGGGTTTCACGATCTCGTTCATCGCCTGTTCCAGGACGGCGTCCGTCACGACCGGCGCCGGGGAATAAGCACCCATGCCGCCGGTATTCGGACCGGTATCGCCATCGCCCACGCGCTTGTGATCCTGCGCGGTGCCGATGGGGAGCACGTCCCCGCCGTCGCAGAGAACGAAGAGAGATGCCTCTTCGCCCTCCATGAACTCCTCGATCACCACCTCGGCCCCCGCCGCGCCGAATTCACCGCCAAACATGTCGTCGAGTGCTGCCAGCGCCTCGGCCTCCGTCATGGCGACAATGACACCCTTGCCCGCTGCAAGGCCATCGGCCTTGACCACAATCGGCGCGCCGCGCGCCCGGACGTAGTCCGCCGCCGCGCCCCGATCCGTGAACCGGCCATAGCCCGCGGTCGGTGCGCCCGATGCGTCGCAGATTTCCTTGGTGAAGGCCTTCGATGCTTCCAGCCGCGCCGCCGCCGCGGAAGGTCCGAAGGTCAAAACCCCCGCCGCGCGCAGGGCATCGGCCACCCCAGCCGCCAGTGGCGCTTCCGGCCCGACGATCACGAAACTGACCGCATTCTCCTCGGCGAAGGTCACCACGGCTGCGCTGTCGAGAGTGTCGAGATCGGCGCATTCGGCGAGCATCGCGATCCCGGCATTGCCCGGCGCGACAATGAGCCGGTCGCATTTGGGGTTCTGCTTCACGGCCCAGGCCAGCGCATGCTCGCGCCCGCCGCCGCCCAGGATCAGAATGTTCATGCACGCCCCGCCACTTCGGTTTCGCCGCTTGATAGGGGGGGGATGGATGGGATTCAAGCGATCTTGCCTTACGGACACGCATGCGCGGAAAGTATCGCCTTTTGCCGCCGCCAACCCTTGCACGGCTTGCCGCAAGCGGCAGTATGTCGGCGATGCGACCTTGTGGCGCGCAGCAGGCGGACGGACGGCGCATGTCGTGGTGGAAAAAGATCCTTGGCGCGATCGGGGCGGCTGACACCGCGCCCGCCTCCGTTGAGACCGAAATGCCGGAGGCACCGCCGCCGAAGCCCATCAAACTCGCCATTCGGGCCGACGATCGCCGCATCGGCGTGGGCCGTGCGCTGCGCCTTGCCCATTGGCGCAGGCTCGGCCGCCCGGAGAGCGAGCCGATCACCTACGCCGACAATTCCGACCTTCACGGCGCGCCCGACTGGCCGTCGGACCGCAAGTGCTACCATGTCATCCGCCGTTTCGATTCACTCGTCCTGACAACCGATGGGCTGAGCGATCCCTTCGTCGGGACGACGGCGGACGAGGAAAGCGGCTACGGCGTCGAGGTATTCCTCGAAATTCCGGGCGCCGGCGAAATCGCCTTCGACGAGATCCGCGATAGCTGGGCTTTCGCCCTGATCGAGATCGTCGCGCAGAACATCGCCGGGTTCGGCGGTATCGTCGACCGGCTGGAACGCGAGCCGACGGTGCTCATGTCGGTTCCGGTCCTCAACCCGCCCGCATCCGCCTGGGTGGACGAGATCGGCTTCACCGGCGTCCTCATCGGGCTTTCCGCGCGTCGGTTGGCGACCCGGATTGACCTGCCCTGCGGTCAGGTGCGCTTCGTCGCCATCACGCTGCTGCGCCCGGATGAGGCGGTCTATGCACAGCGCGGTGCGGCGGAACGCGTCCATCTCGCCGAGGCGCTGAAGGCCGCGGGCCACGAGCACCTGAGCGATCCGCGCCGCATGTCGGTTCTCTGACCGCAGGAGCGGTTTGCATCGCCGCCGCGAAACTGGCACCTTCATCGCGAACGCCAGAGGCATCAGGCAGACCCAATGTCGCTTTTCGAAGATACCGGCCCGGAGGGTGGCGCCAACGCCCCCGAATTCACAGTCTCGGAAATCTCCGGCGCGGTGAAGCGCGTGATCGAGGGGGAATTCGGCCATGTCCGGGTACGCGGCGAAATCGGCCGCGTCTCGCGCCCGTCTTCGGGCCATATCTATTTCGACCTGAAGGACGACCGTGCCGTCATCGCCGCCGTTTCCTGGAAAGGGCAGGCGGCGCGGCTGAGTGTCAAGCCGGAGGAGGGGATGGAAGTTATCGCGACGGGCCGCCTGACCACCTTTCCCGGCCAGTCGAAATACCAGCTGATCGTCGAGGATATCGCCCCGGCCGGGCAGGGCGCCCTGATGCTGATGCTGGAAAAGCGCCGCGCAGCGCTGGCCGCCGAGGGGCTGTTCGATGCCACGCGCAAAAAGCCGCTGCCGTTCCTGCCCGAGGTGATCGGAGTCGTCACCTCGCCCTCCGGCGCGGTGATCCGCGACATCCTGCACCGGCTTCGGGACCGCTTCCCGCGCCACGTGCTGATCTGGCCCGTCGCGGTGCAGGGCGAGAAATGCGCCCCTGAGGTCACCGCCGCGATAAGGGGCTTCAACGCGCTCCGCGAAGGCGGCCCGGTGCCGCGCCCGGACCTTCTCATCGTGGCGCGCGGCGGCGGATCGCTTGAAGACCTCTGGGGCTTCAACGAGGAGATCGTCGTCCGCGCCGCCGCCGAAAGTGACATACCGCTCATCTCGGCGGTCGGGCACGAGACGGATACCACGCTCATCGACCACGCCGCCGACCGCCGCGCGCCGACACCCACGGCGGCGGCCGAGATGGCGGTGCCGGTCCGGATGGACCTTCTCGCCTGGGCCGGCGAGCAGGGCGCACGGCTCGCCCGCGCCATGTCCCACCGGGCCGAGACGCGCCGCCAGAGGCTGACCGACCTGTCCCGCGCGCTTGGCCGGCCCGAGGCGCTTCTCGATCCCGCGCGGCAGCGCTTCGACCTCTGGTCCGACCGCCTCGGCCCCGGCCTCTTCGCCGCGACAACCCGCAAGCGCGCCGATTTCAACAGCGTGGCGGGGCGCGTGCAGCCGGGGCTTCTGACCAACCTTGTCAGCCGCGAACGCCGCCACCTTCAAGGCTGGTCCGACCGCCTCGCCCCCGCCATCGCGCGGCTGACGCGCGACACGGCACGGGACAATGTGCGCCGCCGCCTGGACCTCCAGACCCTTGGTCAACGCCTGACCCTGGCCGAGCGTACCAGGCTCGATGTGCTCGCCCAAAGCCTCGCGGGCATCGAGCGCACCCGGCTGACCCTCGGCTATGCCGAAACACTGCGTCGCGGTTACGCGGTGATCCGCGCCGAAGGCGCGGTCGTCACGACGAAAGCGGCAGCCAAGGCCGCGCCGCTTCTGGAGATCGAGTTCTCCGATGGGCGGCTCCCCGCCGCTCCCGGCGCCAATCCGCGACCACGCACGCCGAAATCCGGCTCCGATCAGGGCAGCCTGTTCTGACCTGCCGCTTCTTCGTTGTGGAAATACCCCACGGGGGGTTCGGGGGTGTGAAACCCCCGGCCCGGCTGGATCGGTCGCGATTCCCGATGGTCAGACGCCGACGTCGGGCCCCATGCAGGCCATCGGTTCCTTGCTTTCCTCCACCGCGATCAAGGGCAGGCTCGCCGGGTCGCCACGGAAACGTGCGAGAAGCCCGCGGTCCGAATGATAGAAGGTCCAGCACTGCGGGTCGGGATTGTCATCGTAGACAAAGCAGATGTCCTGCCCCTCGGGATACCAGCGGCCCTTGCGGCAATCGTCGCCGAGAAAGGCCCAGACGACCTTGCGGCCCGGTAAATATTGCTCGACGCCATAGGGCTGGCCGCCGGAATTGTAGTAAAGCGTCCGCCCCACCGTCGCCGCGTCGAATTCCTCGTCCGTCAGCGGCTGTCCCGGCTCGGCCGCGAGGGCGGGGGAAAGCCCCGCGATGAGGGCGAGGGCGATAAAGGCTGGCCGCATCTTCGACAGGCTCCGGAATTCACGGAAGCAGCCTGACAGATAGACTCCGGAAAGGCCAGCGCCTCAGGCCGCGCCGCGCCGCCGCAACGCGGCAAGCCGCCGATCCATGATCCTGAACCAGACCGCCGGGATAAGCGCGATCGTCGCCATCACCGGCAACGAATAAGGCAGCAGGGGCGCCCGACCGCCGGGCGATAACGCGAGCTCCGTATAGGGCCGGCCGGGATGGGCATGGTGATCGGCGTGGCGCGAGGCGTTCAGCATCATCAGACCCGACAGGGGGTGCGGCGCGTCCCAGCTATGCTGCGGCCCGGCGGGCATCATCGTGCCGGAGGGGAGCCTTTCGCGCATGAGGCCGTAGTGCTGAACATAGTCCGACAGAAGAAGCTGGAGCTGCGCATAGGCGCATAGGAGGAGATAGGCCAGAAGCCCGTCGAAACCGAAAAGCGCGGTGGCGAGAACGACGCAAAGCAGCGCCCCCACAGCGTAGATCACATAGGGATTGGGTTGCTTCCAGTCGAGGTTGCCCTCGCCAAGACGATGCGCCTCCATCTCGTATCCGGCGACGAAGGCCCCCGGCCAGGCGCGGGCGGCGAAGAGGTAGAAGTTCTCGCCCTCGGCCGCGGTGTTCGGGTCGTCGGAGGTCGCGACGAAGCGGTGATGGACCAGACGGTGGGCCGAGGTGTGATGCCCGAAGAGAAGCGAGATATAGACCCACATGCCGAGCCGGAAGAAGTGCTTTTGGCCACGGTGGATGAGTTCGTGGGCGTTCGAGTTCGACACCTGGCCGAACCACAGCCCGAACGCGAGGAAAGTGCCGATCCAGCCGAAGAACCCATGCCCCGCCGCGCCGGACAGCGACCAGACTGCGAGGATGAGAAGCGGGAAGTGCAGGAAGGCGAGCACGGCAGAAAGCCGGTTCGCCGCGGCCTCCGGCCGCGGTCCGGGGGCTTCGATGCCGCGCCGCTTGGCGAATTCGTCGATCGCGAAGGTCAGTCCCGCCATCCACAGAAGCGCCAGCGCCACCCAACCGCCGCCGAAGATTCCGGCGAGGATGAGCAGCGGCACCGGCGCCAGCGTCGCCGTTGCGAAGGGCGCGAGCGGTTTCCAATGCGCCGCCTCGGACTTCAGCCAAAGCCCGATCCGCGAGGGTTTCCGGGGCGCCTTTGGCTTTTTCACCTTTTCCTTTGGCATTTTCCGCCTTGACGACACTTTGGTAGCGCGCTTGTCAACGGGCGCGGCATCGCTTGAATCGCTCGACCGTTCGCTTGCTGCGGCCATCACTTCGGGCCGCCGCGCCGCCACCGGTTTTTCCTGCGCGGTCTGTGGTGAGGGTTCATCTTCGTCGGACCCCACCACACGCAGAAACGGCCTGCCGGGTCTGGTCGGCTCCTCCGTCGCCGCGTCGCCTTCTCCCAGAGCCGAGCGGATTGCCTCCAGCATCGCCTCGTCCTGTTCGGTGTCGCTATTCTTCACGCCCGTCTTCCCGTTGCCCCAGCCTGGCTTTCGATCAAATTAGGAGAGCTTCGCGGCAAAATATTGGCAAAAGGCCATGATTGATGAGCGAAATGCCATGGCTGCGTCGCGGCGGCACCGTTGACGGTTTCTCCCAGCCATGCCTTTCTCTGGGCGGGGAGGCGGGATGGCAGGATTTCCGGGATGTGGCATCGTCGTGATCGGCGCGGGTTTCGCCGCGCTTTACGGCCTGCGGTTCTGCTTCACTGCCCCGTCAGCGGCCAAGACGGCGGTCAAGACGCTTTCCGTCGCCGCGATGGCGCTCGCGGCCCCGTTCCTCGGTGCGCCGTGGCTGGTCGCGCTGGGTCTCGCTTTTGGCGCGGCCGGGGATTTCTTCCTGTCGTTGAGGGGGGAGCGCCGCTTCCTTGCCGGCATGGCGGCCTTCGCGGCGGGGCATCTGGTCTATGCCGCGGCCTTCCTCGATGCGGGTGCTGCGCCGCCGGGGTTGGCTTTCCTTGCGCCACTCCTCCTCCTTGGCCTGTCGACGGAGTTCTGGCTTGCGCCGCGTACCGGCAGCCTGCGCTGGCCTGTCAGAGGATACGTGCTCGTCATCCTCCTCATGACCGCCGCCGCCTTCGGCCTGCCGCCGGGCGCGGTGACGCTCGGCGCGGCGCTCTTCGTGCTCTCCGACTTCATTCTCGCCGTCGACTTGTTTGTCTATGGCCCCGACAGGCCGAACATCTGGCGCGCCAGGGTGCTTTGGGCGGCGTATTGGGGCGGTCAGTGTCTCATCCTTCTCGGCATGGCCGGGGCGGTCTGACCCTTCCATCGCCCGGTCAAATTGACTAGGTGGGAAGGGATCAACGCACAGGACCGCCCATGTCGCTTTTCAGCAAACTCAAGGACCGTCTTTTCAAGTCGTCTTCCAAACTGGAAGAGGGGCTGGAGGCGATCGTCGCCGAGGGCGGCGCGGTGGACGCCGATGCCGGCGAAATGCTGGCCGAACCGACGCCGCCCGAAACGCCCGAACCGGAGCCTGCGCCAGAGCCTGAGCCAGAGCCTGAGCCGGAGCCACAGCCGGCACCAGAGCCGGAGCCGACTCCGGAACCGGCGCCCGTGCCCGAAACCGGAACCCGTCCCGCTGCCGGAGCCCGAACCGACGCCACCCCCTGCGCCGCAGGAAATACCGGTCCGCCAACCCGAAGCGCCCCCCGCGCCACCAGTCGAAATCCCCGTGGCGCCGGAACCCCTGGCCGATCCCACGCCGGTGGAAATCCCGGACGCCGGTCCCCTGGAGATTCCGGGCGATCAGATGCTGGCGGAACGGCCCGGCATCCTCGGACGGCTCTTCGGCCGGACGGCGAAGCCCGCCGAGGTGCGCCGGCTGCTCGACGATGCGATGCTGGAAAGCCTCGAGGAACTGTTGATCCAGGCCGATATGGGCGTCGACACCGCGCTGCGCGTCGCGGCCAACCTCGCCGAGGGCCGCATGGGCCGCAAGCTGTCGGTGCGCGAGATCAAGGACATCCTCGCCGCCGAGATCGCGCGGATCATGGAGCCGGTGGCAAAGCCGATGCCGCTTTACAAGACGAAGCCGCAGGTGGTGCTGGTCGTCGGCGTCAACGGCTCGGGCAAGACCACGACCATCGGCAAGCTCGCGAGCCAGTTCCGCGCGGCCGGAAAGAAGGTGGTGATCGCGGCGGGCGACACGTTCCGCGCCGCCGCCGTCGAACAGTTGCAGGTCTGGGGCGAGCGCGCGGGCGTGCCGGTGATGACCGCGCCGGAAGGCTCCGACCCCGCAAGCCTTGCCTTCGACGCGATGACGAAGGCGCAATCCGATGGCGCCGACCTTCTGATGATCGACACCGCCGGGCGCTTGCAGAACCGTCAGGACCTGATGGAAGAGCTTGCCAAGATTGTCCGCGTGATCCGCAAGAAGGACCCCGATGCGCCGCACAACACGCTTCTGGTGCTGGATGCCACAACGGGGCAGAACGCGCTGATCCAGGTCGATATCTTCCGCAAGATCGCCGATGTCTCGGGTCTCGTGATGACCAAGCTCGACGGCACCGCGAAGGGCGGCGTTCTCGTGGCCCTTGCCGACAGGTTCGGGCTGCCGATTCACGCCATCGGCGTCGGCGAGAAGATCGAAGACCTCTCGGCCTTCGATCCGGAGGATTTCGCCCGGGCGCTTGTCGGCGTCGATGGCTGAGGGTCAGTCCTCGCCGACCGATTTCGATATCGGTTTTATGAGCCAGAGCACGACGATCGCTGCCAGCGTCGCGATCGCTGCCAGCGACAGATGCCCGGTGCCGCAGGCCACGCCGATGGCCCCGGCCAGCCACATGCCGGCCCCCGTCGTCAGCCCCTTGACGGAGCCGCCCGAGGAGATGATCGACCCGGCGACAAGGAAGGCCACGCCTGCCGTCACCGCCTCGATGATTCTTATCGGATCGGTTCGCGTACCGGAATCCTCTGCCCCGAGCGTCATGAGTTCCAACGCGATGAGCGCGAAGAGACTGGCGGCGAGTGAGATCAGGATATGCGTCCGGAACCCCGCATTGTGGCCATGCACCTCACGTTCGATGCCGACGAGGCCGCCCAGAAGCATCGCCATCAGCATACGGAGCGCGGCAATGGGAAAAGGCGTCGCCGTGCTCTCCGGTGAAAATTCGCGGGCGAACGCCGTCATGAAGTCCATTCGTCCCTCCCCTCTTTGCGACCGAAACGCGGTATCGGCGGCGAAGTTCCGGTCCGTGCGATGAGCGGTTGGCTGGTTTCCCTCGAAGGAACCGAGGCGGGCAGGCACGCCGCCCTCGCGCTCGCGCTTCTCGCCGCTTTCCTCCACGCTCTTTTCGGGGCGCTTCAGAAGGGACGTCATGATCCGTGGCTGAGCCGCGCGGCAATCGATGCCAACTACGGTCTGATCGCGGCACCCTTCGCATTGTTCGTCGTGCCTTGGCCCGAGCCGTACATGTGGCCGATCTTCGGCGGCGCGTTCGTGATCCACGTATTCTACAAGCTTGCGCAGGCCGCGACCTATCAGCGCGGCGCCTATGCCGTCGTGTATCCGGTCGTGCGCGGGACGGGGCCCTTGTTCGCCGTCATCGGGGCGGGGATCATCTTCGGGGAGCATTTCACTCCTGGGCAATGGTTCGGCGTCCTGGTCCTGGTTTCGGGCATCCTCGGCCTTGCCATCTTCAATCTCCGCCACGTCACGGCGGGTCGTGACAGCATGGTGCCGGCGCTGATGCTTGCCGTACTGACCGGCGCCTTCGTCGCGCTCTACACCACCTACGACGCTTACGGAATCCGCGCGACCGCCGATCCCTTCACCTTCCTCGCCTGGTTTTTCTTCATCGACGGCTTCTTCATGCCGGTCTATACGTTCCGCCGATGGCGGAGGGTGCCCACGTCCGAGGTCGTGCCGCTTCTGAAGCGCGGCATCATCGGGGCCTTCGTCGCCTATTTCAGCTTCGGCGCCATCATGCTGGCGACGCGGCTCGACAAGGTGGGCGAGGCGGCGGTGCTGAGGGAAACCTCGACCGTCTTCGCGGCTTTGATTGCGTGGCTCGTCTTGGGCGAAAAGGTCGGGCCGCGCCGGGTGGCCTTGATGGGATTGATTGCGGCGGGTGCCGTGATAGTGGAATTCGCGGGGTAGGAATGGCGGGCAGAAAGATCAATCCGTGGCTGAAGATGGCGCTGGACCTTGGTCCCGTCATCGCATTCTTTATCGCCTTCGTGCGGCTGAAGAACGAAACGATCCTCATCGGCGGCACGGAATATCACGGATTCATCCTCGCTACGGCGATCTTCGTTCCGCTCATGGTGATCTCGACCTTGATCCTCTGGCGGCTGACGGGGCGGCTCTCGGCGATGCAGATCATGACGCTGGTGCTGGTGATCGTCTTTGGCGGGCTGTCGCTCTGGTTCAACGACGAACGCTTCTTCAAGATGAAGCCGACCATGATCTACCTGCTTTTCGCGGGCATCCTCGGCTGGGGGTATCTGCGCGGCAAATCCTATCTCGCGCTCGCCATAGACGAGGTTCTGCCATTGCGGGACGAGGGCTGGATGTTGATGACCCGACGGCTCGCGTTCTTCTTCCTCGGCCTTGCGATCGCGAACGAGGCGATCTGGCGGACCATGTCGGATCAGGCTTGGGTCAATTTCAAGACCTTTGGTCTTCCGGCCGCGATCTTCCTTTTCTTCATGATGCAGGGCGGGCTCTTCAAGAAATACGCGGTCGAGGAAGAGGAAGGCTGAGGTCCGGCTGCTATCACTCCGTTTTTGGAACGAGCCAGACGGCATAGGATGCATCGCGGTGGATTTCATCGCCCTTGCCGCTTCGACCAAGCCACGGGCCGAGACCCGCATGACGACCCTCGGCCACCAGCAGAACGAGCGGCCGTCCAAGCGCACCGATCTTCTGAAGCGCTGCCGCGCGGCTGGCGTCGTCGGGGCCGTCGAACAATGCGTTCAGTTCGGCGCGGCGGGCGTCGACGATCGCCGGGTCGTAGCCCTTCACGTTCTCCAGAAGGTAGTCGTTGCGGAAGGTCATGCCGGGGTGGATACGGTCGGGGTCATAGGGGACATACTGCGCGCGGAGCGTGAGCACGGACATTTCCAGCTGCGTGTCATCCGACAGAAGAACCGCGTCGGCGGGCGCGTCGCGGCGGATGGCGGCAATGGCCTCCGCCGCCGGATTGGCCGGTACGACCGACTGGAACAGACCCGCATAGATAAGCGGCGGATCGTCGCCTTCGCGCATTTCCCTGCGGGAGACGGAGTCGTTGGCGGCGAAAACGCAAAGTCCGGCCAGTGCGACCGTCGCGGCGAGGGCTACTCTGCGGCGCCAGAGCCCGAACGCCTCGTCCAGCGCGCGGGCAAGGAAGGGCATCAGTACCAGCCCGGCCGCCAGCACGAACTTGTACTCGTTCTCCTTGTTCGGGATGTGGGTGAACATCGCCAGTACTCCGCATCCTGCCGCCGCCAGGAGAAGCGTCAGGTCACTGGCGCGCCGTTCCTTGTGGTGCCGCACGACAAGCCAGATCGCCGCAAGCGCGGGCAGCGAGCAGGCGAAGGACAGCATGACCGCATGCCGCCAGATCAGCCCCGGTATCGCGGGGCCGATCCCGACCTCGATCGCGCGGGGCCCCAGGGGCAGAAGCACGCACCAGGCCCCGAACCCCGCCGCCACAAGCGCAAGACCGCCGGCGAATGCCGACGAGGTCAACCGCGCCGGTCCCAGCAGCACACCGGCCCCCGCGCGCGCCAGGACGAAGACCACTGCGACCGGCATGTAGAGCGGGTAGTGCAAGGTCACGACAAGCACCATCAGGGCCAGCAGTGCCGCCTGCTTGCGGCCGTCGCGCCCGGACAGGTGCGGTTGCACGATCAGAAAGAGCAATCCCGCCAGAAAGGTGATGCCGATCTGGTTCAGGTTCAGCCTGAGATGCTTAATCAGCAGGAAGTCGTAGCGCGGATCGCCCGCGAGATAGGCCCAGCGTTCAACGCTGGGCCCGAGTACGCCCGCGATCTTCGTGACAGTCACCCCCACGGGGTTGAGCGCGAACGAGAACAGAAACGGCGCGGCTATTCCTCCGATGGGACCGCCGCCGAGCGCGCGCACGGTGGCAATGGCGAACCCTCCGAACGCCGCAGCCAGAACAAGGTTGATGCTGGTGAAGGATTGCAGAGGCGATTGGTCGAGTGCGGTGGACTGGATCAGGAGGTACAGGTGGCCGAACCACGGATAGGTCGCGACAAGCCCGGCGAGTTGGCGTTCCTCCGGCGCGAAGGAGTTCTCGCGCAGCGCATAGATCATGTCGGTGTGGAGCCAGGTATGCCCCCAGAACGACTTCTCCTCGTGGATGGCGAAGACAACCGCCAGAAAGACGACAGGCACGGCGATCGCGACGGCGGTTCCCAAGGCGCGAATCGGGATTGGGCGCGAAAATCCCTGTCGCGCGCGCCAGATCAGCGCAAGGGCCGGCAGGTTCAGAAGCGGGAGCAGCCCCACGGCGCCGTCCGAGCCCATGCCAAGGGCGCGCAGCGCCTCGTATTCCGCGCTGGCAACCGGGATCGAAAGGATTACCGCGAAGAGAAACCGGACCCAACCGTCGAACCGAGCAGTCAGCGGCGAAAACGCCAGCCATGCGCCGGGCAGAACAAAATTCGCCGCAAAGCTGGCGGCAGCATACAAGGTCATGACAGGCGCCGCCTCAGTTTTCCCGGTCGGATGAACCGCTCCGCCCGAAAGAGTAAGTCAGACGCCGATACAACTCGTCAATCGCCTCATCGAGATCAATGGCGGAACAGCAATTCCTGTGCTTTCTTGTCGGATTGCAGGTTCGACCGTTTCTCCGCCGCAAGCGCGCGACCGCGCTGCACGCCGGAACGGGCGCCGACCTCATCCAGCCACCGTTTCATGTCCGGCTTGTCGTCGAGCGTCTGGCCCTGGCCTTCCCAAAGCGACGCCCAGCCCCAGATCGCCATATCGGCGATGGAATAGAAGTCCCCCGCCACGTAGCGGTTCCGCGCCAGTTGCCGGTCCAGCACGCCGTAAAGCCGCTTAACCTCGGCCCGGTAGCGGCCCTTGGCGTAGGGCAGATCCTGCGAAGGGGTGAGAGAGGGGGCATATTTCAGGAAGTGATGCGCCTGTCCCGCCATCGGCCCGACGCCGGCCATCTGCCACATCAACCACTGGTCGACGGAAACCCGGTCACGTTCCGTCGCGCCATAGAACCGGCCGGTTTTCCGGGCGAGATATTGCAAGATCGCGCCGGATTCGAAGATCGATATGGGTTTGCCGTCGGGCCCTTCGGGATCGACGATGGCGGGCATCCGGTTGTTCGGGGCGATCTTCAGGAAATCCGGCTTGAACTGGTCGCCCTCGCCGATATTCACGAGGTGGAGATTGTAGGGCAATTCCATCTCCTCGAGCGCGATGGAAATCTTCCAGCCGTTCGGCGTGGGCCAGTAGTAAAGCTCGATGGGGAAGGTCATGCGGGTTCCTTTCTGCTCAAAGGAACCTTGTCAATCCGACCCCGGGATGCAAGGGCCGCCAACCTGCGCTGGCGCACAGGCCGGTGGCAGGCTGATCACAATCAGGTCAGAACGAGGCCGATCTGCGCTTCGTCCCTCAGAGGACTGTCGGGCATGCCGGGGCAGGGACGCAGGTCCGAGGCGGGCAGCGGATCGGGGTTGGCCAGAAGCGCGCGGTAGAGCGCGAGGATGCCGGGCCGCATGCAGGAGGACCAATGACACACCCGCCGCGACCGCGACGTCGGTGACGCCGTCGCAACGCTTTCACGACGTGGCAGCGCGGCAACATCGGTTGACCTTGGCGCTACTTGGGTTTATTTCCGCTTCCGTGGCGATTTGTTCACCGGATTGCGGGCCACGTTAAATATTCCGCTAAAGAGGTTGGTGGATGCAGGAAGTTTCCTTCACCCCCGCCTGAACGGTGGGGGTTTTTTTATGCCGGAGGGACGGCCATGACGGACTGGAAGACACGCACCAAACTGGTTCATTCGGGCACGAGGCGCAGCCAGTATGGCGAGATGTCCGAGGCGATCTTCCTCACGCAGGGATTCGTCTACGACAGCGCGGAAGAGGCTGAGGCGAGGTTCATAGAAAGCGGACCGGACGAGTTCATCTACGCCCGCTATGGCAATCCCACGGTGCGGATGTTCGAAGAACGCATGGCCGCGATCGAGGGGACCGAGGACGCCTTCGCGACCGCCTCGGGCATGGCGGCGGTGAACGCCGCGCTGACTTCGATGCTGAAGGCGGGCGATCATGTGGTCGCGGCGCGGGCGCTGTTCGGCTCCTGCCTCTATGTCCTGGAGATTCTGGGGCGTTTCGGCGTCGAAGTGACATTGGTCGACGGCACCGACGTTTCCCAGTGGAAGGCCGCTGTGCGTCAGGGGACGAAGGCGGTGTTCCTCGAATCCGTCTCGAACCCGACGCTTGAGGTCATCGACGTGAAATCCGTCTGCGACATTGCCCATGCCAAGGGCGCGACGGTTATCGTCGACAACGTCTTCACCACGCCGACGTTTTCCAAGGCCGTTGCGATGGGCGCCGATGTCGTCGTCTATTCCGCGACCAAGCATATCGACGGATCGGGCCGCTGCCTCGGCGGTGTGGTCTGCGGCACCTCGCAATATATCCGCAAGGTTCTGGAACCCTATCTCAAGCACACCGGCGCTGCGCTGAGCCCGTTCAACGCCTGGGTGATGTTGAAAGGACTGGAAACGCTCGACCTCCGTGTCCGGGCGCAGGCGGCGAATGCGCAGGCTTTGGCCGAGGCGCTGGAAGGGCACCCGAAACTTTCCCGAGTGATCTATCCGGGGCTGAAAGGCCACGCCCAGCACCGGATCGCGATGGAGCAGATGGGCGCGGGCGGCACCGTCGTCACACTCGACGTCGCGGGCGGGCAGGAGGGGGCGTTCCGCTTCCTGAACGCATTGGATATCGTCAAGATTTCCAACAACCTCGGTGACGCGAAATCGATCATCACGCACCCCGCGACAACGACGCATCAGCGCTTGCCGGCGGAACAGAAGGTCCAGCTTGGAATCACGCCGGGTCTCGTCCGGCTATCGCTCGGCATCGAGGACGGGGAAGATCTGATTGACGATGTGACGCGGGCGTTGGAGTCGGTCTAGCGCGCGGCGAATGATCCGGTGTCGGGTTCGCGCCGTATTTGATCGCGTAAGGTTGGACAAAGACCCATCGCACCCCACATACTGGGCGGTGCGGACTTGGTCCCGTGGAGGGCGCGCAATGAACTTCATCAAGAAAATCGGCCAGACTCCGGATGCAGAGGATGCTGCTGAAGCCCTGGCGATCTTGCGGGACTGGGCGGCGTCGGCCGATCCGGTCGAAATTGCGCGGCTCGACCCGGCCATCGCGCGGCTACTGCCCAATGGCAAGCTCTCCAATTATCCCGATCTTTCAAGGATCTACCCGGAGGAATTCGAGGCGGATGCGAAGTACCGCGCCTCGATGCCGGACTTGCAGAACGGGCCGTCCAGCCTGATCGTCGGCGCCAAGGCGCAGATCCAGCATGTCGGCATCTCGAACTTCCGTCTTCCCATAGGTTTTCATACCCGCGATGGCGGTGACATCACGCTCGAAACCTCGGTCACCGGGACGGTCAGCCTTATTGGCGAGAAGAAAGGCATCAACATGAGCCGCATCATGCGCTCATTCTATGCCCATGCCGAACGGACCTTTTCGTTTTCTGTCCTCGAAGCCGTGCTTGAGGACTACAAGAAGGACCATGACAGCGTCGATGCGCGGCTGATGATGCGGTTCTCATTCCCTGCCAAGGTTCAATCGCTACGCTCCGGGCTTCAAGGCTGGCAGTACTATGACATCGCGCTGGAACTGACAGAGCGGGGCGGGCGGCAGAAGCGCATCAGCCATCTCGACTATATCTATTCCTCGACCTGCCCGTGCTCGCTGGAGCTTTCGGAACATGCGCGGCAGGCGCGCGGCCAGCTCGCCACGCCGCATTCGCAGCGTTCGGTCGCGCGGATTTCGGTCGTGGAGGAGGGGGCAAAATGCCTCTGGTACGAGGATCTGATCGATCTCGCCCGTGCCGCCGTGCCGACCGAGACGCAGGTCATGGTCAAACGCGAGGATGAACAGGCATTCGCGGAACTGAACGCCGCCAATCCGATCTTCGTCGAGGATGCGGCGCGGTCCTTCGCGGAACGCCTGCTGGCCGAGCCGCGCATCGGCGATTTCCGCGTGGTGGCGAGCCATCAGGAAAGCCTGCACAGCCATGACGCCGTCAGCGTCCTGACCGAAGGCCCGACCTTCGCCTCGGAAAGCATTGACCCACGGCTTTTCGCCTCGCTGCACAAGGTCGGCTGAGGCGTCGGTCCCGGCAGGGTGGCGTGCCACTTGGCGAGAAGCGATGAAAGCTGCGCGCGTTCGTCCGACGTGAGGCCCGCGAGGACCTTGAGTTCGTTCGCCGCACCGGCGGGCAGCGCCGCCGGGGCGGGTGCCTTCCGATCGGCACGCAGCAGGCAATAAAGCTGATATCGATACGCGGTGGCTTGACTTCCCCGGGGGGAAAAGCAACTCCGCGCGCATGATCGATTTTCGTCCTGTCGGTTACGTGATGGGCCTGTTGGTGACGGGGCTTGGACTGGCCATGCTGGTTCCCATGTCACTTGACTACCTGCAGGGCGACCGCAACGGAGACGCCTTTCTTTTCTCGGCACTCGTTTCGGGACTGCTCGGCGGATTGTCGGCGCTTGCCTGCCGCAGCCGCGCGCGTGGCATGATGAACATGCGGCAGGCTTTTCTCGTGACCTTTCTCGTCTGGGTCATCCTGCCCCTGTTCGGCGCGCTGCCCTTTTGGTCCGGCGCGCCGCATGGGAGTTTCACGAACGGTTACTTCGAGGCGGTGTCGGGCATTACCACCACCGGATCGTCGGTCTTTCCCGGGCTCGACGGCCTGCCGATAGGGGTCAATCTCTGGCGCGGGATGCTCAACTGGTTCGGCGGTCTCGGCATTGCGTTCATTGCCATGATCTTCCTGCCGCATCTCAGGGTCGGCGGGATGCAGTTCTTCCGTGCCCAGGGCTTCGACACGCTGGGAAAGACGCTGCCGCGCGCGGTCGATATCGCGCGCGGGCTTCTTGCGGTCTATATCGGGCTGACGGTTCTTTGCGGTCTGACCTATTCCTATCTCGGCATGTCGGTCCTGGACGCCGTGGTCAATTCGATGGCCACCATCGCCACAGGGGGATTTTCCGCGACGGACGCCTCCTTCGGGCGGTATTCCGGACCGGCGGAATATGCTGGCGCGCTGTTCATGGTGCTGGGCAGTCTCCCCTATATCCGATTCATGCAGCTTGCGACCGGCCATGCGCGTCCCATCCTTCGGGACGTTCAGGTGCGCACCTACCTCACCTGGATCGCCACCGCGGTCGGGGCGGTGTCGGTCTATCGCGTGGTCCTGACGGATGTTCCGGTGGAGCAGGTCGTGCGGACGACGCTGTTCAACCTCGTTTCGATCTTTTCCGGCACCGGCTTCGGATCGGACAACGTTTCGGCTTGGGGTCCGTTCGCCGTGGTGGTCGCTGCCTGCCTCGGCATGATCGGTGGCTGCACCTCGTCAAGCTCCGGTGCGCTGAGCGTTTTCCGCGTGCAGGTCACCTTCGCCGCGATCCGCTCGCGCATCCGGCTTCTGCATTCGCCGCACCGGGTCGAGCCTGTGCGCTATGACGGACGGACGGTGGATGACGACGCGCTCGGTGCGATCATCCTCCATCTGACCTCCTACATAATCCTGATCGGGCTCCTGAGCGTGTTGTTGAACTTCGACGGGATCGACCTGGAATTGGCATTCTTCGCAGTCTGGACCTCGATCGGAAATATCGGGTTCGGCTTCGGACAGGAACTCGCACGGACCGGCACGTTCGTGGATTTTCCCGAAACCGCCAAATGGGTGCTGATCCTGACGATGATCATGGGGCGTCTGGGTCTCCTCGCTGTGCTCATCCTCATCCTGCCGCGGTTCTGGCGCGCCTGACACCCTGTGCCGTGCTTGACAGCCGCGGATGCCGACTGCATGGCTTGCCGCCATGCTCGATCTGCGCCCCGTCGGATATGTGCTCGGACTTGTCGTCGCCGCCCTGGGGTTGACGATGCTGGCGCCTATGCTGACCGATATGGCGCAGGGCGATCACAATGCCAACGCATTCGGCGAAGGCGCGCTGATTGCCGTCGTGGTCGGGGGGCTGACGTCGGTCGCCTGTCAGAATCACGCAAGGTCGAGTTTTTCCGTGCGGCAGGCCTTCCTCCTGACGCTCGGCATCTGGCTGCTGGTGCCGTTGTTCGGGGCGATGCCGCTGATCATCGGCCAACCGCAGGTGCGCCTGATCGACGCCTATTTCGAGGCGGTGTCAGGTATCACCACGACCGGGGCATCGGTCTTCGTCGGGGTCGATGACCTGCCGGCGGGTGTTACGCTCTGGCGCGGGATGCTCAACTGGCTCGGTGGACTTGGCATCGCCTTCATCGCGATGATCTTCCTTCCGGTGATGCGCGTGGGCGGCATGCAATTCTTCCGCACCGAGGGATTCGAGACCTTCGGCAAGGTGATGCCACGGGCGACCGACATCGCGCTTCAACTCTTCTTTGTCTATGTCGGCCTGACATTCGCCTGCATGACGACCTATGCAGCGCTGGGCATGCAAGTTTTCGAGGCGGTGCTGCATTCTTTCGCCACCATCGCCACGGGCGGCTTTTCGCCCCGCGCGTCGTCGTTCGAGGGCTATTCGCCCCCGATTCACTATGCTGCGGCACTTTTCATGATACTCGGTTCCCTGCCCTACATCCGCTATGTGCAGTTCGTCCAGGGCGCGGCAAGGCCGCTCTGGCGCGATCCGCAGGTGCGCGGCTATCTCGGCTGGATCGCGCTGGCGGTCGCGGCGGTGACGATATGGCGGATTTTGACGAGCGATGAGGAGGCGGAACAGGTGTTCCGCACGGCGCTCTTCAATCTCGTCTCGATCATGTCGAGCACCGGTTTCGGCATGGGCACCTTCGGCGGCTGGGGTGGTTTCGCGATGATCGTCGCGCTGTGGATCGGCATCATCGGCGCCTGTTCGGGATCGAGCGCCGCCGGCCTGTCGGTCTTCCGTGTGCAGATCATGCTGAGCGCGCTCAGCGCGCAGATCCGCCGCATTCACGCGCCGCACCGGATCGCGCCGGTGCGCTACGCCGGGCGAGCCGTGGACGCCGATACGATGGACGCGATCGTGCTCTATCTCGGGGCCTATATCCTGACCTTCGGGATCGGCTCGACCATCATCGTGCAGTCCGGCGTCGACATGGAATTGGCAATCTTCGCATCGTGGACCTCGATCGGGAATATCGGCTACGGCTATGGCCCACTGGTCGCGCCGACGGGAACCTTCATCGACTTTCCGGATGTCGCGAAGGTGGTGATGATCCTGAACATGATCATGGGGCGGCTATCGCTCCTGGCCGTATTCGTGATTCTGCTGCCACGCTTCTGGCGGGGCTGACCGTTTGCTTGACAGCTTGCCGGCCGCGGGCGATGCCTGCGGCATGCAGGACCTGCGCCCCGTCGGCTATGTGATCGGACTTCTCACCGCCTGCCTCGGGGTGACGATGCTGGTTCCGCTGGCGGTCGACGTGATTTACGGCAACGACCATTGGCAGTCTTTCGGCGAGAGCGCGATCATCGCGGGCGCAACGGGCCTTCTGCTGGCGGTCGCCTGCGCGAACGGCGTGCGCGACCGTCTGACCGTGCAGCAGACATTCCTGCTCGCCACCGCGGTCTGGGTCGCGCTGCCGCTCTTCGGGGCGGTGCCCTTCGCTCTCGGCGCCACCGAGGCGCGGGCGGTCGATGCGGTGTTCGAGGCGATGTCGGGCCTGACGACGACCGGGGCCACGGTCTTCGTCGGGCTCGAAGACCTGCCCGAGGGGCTCTTGCTCTGGCGGTCGATGCTGCAATGGTTCGGCGGCGTCGGAATCATCGTCGTGGCCATGGTTTTCCTGCCGGAACTTCGCGTCGGCGGAATGCAGATCTTCCGGTCCGAGGCGTTCGATACCGGCGGCAAGGTGCTGCCGCGCGCGGCTGAGATCGCGGCGCGGATCATGGCGATCTATGTCGGCCTGACGCTGGCCTGCCATGTCGCCTATCTCCTGGTGGGCATGAGCGGTTTCCAGGCGCTGAACCATGCGCTGACGACCATGTCCACCGGCGGCTTCTCGACCTCCGACGCCTCGTTCGGCGCCTATCAGGGGGTGCCGGAATACGTCGCCTCGGTCTTCATGGTGCTGGCGAGCCTGCCGTTCGTCCGCTACGTCCAGATCGTCGCCGGGTCTGCCCGGCCGCTCTTCCAGGACGCGCAGGTCCGGGGGTTTCTCTGGGTCATCGCGGTGCTGGTCAGTCTCATCACGGCGTTCCGCATCATCGCAAACGACGACCACGCCGAACACGCTTTCCGCGAGGCGCTGTTCAACGTCACCTCGATCATCACCGGAACCGGCTTTGCCAGTGTCGACTACCAGCTTTGGGGGGCCTTCCCGGTTGTCCTGTTCTTCTTCATCGGGCTTATCGGCGGCTGCGCCGGATCGACCTGTTGTTCGGTCAAGATCTTTCGCTATCAGATCCTGATCGCGGCGGTCTCCGCCGAGATCCGCCGCATCCACATGCCGAACGGCATGTTCACCCCGCGCTATCAGGGCCGCGCCGTCGCAACCGAGGTTCTGAATTCCGTGATGGCCTTCGTCGGGATTTTCGTCGTTACCCTTGGCCTGACGGCGGCCGCGCTGGGCCTTGTCGGGCTCGACTTCGTCACCGCCCTATCGGGCGCGGCCACCGCGCTTGCCAATATCGGGCCGGGGCTGGGTGATATCATCGGCCCGGCCGGGAATTTCGCAACCCTGAACGACAGCGCGAAATGGATCCTGTCATTCGCGATGCTGCTTGGGCGGCTGGAACTCCTGGTCGTCCTCGTGATCTTCCTGCCGCGTTTCTGGCGGGTATGACGCAACCCGCTACTCCCAGCAGGAAACCTGAACCGTCATATCGCGGCCGATCCGCGCGATATCCTCCGCGGCCATCGCACCGGATGCGGCGGGCGCGGCTTCGTCCGCGGCGATCCCGCCCAAGGTTGCCCGCAGCACCGCGGCATCGACCGCGAAGCTCACATCCTCGGGCAGAACCCGGCCGTCGGCGGTCATTCTCGGCAAAAGCATTCCGATAACCCGTCCGGTCGTGTCCAGCACGGGTCCGCCGGCATCGCCCTCCAGTGTCCTGATCTGAAGCCGCTCGCGGCGGTCATCGCCGGAAAGGTCTTTCGTATCGGCGAGGGTTCCGAAGGTCAGAACCGGCTCGCTCAGCGTGTCCGGGTAGGAATAGCCCGCCACCGCGACCTCGCCGCCGACTGAGGCCACGGCCGGATCCAGCCTGGCCACGCCCAGCGGCGCAAGCGCGGTGCGGGGCGAAAGGACCGCCACGCCGGATGCTTCATCCTTGGCAGCGACGGTCATCTCGATCCCGCCGTCGATGGTGATGCGCCCGCAGCCCTGCACGACTTCGGTCGTCGTCGCAACGCGGCCCGTCGCATCCACGTAGAATCCCGAGCGCGACTTCGTCGGGCGACGCACCGCGAGGCCGGAGACCAGATCGGCGCGGCTGACCGCCATCGGCGCGCCAAGGCTTTCATCCAGCCCGTGATCGCCGACGGCACGGAAGCTCGCCTTCATCGCCTCCAGCACCTTGGCCGCGCGCGTCGCATCTTCGGCGGGCCAAACCAGTGTGAAGCCCTTGACGAAACCGCCCTTCAGTACTGCCATCGTGTAGGAGTTGATCGTTTCGTCCTGACCGGTCAGCAAGAAGGAGGTCCGGTCGAGCTGCCGCGCCCCATTCAGCGGCACGATCTTCAGCGTCTGCATCAGGTCGAAAAGCCCGGCCAAGGTTGTCTCATCGCCGGCTTGGGAGATGAGAAGCGCGCGGTAGCCCGAGCCATCCTTTTCCTTGTAGTGCACGAAGGGCGCCTGATAGCGCTCAAAATCCACGAGGGCGAGGGGCAGCGTGATGTCGATCCCGGCCTCGTCCTCGGTGACCTCCTGAAGCCCGATGGCCGCGCTTTCGGCCTCATAGCCCGATGACAGACGGTTTCGCTGCGCAGTCGTCAGAACGCCGGTCGGTTCCAGCCCCTCGGCAGCCTGCCATGACGCCATGCTGCGCCGGGTACCCGCACCAAATGCGCCGTCGATGGCGCCTTGATAGTGGCCGAACCATTGCAGCGCCTGCTGCAAGTCCCTGCGCTCTTCGCCGGTCAGCAGCGCCTCGGACCGCCGCGCCTCCGCCGGGGTCTCGTCCGGCAGGGCGGCTGGAAGCTCCATCACCGTTGCGTCGCTGCCGGGTTCCGTCGAGGCTTCGGGCTCCGGCAGCGCCGCCGGGGCAGGGGCGGTGATCGCACCGCCCACCGGCCAGAACTGGTGCAGGAAGTGGCCGCCATCGGACAGGTAACTGTCGGAGGGGACCAGCCGTTCTTCCCTGAGAACCCGAAGTTGGGCGGTGGCGTCGTCGGCTGTGGCGTAGGGCCCGAGCGCCACGGCGTACCAGCCGGTCGACATCGCAAAGCCCGCGACGTTCGGGAAGACGTTGGCATAGGCCCGCGCGCGTTCCTCGGCCTCGGCGAGCGTTGGCTGCGCCTCGATCTGCACCCAGCTCTGCTGCGCCCATGACGCAGCCGACGCCGCCAGCCAGAGCACGATTCCAACCCAGAGCCTCGTCAAACGCATCTTGCCTCGCCTTCCTGTTTCCGATCGTCACGAATCCGCCGCCGAAACTAGCAGGATGAGCGGCGGCGTCACGCCACAATCGCCCTGCCGCCGATTGACCCTAGCCACCCTGTTGCCTATTGAGAACGCGCTTTCCGGTCTTCACAGGCGCGCCATGACCCCGACCCGGCCACTATCCTTCCAGGAGATCATCCTGCGGCTTCAGAATTACTGGGCCGGAAAGGGCTGCGCCGTGCTGCAACCCTATGACATGGAGGTTGGCGCGGGCACTTTCCACCCGGCGACGACCTTGCGCGCCTTGGGGTCGAAGCCCTGGGCGGCGGCCTATGTCCAGCCCTCGCGCCGCCCGACCGACGGGCGCTATGGCGAGAACCCGAACCGCTTGCAGCACTATTACCAGTATCAGGTGCTCATCAAACCTTCGCCCCCCGACTTGCAGGACCTGTACCTCGGCTCCCTCGCGGCCATCGGCATCGACGCCTCGCTCCATGACCTCCGCTTCGTCGAGGACGACTGGGAAAGCCCGACCCTCGGCGCCTGGGGTTTGGGGTGGGAGGTCTGGTGCGACGGCATGGAAGTCTCCCAGTTCACCTATTTCCAGCAAGTCGGCGGCCACGACTGCCACCCGGTTTCGGGCGAACTCACCTACGGGCTGGAACGCCTCGCCATGTATGTCCTTGGCATCGACCACGTCATGGAGATGCCGTTCAACGACCCGCAGTCACCGATCCCGCTCAGCTATGGCGACATCTTCCGCCAGACCGAACAGGAATATTCGCGCTGGAACTTCGATCAGGCCGATACCGACATGCTTCTCAAGCATTTTGAGGATGCCGAGGCGGAATGCGAACGCATCCTCGCCGCCCCCGCCGAGGACAAGGCGGGCCGCAAGATCACCATGGCGCACCCGGCCTACGACCAGTGCATCAAGGCGTCAGCCACCTCTTCAACCTCCTCGATGCGCGCGGCGTGATCTCCGTCACCGAGCGGCAGGCCTATATCGGTCGGGTCCGCGCGCTCGCCAAAAGATGCGCCGATGCGTTCGTGACGACCGAAGCGGGCGGCGGGGTGGCCGCGTGAATGGCAAGCTTGTCGCGGGGTCCATCGTGCTGACCGGCGTCATCGCCGGCGCGGCAATCTATTACCTTCAGGAGTACGGCTACTATCGCGAGATCGCGCCCGCCTCCGCCGAGGCCGCGATCCGCATCACCGATCTTGCAGGCACGACCGAGCCGATGCTGACCGACGGCTTCGAGGGGATCGACGCCGACAGCTCGCCCCTCCGCTTCCGGGGCTGTTTCACCACGCCGATGTCGCTCGCGATGCTGAGCGAGACCTATGTGGTCTATCCCGACCCGACGCCCCTCAACGCTCCCTCGTGGTTCTCCTGCTTCGATTCCGGGCGGCTGACCGACGATATCGCCACCGGCACCGCCGTCGCCTTCCTGTCGGAAAAGAACATCGCCCCCGGCGTGGACCGCGTCGTCGCCGTCTATCCCGATGGCCGGGCCTTCGCCTGGCAGCAGCTCAACGAAAGCGCGGAGAAGTAGATGCCCGATCTCCTCATCGAACTCTTCTCCGAGGAAATCCCCGCCCGGATGCAGGGCCGGGCGCGGGACGATCTGAAAAAGCTCGTCACCGACGGGCTGGTGGAGGCCGGGCTGACCTACGGCGGCGCCCATGCGCTGTCGACGCCGCGCCGTCTGGTGCTGGCGGTCGAGGGGCTGACGGCGGAGAGCAAGCCGGTGCGCGAGGAGCGCAAGGGACCTTCGACGACCGCGCCGGAGCAAGCGGTGCAGGGATTTTTGCGCTCGACCGGCCTGACGCTCGATCAGCTTGAAAAGCGCGACGCGGGCAAGGGTCAGGCGTATTTCGCCGTGATCGAAAAGCCGGGCCGCAAGGCGACGGAGATCGTGGCCGAGGTGCTCGAAGCCACGATCCGCAACTTCCCCTGGCCGAAGTCGATGCGCTGGGGCGCGGGGAGTTTGCGCTGGGTCAGACCGCTCCATTCCATCCTCTGCATCCTGAGCGATGAGCACGGCGCCGAGGTCGTGCCGCTGACCATCGACGGCATCGAGGCGGGCAACCAGACGCACGGCCACCGCTTCCTTGCGCCCGCCGTCTTCGCCGTCACGTTCCTTCGACGACTACGCCGCCAAGCTGAAACGCGCCTTCGTGATGCTCGACCCCGAGGAACGCGCCGACCACATCTGGAACGACGCCACCAACGCCGCCTTCGCCGCCGGGCTTGAGGTGGTCGAGGACAAGGGCCTCCTGACCGAGGTCGCGGGGCTGGTCGAATGGCCAGTCGTCCTGATGGGCCGGATTGGCGAGGAGTTCCTTGGGCCTGCCGCCCGAGGTGCTGCAAACCTCGATGAAGGAACACCAGAAGTTCTTCTCCTGTCCGGAACCCCAAGACGGGGCGGATCGAGGGCTTCGTCACGGTCGCGAATACCGAGACGGCCGACCACGGCGCCACGATCCTCAAGGGCAACCAGAAGGTGCTGTCGGCGCGGCTGTCGGACGCGAAGTTCTTCTGGGAAAACGACCTGCGCACGGTCGCGCAGGACGGGATGGAGGGCATGGCCGCAGGGTCTTGCCCACGTCACCTTCCACAACAAGCTCGGGTCGCAAGCCGACCGCATCGCCCGCATCGAGGCGCTGGCCCGCGAGATCGCACCATTGGTCGGCGCCAAACCCGATCTGGCGGCTGAGGCGGCGCGGGTCGCCAAGGCCGACCTGCAATCGGCGATGGTCGGCGAGTTCCCGGAGCTTCAGGGCACGATGGGCGTCTACTACGCCAAGGCGGCCGGCCTGCCCGAGGCGGTCGCCAATGCCTGCAAGGCGCACTACCAGCCGCTCGGGCCGTCCGATGATGTGCCGACCGAGCCGGTGAGCGTCGCCGTGGCGCTGGCCGACAAGATCGACACGCTGACCGGGTTCTGGGCGATTGATGAGAAGCCGACAGGGAGCAAGGACCCGTTTGCGCTGCGGCGGGCGGCGCTGGGGGTGATCCGGTTGGTGCTGGGGAATGGGTTTAGAGTTCGCGCTAAAAGATCAGACTCTTGGATGCCGTTAGTTCGTTGCTTCTAAGATCGGATGGCGATCTGAGATAAAGTCGAAAGTTGAGCAAGCGTGTCTCCGATGCAATAGAGGCCGCGGTGGGCGAAGGAGAGCTGCTTTCGCACTCGAAGTGCTTCGGGATCGGAAGCTTGGGCCACTTTCACTTCAGACGGAGGCTGACCTTGAGGCCGCTATGCCGGAAGCGATTGTGGGTGCAAACCACATGGTCGGCGTCTGGAACGACCTCCTCGCCTTCTTCCACGACCGCCTCAAGGTCCACCTCCGCGATCAGGGCATCCGCCACGACGTCATCGACGCCTGCCTCGCCATGCCCGGCAATGACGACCTCACCCTCCTCGTCAAACGCGCCGAGGCGCTCGCCGCCTTCCTCAAAACCGACGACGGCACCAACCTCCTGCAAGGCTTCAAGCGCGCCAACAACATCCTGACCCAGGCCGAGGAAAAGGACGGCGTCGAATATTCCTTCGGCGCCGATCCGAAATTCGCCGAGGACGAGGCCGAACGCACCCTCTTCGACGGCCCTCGATCAGGCCGAGGCCGCCATCGCCCCCGCGATGGAGACGGAAGACTTCGCCGCCGCCATGTCCGCGATGGCCGCGCTCCGCGCCCCCATCGACGCTTTCTTCGAGGCGGTGCAGGTCAACACCGACAATGAAATCATCCGCCGCAACCGCCTGAACCTCCTCAACCGCATCCGCCAGATCTGCCTTTCGGTCGCCGATCTCACCAAACTGGAAGGTTGATCCCCTTTCATCTTGGCGAAAATACCTCGGGGTCCGGGGCAGCGCCCCGGCCTTTCGCTGGACAAGAATCGCCACGTGCGTATTCTGCGGCCCAACGAGAGGTTCGCCGCAGTGCAGAAACACACCGATTTCAGCGCGTTTTCCGAAATCACGCCCACCGCGGCGATCGATACCGCGCGGCACGGCTGGCGCGCGAAATGCCTGCAACGGTTGATCCGCCTCGACCTGCCGGTGCCCCAGACGGTGGCGCTTCCCGCCGATACGGTGCGCGCCATAGCCGCGGGGCAAATGCTGGATACAGAACGCCTCGCCGAGATATTCAACGGCGCGCTCGTCTCGCTCCGGCCATCGCCCGCCAACCCGGACTGGGGCGGGCCGACAACGGTGCTGAATGTCGGGATGAACGATCGCAAGCATGCCGAGATCAAGGCCGCCCATGGCGCAGCGCTGGCCGACGCGATGTATCTGAGCTTTGTTCAGGCCTATGCGATCAGCGTCGCCCGTCTCGATCCCGACATGTTCAGCGCCGAACCTTCACCGCAAGCGGTCGCCGCCGCCCTCGCCGCCTATGAGGACGAGATGGAGGAGGCGTTCCCGCAATCGCCGGCAAAGCAGCTGGCCGAGGTGCTGCGCTCGATGGCGCGGGCCTGGGAAGGCACGACCGCGCGGCTTCTGCGCGAGGCGAAGGGCGCACCGTCCGATGCGGCGCTCGGCCTCGTCGTACAGGAGATGGCGCAGCCTTTCGGGCCGGGGCTGTCCGGGCACGGGACGATCCAGCTGATCGAAAACGTAACCGGCGCGCCGCAGGTGACGGGGCGCTTTCGCGGCCTGAATCCGGCCAACCGCAAGGCGGAGGAAACCCTCTATCTCGTCAGGGACAAGCGCGGCCACTCTCTGGAGGAGGCGGCACCCGAGGTCTTCGCCGATCTGCAACGCTACTGTGCCGATTGCCGGACAAAGCTGCGCGAGGAGATGCAGGTCGAGTTCGCGCTGGAAAACGGCGCGCTGCGCGTGATCGACGCATTGCGCGTCCAGCGCTCCTCCCGCGCCTCGGTTCGGATCGCGGTGACGCTCGCCAACGAAGGGATAATCAGCCGCGATGAGGCGATTCTCAGGGTCGAACCGCGCGCGCTGTCGGAACTCCTGCATTATCAGGTCGATCCGCGCGCCCCGCGGGAACGCGTCGGGCGCGGTATCGCCGCCAGCCCCGGCGCAGCCTCGGGCAAGATCGTGTTCACGGCCGCCGCTGCCCAGGCTGGGGCGGCGCGCGACGAACGCTGCATCCTCGTCCGCCGCGAAACCGCGCCGGAGGATATCCGGGGGATGCACGCCGCCGTCGCGGTCCTCACCGAACGCGGCGGCATGACGAGCCATGCGGCCGTGATCGCGCGCGGCCTTGGTCTGCCCTGCATCGTCGGCGCGTCGGACCTGTCGCTCAATCTCCGCGACAAGGTCATCACCACCCGCGAAGGCCGGACCTTCCATGAAGGCGACACCATCACCGTCGATGGCACCAACGGAGAAGTTCTCGCTGGTTCGGCGGAGATGCTGGAACCCGCGCTTGACGAATGGTTCCGCACGCTTCTGCACTGGGCCGACAATGTCCGCGACATCGGCGTGCGCGCCAATGCCGACACGCCCGACGATGCCCGCACCGCCCGCATGTTCGAGGCGGAGGGCATCGGGCTTTGTCGCACGGAGCACATGTTCTTCGACGAAGACCGTCTGACCGTGATGCGCGAGATGATCTTCGCCAATACCGCCGCAGATCGGAAGGTCGCGCTCGACCGTCTGCTGCCGATGCAACGTGAAGATTTTGCCGCGCTCTTCGACATCATGGCCGGAATGCCGGTCTGCATCCGCCTGTTCGATCCGCCGCTGCACGAATTTCTGCCGCAGGACCGCGAAGGGATGCGCGAGTTGGCCGAAGCGCTCGACCGGCCGCAAAGCGAGGTCATCCGCCGGGTCGAGGCGCTTTCGGAATTCAACCCGATGCTCGGGATGCGGGGCGTCCGGCTTGGCATCACCATGCCCGAGATCTACGAAATGCAGACCCGTGCGATCTTCGAGGCGACGGTAGAGGCGCAACGGCGCGGCGTCCGCGTCGTGCCCGAGATCATGCTTCCTCTCGTCTCGGCCAGGCGCGAGGTCGAGATCATCAAGAACAGCATAGATGCCGTGGCGGCGGCGGTGGGTACCGCCACGGGGGTGGAGTTCGACTACAAGCTCGGCGTCATGGTCGAAACGCCCCGCGCCGCGCTTCGCGCCGGTGAGATAGCGCACCATGCGGCGTTCCTTTCCTTCGGGACAAACGACCTCACGCAGATGACCTATGGGTTGTCGCGTGACGATGCCGGTCGCTTCATGGGTGATTACGTTCAGAAGGCCGTATTCCCAGAGGACCCGTTTCACGTTCTTGACGAGGAAGGCGTCGGCGAATTATTGCTGATCGGTAGTGCGCGAGGGCGCGGAACTTGCGCTGATATCACCATATCCGTCTGTGGTGAACATGGCGGAAACCCGACTTCGATCGCGTTTTGTCGCAAACTCGGCTTCGATTATGTCTCCTGCTCGCCATTTCGCGTCCCGGTTGCGCGCCTTGCAGCTGCGCATTTTGCACTGACCGACCCCCGAGAACGCAAGGAAAATGCCTGAGAATCGGGCGGTCTGAGCGGCAGGGAATTGCTGCGGCGCAGCAAAGCGATCATTTCCAAGCTGGAAACATCGGCTTAAAATCGCTCGTTTCGTGTTGCACAAAAGACACTCGGGTTTACCTGTGGCGGTTTCTTGGTCTATGCCCACAGGGTCAAAGCCTTGGGGGCTGTGGCTCGACGAAGTAAATCGGGAAAGAAGAATGTCAGTGCTGAAGTGCTGGACCGGGGCCATGTTGATGGCGCTCGCCCTCGGCGGAAGCGTGCATGCCGAGATGACGGTGAGCCAGTCGAACGATCCGACGGCGGCGTTGGGCGTGGATATCGCCTCGCTTCTCGGGCAGGAGAGGAATGCACTGGGTCAGGTTGCGCCCTCGCATTTCGAGGCGCTGGTGACGCCACCGGCGCTCAGGGGCAAATCCCGGGACGAGCCCATGTCCTATGATACGGCTTGGCTTGCCGGTCAGCCTGCCGCGAAAGGCGGATCGGATTTCCAGTGTCTCGCTCAGGCACTATATTTCGAAGCGCGCGGCGAAGGGATCAAGGGACAGGCAGCCGTGGGCGAGGTCATCCTCAACCGCGTGGAAAGCCCGTCCTTTCCGGGCACGATCTGCGGCGTCGTCAATCAGGGCAACGGTCGGGGCTGCCAATTCTCCTATACCTGTGACGGACGTTCGGATCGCGTAGGCGATCAGGGCGCATGGGGCGCGGCGGGCAAGATAGCGCGGGCGTTGATGGATGGAGCACCGCGCGAACTGACCGACGGAGCCACGTATTTCCATACGCCTGCGGTGCGTCCCGCCTGGTCGCGCCGATTCGAGCGGACCGCCCAGATCGGCCGCCACATCTTCTACCGCGAACCCATCAAGTCCGCGATGAACTGATCCTGCCGCTTCGGCGCCGCAACATGCCGTCTTGGACCTTTCATGCCAGGCGGCAGGTTTCTATGATGCGCGCGATACGCGGCAAGGAACCTCTATGACCGAAGAAATCCGTCAGGCTTTTGGCCATCCGGAAGAGCGCGCGGGTACCGCGAATTCGGACGCCGTTCCCGACCGCATCAGCCTGCGCGATCACATCGCGCTCGCCGATATCGGCGCATTCCAGCAGGAACGGAGGCATCCGCAGCGGCTCCGCTTCAACATCGTCGTCGAACTCGCGCGTCAGTCGGCGATCGTCGATAGCGACGATGTGGACCGCATCCTTTCGTATGACCGCATCACCGAGGCCATCGCGGCCGAGTTGGAGGCCGAGCGGCTGAATCTTCTCGAAACGCTGGCCGAGCGTATCGCGCGCCGCATCCTTGCCGAGCCGCAGCCCCTGCGCGTCTTTCTCAGGATCGAAAAGCTCGATCGGGGTCCGGGCGCGCTCGGCGTCGAAATCGTCCGGTCCCGTTCCGACATGGCCAAAGGGGATCTGGTGCAGGATGCGCCTGCGCCGCTGATAGCCTATTTCGACAATGCGACGATCGACGCCGACGGCCTTGCGGGCAAGCTCGATGCCTTGGCCAAGCGCGGGGTTCCGTTGATCCTGGCGGTCGGCCAGTCCGATCTCATACGGCCGGTCACGCGCCATGCGCCGACGCAGCGCCGGATCGACCTTCTGGAGATCGAGCAAAACGCCTGGCGACTGGCCGCCCGTGACGATCGCTGTGTCGTTGTCGCAACGCGGACCGAGATCGACTGGGCAATGCGGCACGGGCAAATGGTGGTCTGGGCACCGTCGAAGATCGTTCTGGACGCGCACGACGGCCCGAAAAGCGCCGACGATGGCCTGTCGCTCGCGCTCTGGTTGGCGGAGCATTTGCACGCGCTGGGCGTCGTTGTTCACGGCCATGTCTCAGTCCCGGCAGATTGCCGCGTGCTGGTCGAGCGCGCGTGACGACACGGCCTTGCCAAGCGGGTTCAGGACGGTGAAAAGGCGCTATGGATTATTTCCGACCGATCGCCCAGACCGATCTGACCCGCCCCGATGACGCCCTGCCGCTCGCCGGTGGATGGGCCTGGTTCAATCAAGTTGAGCATCTGAGCCGGGCTGGTTCGCGGGGGCTTGTGTCCGCAAGCGACCTGCCGGCAGCGGTCAAGCGCCGCCTGACCTCACCGCGCCCGCCGCTTTGCGGGATGGCGATGGACCGCCCGCGCCTCATGGGCATCCTGAATGTCACGCCGGACAGTTTCTCCGATGGTGGGCGTTTCGACCGGCCCGATGCCGCAATCGCCCACGCAAAGGGCATGATCGCGGCCGGTGCGGACATCCTCGATATTGGCGGTGAAAGCACGCGCCCCGGCGCCGCGGATGTAAGCGTCGAGGATGAGATCGAACGCACCGCCCCGGTGATCCGCGCGCTCTCTGCGGCCGGCGTGAATGTGCCCATCTCCATCGACACGCGCAAGGCGCCCGTAGCCCGCGCCGCCTTGCGGGCGGGTGCACGATTCGTCAACGATGTCGCGGCCTTGTCCCACGATCCTCAGATCGCGGATGAGGTGGTAGAGGCGCGCGTTCCGCTCTGCCTCATGCATGCTCGGGGTACCCCCGCGACCATGCAGGCCGATCCGCGCTATGCGGACGTGCTGCTTGATGTCTACGATTTTCTCGAAGCGCGCATCGCGCAGGCCGAAGCCTCGGGTATCCCGCGCACCCGTATCGTCGTCGATCCCGGCATCGGCTTCGGCAAGACCGTTGATCACAACCTGACGCTGCTCCGTGGTCTTTCCCTGTTCCACATGACGGGTTGCGCCGTGCTTCTTGGCGCATCGCGGAAACGCTTCATCGGCACGCTCGGGGGCGAGCCGGCGGCACAGGTTGACGGGCGCGGGCCGGGAACGCTCGCCGTCACCTTCGCGGGCCTCCAGCAAGGCGTGCAGATACACCGCCTCCATGATATGGTCGAGGCAAAACAGGCGCTCCGCCTCTGGCAGGCGGTGACGCTGGGAGAGAAGGCATGAGCAGGAAGCTTTTCGGAACCGACGGTGTGCGAGGCACCGCCAATATCCATCCGATGACCGCCGAAATGGCGCTGCGCCTTGGTGCCGCGGCAGGGCGCTATTTCCGCCGCGACGGATCGTCGGCGCATCGCGTGGTGATCGGCAAGGATACCCGGCTGTCGGGCTACATGTTCGAGAACGCGCTGACGGCGGGCTTCACCTCGACCGGCATGAACGTCTTTCTGCTCGGCCCCGTGCCAACCCCTGCGGTCGGCATGCTGACCACCTCGTTACGTGCCGATGTCGGCGTGATGATCTCCGCCAGCCATAATCCTCACTATGACAATGGCATCAAGTTCTTCGGGCCGGACGGCTTCAAGCTGTCCGACGAGGCGGAATTGGAGATCGAAAAGCTGATCGATCAGGGTGTCGAGCCGGCCCAGGCGGTGAATATCGGTCACGCCAAGCGGATCGACGATGGCCGCTTCCGCTACAATGAGCGGGTGAAGGCCACGCTTCAGCCGGGCCACAGCTTCGAAGGCCTGAAGGTGGTGATCGATTGCGCAAATGGCGCCGCCTACAAGACCGCGCCAGAGGTATTGTGGGAACTCGGGGCCGAAATCGTTCCCGTGGGAGTCAGCCCGAACGGCCTCAACATCAACGAGAAATGCGGCTCGACGGACACACGGCTCGCAGCGGAAACCGTCGTCGCGCATGGTGCCGATGTGGGGATCTGCCTCGACGGTGATGCCGATCGGGTGATGATCATCGACGAAACGGGCCAGGTGGCCGACGGCGACCAGATCATGGCCCTTCTCGCGGCGCGCTGGGCGGCTGCGGGCCGGCTTCGGCAGGATACGCTCGTGGCGAGCGTCATGTCCAATCTCGGCCTCGAACGCTTCCTGTCGGCGCGCGGGCTGCATCTTGAACGGGCGGCGGTGGGCGACCGTTACGTCGTAGAGAAAATGCGCGAGGGCGGCTTCAACCTCGGCGGCGAACAGTCCGGTCATATCGTGATGACCGACTATGCCACGACCGGCGATGGACTGTTGGCATCCCTGCATTTCCTGGCCGCGATGGTGGAGGAGGGCAAGCCGGCCTCGGACCTGGTCCATCAGTTCGATACCGTGCCACAGATGCTGAAGAACGTCCGATACACGGCGGGCGCGACGCCGCTGGACGCCGCCAGCGTTCGAAAGGTTATCGCCGACGCCGAAGCCCGCCTAAATGGCTTCGGCCGACTCCTGATCCGCAAGTCGGGTACCGAACCCCTGATCCGCGTCATGGCGGAATGCGAGGATGAGGCGCTGCTTACCGATGTCGTGGGCGAGATCGTCGCGGCCGTCGAGGCCGCGGTCTGACGGCGGACGTCAGCGGCCTTTCTGGAAAGCGCCGCGCGGGCCAAAGTCGGGGATAGGGGTTGGCGGAAATGATGCAACTTTCTCGGCCCGACGATCGTATTCTTACCGTCAAACCTCCATTTGGCGGCCACGTTCGCACCATGAGGCTGCGCGATGATGGCGGCAGGCGCGGAGACCCGCATCCGTTCCGGGGGCAAGGAGAAGACAAGATGATCGAACTTCTTTTTTCCGCCTGTCTCATCGGTTCCGACGATTGCCGGGACGTGTCGATGCTTTATGACGGGCAGGATATTTCGCCGTCCACCTGCATGATGGAGGGGCAGATCGCCCTGGCGCGCTGGGTGGGCGAACACCCGAACTACCGCATTGCCCGGTTCACCTGCCACATCGCGGGGGCGAGCAAGGCCATCTGAGCGCTGAGTGTTCTGTTGCCAGGGCACCGCGCGGGATCACTTCCGCTACGGCTCGTGCATCTTGCCTCAGGAAATCCAAAGCCCAATCGTGTGCAGCCTACGCATTGAACGCGCGGCGGCGCGTGACAGCTACGCCGTCGAGAAAATGCGCGAGGGCGGATTTAACCTCGGCGGCGAACGGCCAGGCCATGACGCAATGACCCAGGATGCAAAGCCTTGCGACGGCCCCGGGCCTTTGTTCAGCGCGTGCGTTCAGCCGTCCAACCGCTGGAACAGCCCAAGGCGTGGAAACGGATCGTGCAGTCCACCTGCCCGCCGTCGGGAAGCGCGTAGCCGAAGCGATAGCCGAACATCACGCCCTGACCGTCGAGGATCCGTGCCTCGCCTTGCGCGGCAGGACGTCCGGAAGGTTGGACTGAGACCCGCACCGCGCTGTCGGCCCGCGAAAGGGCCACGATCGGTCGGCCGGCGATATCAGCGAGCGCCATCGACGAGCCGATGTTGACGGCCCCGTACCAGAGCACGCCCACCACCGCCACAACCACCCAGATCCGCATCGCGTTTCCTCTGCAACGAACGACAGAGGCCAAACTAACGTGCATTCCCGGCAGGATTACGGCACGCCCCCGAAACGACAAAGAGCGCCCCGGAGGGGGCGCTCTTCCCGCGAATTGACCGAAGCGTCAATTCCGCGACCTGTCCACCATCTTGCCCTTGGAAATCCACGGCATCATCGCGCGCAGCTTCTCGCCCACCTGTTCGATCTGGTGTTCGTCGTTCAGGCGCCTGGTGGCCTTGAAGAACGGCTGGCCGACCGAATTTTCCTGCATGAAGTCGCGAACGAACTTACCGGTCTGAATGTCGGTGAGAACCTCTTTCATCCGCTTCTTCGTCTCGTCATAGGGCAGGATGCGCGGACCGCTGACATACTCGCCGTATTCCGCAGTGTTCGAGATCGAGTAGTTCATGTTGGCGATGCCGCCCTCGTAGATCAGGTCCACGATCAGTTTGACCTCGTGAAGACATTCGAAATAGGCCATCTCGGGCTCGTAGCCCGCCTCGACCAGTGTCTCGAAGCCCATGCGGATCAGTTCCACCAGACCGCCGCAGAGCACCGCCTGCTCGCCGAAAAGGTCGGTTTCGCATTCCTGACGGAAGTTGGTCTCGATGATGCCGGACCGGCCGCCGCCGATGGCGGAGCAATAGGAAAGCCCGATCTCCATCGCCTTGCCCGACGCGTCCTGATGCACCGCGACAAGGCAGGGCACGCCGCCGCCCTTGACGTATTCGCCGCGCACCGTATGGCCGGGGCCTTTCGGCGCCATCATGATCACATCGACACCCGGCTTCGGCTCGATCAGGCCGAAATGGACGTTGAGGCCGTGGGCGAAGGCAATGGCGGCGCCCTCGCGCAGGTTGTCATGGACGTATTTGCGGTAGGTTTCGGCCTGCAATTCGTCCGGCATCGTGAACATGATGAGGTCGCACCATTTGGCAGCCTCCGCGATGCCCATGACCTTGAGGCCTTCCTTCTCGCACTTGGCGGCGGAGGAGGAACCTTCGCGGAGCGCGATGACCACGTTCTTCGCGCCCGAGTCCCGCAGGTTCAGCGCATGGGCATGGCCCTGGCTGCCATAGCCGAGAATGGCCACCTTCTTGTCCTTGATGAGGTTGATGTCGCAATCGCGATCGTAATAGACCCGCATCGGGCGCTCCTTTGCTTGTTTCTGGGCGCGAGCATAGAAGTATCGGGTGGAGCACCCGTGCAAAGTTTGACCAATTGCGGAATTTCTGAGAAATATAATTCGCATATAGGGTGAATTGTGAAATAACCATGCAAATTGATGATGCCGACCGTCGCATCCTTCGCCAACTGCTGGCGGAACCGGGCCTTGCCATCGCCGACCTCGCCGAACGGGCGGGCGTGACCGCGGCGACCTGCTGGCGGCGGCTGGAAAAGCTGTCCGAGGCGGGCATCGTGAAAGGCCAGCATGTCGTCATCGACTGGCGCGCGCTCGGCTGGGCGGTCGAGGTCAGCTTGCGCTTCACGCTCGACAAGACGAACCCGCGCGCCTTTGACGAATTCCTCGGTGCAGCCCGCGAGGTGCCGGAGGTCATCGAGATCCAGACCTTCCTCGGCCGTGTCGACGTGCGCCTCAACGTTATCGCGCGGGACATGGGACACTACCAGCATATCTACCGTGACCGCATCCTCACCCTGCCGCATATCTCCGACATCGAAAGTCTGATGCTCGTCTCGACCATCAAGCGGTCGGGAAGTTTGCCGCTATGATCGAACTCGATGACACAGACCGCGCCATCCTGCGCGCGCTCGTCACAGACGCGACGCAAAGTGCCGGGGCAGTGGGCAGGACGCTCGGCCTTTCCCAGCCATCCAGTTGGCGCCGCATCAAGAGGCTGGAAGATGCGGGCATCATCGCCGGACGCCGGATCGACCTCGATGCCGAAAAGCTCGGCTTCGGCGTCACCGTCTTTCTCGGCGTCAAACTCGCCACCAAGGGTCGCGTGAGCCTTGAGGATTTTGAGCGTGCCGTGACCGCCATCCCGGAGGTGCAGGTCGTCCAGCACGTCCTCGGCCTTTACGATTACCGCCTGCGCGTCACCGCCCGCGACCTTGCCGATTTCGAGCGCGTCCTGCGCCGTCGGATCATGACGTTGCCTGGCATAGGCAATGTCGAGGCCAATGTGCTTCTTGGCGAGGAACGCCGCCCGGGTCCGCTCGGCTGACTGCTTCCGCTTTGCCTTTGGGCGGGGGCTGCGCTACTCCGGTGGCAACGGTACAGGAGGTTCCCATGCCCGCACTTCTTCCCAACATCGACCCGGACGGACTCGAGGAATTTTCGGTGGTCTTCACCGACCGCTCTCTCAACCACATGAGCGCAGTCTTTCAGCAAGTGATGCGCAATATCTCGGTGATGCTGAAAGAGGTTTACAACGCCGACGCCGTTGCCTTGGTCCCCGGTGGTGGCACCTTCGCGATGGAGGCAGTCGCACGGCAGTTCGGCGGTCGGGCGAAAGCGCTGATCGTGCGCAACGGCTGGTTCTCCTACCGATGGACACAGATCTTTGAAGCGGGCGGTTTCGCAGGGGAAACCTTCGTCGAGATGGCGCGGCGGACGGGCAACGCCCCCGAGGCCGCCTTCGCGCCCGCGCCAATCGACGAGGTTGCGGCAAAAATCGCCGAGGTGAGACCCGATGTCGTCTTTGCCCCGCATGTGGAGACCGCAAGCGGCATGATCCTGCCCGACGACTATCTCAAGGCGCTGGCGAATGCCGCGCATGAGGTGGGCGCCTTGTTCGTCCTCGATTGCATCGCCTCGGGCTGCATCTGGGTGGACATGAAGGCGGTGGGTGTCGACGTGCTTATTTCCGCGCCGCAGAAAGGCTGGTCGGCCTCGCCGTCCGCGGGTCTGGTCATGTTCTCCGAGGAAGCGGTGAAGCGGATGGAGGGGACAACCTCGAACAGCTTCGCGATGGACCTGAAGAAATGGCGGCAGATCATGGCCGCATATGAGGCGGGCGGGCATGCCTATCACGCCACCATGCCCACCGACGCGCTCCGCGCTTTCCGCGATACGATGATCGAGACCAGGGACTATGGCTTTGAGCGTCTGCGCGAGGGGCAATGGAAGCTCGGTAACGCGGTCCGCGCGGAACTCGCGTCGCGCGGCATCAGATCAGTTGCGGCGGAGGGGTTCGGCGCGCCGGGCGTCGTCGTCAGCTTCACCGACGACCCCGAAATCCAGTCCGGCAGGAAATTCGCCGCGAACGGCGTGCAGATCGCGGCGGGCGTGCCATTGCAGGTGGGCGAGGGCGATGGCTATCGCAGTTTCCGCATCGGACTGTTCGGCCTCGACAAGCTTTACGATGTCGAGGGCACGGTGGAACGGGTGAAGCGGGCGCTGGACGCGGCGCTGGCCTGAGGCCTAACGCATGCCGAGACCGGCCTTCATCAGCGTTGTCCGGACGGGTTTCAGCGAATAAAGCACATTGAGCGCACCCGCGCGCAGGTCGCGCAAAGGCTGCGCCGACAGCATCGAAGCGCGGTTCAGGAGATCGATACCCGTCACCCGTGCCTTGACCTCGGGCCAGCGGCGGCGGTGATAGGCGGTCAGCATTGCCCTGTCGCCAAGTTGTTCCGGCGCGGCCTTCGCCAAATCGAGCAGGCAAGCGAGATCGGCCAGCGACATGTTCAGCCCCTGCGCGCCGATCGGCGGGACGACATGCGCCGCCTCGGCCAGAAGCGCGGTCCGTTCGCCCTCGAAGCGGTCGGCGATCTGCGCGATCATCGGCCAGACCGACAGGCGGGTAACGAGCGTCAGCGGCCCGAAAAGCCCCGCCGAGCGGGTGAGCATTTCTGTCTCGAACTCCGGCACGGGCAAGCTCGCGAGGCGCAGCACTTCCGGCCCGCGCTCCATCCAGACGATGGCCGAACAGGGCTTTCCGTCGCGGTCGGGCAGGGGAACGAGGGTGAAGGGGCCCCCCGAGCGATGGATCTCGGTCGAGACGTTGTCGTGCGGAATTGGATGGGTGACGGCGAATGCGAGCGCCTGCTGACCATAGCGCATGGTCTTGACACCGATGCCGAGCGCCTCGCGTACGGGGCTCCCGCGGCCATCGGCCGCGATCAGGAGCCGCGCCGAGATTTGCGCCCCGTCCGACAACGTCACGCGCGCTTCGCTTTCACGGGTGAGTACGGTCTGTGTCGCGGTGCCGGACCGGAACTCCACATTCGGCAATTCGGCCAATCGCGCGACCATCTCGCGGCGGAGAAGCCAGTTCGGGAAGTTCCAGCCGAAAGGCTCGCCGCCAATTTCCGAGGCGTCGAAATCCTTCACCACTCGCGGCTCAGGCTCCACGCCTCCGGCGTCGACGATCCGCATGATGCGCAGGGCGGCGGCATGTGGTTCGAGCCGCGCCCAGAGGCCCGCCTCGTCCAATACCCGCCGCGAGGGATACAGGAATGCAGTCGTCCGCATGTCCGCGCCTTCCGCCTCGGCTTCGGTCACCGGCGGCGCGGGATCGACGCAGATCACGGAGAACCCTGCGGCACCGAAGGCCGCCGCAGCGGTCAAACCGGCGACGCCGCCGCCGGAAATCAGGATATCGGTATTCTCGGCCATCTGCTGCTCCGCTCAGGTCGGACGGAGATTAGCGGGGTTCGGGGCCGGCGTCCAAGCGGCAAGCTGTCGCCTGCTATTTTCCGATAGTGATGAGGAAGAGAAGGATGAAGATCACCGGCACCGAGGCCAGCGCCGTCAGGCCGAGCGCAACAAGGCCCCAGGTCTTGATCGCCATGACCAGCGCAGTCAGCAGGATGACGATGAGATAGAGGATATTTTCCCGGCGGCCATGAAGCACATCCTTCGCGATCCAGCCGAACAGCGGGATACGGTAGTACCAAGGCAGACGGCCGAGGCCGGTGAATGTGGACATGGGGATACTCCTGTTCGCTGCCGCCGATTTACGGGTGCGGCCTCAGTCTGCCTATCGGACGAAATGCCGCGCCTCAGGGCTTCGGTCCGCGCAGGAACGCGGCGAGGTCGTTGGTGTGATGGTCGATATGGGGCGCCGGCGCCGCCTCCGGCGCGACGTGGACGGTGCGCATCCCCATCTCATGCGGCGCGGCGAGGTTGCGAACGTCATCCTCGAACATCGCTGCCTTCGTCGGGTCCACCCCGTCATGGGCAAAGACGTGATCGAACGCTGCGCGTTCGGGCTTGGGCCGGAACCCGGCATGTTCCACGCCATAGACCGCGTCGAAGGCCGAGGTCAGGCCGCGCGCGGCCAGCACCCGTTCGGCGTAGGGCGCCGAGCCGTTGGTATAGACGATCCGCCGTCCCGGAAGACCGGCGATGGCGTCACGGAGCGCGGGGTCGGGCGTCAGCGCGTCGAAGCAGATGTCGTGGACATCGACGAGATAGGGATGCGGGTCTATGTCGTGTTCGTGCATCAGCCCGGCCAGCGTCGTGCCATAAAGCCGCCAGTAGTCGGCGCGAAGCCGGTCGGCTTCGTCTTTCGGCATGTTAAGCGCCTGCATGACATAGGTCGTCATGCGCTTTTCGATCTGGTCGAAGAGCCTGGCGGCGGGCGGGTAAAGCGTATTGTCCAGGTCGAAGACCCAGGTCTTCACATGGCCGAACTCGGGGGTGTTCGCTGCGGCTCTCATGGCGCGGAGACTACGCCCCGGTGACTGGCGTCGCAACGCTCGCTTGCCTTGCAGGGCCGCTCCCGACTACGGTCGCGCTGGGCTGGATGAGGGACGCATGCAGAAGGACGCCTATACACTGATCCTCGAAGCGATCGACGGGGGGGTGTACCGCCCCGGAGACCGGCTGGTCGAGGCGGAACTGGCCGAACGCTTCGGCGTGTCGCGGACGCCGGTGCGCGAGGCTTTGCAGCGGCTCGAGACGCAGTCGATGCTGGCGCGCGACGGGCGCTCGCTGATCGTCGCCTCGCTCGATCACAACCAGTTGGCGGAACTCTATGTCGTGCGGGCGGAGCTTGAAGGGCTTGCCGCGCGGCTTGCGGCGAAACATGCGACGAAGGAAGAGGTCAAGGTTCTCGCCGACATGGTCGAGGAGGACCGGGTGCATCTCTACGATCCAGCAGCCCTCAGCCGCGCCAACCGGCGCTTCCACAAGCAGATCCATCTCGCCTCGCACAACCGCTACCTTGTCCAGCAGCTCGACCTCGTGCACCGCTCCATGGCGCTTCTTGCGACGACCTCCCTTGCCGCCGAGGGGCGGGGGGAGACAGCACTCGCCGAACATGCGGCCATCGTTCAGGCAATCGCCGCAGGCAATGGTGATGCCGCGCAGGAGGCGCTGCGCGCCCATATCTCAAAAGCCTTCGAAACACGGCTGAAACTCGATGCCGGGGCGTCGCGGAGCATTGGCGATCGTTGAGCCAGGCAGGTATGCCCGCCGTTCAGTGTTCTGCACGAGCCGAAGTGGCGCGCGCGTCGCTGCATACGGCTCGACCTCCAGCGTCTTGATGCCGCGCCGGACGTCCGCGTCATGATCGGTGGCCAATGCCCGGAAATGGAGGCGTGCCTCAGGCATGGAGCGCCGCGCGTGGCGTGGCACCAAGGGCGTGACGACAGATGGCGGCAGCCAGACCGGGTCGGTCAGCAGCAGCACCGAGGGTGCGGGGGCGATCTCCTCCTGCATCCCGACGACGCCATGGCGGGTCTTGTCCCAATAGAAGGGTGATGTGATCCATTCCCAAAGCGCCTTGTAGGACGAGAGCGAGGCGAGCGGCGCATAGAGGTGCATGAGCGGCAGCCAGGGAATCAGGTGGCGGTGCTTCACCCCCCTGACCGCCCAGAGGCTGAGCGCCAGGTTGACTGCTTCGGACAGCAGGAAGAGCAGACCGACCGATGCCACGAGCCAGCCGGGGAGCATCTTGCTCAGTGGGTGCGGCACCCCAAGGGCGATGAGCCAGTAGGAGAGGAGTACCGGCGCGAGCAGGGCTTGGATCAACGAGCCGGGAAACAGGATCTGAACCGCCCAGAACCGCCTCCCGCCGAGATCGCGCCAGAGCTTCCCGGGATCGCGCATGTGGCTTGCCCACGTCATGGCATAGCCTTTCTGCCAGCGCGAGCGTTGCTTCAGCCAGCTCAGCACGCGGGCGTTCGGCTCTTCCTCGGTGACCGTGTGGATCAGTTCGGTCCGGTATCCGTGACGGGCGAGGCGCAGGCCGAGATCGGCATCCTCCGTCACGTTGTGCGCGTCCCATCCGCCGAGCTTCTCGATCGCCGCGCGCCGGAAGAAAAGCGTCGTGCCTCCCAAGGGAACGACGAGGCCGAGCCGTGCGAGGCCCGGCAGGACGGCACGAAACCACACGGCGTAGTCGATGGTGAAGCAGCGTGTCAGCCAGTTGTGGCGCGGATTGTAGAAATCGAGGATGCCCTGCAGGCAGGCGACATCCTCGGGTGCAGCGGCGAAGCGGCGGACGACCTCACGGATCTGCCCGGGATCGGGGGCATCCTCCGCGTCCCAGACACCGACGATAGTGCCGCGGCAAAAGTCGAGAGCATAGTTCAGCGCCCTCGGTTTGGTGCGCAGCGGGCCATCCGGAACCGTGACGACCCGCATCCAGCGGGGCAATCTGTGCCTGCAGAGCGCGGCCGCTGTCGCGGCGTCGACTTCTTCGACGACCAGCAGAATGTCGAGCAACTCCTTCGGATAGTCGAGCCGACCCAGCCGCTGGATCAAGCGCGAGGCGATGTCATCCTCGCGGTAGAGCGGCACCATGACCGAGACGGTCGGCAGTTTTGAAGGCAGGGGCGACCGCTTTTCCGTCTTGCGACGCCCCTGCGCCGCGATGGTGGCCACGCCTGCCGCCGCCTTCAGGCCCGTCGACGCAACGAGCGTCAGGACCGCGCAGAGCGACAGAACGGCAATGGCGAAGCGCGGCAGCGTGACAAGGGTGAGCGCAAGCAGCGCGACGCTGAGCACGCCGATGCGACCTGCGGCGATGCGGCTGTGGCCCCGGCAGCTTTCGTTCTCGGGCACCCGGCATTCCGCGCGATGCGCAAGTTGCGTGGACCGCGCACGCACCAGCGCGTCGCGAATGTCGTTGGCGGGCGCCAGCGCCATGAGGACCGGCCCGAGATCGCGGGGCAGCGCATGCCGGACGCGGTCAAATTCCTCCGGATGGGCGGTTGCGATCACGATACCGCCGCCGCTTCTCCGCCACGGCACCACGCCATGGGCGAGGCACACCTCCACGCCGAGCCGGTCCAGAAGACGCGGGTCGGGCGGTTCGGCGATCAGATCGACTGCCTGCGCGCGCCACTGCCTGCACAGCGCGGCGGTCAGATCGGCCTCGCGCACCCAGCGGCGCATCAGCAGGATGTCACCGAGGCGGGCATCCTGCCGCTCGCGCAACTGGAGCGCGCGCAGGAGGCTCCCCGGCTCCACCGCCTTCATGTCGAGAAGAATATGGCCCAGTGAAAGCCGGTCGGATGCGGGAGGAAACCTCCCTGCGCCGAAAAGGGCCGCGCCGTGTCTGGAACGTCCCGCCAGACCCGCCGGGGAGGGCGGGGCATCGGTCTCGATCAGGCGCAGATGGGGCGATGACATTTCCGAACCCTGGCACTTCTCGCCAGAGCCTCGGAAATCAGAGTTAACAGCGCGTTAACAAGCTTTCCTCAGGCGGTTTCTTTCGCGCCGCGCCGCGCGCGCATTGCCTCGGCGAAGCGCTCGAAAAGGTAGTAGCTGTCCTGCGGTCCAGGACTGGCCTCCGGGTGATACTGCACGGAAAAAACCGGGCGATCTTCCAGGCGGATACCGCAATTAGATCCATCGAAAAGGCTCACATGGGTTTCCTTGACGCCCTTCGGCAGGGTCTGGCTGTCCACCGTGAAGCCGTGGTTCATCGAGGTGATCTCGACCTTGCCGGTCTCCAGATCCTTGACGGGATGATTCGCGCCGTGATGGCCGTGGTTCATCTTGATCGTCCGCGCGCCGAGCGCGAGCGCAAGCATCTGATGGCCAAGGCAGATGCCGAAGACCGGCAGATTCTTCGTCAGCACACCCTTGATCATCGGCACGGCATATTCACCCGTCGCGGCGGGGTCGCCGGGGCCATTCGACAGGAACACGCCTTCCGGTTCGTGGGCAAGCACTTCCTCTGCCGTCGCGGTGGCGGGCAGCACCGTCACGTCGCAACCCACGCTCGCGAGGCAGCGCAGGATATTGCGCTTGGCGCCGTAGTCCAGCGCGACGACCTTGAATCCGCCCCCGTCACGCTTGCCGTAGCCGTTCGGCCAGACCCAGCGGGTCTCGTTCCAGCGATAGCTTTGCGCGCAGGTCACTTCTCTTGCAAGATCGAGGCCGACGAGGCCCGACCATGCCCGCGCCTTGGCAACCAGCGCGGCGATGTCGAACTTGCCCTCCGGATCATGCGCCAGCGCCACGTGCGGGGCGCCCTGCTGGCGGATCGCGCGGGTCAGACGGCGGGTGTCGATGCCGCCGATACCGATGCGCCCGCGCCGGGTCAGCCAATCGACAAGGTTCTCCGCCGCGCGCCAGTTCGAGGGCGCCGTCGGGTCCCATTTCACCACCATTCCGGCCGCAACGGGGTCGGCGGTTTCATCGTCTTCCGGCGTCACGCCGACATTGCCCACATGCGGGAACGTGAATGTCACGATCTGACCTGCGTAGGACGGGTCGGTCATGATCTCCTGATAGCCGGTCATCGCGGTGTTGAAGCAAAGCTCGGCCACCGTGTCGCCGGTCGCGCCGAAGCCCTTGCCGTAAAAGACCGTGCCATCGGCAAGGGCGAGGCAGGCGGTGGGGTTTTCCGAAGGCTGGTGGCTGGCGGGCATGGCGCGACTCCCGTGCACAAATCCTGCGAAAATTACGGGGCGGGCGGGGTGCGGTCAAGGGGCCGGTCACGATTCTTGTTTTTAAGCGAAATCAAATACTTAGGTCGAATATCGGCGGTTGTCTCCGGCTTTGGTTCGGGATATGGTGGGAGCTTCGGAACCATGGGGATGCAAGATCCGATGACATTGCGAGAACGGATCGCGGCCGCGCTGAAAGATGCGATGAAATCGCGCGAGGCGGAACGGCTGTCGACCCTGCGGCTGATCAATGCCGCGATCAAGGACAAGGACATCGCCGTGCGCGGCGATGGTGGCGAAGGCGTCGTGGGCGACGCAGAAGTGCTTGCCATCCTCGGCCGTATGGTGAAGCAGCGCCAAGAAAGCGTTCGTGCCTATGAAGAGGGCGGACGATTGGAGCTTGCGGAAAAGGAACGGGCCGAGATCAAGGTGATCGAGGAATTCCTGCCGCGCCAGCTGTCGGCTCAGGAAATCGACACCGCCGTCGGCAAGGCCATCGCCGCGGTCGGCGCCTCGTCGATCCGCGACATGGGCAAGGTCATGGCCGCGCTCAAGGCGAAATACACCGGACAAATGGATTTCGGCGCGGTCGGACCGATGGTCAAGGACAAGCTCGGCTGATCTTCGCTCGCTTCGGCAGGTCGGACGCGGTTTCGGGAACAGAGGCGCGCGTTCGACGTTTTGGTTCGTCATAACCAAGGAGGGTACCATGCCGGCGAAATCGAAGGCCCAGCAGCGCGCGGCGGGCGCGGCCCTGTCCGCCAAGCGTGGCGAAACCAAGGTGAAAGACCTTCAGGGCGCCTCGCACGAGATGTACAAGACGATGACCGAGGCGGAACTTGAAGAGCTTGCCTCGACCGATCTCGAAGATCTGCCTGAACATTCCGACTGAATAGCGCCTCAGCGCAACCTGGCGAGCCGTGTCCGCAACTCGTCGGCGAGATGGCGGCGTTCGTCTTCGGTCAGAAATGCACCCAGTTCGACCTCGCGTCCCTCGCCCTTGAGCGTCAGGTAGTGCGGCACGGGACCGTTGGTCTTGTAGAGATTGACGGACACCCAGTAGGGATTTGCATCCCATCTCAACTCCTCGCCGTTCGGCGCGCGGCGCCGGATCTCGATCCGGTCGTGCGTGAGGGTCAGGATTTCGGTCAGCGTCCCGTCGCGGTAGCTTCGGCTGATGGCAAACCAGACGCCCCCGACGGTAAGCATCATGAAGGGCAGGACGCCCCAGAGAAGCGATGTGCCGAGAAGCGCCATCAGCGGCACCAGAAGCATCAGCACGGTCGCGCCTATGAAGACCACGAATCCCTTGACCGGCAGCGAGCGGTAGGGCCAGAGCTGCAGCGTCGCGACACCATCGGCCGTCTGATCGGTCCAGTGATAGGGCATGGGGGCGGTCAGTTCATTTTGCAGGCGGTCAGCGGGCAGTCTAACGGATTTCTGCGGCAACGCACCGTGCCCGTGTCAGAGGATTTCCCGAGGTCGCATCCGTGGTGGGCTTGCCGGAACGAAAAAGGCCCCGGATCGCTCCGGGGCCCTTCCTTCATCTGTTCGGATCAGTGGGCGTGGCCCCTGTCCCAATCCGACTGCTTCGGGAGCGTCTCGAAGGTGTGCTCCGGCGGTGGGCAGGGCAGCGTCCATTCGAGCGTGTCGGCATATTCGTTCCAGTAGTTGTTCTCGGTGATGCGCTTGCCGTAACGCAGCGTGTAGAACACCACCCCGACGAAGAAGAGGAACGAGGCGAAGGAGATGAACGCGCCGATAGAGGAGAACCAGTTCCAGTAGGCGAAGGCCTCCGGATAGTCGATGTAGCGGCGCGGCATGCCCTGACGCCCGAGGAAGTGCTGCGGGAAGAAGGTCAGGTTGACGCCAATGAACATGGCCCAGAAGTGCAGCTTGCCTGCCCATTCCGGATATTGCCGGCCCGACATCTTGCCAATCCAGTAGTAGATGCCGGCGAAGATCGCGAAAGCCGCGCCGATGCTCATCACATAGTGGAAGTGGGCCACGACGTAGTAGGTATCGTGATAGACGCGGTCGACCGGCGCCTGGCTGAGAACGATGCCGGTGACACCGCCGACCGTGAACAGGAAGACGAAGCCGAAGGCCCAGAGCATCGGCGTCTTGAACTCGATCGAGCCGCCCCACATCGTCGCGATCCATGAGAAGACCTTGATCCCGGTTGGAACCGCGATCGTCATCGTGGCGAGCATGAAGTAGCTCTGCTGGGTCAGCGACATGCCGACAGTGTACATGTGGTGCGCCCAGACGACAAAGCCGAGGGCGCCGATCGCCACCATCGCATAGACCATCGGCAGATAACCGAAGATCGGCTTTTTCGAGAAGGTCGAGATCACATGCGAGATGATGCCGAAGCCCGGCACGATGACGATGTAAACCTCGGGGTGGCCGAAGAACCACAGGATGTGCTGGTAGAGGATCGGGTCGCCGCCGCCGGCCGGGTCGAAGAAGGTGGTGGCGAAGTTGCGGTCGGTGATGAGCATGGTGATCGCCCCCGCCAGGACCGGCAGAGCCAGAAGAATCAACCATGCGGTGACGAAGATCGACCAGGCGAAGAGCGGCACCTTGTGCAGCGTCATGCCGGGCGCGCGCATGTTCAGGAACGTCGTGATCATGTTGATCGCGCCGAGGATCGACGAGGCGCCAGACAGGTGCACCGCGAACAGCGCCAGGTCCATCGACCAACCGGATTCATGCACGGAAAGAGGCGGATAGAGAACCCAGCCCACGCCTGAACCGGTCTGGCTGTCACCACCGGGCGCAAAGAGCGACGCAACGGCGAGCGAGGTGCCCGCGACGAAAAGCCAGTAGGACAGGTTGTTCATGCGCGGGAACGCCATGTCGGGCGCGCCGATCATCAGCGGCATGAAATAGTTGCCGAACCCGCCGAAGAGCGCGGGAATCACCACGAAGAACATCATCAGGATGCCGTGGGCGGTGACGATTACGTTCCACAGATGACCGTTCGGCGTACAGGGCTGCGAAGGATCCGAGAACAGACGCATTCCTTCGGCGCACATGTGCTGCACGTCGGGATACATCAGTTCGATGCGCATGAAGACGGTGAATGCGATCGCGATGAAACCGACGAACGCAGAAGTGAAGAGATAGAGGATACCGATGTCTTTGTGGTTGGTGGACATGAACCAACGGGTAAAGAACCCGGGGTGTCCATGTTCGCCGTGCCCCTGAACGGCTGCGTCTGCCATGCGTTTCTCCCATACCAGTCAATGCGAACGGGCTTGTCTTTCGCACGCGTTCTTGTCGGTGTTCTAAAGCCTGTCGCCGGGATCGGCAATCCATGATGAGGGCCTGCGCCCTCAAAAGCGGTGCCGTTTGGCAGTCCGCGCGAGGCATATCTCTCTCACGAAGCTGTGTCATCACCGGGTTGTCAGGTCGGCGGCGTCGGTCGCGGCCTATGGTGCGACGCGGGACGCCGCATGCAGCGACGCCACCGAACGAGGAGGACCATTCATGAAACGTAGTCTTCACCTGCTTGCGATCGTGGCGTTCGGAAGCGCGATGGCCGTACCGGCCTTGGCGCAGGACGCAATGGATGCCAGCAAGATGAGCTGCAAGGACTACTCGGCGATGGACGCCGACGGCATGATGAAAGCCACGACTGATCTCAAGACAGCGGCCAAGGACAACTCGATGGCCGATCCGAAGAAGATGGAAATGTCGGACGAGGACGTGATGAAGATGATCCAGTCTTCGTGCGAGGGCAAACCCGACATGATGGCCATGGACGCGATGCATTCGGACATGTGATTGCCCGGCGTTGGGGGCCGCGCTTGGGCATCCTCGCGCGGCTCCGTTCCGGGCGTCCGAGCGGCTGAATCCACTCGACAAGCAGGAGGAGCGCGATGTCCGTTCGACCGGGTTCTGCAGTGGACGGGAGCGGCACGCAACCCCAGGGGGGCGATCTGGTGCGGCGGCACCGGCTTTCGACCCGTCTCTGGCACTGGATCAATGCGATCACGGTCCTGATCATGCTGATGAGCGGGCTGATGATCTTCAACGCCCATCCAAGGCTTTACTGGGGCCAGTATGGGGCCAACCCCGATCCGTCATGGTTGCAGATCGGCGCGGAAAACAGCGAGGGTTATCTGCGCATCGGCAGCACGCAATTCACGACGACCGGCATTCTTGGCCGCTCGACGCCGGCCAACGGTTTTTCTCAGAACAGCGCCTTTCCCGGCTGGGCGACGATCCCGTCGACCTACAACCTCGCGCTCGCCCGGCGCTGGCATCTGACCTTCGCCTGGGTTTTCGCGGTCGGGTTGCTGATCTATGCGCTGTTGAGCATCTTCAACGGTCATCTCAGGCGCGATCTCCTGCCGAAGACGGATGAACTGCGTCCAGACCATGTCTGGTCGGACATCAAGCACCATGCGACGCTGAATTTTCCCAAGGGTGCGGCGGCGCTCAACTACAATGTGCTGCAGAAGGGCGCCTATCTCGCGGTCCTCGGCGTGCTGATTCCGCTGATGATCCTGACGGGCTTCACCATGTCGCCGGGCCTCGATGCGGCCTGGCCCTGGCTTCTTGACCTCTTCGGCGGGCGTCAGTCCGCGCGGTCGATCCACTTCATCTGTGCCTGGCTGCTGGTCGCATTCTTCATCGTGCATATCCTCATGGTGATCCTCGCCGGACCGTTCAACGAGATTCGATCCATGATCACCGGATGGTTCCGCCTGCCGAAGGAGAAGCCGTGATGGCGCCCCGCCTTCTGTCGCGCCGCCGGATGCTGACCGGGCTTTCGCTGGCGACGCCGGCCCTTCTGCTGGGCTGCGACCGGCTCGGTCAGGCGCCGACCTTCCGCAACCTGGTGCTCGGTTCCGGCGAATGGCTGAGCTACCACGCCCACCGGCTTTTCGCATCCGACGCGCTGGCGCGCGAATTCGATCCGTCCGAGATGTCGCCCGACTTCCGCACCAATGGCAATACCAGCGCCGATACGGACACCTACCGCCAGCATGTGGCCGAAGGTTTTGTCAACTGGACGCTCCAGGTTGACGGGCTTGTCGATACGCCGCGGCGCTATGCGCTGGCGGACCTGCGCGCCAAGCCGGCACGCAGCCAGATCACCCGGCATGATTGCGTCGAGGGGTGGAGCGCCATCGGCAAATGGACCGGGGTGCCGCTTTCGGCGCTTCTTGATGAAGCCGGACTGAAGCCGGATGCCCGCTATATCGTCTTTCACTGCGCCGACGATTTTCGCGGCACGCAATATTATGAAAGCATCGACCTGATCGACGCCTTCCACCCGCAAACGATCCTCGCCTACGGCATGAATGACTCCGACCTGCCCGTCGGTCACGGCGCGCCTCTGCGGCTGCGGGTCGAGCGGCAGCTTGGCTACAAGCATGCCAAGTTCATAATGCGGGTCGAAGCCGTCGCCTCGCTGGCCGGCACCGGTGCCGGCCAAGGCGGATTTTGGGAAGATGTCGGGTACTACGATTGGTACGGCGGCATCTGAGCGCCGCCGCACCGGTCGCGCTGTCGTCCTACTGGGCGACCGAGGCGAGGTAGGCCGCCATGTCTTCGGCCCCCTTCGGAAGCTTGAAGGTCATCTTCGACTTGCCCGAGGCATCGCCCGAAACCTCCTCGAGGAACGTCGACGGGTCGGGCAGGTAGGCGGCCAGCTTCTCTTCGTCCCAGACCAGGCCCTTTTCTCCGGCTTCCTTCATCACGTCGCTGTATTTGAAATCGGCGACGGAGCCCGCGGCGCGGCCGACCACACCGTAGAGATTCGGACCCACCTTGCCGCCCTTCTGAATCTCGGTTCCGTCGTCAGCGACGATTGAATGGCAGGCCTTGCACTTCTTGAAGTCGTTCTCACCTTTTGCGGCATCCCCCGCCGCCAGGGCCGGCGTGGCGAGAGCGGCGCAGGCAAGGGCGCTGATGATGGCAAGCTTCATGTGTCGTTCCTCACAGATTTGGGACAGGTTCGCGCTACGGTCCCCTTTTAGGCCGATTGGCAGGCGATTTCCATAGATAGAAAGTCGCAATCACACGCGCCGCTCCTCACCCGGCATCGTTGCCGAATGCGGTATCGAATGTCCGCACGAGCGCCAGATCGAGGTCCTCCATCGTGACCGGAAGCCCCAGATCGACGAGGCTTGTCACGCCGTGGTCGCGGATGCCGCATGGCACGATCCCGGTGAAATGCCCGAGGTCCGGTTCCACGTTGATCGCGATGCCGTGAAAGCTGATCCATCGGCGGAGCTTCACGCCGATGGCGGCGATCTTGTCTTCGCGGGGCGAACCGTCGGGCAGGGCGGGTTTGTCGGGTCGTGCAACCCAGACGCCGACGCGCCCGTCGCGGATTTCGCCAGTAACGTTGAATTCGGCCAGCGCGGTGATGATCCAGCTCTCGAGGTTCCGCACGAAGCGCCGCACATCGCGGCCACGCCGGTTGAGGTCGAGCATGACGTAGGCCACGCGCTGTCCCGGCCCGTGATAGGTGTATTGTCCGCCACGCCCGGCGGTGAAGACGGGAAACCGTCCGGGGTCGGTCAGATCCTGCGGTTTCGCCGATGTACCCGCGGTGTAGAGCGGCGGATGTTCGAGGAGCCAGACCGCCTCGTCCGCCTCTCCCGCCGCGATCGCCGCCACGCGCGCCTCCATGGCGTGGAGCGTTCCGGCGTAATCCGCCAATCCCGGCAGGTGTGTCCATTCGACCAAGGCGATCGCTCCGCAAGACAGTCAGGCTGTCATCTAGCCCGCAAAGGCGGAATTCGGAAGGGCCCCGAGGGATCGGAGACAGGAATCCCTGACTGTCGGGAATCGGCCATTTGGCGCATATTGCTCAGTATTCAGACGTATTATTTCCAGTTTCGCCACAATCCGGCGGAGCAACTCATTTTCGGAGGACATTTCATGTCGGTGTTTCGGGTTGCGGCAGCCGCTGTTGCCTTGTGTTCAGGGCTTTTGCTGGCTTCCTTCATCATGGCGGAGCAGAGCGCCGAGGTTCGGGCGCATGCGCAAATGAATCGCGGGCTTTACGTGAAGAAGTCCGAACCAGCCAAGACTGCGGGATTTGAACGCCGCCCGGTGCGCAAGCCCGTATCGGTCCAGATCCATGCGCAGATGAACCGCGCGAACTACGATCGCTGAAAACTCGCGGAAAAGTTGAAAGATTTCTGGTGGTTGTTCGAATCCGCAAGTTGAGTCAGACTATCCGAGGCGGCGCGGTCGGTTTGCTCCGGCCGCGCATTTCGGATTGAGCATTGAAACAAGTAATCAGGGGGACGTCCACATGACCGGGAAGAGGTTTACGACGGGACTGCTGGCCGCGGCTTTCGCATTGGGGCAGACCGCCCCGGCAATGGCTGACGCCGACGGATTGGTCGGCGGTGTCGTCGGCGGAATTATCGGCGGAATTATCGTAAACGAAGCAAACAAGAACCGCCGCACCACGACGGTTCGGCGCACGACGACGCGGTCGACGATTTCGAGCGCACAGCGCGAACAGAACCGTGACGTGCAGGTCGCTCTGAACTACTTCGGCTATCCCGTCGGCACACCGGACGGCGTCCTCGGCCGCCAGTCGCGCACCGGAATTTCGGATTATCAGCTGACCCTGGGCTACACGCCCACCGGCCAGCTCACCGAGTTCGAGCGCAGTCACCTGGTCGGTTCCTATCACCGTGCCATCGCGGGCGGCGCGATGACAATGCAGCAGGCGGCGACCAATCCGATGGGGCTGCGCGGGCTTCTCGTGACATGGCGTGACGAGGCTGCGGGCATCACCGTGCCGCAAGTCCAGCAACAGGGGCAGATGGCCCTGATGCCCAACCCGCCGGCAGAGCTTGCGCCGGAACCCGTCCAGCCCGTGGTGGAGGCGGCCGCACCTGCGCCTGAACCGGAAAAGTCGGCGCTGCCGACATTTCTTGGCGTCGGCGGCGCGCAGCAGGCATCGCTCGCTTCGACCTGCAACAAGATCGCGATGATGACGTCGACGAACGGCGGCTACACGACGGTGGCCAATATGACAGATCCGTCCGCCGCGCTCGGCGAACAGTTCTGTCTGGCGCGGAGCTACGCCATTGCGACGGGCGAGGAGATGGCGGCGAAGGTGCCCGGCACCACGCCGCAGCAGATCGCGGAACAATGTGCGGGTTTCGGCCCCGCGATGAAGGCGCAGGTCAGCGCGCTGTCTCTGGAGCCGGCCGAGCAGGTGCTGGCCGATACCCGCGGCTTCGCGCTTTCCACCGGCATGTCGCCGGCGCAGCTGTCGGCGACCGCGAAAATCTGTCTGTCGGTCGGCTACACGCAGGACAACATGGATGTGGCGGTCGCCTCGGCGCTCTTGCTCGCGTCCTTGGGCGAGGCTGGCTACGGCGAGCTTCTCGGCCATCACCTTTCGCAAGGCTACGGCGCAGCGCAGCGACCCGATCTGGCCTTCGATTGGTATGATATGTCCCTGAGTGCCGCAGCGAAGGGCTCGACGCCGGTTTTCGCGCCGGGTCAGCCGGAGCGCATGCAGCTTGTCCGCAAGGCAGCCTATGCCATCGTCGGGCGCGATGACGAGGCGTCCCTGCCCACGGTTCCCGCCGCGCTGCCGACGTTCAAGGTTCCGGCACTGACGGCGGACCCGAACGCCCCGACAGCCACCGCCGAGTGATGAGGGCCGGTCCGCGCCGTCGGGTGCGGACCCGCGGACCAGCGTTCCGGTCGCTGAAAGCCCCGCAGGCGCGCGGGGCTTTCTCCTATGACCTTCCGTCGGTAAACTGAACGAGGTCCCACAGGTTTCCGTAGAGATCCCTGAAGACCGCCACGATGCCGTATTCCGCCACTTTGGGTTGACGTTCGATTTCGACTCCGCGTTCAACCAGCGCGTTGAAATCCCGCCAGAAATCATCGGTGCGGAGGAACAGGAACACCCTGCCGCCGCACTGATCCCCGACAAAGCCTGTCTGCTGCGGAGTAGCCGCCCGCGCAAGCAGAAGCGAGGTGGCATGAGCCCCGCGCGGGCGAACGACCACCCACCGTTTGTCCTGCCCCGCCTGATAGCTGTCCTCGACCAGTTCGAAACCAAGCTTGCCAACGTAAAAGTCGATGGCTTCATCGTAGTCCCGGACGATGATCGCGACATGGGCGAGGCTTTGGCTCATGAGTGACTCCACTTCGGTGGGGGAGCGAAATTGTGCGGATATCCCGCGCCTTTTTCTTCCATCGGCACCGAAAATCCCCCTTCACATCCCCGAAGGCTTTAGCTAAGAAGCGCCCACCTCGCCCGAGGGTATCCTTCGGGTCCGGTGCGGTCGTGGCGGAATTGGTAGACGCGCAGCGTTGAGGTCGCTGTGGGCTAACCCCCGTGGAAGTTCGAGTCTTCTCGACCGCACCAAGCTTACCCTTCAGAGTTTGTCGAGCAGCGCCAGAAGTCGCTGCAATTCGCGTTCGGTCAGATTGCGCACCGTCCGCGCCGAGATTTCCCTGGCCGCGCGGATCGCCTCCTTGGCGGTGGCCGCGCCCTCGTCCGTCAGGGAGATGTCGAGCCGTCTTCGGTCGGTCTGCGATTGGGTCGCGGCAACATAACCCTTCTTCAACAGCCGTTCGATCACGCCCTTGGTGGTCGCCGCGTCCATCGCGACTTGCCGTCCCAGGTGATTCTGCGACACCGTCCCCTGTTCGAGAAGCTTCGCCAGGACGGCGAACTGCCGCGGCGTGAGGCTCGGCATCGCTGAGGAAAAGATTTCAAGATGCTTCTGGTTCGCGACGCGGAGCTTGAAGCCAATTTGATCGTCCAGGCGGTAGTCGCCGAAATGACTCACTGTGCAATCCTTGATTCAACTTTTGCGCTAGCCTAGGCGGCGCGAAGGCCGCTCGCCAAGCTAGAATCGCGGCCGATCGGTCGATAGCGCGCCCTCACCTTGCCACCGCCGCAGGGGATCGCGCGAGAATTTGTTTGACAACAAACGAATTCCGAGGCGGAATCTGACGATGCCGCGCTTGCTGCGGCAGGGTGGTCGCTGCCATGGTTTCTGTCGCAAGGGTTCGGAATGTTCAGGCGGACCCGGCCGTCGCCGGGCGCATTGCCGCATCCGGGCGGCTGAGGCTTCGTCATGGACCGATCGACCTGATCTTGGATCTGTGTGGCGAGGAAGATGCAATCGCGCGGGCGGAGGCCGCTGCCCGAAACGCGTTCGCGAACCTGCTTGAGAGGCTGGTCGATGAATTGCCACTTCTCCGTGCCCCGGTTCGGTTCGACACCCTCGAACCTGTCGGCGCGGCCGCACGTCGCATGATGGCGGCGGTCCGGCCACATGCCCGTGCGTTCATCACGCCGATGGCTGCCGTCGCCGGTGCGGTGGCCGATCATATGTGCGCTGCCGCGCTTGCGGCGGCGCCGCTGCGCCGCGTCATGGTCAACAACGGCGGCGATATCGCGATTCACCTCGCGGATGGCGAAACCTGCAAGCTCGCGGTCGCTACGATGACCGGCGAGCGTCCGGCACTCCTCACGCTGACCGCAGCAGACGGGATTGGCGGCGCCGCCACGAGCGGCTGGCGCGGCCGCAGCCATTCGCTTGGCATTGCCGATGCAGTCACGGTGCTCGCAAGCGACGCCGCGCGCGCCGATGCAGCCGCCACCATGATCGCCAATGCCGTCGATCTGCCCGGCTCGCCCGCGGTGACGCGCCGCCCGGCCAGCGAGCTTTCGCCCGACAGCGATCTGGGCGACCGTCTCGTGACCGTCGATGTCGCGGCGCTGACGCAGGCGGAACGCGCCGTCGCGCTTGGCCGCGGTCTTGACGCCGCCGATGAGATGGTGCGTCGTGGTCTGATCCGGGGCGCGTTTCTCTACCTTCAGGGCGAAGCGCGCGTCGCGGGCACGCTGCCCTTGCCCGTCAGTTACCGACAGGAAGGAGCCATCACATGACGAAGGCCAACATCCGCAAAATCGTGACCGTGGTCGAGGAAGTGCTGACCGAGATGGGCCAAGGAGTGACGCCCCCCACGCGCCGGGCCGCGGCGATCGCGGTGATCGAAAATCCGTTGGCCGGAAGGTATCAGGCCGATCTGGAAGACTTGATGGCGATCGGGGAGGAGCTTGGCGGGCTTTTGGGCGAACGCTGCGTTCAGGCGCTCGGGATCGCGCCGTCGGAGGTGCAGAGCTACGGCAAGGCCGCGCTGGTGGGCGAGAATGGCGAACTGGAACACGCCGCCGCGATCCTGCATCCGCGGCTTGGCAAGCCCTTGCGGGCGGCGGTGGAAAGGGGCGCGGCGCTGGTGCCGTCGAACAAGAAGCGCGGGCCGATGGGGCATCCCCTCGACATACCCTTGGGCCACAAGGATGCCGCCTATGTCCGGTCGCATTTCGACGGGATGGAAGTGCGGGTGACGGATGCGCCACGCGCGAATGAGATCCTCGTCGCGGTCGCGGTGACGGATAGCGGACGGCCCCTGCCGCGCGTCGGCGGGCTGACGCATGAGGAAGCGGAAGGCAAGGACGGCTTGCGGTGACAGTGTACCGGCCACGCGCACTGGACGAGGCGCTCGGGTTTCTGGCCGAGGCACCTGCGGCTTTGGTCGCCGGAGGGACCGATCTGTTCCCGACCCTGGGCGTGCGGCCCGCGCCGGACCGGGTGCTGGACCTCTCCGCGATAGCCGCCTTGCGGGGCATCTCGCGGGTCAAGGGAAATTGGCATATCGGCGCGGGCACCACCTGGACCGACATCTTGAAGGCTGATCTGCCGCCGCTTTTCGACGCGCTGAAGGAAGCCGCGCGGCAGGTCGGATCGGTGCAGATCCAGAATACCGGCACCGTCGCGGGCAATATCTGCAATGCCTCGCCCGCCGCCGATGGCGTGCCGGTGCTGATCGCGATGGAGGCGGAGCTCGAACTGGCCTCGGCCGCGGGTCGGCGACGGCTGCCGCTTTCGGATTTCATCACCGGGCCGCGCAGGACGGAATTGCAGCCGGGCGAGATCGTGACCGGCCTCCGCCTGCCGGACCGCGAAGGTGCGGTGTCGCGGTTCGGGAAGCTCGGCAGCCGGAGCTACCTCGTCATCTCCATCGTCTCGGTCGCCGTGGTGCTCTGGACCGAAGGCCGGATCGTCAGCGGCGCGCGCGTGGCGATCGGTGCGGCCTCGCCGGTGCCGATGCGGCTGCCGCAAGCCGAGGCGGCGCTGAAAGGGCGGGCGCTGTCCGATCTGCCGGGCGCGGTGTTGCCCGAACAGCTTGACGCGCTCACGCCCATCGACGATGTGCGCGCCACGGGAGGCTACCGGCGCTACGCGGCGCTGGTGCTGATCCGGCGCGCCTTGGCGGACCTTGGGGCACGCGCATGAGCGGGGTCGCCTTCACGCTGAACGGAAAGCCTGCTGTGGCGCAGTCGGATGAGTTGGAACGGCTCGCAACCGTCCTGCGCCGCGATCTGGGGTGCAAGGATGTCAAGATCGGCTGCGATGCCGGCGACTGCGGCGCCTGCACCGTCCTGATCGACGGCGCGCCGGTCTGCGCCTGCATCACGCCCGCCGGGCAGGTCGAGGGGCGCGTGGTCGAGACGTTGACCGGACTTCATGCCGCCGATCCGGTGATGCGGCAACTGGGCAAGGCGTTCGAACGCCACGGCGCGGCGCAATGCGGGATCTGCACGCCGGGGATGCTGGTCTCGGCTGCCGCGCTCCTGCGCGATGTGCCCACGCCGGACGAGGCTCAGGTGCGGGACGCGCTCGGCGGTGTCCTCTGCCGCTGCACCGGCTATCGCAAGATCATCGACGCGGTGCTCGACTGGCAGGGGGCAGACAGCCCCGAGGATGGCCGTGTCGGCGGAAGAGTCCGCCGCGTGGACGGCGGGCGCAAGGTCGCCGGGAGCGAGATCTTCGGCGACGATGCAGCGCCGGACGATGCGCTGATCCTCCGCGTGATCCGGTCGCCGCATCACCGCGCGCGCTTCGACTTCGGCGATCTTGCCGCCTATGCGAAGGCCGAGATGCTGGACCTGATCCTGACCGCCGCCGATGTGCCGGGCGAAAACGCGTTTGGCGTCATCCCCGGTTTCATCGACCAGCCGGTCTATGCAGAGGGTCACGCGCGCTTCCGGGGTGAGGCGGTCGCGGCGGTCGTCGGGTCTGCCGACCGCATGAGGAGGCTGGACCTCACGGGCTTCCCGGTGACCTGGCATCCGGAACCGGAAGCCCTGACGCCCGAGGCGGCCGTGGCGGTGGGGGATCTGCACGGCACGCGCGCCGGAAACATCATGTGCCGCGGCTTCGTGAAGAAGGGCGACGCGGAAGAGGCCATCGCCCGCGCCGACGTGACCGCCGAGGGGACGTTCGAGACCGGCTTCATCGAACACGCCTATATCGAGCCGGAGGCCGGGTTCGCCCGCTGGACCGAGGGCCGCGTCGAGATTTGCGGGGGGACACAGGCGCCGCAGATGAACCGCGAGTCGCTGGCGGCGATTCTTGGGCTATCGCAAGGCGCCATTCGCATCCTGCCGTCTGCAGTGGGCGGTGGATTCGGCTCGAAGCTCGACATCTCATGGCAGCCTCATGTGGCTTTGGCGGCGATGCGGCTGAACCGCCCGGTGAGCGTGGCCTATACGCGCGCCGACAGCATGTCGTCGACGACGAAGCGGCACCCGGCCCATATGCAGGTCAGGGCCGGGGCGACGAAGGACGGCAAGCTCTGCGGCTTCGTTTTCGAGGGCAGGTTCAACACCGGGGCCTATGCCTCCTGGGGGCCTACGGTGGCGAACCGGGTGCCGGTTCACGCGGGCGGGCCATATGCGCATGACGATTACGTCGCGCGGACGGAGGCGGTGCATACGAACTGCGTGCCTGCCGGGGCGTTCCGGGGCTTTGGCGTGCCGCAGGCGGCGATCGCGCAAGAGGCGGTGTTCGACGATCTGGCGGAACAGCTTGGCATCGACCGGCTGGCGTTCCGCCTGCGCAACGCGCTCGACAACGGTGTGGCGACCACAACGGGGCAGGTATTCGATGGCGCGGTGGGGATCAGGCCTTGCCTTGAAGCGTTACAGCCGGCGTGGGGAGCGGCGCTGACAGAGGCGGATGCGTTCAACGCTGGGGGTGGCGCCTTGCGCAAGGGCGTCGGCATCGCCTGCGGCTGGTACGGTTGTGGCAATACTTCGCTGCCGAACCCATCGACGATCCGGGCGGGGATCACTTCGGAGGGGCGCGTCGTGTTGCACCAGGGGGCGATGGATATCGGGCAAGGGGCGAACACCGTCATCGCCCAGATCTTCGCGGAAGCCTTCGGCGTGCCGGTCGGCAAGGTGGAAATCGTCGGCCCCGATACCGATGTGACGCCGGATGCGGGCAAGACCTCGGCCTCGCGCCAGACCTTCGTGTCGGGCAATGCGGCGCGGCTGACCGGACTTGCGCTAAGGTCTGAGGTTTTGCGGCTAACCAATTGCGCCGAGGGTGAAATCGCTCTTAATGACGGTCGCGTCACCGTGACTGCGCCGGATGGGATGGTGCATCGCGTCCCGTTGCCCGAGAAGGAGGGCTACGCCATCGAGGCGGCGGAAAGCTACGATCCGCCGACGCTGCCCTTGGACAAGCACGGGCAGGGTGTGCCCTATGCGGTCTATGGCTACACCGCGCAGATGGCCGAACTGACGGTCGATACGGAACTCGGCACGGTGACGCTCAACCGCATCCATGCCGCGCATGATGTGGGCCGGGCGATCAACCCACTGCTCGTCGAAGGCCAGATCCACGGCGGCGTCGCGCAGGGCATCGGCCTCGCGCTGATGGAGGAATACATCCCCGGCCGCACCGACAACCTGCACGACTACCTGATCCCCACGATCGGGGACGTGCCGCCGATCACCTCGCACATCATCGAGGTCGCCGACCCGCACGGGCCCTATGGCGCGAAGGGGCTGGGCGAACATGTGCTGATCCCCACCGCGCCCGCGATCCTGTCGGCGATCCGCCATGCGACGGGTGCGCGTATCACGAGGGTCCCGGCGACGCCGGACCGGGTTTTGGCGGCGATCCGCGCTGCGAAAGAGGTTTAATATGGTTCGCCAAGTCGTTGAATCTCGGATGGAAGGCAAGATCCGCTGCGATGCCTGCCCGGTCATGTGCTACATCGCCGAGGGCCGCGCCGGGGCCTGTGACCGCTATGCGAACGACGGCGGGCGAGCTCGTGCGGCTCGACCCGTTCACGGTTCTGGAGGCGGCGAAGGAGGGGGACGGGCATCTTGTCCCCTTCCTCGACGGCGATGCCGGCGAATGGGATGGCGACATCCTCAGGACCGAACGGCCGGTCATCACCGCCATCGGCGCGGGCACGACCTATCCCGACTACAAGCCCGCGCCCTTCATAGTCGCTCAGGACCATGACGGCGTGGACATGGTGACGATCGTGACCGAGGGCATCTTTTCCTATTGCGGGGCCAAGGTGAAGATCGACACCGACCGCTATCTCGGGCCGGAGGCGGCGCCGGTTCGCGTCGATGGCGAGGCGGTCGGCCATGTGATGACCGCAGAATACGGCTCTCAGATGCTGTCGCTGGGGGGGGTGCATCACCTGACCGGCGGGTCGAAGAAGGAGGGCCGCGTGACCTGCGACGCGCTTCTGAGGCTATGCAACCGCGCGGCGGTGACGGTCAGCATCGACGGCGGCGCAGAGGTGGTTTTGCAGGCGGGGAAGCCGCCCGTGGTGAACGGGGTCGAGGAGCATCTGATGCGGGTCGGCTGCGGCTCGGCCACCATCGGCATGTTCGCGAAGCAATGGCACGGTCTGGTGGACGAAGTGGTGGTGGTGGACGACCACATCACCGGCGTCCTGTCGGAGCATCAGGCGGGCAAGCTTCTGGACGTGCCGCCGACCGGGATCAAGATCCTCGGCCACAAATCGACGCCGGGGCGGTATTTCCGGGTGGCGGAACCCGGCACCGGCTGGGGCGGCACGAATATCGAGGACCCGCTGACGATCCTCGGGCCATGGCGCGATCCGGCCTGGCCGGGATTGCGGCTTCTCATGGTCTCCACCACCGGCGAGCAGTGGGGCTATTACGAGTTGAACGAGGACCGCGTGCCGGTGACGGCGGACCTGCCCGACGACGCTGAAGACCTCGGTCGAACGGATCGCGGAGAATTGCGAGCCCTCCGTCACCTCGGTTCTCTTCATGGGCGGCGCGGGCGGCTCCTTGCGCGCCGGTGTCACCGAAAACCCGGTGCGGCTGACGCGGTCGGTGCGCGAGGCGGTGACGAATGTCACCTGCGGCGGCGCTGCGTGCTATGTCTGGCCGGGCGGCGGCATCACCTTCATGGCCGATGTCATGGACATGCCCGCCAACGCCTTCGGCTACGTCCCGACGCCCGCGCTGGTGGCGCCGATCGAGTTCACCCTGCGGCTCGCGGATTACGCTGCCTTGGGCGGCCATATGGATCAGGTGCGCCGGGTCGAGGAAATCGCCGATCAGATCGAACGCCGGATTCCGCGCGGGCGCTAGGCTGCGCCAGACGAGGGCGGCGGCCCGGAAAGCCGGCGCTGCACCCTTTGCTCCGGCCAGATCGGGGGCGATCACCTCCGGAGCATTTGTCGCCAGAAAGTGAGGTGGGGGGAGTTTCGCCCAGTCGTCCGGCGCCCTATGATCGCGAAAAATCGGGCAGGCTGATGCGGATCGTTTCCACTCTCTTCGCGATATTCATGGTCGCAGCCAGTGCGGCGTTTCCGCTCAGGGCGGATGACCTGACCGGTCTGGCGCGGCTCGACGCTGCGGCATCGCATGTTGTCAATGACGGAAACGGGATCGCGCTTGACCTCGCTCTGTCGCAACCGGTGCCCTATCGGGCCTTCCTGATGAACGATCCCACGCGGCTGGTTCTCGATTTCTCCGAGGTGGATTTTGGCGCAAGCAGGCCGAAAGAGATCGAAAGTGCGGCGGGCGTGACCGATCTCGACTGGGGTCCGATCCGGCCCGGCTGGTCGCGGATCGTGGCTGCGCTTGATGGCCCGTACCGGATTTCGAGCGCGGAGGAGAGCGTGGCACAAGGCGACGGCGCGACAATCCGCGTACGGCTTCAGCCGGTAAGCGAGGAAACCTTCGCGGAGCTGACGGCGAGGGCGCTCGCGCCCGAAGCACGCTGGTCACTGCCAGCGCCGGCGGCCGTCGACCAGCCGAAACGGCGGCAGGTCGGGGACAGACCTCTGACAATCGTGCTTGACCCCGGCCACGGCGGGATCGACCCCGGTGCGGAAGCGGACCACACGGTCGAGGCGCATGTCATGCTGGCCTTCGCGCGCGAACTGGCCGAGGTCTTGCGGCGCGCGGGGATGACCGTGATCCTGACGCGCGACGAAGATGTCTTCGTCCCGCTTGAGACCCGGATCAGCATCGCCCGCGCTTCGGTTGCGGACGTGTTCCTGTCGCTTCACGCCGATGCGCTCGCCGAGGGCGAGGCGACCGGCGCAACGGTCTATGAACTGGCGGACGAGGCAACCGATGCGGCTTCGGCCCGGCTGGCGGAGCGGCATGACCGCGCCGACCTGCTGGCAGGTATCGACCTGACCGGGCAGGACGACCTCATCGCGTCGGTCATGATGGATATGGCTCGGGCCGAAACGCAGCCGCGCGCGGCGCGGTTGGCGCGGGATCTGGTGAAGGAAATCCGTGCGCGGGGCGGAAAGATGCATCGTCACCCGATCCAGGGGGCTGCCTTTTCGGTGCTGAAATCGCCCGACATACCGTCGCTTCTCCTCGAGGTGGGATTCCTCTCATCGCCGCGCGACCGGGCGCGGCTGGCCGATCCGGTCTGGCGCGCGATGATGCAGGAAGCGATCCGCGCCGCGCTTTCGGAATGGGCGGTGGCGGATGCCGCGGAGGCGGAACTGATCCGTCAGTGAGCTTTCCCTCGCGCCGCGACATGCGAAATGGCGATGCTTGCGAACACACAGAAAGTGAAGAGATAGAGGCCCCAGCCGGTCTCGATCCGGCCGACGCCAACACCCTTGGCGAGCACGATATAGATTGCGATGAGGAAGATGTCGGCCATGGCGAGCCGCCCGAGAATATGCAGCGCCCCGAGAATGCGCGGCGACGCAAGGTCGAACTGCACGAGCGCCAGCCCGATCGTCTTCATGTAAGGCGCGAATACCGCGAGGAAGGTGACCAGAAGCGCAAGCGCCACATCCTTTTCCCACAGCGCCTGAAGGCCCGATACCACCGAGATCGCATCAAGATCGAAAAACGGCAGAAGGCCGGCGCGCAGAAGCGGCGCGAACCACGCGACAGGGAACAGGATCAGCAGGGCGAGGTTCGCGGCACGAAGCATGCGGAGGTGATAATCGCTTCGCGCGGCCGCGCCAAGCGCGGTCAGTAGATCGCCCGGTGGCGGCGCGCGCGCGTCGTCATCAACACGATGATCCAGAGCCAGAAGCAGATCCAGCCGAGAAGCAGCATCGCGGCCTGCATCCGTGTCCATGCGGGCGATCGGGACAGCAGGATGGCGCTTGCACTGAGCAGAACGAGATTCAGCACGAAGGCGACGGCGGAAAAGACCAATCCGGGCAAGGGCCAGCCAAGGGATAGTCCCTTGTCCCTCGCGCGAAGTACCCGATTCCGACAGGCGACGAGGCTCAGCAATGTCGGTAGGCAGCCGAATACCGCCAGCATCGCAAGTGAGGACAAGAGACCAAGCCCATCGGTCATGGCTTACTCCGGCATTCCCCCGATTGGAAAGGTTAGGATTGCGGCGGTGTGATGTCAAACACGTCAGGGTTGTACGCGCGGTAAATCGAGGCCAGACGGGGGCTTATGACAAAAAGTTCAACGAACGGATTCGATCGGGCCGTCGGCGCGACCGTGGATGAACTGCTGGACGTAGGGGTCCGGTGTCGCATCCATTTCACTGACGGGTCCGGTCCATTGGATGACCCCTCCGTGAAGCATGGCGACGTTGTCGGCGATGGCACGGACCGACGTCATGTCGTGGGTGATCGTCATCGCCGTCGCGCCCATCTCCACGACGATTTCGCGGATGAGTTCGTTGATGACGCCCGCCATGATCGGATCGAGGCCGGTCGTCGGCTCGTCGAAGAAGATGATCTCGGGCTCCGCCGCGATGGCGCGGGCGAGGCCGACGCGCTTCTGCATCCCGCCGGAAAGCTCGGCGGGGAAGAGGTCGGCAACGGTTGGCTTCAAGCCGACGCGGCGCAGCTTTTCGATGGCAACGTCGCGCGCCTCGTCCTTGGGCCGCTTTTGCGATCCGCGGAGAAGCCGGAAGGCGACGTTCTGCCAGACTGGCAGGCTGTCGAAGAGCGCACTGCCCTGAAAGAGCATGCCGAAGCGGGCGAGGAAGGCATCGCGCGAGCCCTTGTCGGCAGGTGCGCCATCCACGAGAATTTTGCCTTTGTCCGGGATAACAAGGCCGAGGATGCATTTGAGAAGAACGGACTTTCCGGTACCGGAGCCGCCGATGATGACCATGCTCTCGCTTTTCGGGACCGCAAGATTCACCCCGTTCAGAACCTGGTTCGACCCGAAGGCCTTATGGACGTCGCGAAGCTCGATCATGCGGAGAAGAAGACCTCCGTCAGCACGTAGTTCGCGGCGAGGATGAGGACCGAGGCGGTCACCACGGCGGTTTTGGTCGCGCGGCCGACGCCTTGGGCGCCACGTCCGGAATTCATGCCGTAGTAGCAGCCCGCGAGCGCCACGATGAAACCGAAGGCCGCGCCCTTCCAGAGGCCCGAGGCGACGTCCCAGAATTCAAGGAACTCGCGCGTGTTCTTGAGATAGGTGGCCGGGTTGAACTGAAGCCTGGTGATGCCGACCAGATAGCCGCCGAAGATGCCGATGCTGTCCCCGACCGCGACCAGAACCGGCACGGCCAGTGTCGCCGCCAGAAGGCGCGGCACCACGAGGTATTTCATGGGATTTGTCGACAGCGTCGTCAGTGCGTCGATCTGTTCGGTGACCTTCATCGTCCCGATCTCGGCGGCGATCGACGAGGCGACGCGCGCCGCGACCATGAGGCCGCCGAGGACCGGCCCGAGTTCCCGCGCCATGCCGATGGCGACGATGGACGGGACGACGGATTCCGCCGAAAACCGCGCGCCACCCGCGTAAATCTGCAAGGCCAGCGCGCCGCCGGTGAACAGCGTGGTCAGACCGACGACTGGCAGGCTGAAATAGCCGATCTGCATCAGCGCGTGGAGGAATTCGCGCGGATAGAACGGCGGGCGGAAGATGTGGCTGATGGCGTTCGATGCAAAGAGCGCGATCCGGCCGATGGCCGCAAGCGCCATAAGAACCTGCCGCCCGAGAGAGGCGAGGGGATAGGTCAGCGTCATGCCGCGCCTCCGGTATAGGTGCGGGCGTAACGCCCGCCGAGCGAAGTCAGGATTTCGTAGCCGATGGTTCCGGCCGCCGCGGCGAGCGCGTCGACACCCTGCGCGGGGCAGAGAATGTCGAGCGCTTCGGCTCTGCCCGGCAGATCGGTCACATCGACCCCTATCATGTCCATCGACACGCGCCCGACGAGCGGGCAGGGCGTGTCGCCATGCCAGACCCGGGCCCTGCCGGTCATGGCTCGGATCAACCCATCGGCATAGCCCGCGCCGAGCGTGGCGATGCGCGAGGGCCGCGCGGCGGTCCAGGTGTTGCCATAACCCACGGTTTCGCCTGCTGCGACGTCGCGGATCTGGATTACCGGCAGTGACAGGCGGGCGACTTGTGTGGCTTCGGCGAACGGCGCGCCGCCGTAAAGACCGATGCCCGGGCGGGTCACGTCGAAATGGTAGTCCGGCCCAAGCAGGATGCCGCCGGTCGCTGCGAGCGAGCGGGGAATGCCCGTGCCCTCGGTCATGCGTCGGAACCCGGCACGCTGCGCTTGGTTCATCGGATGCCCCGGCTCATCGGCGCAGGCGAGGTGAGACATGAGAAGCCGGGGCTTTTCTGCCAGCACGTCCGGTGCGAGCGATTGCCAGTCGGCCTCTTCCAGCCCAAGCCGATTCATGCCGGTATCGAGCTGGATGCCGAACGCATGGCCGGGCAACGCCGCGCGGTGTCGGACGATCTGTTCGGCGGAATTCAGAAGCGGGGTCAGGCTGGCGCCGGCAATTGTTCCTGCATCGCCTGCCATATGGCCGGAGAAGATCAGGATTTCCGGATCTGGCCCCACTGCCTTGCGGATCGCCACGCCTTCCAGTGCCTCGGCCACGAAGAAACGGCGCGCCCCTGCGTGGGACAGAGCCGGCGCGACCCGCGCCGCGCCCAATCCGTAGCAGTCGGCCTTGACCACCGCGCCGGTTTCCACGGCGCCGGAAAGCGCCGCAAGCGCCCGCCAGTTGCGGATAACCGCGTCCAGATCGATGGAAAGAACCGGCTGTGCCATGCCGCATCTTTTGGCAGGCGGGGCGGGTAGTGGCAAGGCCTCGTGCCGGCTCAGGGATCGCTGTCCATTCGCAACCGCCGCCACATCTTTTCTCCGACCTCGCAATCATAGGGTATCGCTGCCTGCACCCGAACGATCCGCTCCGGTTCGACCCCCGCGATTTCAAGAACGAGCTTCTGCGTCACCGCCCGCGCGAAATCCTCCCATTCCGTAACCGGCAGGACGAAAGCGCCCGGTCCGCCGATGACGCAGTTCTGATAGTAGAGGTCGAGATTGTCGATCCGCATGAAGGAGCCGTCATCGGTCATCAGCGGCAGTCCGTTGATTGTGATGCCCTCTGCCACCACCGCATCGCGGGTCGCCGTGACAACACCACCCTGATTGTTCGGTCCGTCGCCGGATATGTCGATCACCCGGCGCATGCCGTCGGTGTCATTGGCCGCGAAATACGCGGCGCCGTAGCGCAACGCGCCCGAAATGGAGGTGCGGCTTTGCGTCGTCGTATGATCCGCCTCAAGCACGTCGGCGAAAGCGAAAAGGTCGTCGCGGCTTTCGATCACGGTCCAGTTCTGAATGATGCGCTGGCGCGCCTGACCCGCCCATTCGACATAGGCAAGTGAGATCCGCCCGGTCAGCGCCCTGCCAAGGGCGATCGCAACGCTGTCGCTGCGCAAGGCCGCGACATAACCCTGCCGCTGCAATTCAAGTTCGGCGGGCGACATGGAGCGCGAGACATCGACCAGGAGCAAAAGCTCCACATCGACGTCCTCCGCACCGGCGGGCGTCGCAAGAAGCACGAGGAGCGGCAGTATGTAGCGCATGGCGAAGGGTCGCGCGAAGGCGGCCTCCTGTCCAATCACGAATGGTGAAGCTCAGAAGCTGCTATCGCCCTGCTGCCAGGGTTTGGCGAGATTGCCGAAGCGGGTGAAACGGGCTTCGAAGCTGAGGTCGACATTGCCGATGGGACCGTGGCGCTGCTTGCCGATGATGACTTCGGCCTTGCCATGCACCTGCTCCATGACCTCCTGCCACCTGGCCATGCCTTCGAGATCGTGATCGCCAGGCTTCTCGCGTTCCTTGTAGTATTCCTCGCGGAAGACGAACATCACGACATCGGCGTCCTGCTCGATCGAGCCGGATTCGCGCAGGTCCGAAAGCTGCGGCCGCTTGTCTTCGCGGTTTTCCACTTGGCGCGACAACTGCGAGAGCGCCACGACGGGAATGCTGAGTTCTTTCGCCAAAGCCTTGAGACCCATGGATATTTCGCCAATCTCAAGCACTCGGTTCTCGCCCTTTCCGGTGCCGCGCAAAAGCTGGAGATAGTCGACGAAGACGACATCCAGCCCATGCGTGCGCTTTAGCCGGCGGCAGCGCGCGGCCACCTGGCTGATCGGCAGGGCGGGCGTGTCGTCGATATAGAGCGGGCAGCTTTCCAGCGCCTTCGCGGCCTCGATGAAGCGGCGGAATTCGACCTCGGTCATGTCGCCGCGGCGGATCTGTTCGGATGGCACCTCGGACGCTTCGGAGAGAATCCGGGCCGCCAACTGCTCGGCGGACATTTCGAGCGAGAAGAAACCGACGACCCCCCCGTTCACCGCGCCCTCGCTGCCATCGGGCTTCTTGCCCTTCTTGTAGGCCTTGGCGATGTTGAAGGCGACGTTGGTGGCGAGCGAGGTCTTGCCCATCGACGGCCGACCAGCGAGGATCAACAGGTCAGACGGATGCAGCCCGCCGAGCTTCTTGTCGAGATCGGCAAGGCCCGTCGAAATCCCCGACAATGCGCCGTCCCGCTGATACGCGGCGAGGGCGGTTTGCACCGCCTCGGTCGTTGCCTTCAAGAACGACACGAAGCCCTTTTCGACCGTGCCCTGTTCGGCCAGCGTGTATAGCCGCTGCTCGGCCTCGGTGATCTGGTCCTTCGGATCGCTGTCGACCTCGACGGTGCGGGCGCGGTCGGTGATCTCGCGGCCGAGCTGCATCAGTTCCCGCCGCACGGCGAGTTCGTAGATCATCTGCGCATAGTCGCGCGCCGCGAAGGCCGAAATGGCGGATCCTGCAAGACGCGCCAGATAGCCCGGTCCGCCCAGTTCCTTCAGCCCCTCATCCTCTTCCAGATAGGCCTTGAGCGTGACCGGGGAGGCGAGCGCATTCTTCTGGATGCGCGCGACCGACACCTCGAAGATACGGGTGTGAACCGGCTCGAAGAAATGCTCGGCCTTCACCATGTTCGCGATGCGGTCGTAGATGTCGTTGTTCGTCAGGATGGCGCCCAGCAACTGCTGTTCCGCTTCGATGTTATGTGGAAGCGTCTCTCCCTCCGACGCGTCCTTGAGCGCGCGGATTGTCGCTACTTCGTTCATTTTTTTCCCTCGTCCTCGGCGTAGGGATATGCTTGATCAGAACGGCCAGTGCAAATTGTATATTGCTGTGGATGACCGGTGGATAAGCTCCAAACCACCACATCCTGCGCCCGCGTGCATCCTCCTGTCAACATCTCGACACATCGCGATCCACGGTTGCAGCCATCATCTGCCGAATGCCGACTTACGCCTTTCGGCGGGCTTCCTGCCAGGGGCGGGGACTTCTCAGGAAGGCTTCGACCTCGTTCAGCGTGCCTGAGTCGAAGGCGCCCGATTCGCGCGCCTCTGCCAGGACGTCCCACCAGGTGCAGAGGTAATGGAGCGCGACGCCATGATCGTCGAGCGTCTTCACCGTCTCGGGGAAGATGCCATAGTAGAAGATCACGGCGGTATGGGCACAGCTCGCGCCAGTCTCTCGGATGGCATCCACGAAGGAAAGCTTCGATCCGCCATCGGTCGTCAGATCCTCGACCAGGAGCACGCGCTGGCCCTCGGTCATCACGCCTTCGATCCGGGCGTTCCTGCCATAACCTTTCGGCTTCTTGCGGACATAGGTCATCGGCAAGGCCAGCCGTTCGGCAACCATCGCGGCGAAGGGAATGCCCGCCGTCTCGCCGCCCGCGATATTGTCGAAGGCCTCGAACCCGGCATCGCGCATCACCGTGACGGTGAGCAAATCCATCAGCGCAGACCGGATGCGGGGATACGAGATGAGCTTGCGGCAGTCGATATAGGTCGGCGAAGGCAGGCCGCTCGCCAGGGTGAAGGGCTCCCCCGCATTGAAGTGCACGGCTTTGATCTCCAGCAGCATCCGCGCCGCAAGGCGGGCGATTTCGTCTTTCGGAGGGAAGGAGCTTGGGATCATCTCATATCCTTTCGTGCTTTCATCTTGCCCGAACTACCTCCCGCAGAGCGTCCGTCGGCGAGGTCGGGAGCCTCCGGCGGAGGTATTTTGGGCAAGATGAAACGATCAGTCGTTCACATGCCAATAGACCGGGAAGCCGGGATTGAAAACCGTGACCGATCCCGCCGCGCCGCCGATCTTTTCGGGCCAGCCGGCCGGTTCGGCGTCTTTTCTCAGCGTGATGGTGCCGGGCGTTCGGCGGCAAGCCGTAGAAGGCGGCACCATTTTGCGAGGTGAAGGCCTCAAGCCGATCGAGCGCGCCCTCCTCCTCGAAGACATGGGCGAGGATCGACATGGTGTTCGTCGCGGTGAAGCATCCGGCGCAACCGCAGGCATGTTCCTTGAGGTGATCGGGATGCGGTGCGCTGTCGGTGCCGAGAAAGAACCGCGCCTCGCCTGACGTCGCCGCCTTGCGCAGCGCGAGGCGGTGGATCTCTCGCTTGGCGACCGGCAGGCAGTAGTAATGCGGCTTGATGCCGCCGACGAGGATGTGGTTGCGGTTGAGGATGAGGTGATGGGTGGTGATCGTTCCGACGAGGTTCTTTTCGGTTTCGCCGATATAGTCCACGCCATCCTTCGTGGTGACGTGCTCCATCACCATCCGCAAGCCGGGTGTCGCACGGCGGATCGGGTCGAGCACGCGGTCGATGAAGACCGCCTCGCGGTCGAAGATGTCGATCTCGGGGTCGGTCACCTCGCCGTGGACGCAGAGCGGCAGGCCGATCTCTGCCATCTTTTCGAGAACGCCGCGCACCCTGTCGAAATCGCGAACGCCAGAGGCGGAGTTGGTCGTGGCTCCGGCCGGATAGAGCTTCACCGCCTTCACAAGGCCCGAAGCATGGGCGGCGGCCACGTCCGCAGGATCGGTTGCTTCGGTCAGATAGAGGGTCATCAGGGGTTCGAACGCCATGCCTTCGGGCAAGGCCGCGAGGATGCGGTCGCGGTAGGCCGCCGCCTCGGCGCCCGTGACGACCGGGGGCACAAGGTTCGGCATGATGATCGCGCGGGCGAAATGGCGGGCAGTTTCCGGCAGCACGGCCGCCAGCATCGCGCCATCGCGCAGATGCAGGTGCATGTCGTCCGGGCGTCGTATCGTGATCTGGCTCATGACTTCGCCCTAGCGCGTTCAGGCGGTGCTTTCCATGCCGATCCTCAGGGCCACGCGAAATTTTCCGCCGGTTCGGAACGTCAATCCGCATTTCCGGTACGCGGCGTCGCGGCGAACTGCTAAGCTCGCTGGATATCGGCATGACATCGGAGGGCGAAATGACGCACTTTAGCGGAGGTTGTCAGTGCGGTGCGGTGCGCTACGAGGTCGACTGCACTCTCGACAAACCGATCACCTGCAACTGTTCGCGCTGCCAGCGGCTTGGCTCGGTCCTGGTGTTTGCGCCGAGGGAGAACTTCACGCTGGTGAGCGGCGAGGACGACCTGACCGAATACCTCTTCAACAAGCGGGTAATTCGGCATCTCTTCTGCAAGACCTGCGGCATCGAGAGTTTTGCCTACGGGCAGATGCCGGATGGCGCGCCAATGGTGGCGGTCAATGTCAATTGCCTCGACGGCGTGGAGCCGCGGGAACTGAAGCCTTATCACCATGATGGCCGCGCGATGTAGCACACACAAAAGCTCGCTGAAAGTTGCGCGCGATCGGCGTTCGAAATGTGCTACCATTGCTCTACTGGCGCGGCTTCGGTTGGCTGTTGTGGATTGGCCGATGCGGCGCCCCGCCATGAGGAGGGCGCGACATGACCAACACCATCGGAAATCCTCTGTCCTGGGGCGCTCAGGCGCTGGGTCTGGCGGGACACGACATTGCCGAGGTTGCACAGGAACTGGGCGGGCGGACGGCGGCGGAGCCCATTATCCAGAAGGTCGGCACGCAGGATTTGCGCGATGTGCTCAGGCTCGGGCTTGCCGATTTCATGGCGCTCAGGACTGACGTTATCGTGGCCTGTCTGATCTATCCGATCATCGGCGGGGCGCTGATCTGGGCGGCCTTTCACAGCAATGCGATGCCGCTGATATTTCCTCTGCTTTCGGGCTTCCTGCTCATCGGCCCCGCCGCGGCGGTCGGCCTCTACGAGATGAGCCGGCGGCGCGAGGTTGGCCTGCCGGTCAGTTGGGCCGATGCCTTCGGAGTGCTGCAATCGCCACGCATCGGGGTAATCGCGATCCTAGCCGTCGCGCTCTTCATGGTATTCTTCATGTGGCTCGTCACCGCGCACCTGATCTTTCAGGAGACGATGGGGCCTGACCTGCCGACATCCTTCAGCGCGTTCGTCGGTGACATCTTCGGAACGAGCGGCGGCTGGGCGATGATGCTGATCGGCATTCCGGTGGGCTTTATCTTCGCCGCGGTGACGCTCGCCGTCACCGTCGTGTCCTTCCCGCTGCTCATCGACCGCCCGGTGGGACTGCCAGTCGCGGTCCTGACGTCGCTTCGCGTGACGGCGGCGAATCCGGTTGCCGTCGCGCTTTGGGGCCTGATCGTCGCCATCTCGATGACGCTTGGCGCGGTCCCCTTCCTGCTCGGGCTCGCCATCGTTCTGCCGATCCTCGGCCATGCGAGCTGGCACCTGTATCGGCGGGCGGTCGCCTTCCGCTGAGCCCGGCGGAGGCCCGGCTTGTAACTCATCCGACCCTGATCCAAAGTGACGGCATGTTGGATCGGGAGGCGTGATGAAACGGTTCTATGGGATCGCTTTGGCGGCTGCGGGTATATGTACCGGATGTGCGCAGGATCCCGGCTTCGTGCGTGTGTCGGGTGTACGCGAAATCACTGTGGCAGAAGCGCCGGGCTGTAGCTATCTCAGCGATTTCCGCATGACGCCGCCCGTCTATGGGCCTTTCGCGGGGCAGGGTCTGCGCTACGCGCGCAACAAGGTCATGGCCGATGCCCGCGATGCCGGCGCCAACGCGATCATCTTCGATGCGGCGCCCCCTGGCGCGGATGTCTATGAACTTCACGCCGTTGGCTACCGCTGCTGACGGAACAGGTGCCGGTGGCGCGTCCAGGAGCGGTCGCGCACCAGGGTCACATCAGCGCGCGGGACGTTTGCCGTGCAGGGGATGACCCATCATTGCCAGATCGTTTTCAAGTTGTTGCAGGCGCGCATTCATCATTGGCGCGTCCATCCGCGCGGTCACGTTGCGGCAGAGCAGCGCCGCCAGATAGGCGCGCCCGTCGCGGTCGAGCTTGGTCAGAAGCCCGCGCAGATAGGGACGGTAGTTCCGGCGGGCGCGGAAGAAGATCGAGAACATCCGCGCGTCGAACGCGCCGCTGCAGGCGGCGGCCAGCATCGAGGGCAGGATATGCATCTCGTCGAGCGCCGCGCCGATGTCCCGGCCGAGGTTCCGGCAGTGCAGGAGCGACACATAAGGGCGCGTAAAAAGGGCTGCATGCATCGCATCCAGCACCTGCTCGGGGTCGTGGATAACGAAAACCTGCCCCGCGCCCTCGATCATGTCCGGCGCGTAGCCGTAGCGGTCGGAGAACGAGACGCGGCGCATCTCCGGCCAGCGCGGATCCCAGCCTGCGATGCGCGGGTCGAGCGTTGCCTGCGGCTGCACCGCGATGACCGTGGCTCCAGGCGAGGCGACGGAAAAGGCGGCGGCGGCATAGCCCGCCATGCCGGCGCCATAGAACACGACCTGATCAAAATTCTCGAAGAATGCATCGTCCACCAGCCGGTCGAAAAAGGCATAGACCGCCTCGTCGCGATACCAGGTGTCGGCCTCCGCGATCAGGCAGAGATGCGACCAGTCCTTGCCTTTGGCGACCTGGTAGCCAATCGGCATCTGGCCTTGCTGGTTCTGGCGTATCGACGGAACGGTCTCGAACGTGACAAGCAGGATAGGCGACTGGTCGAGGAAGAACGCGGAATGGCGGTCGCCCAGACGCTGGAAATATCCAGCGTCCCTCCCGATCTCTCCCATTCTCTCAAACCAGTCGAAATTGGCCGACGGCCTTAGGCCGACCGCGCCCGTCTTTTCGTCTTGCATCCCCCAGCACCCGTACCTTTCCCGCCTGCATCTTGCGCGGCGCGGGCGAGGGCACGCAAGTTGGCTCTTACGGCAACTGGTCTTTTTTTGTGTTTTTGTGCCGGTACTGTTTCTTTGTTGATTTTCAATTGGATGGCTTCGCGGGGTCTGTTTCCTGTTCGGCGGAGTTATCCTCTGGAGCGGCGAAGCGAATGAGGAATTGGTGATCTTCAACCGTAAGTGGAGCGCTGGGCGGCGTGAGCATGAGGCGGCCCATCAGCCCGCGAAAAGCCTCATCCTCCATGAGCTTGCGGAAGCGCACTCTCCGCCAGTTGACGGCTGCGCCGTGCAATCCGCCAAGAACGGCGTCAGAGCGTAGTTCGGCGCGCAGAAGCGCCACCCCCGGTTCGAGACGCAGGATGCTCCGGTCCTCGTCCGAGCAGAAGTTACGCTCCACCCAGTAGGACATGTCAAAGGTCGAGGCGTCGCGGTTCGCGCGGCCCCGGTCAGCCTTCAGGACATAGTTTTCCATCGCGCCGAGCGCGTAGTGATTGAGCTGTACCAGCCGGTAGTTGTCGCGCCCGTAATCGGAAAAGATCCGGCCCGCATGGAAACGTGCCGACAATTCGCGGCCCGAGCCGTCGAACCAGCGCTGGACCGCCAGACGCGCGCGGTCGGGCTGGCGCGGCCGGTGAACGCCGAGGCGGGCATAGCTGCCATCGTCGCGGAAGAGCGTCTTGAAGAGGGCCGCGCGCCATGGCCAGCCCATGACCGCGGGCGCGGCGCGGGTGAACTGGGCCGTGACGGGCCGGTCCGCGAAATCCCGCACCCCGCAATTGCCGAAAAGCCGCCATGTCAAGGGGATCGCCGTCGCCGCCGGCAGCGCTTCGAGAAGGGCGGGCAGCGTACCGTCGCCCGCGTGGATGTTCACATATTCGTCGATGTCGAGGACCAGCACCCAATCCGCTGCATCCCGCATCGGGTGCTTGTCGGCACGTTTCAACGCCGCCCATTGCGGCCCCTCGGAATGTGGCCCTTCGTTCCGGACATGGGTCAGCCATCGCATCTCCTCAAGCCGGTCGAGCATGGCGTCGGTGCCGTCCCCGCAATCGTTCGAGAAGACGAGGAAATCCGTGAAGCCGACGGCGCGGTGGTGGGCGAGCCAGTCGATCAGGAACGCGCCTTCGTTCTTGACCGTCAGGATCGCGAGGAACCGGGGCTCAGTGCTTGACATCGCCGACATGCTCGACGGAAAAGAAGAAACCACGGGGCAGGGCGCGGCGGTGCAGATCGGGCGGTATGGCGCCCGGTCCGGCGTTGAAGACGGCGGTACCGAAAACGTGCAGCATCTTCGACAGCGCTTCCATGCGCTCGCCGGTCAATTCCTGGTAGAAGGCGCGGTTGCTCTCGTCTTCCATCAGCGCCGCGATCTTCGCGCGATGGGCGGCGACGGCATGTTGATGCAAGGCGCGAATCTCGGGCGCGGCCATCAACCGGTCGAACTCCGCCCGCGCCGCGGGGACCATACGTTGGATCGAGCGGTCCTCCATCGCGTTGTGGTTCATGCGGAACCAATAGTGCAGCCCCTGATCGCGGTCGACATGGTTCACCCGGCCCCGGTCGCGCTTGACGAGGAAGCTTTCCACCGACCGAACGGCATAGTGGTTCAGTTGCACCCAGTCGTAACCATAGGTTTCGACCGACGACCGCCAGCCGTTGCGATACATCTCGCGCGGCATTGGGCGGCCCGATCCGTTCAGCCATTTCACCTGTCCCCAAAGATCCGGGCGCAGCCCCTTGGGCCGATGAACGCCGAGCTTCCGGTAGATGTCGATATTGCGGAAGAGGGTCTTGAAGCCCCAAGCCTGGTGCGGCTTGCGCACGAGTTCCGGCGCGCAGAGCGTGAACTGCTCGCTGACGAAACGGTCTTCGAAATGATGCACGTCGGCATTGCCGAAAAGCCGCCAGGTCAGCGCGATCATGTTGGCGTCCCCCATCGCGCCGTAAAGCGCGGGCAGGGTGCCGTCGCCGATCCTGACATTGATGAACTCGTCCACATCCATGCAGATCGCCCAGCCGCAGCCTTGCACGACGGCTTCGCCTTCGGCGGCCTGGAGGGCGGCGTGCTGCGGCTTGATGTCGGGCATCGTGCGGAACGGGTTGTCGCGGTGTTGCACCAGACCGCGCGCCTGAAGCGCGTCGAGCAGCGCATCCGTTCCGTCGGTGCAATCGTTGGTGTAGATCAGGAAATCATCGACCCCGATCGCGCGGTGATAGGCCAGCCATTCGAGGATGAAGGGGCCTTCGTTTTTCATCGTCGTGACGATGCAGGTACGGCCTGCCTTGACTGCACGCACGGGCGCGGGGCGAAGCTTCGAAACCGGCGCGCGGACCGGGGCGTGGTCGAAGGTCTTCGCGAGCGCGATCAGCGCGGGCTCCTCGATCAGCGAGGTTTTCGGCGCAAGCTCCGCCGGCTTATAGCCGGGCACCCGGATCGCCATTGCGCGCCAAAAGGGTACGATCTGCCCCGGCTCGGGCTTGGCGAAGGCGACCCGGATCGCGCGCCAGGTGTTCTCGAGGCCCGCTTTCTCGGGCGCCACGCCCCAGCGCGCGATGCCGCGGCGGCGGTCGAAAGGCCGGCAGATATGATCCCCGAACCGCGCGGCATGTCCCTTGCGCAGACGCCACGGATAGATGCGGTGTCCGACGAGGAGTGCGACGCCGTGTTTCGCCTCGACGCAAAGGTCGAAGGCATTCGGGCCGGCGCTGTCGGCAAGGATGTCGGTCACGTCGAGGCAGAGCACCGCGCGCGCCCTTGCGAGAAACCGCCACTTGGCGATCTCGTAGATCAAGGGCTCGCCGAGAGGTGCGCGCCAGGGGTCTGGCGCGGGGACCGTCATACGGTCCTTGCCCGGCGCGTCGGGGGCGAGGTAGGCGTGGCTTTCCGGGCCAAGGCCGGGCTTGCCGAGCGGCACCGGGCTTTCCAGTACGACGATGGCAAGGCCGGGACAGTCCCAGAGCGCCTCTTCGAGGCTTTCCGCAAAGTCCTCGGCGCTGCCCTCGGGGCTGTCGGGCGGCGCGCGGTTGACGATGACGGCGCCGGTCGCGCCGTGATGACGGGCATGATGACGCAGCCAGTCGGCGACGACATCGGCGCTTTCCTCAAGCCGCAACCCCAGCAGACAGTTGCGCGCTTCGAGAATGTCCCATTCGGCCGCGCCCGTTTCGAGCGCCAGGGTGCCGCCATCCGCAAGCGGAAGATCAACCTTCCCCTCGGTCGCGCAGGCGCCGCCAACCAGAAGCGCGCCAGACACCTCGCGGCACTCCGTCACCGGGGGGATTTCGGCAAAGGTTCGTGCCGGAACGCCCGTGCGGGTGAAAGCGAGGAAGCGGCGTTCCGTTCCGTCGGGCCACACCACAACATCGAGAAGGCGCACTTCACCGGCGCCGCCCGTAGCCAGCGCGCGGCGGAAGACCCTGCTATACCCTTGTTTCGTCATGCTGCCTGCTGCTTGCCGTGTCCGGCCTTGTACAAAGGCTTAGCACGCGAATGCGGCAAGGCAAACACGCCGCACCGATTTGCAGTTTGGCCCATTGGCAAGATGCGGTCTCATCGCCACTATGGCCGCTACACATGACGCCAGAGGCGCAACGGTCGGGCAGGGATGGCACGGGAACGCGAGGTAGCAACGCTCTGGATCGGCGGTAGCCTGAGCTGGCTTGAGCAGCTTTGCATGAAGTCCTTCGTCGATCAGGGTCAAAGCATCACGCTGTTTTCCTATAGCCCAATTCCGAACGTGCCCAAGGGCGTCGTCCAGCGCGACGGGCGGGAGATCCTCGATACCGACGATTTCATCAAATACGAAAAGAAGGACAGTTTCGCGCTTTTCGCAGATTACTTCCGGCTGCATTTGCTCAAGGCTTGGCCGGGCGTCATCTGGATCGACACCGATGTCTATTGCCACCGTCCGATGGACTATGACAGCGACTATGTGATGGGCTTTGAACTGCCGGACAGCAACCGCGTCAACAACGCGGTTCTCGGGCTTCCGGCGGATAGCGCGATCCTGAACGGGCTGCTCGACTTCGTCTCGGACCGCCATCCGATTCCGCCATTCCTGCCACTCCAGAAGCAGCGCGAGTACGCCGCCGCGAAGGAACGCGGCCAGCCCGTGCATGTCAGCCAGCAGCCCTGGGGCGTCTGGGGACCGCTCATGCTGACCCATTTCGTGGCGCGGCACGGGCTTCTCGATCGGGTGCAACCGCTCGACGCCTTCTACCCGGTGACGTTCCGGGAGCGCACGCTTTTCCTGCGCGCTTCGCGTCGGGTCGAGCCGCATCTCACGCCGCGCACGACGGCGCTGCATCTCTGGGCGTCGAACAAGCGCGAGATGGGCGCGCGGCATGGTGGCCTGCCGCCCAGGGGGTCCTATCTTGAGAAACTTGTGCGGCACCATGCGCTGCGGCCGGAACAGGCGCTGATCGGCGGGCGCGGTGCAACGGTGTTCGAGGCCGGGCTGATCGACAAACTCGACCTGCCTTCGATTTCAACCGTGGCGGATCTTGGCTGCAACGCGCCGGCGCTCGTTCTGGCTGCCCATATGCGTCATGACTGCGACGTCGATCTGGTTGACATCGATTCAAGCGGCGTGTTCCGCGATACGCCCAGTCCGTGGATCGTTGAATATCTGACGTTTCTAGCCGAAAACAATGTGCCTTCGGACCGCATCCGCGTGGTCCGCGATGCGAATTCCCTGCGGCGATACGACCTTCTCGCGCGGCTCACGCGGCCCGGGCACGCGCGCAGCTTCGGGAATCTGGATGCGATTCTCGCCAGAGCAGTACATTCCGACAGCGCGATGATCCTCGACATTTGCAAGGGATCGGGTGGGTTCCCCTATCTGCGACGGCACGGAACGACGGAGACCTTGTCGGTTAGCGGAAACGGCCCTGACGAGGTGCATCGGCTGATCTTCCGTCCGACGCCGCCCGCACCTGCACGTGATGACGACTGGTCCGAAATCGCGCGCGGTCTGGCGGGCGCGGATGGCTTCTATGACGAGGGAAAGCGACACTCGTTCCTCTTCGTGCCGCGCAGCGAGGACACGCTGGTCGTTACCTTCGACAATCTCGACATCGCCATGACAAAGCGTGAAGACCGCCGGCCATGGGGGTATCATTTCATCGAGAAACAGGGTTGGTCGATGCTTGGCGTCATGGCGAACGGCTGGACCTGGTATCGCGATCCCTGGGTCGCTGCAGAGTTCGACCGGCTGCGCGACGAAGGCTTCTTCGCGCGATTCAAGAGGGTCGTTTTCTACGGCGCCTCGATGGGCGGCTATGCAGCCTGCGCGTTTTCAGCCGCCTGTCCCGGCGCCGACGTCGTCGCGATCAGTCCGCAATCGACGCTCGACCGGGAAATTGTCCCGTGGGAGACGCGTTACCGCAACGCCTGGGAGTACGACTATTCCGGCCCCTATGGCGACGCCGCAGCGGTTTCATCCGCGGCGGGACGCGTGACGCTTCTCTACGATCCCTATTCCGCCCTCGATGCCCGACATGTCGACCGCTTCAGGGGCGGGAACGTGCAGAAGATGCGCGCGCCGCTCATGGGGCACCGTCTTGGTACGGCGCTTCAGCAGATGGGCATATTGAACGCGACGATACTCGACGCGCTACAGGGACGGCTGGAGCCGATGGAATTTCACCGCCGCCTGCGCGCCCGGCGCGACTTTCCCCGCTACCAATGGGAACTTTTCCAGCGGGCACTTGATCGGGACCGGCCCGATCTTGCCAAGCGTATCGGCAAATGGGTGCTCGCCCATGGCGGGCACACGGCGATCGGCCGGAAGATGGAGGCACTCTGATCAGGCGCGCCGTATCGCGGCCGTCACCACGCCCATCCCGATCAGCGCCCCGCCGCCCGCGCGGTTGAGCCAGAGGCGCGTCGAGGGTTTCCGCATCCGTGCCCGCATCGCCGAAGCGAGAAGCGCGTAGGCGAGGGCGTTCACCGCGGCCAGCGTCACGAAGGTCGCAATCAGGATCGCGAATTGCGACAGCAGCGGTGCCTCCGGGCGCAGGAACTGCGGGACGAAAGCGATGAAGAAGGCGATGGATTTTCGGGTTAAGCGCGGTGACTGCTGCCGCATGGCCGAAGATGCCGCGAGCGGGCAGGTCCATCGCCCCGGAAACGCCGAGGCCGCCCTCGGGCCGAGACCGGACAAGCTTCACGCCGAGCCATATCAGATAGACGGCACCCGCCCATTTCAGCACGGTAAACAACTCCGCCGAGGCCAGCACCAGCGCGCCGAGCCCCGCAAGCGACGCGCTCATCGCGATGAAATCGCCAAGCGCCACCCCCGCCGCCGTCACCAGCGCCAGGCGCCGTCCCTGGCTGATCGCGTAGCTGAGCACGAGAAGCACCGTCGGCCCCGGTATCATCAGAAGCACGGTCGAGGCGGCGACGAAGGCAAGCCAGAGATCGAAGGTCATGGGCGGCCCCTGTTGGACCGTGACAGCGAGCCACGGGACCGCGCCTCCTGTCAATCGCCGGATTTCCCACCTGTCGCGCGCCCGACCACGGGAGCGAACAGCACGACGAAGAAGATCCGCGTCAGATGATGGGCGACGACGAAACCCACATCCGCCCCCGCGACGATGGCAATGATGGCCATCTCCGCCTGACCGCCGGGCAGGAAGGCCAGGAGGATGTCGGTAAAGGGCGCGTCGGAGACCAACGTGACCATCTCGATGAAGGCGAGCGACAGGCAGGCGAGCAGAAGCGCGAAAGCGATGCCCGCCGCCACATGCACCCGCAATTCACGGGCGGTGATGCCGGAATACTTCGCGCCGATGGACAAGCCGATGAAGAACTGCGCGGCCCAGATGACCTCGGCCGCCGGGCGATGGTGGATCACTCCGGCGAGGCTCAGCGCAGCGGTCAGGATCAGCGGTCCGAGGATCGATGCGCCGAACATCCCGATGCGCTCCGCGATCTTCCAGCCGAGGGGTCCGGCGATCAGCATGACCGCCGTTTCGAAGACCGGCACCTCCGTCAGATGCAGGCCGGGCGGGCGGGTCAGATCGACACCGTAGAAGGTGCTCATCAGGAAGGGCGCCGCGGTGACGATGACCAGAACGCGCGTCGCGTGGACAAGGCTCATCGCGCGCACGTCGCCTCCGGCTTCCTCGCCGAAGATCAGCATGTCCTGCAAGCCGCCCGGCATCGCGGAATAGAAGGCGGTGGGTGGGTCGAAGCCCATGGCGCGGCGGAAGAACGGATAGCCGATGCCGCCGATGATCACGACATAGACCGGGACCAGCAGGATCGACGCGCCGTGCGACGGCAGGTCGGCGACGAAGGCGGGTGTCACCGTCGCGCCGATGGCGACGCCGAGGAAGCTGCGCATGAAGGTGCCGAACTCTCCCATGCCCTGCAAGTCGATGCGGGCCAGCGCCGCGATGAGGCAACCGAGCATCGGGCCAAGAAGAAGCGGCAGCGGCCAGCCCAGCACAATGAACACGACTGCCCCGGCGAGGGCGGCGGCAAGCGTTCGGAAGCGCGCGGCGGTCAGCATCCTCTGGGCCTTAAGTCGCATGGTTCGAAACCGCAACGGCCCTTGACCGGGCCTGCGCGGACCACCAGCATGGGGCGATCCTGACAGGAGCCTGACGTGACCGTAACGCCCAGCACCATCGACGACGTGGAGGCCATGCTCGCCGCGCAGAACTATGTCTGCGGCCGCGCGCTCGCCACGGTGGTCTTTCTCGCGCTGAAACTCGGGCGGCCGCTCTTTCTCGAAGGCGAGGCGGGCGTCGGCAAGACCGAGATCGCGAAGGCCATCGCGGCCGGCCTCGGGCGGCGGCTGATCCGGCTGCAGTGCTACGAAGGGCTCGACGCCGCCAGCGCCGTCTATGAATGGAACTTCGCCGAACAGATGATCGCGATCCGCACTGCGGAAGCCGCGGGCGGCGCCGATCGCGACGTTCTGAAATCCGAACTGTTTACCGAAGAGTACCTGATCGAGCGTCCCCTGCTTCAATCGATGCGGCCTCAGCCAGGCGGCGCGCCGGTCCTCCTGATCGACGAGCTTGACCGCACGGATGAACCCTTCGAAGCCTTCCTGCTCGAAGCCCTGTCGGACTTTCAGGTCACGATCCCGGAGCTTGGCACGATCCGAGCGCCCGAGCCGCCCATCGTGATCCTGACATCCAACCGCACGCGCGAAGTGCATGACGCGATCAAGCGCCGCTGCCTCTATCACTGGGTCGACTATCCGCGCTTCGAGCGCGAGATGGAGATCGTCCGCGCCCGTGCGCCCGAAGCCGCCGAAACCCTCAGCCGCGAGGTCGTGGCCTTCGTCCAGAAGCTCCGGACCGAAGACCTCTTCAAGCGCCCCGGCGTCGCCGAAACCATCGACTGGGCGAAGTGTCTCCTCGCGCTCGATGTTGTCACCCTCAGCCCCGAAGTCATTGCGGACACGCTTGGCGCGATCCTGAAGTATCAGGACGACATCCAGAAGATCGCCGGAGACCCCGCGAAGAAGCTCCTCGACGAGGTCCGCGCCGAGCTTGCACCGGTCTGATGAACAGGCGTCTCTTTCATCTTGCTCCAAATACCTCGGGGGCGGCGGCTGGTGCGCCACTGGTTCGAGAACCAGCCGACGCCGGGCAGCGCCCCCGCTTGGCGTCGCATGGCTGAGCACCTCCCGCTCGACATCCCCGAGGACGGCAAGCTCGCCGCCAACATCACCCATTTCGCCCGCGCACTGCGCAAGGCGGGCCTCAAGATCGGTCCGGGCCGGGTCATCGACGCCATCCGCGCGGTCGAGGCGGCGGGCTTTTCCGAAAAGACCGACTTCTACTGGGTTCTCCACGCCTCCTTCGTCTCGCGGCCAGAAGAGCGGTCGGTCTTCCATCAGGTCTTCCGGCTCTACTGGCGCGATCCGCGCTATCTCGAACACATGATGGCGATGATGCTGCCAGCGGTGCGCGGCGTGCAGGAGGACCGCGAGGCCGCCTCGGCCGAAAGGCGCGCGGCTGAGGCGCTTCTCGATGGCGTGGAGCGGGAGGCGCCCGATCCGGGCCAGGAGAATCAGGGCGAGGAGGAAATCCAGATCGAGGCCGACGCGACGGCGACGATCTCGACCGAGGAACGGCTGAAGACGCTGGATTTCGAACAGATGTCGACAGCGGAAATCGCCGAGGCCAAGCGCATGATTGCGCGGCTGACTCTGCCTGTGCGTCCGCTGACCTCGCGCCGGACCCGCGCCGATTTGCGGGGGCGCTTGGCGGACTGGCGCGCCACCATGCGGGCCGCGATGCGGCGGGGCGGGGAAGTTCACACCTTCGCGGCCAAAAGCCGCCGGACGCGGTGGCCCAATCTCGTGGTGCTTTGCGACATTTCCGGCTCCATGTCGCAGTATAGCCGCATGGTGCTGCATTTCCTTCACGCCGTCGCCAACCAGAACGGCGCTGGCTGGGCACGGGTCCACGCCTTCACCTTCGGCACGCGGTTGACCAACATCACCCGGCACCTGCGCCAGCGCGATGTCGATGCAGCGCTTGCCGCCGCCGGGGCCGAGGCGCAGGACTGGGAGGGAGGCACCCGGATCGGTGCCTGCCTGCACGAATTCAACCGCGACTGGTCCCGGCGCGTAATGGGGCAGGGGGCGGTGGTGCTGCTCATCACCGACGGGCTCGACCGCGACCCCGCGCATGATCTTTCGCGGGAGATGGAGAGGTTGCACCTTTCCGCCCGCCGACTCATCTGGATCAACCCGCTCTTGCGCTGGGATGGCTTCGTGCCGAAGGCGCGCGGAATCACCGCCATGCTGCCCCATGTCGACAGCTTCCGCGCAGGCCATTCCATCGCCTCGCTCGAAGCGCTTGGTGCCGCGATCGGCGCAGCGCGCGACAGCGGCGAGAAGGGTCGGCTGATGCAGCTTGCCGTAACCCGATAACGCCGCGCCGCTATCGCATAACGATGGGCTTTCGCACTAGATTCGGAACCCGAAGCGACCCGTGAAAGTTGGGTCGCCGAACGGATACGGGTTTCCTCCGGAGGAGAACGAGATGCTTAACCGTCTGAAGACTACCACTGCGCTGATCGCGGGCTTGTCGCTTGTAGCACCTGTCCCCGCCTTCCCGCAGCAAGCCCAGCAGGGGGCCGGCGGCGCTAAGATGGTCTGCGCCGACGGCAGCGCCAAGCCATGCCCGAAGGGCGTGGAACTGGTGCCCGCGAAGAAGGGCGAGAAGAACAAGAACAAGGCCGAAAAGAAGGCTCAGGGCGGCAAGAGCAACAACACCAAACAGAACACCAAGAAGAAGGCCAACGCCGAAGCGGCACCCGCCGAGAATGCCGCGCCTTCGTCCGAGTCTGCGCCGGCGCCGGCGCCGTCCGATGAATCGAACTCCGCGACAAAGGCCGCGCCGGCAGGCGAGAACGCACCGGCAAAAGCGCAGACCGAGGCGACTCAGCCGAAGGTCGTTGTTCCCGATGGCGCCGACGCCACGGCCAAGCCAGACAAGGGCCAAGCCAAGATCAAGAAAAACAATGAAAAAAAGCCCAAGGCCGCATCAGCTGAGACTGACTCCGCCACCACGACCCAGGAACCGGCGCCGAAAAAGGCGAAGACTGGCAAGGCCGGGCAGAACAAGGCGGCAGCCGAAGAGGCGCCGGTATTGCCGGTGCAGCCTGACGCCGCGACCGGCAAGGCGCCGGTCGCCGCAGCGGCCAGCGCTGCTGCGGGGGGCGATGCGTCTGCGAATGCCCAGGTGACCGAAGAGGTCGTAACGAAGGAAACAGCGCGATCCTCCGACGAGGACTTCGCCAATTCTGTGAACCAGCCGGCGGCGGCGGCGCAGAAAAATCAGAAGAAAAAGAAGAAAAAGAACAATCAGACTCAAAATCAGGCGTCCGCTCAGGACAACGACAAGGGCCTCACGGACACCCAAAAGGTGGTTCTGCTGGGCCTCGGCGCGATTGCCGTTGGCGCGATGCTGTCGAACAACCGGAAGGTTCAGCTGAATTCCGGCGACCGTGTGGTGGTGGAACGCCCCGATGGATCGTATCAGGTCATCAAGGACGACAACGCGCTGCTGCGTCAGCCCGGCTCGACCGTACGCACCGAACGCTTCGATGACGGTTCGAGCCGCGAGATCGTTTCGCGCGCCAATGGTTCGAGCATCATAACGATCCGCGATTCCGAATACCGTGTTCTGCGTCGGGTCCGTGTCGCGCCCGATGGCCGGCAGACCGTTCTTTTCGACGATACGGTCTCGTTCGAGCCGGTCGATGTCTCGCGTCTGCCTCCGCCTGCCCCGCAGGTCGAGGTGACCGCGGAGGACGACGAAGCGGCTCTGCGCGCGGCGCTGTCGCAGGAGGCGGGCTTCGATCGCCAATTCTCGCTTGCGCAAATCCGCGACATCCAGCCTGTGCGCGCGCTGGTTCCGGAGATCGACCTCGACACGATCACCTTCGAGACGGGTTCCGCCGCGATCAGGCCCGATCAGGCCCGTGCGCTGTCCCGGATCGGCGAGCTGATGAAAAGCTACATCGACGCGGACCCGCGCGAGGTCTTCCTGATCGAGGGGCATACCGATGCGGTCGGCTCTGCGCCTTCCAACCTCGCGCTGTCGGACCGGCGCGCCGAATCCGTGGCGCTTGCGTTGACGGAGTATTTCGACGTGCCGCCCGAGAACATGGTCGTCCAGGGTTACGGAGAGGAGTTCCTGAGGATTCCGACCGAAGATTCTGAGCGCGAGAACCGGCGGGCTGCGGTTCGCCGCATCACCGACCTTCTGAGGCAAGCTGCCAACTGACCATTGCGCAGCTTCCGGGTCGCGCAGTGTCCCGGCGCGGCCCATACCATGGGGCATCTGAATTAGGAGATGCCCCATGGATCTTTTCTACGAGCCGATCCCGACCGATCTGGCAAATGCGCTGCGTGCCGGCGGGCCGGACGCCAACGGCCTGCCGCCCGAGCGCGGCGCGGTTGCGAGTGGCCACGGTGAGCCCTGCCGCCATTGCCTGCGGAACGTGCCTGAGGGACGGCAGTACCTGATCCTCGCCCATCGTCCGTTCCCCGCGCCGCAACCCTATGCCGAGACCGGCCCGATCTTCCTGTGCGCCGATGAGTGCGAGGCGTGGCCGGGTGATGGGGTTCCACCGATCCTCGCCAGCAGCTCCGACTATCTTCTCAAGGGCTACACCCACGCGCACCGCATCGTTTACGGCACTGGGCAGATCGTGGGGCGGACCGCGGTCCAGAGTTACGCGGAGACCCTGCTTTCCGATCCGCGCGTCGCCTATGTCGACGTGCGTTCGGCGCGGAACAATTGCTTCCAGCTTCGCATCCGCCAGCAGCGGGAACGCGTCCGGTCGTGAACGGGCTTCGACTTTTTGGTACTGGCGGCCCGCGCGCGCGCATCCCATATTGGCGTCGGAGGACCTGATATGGACCGCGCAGACCACGACCGTATTCCCGAAATCGCGCTCGACTGGCACCACGATGGCCGGGGTGCCGCCTTGGCGACGGTGATCGAGACATGGGGTTCCGCGCCGCGCCCGGTGGGCAGCCAGCTTGTCGTCTCGGGCACCGGCGAGATGATGGGCTCGGTCTCGGGCGGCTGCGTCGAAGGCGCGGTGGTCGAGGAGGCGCAGGCGGCCCTGGCCGACGGCAAGCCGCGCCTCCTGAGCTTCGGGGTTTCCGACGAGGATGCCTTCGCCGTGGGCCTTGCCTGCGGTGGCACGATCCGGGTTCTGGTGGAGCCGGTGGGCGCCGCCATGCCCGAGCAAATGCTGGAGGGCATCGTCGCGGCGCGCGAGGGCCGGGTGCCCGTCGCGTATTCCGTCGATCTGGACACATGGCAGCGTGGACTCAGCGCCCTCGATGGGCCGCACCGCGACAAGTTCCGCAGCGACAAGTCGGGGGTGGACGACAGCCTTTTCGTCGCCATCCACAATCCGCCGCTGCGCCTTGTCATCGTCGGTGCCGTGCATATCGCGCAGGCGCTGGTCGGCATGGCCCGCAGTTGCGGCTACGATCCCCTTCTGGTCGATCCGCGTGAGGCGTTCGGGTCCGAGGCGCGCTTCGCGGGCGAGATCATCAGCCATGACTGGCCGGACGAGGCGATGGCGGCTTTGGGCATCGATCGAAGAACGGCTGTCGTGACGCTGACCCATGATCCGAAACTGGACGATCCGGCGATCGAGGCGGCGCTGAAATCCGACTGTTTCTATCTTGGCTGCCTCGGCTCGACACGGACCCATGCGAAACGCGTGGCGCGACTGACGGAGGCTGGCTTTTCCGAGAGCGAAATCGCGAAGATCCACGCCCCGGTCGGACTGAATATCGGCGCGAAGAGCCCTGCGGAAATCGCGTTGTCGATCATGGCGCAGATCACGCAGGTTCTGAGGCAGGGCTGATGCGGTTCGGTACCGTCCCCGTCGCCGATGCCGAAGGCGCGGTACTGGCCCATTCGCTGATGCTCGGGCGGAAGAAGATGCCGAAGGGGCGGATTCTTTCCGCCGCGGACATAGCTGCAATTTCCGATGCCGGCATGGCCACGATCACAGTGGCCCGGCTCGAACCCGGCGACGTGGGCGAGGACGCTGCGGCGGAACGGCTCGCCGCCGCTCTGGTGCCTGACGCGGAGGCCGCTCATTTGCGTCTGACGGCACCGCAGAAGGGAAGGGTGAACCTTCATGCGGTCTGGCCGGGCGTGGTGGAAATCGACGAAACCGCGATCCTTGCGCTGAACCGCATCGATCCTTCGTTGACGCTTGCGGTCCTGCCGGCCTTCGCCCGAGTTGCGAAGGGAACCCTTGTCGGAACGGTAAAGGTCATCAGCTACGCTGTCGCCGGCGCGGCTCTCGAAAAAGCCAGTGCGGTTGCGGCGGGCGCGGTGCGGGTACGCCCGGTCCGGTTGCGTTCGGCGGGTTTGGTCCTGACCGAGGCGCCGGGCCAGACGAAGGATCTGGGCGAAAAAGCCGAAGGCGCTGTGCGCGCGCGGCTCTCGCGGCTCGGGATGGAATTGGTCGAGGTCGTCACCGTCCCCCACGCCAAGGCCGAGATCGCCGGCGCGCTCGGCGCGCTGAAGGGTGAGATCGCGCTGATTCTGACCGGCGCGGCAACCTCGGACAGCCACGATGTCGCGCCGGAGGGGCTTCGGCGCGCGGGCGGCGTGGTGACGCGGTTCGGATTGCCAGTCGATCCGGGCAACCTCCTCTTCTACGGCGCCCTTGGCAATCGGCCGGTGATCGGGCTTCCGGGCTGCGCGCGATCCCCTGCGCTCAACGGCGCCGACTTCGTGCTTGAACGCATTGTCTGCGGCATCATGCCCACGGATGACGATATCGCGGCGATGGGGGTGGGCGGGCTGCTGAAGGAGATTCCGATCCGGCCCGAGCCTCGGGAACGCAAGCGTTGAAAGCTTGCTTCAGCCCGAACCTGCGAAGAGCACGTCAAGCTTCTTTTCCTCCTCGGCAAGGATGTGAGGCGCGTTGATGACGAACATGCCGCTTCCGACCATGCCGTGACCTTCGCGCGCCGGCGGAAACCGCACTTCGTGGCGCAGCGCCTTCGGAAATCCCGCTGCTTCCAGCGCGGCGATCATCGATTGATGGGCCCCGTTGGTCAGGATCGGGTACCAGAGCGCGATCACGCCGACGTTCCATTTCGCGTGGATCTTGCGGATGAGCGTCGGCAGCGCGGCGTAGTCCGCCTTCACCTCGTAGCTCGGGTCGATCAGCAGCAGGCCCCGGCGCGGCTCCGGCGGTGTAAGGGCGAGCGCGAGGTTCAGGCCGTCCTCCTTCCGGCATGTCGCGCGATAGGGCGTCATCGCCACCTCCAGCGCTTCAAATTCGCGGGGGTGCAGTTCGGCGAATGTCAGACTGTCCATCTGGCGGAGCAGTGCCGCCGCGATCAGCGGAGAGCCGGGATAGGCATCGGCTCCGTATGACGCTCGGACCTGCGCGAGGATGCGGCGATAGGGATGATCGGCCGGCAACCGATCCGCCAGACGCAGCACGCCGGCGCTGGCCTCGTCGGTCTTCATGGCCTCGGGCGCGGCCAGGTCATAAAGCCCGCGACCAGCATGGGTTTCGATGTAGCTGAGCGGTTTGTCCTTGGCCGTCATGTACGAGAGCATCGCGGCAAGCAGGGCGTGCTTGTGCAGATCGGCCATACTTCCGGCGTGGTAGATATGCTGGTAGGACAGCATCCGCGTTCCCTGAAATGAAAAGGCCCTCCCGATGGGAGGGCCGAAATCCCAATGGCCGGTGCGTTACCGAGGGCCGATCATCATCACCATCTGCCGGCCTTCGAGCTTCGGCATGTTTTCGATCTTGGCGATCTCTTCGACGTCTGCCGCAACCCGCTTCAGAAGTTCGAGGCCCAGTTCCTGGTGCGCCATCTCGCGGCCGCGAAAGCGGAGCGTGACCTTCACCTTGTCGCCTTCTTCGAGAAACTTCTTCACCGACCGCATCTTGACGTCGTAGTCGTGGATATCGGTGCCGGGGCGGAACTTGATTTCCTTGATCTCGATGATCTTCTGTTTCTTCCGGGCCTCGGCCTCGCGCTTCTGCGTCTCGTACTTGTACTTGCCGAAGTCCATGATCTTGCAGACCGGGGGGACCGCATTGGGCGAAATCTCGACCAGATCGAGTCCGACCTCTTCGGCCATCTCCAAGGCGCGCGCGGGCGTCACCACACCGACGTTCTCCCCCTCGGCTCCGATCAGCCGGATTTCGGGGGCGCGAATGCGGTCGTTGACTCGGGGGCCGGTGTCGCGCTGAGGCGGGGCGTTATGGGGTCTGCGAGCTATGGTGGCGTTCCTTCTGTTGTTGGGGACGAATTGCCGGACGCAAACTAGTCTTGCGGGCGAGCCGATTCAAGCCGGTTTCCGCTTGCCATCACGCAGCGGCTTTTCTCGTCTCGCAGTTTCTGTAATATCAACGGAGTGACCAAGGTCTCCAGATTGTGGAGTAGGCAGAATGAACAGAAATGCACTCATTGCAGTGATCGTGGCGATTCTCGTGATCGGCGGGTACTGGTACTACTCGAAGGGACCGGCCGACGATGCGGTCGGAACCGCACCGGAAGCGACGACCGAGCCGGCTGCGACAGAGCCTGCCGCGACGCCCGAGCCGGCTGCGACCGAGCCTGCCGCGACGCCCGAGCCTGCCGCGACGCCCGAGCCTGCCGCGACCGAGCCTGCTGCAACGCCCGAGCCGGCCGCGACCGAGCCTGCCGCGACGACCGAGACCACGACCGAAACTCCGGCGGCTCCGGCGGGCGACGTTGCCGCGCTGCTCGATCCGGCGAGCTTCGATGCCGATAAGCTGATCGCCGCGGTCGATGACTCGGCACTGGACGACGCGACGAAGGCGTCTCTCAAGACCGCCATCGAAGGCGCCCGCAACGATCCGGCCGCCATCCCGGCGGTGATCGACCAGGTGAAGGCCGCGATGGGCATGTAAGTCCCCACGACACCGGAAATATCAAAGGCCGCGCGGATCGCGCGGCCTTTTTCGTTCCGGCGGCGCCTGCCGCGCGGAACCGATGTCAGATACCGTCGCCGACGAAAGCCTTTTCCACCACGTATTCCTGCGGCTCCGAATTCGCGCCCTCGCGCAGGCCGAAGCCTTCCAGCACCGCCTTGACGTCGATGTTGAAGGCAAGCGAGCCGCAGACCATCGCGCGATCATGTTCCTGGTCCATCGGCGGGATGTCGAGATCGACGAAGACCTTTCCGCTGGTCAGGTTGTCGGTGATCCGGCCCATATGACCGCTCTCTTCCCGTGTGGTCGTGGGATAGTATTTCAGCTTTTCACCAACGAACTCGCCGATCAGGGGATCGTCGCGCAGGCTTTCCACCAGCTCGCGGCCATATTCCAGTTCGGCGGCCGTCCGGCAGGTGTGCATCATCACCACCTGCTCGTATTTTTCATACGTCTCGGGATCGCGCATCAGGCTCGCGAAGGGGGCGATGCCGGTGCCGGTGGCAAGGAACCAGAGCCGCTTGCCGGGCAGGAGCGCGTCAAGTACCAGCGTCCCCACCGGCTTTGGCCGCAGGATGATCTGGTCGCCGGGCGCGATATGCTGGAGCTTCGAGGTCAACGGCCCGTCCGGCACCTTGATCGAGTAGAATTCCAGTTCCTCGTCCCAGGAAGGCGAGGCGATGGAATAGGCACGCAACAATGGTTTTCCATTGTCGCCCATGAGCCCGATCATCACGAACTCGCCCGAGCGGAAGCGCAAGCTCTGCGGCCGCGTCACGCGGAAGGAAAACAGACGATCCGTCCAGTGCCGGACCGCGGTGACGGTCTGGGCATCGGGGAGGATGCGGACGGGGGTGGACTGTGTATCGTTCACGGTTTTCAGATCGTTCATCACTGTTTGGGCGCAGTTCACTCGCCCACCTTCTATTCAGTTTTCGGAATGCGGGAAAGCCCCGCGTCAGGCTTTGATCCGCGACCTATAGTCATGGTCGCGCCAGTCGGCGCGGAAGATCCATTCGGCGGCGGGCTGGCGTTCGGCCAACGCATCCGGAATTTCGACCTCGTCAAAGCCCGAGCGGCGGGCCATCGCGTATTGATCCGAGATGACCGGGCCCTTCGCGCGCAGGCGCCCCGCGTAGCCCCGGCCACGCAGATGCTTCGCCAGTGTGAAGCCCCTTCCGTCGGAAAAGGACAGGATCGTCACGCGGATCAGGTCGATGCCCTCAAAACCATCGGGCAGGTCTTCGGGTGCGGTATCATGCGCGATGTCCAGAACCGCCTCGCCGCGATAGTCCTCGGCGTGAAAGCCGTCATCGCGCACGATCACGCTCATGCCGCATCCTCCTTGGTATCTTCGTCCCGCGTCACAGGGCCGCGCACGAGCCTGCCGTTGATGAAATGGATGCCGCATTCCTGTTTTTCACTGTTGCGCCAACGGCCTGCGCGTGGATCTTCGCCTTCCTTCACCGGGCTGGTGCAAGGTGCGCAGCCGATCGAAGGGTAGCCCTTGGCGACGAGCGGGTGTCGCGGCAGGCGGTTGTTGACCATGTAGTCCTCGATGTCGTCGCGGCCCCAATGGGCAAGCGGGTTCACCTTGAGGCGCTTGTTTTCCTCGTTCTCGAAGAATTCGAGCGCGGCGCGGCTGCCGGCCTGATAGCGCTTGCGCCCGGTGATCCAGCCGTCAAAGCCCCTGAGCGCCCGTTCCAGCGGCACGACCTTGCGCAGATGGCAGCAGGCATCGGTGTTGAACTGATGAAGGGTGCCATCCGGGTCTTCGAAATCCGTATCCCGCCGATCGGCGCGGATGGTGCGCAGGTCGGTCAGGTTCAGCTTCTCGGCCAGCTCGCGCTGGTATTCCAGGGTTTCGGGGAATAGCATCTGCGTGTCGATGAAGATCACCGGCGTACCGGGCGCCACGACCGAGACGAGGTGCAAAAGCACGACCGATTCCGCCCCGAAGGACGAAACCAGGGCGAGATTGCCCACGTCCGGATCGTTCAATGCGCGTTCCAGAACCGCCGTCGCCGAATGATGGCGATAGCTTTCGTTCAGCGCGTGGACCCGGTCGTCGAGCGTGGGTTTCGGGGTTTCAAGCAGCATCCCGGGCGACCTCGGCAGGGTAGAGGGCGGCCTTGAAGGGTTCGGCCCCAAGGCGGCGATAGGCGTCCAGAAAGGTCTCGGCCGCATCCTCGCGCAGTTCCAGATAGGCGCGCACAAGGCGTTCGATGGCGGGAACGATCTCGTCATAGGCGAAGCCCGGTCCGGTGCGCTCGCCAAGCGTCATGTTTTCCCGGTGATCGCCGCCGAGCGTGATCTGGTAGTTCTCCACCCCGGCGCGGTCGAGGCCGAGGATGCCGATATGGCCGACGTGGTGATGGCCGCAGGCATTGATGCAGCCGGAAATCTTGATCTTGAGTTCGCCGATTTCCGCTTCGAGTCCGATGGCTTCGAAGTGAGAGGAAATCTCCTGCGCGACCGGGATCGAGCGCGCTGTGGCCAGCGTGCAATAATCCATGCCGGGGCAGGCGATGATATCGGAGACGAGCCCGATATTGGCCGTGGCGAGCGCCTCGGTCTTCAGTGACGCGTGAAGTGCCCAGAGGTCCGACTTGTGGACATGCGGCAGGACGACGTTCTGTTCATGGCTGATGCGCAGCTCGCCGTGGCCGTACTTGTCGGCGAGATCGGCCAGAAGCCGCATCTGCGACGAGGTGGCGTCGCCCGGCGTCGCGCCATGCGCTTTCAGCGAGACGGTTACGATGGCGTAGCCCGGCGCGCGGTGCGCGGCGAGGTTGGTATCGGTCCAGGCGCGGAAGACCGGATCGGCCCTGCGCGCAGTCTCGTACCCGTCCTCGGGCGCCTTCCGAAAAGCGGGCGCTGCGAAGGAGCGGTCAATATGGGCGAGAAGTTCCGGATCGACGCCGGTCCATTCGCGCTTGATCTCGGCGAAGCGGGTGTCGACAGCCTCGCGGAACTTCTCCATTCCGTTCTCGAAAACGGTGATCTTGATGCGGGCCTTGTACTTGTTGTCGCGCCGGCCCATCAGGTTGTAGGTCGAGACGATGGCTTCGAGATACGGCAGAAGGTCGGCCTTCTTGAGGAACGGCCGGATGACCTGACCGACCATCGGAGTGCGGCCAAGCCCACCGCCGACGAGCACCTCGTAGCCGGTCTTGCCTGCGCCACCGCGAACGATGCGGACGCCGATGTCGTGGGACTTCGTCACGGCGCGGTCATGCACCGCGCCCGAGACGCCGATCTTGAACTTGCGCGGCAGGAACTGGAATTCCGGGTGGTCGGTGGACCATTGCCGGATCAGCTCGGCTGTCGGGCGGGGGTCTTCGATCTCATCGGCGGCAGCACCGGCAAAATGATCGGCGGTGACGTTGCGGATGGTGTTACCGGAGGTCTGGATCGCGTGCATCTGCACTTCGGCCAGCGCGTCGAGGATGTCGGGCACGTCGGAAAGCTTCGGCCAGTTGTACTGGATGTTCTGCCGCGTGGTGAAATGGCCGTAGCCCTTGTCCCACCGGTCGGCGATCATCGCGAGCTGGCGCATCTGATCCGACCGCAGCGTGCCGTAGGGGATCGCCACGCGCAGCATGTAAGCGTGAAGTTGCAGGTAAAGACCGTTCATCAGACGGAGCGGGCGAAATTCATCTTCGGTCAGCGCACCGGAAATGCGGCGTTCCACCTGTTTGCGGAACTGGACGTTGCGCCTTGCCACATAGGCGGTGTCAAAGTCGGTATAGTTATACATTGCCGGCCTCCTGCTTGCCGTGCGGGTAGTTCGAAGGACCGCGGGTGCGGAACTCTTCGCGGAAGTGGATGGGTTCGGGGCCACGCGCGCCCATGCGGGCATCGGCCAGATAAGCGCCGACGACGCGGTCGCGCTGGTGATCGGCCTTCAGAAGCCGCAATTGCGCATGGGCTTCGTCCTCGATGAATTCCGCCTCGGCGTGGTCGCGGCTCCAGCGGTCATCCTCGGTGAGATAGACCACATCGCCTTCGATCAGCGCGTTCGCGGTGACGACTTTCGGTATAAACGCGCGGGCCATGAAGACTCTCCTGCGGAAAGGGCGAAGGAATTCTCGCCTCAATATAGGAAATTTTCCCTTGATTCCGCCATACATCCTTGCGAATAAGGAAAAATGTTCCGTATAACGCCACATGCGGAACCTGCGTTCCGGAACCGAAGGAAAAGGCGAATGTCAGTCCGGCTGGATGAGATTGATCGGAAAATTCTTGGCGAGTTGCAGGAGGATGCGTCCCAGTCGCTGGATGAAATCGCCCGCAAGGTGGGCTCGTCGAAGACGCCGGTCTGGAACCGCATCCGCAAGCTGCGCGAAGCAGGGGTGATCGGGCGGCAGACGGTGATCCTCGACGCCGAGGCTCTGGGCTTGGAGGCATGTTTCTTCGTCCTGATCCGCACCAGCGAGCACGAAGCGGACTGGCAGCGCAAGTTTCTGGAAACCTTGCGGAATCGTCCCGAAGTTCTGGAGGCGCACCGGCTTGCCGGGGATATCGACTACATTCTGAAGGTCCGGGTACAGAATGCCCGCGCCTACGATACCTTCTATCAGGCGTTGATTTCGGAGGTGCGGATCTACAACGTCACCGCGCTTCTCAGCATGGAAGAGATCAAGTCGACGACGCTTCTGCCCTTGTGAGGCACTCGGTCATGCCCGGACCATGAGCCGTTCCAGTCCGTGAAAGTGGTAGAGGTTCGCGTAGCGTGGTGGCTCGCTGACAGCGAGGTCGGGTATCCGTTCGAAGAGGATCGGCAGCGCAGTCTGGAGTTCGAGCCGGGCGAGGGGCGCACCGACGCAGAAATGTAGCCCCAGGCCAAAGCTGAGGTTCGGCTTGACCGGGCGGGCAGGTTTGAAGCGGTCCGGTTCGTCCCACATCTGCGGGTCCCGGTTGGCCGCGGCGAGGAGGCATCCGACCTCATCCCCGCGGCGGAAGGTGTGGCCGGAAACTTCGATCTCCTCATAGGCCCAGCGGGTGAAGAGGTGCAATGGCGGATCGAAGCGAAGGATTTCCTCGACCGTCGTCCCGACGGCTTCAGGTGTCAGCCGGTCGGCGCCGAAACGGTTTTCGATCAGCAACTTGACGCCGTTTCCCAAGGTGTGGACCGTCGCCTCGTGGCCAGCGTTCAGAAGCAGGATGCAGTTGGCTATGAGTTCGTCGGTCGAAAGTTTCTCACCTTCCATCTCGGCGGCGATGAGATGGGTGATGAGGTCGTCGGCGGGTGTATTGCGGCGGTCCTCGACATGGGCGCGCAGGAAGGCCACGAACGCTTCGGCCGCGGCGACCGCGGCATCCTCGGTCGCGCGCGTGCGGCGGGCCTGGTACATGCCGACCATTGCATTCGACCATTTCAGGAGATCGTCTGCCCGATCCTCGGGCACGCCGAGAAGGCGCGCAATGACGATGACGGGGAGCTTCTGTGCGAAGTGGTCCAGGAGGTTGAACTCGCCAGCGGGGAAGGCGTCGATGAGCGTATGCGACAGTGCGGCGATTTCCGGCTGAAGTGCGGCGATCCGGCGCGAGGTGAAGGCGCGCAGGACGAGGGAGCGGAGCCGTGTATGCCGCGGCGGTTCAAGCTCCAGCATCGAATTCGCCTCGACCGCGTAAAACGGTTTGAGGTGGTCGGGAACAGGGTGGCGCTTCTCCTCCGGCCTTTCCCGGCCAAAGCGGCGATCACGCAGGATCGCGCCAATGGCGGCGGCGGATGTGGCGCAGGTCAGGTCGTAGTCCTGCCAGTGAAAGAAGGCGCCATGCGCGCGGGCGCGGCCGTAGAAGGCGTAGGGGTTCTGGACGAAGCCCGGATCCGTTGGCGATTGCGCGAGGGTCGGAATGCTCATGGCCCGAGATGACCGCGCTGCGCGTCGAAGATCAAGGTCGCGCGCGGCCCTGCGCGATGAGAACGCCGAGGACGACGATCGCGGCGCCTGCCGCCTGCGCCCAGTTCCAGGGCGCGCCGAGAAGGACGGCGAAGATCATCACGTAGAAGGGCGCGGCATTGATGTGCATCGACGCGATGCCGATGCCGAGCCGCTCGACGCTGACGATCCAGAGGATCTGCGAGATTGCGAGGGTCCCGATCCCGTAAACTGCAAGCGCTAAGATTTCGGTCCTGCCGAAGGCGGACCAGACGATCCGCGTCCCGCCGGTCGCGGACGACGCGGCCCAGGCGATCAGAAGCACGAGCGCGGCACCGGCGAAAGTGATCGCGGTTCGGCCGATGGATGAGATGCGTGGAAAGTCGACCACGGTCCGCTGAGACCCCCACGAGAAGATTGCAACCGATGCAAAGGCCGCAACGGCGCCGACGCCGATGGTGACGCTGCCGATCCGCGACACATAGGCGAAGGTGCCGCCAAGGAGGCTGAGGAGGAGGCCGAGAATCAGTCGGGCGCGGATCGGGCGGCGATCCTGCAAGCGTTCGAGCGTGATCCCGACGACCGGCATCGTCGCGGCGATGATGGCGACGGTGACGGCGTCGGTCCGGCTTTGAGCATAAACCAGGAGAAAGGCGCCAAGACCGTAGCCGATGCCGCCGACGAAAAGGCCGCGCAGCCAGGGCGCGCGCAGGAGCGCCTCCGACCCATCGCGCATCAGCCAGAGCGGAAGCAGGAACGAAGCCGCCAAGCCCATGCGGAGCGCCGTCAGCGGGAGGGGCGGAACGACTTTCAGAAGAATGTCGGCGGCTGGAAACGCCAATGCCCAGATCAGCATGGAGGCCATGCAGATGAGGTTTGCGGCCACCATGCCCGATGGCGGTTCGGCAGGTTCGATCCGGAAGGCCACGCGCGCGAAATCCAACAGTTCCGGCGAAACGATGGTGGTTCGAATGCCGCCCCGCTCGTCAGTCAGCGACAGGAAAGGTCGCGGATGGGTTTCAGGCGTCCGATAGCGCGACCACGATCTGTGCGAAATCCGCAGCCTTGAGCGAGGCGCCCCCGACCAGTGCGCCGTCGACATTGGAGGTCGCGAAGATCTCCGCGGCGTTCGAAGGCTTGACCGAGCCGCCGTAGAGAAGCGGAATGACCTGGCCGTCCGCGCCGAAACGGGCGCCGAGCTTTTCGCGCATGAAGTCATGCACTTCCGCGATCTGCTCCAGCGTCGGGGTGCGGCCGGTGCCGATGGCCCAGACGGGTTCATAGGCGATGACGGTATCGGCGGCCGTGACGCCATCCGGCACCGACCCCGCAAGCTGCGCACCGATCACGCCCAAGGTGTTTCCCGCGTCTCGTTCGACTTCCGTCTCGCCCACGCAGATGATGCGGATCAGCCCCGCCGCCCCCGCCGCGTCGACCTTGGCCCGCACATCGGCATCGGTCTCGGTATGGTCAGCGCGGCGTTCGGAATGGCCGAGAATGACATAGGTTGCCCCGGCGTCCTTGAGCATCGCGGCGGCGATGTCGCCGGTATGGGCACCGGAAGCCTCTGCGTGACAGTCCTGTCCGCCGACCTTGATCGCGCTGCCCTTGGCCTTCCACGCCATCTGCGCGATCAGCGTCGCGGGCGGGCAGATGAGGATGTCGCAGATCACGCCTCTGGTCGCCGCATCCAGCGCCGCGATCTCGGCAAGGCTTGCCGCCGTGCCGTTCATCTTCCAGTTTCCGGCTGCCAGTTTCTTGCGCATGGGGTGCTCCTCAGAGGTAGCAAAGGGCTTCCCGCGCCAGTGAGCAGGCCAGCGCCGGATCGTCAAGGGTCGCGTCGGGCAGGCGCCAGTAGGGCATGGCGGTTTCCCTGGCTGCGTCGCGGGCATAGGTCCAGCGTTGCCAGCCTTCCGCCGCAATGCGATCTGCGAAACCGCCGGACGCTTTCAGCCAGACCGAGCCGTCGCCGTGAACGATCGCGAAGATGGTGCCGTCGGAATATAGACAAAGCCCGCCCATCATCTTGCGCGAGGCCAGCGGGCCAAGCCCTGCGAAGAGCTCCAACGCAAAGGCGATATCGGCGTTGGAGATGCTCACTTCGCCGCCTTTCGCGCCTTGTCACGGCGCTTTGCCGTGGCGGCGGCGCGGGCCGGGGGCAGCGATCTCAGCGCCCAGCCGAGCGCCTCGTCCGGGTCGTCCATGGCGGCTTCGGGCAGGCTCATCAGCGATCGCGCCTCGCGCGGGCCGGTCTTGCGCCGATAGGTGAAGGGGCGTGATCCGGCGGCAAGGAACCCTGCCTCGGTCGTCGCGTCCGACTTCATCCAGATCGTGCCGCCGAGGATTGCGGCGAACATCACGTCGCCCTCGACATAAAGGGCGGTGCCCGAAAACATCCGTCCCGTGGTGATCCTTCCCAGCCCGGCAAAAAGGTCGCGGGCATGTACAAGAAGCTCGGGCGGGGCCGGCATCAGCTTTCGGCGAACTTGATCGATTTGCCGCAGCCACAGGCCTCGACCACATTGGGGTTGTTGAACTTGAACCCGGCTTCGAGAAGCGAGGTTTCATAGTCGATCTCGGTCCCGAACAGGAACATCTGCGCCATCGGGGCGATCATCACCCGCGCGCCGTCCTGTTCGACGATCTCATCCATCGGTCCGGCTTCGGACGCGAATTCCATCGTGTATTCCATGCCCGCGCAGCCGCCCTTCTTGACGCCGAGCTTCAGCCCGTAGGCGTTGTCGCGCGACATGAGGCGGGTGATCTGCTTCACCGCGCGGGGGGTGAGCGTCACCGGGGATTTACCGGGTATGCCGAACATATGCGTCTCCGTTACCTGAGCTTTAATCTAAGGATTTACGGGAACGATTTCAAGCGGGGGCAGCGCGGTCATCAAAAGACGCGTGGCATAGGCGAAGACGAGCGCCCAGCCGAAGGAGGCGAGTGTGCCGATGATCACATATTCGCCGGCGCGCTGGTCATGCGAGGTCGTCTCGAACCGAAGGACCGATTTCGCGGCGACGAGAAAGCCTATCCCGGCGGGCTGATTTACGATGACGAGAACGAAGATGAGGCCGCGTTCGAGAAGTCCGATGAGCTTGCCGCCATTGGTCAAGCCCTTGGGCAGGTCGTCTCCGGCCCAGGGTTGCATCAGAAGGCCGATCGCAAAGCCGCCCGCGCGGGTGGCAAGAATTGCGCCGGCGATGAGGGCCATCAGCGCCGGCAGCCAGTCCGCACCAAGCCCGGTCCAGAACCCGCCCGCCCAGAGGTCGGGGCGCCAGACGGCCAGCAGGATCAGAGTCGCAATATGCGCGCCCTGATCGCCGAGGAAGGCCGCGAGCCCCGATGGGGTGAACCGCACTTTCAGCCAGTCCGTCAGGGCATGAAGCGCGGCCAGCGCGGGCAGTTCCCAAAGATCGACACGCCCCAAAGCCGCCTGCGCCGTCAGAAGCACGATCGCGGCATGCAGCAGCAGGACCGATCCGCGGCGCTTGTTCAGGGCGATATAGCCCGTCTGCAATACGAAATCGGCGATGACATGCGCGAAGAGCAGGGCGGCGAAGGTCTCGATCATCACGCGGTCTCCCACTTGTATTGCTCGAAGGCGTGGAGTGCGTTCTCCATGGCCTGAAAGCCCGCACCCCTTAGCCGGGCGTGCATCGCTTGCCGCGTGATGCCAAGCCGTTGCGCCAGCTCGTCCTGCGTCTGCCAGTCGAAACGCAGCGCCATTGCCATCGCCTCGGCCTGCGGCTGCGACCAGCGGGACGCGATCCACTCGGCCATGTCGAAGATCGCTATTTGCCAGGTGTGGTCGGGGACACCGTGTGGGGCGTCTGTCCGCCCCCCCTCAATTACCAGCCGCCTATGGCTCGGCATATCATCCAGACGGCGGCCGGAGGTAATGAACGCTTGACCGGAGGCATCGGACAGGTCGTCAGTCCCGAGACTTTCATAACGGCCGATCCCCACGGAAATGCGGGTTTCAATCGCCTTTCCCTTGGCTTTCATGTCCGCGATAATGATAAGGGCGGCGCGCATGGCCCAACCGGCTCGGCCCAGGACAATTTGCCATCCGTCGCCGCGGAACCGTGTGAAGCGCGTATGGGCGTCGGCCAGGGTGCCAAGATATTCAGCGGTCCGAGCGATCTCGCTTATCGCTGCGTCGACCTCTTCCTTGCTGTGCTTTTTTGAGCCCACGAGATCGCCGGTCATTACTGCGATGACGGAGTTGTATTCCGTTAGCTCACAAGACTTGCTTTCCATGAAGCAAATCATATGACTTTCTTTTTAAAAAGCAACCTTTTTGACTTGCCTTACATGAAGCCGAGTTCCAGCCGCGCCTCGTCGGACATCATGTCCATGCCCCATTGCGGATCGAAGGTCATCTCGACGGCGACATCCTTCACGCCCGCCAGCGGTTCCACGGCATCCTGAACCCAGCCCGGCATCTCTCCCGCGACCGGACAGCCCGGCGCGGTCAGCGTCATGACGATCCTGACCTCGTTCTCGGGCGAGATGTCGATCGTGTAGATCAGGCCGAGGTCATAGATATTGACCGGGATTTCGGGGTCATAGACGGCCCGGCACGCCTCCACCACGCTGTCGTAAAGCGGGTGGTCGGTGGTCGATGGCTTGATGAGGGGGGTGCCCTCGATCGGGTCTTTGCTTTCGGCGGTCATCGCGCGTTCCGTGAAGTTGTTGACCGATTATATAGGGAATTGGCGCGGGCACGTAAAGAAGGCGCGTCAACAGGTCCCCCTGCTTCTTCGTTGCGGCAATACCCCCGCCGGAGGCAACCGGAGCGGCCGCGCGGGCCGCGACAGATCGGCTTGCGTCCGGAACGGGCGCACCTTGGGATTGCAGCGCTTCCCCTTGGCGCGGCGAAGCGCTAAGAGCGCCGCCCATGACACAACGCTTTTCCTTCACGCTTCACGCCACCGACGGCAAGGCACGCACCGGTGTCATCCAGACCCCGCGGGGAGAGATCAGGACACCGGCCTTCATGCCGGTCGGAACAGCCGCCACGGTCAAGGCGATGCTGCCGGAAAGCGTGCGGGCGACGGGGGCGGATATCCTTCTCGGAAATACCTACCACCTGATGCTGCGCCCCACCGCCGAACGCATCGCGCGGCTCGGCGGGCTGCACCGCTTCATGAACTGGGACCGCCCCATCCTTACCGATTCCGGGGGCTTCCAGGTGATGAGTCTCGCCGATCTGCGCAAGCTGACCGAAGAGGGGGTGCGCTTCTCCTCCCATATCGACGGCTCGAAACACATGCTTTCACCGGAACGCAGCATGGAGATTCAGACGCTCCTCGGCTCTGATATCGTCATGTGCTTCGATGAATGTCCCGCGCTGCCCGCACCGTTGGAAAAGGTGGCCGAGTTGATGCGCCTTTCGATGCGCTGGGCGCAGAGGTCGCGCGACGCCTTCGGCGACCGGCCCGGCCACGCGCTTTTCGGCATCCAGCAGGGCGGAGTGACGGAAGAGTTGCGCGCCGAAAGCGCCGAGGCGCTGACGGCGATCGATTTCGATGGCTATGCAGTGGGCGGACTTGCCGTGGGCGAGGGGCAGGCTGTGATGTTCTCGGTCCTCGACTACGCGCCGGACATGCTGCCGCATGACAAGCCGCGCTACCTGATGGGGGTCGGCAAGCCCGACGACATCGTCGGCGCGGTGATGCGCGGCATCGACATGATGGACTGTGTCCTGCCCTCGCGCTCGGGCCGCACCGGGCAGGCCTGGACCCGGCGCGGCCAGATCAACATCAAGAACGCGCGGCACATGGACGACCCGCGCCCGCTTGACGAGGCCTGCACCTGCCCGGCCTGCCGGAACTATTCCCGCGCCTATCTGCACCATGTCTTCCGCGCGGGCGAAATCATTTCGTCGATGCTGCTGACCTGGCACAACCTGCACTATTATCAGGAACTGATGCAGGGCCTCCGCGACGCCATCGCCGAGGCGCGTCTCGACGCTTTCGTGGCCGACTTCCACGACCGCCGCGTTGCAGGTGACATCGAGCCGTTCTGACACGCCCCTAGCCCTGCGTCAGGATGATCGAGAGCCGCCGCAGAAGGTTGTGCAGCGGCGCAGGCAGCGCGTGGATGCTGAAGCTGATGTCATGAAGTTCGGTGACATGCGCGCAGATGGACGCGGCCTCCCCGCTGGTGAATTCGCGGTCCTCGCGGGCGAAACTGGCAATGCTGCGCGATCCGCGCTCAAGCACCGAAACGGTGAGGCCGTGATGCAGGCCGTACTCGGCCGCCTGATCCAATATGCCGTCCGGGTCGTGCTGCCGCAGGTCGGACCAGCCGATCCAGCCGGAGTTCGCAAGGCCCCAATGCACGGTCGGATCGCGCATCAGATAGCCATTGCGTGAATAAATGTCCTGCCATGCGGCCGGATAGGCTTGCAGCAGGTAGCGGGGCGAGGCGAAGGTCAGATGAAGCCCGATCGCGAAGCCGGCGGAACCGGCATTGCGCAAGTACTCGATACTCCTGCCTATCCGCCTCGATACCATGACCTGCTTGACCGCACTCGTCTTTCACCCTCGTTTATTCCGTGTCATACCCGCGGCGATCGGACAAGGCTCCGCTATTGTTTGCGATTTAGAAACATTCATGGTGTGGGATAAGAGACAGTGAACGGTTTGGAGCTAGACCGCGACTTCAGGCGTCTCGCGCCCGCCGGATTCTACATTGCTCTCAGGGTCGGATTTATTCTGCCGATCGGTGAACGCAACACCATGCCTCAGGCGTGGATCGACCGTTACACCCGGATGGGCTACCTGGTGCAGGATCCGGTCATCCGTTGGATCTACGGCAATACTGGCGCTATCCGCTGGAGCGAGATCGACCTGGACGATCCGCACGGTGTGCTGCGTGAGGCAGCGGAATACGGCATGTGCTTCGGCGCTGCGATCTGCTGTCCGCCGGTGGGGGACACCGTGCATCGCAGCTTCGCCACCTTCGCCCGGACGGATCGCGAATTCACCGGCGCGGAGATCAAGGAGCTTCACGACCGCTTTGCAGCCCTTCACATTGCCGCGATGCCGCCAGCCAATCTGACGCGGGCCGAACTCGAAGCGCTTTCGATGATGCGAGAAGGGCTTCTCCTGAAGGAAATCGCCGGGCGTTTGGGCGTGACGGAAGGCGCCATCAAGCAGCGGATACGCAGCGCAAAGGAAAAGCTCAACGCGAGAACCGCATCGCAGGCCGTGTGGTGCGCTGCGGGCTACGGTCTCATCTGACACCGAGCGCCGAGGGCGCCCTACTGTCCGCTTGCGCAGACGACACGGTGGCGTCATGTTGCCTCGAACCCATGCGCGGGACCAAGGTTGAAGCGACGACCTTGGCCGCTTAGATATGAGCCCTGAACGGAGACCGCCGGTGGCTGCCGATACCCGGGGCCGGAGCGGTCTGGCTGAAATGAAGGAATTCGAATGACACAGAAACTGGCTCCCAGCTACCCGGTCCTGCCGCTGCGCGACATCGTGGTCTTCCCCCACATGATCGTGCCGTTGTTCGTCGGGCGCGAGAAATCCGTCCGGGCGCTGGAAGAGGTGATGCGCGAGGATCGGCAGATCCTCCTGTCATCGCAAATCGATCCCACGGTCGACGATCCGACGACCGACGGCATCTATCGCGCGGGCGTTCTGGCGAATGTGCTGCAACTTTTGAAATTGCCCGATGGGACCGTGAAGGTGCTCGTCGAAGGCAAGATCCGTGTGCGGATCACGTCGTTCATCGCCAATGACGCCTATTTCGAGGCCGAGGCAGAGCCTTTGACCGAAATTCCGGGCGACAGCGCATCGGTCGAGGCGCTTCTGCGTTCTGTCGCCGAGGAATTCGAGCGCTACGCCAAGATCAAGAAGAACGTCCCGGAAGAAGCGCTTTCAGCCGTATCCGAAGCGCGCGAGCCGGCCAAGCTCGCCGATCTCGTCTCGGGCCATCTCGGCATCGATGTCAGCCAGAAGCAGGCGCTGCTGGAGACGCTCGACGTCGCCGAACGGCTGGAAAAGGTCTTTGGCCTGATGCAGGGCGAGATGTCGGTTCTTCAGGTCGAGAAGAAGATCAAGTCCCGCGTGAAGTCGCAGATGGAGCGCACCCAGCGCGAATATTACCTGAATGAGCAGATGAAGGCCATTCAGCGGGAACTGGGCGACAGCGAGGACGGCCAGAACGAAATCAATGAACTGGTCGAGAAGATCGCCAAGACCAAGTTCTCGAAAGAGGCCCGGGACAAGGCCGAAGGAGAACTGAAGAAGCTGAAGTCGATGTCGCCGATGTCGGCCGAGGCGACGGTTGTCCGCAACTATCTCGACTGGCTCCTGAGCCTGCCGTGGGGTGTAAAGTCCCGGGTCAAGAAGGATCTGAAGAAAGCCCAGGAAGTCCTTGATAACGATCACTATGGTCTGGAAAAGGTCAAGGAGAGGATCGTCGAGTACCTGGCCGTCCAGCAGCGAAGCCAGAAGATGAAAGGCCCGATCCTGTGCCTCGTCGGCCCTCCGGGCGTCGGCAAGACCTCGCTCGGCAAGTCGGTCGCGCGGGCTACGGGGCGCGAGTTCATCCGCATCTCATTGGGTGGGGTTCGGGACGAATCCGAAATCCGCGGCCACCGGCGGACCTATATCGGCTCCATGCCCGGCAAGATCATTCAGGCGCTGAAGAAGGCGAAGACCACCAACCCGCTCATCCTGCTCGATGAAATCGACAAGATGGGGCAGGACTTCCGTGGCGATCCGGCTTCGGCGATGCTGGAAGTGCTCGATCCGGAACAGAACAACACGTTCATGGACCACTACCTTGAGGTCGAATACGACCTGTCGAACGTGATGTTCCTGACCACGGCGAACAGCTACAACATGCCGGGGCCGCTTCTGGACCGGATGGAGATCATCCCACTGGCCGGCTACACCGAGGATGAAAAGCGCGAGATCGCAAAGCAGCACCTGATCCCGAAGCAGGTCAAGAACCACGGTCTGAGGAAGACCGAGTTCAAGCTGACCGACGAGGCGCTTCACGAGATGGTCCGGACCTATACCCGCGAGGCGGGGGTGCGGAACCTCGAACGCGAGATTTCGAAGATAGCGCGCAAGGCCCTGACCAAGATCATCCGCAAGGACGTCCAGAAGGTCGAGGTGACACCGGACAATCTTGAGGACTACCTCGGCGTGAAGAAGTTCCGGTATGGGCTTGCCGAGAAGGAGGATCAGATCGGCGTGGTCACGGGCCTCGCCTGGACGTCGGTCGGCGGCGATCTCCTGTCGATCGAGGCGCTTAAACTGCCCGGCAAGGGGCGGATGAAGACCACCGGCAAACTCGGCGACGTGATGAAGGAATTGATCGAGGCCGCGTCCTCGTTCGTGCGCGCGATCAGTCCCGAGATCGGGGTGAAACCCCCGGTCTTCGAAAAGATCGACATTCACGTCCACGTCCCGGAAGGGGCGACGCCGAAAGACGGTCCGTCCGCCGGCGTGGCGATGGTGACGTCCATCGTGTCGGTCCTGACCCAGATCCCGGTCCACAAGGACATCGCCATGACCGGCGAGGTGACGCTGCGAGGTAATGTGCTGCCGATCGGAGGTTTGAAGGAGAAACTGCTGGCGGCGCTTCGCGGTGGCGTCAAGACGGTGCTGATCCCCGAAGAGAACGCCAAGGACCTGACGGAGATTCCGGACAACGTGAAGAAAGGGCTGAAGATCATCCCCGTCTTCCACGTTCGCGAGGTGCTGAAACTCGCGCTCGTCCGGATGCCCGAGCCGATCGTCTGGGACGCCGAAGCCGAGGAAGCCGCCGCGAAAACCGCGCTGGCCGACAAGGGAGACGGTGCGAGCGCCACGGCGCACTGATCCGTCGCAGATGCGAGACGCGAGGGGCGCGGCATTGCCGCGCCCTTTCTCATTTCCGTAGTCGGCGAAGGATAGCCAGCACGGCCAGTCCACCCACGAGCATCGGCGCCGCCGGAGGCAGCGGTACTGGGGCGGGGGGCGTGCCGGCACCGACGGGCGATGGGCTGCCTGAGGTGGCTGGATTGTTGGCGGCGGGAATCCAGCGCGCGTCTACAAGCGGGACAACGCGCGGGCGGGCTGTCGGAGTTTCCGGCAGGCTGCGGCTCCAGGAGAAGGAGTTGTAGCCGCCGGTCCCCGGACCGTAGATTGCGACGCCCAGAGTGGGATTGCTCCGCCAGGTCCAAAGACCATTGGCACGACCCGCGGCGCTGAGCCACGGCATCTTTGCGAGCGCGGCCTGAGCGAGCGCCAGGATCACGGCGTATGCCGCGTTCGGCTGCGCCGGTCTCGACCCGCCGAGGCCGGACATCCGCGCCGATGCGAGGCTCCGCGACAGCGCTTCGAGGCTGATTTCGATTTCCAGGCCGTGACCGCCGGGAGCCGTCCCCTCCGACAGGGGAACCGTCACAGCAGGCACGGCAGCAGGCGCGGCGCAAAGCGTCGCGACTAGCAATGATCCGGCCAGTGTGCGTCTCAGCATCTCGGCATCCCTGGGCGCGCCTTTTCGCATGGCGCAAATACCCGGCAGGCGGAGTCCGGGCATTTTTAGTAGGTGCAGAAGGCGGTCGGATTGTTTGGCTCAACTATGGCGTCGGTGCGGTGATGAAGCCGGCGCAGGAAACGCTTCGTCCACGATTCGAGATCAATCCATGCCGGTCGCCATCACTTGTGGCGGCCCCGTCGAGTTTGCCTGCGAAGGAAGCTTGAAGCCGGTCGCGCAACTCGCTATGAGGTCCGCCACGATGCGGGGGTGATTAGCTCAGTGGTAGAGCGCTTCGTTCACATCGAAGATGTCGGGGGTTCAAATCCCTCATCACCCACCATCCTATCCCATTGAATATAAAGAAAACCCTCGCAAGTAAGGGCTTTCTGCCGTTCTGTGGTTACAGTTTTGGTTACAAGCGGTAGACAAGCATGGCAGGTAAGGTCAGGCATCTAGTGAATTGCTCCGGGCGCTATCACGCGCGCATCGTGGTCCCGAAAGACCTCCGCGACGTGATCGGCAAGACAGAGTTGCGTCAGCCGCTCGGCGGCGACTAACGGCAGGCGCTTCGGTTGCTTCCCGGCGCCGTCGCTCAGCTTCAGCATGGGATCGCGCTCGCCGGGCGCCAGATTGCGGCGAAGACCCCCGGCCTTCGCCCGGTCCGATATCCGCTGGCGCCCGATCGGATCGCGCTCGCGAATTATCAAGCTCGCGTTGCGTTTGACGATCAGCTTCGAAACGATCCGCGCTATTCAAGCGTCGGCATCGATGATCGGCTTGTCAGCGCCTTGCGTGCATTGCCGGGCGCCTGTCCGATGACGATCTTGACCTGCTCGTCGACGAGCGCATCGACCGCTTCCGGCACCTTGGCAATACGGATGCGGAACGCGGCACGGATGACTGGCGCACCCTCGCGCGTGCGCTCTGCATCGCCGACTACGAAGCGCTCTCCCGCGCCGCCGAGCGCGACGACGGCGACTTCACCGGCAACCCCTCGCACCCGGTCCTAGTCAACGCGCAGCCCGCCGCGACGCCGGAAAAGCGCGTCAGCCTCACGAAACTATGGGATGACTACATAAGTAGCCGCACCCAAGGGGCTTCCTTAAAGACGGTGGCAAGCGCCAGGCGCCGGTCATTAAGAGCCTTCGCTCATTCTTGAAACACGATGACGCAAGCAAGGTCACGAAGAAGGGCTTGTTAGCATGGCGCGACTTCCTCATGGGGAGCCTTTCAGCCAAGACTGTCAATGATGTCTACCTATCCACCGTGCGCTCACTTTTTTCATGGGCGCACGACTATGAGCGCTTGACGGACATCCGCGATGCAGCACCGTTTCTTGCGAGGCGATCCAGGCTGGCAACAAGGATGGGTGCGCCGTCACCGAGTGCACGACGAATGGCAGCACGAGATCGGGCCGTCTCAGGTGAGATTTGCGGCCTGACGCGGACGCTGGTTCGGAGTAGATCTCATTAAGCCTGAAGCCGTTTTCTGATGCAAACGCCTGCATCCTGTAGACCTGTTCGTTGAGGCTCCCGCCGTCCTTGTCCTGCCTTTGGGTCGACACTCGGGCGGAGCCGATCATCGACAGGGGCTTCTTCTTCCGATAGTGCATGTAGATACCTGATAAGGTTCATGTTTCGTGGTCGAGCCGCCGCGTACCGGAGCAGTGTTGCACTCGCAGCTTCCTGAGATAGCGGACGTTCGGCAGAACTGCGGCGGCGCGACACGGTCGAGGCTCCGACCCGGCATTGGCCGGCCGCTTGCACCTGCGCCTCTTGCGGCTACCAGCATGGTATGCGCAATTGGCCGCATTGTCGGCTGAGCCCCCGAACGTGGAAGACAAACGCCATGACGACCGCGACCCGTTCCCGAACCCATCTGGCCGTGCTGATGGTTCTGGGTTCGACACATCTGTTGAACGACATGATGCAATCGCTGATCCCGGCAGCCTATCCTATCCTGAAAGAGGCCTATGCGCTGGATTTCGTTCAGATCGGCATGATCACCATGACATTCCAGATCGCCGGATCGCTGCTGCAACCGGTGATGGGCATGGTGACCGACCGGCATCCCGCCCCCTATTCGCCGGTCGTGGGGATGATGTTCACCCTGTCCGGGTTGGTCAGTCTCGCCTTCGCCCACAGCTATGCGATGATCCTGGTCTCGGTGGTATCGATCGGCATCGGCTCGTCGATCTTTCATCCCGAGGCGACGCGGATGGCGCGCTATGCTGCCGGCGGCCGACAGGGCCTCGCGCAGGGTATCTTCCAGGTCGGAGGGCAGACAGGCGGGGCGCTCGGCCCGGTTTTTGCCGCCCTTGTCGTCGTGCCCTGGGGGCAGCCGAGCCTTGCCTGGTTCGCGGTCACCGCACTTCTGGCCATGATACTCTTGGCATGGATCGGCAGCAAGCAGCGCCAGCTGAGCGCCGATTTCACGGCGAAGCGGGAAAGCAGCATGAAGGATGTGTGGAGGGCCGAGCACGCGCCGCTGACCATCGGCGCGGGCCTTGTCGTGCTGACGCTGCTGATGTTTACCAAGAACGCCTACGGAGAAAGCTTCCGGTCCTTCTACACCTTCTACCTGATGGATCGCTTCGGTCTTTCGATCCCTTCTGCGCAGATGATGCTTTTCATCTTCCTGCTGGCGGCGGCGGCGGGCGTGCTGATCGGCGGTATCGTAGGCGACCGCATTGGGCGTTACCGGATCATCTGGATCTCGATACTGGGGCCGCTGCCGCTGACGCTTGTCCTGCCTTACGCCGATCTGTTCTGGACCGGCGTGCTGACGATCATGATCAATCTGGTCATGGCCAGCGCCTTCGCCTCGATCCTGATCTATGCGATGGACCTTCTGCCCAATCGGATCGGGTTGATCGGAGGGTTGTTCTATGGGCTGAACTTCGGGCTTGGCGGGATCGCCGCAGCATTGCTTGGCGTACTGGCCGACAGCTACGGTGTCGAGACGGTCTATCGGATATGCTCGTTCCTGCCGCTTGCAGGGTTGCTGGCCTGGTTCCTGCCCCGGATCGACGAGGATGCGGGAAAGTGGTCCTGAAGCCTTCAGGCACGGCACGCGACCCGGAATGGGCGCCATCTTCTAGATGACAATCATGTCCCAAGATCAAGAATGCCCAGCTTGTGTTTGAGAGCCAGCTCTGCTGCGCATTGCATGAAGGAAAGGTTCACGGAACGCGGCGGACGCAGCTGTGCACTGATCGTTGCGTTCAGGCTTGCAGCTCGTTGCCTCAAGCACGAATGACAAGTTCGGAGTGCGTTGCATCCCGAAGCGGACGACAGTGCGAACGACAGGTTTGGGCCGACCCTCGACGACGCTGAGGGAGTGTCCGATCACCTGTCGCTGCACCGCCGCAAGTTGGCTCTGAGCCCTTGCTACCGGTTCGCCGGACTCCAGAAACGTCCGCTGGCGACAAAGGCTTTGGCTATGTCGAGAACGTACCACTCCGCCGCGGCAGTCAGCCGCAAATGCCCGAGTTCATCGCTACGGCGACAGGCCAAGCTGTTTTTCACGCCTCAATCGGCTCACCCCCGTACCGCGCCCAGAAGTCGTCCCCGTCATTCATTCTCGGGAACGGCGTATCCGGCGCGGATACGTTTAGAAAGTCGCAAAGCGGCGCCCAGCCATCGCCGATGGAGAACACCAGTAGCCGCTCCTGCGGAACGGCGGCGCGCACTTCGGCAAGCTGGCGGTTGAAGGTCTCAATCGCCGCATCGCAGTAGTGCATCTCGGGATCTAATACCGCGCTGGATCTGCCGTCCTCTGTCCCTGGAAATGCTGCGCAGGGGATTGACGGCAGTAATGCGAAAGCTGCGTCGCGGCATCAAGCCGCCCGTCGTGTGGCCCTTCGGGCCGTTCAGGTCGATTAGGCGCGCGTTAGGTCCAGGCCCGCGCGCCGCGCCGCCGCAAGTCCGCTTTGAGCCCAAAGTAGCTGATGCTGCCCCGTGCTCCAATGTCTGAAAACGGCTCGTTGGGGACATTGACAACTGAGCTTGTTCTCGAACTACTCGGAACGAATTTTTTCGGCGCCTGTGAGGAATGAAATGGACTTGACTGCTGAACTTGTCGCTCAGGTCGAACGAACGGAACCAGACCCCGGCCCCGAACAGGGCACCGCCGAACACACTGACGCTGACTTTGCAAATATGGCTGAGGCTGTATTGGCGGAATATGATCCGGAACACCTTTGGGTTTTCGCCTATGGATCGCTAATCTGGAACCCGGAGTTCCGGATCGATGAGCAAAGGCGCGCTGTAGCGCGAGGCTGGCATCGCTCATTCTGCCTCCGTTTGACAAGATGGCGGGGTACCCGCGAACTGCCGGCACTGATGTTGGCACTTGATCGCGGCGGAACCTGCGTTGGAATCGCGTTCCGCCTCCCTGCGGGGGACAATCATGGGCAGATCGTCCAATTGCTCAAACGCGAGATTGATGCGAATCCTCCTACCAACGTTCCGCGTTGGATCGATGTCTCGACCGTCGAGGGGCGGCTGAAAGCATTAGCCTTCATCGCGCTTCCCAAAGGTAACGCATACGCCGGGAAGCTTCCGCTGCCTGAGGTCGCTAACGTGCTTTCGCGTGCCGCTGGGCATTGGGGGTCGGCGGCGCAGTATGCGTTCAATACTATCAGCAAGCTCGAAGAACACGGCATCCGCGATCGCAATTTATGGCAGCTTCAGAGGCTGATAGCAGCTGAGATAAGGGCGATTTACGGTAGGTGACAGTGCGTTGGACATACATGAGATGTCCACTTTCCACCCCGTGTGGTCTCTCAGAGCCTTGATGCTTAGGGCAGCTTCGGGCCGAAGCTGTGTGAAAACACCGGCAGCTGGGCGTGACGAGCCGAAAACGCCAGGTGACTGCGCGTTCTAGTCAAGCTGCGTGGCTATTTGGACAAATTTTGGAAGCGAGCGCGACGAGAGAGATCGCTGCCTTCAGTTTATTGGTTTCAGAACGAGGTTATCCACGGTCGCGGCGCATTTTCGGTCGTGACCTTCGGTTTGCAGGACTATGCTGACGCGATAAAGGAGAAGTTTTTGCGAGAGATGCAACCTGCGGCCTTGATTGCAAAGTCTGAACAGGGAGCGACGTGCCTCCCTTTCGATCAAGCGCGGCTCGTCCTAGCGCAGAAAGCGACCGCTACCGCCTGAATCACGCGATCCAGTTTCGGCCCCTTGGCTAGCTTCGAATCTCCGGAGTAACCCCCCACACCGACGATAAAGCCAACAAAATGCTGCAAGATGCACGAATGGCGGTCTGGTGAAGCTGCGCTGCAGCACGCGACACTGTCGTGGAGGTCGGCTAAGGGCCGAAATGGACAGATTAAGGCCTGAGCCGCTCCACTATTCTCGTACGCACCTCTTCCGTTTCATCCCCTAGCGCTCGCATCAGCGCGACGAGGTCGCAACGGGTGCCATGCAACTGGTCGACCAATTCCATGATGATCCCCAGCGCATCATCATCCAATTCAAAATCATCGCAAAGGTCGCACAGAAGCTCAATCCGCGCGATGTCTACCTGCCTGAAAACCACGCGCCCCCCGGCGTCGGCAGGACGGATCACCTCGGCCCGGACAAAGCGTCCAAGCCGCACGCGGTCAAGGCGACCTACGGCGGCGAGTGTTTCCTCCTCTGTCAGGAATCCAGTTGGGTCGGTCATGCCGTCACCCCCTCCCGTGGATCGTAACCATGTGCCTTGCGCCACTCTTCCATGAAACGTGCGAGATCCTCGTCGACTGTCTTCGGCATGGCAATCTTCAACTCGATCCGCTGGTCCCCGGCTGCGCGACCCTTCGCCGCAATACCCCTTCCGCGCAGTCGTAAAACCTGACCGCTGGTTGCGCCCTTCGGGATGGTCACCTTCACCGGGCCGTCGATCGTCGGCGCTTCGACCTTGGCACCTAGCACCGCTTCATCGAGTGTGATCGGCAAGGTAATCACGATGTCATCCCCCTCACGCGTAAACACCTTATGAGGCCGGACCGAAAGCGTGACGTAGGCATCTCCGGCCGCGCCACTGCCATGTCCCGGCCCGCCCTTGCCGCGCAGGCGCAAGGTCTGGCCGTCTGACACGCCATTGGGGATCTTCACCTCCAGATCGCCGCCACCAGGCAGCGTGATCCGCATCGACCCGCCGGTCACGGCCTCGATAAACGGCACATCCAGCGCGTAGTGGGCGTCCGCCCCCCGCGCGTGGAAGTCACGTCTGTCGAACCTATCGCCGCGCTGTTGTGTCTGACGGCGCAAAAACTCGGCAAACATGTCAGCCTCGTCGCCAAAGCCCTCGTAGCGCGGGCCTTGGCGGTAGGGATTGCCCGGTTCTTCGGCGAAGTCGCGGTAATAGGTGCGCTCTCGCGGACGTTCTTGACCGCTGGCGTCAATTTCTCCCCGGTCGAACCGCGCTCGCGTCTCGGGGTCCTTCAGAAGGTCGAAGGCCGCCGCCGCGGACTTGAAACGGGCCTCCGACGCCGCATCACCGGGGTGCAGGTCCGGATGACTTTCTTTCGCGATCTTCCGATAGGCTTTCTTGATCTCGTCGGCGCTGGCGCTGCTTGCGACGCCGAGCACTTCGTAGGGGTTGTCGCTCATCGCCTTTTCACCCTTTAGTCCTCTGCCCGTGATTAGACCGACATCCACCTCGCACTTCAACAGGGTGCAGCTTCCCAACGGAGTCGGAACCAGGATTGGATCGCACGTTCTTCTGACTATGTGGCCGAACCCGCATCAGCCAGAAACCGCGATCTCGGCGTCCGGCGGGCCGTCCCCTAGGGTGATCTCGCGCGCATCCGAGGTCGGCTCGGAGCCCATTTTGACCATCAGGAGCAGGCGAAGACACTGAAGAGATGGCAACGATGTGGTGGGTCTTTTCGGCCATGTGTCCAACCAAACTCGAAACCGTTTATACGCCCATCGAATTTGAGATGGACATGGAAATCCGTAAGGGACGCGGCAAGGTAGGGGGTGTTCGAGACCGAAGCGCAGCCGATCACGAACCCAGCCACGGGGGCCGAGCACCGCGCACGCATCAACCTGCCGCATGGATTCGAGTTCCGAGTTCCCGAAATGGCAAAGGGAACGACGAAGACGAAGGGGGCAATCGATCCTTCACAACAACAAGGATACCCACGTTCACATGGTCGAGATTAACCTCTCGAACCAAGGGGTCGTTGAAGCGGCGTGACGGAGTCGACAACCCATGGACAGTCCGGGTGTGACGGAGCGTCTCCTGCGCCGTGACAGGATGGTGTTGATGGTGTTGATCGGCTTTCTCTTTGGGCTCGCCGGATTCGGTGAGAAATTGGCGAAGGTCGGCGGGGCGCTGCTTTTTGCGTGGGGAGTTTATGCACTGATCGGAGCGATCTAGCCGAGTTCTGGAAAGCCGCCGTGCGCGATAGCCGGGTCCCAGAAATAGACCGGCTCCACCTTGCCGATGAGATTATCGAAAGCCGCCGGGAACCAACGATCGTTACGATGGTTTTCCAACTTCCACAGGCTTATGCTGACCGCCATGACAAGAAGTCCATTTCTCGTTGTCGGAGTTGGCGCATCGGCCGGAGGGGTTGAGGCGTTGACCGGTTTCCTCCAGGGGCTCGAGTCCGATTGCAACATGGCCTTCGTTGTCGTCACGCATCTCAATCCCGAACACGCGAGCCAACTTCATTCGGTGCTGCAGCGGCACAGTGACCTGACAGTGTCAGTCGCCGAGGATGGTGCCGAGGTCAAATCGGGCGAGGTCTACGTGATGCCGGAAACCTCGACCATCCGGATCGTCGACGGTCGTCTTGAACTGACCCCGGTCAATCTTGACGTGCGCGAACGCAAGCCGATCGACGTCTTCTTCAGTTCACTTGGAAGGGACTGCCGGGAGAACGCCGCCGCTGTGGTGCTTTCAGGCGGCGACGGCGACGGAACGCTGGGGCTCAAGGTGATAAAGGAGTTCGGCGGTTTCACTTTTGCACAGATCGCCGATGGCTTTGGACCGTTGAATCCGGAAATGCCCGAAAGCGCCATTTCGGCGGGCCTCGTAGATTTCCAGCTTCCTGTCCATGAAATGGGAGAGAAGCTGCGTGAAATCCAATCCGCCCGCGCCGCCCTGGACCGAATGAAACCGAAGGAACGGGAAGCGGAATCAGAGAGGGTCCACCTGGAACTGGCCGAACTTCTGCACAAGCAGACCGGGCATGATTTCTCGGGCTACAAGAACAAGACCTTCTTCCGGCGCGTGCGGCGGCGGATGCAGGTGCTTCAGCTCAGCGAGTTCGAGTCCTATCTTGCGCGGCTGCGCGAGGATTCGAGCGAGATCAACGCGCTGTTCCGCGATTTGCTGATCGGGGTGACCGATTTCTTCCGCGACGGGGATGCATTCGAGGCGCTGGGGCGGCTGGTCCTGCCCAAACTGCTGGAAGACCGAATGCCCGATGGCGCCGTCCGGATCTGGGTTCCGGCCTGCACCACCGGCGAGGAGGTCTTCTCACTTGCCATCCTTCTGCGCGAGCATATGGATCGGCTCAACGGAACGCACAAGGTCCAGATCTTCGCGACCGACATCGATGAACGCGCTCTTGGCGTGGCGCGGTCAGGGAGGTATCCGCCGGAGCTGCTTGCGAACGTCAGCGAGGATCGCCTGAAGCGGTTTTTTGACAAGGACGGAGCGACCTATGCGGTGAGAAAAGAGGTGCGCGACATGTGCATCTTCTCGCCACACAATGTCATCAATGATCCGCCATTCTCGCGCATGGATCTGGTTTCCTGCCGTAATCTCCTGATCTATTTCGGAACCGACCTTCAGCGCCAGGTTATTCCGACCTTCCATTATGCGTTGAAGCCTGGCGGCTTCCTGTTTCTGGGCACCTCGGAAAGCATCAGCCAATACAGCGAAATCTTTGAGACGGTTGAAAAGAAGCAGCGAATCTTCCGCAGCCTGCCAAACGGGACGCGACACTGGGCGCCCGCCACATCTTATTTCAGCAATCGCCCGATGCCGGTCGCGCCCGGCGGCAAAGTTTCGGCGGCCACCGACATGCACCTGCGGCACCGCGTCGAGAGGCAGGTCCTGGAACACTACGCGCCAGCCCATGTCGTAGTCCGGAAAGACGGTGAAGTTGTCCACTTCTCGGGCCGGACCGGGAGGTATCTGGAAATGCCCAAGGGTGCCCCCAACCGCCAGTTGCTGGAACTTGTGCGCCCCGAGCTTCGATTTGGGCTGCGTGCGGCGCTGCGGCAGGTGACCGACTCCGGTCGGCGCGCGATCCGCGTCAACCTGCCTTTCGGTGACGATGCGCGACCGGGAGGCGCCGTCACTGTCATCGCCGAGCCGCTGGATCCGAACGGCGGCCGGGAACTCTTGGTGCTGGTTCTCTTTCGCGAAGGCGAGGAAGAACTGGCACCGTCGGCGGCGACCGGGGGCGAGGTCGACGATCACAGCGCCGCGGTCCAGCACGAGTTGCGCGAGATGCGCGAGCGCCTGCAGTCGACCGTTGAGGAATATGAGACCGCTCTGGAAGAGCTCAAATCCTCGAACGAGGAACTGGTTTCGGTCAACGAGGAAGCACAATCCAGCAACGAAGAACTGGAAGCCTCGAAGGAGGAGATGCAGTCGCTGAACGAGGAACTGAACACGATCAACCAGGAACTGCATCAGAAGATCGAACAGCTCGACAATGCCAATGCCGATCTCCGCAACCTGTACGAGGCCACCCAGATCGCGACGGTGTTCCTTGATGAGGAACTGGTGATCCGAAACTTCACGCCGTCGGCTGGTACGCTTTTCAATCTGCGCAACGCCGATCTGGGCCGCCCCCTGACCGAACTGGCAAGCGTACGGGATTATCCGGAACTGAAGGACCACATCAAAGAGGTGTTCGCAAGCGGCACGGTCCAAGAGCACCGCCTGTCGAAAGCCGATGACGGCAGGCATTACCTTGTCCGGCTGAATCCCTACCTGAACGACAACGAACACATCCGGGGCGCGGTCGTCACCTTCGTCGACGTAAGCAGCCTTGCCGAGGCCGAGGCGCATCAGCGCGTCCTGATCGCGGAACTGAACCACCGGGTCAAGAACATGCTGACGGTCGCAATTGGCATCGTCAATGCGACGATGCGCAAGGCCTCGTCGATCGAGGAGGTCGGTGGAACGCTGATCGGCCGGATGCACTCGATGGCGCGTGCTTACAGCCTGCTTTCGCAAAGCACGTGGACCAAGGTCGAGTTGCGCGACCTCCTGAAGCTCGAAGTCGAGGCTGTAGGCGACCGCCGGGTTCACTTGAGCGGGCCCGAGGTCAAATTGGAGAGTGGCCAGGCGACCGCGATCGGCATGATAGCGCATGAACTTACAACCAACGCACTGAAATACGGCGCGCTCTCGGTGCCCGAAGGCCGGATCGACGTCACTTGGCAGCACCTCGATGGTGAGGTCACTCTGCAATGGCAGGAAATAGGGGGGCCGCCTGCCGAAAAGCCGGAACAAACCGGCTTCGGAATGGTTTTGATATCGGGTCAGGTCGAGCATCAGCTCGGCGGCAGGGTCCACACGTCGTTCGACGCCAAAGGTCTGTGTGTAAGAATGATTTTTGGACTGAAGAGCCAGATGCAGGAAGGTAATGTCCCCGATCCGCGATCATAACTCGATCCTGCTCGTAGAGGATGATTGGCTCGTCGCACAGGATTTGGCTGAACGGGTGAGTGAACTTGGATACGCAGTGGTCGGTCCGGCTCCATCCGTAAAAAAGGCTCTGGCCCTCATTGAGAGCGAAAGGATTGACGGGGCATTGCTGGACCTCAATTTGGGAAGCGAGACGTCTTACGCGATCGCAGAAAAGTTGGAAGAGCGCACGATACCCTTCGTTTTCCTGACCGGGTACACATCACGGGAGCTCAGACCAAGATTCCGGAAGTTCGGCACGATAGGCAAGCCGGTTAGTGATGCGGTCTTGGCTGATGCCTTGCATGAATTGTTGGTGTAACGGGCGAGGTTTACGCGCTTTCTGATGCTGATCTTGCGAAAAGTATCTTACGGTTTTCGCGACGGGCTCTAACGGGCGCTTCAACAGCGCTGGTCCGAAGTCATGAGTCCTGGGTCCCGAGATATTCTTGCTGCGGTAAGAAGCTATTTAGCTGCCGACGTGGTTCACTGATCGTCTTGCTCAGGTGCTGACTGAGTTCAGATTGCTGGCCGAACCGCTTCGAATTAAGCCAGATAATAAGCAACCGCATAACCTAAGTGATCTGTTCGATCACAGAGAGCGGGGTCGAGATGCACCACTGACTTACCCTACTCATTCGCGCCGGCTTCGCCGCCGTCGGCTTCGCATAACAGGGGCGCACCAAATGAGCGACAACGACACCGCCAGTACCGGAACTGCGGCGGAAGATCCTGGACACCGGCGACCACTGTTGATGATTAGATCCGTGGGTATGCTTGTCTCAGCTCCGTCGAAAGTATTGGCTGAACGAAGTCCGCCTGAGGTTCATATCGTCCGAACCGCAAGACTTTAGGGCGACCCGGCGGGGCCGCCCCTTTCAATTGACGGGATATGGCGTCGCTCAAGCCGCCTTGGCCGCGCGTGCGGCTTCATTGATGCTCTGCTCGGCGAGCTTGGTGAGGTCCATGTCGGTCTGCGTTTCCTCTTCGAGGGTCTGATGCAGAAGCTTGGCCGCGTCGCTCATTCCAAGCTCCTTCGCCCAACGGGAGAGTGTACCGTAACGGGTCATCTCGTAGTGCTCGACGGCCTGCGCAGCCGAGATCAGACCGGCGTCGAGAGCAGGCGTGTCCTTGAATTCGCTGATGATCTCTTCGCCTTCGTCGATGATGCCCTTGATCGCTTCGCAGGTTTTGCCCCGCGCAGACTTGCCGAGAATCTCGAAAACCTGCTCCAGCCGGGCGACGTGTTCCTCGGTCTGCTCCTTGTGGGTTTCGAAGGCTGCCTGAAGTTCTTCGCTCTTGGCGGCGCGGCGCATCTTGGGCAAGGCCTTCAATATCTGTTTCTCGGCGAAGTAGATGTCCCGGAGCGTGTCGTGGAACAGGTCTTTGAGCGTCTTTTCCTTGGTCATGAGGAACTCCTTTCTGAAGCCGATGGGTTTGATCGGGTGGATAGAACGATGTTTCAGCGGCGGAGTTCCCGATGACCGAGCGGAATCTCGAACATCCGGTTTGCATGCGGCCGCATGTAACATCGAACTCGCCTTCATCATCGGGGAGTTGACAAATCCGGCGATGCCGCGTCGAACTCCGGGGGCAGGCGGGGTCGCGTTCCCAAATCGGCAAGAACGAACGAGATCAGCAGCGCGAGCCAGAGCGCGCCCGCGAGGATTGCGACCCGAGATGCCGAACTGGCCCTGACGAGTTCCATGAAGAACACGATCACCAGCCCCGCCTTCAGCGACGCGATGGACAGCGCCAGCGGCAGCTTCCAGTTACCGATGTCGAGATAGGCTCCCGCGACTGTCGCGGCGAGCGCGAGACTGAGCGCGGCCCACACGGCACCCGCCTTGAGCCAACGGTTGAAGGCGGCCGTTTTCGCATGTTCGTTCATCCGCCCCTCCCCAGCAGATAGAGCAATGGAAACAGGAAGATCCAGATCAGGTCGATCAGGTGCCAGTAGAGGCCGAGCACATGCAGAAACGCCGTGCCTTGCCAGTCCAGCGCATTGCGCCAGATCCGCCACGTGCTGACCGTCAACGCGCAGACGCCGATGACAAGGTGCACGGCATGCACAGCCGTCATGATCCAGTAGAAGGAAAAGAAGATCTCCGCCCCCTCCGCCTGGATCGGGAAAGCGGGGCCGGGCACCAGGGACTTGTGAACGTCCTCGGCGTATTCCACGCCCTTGAGCGCCAGAAACGCCGCCCCGAGCAGTAAGGTAAGGCAGAGCCCGATCAGCACCTGGCCCTTCGCATCGGCGCGCCCGGCCCAGACCGCAACGGCCATCGTCGCGCTCGATGTGAGCAGGATGGCGGTGTTGGCGGTGCCGATGACGATGTTCGTCTCGGCCCCGGCGGCCAGATATCCTTCGGGATAGAGAAACCGGTAGGCTGAATAGCCCATGAACAGTCCGCCGAAGAAGATCACCTCGGTCGCGAGGAATATCCAGATGCCGACCTCGGCCGCCTCGCGCTGGCGCGGCAGCGTGTCGAAGGGTTCGTGCAACCCGCTCATGGCAGATGCTCCGGGCCGTCGGCTTGGCTCTTGCCGCCGGTGCTGTTCTCACGCTCGGTCGGCTCCCGGTCGCCAGGGTGATAGGCATAGGGTGCGCTGTCCACGACGGGGCGATGCGCGAAGTTCTCGCGCGGCGGCGGCGATGCAGTGGTCCATTCCAGCCCGGTCGCACGCCACGGGTTGTCCCCGGCAAACCGCCCGCGCCAGAGCGACAAGGCGAAGTAGATCACCGGCAGCAGATAGGCCGCCGCCAGGATCAGCGCCCCGAAGGAGGACAGGAGGTTGAGGGTCTGGAACTCGGGTGGATAGCTCCAGTAGCGGCGGGGCATGCCGAGATAACCGAGGATGAATTGTGGAAAGAAGGTGAAGTTGAACCCGACGAACATCAGCAGCGCCGCCGCCCGCGCGAAGCCTTCCGAATACATCCGCCCGGTGATCTTCGGCCACCAGAAGTGCAACCCCGCGAAGAAGGCCGATACCATTCCGCCGACCATGATGTAATGGAAATGCGCGACGACGAAATAGGTGTCCGTCACATGCACGTCGACCGGAATCGAGGCGAGGAAGAGGCCCGTCAATCCGCCCAGCGTGAAGAGACCGACGAAGCCGAGCGCATAGAGCATCGACGCCTCGAAGGTGATGTGGCCGCCGTAGAGCGTGGCCGACCAGTTGAACACCTTGATCGCCGAGGGAACCGCGATGATGAAGCTGAGCAGCGAGAAGATCAGGCTCGCATAGGTGGACTGGCCCGAGACGAACATGTGATGGCCCCAGACGAAGAAGCCGAAGATGGCGATGGCGAGGATGGCGAAGACCATCGCCTCGTACCCGAAGACGCTGCGGCGGGCGAAGCAGGTCAGCACTTCGGTCACGACACCCATGCCGGGCAGGATCATGATGTAGACTGCCGGGTGCGAGTAGAACCAGAAGATGTGCTGGAAGATCAGGGGATCGCCGCCGCGCGACGGATCGAAAAGGCCAAGCCCGAAGAGCCGTTCCGAAACGACCATCAGCAGGGCCACCGCCAGGGCCGGGGTGGCCAGCACCATGACGATCGAGGTTGCGTAGATCGACCAGACGAACAGGGGCAGGCGCATCCAGCGCATCCCCTGCGTCCGCTGGGTATGCACGGTCACGATGAAATTCAGCCCGGTCGCGATCGAGGAAAAGCCCGCGATAAAGACCCCCGCCGCGGCGAGTGTGACGTAACTGTTGGAATAGAGCGTGGAATAGGGCGTGTAGAACGTCCATCCGGTATCGACGCCGCCGAGCAGAAGCGCCGACAGCGCCAACGCGCCACCCGCGATGTTGAGATACCAGCTCATCAGGTTGAGGCGGGGAAATGCCACGTCCCGCGCGCCGATGGCCAGGGGCAGGATGAAGTTGCCGAGCGTTGTGGGGACCGCCGGAATCAGGAAGAACCAAACCATGACGACCCCGTGCAGGGTGAAGAGCCGGTTGTAGGTGTCGGCTGAGACGATATCGCCGGCCGGCGTCGCCAGTTCCGTTCGCATCACGGTGGCCGCCGCGCCGCCGATCAGGAAGAAGAAGGTGATGCTGGCGAGATATAGAAGACCGATCCGCTTGTGATCTGTGGTCAGCAGCCACGATCGCAGCGTCGTGCCGTGGTCGAGATAGCTCGCGGGTAGTGAATAGCCGTGGTCCTCCGCGCCCGGATGCGTTGTATCGGTCATGGCGTTTCCTTTCCGATGCTGCGGATATAGGCAACGAGCGCCGCCACCTCGTCCTCGTCCAGAAGGCGGGCGAAATCGGGCATGATCGGCGCGTATCCGGCGGCGATGTCCCGACGCGGCAGGAGGATGGAATTGTGCAGATAGACCGCGTCCGCGGTCACCACGCGGCCGTCCGCCAAGGGTATCTGCCGCCCATAAATCCCCGCGAGGTCCGGAGCATGGACGGCCGAACCCGCGGCGTGGCATCCCGAGCAGCCCGCCTCGGTGAAAAGCGCCCGCCCCGCGGCGACCAACCCCTCGCCCTCGGGCTGCGCGTCCAGCCAGGCGGCGAAATCGGCCGGCTCCATCGCCACGATCGTCCCACCCATCCGCGAATGGCCGGTGCCGCAATATTCGGCACAAAGCAGATCGTAGCTTCCCGGTTCTGTCGCCTTGAACCACAGCGTCGTCGTCCGCCCTGGTACCACGTCCTGTTTCAGACGGAATGCCGGGACGAAGAAGGAATGGATCACGTCCTGCGAATTGAGGTAGAGCATCACCGGCTGGCCCACTGGCACATGCAGGGCATTCAGTTCGCGCACCCCGTTCGAATGGCTCGCCTTCCACATCCATTGCTTCGCCTCGACGTGGATTTCCATCGCGCCGGACTGGATGTCGGCCTGCTGAAGATTGGCGGCGGCCGTCCACCAGAACAGGAACAGCGCGACAAAGGCGGTGGCGGCGGTCCAGCCGATCTCGATCTCCCGGCTGAGGATGCGCGGGACCTTGTGGCGCGTGACCTTGCTGCCGCTGCGGAACCGGATGGAAAAGCCGATGACCAGCGCCGCGACCAGGACGACGATCACGATGGAAAACGCCACCAGTGCGAAAAACAGCCGGTCAAATCCCTGCGCGTTGTCGGATGCGGCGGAAAGCGCGAAACCACTCATATCCGCCGCCTTTCCCGCCAGAAGGCGATGCCGAGGCCCGCGCCCACGACAATCATGGTCAGAACGCTCAGACCCGTCAGGACCCGCCAGATCGCGAGCGAGTAGCGCCCCGTGACCGGATCGAGTCCGTAGCAGAGCAGGATCAGCCGTGTTGCCGCCGCGCCGGTGCCAAAGCGCGCACCGACGAGCGCCGCCCGCAAATCGGCCACGGAATTGCCAAAGGCGGGCAGCACCGCCGTCACCTTGCCGTCTGCGGCAAGGATGTAGCGCGCGGCGGGGTGCGCGAAGCGGTCCTCGTCCTCGTCCCGAACGTAGCCATAGCCAAGTGCATCGGTCATGCGCTTCAACTGTGCTGCGTCCGGGCGCACAATTGTCACGGCGGCCCGCAGATCGGCCGGTGTCTCGCGGGAAATGAAGGCCACGGCCATATCCGCACTGTCACGCGGATCCATGCCCACGACCACCAGCCGGTAATCCTGGCCCGCCGCAAGTCCGGTCTCGGCCAGCAGATCGGCAGTCTGGCCGAGGATCGCATCGCAGAGATGCCCGCAGTTGAAATCGGCGAAAATCAGGACGGCCGGCACCTCCAGCCCAAGCGGCCAGGACGACCCAGATGGCAAGTCGACGGCTACGCGATCCAGTTCCGCCTGCGTCAGCGCCGCCTGCGCGGGACCACAGAGAAGAACCGCGATCAGCATCGCGCGGATCATGGCCCGGTCTCCGCCTCCAGCGTTCCGGCGCGGACGATGGCGGCCATCGCCCTGTCGATCGGCATGCGGCCACCGGCTCCGGCCAGACGCGCGTTCTGATGCATCTCGAACGCCCGGTAATCGGCAACGGGCGTTGTTTCCAGTCGAGGTGCGGCGAAGAGCGTGGGCGGGGCGATGCTTGGCGCGCGAACCGCCGGATAGGCCAGCCAGACGCCGGCCGCACAGAGGGCGGCAAGGCCCGCGATGCCAAGGATGGCCGCTGTTACCCGGCGGGCGGGAAACTCGTTCGACTCGCTTATATGTTCATCGGGCATGGGCACGAACTCCGATCATGTAGAACAATGCCGCCGCGGCTCCCGCCCCGGCCAAGGCGACCGCCGCCGCGGATGCGACCCCGCCTGGCGCCACCAGCCAGACGAGATGCGCGAGCCCCCCGGCCAGCATTGTCCCGCCGACCCAACGCAAATAGCGGGCGCTCCGGCGCAGCCGCGTGATCAGCAGCACGGCGAACGGCCCCGCAACGCCAAGGACGAAGGACAGCCACAACAGCGCCAGCCCCCGACCGCCCTGCCGCGCCAGATACCAGGCCGCCTTGTGAGGCAGATTGCCGGTCCAGCTCACGACGTATTCCATTGCGCCGAGATAGAAGACACCCAGCACGCAAGCGATCAGAAGTCCGCCGATATCGCCGTCGCCCGAACCCGTCGCCGCCACGACCGCCAGCGCCAGCGCCAGCTGCAGCACGGCGAAGTGCGCACCGAAGGCCGTCGAGACGAAACCGGGATCGAGCGACAGCACCCAATCGAGCCCCGCGACCGAAACGGCCACCGCGTGCGCCACCAGCGCCAGCGCAGCCGCAAGGGGTGGCAGACCGCGTGCCGCTGCAACGCCGAGGATAGACCAGAGCGACAGGATCGCGATGCCTCGCGCGGCGAAGAAAGGCAGGCCGAACCAGAGCGCGGGCTCTGCCGCCCCCTGCCACCAAGGAAAGAGCAGCGGTCCGGTAGCCGGCAAGAGGATCAGTCCGGCAAGCGCGGCAAGCCACGTCAGCCGTGACAGCCCGGCCAGAACCGGCTGGGCGCGCGCAAGCCACCGCCCGCCGGTCAGCGCAACGATCAACAACCACGCGGTCGCGCCGACGCTGAGTGAAAGGCAAAAAAGCCATGCCGCCAAAACGCCTTGCGCCAGTGCCCGCAGGTCAGTGAAAAGCGCCACCACAAAGATGACCGCGACAGCGAGCGCGAGTGCCGCCCATCCGGGGCCTGCCGAACGAAGGCGCATTTCAGCCGCCATTCGCACCTCCTGTCGGCACCGACGCGCGGGCGGGGCTTTCCGCTGCAACCATGGGCGAGGCTTTCTGCAGCGCGCGTATATAGGCGACGATGGCCCAGCGGTCCAGCGGCGGGACTCGATCGGCATAGGGATACATCACGCCGTAACCCTTTGTGATGACATCGAAGAAGTGCCGCGCAGGCGCGCTCCGTAGCCGCGCCGTCAGGTAGGAAGGCGGCGCCGGAAAGCCGCGCAGCACCACGCGCCCGTCGCCCATCCCGGTCAGCCCGTGACAGGGCGAGCAGAAGATGTCGTAGCGTTCGCGTCCCCGTGCCAGAAGCTCCGGCGTCACCGCAGGGGGCGTAGCCGCCGCACGCCGCACGACCAGCGCGCCGCGCGCCACCGTTCCGTCGACCAGTGGCCTTGCAGCGGCGCCATCGGACCAGATCGCCGACGGTGCATAGGCGGTGAACTTGCGCTGTTCGACCATGTCCTCCTTGCAGGCTGAGAGCGCGATCAGCAAAATCAGGACTCGGCCCCTCATACCTTCACCTCTATGATCTCAGCCAACCCATCGATCCGCGACAGCGCAATCCGGTCGGGTGTGCCTTCCTTCTGCGGCAGGCACAGATAGAAGCGGTCGTCGCTCGCTCTTTCAGTACGGGTCGTGGCGAAGAAGGGGTGGTGCAGCCGCGGCAATCCGCAGGTGAGAAACAGCGCGGCCAACCCCGTGAAGGCCGCCGCGAGCACGCCCATCTCGAACACCGCGAAGGTGAATACCTGCCAGGAATTGTCCGGCCGCCCGCCCGAATTGAGCGGATACCAGATGACCGAGGTCCACCATTGCAGCGTCCATGTCGCCGCCCCGACGCCGATGGCCGCCAGCAGCATGGCCGGGCGCACCTTCGGCTCGGCCAGGCCGAGGATCTCATCGAGTTCGGGCATGTGGTATGGCACATGCGCGTCGAGGCCGCCAAGCCCGTCGGCGCGCAGCCGCTTTGCCGCCGCGATCATCGGCTCTGCTTCATCGAAGACCAGCAGCAGGTCCGTCATCGCCCCGCCTCCGCGAAAATCCGCGCCTTGACCTCGTGCATCGATGCCGCAGGGACCAGCCGTACGAAGAGGAAGAACATGAGCGAGAAGAAGCCCAGTGAGCCGAACAACAGCAGCCAGTCCCAGATCGTCGGCCAGTAGATCGACCATTGCGATGGAAGGTGCCCGCGCGCCGGGGTGACGGCGACGATGAGGATACGCTCCAGCCACATGCCGACATTGATGAGAATGGCGATGGGCACGGTCCAGACCAGCCTGCGGCGCGCGAAAGAGAACCAGTATAGCTGCGGGATGACGCAGTTGCAGACCAGCATCGCGATATAGATCGGGCCATAGGTGCCGAAGAACTCCCACCAGACAAGGTAAGTCTCCACCCGGTCCTGCGAATACCAGGCGAAGAACCATTCGCTGGCATAGGAAAGCGACAGGACCAGCGCGCCGAAAAGCAGCACCTTGCCGATCACGTCGAAATGCGCCGCGGTGATGAGCGTGTGCAGACCCAGCGCGTGGCGGATCGCCGCGGCCAGCACCACAACCATGGCAAAGCCGGAATACATTGCGCCGACGACGAAATAGGGCGGAAAGATCGTCTCTTGCCAGCCCGGCATCAGCCCTGCGGCGAAGTCGAGGCCGACCACCGAATGCACCGAGACGACCAGCGGCACGCCAAGCGCGGCCATCGCCGTGTAGTAGCTCTCGTATGCCTTCCAGTGCCGGGCCGAATTGCGCCAGCCCATCGCCAGGACGCCATAGAACACCTGCTTGCCGCGCGACGTCGCCCGGTCGCGCATGGTGGCGAAATCCGGCAGCGCGCCGGTGTACCAGAACATCAGCGAGAACAGCAGGTAGCTGGCGATGGCGAAGAAATCCCAGACCAACGGGCTTCGCCATTGCGGGTAGACACCCATGGTGTCGGGATAAGGCACCAGCCAGTAGAAAAGCCAAGGGCGCCCGAGGTGAAGGATCGGGAAAAGACCGGCGATGGCGGCAGCGAAGAGCGTCATCGCCTCGGCGAACCGACTGATCGAGGCGCGCCAGCGTTGGCGCGTCAGAAGCAGCATCGAGGATATCAGCGTGCCCGCATTGCCGATGCCGATCCACCAAACATAATTCGCCAGCGCGAAACCCCAGACGTTCGAGGTGTTGACCCCCCAGACGCCGACGCCCTGCCATAGAAGCCAGACGATGCTGACAGCCATCACGCCGGTCAGCGCCAGCGACAGCAGGAACCCCAGCCACCAGCCGCGTCCGAACCGCTGTTGCAGCACCGGGTCGGCGACCGTGGCGGTGATGGCGGCATCGGGCATGTCAGGTAGGTAACGGTTGCTCATGACTTCTCCTTGGGCGCGAAGCGGGCGAGGTAGGTCGTACGGGGGCGCGTGCCCAGCTCCTCCAGAAGCGAGTAGTGGCGCGGATCCGCCTTCGCGCGGTGCACGGCAGAGCCGGGGTCATTCAGATCCCCGAAGCGGATCGCCTCGGCCGGACAGGCGGACTGACAGGCGGTGACGACCTCTCCGTCCACGATGGCGCGGTCCGCCTTCTTCGCCTCGCGCCGCACCGAGGAGATGCGCTGCACGCAGTAGGTGCATTTCTCCATCACCCCCCGCGCGCGAACCGAGACATCGGGGTTTCGCAAGGCCTGGAGAAGATCGGCGCCCTGATTGGCGTATTCCTCGCCATCGGCATAGCCGAAGAAATTGAAGCGGCGCACCTTGTAGGGGCAGTTCGCTTCGCAGAAGCGGGTGCCGATACAGCGGTTGTAGACCTGTACGTTCAGCCCCTCGCTGTCATGGACCGATGCGGCGACCGGGCAGACCGGCTCGCACGGGGCCTGTTCGCAGTGCATGCAGGGAACCGGCTGAAAGCCATGACCGCCGCTTTCCAGCGCGTAGCCATCGACGCGCATCCAGTGCATGTTGCGCCCGCGGCGGATTTCCTCGGGGCCGACGACGGGGATGTTGTTTTCGGACTGACAGGCGATCATGCAGGCGTTGCAGCCGATGCAGGCGTCGGTGTCGATCACCATGCCCCAGGCATACCCATCGTCGTCGCGCGGCGGATAGAAGGACGGGGGTGACGGCGCGGTTTCAGGCGCAAGCGTGTCGGTCATGCGCAAGATGTCGCGGCCGTGTTGGGCGAAATCCGTCTGGACCCGCGCCAGTTCCACGTGCCCGTCCGTCTTGCGAAGCGCGACCGAAGGCCCAAGTCCCACGACCCGCGCCCCGATTGCGGAGCCGATCGGTCCGGCGCTGCCCCGGCCATGGCCGACATGCAGCGTCACGCTTCCCGCCGCCTGTCCCGTCACGATGACGGCGGGCAGCACCACCCGTGCGCCGTCTGAGACGAGTTCCACCAGGTCGCCATCCACGATCCCGGTCGCGTCCTCGGGCGACAGCCAGACGGCATTGCCCCAGACCTGTTTGGTGAACGGTTCGGGACATTCCTGAAGCCAGGCATTGGCGGCAAACGTGCCGTCGAAGGTGCTCGCCGAAGGACGGACCGTAACTTCCAGCCGCTCCGGCTTGGATGCAGGTGCGACGTCGGGAAAGTTCTGGGGCGGCGCGACATCCTCGGGGCCGGTGCCCGCAATGACACCATCGTGCAGCGCCTGGATCCAGCGGTCTTCGACGCCGTCCCCTCCCCATGCCTCCGCCCAGGTTTCGCGCAGGATCTCATGGGGTTCTCCGGGGTCGGATTCCTGCATCGTCGCCAGCACATGATGGACCGAGCGGCTGTCGTGCAGCGGTGCGATCAGCGGCTGGATCAATCCCACGGTCCCCTCGACGGCGCGGAGGTCGGACCAATCCTCAAGCGCATGGTGCAGCGGGCCGTGCCAGGTGCAGGCGGCGGCGGTTTCATCAACCTCGGTTCCGAAATGCAGCCGCTCCGGCACCCGCGCCAATCCGGCGGCGAAGACGTCGCCGAGATCGTAGACCGGGTTCGCGCCCAGGACGATCAGCGCGGGAACGCGTCCAGCGTCCATTTCGCGGATCAGCGTATCGACCGGCTCAGGTTCCAGGCCCGCCCAGCGGTGGCTGGGTCGCAGATGGCGGATGGGCGCGGCCAGCTGCCGGTTGATCTGCGCGACGGCTGCCTGCGCCGCCGCTGGCAGATCGGCGCCGCAGAACACCGCCGCACGTCCGTTTGCAGCCAGAAGGCTGCGCGCCGCATCGCCGATGGGTCCCGGGCCGGGCGTTTGCGCGGCGACGACACCGGCCAATGCCTCGGCGATGCCGGCCAGTTCGGACGGGCGAACTGCGGTTCGCCGGTCCGCCTGCGCGCCTGTCAGCGTCGGCCCTGCCTCGAAGGCATGGCTCCGGAATACCGCGCGCCGGTCGCGCTTCGCGCCCGCCCAACCCTTGGCGAAGGCCACCTGGCCCGGCCCTGGCCCCAAGGGATCGGCGCCGAGGCTGACCACCGCGTCGATCTGTCCGAAGTCGGGCCAGACCTGCACGCCGCCTGTTTCAAGGGCAGGTGTGACCGTCCGATACGACACCCAGCGCAGCCCCGGCCGCGCGGCGATGAGCGCCCTGATCTGACGCGCCATCGTGGGTGAGCCGACCGGGCCGGTCAGAAGCATGGCGCCGTCTCGGGTGGAGGCCCGCCTGAGCGCTGCCGCCAATGCGGCCCAGCCCACCGGTATGCCGTCCCTCAGCGGCGCGGACGAACGAAACGGATCGAACAGGCCCAGCACCGCCGCCTCGGCGAAGCCATCGGTGCCCCCAAGGCTGGCCGGATGCAGAGGATTGCCATGCACCTTCGTCGGCCGCCCCTGATGGCTTTCCACCAGTACACCCCGCCCTGCGCCTGCCAGCGGCAGCGATGTCGCGAAGAACAGCGGCTTGCCCGGCACCATGCCTTCGGGCATGTCGCGATAGGGCATGATGCGGGGCATTGCGGGCTTGCACCCCGCGACAAGCGCTGCGGCCCCCGCCGAAAAGAGCCGGAGCGCATCGCGTCGCGTTGTTGCCGGCCCGCTCATCGGTGGCACACGGAACAGTCGGTCAGCCCCTTGGCGCTGACGTGATAGCCGGACAGCAGCGCATGGATATCCGCCATGTTCTTCTCCAGCGGAACGGGCGCGTATATCGCGGACCGGTCGGAGAGGTTCGGTCCCGGATCGCGGTGACAGTCGAGACACCAGCCCATGCTGAGCGGCGCCGCCTGCCGCGTCATCTTCATTTCGCCCACCACACCGTGACATGTGGTGCAGGCTACGCCTTTCGCCACATGGATCGAATGGTCGAAATAGACGTAGTCCGGTACGGTGTTCACCGGCACCCATTCCAGCCGAGCGCCGTTCACATAGCTTTGCCGCACCGGCGCCAGGATGTCCGCCGCGGTGAAGAGTTGGCTGTGACAGGTCATGCACGTGGATGTCGGCGGGATGCCCGCCTCGGCCGATGTCTCGACTCCGGTGTGACAATAGCGGCAGTCTATCCCTATCTCGGCCGTGTGATGCGCATGGCTGAACGGCACCGGCTGGATCGGTGTCCGGTCCCGCCCCGTGGCATAGCCGGACCGCGTAAGGACCATTCCGAGTGAGGCTGCCAACAGCGGTCCACCGATCAACGCAGTAAGACCGATCCGAAGGATGGTGTCGGCGGAACTCCGAAAGATCTGCGCCACGTCGTGCCCCCCGGCGTCGTCCCCTGTCCGCTGGCGTTGCCGGCAGCGCATGACGCCTGCATTCAGTCATCGCGACAGAAGCTCACTCGCCGATCTTCGTGCGCACCTCGCGACCGGCTCCGCCGCCACGACCGATGCAGTCAGGAACCTTCGGCGGCAGGGCATTACCAAGAAACAATTCCGCACGGCCGGATTTGTTCCCGCTCGTTCAGGTCCGCGCTATCCGCACCGGGATCGCCTTGCTGGCGGGTGTCTTGGAGAGTGCATCGTGATGGCCGATCGGCACCAGCACGTTGCACTCGGGGAAGTAGGAAACGACCGTGCCGCGGGGCAGGTCGTAGGGCACCACGCGCAGACCCGCCAGCCTGCGGTCCCGACCATCGTCGAAATCGCATATGAGCGTGACGGCCTGATCCCGCTCCAGCCCCGCCGCTTCGATGTCTTCGGAGTTCATCAGCACAACGTCGCGGGTTCCCTCGATCCCCCGAAAACGGTCCGAATATCCGTAAATCGTGGTATTGAACTGATCGTTCGACCGTACCGTCACCAGCCTGTAGCGCCCTGGCCGGTCGCCGAAATCGAGCGAATCGAGCCTTTCGGGCGTCGTGAATTCGGCCATGCCACTGTCGGTCTTCCATTTCCTGTAGTGCGCTCCGATCTCGCGATAAAAGCCTCCGGGTTGATCCATCCGCGCGTTGAAATCCCTGAAATCGTCCGGATAGGTCGCCTCGATCAGATCCCGGACCAAGGCGTAGTCTGTCACCCAGTCGTCCCACTTAACCTTCGGATTGGGCTTCAGAGCGGCCTTGGCCAGCCCGGCTACGATGGCGAGTTCGCTCTTCAGCTTTTCCGAGGCCGGCTTTCGGTGCCCATGTGAGCCGTGGATCATGGCGAAACTGTCCTCGACGCTCACCGCCTGGTTTCCGGTCGCCTGGATATCTTCCTCGGCGCGGCTCAGGCAGGGAAGGATATAGGCTGTGCGGCCGGGGAAGAGATGCGTGCGGTTGAGCTTGGTCGCGACGCTGACGGTCAGTTCCTGCTGCGGCCAGTGCCTCTCCATCAAGTCCCGGTCCGGCACCGCACGGACGAGGTTGCCGCCAAGGCTGATCGTACCCTTGACCCGGCCTTCGGCGAGGCCTTCCACGGCATCCACGATATGCATGCCATCCTTCTGCGGCGGCTCGAATCCGAAAAGCGCGCGCAGCTTGTCCATCGGGACGAGCTTGGTCTTCTCAGCGATGCCGACAGTCCGCTGCCCCTGCACGTTGGAATGACCGCGTACCGGCGTGATACCGGCACCCTTGCGGCCGACGTTTCCGCGCATGAGCATCAGATTCGTTAGCAGGGCGATATTCAACCAGCCATGGGCCTGCTGGGTCAGCCCCATGCCGTAGGCGGCGATCACCTTGTCGGTGGAGATATAGGTTTCCGCCGCCCGGCGCAGATCCGCCTCGCTGAGCCCTGAAGCTGTTTCGATGTCGGCCCAGCGGGTCTTGCGCACCGCTGCGGCGAAGTCCTCGAACCCCGTCGTATGCTCCTCGATGAAGCCGGTGTCGAGAACACGCGGCCGTCCCGCGGCAAGTGCATCGTCGTCCGCCTCGATCACCACCTTGCAAAGACCCATGAGCGCCCCGACATCTCCGCCAGCCCGAACCTGGTGGTACTGGTCCGAGATCGTCGTCGCACTGCCGGTCAGCATCGCCGCCGGGTCCTGTGGATCGATGAAGGAGAGAAGACCCTGTTCGCGCATGGGGTTGAAGGTAATGATGCTGCCGCCGCGATCCTTCAGCGCCTTCATCGGGTGAAGGAAACGCGGCGAATTCGTTCCGGGGTTCTGACCGAAGAACATGATGAGCTCGGTCTCTTCCAGATCCTCCCAGACGATCGTGCCGACGGGCGAACCGATCACCTTCTTCAACCCGACACTCGTCGTCTCGTGGCACATATTGGAACTTTGCGGCAGGTTGTTATGCCCGTAGAGCCGTGCGAACAGCGCGTAGAGATAGGACGCCTCCAGACCCGCGTGACCCGACGCATAGAAGACGACGCTTTCTGGTTCCAGCCGGTTCAGAACGGAGGCGATATCCGCAAACGCCTCCTCCCAGTTGGTTTCGACATAGCGGTCGGTGTCGGGGTCGTAGCGCATCGGCGCGGTCAGGCGACCCTCTGCCTCGAGGTCGTGGTCGTTCCACTCCCGCAACTTGGTGACGCTGTGGTCCTTGAAGAAATCCGGTGTGCACCTGTGAGTTGTGAGTTCCCACAGCGTCATCTTGGCGCCGTTCTCGCAGAACTCGAACGGGTGGTAGTCGGCAGGCTTCGGCCAGGCGCAGGACATGCACATGAACCCGCCGGGCTTGTTCTGTCGCCGAAGCGTGTCTAGGGCGGCGGCTTCGGTGTCAGCGGACCCGTAGATGCGCGCGAGACTTCTCAGAGCCCCCCATCCTCCAGCAGGCCCCGACTTCTTCGGCAGGTCTTTGGTGCTCATCTCTCTCTCCGTCCTGACACCGCGGCGCGGCGATTGCAAAGGCCAGAATGTGACAATTTCTCCGTCGGCTCAAAACCGATCCTCGTCCCGAGCCTGCAAATGATGGTGCGAGAGAATGAGACGAACCCGATCCGTCATCATCTTCTTCCCTGACGCGCCAGTTTTGGAAGCAGAACGCTTCTGCAACGCAGTGGTTCCGCCGGAACGTTGCGTCCGGACCGGGAACATGCCGCATCGACGGGGCGACGATTTTGGCCGTGAACATCACTCGGTCCGTCAATGCTGGGTCGAAAGTTCTTGACGGTATTCCGGGCGCCGGCTTGCGTGATGCGTTGCGCGACCGTCCGACGTGTCGGAACCGGTTGCCAGTTCGAACGGTGAATGTCGGAGTGGACCCTGAAGTGAACCTCACGATGCGATCGCACATTCAATCTCCCACCGATCGCGCGGCCCATGAAGGAGCGCGTCACATCGCCCGGTCCCAGAACCTCAGACCGCCGCAGGTCTTCAGGAAGCTGGTGCAATCCGACTTCTCGAGTTGGAACATGCCGCCGTCCGGCTCGTCCGGCAAACCAGCGGCTTTTAACAGCGGTCGCGCATCGGCGTTGTGAAGAATAAATTTCCGGTGGGCGAACGCATCCGCTACCCAGCCCCGGGCCGCGTGCATTCCCGCCAGCTTGTCTGCGCCCTCTTTGCTCAAGAAGATCGCGACCGCATCGAAGAGGACCGAAGGGCCGCCCTCGACCTTTTCATGCGCGCCGATCCGGCTACCGTCGGCGGCCGTTACGCCGCCGACCCTCGGGGCGACCACGGTCAGCGTCGCCTTCGCATCCTCGACCGCAGCGCTGAGTGATGCGACGGCGCCCCGGTCCACGCCATCCGCTGTCAGCAGACCCATGCGGCGTCCGGCGAAGCTGGCCGGGCCGTTCTTCAGGATGCTCAGCGCTGGCGACTCGGGCAGGTCCATCACAGGCGGCCGCGCGGCTTCCGGCTTGTCTGGCATCTGCAGCCCCAGACCGTCGGCCACCGCCTCGGCCAGCCCCTCGTCGATATGGCGCAAATGTCCGACGAGGCGACTGCGTATCGCCGGCGTCTCGACTTTGGACAACTCGAAGACGAGAGCCTCGACCATGTGCGCCTGCTCCGTCGGGGTCTGGCTGACGTAGAACTGACGCGCCTGGCTATAGTGATCGGCGAAGGTGGCGGAGCGTTGCCGTACCTTCTGGCCGCCCACCTTCTCGGGAAAGCTCGTGAAACCCCTGGCGGGGTCTTCCCGGGGTCCACCCTTTGCGCCCGACCAGGAGTTCGGCTCATAATTCGCGCGACCGTCTGGATTGGTCATCGCCATGTGACCGTCCTGCTGGAAGTTGTGGACGGGGCAGCGAGGGGCGTTCACCGGGATATGAGTGAAATTGGGACTGCCCAGTCGTTTGAGCTGGGTGTCGAGGTAGGAAAAATTCCGACCCTGAAGCAGCGGATCATCGGAGAAGTCGACCCCAGGCACCACGTTGCCGGTGTGGAATGCCACCTGCTCGGTCTCGGCAAAGAAATTGTCCACTGCCCGGTCGAGCACCAGCCGCCCCACCTTGCGCACCGGCACCTCCTCTTCGGGAATGATCTTGGTTGCGTCAAGAACGTCGAAAGCGAAGCTTTCGGCGAAGTCTTCGTCGAAGACCTGGAGCCCAAGCTCCCATTCCGGGAAATCGCCGGACTGGAGAGCGGTCCACATGTCGCGGCGATGATAATCCGGGTCGGCCCCGTTGATCTTCACCGCCTCGTCCCACGTTACCGATTGCATCCCCTGCTTCGGCTTCCAGTGGAACTTCACGAAATGCGCTTCCCCTTCGGCATTGACAAGCCGGAAGGTGTGCACCCCGAAGCCTTCCATGAATCGCAAGGAACGCGGGATCGCGCGGTCGGACATGATCCACATGACCATATGCATGGCTTCGGGCGACAGCGAGATGAAGTCCCAGAAATTGTCGTGTGCGGTCTGGGCCTGCGGGAAGCCACGGTCTGGCTCCTGCTTCGCGGCGTGGATGAGATCGGGAAACTTTATCGCATCCTGAATGAAGAAGACGGGCATGTTGTTGCCAACGATGTCCCAGTTGCCCTCATTGGTGTAAAGCTTCACCGCAAAGCCCCGCACATCCCGGGCGAGATCAGGGGAGCCCTTGTTCCCCGCCACCGTCGAGAAGCGGACGAAGGCCGGTATCTTCTCTCCCTTGCGCTGGAAGAGGTCGGCGCGGGTAAGATCCGACAAGCTTTCGTAGGTCTCGAAATAGCCGTGCGCCCCGAACCCGCGCGCATGGACGACCCGTTCGGGAATGCGCTCGTGGTCGAAATGGAAGATCTTCTCGCGAAAGTGGAAATCTTCGAGCAGCGTCGGCCCGCGGACACCGGCCTTGAGCGAATTCTGGTCGTCCGCGACCGGCACGCCCTGCTGGGTCGTCATCCGCTCGCGGTCGTCGCCGGCCACCTGATGCGTTTCCCCGCCTTCGGGCACGTTCTTTCTGGCGTCATCGCTCATCGTCGGTCTCCTGGTCTGAATGGGCGGCGGTGTTCACGGTGTCCAACCAGGGCGCGTGGGTTTTGTTCCGGGGCAACCGCAGTGGATTTCCGAGCCCGGCAGTTCAGTGAGAAGCAGTTTGCCGGACGCCAACTCAGCCCCTCACGCCGATTCCGAAAGAGTGTGCATGCCGATCGAGAGCGACCGCTCCCAACGTCGCTGGACTGCTCTCGACAGACAGAGGCGCGGCACCGCAAGGAGGTCGGCGCTCAGGCGTCCTTCACCCGCAGATTGTTCTCTGCGTGTTCCGCACGCCGCTCACGCTATCGGCGCAGTCCTCGGGTTCTGGTGCGGGCCGTGGCGAGCAAGGGACAGCTCGGCGCGATCGATGCGGCCGAGGTCGAGACGCTGCCCAAAGCCGGTGGATTTCGTGGTCTGACCCGTACCCTCGATAGAGGATAGCGCGCCCGATGCGACAAACCACGTCAGACGCGCGCCTTTCGTCAGTTCATGCCGCGGATCTGTCGTGGCGGCCTTCGGAGATTTCCTCGACGATCTTGCCGACGAACGCATCCAGATCCTTCGGCGAACGGCTGGTCACGATCCCGTTGTCGACGACCACTTCCTTGTCGTGCCAAGTTGCGCCGGCGTTGCGGACATCCGTGGCGATGGACTTGTATGATGTGGCGTTACGGCCCTCGAGCACGCCCGCTTCGACCAGAAGCCAGGGCGCATGGCAGATGGCGGCGACGATCTTGCCCGAATTGCAGAAGTCTCGGACGAGGGAAACCGCGGCTTCGTTGACCCTGAGAAGATCCGGGTTGATCTGTCCGCCCGGAAGCACGAGCGCGTCGTAGTCCTCGGTCCTCGCCTCGGACAGCGGCAGGTCGGCCTTGACCTCGCGCCCCCAGTTCTTGTCGTCCCAACCCATGATCGCCTCGCCGTCCGGTGTGGCAACATGAACCGTCGCGCCCTTGGCCTTGAGCTGTTCCAGCGGCACCTCCAGTTCCGACTGCTCGAAACCGTTGGTAGCGAGAACGAGGATCTTTGCGTCCGATATCTTCGGCATAAGACGTCTCCTTTCGATTTGAAGGTTCAGTGTTCGATAGATCAACGCTCCGGCCGTGGACCGGTTCCTCAACTTCCCGGCGGATCGTCATCGTTGCGGGCCCACGGACGCGGCTTTTCGAGCTTGGCGCAAAGATCGCGGAGCGCCGGTTTCAGCCCCTCTTCGAGCGTCGGGTGGTAGAAGGGCAGGTCCAGAATTTCCATCACCGTCAGACGCGCGCCGACGGTCCATGCGAGAAGATGCGCCAGATGCTCCGCTTCGGGCGCACACAGGCTTGCCCCGGTCAGCCGCCCGTCGCTGCACCGGCCATAGAGCCGGCAAAGACCGCCCGCACGCGCCTCTACCAGCGCCCGCCCCTGACCGTCGAAGCTTGCGCTGCCGATCGCAAAGCCGGGATCGCCGGGATCGGGCACATCTCCTATGGTGGCGGCCTCGGGTCGGCAGAAGGTTATGGCGAGCGGGACCTTGCGAGAGGTCGCGGCGACATCGGGGAAGGTCGCAGCATTGTGTCCGGCGATGGCACCCTCGGCCGAGGCTTCGTGCAGGAAAGGGCGGTCGTGATTGGCATCCCCCGCGATGAACACCGGTGACGCGCCACATTGCATCGTGGCCGGATCGAAGATCGGGGTACCGTGCCCGTCCAACGCGATCCCGGCAGCGTCGAGGTTCAACCCGTCGAGATTGGGCGGGCGCCCGGCGGCGACGAGGATGCGCGAGAACGTCCGTTGATTTCCGTCCCAGCTTAGCCTCACGCCGTCGTCGGTTGCTTCGACCGATGGCTTCACCCCAAGGTGCAGCGAAATCGTGCGTTCGAGAAGTTGCCGCAGAGTGTTGCTGACCGCCTTGTCGCGCAAGCCGCCGATGCTGGCGTCGAGGTCGAAGATCTCCACCCGCACACCGAGTCGAGCAAGCGCCTGCCCAAGCTCCAACCCCAGCGGTCCGGCGCCGATCACGGCTACCGAATCGGGAAGGTCCTCGAGGTCGAAAAGCGTTTCATTGGTCAGAACGCGGTCGCCAAGCTCCGCGAAGGCATCAGGCAGGGCAGGGGAAGCACCGTTCGCGATGACCACGGCGCGGAACTTTACCCCGCGCCCGTCATCGAGCTTCAGAATGCCAGGCGCGTGAAACCGCGCCCGCGCCTCGACCCGGATTCCGTCCGGCAGATCGTGAAGCGAACGCTTCACGCCGCTGACGAAGCGGTCGCGTTCTTTCCGAAGCCGGACGAAAAGCGCCCGCCCGTCGATTTCGGCAGATGCCCGGACCCCGAAGGTTTCGGCATTCTTCACCGACCAGGCGGCATCCGCGGCCGCGATCAAAAGCTTCGATGGCATGCAGCCCGTTGTCGCGCAAGTCGTACCGGCAAATGCCGGATCGATCAGTAGCGTGGTCGCGCCAGCGCTGCGGGCATGATGCTCGGCGCTCATGCCTGCGGTTCCGGCCCCGATCACTGCGACATCGCAAGTCAGGTCGGGCATGATCGAGATCCTTCCGGCCGCGCCATAGCCTGCGGCTTGGTGCTCGGGTTCCGTTCGCAGGCACAACGCCGTGTCAGCCGACGGGTTCCGCTCCAGGGGAGATCCGGCAGGGTTGGGGAGGAGGGGATCAGGAGGATGCTTTCCTGCACCTGGTTTCTCAGGTTTATTCGGGCTTCAGGTCGCGCCAAGCAGATGAGGAGGCTAAGAGTATCATGCTAGAGGCCCTTTAGCAGGCCGTCGAACTGAACCAGAGAGCTGGACGCAGAGAGCACCTTCCGGGGCGACTAAAGTCGTCGAGATAGGCGTTGCCATTGGCGTCGAGGATCAAATCAGAGATCTCGCCAATATACTTTTCGGTGGCGTCATAGACGGAGGCGCCGGTCAGGGCATCAACCGTAATCTCGTCCGGCGTCGCCGCGACGAAGCCATTCTCCATCGCAAGCGCGGTCGCGCTGCCGGCAGTGGCGTCAACTCCCACCGCAGGAGCGGTATCAGCGGTTGTTGTCGCCGTATCCGTCGCAGCGGGGGCGGCCGTATTGCCCATCGCCGGAGCGGCGGCATCAGTGTATTCCGGTGCCGTTTCGAGCGCCGCCTTCGATGCCGTCATCACGAGGAAGTAGTCGCCCGGAATGCCGCCCGGGGCGCTGTCGGCCACGATCAGGCTCATTGCAACCGCGACCCGGTCCGGCCTCAGGCGCGGTATATGAACTTATTGAAGCGACTGATCTCGCCGGTTTCCGTCAGATCCTGATGCAAGAAGGCAAGCTTACGCTCTTCGAAGATCGCAAAGAACCTATCCCAACCAATCGGTTCCAGACTGTCGTCGTCGGGGGAGAAATCGATCCGCAAAACCTCGCCATCGTCGTCGGATGTGTCGCGGACGTGCGCCGGCCTGCCCCCGCGCGCTTCGACCCATTTGCGGATCACTTCGTGGCTGCTCGTGGCTGCTGCTTCGCTCATGTCGCTCTCCTTCCGTGGCTGTCGGGCATTCAGCGTTTGTTGTTGGGGAACAAACTATCGCCCCTATCGGTTCCCGCCGGCATGGCAATGCGACGATGTCAGCCAATGATCGTCCGATTTCGAAATAGCTCGCGCTCAACCGCTCCAGAACCAGGTTCCGGGCGCGGTTCACCCGTTTCTTGACGGTGCCGATCGTGACGCCGCAGATGTCTGCGGCGGATTTGTAGCTTTCGCCAGCGACGACGACGAGGATCAGCGTCTTCCTGTAGCACTGGGGCAGATCCATGATCGCCTCGACAAGCTCCGCGCGGCGCGATGCTCCCGCCGACAGGCGGCGAAAGACCGCGGACCGCGCCGGTGCGGTATATCTCGCTTCAATCCGCGACGGCAGCGCCGCCATCGGGATGCAGGACGTGCCCCGTCATGTAGGAGCTGTCGTCGCAGGCGAGGAACAGGAAGGACGGCGCCACCTCGTTCGGCTGTCCGGGACGGCCGAGCGTGCTGGACTTGCCGAAATCCTTCACCTTGTCGGGCGGGAACGACGCCGGGATCAGGGGCGTCCAGATCGGTCCGGGCGCCACGCCGTTCACAAGAATGCCGCGGCTGGCGAGCTTGTGCGCAAGCGCACGGACGAAAGACAGGATCGCGCCCTTGGTCGAGGCATAGTCGATCAGCAAGTCCTGACCCCGATAGGCGGTCACCGACGTCGTGCAGATGATACGGGATTCCTTCCCCAGATGCGGAAGGGCGGCCTGCACCATGAACATCTGGCCGAAGATGTTGGTGCGGAAGGTGGCCTCGATCTGTTCCTCGGTGACATCCTCGAATGTCTCCTGGGCGTGCTGCTCGGCGGCGTTGTTGACGAGGATGTCGAGCCGGCCGAACCGGTCGATGACCTGGGCGATGGCGTCGGTGCAGAAGGCGCGGGCGCCGATATCGCCTTTGAGGGGCAGCGCCTCGCTGCCTTCGTCGCGGATCGCCTCTGCCGTCTCCTCGGCATCGCGATCCTCGGTCTTGAAGACGAAGGCGACACGGGCGCCTTCGCGGGCGAACAGCACCGCTGTTGCGCGGCCGATGCCGGAATCCCCGCCGGTGATGAGCGCGACCTTGCCCGCCAGCCGGTCCGAGCCGGGCAGGCGCGGCCGGTACTCAGGGCGCGGCGACATTTCATGTTCAAGACCAGGTTGCTGATCCTGAACACGTTTGGTGGAATATTGGGCCATGGCTTTTTCCGTTCCTTTCCAAGTGAGGCCTGCGTGCGCTGCGGCATGAAGTGGATAAACCGGCGCAGCGACTGATTGTTCCACGCTCCCGGCGCGGGAACCGCCGGCGGTCGGCGCGAGTTTTCTGGCCAGGCTCAAGGAAGGAACACCCAGCGACATGACCGGCACGCCACCGCCCCGCATACCGGGACTGACCTACTATCCTGACGACCGTCCGGGAATCGCTCGCCGGCGGAGCGGCCGGGGCTTTGCCTGCTATGCCCCCGATGGCGCGCGCATCGCCGACCCGGACGAAAGGGCGCGGATCGCGGCGATCGCCGTTCCGCCCGCTTATGTCGAAGTCTGGATATCCCCCCTTCAGAACGGCCACCTTCAGGCAACGGACGCGATGCGCGCGGGCGCAAGAAATATCGCTACCACAAGAGCTGGGCCGAGCATCGCGCACGGCTGAAATTCGACCAGCTCGCCACCTTCGGGCGCGGACTCCCACGCCTGCGCGACTTCATCGGCCGCAGCCTCCGGGCCGAGGCGGGGTCCGAGGCCCTTGCCATCGCTGCGGTGCTGGCCCTGATCGACCGCGCCTCGAACCGTATCGGCAATACCGCCTATGCCCGCGAGAACAAAAGTTCGGCGCGACCACGCTGCGCGGTCGTCATGTGAAATTCGGGCAGGGCGGCGTGACGATCGCCTTTCCCTCAAAGGGCGGCGTCAGGGTGCGGCGCTGCCTGCAGGGGCCGGCGCGTCAGCGAGCGCTGAGCCGTATCCACGACCTGCCGGGCGCAGGCACACGGCCAAGACCTTGCGGGACTGGGGGCGGATGAACGCGCGGCCCTGCTTGGCGGATTCGAAGGGCCGGATCTGCCAGGGCTGCGCGCGGCCGAGGCGGAACTTGTTGCATTCCTCTGACGGCGGTCAATCGCGGCGGAACTCTGCCCGCTTCGCGGCGTTCCATGAATGCGCGCCCAGTATCCGAAAGGACCGGCCATGACACGCTCGACATGCCAACGAAACGCCCTTCACCCGGCGGAGGGGGTGTAGCAATGGCCGCGCGCGCACTCTGGAAGGGACAGCTCCGCCTGTCGCTCGTTTCGATCCCAGTCGAACTTTATTCCGCGACACGGACCGGCGCCAAGATCAGCTTCCGCCAGATCCATCGCCCATCGGGAAAGCCCGTCCGCTATGAAAAAACGGTCCCCGGCATCGGGCCGGTCGATGCCGGGGACATCGTCAAGGGCTATGAGATCGAAAAGGACGAATACATCCTGATCGATCCCGACGAGGTCGATGCGGTCCGTCTCGAGACCCGGAAGACGTTCGAGCTGGTGCAATTCGTCGGCAGCTGCGAAATCCCGCCGATCTATTTCGACAAGCCCTATTACCTTGTCCCGACGGACGATCTGGCCGAAGACGCCTATCGCGTGATCCGCGACGCGTTGCGCAAGAGCAACAAGACCGGGCTTGGCCAGATCACGATGCGCGGCAAGGAATACCTCGCCGCCGTACGGCCCTGCGGCGACGGGCTGCTTCTGGAAACGCTGCACTATGCGGACGAGCTTCGCGAGGCCGAGCCGATGTTCAATCAGATCGAGGATGACAAGACCGACACTGAGCTGCTCGACGTCGCCACCACGCTCATCGACCGCAAGACCGCACCTTTCGACGCCTCGTCCTATTCCGATCACTATGCCGAAGCGCTGCGCGATCTGCTGGAGGCCAAGCGCAAGAACAAGAAGACCCCGCGCGTCTCGACATCGTCCGACGAGCCGGCGCGCGCCGAAAATGTCGTCGATCTGATGTCGGCGCTGAAGCAGAGCCTGAAATCGGCCGACAAGAAGGGCACAGCACGGAAGAAGGCGTCGTGATGGCGAAGGCGGCGGACCGGCTTTCAATCTACAATGCCAAGCGCGATTTCCGGCGCACGAGCGAGCCTGAGGGCACGGTCGCCGCATCCCGCCGCAAGGGTCTGCGCTTCATCGTCCAGAAGCACGACGCGCGCAGGCTGCACTACGATTTCCGCCTTGAGTGGGGCGGCGTGCTGTTGAGCTGGGCGGTCACCAAGGGGCCGAGCGCCGATCCTACGGAAAAGCGGCTTGCGGTCAGGACCGAAGACCACCCGCTGTCCTACGCCGATTTCGAAGGCACCATCCCGAAGGGTGAATATGGCGGTGGCACTGTCATGTTGTGGGACCTCGGTATCTGGGAACCCGAGGGCGACCCCGACGAGGGGCTGAAGCGCGGAAAGCTGACCTTCACACTTTTTGGGGAGCGGATGAAGGGAGGCTGGGCGCTGGTCCGGATGCGGACGAAGGACAAACGCGAGAACTGGCTGCTGATCAAGGAGCGGGACGACGAGGCGCGCGACGATGCCGCCGGCCTGACGGAAGATGAGACGCAATCGATCGCTACCGGGCGCAGCATGGCTGCCATCGCCGAGGGACGTTCCGCAAAGGCGCCGCCGGACCGGCGGACAGGAAAGCGCCCGCCGTTTCGCGCGGTCCAGCTCGCCACGCTGTTCGACGCGGCGCCCGACGGCGATGACTGGCAGCACGAGACGAAGTTCGACGGCTACCGCGCATTGGTTTCGATCGGCAAGGGGGGGACGCGCTGCTATACGCGGTCGGGCAAGGACTGGACCGACAGGTTCGCCGCGCTCGACGGTGCGTTCGACCTGCTGCCCGGCAACGCGGCACTGATCGACGGCGAGGTGATGGCCGCCCGGATCCAGGGGTCGGCTTTCTCGTCGCTGCAAAAAGCCTTGTCCGAAGGTGCGCCGCTGGTCTTCTATGCCTTCGACTTGCTTTCCCTCAACGGTCGGGACCTGACGGGCAGGCCGCTGTCGGAGCGGCGCGAGGCGCTCGAGGCGCTGATGGGCGGCCTGCCCGACAGCGGCGCGCTTTGTCTCAGCGGCCGCATGGTGGGCGACGGGCCGAAGGTCTTTGCGCAGGCCTGCGCGCGGGGGGCCGAGGGAATTGTGTCGAAGCGGCTCGATGCGCCCTATCTCGGACGGCGGACGAAGGCCTGGCGCAAGATCAAGTGCTCGCGTCGACAGGAATTCGTGATCGGTGGCTACCGGCCCTCCGACAAGCGCGGCCGTCCCTTTGCGTCGCTCCTGATCGGGGTCAGGGACGGCAATACCCTGCGTTACCGGGGCCGGGTCGGCACCGGATTTGACGTGGAGGCGTTCGACCGCCTCTCCGCTGCAATGAAGGCGCGCAGTTCATCGCCCTTCGCCGCTGTCCCGGCCGACATCGCGCGGCTCGCGCGATGGGTGCGCCCCGATCTGGTGGCTGAGATCGAGTTCACCGAATTCACCGCCGACGGCCATGTGCGGCACGGCAGCTTTATGGGGCTGCGCGACGACAAGGACGCAGCCATGGTGCATGACGAAATTCCGAAAGGCGCAACGATGGACGCAATGGTTTTGGGCATCGCGATATCGCACCCCGACCGGCAGGTCTTTCCCGATGCCGGCTGCAGCAAGCGCGACATTGCAGACCACTACGCGCGGGTGGGGGAGCGGATGGTCGCGCTGGCGGGTCACCGCCCGCTGTCGCTGTTCCGCTGCCCCGGCGGACTCGAGGAGCCGTGCTTCTTCCAGAAACACGGTCAGGGCACGATGCCCCCGGAACTTTCGCGCATCGACATCACAGAGCAGAATGGAGAAAGTCACGGCTACCTCTACGCCACGCGGCCCGAAAGTCTTGTCGCCGCGGCGCAGATGGGGACGATCGAGTTCCACATCTGGGGCGCGCGCACAGACCGGCTCGACCGGCCCGACAGGTTGGTCTTCGACCTCGACCCCGGCGAGGGCGTATCGTGGTCCGACCTGCGCACCGCCGCCGCCGAGATGCGGGACATCTTGCAGAAGCTGGGACTGAAGTCCGGGGCGATCGTCACCGGCGGCAAGGGCGTGCACATCTGGATGCCACTTCGGCGGACGCGAGAATGGGACACGGTGAAGCTGTTCGCAAAGACCTTCGCCCATGTTCTCGCGGAACAGCAGCCCGACCGGTACATCGCGACGATGTCGAAGGCCAAGCGCCGCGGGCGCATCTTCATCGACTGGCTGCGCAACGAACGGGGCGCCACGGCCATCGCGCCCTATTCGCTTCGCGCACGGAAGGGCGCCCCGGTCGCCGTGCCGGTGGCGTGGGCGGAACTTGCGTCACTGAAGTCGCCGAACGCGTTTGCCATGTCCGACATCGCGGCGCGGCTGAAGACCGCGTGTCCGGCTCTGACACTCCAGTCCGATCTCCAGTCCCTCGCCGATCCGGTGATCGAGCGGCTGCAGGAGATGGCGTCGAAAGGCTAAAGCGGCGGAAACATCTACCCGCATTTTTCCGTTCATTGTTGCTGATGCGAAAGAATTGAGGGTGCCAACGATTAAGACCTCGGTGAGTTCGACCTTACCGGATATCAGCTGCCGGAAAAGCCGCATCCCTGCCTGTTAGTGGGAGACAGCCCCATGAAGCTCGCGTATTTCCTGCCACTCACGTTGGGCGGCCGTCTCGGCGCCAAGCACATGATATTCACGGCCCGCCTCTTGCGTCCTCTGGCCGAGGAGAACTGTCACTATTCTCGGGGCTGTAACGGGATCATGCATGCGGAGGTAGTCGGCGGCGAGCGTTCGGAGATCATGAAACGGCACACCGACGGCGTCCTTGACCTTCACGCTGGGCCATCGGCTCGCATAGGGTTCGTCGGCCAAGGACAGCCAGTTGCAACCCCGCAGTTCTTCGAAACGTTGCTGAGCATGGCGCCTCGGGCGACCTTCGAGAATGTACTCATCGAGGATCGCGCCGATTTCAGGCCAAGGTGCTCCGGCTTCTTTACAGTGGCCGGTCTTTCCCTGACGCCAGCGACCAGGCGCTCCCGCACGCGTTCTTTGCCGAGCGTCCACATTGCGACATCGCCCGCTCGGGCTGGATCGTTCATGCATACCGCCAGAACGGCGGCGGTGGCGCGGGCAGTCTCCGCCTCCGCCGTCCCATGCGGGGAATGACTCGGCCATCTGGAGCTTGCTCGGTAGGACGCGCATGACTTCCTGTTTTCCCGATCCCGTCTCACTACCATTCGCCAAACTGCTCCTTGCCCTCTTTCGCTCCGACGCCCTCGCGACCTGGGGCTGGCTTATGCCGCCGCGACTGGAGACTGGTACCCAACCCATCATCAGAGCCGCGAGCAACGACCCCACAAGAAATCCGCGTCATTGGATGTCCTCGTTTTCCATGGATAGCCTCCCTACGCTTCAGCAACGTGGGGTGTGGATGAAGTTCCGTGGGTAAGCGAAGGAATTTCGAAAAGCCGTCGCGGTATATGTCACCTGCCGCCTGATTGGCGCTACATCCGTTCCTTGAACCCGGCCCGGATCAACCACCAGTTGACTGGATAGGCGGTCGCGAAACCCGCCAGCATCGCCCATTGCATCGCGAACCAGAACAGCGGCGATGTCGCGTCGATCTTAAGCCCCAGAACGGCGAAGATGCCGAAATGGGCAATCGCCATGAGGCCGTACATGCCCACCTGCCACGCCGACAGCGACAACACATCGGCCTTGGCCGCGGCCCAGAGACCGGCGCGCAGGCTAAGGTCGCGCATCGGCGCAATGGCGAAATATTGAAACACGATCCCGATAATCAGCGCAAAGACGTAATCCAACGACCATATCGCGAAGATCCGTTCCTCGAACAGGCCGGGATAGCCGAAGAGGATCAAGATCCTCGGGGCCATCAGTGCCAAGCTTTCGGCGAGGACATCACCCAGCGTGCAGCCCGCCCCGCAATGCAGTGCCCCCTTGGCGACGGCGTAGGGAAACGGCGTATCGCCGTTTGCATCAGCGGACCGCGCTGGTCCGTGGCGAAGGTAGAACCACAACAACAACACGCTGCCAAACAGGGCGCAGACGGGCCATACCACGTTCATGATCGCCATTGTCGCCGGATTGCGGATCAGGTCGCGGGAAATCCACAGGGCACAGAGCACCCCCGCGACAAGCGAGAGCCACGCAATTAGGATTAGCCAGCCGGGGACCACGCAAAACCTACCTTTCCCCGAAAGCGTCGGACCGCGATGATCTTTTAACGCGCGGAGGCCAAAAACAGTTTCAGCGCGGGAAGTGTTCCTGCCGGTAACTCTATCAAGGCCTTGCCTTGCGAGTTTCCCCCACGGCAATCCAAGATCAGTTTCTAGACTATTGGCAGGTCCCACGCGCAGCATCTGGATAGACCTACTTGACCTGCAATTTATGAAGATGATCCGCCACGGATCCTTTACGGTGGCAACAGGCTGGTTTCCGGCGGGGCAAAAAAACCGAGGCCGGAGCGGCACGGCAGGCGGGTGCGCCGGCGCCAACGGGAAATCGGGAACATGCCTGCCGCTGCCGGGTTGAGTTCGAAGATCACGGGCAGGCACCGCGATCGCGAGCCTGGTCGCGGCCCCGGCGGCCACCCATCTGATTGCAAGACGCGGAAACGGAACATGGATGTCATTGCCGTCGCGCTGTTCACCGCCGCCAGCGCGGTCCTGACTTTGGGACTGACGGGAAACTGGATAAAGTCGCGGTTCTGGGTGAGCGAACCGCTGATCTGTCTCGCAGTCGGGGCGATCATCGGTCCGCCGGGTTTTGCCTTCGTGGATCGCGGCATCCTGCCGAGCCGGCTGCTGCTCGAAGCGTTGGCGCATGTCACGCTGGGCATCACCGTCATGGAGGCAGCACTGCGTCTGCCCGCGCTCTACCTGCGACGAAGCATCGGTCCGGTGGCCATCGTGCTTCTGGGGGGGTTGCCGCTGATGTGGCTGGCTTCGGCGTCCCTGATGTGGGCCCTGGCCGGGATGCCGGTGCTGACCGCGCTGGTCATCGGCGCCCTTCTCGCGCCCACCGACCCGGTTCTGGCAAGCGACATCGTGGTCTCGGAACATGCGGAGCGTGCCATACCGGCACGGGTCCGCCACCTCTTGACCGCCGAAAGCGGAGCGAATGACGGGTTGGGGCAGGTGTTTCTGATGGCGCCCATCCTGTTCATGAGCAGCGCGGCGGAAACGGCGGTCAACAAGCTGGTTCTCAACCAGATCCTGTGGGGTGTCCTCGCGGCTGTCGTCATCGGCGTTGCACTGGGCGATCTGACCGGCCGTCTGATGGTCTGGGCGCGGCGGCAATCCGGCCACGACGGAGGCAGCACCATCACCATCGGCCTCGCGCTATCGCTGACGGTGCTGTCTTCGGTGCAGCTGATCGACAGCGGCAGCATCCTGTCGGTCTTTGCGGCGGGGCTCCGCTTCAAGCGCTACGTCGCCGCCGAAGAAACGTCGCATCCCGCGATACAGGCCTCGGCGGCGCGCTTCTTCACCCTGCCGTTCTTTCTTGTGCTCGGGGCCGAACTGCCGATCGCCGAGTGGTTCCGGATGCCCCTCGGAACCTTGGTCGCCGTGGTTCTGGTCGTGCTGTTCCGCCGCCTGCCGTGGTGGCTGATCCTGCGGCCGTGGCTGGGCCGCGACATGCGCTGGCGCGATGCCGCCTTCCTGGGCTGGTTCGGTCCGATCGGCACCGCGGCGATCTACTATGCGCTGTGGGCCGAGGACCGGACGGGCATCGACTATTTGCCGGTCGCGACGCTTGCGGTCACGCTGTCGGCCGCGCTGCATGGCGTGACGGCCACGCCATTCACGAGGTGGTTCTTCCATCGCGCGAAATCGGGATGGAAGCTGGCACTCGCGCCGAAATAACTTGGCGCGAAATGGAGATTCGGCCTGCCGGAACCATTTCCCGCGCCCGTTGTTGGCGCTGCAAGGAAGCGGCGCAGCAAAGGAGACGACCATGGCCGGTAATGCCGACGCAACCCGTAAGAAGCCCAAACCCAGCGCCGACGACAGCCGCGAGACCCGCAAGGTCGCCCCCAACGTCATCGATCAGCGTCAGCAACAGATCGACCCAGCAGGCCACCACAGGGTCGATCGAAACGCAATTGCCAAGCCATCAATGAAACAGCCCGGCGGTCGGCATCCCGACGGCAAGGCGGTAGAAGCCGCCTTAGACCGCGCGGGGCACAAGGTTGCCGACGAAAGCGACGATGACCGCGATGCCGGGGACGACGGGCGCTTGTGAAGCGCGCCGGCCTGTCGCCGGCGCCGCGCGTCACGAGAGCAGCGGTTCGATCCACAGCGCCGCCATCCCGCGTAACCCCGTCGCCGTCGAGCGTCAGCCGCACGATGCCGCCGGGGTCGAGCGAGGCTGCGACAACGTTGCCCTGCCAATCGGGGGAACATCACTCCATCGTAGAAGACAAAGCCGCCGGGCGCGATAACCGGGTCCCAGAAATAGAACGGCTCCACCATCCCGTCCTGATGCGCGATCCCGGTGTTGGTCCGCGAGATCTCCGGTGAACCGGCTCGCGATGTCCGGTTCGGCGTATTCGCCATGCCCGGAGCGGAAGCCGCGCCCTGGATTGGCTATGTCGACGCCTACGCGCATCTGCCGCAGGCCGCCTGGCATGAAGGCCAGCCGGAGGGGCACCGGGTCGCCAATCTCGCGACCGCCCGCGCACTGGTCGCGGCCGGTCAGGGCCGCGCCCACCTGCCGGTCGCCATCGCGCCTGCGGGCGCGATACGCCTCGCGGGCGAGGGCGTCCGGCCGCTCTGGATGTTGACCCACCCGAGGTTGCGGACATCGCCGGTGTTGCGGTCGGTGAAGGATTGGCTCGCGGCGGATGTTATACCTCTTCTTGCCGGGAACGGTGCGGCGGGCGTCACGCCATGAAACGGGCGGCCGGCGCACCGCTCTTCACCCTCCGGAACGCCGACGACTGAACCTTCAAAAGCAACTCACGCGAAGAGGAAATCGCTCTGGTCGATGTCGGTGCTGGTCAGTCCGTTCAGCACGATTGTGTGGCCATGATAGGCGATCTCGACCCCGCCCGACACGTCGGTGACGGAAAGCGCCGCAAATTTGGCGGCGGCGCCGCCACCCGAGACGCCGAGCATCCGGATCATGTCCGTGCCGTTCTCGAAGTCGGTGATGACGTCGACCTCGCCCTTGAAGAGCGTCGCGAAGATGAAGGTATCCGCATCGGCGCCGCCGGTCAGAGTATCATGGCCCTTACCGCCGTTCAGCAGATCCGCACCGATTCCGCCATCAAGCACGTCATCGCCTTGTCCACCGCCAAGAAAATCGTTGCCTGCGCCGCCGCTCAGGGTGTCACCGCCGATCTGGCCGAGAATTCTGTCATTGCCGTCGCCACCATCGAGGTTGTCATTGTCGTATCCGCCCTCGAGCGAGTCATCGTCACTACCGCCCAGGAGCGTATCGTTGCCATAGCTGCCTTTCAGCGTGTCGGCCCCGGTACCTCCATCGAGGAGGTCGTTGCCATAACCGCCGCCAAGCCTGTCGTTGCCGTCTTCGCCGTAACATGTGTCGGCGCCTGCGCCGCCGCCAACCGCGTCGTTGCCGACACCGCCCCAGATGAAGTCGTTGCCATCCTCGCCGCGCAGCAGGTCAACCCCATTGCCGCCCAGCATCTGATCATCGCCGCGGCCGCCGTAGATGGTATCCCTGCCGTCAACGCCGTCGAGCAGATCGTTCCCATCTTGGCCCCTGATATCGTCCGCCCCGGAATTGCCCACCATGTGGTTGTCGGCGGCATTGCCGCGCAGCGTGTCATTGCCGAAACCGCCCAGCACATTCTCGATCACCGTGCCCTGCGCAATGACCATGTTGCCGATCAGACCCTTGATGTCCGAAACCGCGCCCGCCGCCAGCCGTACACGGTTGCCCTGGTTGACGCCGGACAGGTCGATGGTGTCGACGCCGCCCGAATCCTGGACGGTGAAGCAGACCTTCCCTTTGTTGAAGATCGCGGAATTCACCGGATCGCCGTCAAAGATGTAGCCGAAGATGGTTTCGAGATAGCCGCCCACATCCGAGTTGCCGCACCAGACCGTATCGCCGGTATGTGCGGTGGTGTTGGGGCCGTAGAGCGCCTCGACAGCCGCGATATCGGCGAGCATCGGAGTGATCGGCAGATAGTCGGACGCGTTGATGTAGGTGTTTTCGACCATTCCGAAATAGGACATGACCGTCATCTGATAGCTGTCGTTCAGATAGACCGCGTCCTGGGCGAAGGTGCCGGATCCGTTGTAGGCGCCGGCGTGATACAGGCCGAGTGCGTGGCCGATCTCGTGCAGGTAGGTCAGGAAGGCGTAGCTGCCGATATCGGTGCCGTATTTGTTGAGCCAGCTGGTGGAGACGTTGACCTCGGACTGGATGATCTGGCCGGTGGTCGGGTTGTAGGTGGTCGGGCCGCCGAAAGCGCCGGACTGGTTGTCGTCGAAGATGATGTCGACGCCCGTCGCGCCGGTGGTGAAGGTAATGCCCGTCGCGGTCGACCACGCATCGAGCGCCCAAAGCGCAAGCTGCTTGCCCGCCGCGGTGAGACCGGAGATGTCAACGGTCATCGTGTCGCCGGTGCGTTCGTCATGCGACAGCGTAGAGGGAACCCCCCAGCCGAACTCGGTAAGCTGGGTGACGACCTGGTCGACGGTATAGACATTGGTCGCGGCCTGAAGCTTGTAGTCTCCGTAACTTCCGCCATAGCCGCGCACGCCGAGGTAATAGGTTCCCGTGGCCGAGGCCGTGAACTCGATCTGCGAGAAGTGGTTGTATCCCCACTGCACCTCGTCGTTCTGGGTGATGAGACTGCCCGCGCCACTGAACAGCGACAGGACCGTATCCTCAATGCCGCTGGTGTTTCCGCCGGTGCCCCAGACCGAGAAGACATAGGATTGGCCCGCGACGAGATTGATCCTGACCCAGTCGACGTCCGATCCGTTTGAAATCCGCCCGTCGAAGAGATCGCCGACATGCATCGAATAGCTTGTCGAACCACTGCCAGCCGCATCGCCGGATTCGGTCCGCTCCGCCGAAGGAAGACTGCTCAAGGATGCCAGGGAGGAACCGGCCGCCAACGGACTGGCGATTGCAGCGCTGAGCGAGGCGGGCAGGGAACTCTCTGACATGGCAGGCTTTCGAGTTGTTGCAGGACTTCTGGAAACGGGAGCTCATCGACTTTTCTGGTACGGAAACGGCAAATTTGTGGCACGCCGGCAAAAACCGATGCGACCGTTGATGATGATAGGTCCGCTTGCGACCGATCGTCCGCGAACCGCCAACCTGGCCGCGCATGACCCGCTTTGCGAAGGGGACGGAAAAACCCGCTTGCCCGGCTTGACGGGCACGCGCGCTATGCCTATTACGCAGTCCACGCTCGGGCGGCGATCCGGGCGGGTGGACACGCGGTTGTAGCTCAGTTGGTTAGAGTACCGGCCTGTCACGCCGGGGGTCGCGGGTTCGAGCCCCGTCAACCGCGCCACCATCCCGGATCGCCCGAGCTTGTCCTTCAACGGACGCCTTCAAGGCACCCATGCGCGGTTGTAGCTCAGTCGGTTAGAGTACCGGCCTGTCACGCCGGGGGTCGCGGGTTCGAGCCCCGTCAACCGCGCCATTTCTCGCACCAGCCGAACCTGCTTGTCGCTCACATGTGCCGTTTCGGATGATTTTTGTGGTTCCCGGCCGCCGACACTCACGCGCCGTCACCGGCGATCAAGCCTTCGTGCCACCGGCTTCCGCACGGCCTTGAAAGGCGTATGTTCCGCCACGGAACTGCGGTCTGCCGGGAGGTCAAACCAATCTCCGACGCGACAGGCCGGGACGGTTTCGACAAGCTCCCCGGTACCTACCGGGGTACCTACCGGAGTGACGCATATGCGCATTCGACTTCTTCCCGCCATCCTGACCCTCTCGCTCGCCGCTGGCGGCGCTGCCCTCGCCGCGACCAAGACGGACGGGACGATCCAGTCCTTCGATCTGAAGGCCCATACCCTGAAGCTTTCGGACGGCACGACCTACATGCTGCCGAGCACCTTCAAGGATCCCGGCCTGAAGGTTGGCGAGAAGGTCAGCGTGGCGTGGGCGATGCAGAACAAGATGCACGAAGCGAGCGCGGTCACGATCGTCAAGTGACCTGCCGATGAATTTGTTGATGCGGGGGCCTTCGGGCCTCCGCATTTTTCTTGGACCGCGCCATCAAACCGTGGGATCAAACAGTCAGTCAATCGCGCGATCTGCCGTCAACGCAACCTCGTGGAGCGATACTTCAACACGCTCAAGCACTTCCGCCGTATCGCGACGCGGTTCGACAAACTCGCCGTCACATACCCGCGCCTCCCCTCGCCTCCGCAAGGCTTTGGACAAGAGCTTATGAGTCCACTACCTAGAGCCTCTGGCAACTGTGAATCGGAGGCGGAATGGAACTGCTCGACAAGATCCCGATGAGCGTTGCGGTTCTGGCCGCCCTGACGCTTGGACTCGCACCCTTCATTCCCGAGCCGCACATCTGGGAGAAGCTCAAGATGCTTGCGGTTGGAACCTTGACCCGACCGCTTGATATCTTCGACCTTTGCCTTCATGCGGCGCCCTGGCTTTTGCTCATCGCCAAGGTAATCCGGATGGCGCTCACGCGCGGTACTGCCTGAGGCTCAAAGCGTCAGGCGGTAGCGACAATGTCCATCCTCGGGCGTGTAGCTGTCGTAAAGCGCGCGGGCGCGGGCATTGTCTCGGTCGGTATGCCAGTAGAGCCGCTTCCAGCCGCGCGCACGCGCCAGCGCCACCAGGTCTTCGATCAGCGCCCGGCCAATCCCACCTCCGCGCGCGGCCTGGTCCACGTAGAGGTCTTCCAGGTAACAGTCGTCGCCCTCGACCCAGGTCGATGGGTGATGCTGGTGGATCGCGAAGCCGACGACGCGGCCTTCCGCGATGGCCAACCGCGCCTTCAGGGGCGAGTCCGGCGCCATGAGCCGCGCCCAGGTGGCAGTGGTCGTCGCTTCGGGCAGGGGATGGTCGTAAAAGCTCAGATAGTGCTGCCAGAGCCCTCGCCATGCGGCTTCGTCGGCCGGGCTGGCCTCCCGGATCAGGATTTCGGTCATGTCAGGAAGTCCATGAGGGCCTTGGCCGTCGCCTTTGGCGCCGTGTCGATGAAGAAATGCCCGCCGGGGATGGTGGCGGCGCGCATGTCGGCCAGCCGGTCGGCCCAGGTCGCGGGGACATCATAGGCACGCGCCATCGCGCCATCGGCGCCGTAGAGGACGAGGGCAGGATGGGGCAACTTGCGACCGCGGTCGGCGTCGTCGAGCGCATAGTCCAGCCTCAGCGCCGCGCGGTAGTCGTCGCACATCGCCCGCACGGTCTCCGGATCGCGCCATGCCGCACGGTAGGCGGCGAGCTGGTCCGCATCGAAATCCTCCAGCCGCGCGCCGCCCCAGCCAAGCAGGCAGGTCTGGAAGAAATAGTCCGGGTCGGACAGAATCATCCGTTCGGGCAAGGGCGCGGGCTGGGCAAGGAAGAACCAGTGATAGTAGCTGGCCGCGACTTGCCGCGTGAGGTCCGATAGCAGGTGGTGCGTCGGCACGATGTCCATCAGCACCAGCCTGTCGATCCGGCCTTCGCTGTCGTCCAAAGCCATGCGGTGCGCCACCCGCGCGCCCCGGTCGTGGCCGACGAGATGGAAGCGGTCGTGCCCGAGATGCGCCATCAGCGCCGCCATGTCGCGACCCATCTCGCGGAAGGTGTAGTTCCCGACGCCCTCGGGCTTCGACGATCCGCCATAGCCGCGCAGGTCCGCCGTGATGACGGTGAAGTGGTCCGCCATCAAGGGTGCCACCTTCCCCCAAAGCGTGCGGGTCTGCGGGAATCCGTGCAGGAGGAGCACCGCCGGACCGCTGCCACCCGTCGAACAGGCGATCTCCTGCCCGTTCACGCGCGCCAGACGGTCCGCGAGCCCGGTCATTCGTTGAGCGCGGCGAGGATGCGCGCCCAGCTTCGGATGCCCTTGTGAAAGCTCTTCACGTCGTATTTCTCGTTCGGGCTGTGAATGGCGTCGTCATCATTGGCAAAGCCGATCAGCATGGCATCCATGCCGAGCACTTCCTTGAAGAAGCCCGCGATGGGGATCGAGCCGCCCATCCCGACGATCACCGCCTCGCGATTCCATTCGTCCGACAGCGCCTTCTTCGCGGCGGTGAATTCCGGACGGTCGGTGTTCATCACGGCGGCGGGGGAGCCTTCGAGGTTGTTGTCCCAGGTGACGCTTGCATCGACCGGCAGCCGCGCCGCGACATGGGCGCGGATCTTGGCGCGCAGATCGTCGGGGTCCATGTCGCCGACAAGGCGGCAGGTGATCTTGCAATGCGCTTCCGCCGGGATCACGGTTTTCGATCCCGCGCCCTGATACCCGCCCCAGAGACCGTTGATCTCCAACGTCGGCCGCGCCCATTGCTGTTCCAGCGTGGAGTAACCCGCCTCACCGTGCGGCACTGTGTAACCGACGCTCGTCAGATACTCCTTCTCGTCGAAGCCGGTGGTCTTCCACTGGTCCAGAAGCGCGGGCGGCACCTTCTGCACCCCATCGTAGAAGCCCTCCACCGCGACGCGACCGGTTTCGGGGTCGTGGAACGAGGCCACGATCTTCGCGATCTCGCGCAGTGGGTTCAGGCCCGGCCCGCCGTAATGGCCGGAATGCAGGTCGATCCGCGGGCCATGCAGGGTGAATTCGTCCTTCAGCATGCCGCGCAACTGCCCGGCGATGGAGGGCACACCCGGCGATACCATCGAGGTATCGCAGATCAGCGCAATCTCCGCCGTAAGTTCCTTCGCATTCTCCTTCATGAAGGGGATGAGCGAAGGCGATCCCGATTCTTCCTCGCCCTCCAGAAAGATCGTCAGCCTGCCGGGAAGCGTCCCGTGCACCGCCTTCCACGCGCGGCAGGCCTCGATGAAGGTCATCAGCTGGCCCTTGTCGTCCGATGATCCGCGCCCCCGGATCACCTTGCCGTTCTGGGTGTCCTCGATGGCCGGTTCGAAGGGCGGATGATTCCACAGGGTCAGGGGATCGACCGGCTGCACGTCGTAGTGGCCGTAGAAGAGAAGATGCCTGCCCGCATCGCCCGCGTGGCCGACGACCATCGGGTGCCCCGGCGTCTTGCGCGCGGCGGCGTCGAATCCCAATGTTTTCAGGTCCTCGACAAGCCAGTCCGCAGCCTTCGCGCAGTCCGCCCGGAACGCCGGATCGGTCGAGATCGACTGGATGCGCAGCAGGCCGAAGAGCCGCTCCATCGCTTGTGGAAGGGTGTCGTCGATACGGGCAAGAACGGCGTCAAGGGTCATCGAAGGTCTCCTGATGCGGGATTTGGCGGCAACCGTATCAATGCCGCCGGTGGTGTCCAGTGGGGCGGAATACCTCCATGGGAGGGAGGAGCGGCAATTTGTACACTGCAAAGCTGCGGACTTGACCTTTATCAATGTGGAATGCGAACAGGGAGGCTAAACCCTTCGCGAACGAATAGCGGGCCGGGAGACGGATATGAACTACGACGCACAGCTCGACCGGGCGATCCAGCGGCTTCACGACGAAGGCCGTTATCGCACCTTCATCGACATCGAGCGGCGCAACGGGCAGTTTCCGAAGGCCATGTGGACGCGACCGGATGGGTCGGAAAAGGAAATCACTGTCTGGTGCGGCAACGATTACCTCGGCATGGGCCAGCACCCCGTCGTCCTGACCGCCATGCACGAGGCGCTGGATGCCACCGGCGCCGGCTCGGGCGGGACGCGCAACATTTCCGGCACCACGGTCTATCACAAGCGGCTTGAGTCGGAACTGGCAGACCTGCACCGCAAGGAAGCGGCACTGGTCTTCACCTCGGCCTATATCGCCAACGACGCCACGCTTTCGACCCTGCCGAAGCTTTTTCCGGGCCTCATCATCTATTCCGATGCGCTGAACCATGCCTCGATGATCGAGGGCGTGCGCCGCAACGGCGGTGCCAAGCGCATCTTCCGCCACAACGACGTCGCCCATCTGCGCGAGTTGCTGGAAGCAGACGATCCGGCTGCGCCGAAGCTCATCGCCTTCGAATCGATCTATTCCATGGATGGCGACATCAGCCCGATGGAAGAAATCTGCGACCTTGCGCTCGAATTCAACGCGCTGACCTATCTCGACGAGGTTCACGCCGTCGGAATGTACGGTCCGCGCGGCGCCGGCGTGGCCGAGAAGCTGGGCCTGATGGGCCGCATCGACATCATCAACGCGACACTGGCCAAGGCTTACGGCGTGATGGGCGGCTACATCGCCTCGACCGCGAAGATGTGCGACGCGATCCGCTCCTACGCGCCGGGCTTCATCTTCACCACCTCGATCCCGCCCGCGGTTGCGGCGGGGGCGGCGGCTTCGGTCCAGCATCTCAAGACCGATCAGGCGTTGCGCGACAAACAGCAGGAACATGCCCGCATCCTCAAGATGCGGCTCAAGGCTCTCGGCCTGCCGATCATCGACCACGGCACCCATATCGTGCCGGTCCATGTCGGCGACCCGATCCACTGCAAGAAGATCTCCGACATGCTGCTTGAGAACTACGGAATCTACGTTCAGCCGATCAACTTTCCGACCGTCCCGCGCGGCACGGAAAGGCTGCGTTTCACACCGTCGCCTGTTCATTCTTCGGGCGATATCGACCATCTTGTTCACGCGATGGACAAACTTTGGTCTCACTGTGCGCTAAATCGTGCTGAACTGTCTGCCTAGGGCCATCTTCGGTCGCATTCGACCTTGCCCTGTGGTATCAACCAGCTAATAGGACGGCGCAATGGACGACGAATTGTCGGCCGTTAGGGGATAAGGTACGGGGCAGTGGCATGATCGGGCGGAGGGTTCCACCTTCGACGCAGGATGAGAGCAAACCCAAAGGGTTTGACGATTTTGAACTGCGGCTCGGTGACGTGATGCGCGGTGAGCGCGCCACGATGGCCAAGTCCCTGCTTGATGTTCAGCGTGAATTGAAGATCAAGGCAAGTTACATTGCCGCGATCGAGAATTGCGACGTCTCGGCTTTCGATACGCCGGGCTTCGTCGCAGGCTATGTGCGGTCCTATGCGCGTTACCTCGGCATGGATTCGGAATGGGCCTTCCAGCGCTTCTGCGACGAGGCGGATTTCACCGTCGCGCATGGCATGTCCGCCGCAGCCTCCGGGCCGAAGAAGACCGTCGCGAACCGCCTTCCGGCCTATGCGGATCCGCTCGCCAATCCCAAGGCGCCGTTCGTGCCGCAGGGCGAAGCGTTCTTTTCGGGCATCCAGCCTGGCGCTATCGGCTCCATCGCCGTTCTCCTGATCCTGATCGGTGGCCTTGGCTATGGCGGCTGGACGGTTCTGAACGAGGTTCAGAAGGTGCAGCTTGCGCCGGTCGAACAGGCGCCCGGCGTGATTGCGGAACTTGATCCGCTCTCCTCCGCGGGTGGAACCGCGGTGAGCCAGGCGGAATCGACCGAGATCGCACTGGCCAGCCGGCCTGACGAGGTGGAAGCGGCGCCGCGCCCCGAGGCTTTCGACCGCCTTTACCGGCCCGAGGCTTTGGATGTTCCGGTCCTCGTCGCGCGCGACGGCCCCATCGCCGCCATCGATCCGCGCACCGTCGGCGCGCTCGCGGATGTCGTCGACCGCGCGACCGAGGAACCTGCCGCAGTGGTCGCCGAGGCCGCTCCGCCGTCCGGCGAAACGCCTGTTCTGGTCGTGGCACCCGACGCGGCGCAAGTCGAACTTCTGGCGGTTCGCCCCTCGTGGGTGCGCGTCACTTCGGCCGACGGCACGACGATCTTCGAAAAGATTCTCGATGCCGGCGAACGCTATGCGCTGCCGAAGCTGGAAGAACCGCCGGTGTTGCGCGTGGGCGAATCCGGCGCGCTCTACTTCGCGGTGAATGGCGAGACCTATGGCCCGGCGGGTGCGCGCGGATCGGTCACCAAAAATGTCGTTCTTTCTCCCGAGGCGCTGACCGACACCTATGCGCTGGCGGATATGAATCAGGACGCCGACCTCGCCAAATATGCGACCGCCGATGCCGGGGCGGCCGTGGCGGCGGAGCCCGCGACCCAGTAGGGTCAGGTTGCCGCGCCCTCTGCCGCGCACTATCTAGGTGTAGACGGCCAAACAGCAAGACACGAGCGACCCATGTCCCACAATCCGATCCGCCCGTGGCGCGACGTCATGCGCCGCAAGTCCCGCCAGATCATGGTGGGCGACGTGCCGGTGGGAGGCGATGCGCCGATCACCGTGCAGACGATGACGAACACGCTGACGACCGATATCCGGGCGACGATCGAACAGGTGGAGCGCGCCGCCGCCGCCGGGGCCGATATCGTCCGCATCTCGACGCCGGATGCAGAGTTCGACGCGGGCGCTGCGCGCGATCGTGGCGGAAAGCCCGGTGCCGATCGTCGCGGATATCCACTTCCACTACAAGCGCGCCATCGAGGCAGCAGAGGCGGGCGCCGCCTGCCTGCGCATCAATCCCGGCAACATCGGCGACGCCAGGCGCGTGGCCGAAGTGGTGCGGGCCGCGAAGGATCATGGCTGTTCGATCCGCATTGGTGTGAATGCCGGATCGCTTGAGCGGCATCTTCTGGAGAAATACGGCGAACCTTGCCCCGATGCGATGGTGGAAAGCGGCCTCGACCACATCAAGCTCTTGCAGGACAACGATTTTCACGAATTCAAGATTTCCTGCAAGGCGTCGGACGTGTTCCTCGCCGCCGCCGCCTATCAGAAACTGGCCGAGGCGACGGATGCGCCGATCCATCTCGGCATCACCGAGGCCGGTGGCCTGATGTCCGGCACGGTGAAATCCGCCATCGGCCTTGGCAACCTTCTCTGGATGGGGATCGGCGATACGATCCGCGTCTCGCTTTCCGCCGATCCGGTCGAGGAGGTCAAGGTCGGCTATGAAGTCCTGAAATCGCTCGGCCTCCGGACGCGCGGTGTACAGATCATCTCCTGCCCGTCCTGCGCGCGGCAGGGTTTCGACGTCATCAGGACGGTCGAGATCCTTGAAAAGCGGCTGGAGCATATCAAGACGCCGATCTCGCTCTCGATCATCGGATGCGTCGTGAACGGGCCGGGTGAAGCGCTGATGACCGATCTCGGCTTCACCGGCGGGGGGGCCGGATCGGGCATGGTCTATCTGGCGGGCAAACAGAGCCACAAGCTGTCGAACGACCGGATGATCGACCATATCGTCGAGCTTGTGGAAAAGCGTGCGGCGGACCTGGACGCGGCGAAGGCGGCGGCGGAGTGAGCGGGGGCGCTGCCCCCGCACCGCCTAGGTATTTTGGGCAAGATGAAAGTTGAGACGTTGACGCTGTCCGGGGCGCGGATTAGCTGAGCCCCATGGCGCGCGCACCCATTCTCCAGCTTACCGGCATCTCGCTGACTTTCGGCGGCACGCCGGTTTTCGACGGGCTCGACCTTGTCGTCCAGCCCGGCGACCGGGTGGCCCTCGTCGGGCGGAACGGATCGGGCAAGTCGACGCTGATGAAGGTGATGGCAGGACTCGTCGAGCCCGATCAGGGCACCCGCGTGGTGCCGCCGGGTGTTTCCGTGGGCTATATGGAGCAGGAGCCGTCCTTCGAGGGATTCACGACGCTCGGCGACTTCGCGGCAGCGGGGTTGCCGGAGGGCGATGCCTACAGGGTGGCGGTCGTGGCGGAAGGACTGAAATTCGATCCGGCGACGACGGTCGAGGCCGCCTCGGGTGGTGAAAGGCGGCGTGCGGCGCTTGCCGGGCTTCTGGCCGAGGCGCCGGAACTGATGCTTCTCGACGAGCCGACCAATCACCTCGACATTCAGGCGATCCGCTGGCTGGAGGATCAACTGAAAGAAACGCGCACAGCCTATGTCATCATCTCGCATGACCGCGCGTTCCTGCGCGCGTTGACGAAAGCCACACTCTGGATTGACCGGGGGGAAGTCCGCCGGAACGAACGGGGATTCGAGGCGTTCGAGGACTGGCGCGAAACGGTCTGGGGCGAAGAGGATCTGGCGCTCCACAAGCTCGACCGCAAGATCAAGGCCGAGGCGCGTTGGGCGGTCGAGGGAATTTCGGCGCGCCGCAAGCGGAATATGGGACGGGTCCGGGCACTCCAGGATCTCAGGGCCGAACGGACGGCGATGATCCGGCGGCAGGGCACGGCGGACATGGCGCTGGATTCGGGTCAGGTTTCGGGCAAGCTCGTCATCGAAGCGAAAGGAATTTCAAAGAGTTTCGCGGACAAGCTCATCCTTCGCCCCTTCGATCTGAAGGTTCTGCGCGGGGATCGGGTAGCTTTTGTCGGGCCGAACGGCGTCGGCAAGACCACGCTGTTGAAGATGCTCGTGGGAGAGATTGCGCCGGATGCCGGGACGGTGCGGCTGGGCACCAATCTGGAGATCGCGGTTTTCGATCAGGCGCGGTCCGCGCTCGATTTCGGGATGACGCTCTGGGACGGGCTGGTGAACGATCCCGACATGGCGGTCTCGGGGCGGTCCGATCAGGTCATGGTGCGGGGCCAGCCCAGGCATGTCGTGGCCTATCTCAAGGATTTCCTTTTCGACGAGACGCAGGTGCGGGCACCGATCGGGTCTCTGTCGGGCGGAGAGCGGGCGCGGCTGCTGCTCGCGCGGATCATGGCGAAGCCGTCGAACCTCCTCATTCTCGACGAGCCGACCAACGATCTCGACGTGGAGACGCTGGATCTCTTGCAGGACATCCTCGGCGATTACGACGGGACGGTGCTGTTGGTCAGCCACGACCGGGATTTCATCGACCGCGTGGCAACCACGACCGTGGCGCTGGAAGGTGACGGGCGGGCGGTCGTCTATGCCGGGGGCTGGACGGATTACCAGGCGCAACGGGGCGACGCGGGGGTGCCGGCGAAGACGGCGAAACCGGCGCGGAAGCCGGCGGACGAGGCGGAAATGCCCCTGAAGAAAGTTGCGCAAGGGCTTACATTCACGGAAAAACATCGCCTTTCGACGCTTCCTGACATCATTGAACGGTTGGAAGCGGAGATCGGCAAGCTCTCGGACTTCCTGTCGGATCCGGACCTGTTCCAGAAGTCTCCCGACAAGTTCCGCCGGGCCTCCGAAGGGCTCTCGGAACGTCAGGCCGCCCTGGCCGCGGCCGAGGAGGAATGGCTGATGCTGGAAGAGAAGGCGACGGCATGAGGGGGCCGCTTTCGGGCCTGCGGATCGTGGAGATCGCTGGCCTTGGCCCTACACCCTTCGCGGCCATGACACTCGCCGACCTGGGGGCGGAGGTCGTGCGGATCGAAAGGCCGGGGAACCGCCATATCCTCGGCCTTGGCTACGATATTCTCGACCGGGGGCGGGGCGTCGTCGTGCTTGACCTCAAATCCGACGATGGCCGCGCCATCGCATCGCGGCTGATCGGCAAGGCCGACGGGCTGATCGAAGGGCTGCGCCCCGGCGCGATGGAAAGGCTGGGTCTCGGGCCGGAGGATTTCCCGGACAATCCACGTCTCGTCTATGGCCGGATGACAGGTTGGGGGCAGGTGGGTACTCTCGCCCATACGGCCGGGCATGACATCAACTACATCTCGCTGTCGGGCGCGCTCCATGCCATCGGGCCTGCTGAACGCCCGATGCCACCCCTGAACCTTCTCGGCGATTTCGGTGGCGGGGCGATGTATCTGGCTTTCGGCATGGTCTGTGCGTTCTTCGAGGCGCGGGGATCGGGCAAAGGGCAGGTGGTTGACGCGGCGATCACCGATGGCACGGCGCATCTGATGGCAATGATCCAGGCGATGTATGCGGGCGGGGCGTGGCAGGACAGGCGCGAGGCCAACATCCTCGATGGTGCGGCGCCGTTCTATCGGACCTATCGTTGCAAATGCGGTGGCTTCGTGGCGCTCGGCGCGATCGAGCCGAAGTTCTGGGCCGTGTTCCTGCGGCTTGCGGGGCTCGATCCGGTCGAGCTGCCAGAGCAATGGGACCGGGCGCGCTGGCGCGAATTGCGCAACATCGTCGGGGCGCGGCTTGCCGAACGGACCCGCGACGAATGGGCCGCCCTGATGGAGGGGACCGACGCCTGCCTGACGCCGGTCCTGACCATCGCAGAGGCTCCGGCTCATCCGCACAACCTGTCGCGCGGAACCTTTCTGTACCACGACGGCATTGCCCAGCCCGCCCCGGCGCCGCGACTGTCACGCACGCCGGGGCGGATCGCCGAAAGCTCACCGTCCGAACCGCTCGATGTTGCGGACCTGCTGAAAACATGGGGCGCCTGACCGGTCAGGCGCCCCCTCACTCGTAACCACCCCACCCCGGTGTTACATTTTCGGCAGAAGCACCGTGTCGATGACATGGATCACGCCGTTCGACTGTTTCACATCGGCAATCGTGACGGTGGCGGCGCGGCCGCGCTCGTCCTCCAGCATGATCTTGTCGCCGTCCATCGATGCCTGAAGCGTGCAGCCGCCGACGGTCGGTACGGCATGCTTGCCGCCATCGTCGGCGATCATGCCCTTGATCGCCGTTGACATGGCGTCGGCGGCGACGACGTGGCAGGTCAGGATCTTGACCAGCATGTCCTTGTTCTCGGGCTTCAGAAGCGTTTCAACCGTACCGGCAGCAAGCTTGTCGAAGGCCTCGTTGGTCGGCGCGAAGACGGTGAAGGGACCTTCGCCCGACAGTGTTTCCACGAGGCCAGCGGCCTTGACGGCGGCGACGAGCGTGGTGTGATCGGCCGAATTCACGGCGTTTTCGACGATGTTCTTGTCCGCATACATCGCGGCGCCGCCGACCATCGGGTTTTCGGCCGCGAAGGCCGGAGCGGCGAGGTTCGCAACGGTCAGCGCGACTGCGAAAGATTTTATGAACATTGGTATCTCCCTTGTCATTTCGGGGGACCTATTCCCCCATTCACGACCGGAGCTACGGGTGGCGTTTCGGAAAAGTTGCAGGGCGGCAGGTTTTTTTTAGCCGCCGTCGATGACCGCGGCGACCAGAAGCGGCCCTTGCGGCGCGCCGGTGGGCGAGCCGCCTTCGGTTTCGAGCGTGATGGCCAGCGTGCTGCCCTTCGGCAGGGCTTGCAGCGGGATGGTCAGCGCCGCCTCGCGGACGATGCCGATGGAGATCGGCGCCTGTCCTTCCGGGATGATCCAAAGCTCATAATCCTTGCCCGGCTCGGCCTCCGGGCCGGCGCTGCGGTGGACGGTAAGCTGCTGCGCGCGCTCATCGTAGCTTGCCGCAATCATCAGAGCCTGATTTTCGCCGGTCAGGGTGGCTGTCAGCGGGGCGGGCGGGCTCAGGGTGACCATCAGGGCCACGCCGATGACCGCCACGACGGCAATTCCGGCCAGAGCTCCCCAGAACCACCCTGCGCCACGCCTGCGTTCGGCCTTGGGGAAAAGCCGTGCTTCGATCCTGCCGAGAAGCTCGCGCGGCGGCGGCACTTCGTCAAAATCGTCGTTGAGCGGCGCGAGCCGGATCTGCCAGTCCTCGACCAGCGTCGCAAAGCCCGCGTCGCTTTCGATCATCGCCTCGACCGTCAGCCGTTCGGCAAGCGGCAGCGTGCCGAGCACATATTCGGCCGCCAGCGCCTCGCGTTCGGGCATATGATCGGCGGGCTCGCTCATGCGTCGAGGCACTCCTTCAGTTTCATCAGCCCGCGCCGCAGCCAGGACCGCATCGTGTTGAGCGGCACCTCATAGCGGTGGGACAGTTCTTCATAGCTCAACCCGCCGAGATAGGCGCCCCGCACGGCGGCGGCGCGGGCGGGTTCGAGAAGGTCGAAGCATTCGGTGATGCGCTTTGCCTCGCCCTTTGCGACAACCTGCGCCTCCGGCCCCGGCGTCCGGTCCGCGACCCCGGCTACGGCATCGTCATCGTTGGCGGTCGCGGGGCGGGCACGCAGGCGGTCGATGGCGTGATTGCGGGCGATGGCGATGAGCCAGGTCATCCCCCGCGCCTTTGCCGCGTCATAGCGGCGGGCGTTCAACCAGACCCTTGTAAAAACTTCCTGCACCGCATCCTCGGCTTCGCTTCTGTCCTTGAGGATACGAAGGCAGACGCCAAAGAGTTTCGCTGAGGTCGAACTATATAACCGGCGAAAGCCGTCGCGGTCGGCTTGCGCCACCTTCGAGATCAGGTCTGCAACCGCGTCCTCAGCCATCCGTGAACATCATCCCCGACGGCGCCGGCGGCCGCCATCGGCCCCCGTTCCGGCGGTATTGAAGCTCACATCGGGCAGGGTGACGATCCTGGAGAGTTCCGGGAAGGGTGCTGTCGCATGCGGGATCGCGTTCGCCGCGACGAAATGTTCCTGAAAGCGCGGCTCGATCGCGGTTTCGACCTTGTGAATGCGGAACACCTCTTCCTCGATCGCCGCCCGCGCGGAGATATCGCAGAGCGCGATCCGTGCGCCAGTGCCGGCGGCGTTTCCGGCGGAAGTGACCTTGTCGAGCGGGCAATCGGGAATCATGCCAAGAACCATAGCGTGTTTCGGTGAAATGTGCGCACCGAAGGCGCCGGCCAGAACGATGCGGTCCACTGTGTCGATGCCGAGCTCATCCATCAGCAGACGTGCGCCCGCGTAAAGTGCTGATTTCGCAAGTTGAATTGCGCGAATGTCGCCTTGGGTCACGGAGATGAGCGGGCCACCTTCGGCTGTGCCGTCGTAGAGAACATAGGCATGTGTCCGGCCTTGCGGGATGTTGCGCGCGGTTCCGGTCTGTTCAGCCGAGCCGATCAGACCGCGCGCGTCGACCAGCCCCGCCATGCGCATCTCGGCTACGACCTCGATTATGCCGGACCCACAGATGCCGGTGATGCCGGTCTGTGCCGTCGCGGCGGCAAAATCGGGGCTGTCCGACCAGATGTCGCAGCCGATGACGCGAAAGCGGGGTTCCTTGGTCACCGGGTCGATCTCCACCCGCTCGATCGCGCCCGGCGCTGCGCGCTGGCCGGAGGAGATCTGCGCGCCCTCGAAGGCGGGGCCAGTAGGCGAGGAACAGGCAAGCACCCGGTGCTTGTTGCCGAGAAGAATCTCGGCATTGGTCCCAACGTCAACAATCAGAACGATATCGTCGGACTTGTTCGGCTCTTCGGACAATGCCACGGCCGCGCAATCCGCACCGACATGCCCCGCGATGCAGGGCAGGATATAGGTCCGGGCGTTTTCATGGATCGACAACAGGTCGAGTTCGCGCGACGGGATCGACAGGCTTTCGGATGTGGCGAGCGCGAACGGCGCCTGGCCAAGCTCAACCGGGTCGATGCCCAGCAGCAGATGGTGCATCACTGGGTTGCAGACAAAGACCGTCTCGACGATCTGGCCGGGGTTGATGCCGCCCTCGGTCGAGATCGCCAGCGCAAGCTCATTGATCGCGCTGCGGACCGCGCTGGTCATCTCCCGGTCGCCGCCCGGATTCATCATCGCGTAGCTGACCCGGCTCATCAGATCCTCGCCGAAGCGGATCTGCGGATTCATCATGCCGGAGGAGGCGAGAACGTTGCCGTTCCTGAGGTCGCAAAGATGGGCCGCGATGGTGGTCGAGCCGAGGTCGATGGCAAGACCGTAAAGCCGCCCCTCCCAGAAACCGGGATGGATGTCGATAATGCGCGGGGTGTCGTGATGGTCCTTGTGGAGAACCACCGTCACCTTCCATTCGCCTTTGCGCAGAACGGGTTGCAGGCGGCGCAGCAGGGTCGGATCGGCATGGAGCCCCTCGATCTGCCACTGTTCCTTCAGGGCTTTGGCGAGGCGCTGGAAGTCGCCGGACGGCTCGTGCATGTCCGGCTCGGTTACTTCGACATAGTAGGCGTGCGTCGCCGGGTGCATTGTGAGAACGCGTGCCGTCGCGTCCTTGCGGATGACCTGCCGGTGCACCTGGCTTTCGGGCGGCACGTCGATGACGACATCGCCCATGACCTTCGCCTGACAGCCGAGGCGGCGGCCCTCCTTCAGGCCCCGGATGCGGTCATAGCGCGCCTCGACCTCGTTCCACTTCGACAGCGCGCCTTCGCTGACCGTGACGCCGTGCTTGGAAAACTCGCCGTAGCCGGGCGTGATCTGGCATTTCGAGCAGATGCCGCGGCCGCCGCAGACGGAATCGAGATCGACGCCCAGTTGACGCGCGGCGGTCAGGACCGGCGTCCCCAACACGAAACGCCCCCGCTTGCCGGAGGGCGTGAAGATCACCAGAGCGTCATCGGCCATGAAGACTCTTTCATTCTGTTCGTAACCCTATCTAAGGCCTTTCCCGACAAGGGCAATGTCCCGCAAGCGGCATGGCGCGGTCAGGCTGCGTCAGTGTAGCTGCGCCGGGTGTCCGGCGCGCGCCAAACGACCGTGCCGACCCCGAGAAGCGCGAAGGCCCAGACCGGCAGGCCCAACATGCCCGCGACGGCGAAGACCGCCGCCATGACCGGCAGCGCAAGCGTCAGTGTCAGGGGCAGCGCCAGCATCCGGTCACGCGTGAACCAAAGCGCGATGCTGCCGAGGGCGAGGCTGCCCCCGAGCCATTTCGAGACCTCGTGCTGGCTGGCATGGGCGTGATGCGTCACAACGTCGATGGACGCGGCGATGGCTGCGCCAAGCGCCGCGGTCGCCATGAAGATGAAGACGTGGCCATAGCCCCATGTGAACGCGGTCCAGAACCGGGTATTCGGCAGATGCTCCTCCTCGCAGAAATAGACCCACCAGATCGAAAACACGATGACGAGCGCCGAGACCGAGACCAGAGCCGCCTGAGGCTCCGGGTGCTCCGAAAAGAGCGCCCCGAAGCCGTGTGAGATCGACAGCACGATCTCCCCCAGCGAAATGATCATCAGCAGGCCGTAGCGCTCGATGATGTGGTGGCGGTGAAACGGTGTGATATTCGCGCTTTCCGCAATCGGCGGCACCGACCATTCGATGAGAAAGCAGGCCGCACCGAAGATGAAGAAGGCCAGTCGAGCCGGGCAGCGTGGTGAAATACATCACGCACCACGCGATTTGCGCGACGGCAATGCCCGCCGCGTAGCGCAGACAGGTCGTGCGATACTCAGGGCATCCCGAAGCGGCGCGCAGCCAGAGCGCGACCATGCCAAGCCGCATGATGATCCAGCCGAGCAGACCCCAGCGGAAGTCCATCGTGTCGAAGATATAGCGCGCGCCGCCCGCGAAGATCAGCGCGCCGCACATGATGACCATCACCAGAACGCGGTAAAGCGTATCGTCATTGTCGAAGGCCGAGGCGAACCAGGTGAAGTTCATCCAGGCCCACCAGACTGCAAGGAACAGGAAGATGAAGCGCGGCAGGGCCTCAAGCCCGTGGCCCTCGGCGATGGCGTGGTGGAACCCCGCCGTCACGGCGGCGATTGCGATGACGCTGATGAGGTCGAAGAACAGTTCCAGCGTCGTCGCGGCGCGGTGATGTTCGTCCGGATCGCGGGCGATAAGCGGGCGCAGGGCATGGGACAAGGCGAGGACCTCAAGAAGTTGCGTCCCGCCAGCAAAGCGCAGCGCTTTCGGGCGCGCAAGTCCGCATCGGGACGGGGCGCTTGCGTTGCAGAACGCCGCCAGGTGTCTTTCAACGACAAAACTTGTTTGACGACATACAAATTGTCGTTTCCCGACTTGACGTGCGGTCGGCTTAGGAGTGAGCCTTGCGCACCCGATCCAGAGGTGCGCCATGAACAAGCCGCTGTCTCCTGCCGCCGAGCTTCACGCCAACGTCTCCGTACCGTTCGAACGCGCGCGGGCGATGCCGAAATCGGTCTATACCTCGCCGGACTTCGTCGCGGAGGAACAAAAGCACATCTTCGCGCAGGAATGGCTCTGCGCGGGTAGGGCCGAGGCGCTGCCCAATCCCGGCGACTACCTGACCATGACCATCGCGGGCGAGCCCGTCATCGTCCTGCGCGACCGCGACGGCGAGATCAGGGCGATGTCCAACGTCTGCCGCCACCGGATGTCGGTGCTGCTGGAGGGGCGCGGCAACACCAAGCTGATCGTCTGCCCCTATCACGCCTGGACCTACGCGCTCGACGGCAAGTTGCGCGGCGCGCCGGCGATGACGCTGAACGAAGGCTTCTGCCGCGACCAGATCGCCTTGCCGCAGGTGCGGTGCGAGGTCTGGCTCGGCTGGATCATGGTCACGCTCAACGCCGATGCGCCATCGCCCGCGGAACGGCTGGCGGGGGTCGAGAACCTTGTGGGCAAGTACCACATGGAAAACTACCGCGAGGATTTCCGCGAGAGCTTCCGTTGGGCGACGAACTGGAAGGTGCTGGCCGAGAATTTCATGGAAAGCTACCACCTGCCGGTCTGCCATGAAGGCACGATCGGCGGCCATGTCGATCTTCTGAAGATGACCTGCCCGGAAGGCCAGCCCGCCTTCAACTACCACTTCATCCTGAAGAACGACGCGCTCGACCTGACGCTGGCGCATCCGACCAACACGGTGCTGGAAGGCGACGAGCGCCGCACAACCTGGCTTCTGTCGATCTACCCGTCGTTGATGATTACGCTGACGCCGGGATACTTCTGGTACCTGTCGCTGACCCCGGACGGACCGGGCCATGTCAACGTGCTCTATGGCGGCGGGCTTGCCCCGGAATTCGTCACCGATCCAAAGTCGCGCGAGCATTTCGACCGGCTGAAGACCCTGCTCGACGAGGTCAACGACGAGGACAAGGGCTGCACTGAACGGGTCTATCAGGGCATCTGCGCGGGGCTCTCGGAACCCGGCCCGCTCAGCCATCTGGAGCGGCCGAATTTTGAATTCGCCCGCTACATCGCCTCGCGCATCCCGGCCTGATCAGCCGCGCTCTTCGGCGACGATCTCCTGCATGGAATCCAGCGGTACGTAGCCGCGGATCATCTGGCCGCCCATAACGAAGGTCGGCGTGCCGGAGATCTGCATCCGCTGCGCGAGGGCATGGTTGTCAGCGATGACCTTCGTCACCTCCGGCGCGTCCATCTTGGCAAGGATCGGCGCCGGATCGAGGCCGAGTTCCCTGGCGAAGGCGGTGAGCGTATCGGGCGTCACATCCCCCCGGAAGCTTTCGTAGAAGCCCGCGTTGATCTTCTGGTAGGCCTCGGTCCCCGCGACCTGAAGCGCCGCAATGGCAAACCGGGCGGCGATGACGGACTGGTCGCTCAGGATCGGGAATTCCTTGACGATGTAGCGGATATTGCCGTCCTTCTCGACAAGATCCTTCACCTCGGAATGCGCCTTCTTGCAGTAGCCGCAGCGGTAGTCGATGAATTCGACGACCGTGACATCGCCATCGGGATTGCCGCCAACAAAGCTCGTGGCGTCGGAGAAAAGACCATCCGAATTTGCCTTGACGAGCGCGACATCCTGCTTGGCGGTGACATCCGCCTGACGCTGGTTCAGGACGTCGATCGCCTCACTCAGCACTTCGGGGTTTTCCAACAGATAGGCGCGCACGGCATCGCCGAAGGAGGCTTTCTCGTCATCCGTCATCGCCTTGAGGTCGAAGCCGAAGGCAGGGGCGCTGAGGCCGATCAGGGCTGCGGCGGCAAGGGGGGCGAGTTTCATCGGCGACTCCGGGCGAATATGCGGGTTTGGTCCGCAATAGGGCTTTGCCGGGGGCATCGCAAGCGCCCGCCGCCGGGCGGCATTGACCTTTGGCGGGCAGGCTGGAAATAAGGCCCCGGACATTGTGCCGTCAGGATGGAGGGCCGGAATGCGCTTATCAAGCCGTGGCGAGGTCGATCCCTTCATTGTGATGGACGTGATGGAGGCGGCACGCAAGGCGGAAGCCGAGGGGCGCCACATCATCCACATGGAGGTCGGCCAGCCCTCGACGCCCGCCCCCGCGATGGCGCGGGCGCGGCTCACGCGGGCGATGGAGGCGGATGCGCTCGGCTATACGGTAGCACTCGGCCTGCCGGAGCTAAGGGCCGGGATTGCCGACCTCTATCGCCGCTGGTACGGCGTCGATCTCGACCCCGCGCGCGTCGTCGTGACGGCGGGATCGTCGGCGGCGTTCCTTCTGGCCTTTACCGCGCTCTTCGACGCGGGCGACCGGGTGGCCCTGGGCGAGCCCGGCTATCCATCCTACCGCCAGATCCTGCGGGCGCTGTCCCTGACGCCGGTCGGCATCCCGACCACGCCCGAGGACCGCTACCAGCCGCGCCCCGATGCGATCCCGAAGGATGTGCAGGGCCTGATCGTCGCCTCACCGGCCAATCCCTCAGGCACGATGCTGGGCAAGGAGGCGCTGGCGGCGTTGATTGACGCGGCCGCGGCGCAGGGTGTCAGTTTCGTTTCGGACGAGATCTATCACGGGCTGCATTATGAAGATCGGGCCGTGTCCGCGCTTGAGGTGTCGGATGAGGTTTACGTCATAAACTCTTTCTCCAAATACTTTTCCATGACCGGCTGGCGCATCGGTTGGATGGTCATTCCCGAGGCGCATATCCGCACGCTGGAGCGGCTGGCGCAGAACATGTTCATCTGCCCGCCGCATGCGAGCCAAGTCGCGGCACTCGGCGCGCTCGGCGCCGCACAGGAGCTTGAGGCGAACCGCGCGGTCTATGTGGCAAACCGCCGCCTGATGCTGGAGGGGTTGCGGAAGGCCGGGTTCACCAGGATCGCGCCGCCGGACGGGGCGTTCTACATCTATGCCGATGTCTCGGACTTTACCGGGGACAGCCTGAGCTTCGCCGCAGAAATCCTTGAAAAGGCTGGCGTTGCTGTCACGCCTGGGCTCGATTTCGATCCGGCGCGCGGGGGGCAGACCTTGCGGTTCTCCTATGCGCGGTCGACGGCGGACATCGCCGAGGGGCTGAAGCGGCTTCAGGCATTCATGGCGGCGCGCCGCTGAACCGGCGATCCTGTGGAGCGCCCGTTCCGGGCGCAAGTTCATCTGTCGCCGCCAGCGCCTTCGCGCCGGCGGCTCCGGTCTGCGTGATTCCGGATAGAAAGTGGTCTAGCTTTTCACCACTTCGGGCAGCCGGGTCGCGGGTGGGGTGTTCCGGCTGCGCGCTGTACGGACGATGCCGTCAATCACGGTCATGCCGACACCCGGCAGGTTGCCCTGGTGGATGGAGCCGAGCATCGAGCCGCCCGGCGCATGCTGCGCCATGTCGAGAAGCACGAAATCGGCGCATTTGCCCACTTCGATGATGCCACAATCGAGGTCGCGCATCCGGGCGGTGTTGCCGGTCGCAAAGCAGAAGGCGATCTCGGGCGGTACATCGCCGAGGCTCGACAGCATCGCGATCATCCGCAGGATGCCCAAGGGCTGTACGCCCGATCCGGCGGGGGCATCGGTGCCGAGGATGATGCGTTCGGGTTGTTTCAGCTCGAACGCGGTGCGCATGGCGAGAAGGCCCGCCCGTTCGTTGCCGTTATGGACGATCTCGATGCCCCTCAGGCAGCTTTCGCACAGGCACATGATCTGATCGTCGGGCAGCGCGGTATGCCCGCCATTGATATGGCCGATGATGTCGGCATCGGCCTCCAGGACGACATCCTTGTCGATCAGGCCGGAGCCGGGGATCGAGGGGCCGCCCGTGTGGATCGTGGACTGGATGCCGTATTTGCGCGCCCATTTCACCATCTCGGCGGCGGTTTCGCCTGCCTTGACCGAGCCGAGCCCGACCTCGCCCAGAAGCTTTACGCCCGCATCCGCGAGGTCCTTGAAGTCGCTCTCGACCATGCCTTCCTCAAGCACCGGGGCGCCGGAATGGACCTTGACGCCGGAGGGGCGGAAGTTCTCGTACCAGCGCTGCGAGGCGATCGCCATGGCCTTCAGTCCGACGATGTCCCGCGGCCGTCCCGGCGCGTGGACTTCACCCGCCGAGATCATCGTCGTGACGCCGCCGTGGAGGCACGAATCGATCCAGTTCAGTTGCTGCTGGCGCGGCGTGTAGTCACCGATGACGGGGTGGACGTGGCTGTCGATAAGGCCGGGACAAAGCGTCACGCCCTTGGCGTCCACGATGGTCGTCGCCCGGTCTGTGTCGAAGTCCTTCTCATAGCCGACGGCGACGATGCGGTCGCCTTCGCAGATGACGCAATCGCCGTCGATCAAGGGTTCCTCGATACGGCCGGAGAGGATCTGACCAATGTTGCGGATGACGAGTTTCGTCTTGCCGGACGGGGCGGGGGCGGATTCGGCCATGTCGCTGCCTCATGCTTCGCGGGACTCACCGGATGCTCCCACAGCTTTCGTTTGCAGGCAAATGATATGACGCAGGCGGCCCGTCAGGCTTCCGGGAAGAAGCAGGCGGCGGCCTGCGGCGACCCTTCAAGCTCGGGACGTTCGGCGCGGCAGCGATCCTGAGCCTTCCAGCAGCGCGGCGCGAAGGCGCAGCCGCGCGGAATGTTAAGCGGCGAAGGCAGTTCGCCCTCAAGCTTGATCCGGTTGCGTGCGCCCTTCGGATCGGCGACCGGCGTCGCCGAGAGAAGCGCCTTGGTGTAGGGGTGGCGCGGATGGGCGAAGACCATATCCTTCGGGCCCTTCTCGACCGGCCGGCCGAGATACATGACGATGATGTCGTTGGCCATGTGCTTCACGACCGAGAGGTCGTGGCTGATGAAGAGATAGGCAAGGCCCATGCGGTCCTGGAGATCGACGAGAAGGTTCAGGATCTGGCTCTGGATCGACAGGTCGAGCGCGGAGACGGGCTCGTCCAGCACCAGCACCTTCGGCTCCAGCATCAGCGCGCGGGCGACGGCGATCCTCTGGCGCTGGCCGCCCGAGAACATGTGCGGGTAGCGGTCGTAATGTTCCGGGCGGAGACCGACCAGCTTCAGCATCCCGCGCGCCTTCTCGGTGCGTTCGGCGGCGGACATCTTCGGGCGGTTGATCTTCAGCGGCTCTTCGAGGATCGACCCGATGCGCTGGCGCGGGTTCAGGGAGCCATAGGGGTCCTGAAAGACGATCTGCACGTCGGTGCGCAATTGCGCTTGCGTGGCGGGGCTGGCCGCGACGCCGCCGATCGAGAAGGTGCCGGAGGTCGGCTCCTCGATCATCGTGACGACGCGGGCGAGGGTGGATTTGCCGCAACCGCTCTCGCCCACGACGGCGAGGGTCTTGCCGGGTTCGAGCGTGAAGCTCGTCTCGGACACCGCCTTCACGATACCGGGCGCGGCGAAAAGACCGCGCTTGACCTCGTAGTGGCGGGTCAACTTGTCGGCGACGACCACGGGCGCATTCATGCTTCGGCCTCCGCTTTGGCAGAGAGGGGATAGTGGCAGCGGGCGAAGCCCAGTTCGGGGCTGGCGGGAACCGGCGGCACGGTGCGGCAACGGTCGTCGGCGAACTTGCAGCGGGGGCTGAAAAGGCAGCCCTTCGGCCGGTCGAACTGGCCCGGCACCACGCCGGGGATGGTCGGCAGGTGCCGCTCGGTCGCGCGTTCGGGAAGGGCCGCCAGAAGTGCCGACGTGTAAGGGTGATGCGGCGTAGCGAAAAGATCGGCGACAGGCTGTTCCTCGACCTTCTGACCGGCGTATTGGACGGATACGCGCTCGGCCGTTTCGGCCACCACGCCCATGTCGTGCGTGATGAGGATGAGGCCCATCCCGGTATCGCGCTGCAATCCCGTCAGAAGGTCGAGGATCTGCGCCTGGATCGTCACGTCGAGCGCCGTCGTCGGCTCGTCCGCGATCAGGAGCTTGGGGTTGCAGGCGATCGCCATCGCGATCATCACGCGCTGGTTCATGCCGCCCGAAAGCTGGTGCGGGAACGCCTTCAGCCGTTCCTCGGGCGCGGGGATGCCGACCATCTCGAAGAGTTCCACCGCCCTGGCCTGGCGCGCCCTCGCGTCGAGGCCGAGATGCAGGCGCAGCGCTTCCTTGATCTGGAAACCCGCGGTGAAGCAGGGATTCAGGGATGACATCGGCTCCTGAAAGATCATCGCCATGTCCTTGCCGATGATGTCGCGGCGCTTGCGGGCGGAGAGCTTGCGCAGGTCGATGCCGTTGAATTTCAGCACGTCCGCCGTGATCGTGGCAGTCCAGGGCAACAGCCCCATCATGGCGAGCATGGAGACGGATTTGCCCGATCCGCTCTCGCCCACGATAGCGAGGATCTCGCCCTTGTCGACCGACACGTCCACCCCGTCCACCGCGCGGAACTGCCCCGAGGCGGTGGCGAAATCGACCGATAGGTTGCGGATTTCCAGAAGGGACATCAGCCTAGCTCCGCTTCAGCTTCGGGTCGAGCGCGTCGCGCAGGCCGTCGCCCATCAGGTTGATGGCGAGGACCGTGATGAGGATGGCGAGGCCGGGGAAGGTCACGACCCACCAGGCGCGCAAGATGAATTCACGCGCCTCGGCGAGCATGGTGCCCCATTCCGGGGTCGGCGGCTGCGCGCCCATGCCGAGAAAGCCGAGTGCGGCGGCATCGAGGATCGCGGTGGAGAAGGACAGCGCCCCCTGCACGATGATCGGCGACAGGCAGTTCGGCAGGACGGTGATGAACATCAGCCGCGCGGTGCCGGCGCCCGCGACCTTGGCCGCCGTCACATAGTCCTTGGTCCGCTCCGACATGACGCTGGCGCGTGTCAGTCGGACGTAGTGCGGCTGCAACACGATGGCGATGGCGATCATCGCGTTGGTCAGCGACGGGCCAAGGATCGCCACCAGCACCAGCGCGAGCAGGAGCGACGGGAAGGCGAGGATGATGTCCATCACCCGCATGATGATGGTATCGGCCCATTTCGGCGCGAACCCGGCCAGAAGGCCGATGACGATGCCGCCCGACGCGGCGATGGCGACGACGACGATACCGACGTAGAAGGAATAGCGCGCGCCGTGAATGAGGCGCGACAGCATGTCCCGGCCAAGCGCGTCCGTGCCAAGCGCGTAGGCCAGGCTGCCGCCATCCTCCCAGAAGGGCGGCTGCAGAAGATGGTCGCGGAACTGCTGCGTCGGGTCGTGGGGCGCGATCAGTGGCGCGAAGATCGCCACCACGACGAAGGCGGCAAAGACCCAGAGCCCGAAGACCGCGCCGCGATTCTCGCGGAAGTAGTACCAGAATTCGCTGAGCCGTCCGGGACGGGCGGCGGCGGCGATCGGGGCGGATGCGGTCGTCTCGGCCATCAGCGTTTCCGGATCTTGGGATTGATGAAGCCGTAGAGCATGTCCACGGTCAGGTTCACGATCATCACCATGACCGCGATCAGCAGAAGCCCGCCCTGCACCACCGGGTAGTCGCGGCGGAAGATGCTGTCGACCATCCACTTGCCGATGCCGGGCCAGGAAAAGATCGTCTCGGTCAGGATCGCACCGGCGAGAAGCGTGCCGACCATGAGGCCGATGACGGTGACGACCGGGATGAGCGCGTTCCGAAGCGCATGGATGCCGTTGACGCGGAACGGCGCGAGACCTTTTGCCCGGGCCGTTCGGATATAATCTTCGGACAGCACCTCGAGCATCGCGGACCGGGTCTGGCGCGCGATCACGGCGAGGGGGATTGTTCCAAGCACGATGGTCGGCAGGATCAGGTGGCTGACGGCCGAGGCGAAGGCGCCGGACTGGCCCGACCGGAGAGAGTCGATCAACATGAAACCGGTAGAGTTGTCGAAGAAGTACATCAGGCTGATCCGGCCAGAGACCGGGGTCCAGCCGAGCCAGCCGGAAAACACGATGATAAGGAGAAGCGCCCACCAGAAGATCGGCATCGAATAGCCGACGAGGGCCGAGGACATCAGCGCCCGGTCGAAGAACTTGCCCCGGTTGACGGCGGCGATGACCCCCGCTGGCAGGCCGAGGAGGATCGCGAAGATGATGGCGCAGATCGACAGTTCCAGTGTCGCGGGGAAGAGCGCGAAGAACTCGTCCCAAACCGGCTTTTTCGTTACGAAACTCTGACCGAGATCGCCGTGCAGGACGCCGCTGAGATAATCCCAATATTGAACGATGAGCGGCCGGTCGAAGCCGAACTGCTTGACGAGTTCCTGATAGCGTTCGGGGCTGACCCCGCGTTCGCCCGCCATCACGACGATCGGGTCGCCGGGCAGGACGCGGATGAAGGCGAAGGAAATCAGCGTGACCCCGAAGAACGTGGGCAGGAAGGTCAGCAGCCGCGAAAGGATGTATCTGAGCATCAGCCGACGATCCTGATTTCCCTGGGGAAGCTGGTCAGCGACCGGCTGCCGGTTTCGGTGACGAGAACGTCATCCTCTATTCGGACGCCGAAAAGGCCGGGTTTGTAAAGGCCCGGTTCGTTGGTGAAGACCACGCCGGGTTCCAGCACCTGAGGATTGCCGCGCATCATGTAGGGCGCCTCGTGCACGTCGCGGCCAAGGCCGTGGCCGGTCTTGGTGCGGATGCGGTCGGCATAGGGCGACGCTTCGAGGACGGAAATCACGGCGTCGTCGACGTCATGCGCGGTCAGCCCCGGTCGGGTCACGTCATGCCCGCGCCGGTTGGCGGCGAGAACGACCTCATAGACCGATGCCGCCTCATCCGTGCAATGGCCGACGAAGACGGTGCGGGTGATGTCGGCGCAAAGCCCGCCCCAGCGGGCGCCGAAGTCGATCAGAAGCGGATCGCCCGCGCGGATGGCGACGTCGCGCGCATGGGCATGGGAGGCGGCGCTGTGCGGCCCGGCGGCGACGAGCGCGCCGAAGGCCTGCTCCTCGGCGCCGTGCGCGAAGAGCGCCTGCACCAGCATCCGCTCGATGTCTTTCTCGGTCTGGCCGATCCGCACGCCGTCGAGCGTCTCGCCCAGCGCCGCCTCGGAAATCGCGATGGCGCGGGTCATCGCGGCGATCTCATCGGGCGTCTTGCAATAGCGGAGCGCGGTGATGGCCTTTTCGGCGTCGATGATCTTCAGGCCGGGCAGGGCGGCGGTCAGCGCCAGTTGCACGAAGACGCGCATCACCTGGCCTTCGACGGCCAGCGACTTCAACGGCATATGCGCGGCGAGGGCGGCGAAGGCGTCGGCATAGCCGGTCTGGTCGCGCCAGTCGAAGACCTCACCCTCGAAATCGAGCGCGGCGAAGCTGGTGAGTTCCAGGTTGGGAACCACGGCGGCGGGATTGCCCTCGACCGGGATTACCACCACGAGCGGACGTTCGTTGGTGCCGAACGGGTGGCCGTAGAAACGGTCGAAGTTCGCGCCGGGAACGAGCGCGACTGCGTCGGTCCCAAGCTCGGCGGCGATGCGCCGGAAATCTCTGTAGCGATCTGTCATGGGGCTGGCTGTGGCGCGGGGCCGTCAAGCCCCGCGCCGTTGCTCATTATTCGGCGATATCGACGCCGTAGAAGATGTGTCCGCCCAGCGGGTGGACCTTGTAGCCGGTGACTTCCTTGCGGACCGGCATGAACACGACCGAATGGGCGATCGTGGCCCAGGGATCCTGCTCCTTGAAGACGACCTGCGCCTCCTCGTAAAGCTTGGTGCGCTCGGCCATGTCCGAGGTCACCTTGGCCTTCTGGATCAGATCCTCGAACGGTTGGTAGCACCACTGCGCACGGTTGGCGCCGCCGACGCCATCGCAGCCCAGAAGCACAGCGAGGAAGTTGTCGGGATCGCCGTTGTCGCCGGTCCAGCCCAGAAGAACGGCGCCGTCGCGGTCCTCGGCCTTCGACCGCTCGAGATATTCGCCCCATTCGTAGGACACGATCTCGACCTTGACGCCGACCTTCTCGAAGTCCGACTGGATCAATTCGGCCATGCGGCGTGCGTTCGGGTTGTAGGGGCGCTGCACCGGCATTGCCCAGACCTTCATCGACAGGTCCTTGACTCCCGCCTCGTCCAGCATCTTCTTCGCGGCTTCGGGATCGTAGGTATCGTCCACCACGGCGTCGTCATAGGACCACATGGTCGGCGGGATCGGGTTCTTGGCGACCTTGCCGGAGCCCTGGAAGACCACGTCGATGATCGCCTGCTTGTCCATCGCCATGTTCAGCGCCTTGCGGACCATGGGATTGTCGAAGGGCGCCTGCTTGGTGTTGTAGGCAAGATAACCGACGTTCAGGCCTTCCTGCTCAAGCATGTTGAGGTCGGGGTCGGCCTTCATCGCCTCAATATCCGCCGGGTTCGGATAGGGCATGATCTGGCATTCGTTGGCCTTCATCTTCTGGTAGCGGACGGAGGCGTCCGGCGTGATGGCGAAGACCAGATCGTCGATGGCCGCCTTGCCTTCCCAGTAGTCGGGATTGGCCTTGTAGCGGATCACCGCGTCCTTCTGATAGGCGACGAACTGGAACGGGCCGGTGCCGATCGGCGCCTGGTTCAGCATCTCGGGCGTGCCGGCGGCTTCCATCGCGTCGGCGTATTCCTTCGACTGAATCGAGGCGAAGTCCATCGCCAGGTTGGCGATCATCGGCGCTTCGGGCCGGTTCAGCACGAACTTGACGGTGTTGTCGTCAACCTTCTCGATGCTTTTCAGCAAGTCCGGCATCGACATGCTGTTGAAGTATTCCCAAGTGCCGCCCGAGACCTTGTAGTAGGGGTTGTCTTCCTTCCACTGACGCTCGAACGAGAAGATCACGTCATCGGCGTTGAAATCGCGCGTCGGCGTGAACGTGTCGCTCGAATGGAACTTGACGCCCTTGCGCAGGTGGAAGGTGTATTCCAGCCCGTCTTCCGAAGCTTCCCAGCTTTCAGCGAGACCCGGCTCGACCTCGGTCGTGCCGGTGACGAATTCCACGAGGCGGTTATAGACCGGGTGCGCCGAGGCGTCGAAGGTGGTGCCCGCGGTATAAAGCGCCGGGTCGAAGCCTTCGGGCGAGCCTTCCGAGCAATAGACCAGCGTCTTGGCCGAGGCCGCGCCGACGCTCAGTGCCGCAAGGACAAGACCCGTGGCGAGTTGATACTTGAGGTTCATCGTCTTCCTCCGTGTTGGCGGAACTGTGTCCGCTCTGGCTGATGGTTTCGTTCTTTTGGCCCGATAGCCGAGGCTTAGCGCCTTCTCTTCCGCCTGCAACCCCGCCGTCGTGTTGACGTAGGGGCCTGCCTCAAGGTCAAGTCGCGGGTTCGCCCTCCGTCCTGATGGTGCCGCCCGGAACGGGAAGGCCGTGGAACAGTTCCAGCGTTCCGGTCCATAGAAGCTTCGCAGGCGAACCGCTGTCATTGTACCATGAATGCGGCCGGTTGCCGCGGTAATGCAGGCTGTCGCCGGGTCGCATCCGGAATTCTTCTCCCTCCAGCACCTGCACCACGCTGCCTTCGAGGACAAAGACGATTTCCTCGCCTTCGTGCCGCACGGTTTCCGAGCGATAGTCCGCCGGGACGTGCAGGATGAACGAGGACATCTGGCTGCCGGGAAACTCCGCACCGAGGCGTTCATAGACGATCGAAGACCCGTCGATGGAAAAGCGCGTACGCTTTTCGGTCTGCGACAGGGCGTCGGCGGGGCGCGGCGTGGCGATGAAGTAATCGACGCCAACCCCCAATGCCTGCGCGATCTGCGCGAGCGTGCCGAGCGTCGGGGTGGCGTTGTCGCGCTCAAGCTGGCTGAGATAACCGACCGAGACGCCGGAGCGGTCGGAAAGACCCTGAAGCGTGATCGACACCTGCCGGCGGCGCGCACGGATCACCGGGCCGAGCGTCGGGGTCGCTTGTTTCTGCGGCAGACTCAAGTCAGACGAATCCCTCTCGATGGCGCGAGCGTAGTCAGTAAAAATTTTTTTGTCTCGCAGAAAAAACATACTGCGATGCAGCATGGAATGCGATTTTGCAGTCTTTTGAGATTGCACTGGTCAGTCCGGGCAAGGCGCGAGGCGGATGCCGTCGCCGGGGTCGTCGCCGAATTCCCGGCACGCGCCGTCCGCGCAAAGCCGCCAGCCGCCGACGGTCGCGCCAGAGGTGGCGAGGCGAAGCTCCGGCACCGGCGCGAGGTCGGGCACCCAGACCCACCAGTCGCCTTTCAGGACCGCCCCCGGACCGGGGTCCATCCCGGCGCCCGATCCCTTGACGGCGGCTTCGGTCAGGCGCAGCGCGTGACCTTCGACGACCCAGTGTTCCCGCCATCCGGTCTTTTCGACGGAATGCGTCCATGAGAGATCGAACTGCCCCGTGGCGAGCGAAAGCGCCGCGGCGCCGACCATGAGGCAGGCCGCACTCATGCCACCCGCGCGGCGTGCATCCGCCAGATGAGGCCCGCGAAGACCGCCGCGAGGGCGAAGCCCGCCTCATCCGTCAGGGGAAGTGCCGCGACCAGAGTGATCGCCCCGGCCGCCGCCAGAAGCCGCATCCAGACCGGCAACGGGCGGCCCAGCCAGCCGATCACCGCCGTCCCCCACAACCCGATGGCGAGCACTGTCTTGAGGACCACATAGGCGACGGCGGGCCAGTAGCCGATCTCGGCCGCGAGGGGGCCGCCGTCCTGTAGCATCAGTGCGGGCGTATAGACCGCCATGAACGGAATGACGAAACCTGCGGCGGCGACCTTGATCGCCTCCATCGAGATCTTCAGCCCGCTCTCCCTGGCGATGGGTGCTGCGGCGAAGCAGGCCAGTGCGACGGGCGGCGTCAGGTCGGCAAGGATGCCGAAATAGAAGACGAACATATGGCTGACGATCAGCGGCACGCCCAGGGCCAGAAGCGCCGGACCGGCGATGGATGAGGTGATGATGTAGTTGGGGATCGTCGGAATACCCATGCCAAGCACGATACAGGTGACCATGGTCAGGATCAGCGACAGTATCAGGCTTCGGTCGCCGACATGGACGATGTATTGGCCGAAGGTGTTGGCGGCTCCGGTCAGGGTCATGGTGCCGATGATGACGCCGACGAGCGCACAGGCGATGCCGACGGGCAACGCGGTCTTGGCGCCCTCGGCCAGTGAATCCCGGCAGAGCAGAAGCGTCTCGCGCCCGCCCTTCGAGAGCGCGTTCCACGCGATCAGCACAGCGAGTGCCGCGAGAACCGGCAGGATCCCCCATTCGAAGAACGATGCAGCGATCAGGCCGAGCGCCACCCAGACCACGATCCTCAGCGCCACGGAGGGCAGGCCGAGGATGACCGAGCCGCCGAGGATCAGCATGACCGTCAGCGCAAGCCCGATGGTCCCCGCGAACAGGGGCGTATAACCCGAGAAGAGGAGATAGACGAGAACGCCGAGCGGCAGGAGGAGATACCAGCCCTCCTTGATCGCCTTCAGGGGCGAAGGCAGGTCTTCTATCGCCATGCCCACCAGCCCGTGACGGCCCGCCTCCAGATGCACCATCCAGAAGGCGCCGAGGAAATAGAGGATCGCCGGGATCAGCGCGGCCTGCACGACCTCGATATATTCGACGCCCAAGGTCTCGGCCATGATGAAGGCGACGGCCCCCATCACCGGCGGCATCAGTTGCCCGCCCATCGAGGAGGTCGCTTCGACACCCCCTGCGAAGGCGGGGCGGTAGCCGAAGCTTTTCATCAGCGGGATGGTGAACTGCCCGGTGGTGACGACGTTGGCCACGCCCGAACCCGAGATCGTGCCCATCAGGCCCGATGAGATCACCGCGACCTTGGCCGCGCCGCCCTGCTTGTGGCCGACAAGGCCGAGCGACACATCGGTGAAGAGCTTGATCATCCCGGCGCGCTCAAGGAACGAGCCGAACAGGATGAAGAGGAAAATATAGCTTGAGGAGACATAGACCGGGATGCCGTAGATGCCCTCGGTCCCGTAGGTCATGTGGTCGATCACTTGCGCGAAATCGTAGCCCCGGTGATTGAATGGCGAGGGTAGATACTGCCCGAAGAGGCAGTACGAAAGGAAGACGCCCGCGATGATCGGCAGGGCCGGACCCATCAGGGTCCATGCCGCCGCGAAGACGACGACCAGGGAAATGACGCCCATGACGCTGTCGCGCGGCAGGGGATCGCCCGCCCGCAGGATCAGCGGCGCATATTCGACCCACTGGTAGAGCGCGACGGCAACCCCGGCGAGCGCCAGCGTCCAGGCGGCGGCCTTGATCGGGACGGCCTTGCGGCGGACGAGCGCGATCAGCGGAAAGCCGAGAAGGGCGAGGAAGCCGACATGGATCGCCCGCACCACCTGACTCGGCATGTCGATGAGATGCGCGGCGGTCGCGACCTGAAACGCGGAAAACGCAACCGCGATCCAGAACAGAAGCCGTCCCTCGAACCCCGCGGGAAAATTGTCGGCAAGGGGATCGTGCAGCCCCAGATCGGGCGCGTCTTTCGGCATGGTGTGCTGGGTCTCGATGGTCGCCATTGTAGGATTTCCCCTCCCCGGAAATCATGCGCGCCGGGCGGCGCGAACCGCCCGGCGCAGCGGCCCTTACATGAGGCCCTTTTCCTTGTAGTAGCGCTCCGCGCCCGGATGCAGCGGGATCGGCATCCCGGTCAGGGCGTTCTCCAGCTTGATCTGCGCGGCGGCCTTGTGGGCGGCCTCAAGCGCGGGGAGGTTCTCGAAGAGGAGCTTCGTCATCTGGTAGGCGGTTTCCTCCGACACGTCCTCGCGCGTGACGAGGAAGTTGACGACGGCCACCGTCTGTACGTCCGCATCCTGACCGTCGTACGTGCCGGCAGGGATCGTTGCGGCGATATAGGGCGCGCCGAGTTTCTCGACCACGTCCGCCGGGACCGACACCATCTGCACCGGGATCGACGCCGAGAGATCCTTGATCGAGGCGACGCCGAGGCCCGCCGACTGGAGCGTCGCGTCCAACTGGCGGTTCTTCATCAATTCGACCGATTCCGCGAAGGGCAGGTATTCGGTCTTGCCGAGATCGTCATAGCTCATCCCCGCCGCCGCGAAGATCGCGCGGGCATTGAGTTCGGTGCCCGATTTCGGCGCGCCGACCGACAGGCTCTTGCCCTTGAGATCGGCGAGCGATGTGATGCCGCTGTCCTTCGAGGCGACGATCTGGATGTAGTTCGGATAGACTGCGGCGATGCCCCTGAGCTTGTCCAAGGGCCCCTTGAAGCCCGCATCGGCATCGCCTTCCCAGGCAAGCTTCACGCTGTCTCCAAGCGCCAGCGCCAGTTCGCCCTTGCCCTGCTGAAGCAGGTTGAGGTTCTCGACCGACGCCTTGGTCGATTGTACCTGCGTGCGGGCGCCTTCGATATTGTCGGCGTAGATCTTCGACAGCCCGACACCGAGCGGGTAGTAAACCCCGGACGTGCCGCCGGTCAGGATGTTGATGAATTCCTCGGCCTGCGCGGCCGCCGGCATGGCGAGCGTCGCAGCGGCGATAATGGCAGTGATCCTGCCTTTCAGTGTTCTCATGGTGTCCTCCCATAGACGGTCATGCTCCACGCCTGCGCGTGCGGTGGCGATAGCTTGGACCGCGTCATCCCGCCCGCCACCGAGATTCGATGAAAGGCGCGACATCGCGGTGCAGGATTCTGCGCGCCCGGCGCAGAATCCTGCCCGAGAAGGCTGCGCGAGACCTTGGCCGCTGTCAAATCGTACTGGCCTTGCGCCCGCCGCAGCCGCTAAGGTCATGTTCCGTGGAGGAGATATCCGATGGGCCGGCGCGCCGCCGTTCTTGCCGTATTCCTGATCGCGACCTGCGCCGTGACGGGTGGCGTCTGGTGGCTCGCGCTTCGGGATTCCCTTTCCCGACTCGCGGAACGCGGGCAGGCGGATCTGGCGCTCGCGGGCGACCGGCTGACGGGGCAGTTGCAGCGGTACCGCGAGATGACGGTCCTGATGGCCGACCATCCCGAAGTTATCGGCCTCACGCTCGATCGCGGCGCGGAGGGCGCGGCGGGACATGCGCTGTTGCAGCGCACGGCGGATATCACCGGGTCGAACGAGCTTCTTCTGCTGTCCTCGGCGGGCCGGGTCATCGCATCGTCCGGCGACGATATCGGGCAGGACCGCTCCGCGCAGCCGCATTTCCGCCGCGCCATGCAGGGCGCCCTTGGCTTCGCGCGCGAGATCGAGCCGGAGACGGGCCGGCGGCTTTTCGTCTATGCGGCTCCGGTCTTTTCGCCCGCCGGTCCGGTTTCCGGCGCACTTGTCGCGCGGATCGAGACCGAGGCTGTCGAGGTCACGTGGCGTGGCGATCCGATGATCGTATTCTTCACCGATCAGGCCGGCGTCGCCTTCGTGTCCAACCGCGACGAACTGATCCTCGCCCATTTCGGTGACGGCCAGCCGACGGCGGAACTGGCGGCGCTGGCTGGCGAGGCGCGGCTGAGGCAGCGCGCGACGACGTTCGGTGGCTACGACATCTGGACGCTCGATGGCGGGCCGCACCTGCCCGAACGCACCCTGCACCTGACCCGGCCCTTGCCGGTGGTCGAGATGCTGGGCGAGGCGCTGGTGGACATCGCGCCCGCCGAACGTCAGGCAGCCCTTGCGGCGGCGATGGCGGCGGCGGCCTCGGTCGGGCTCGGGGCGGTTGTCTTCGCGCTCATGGAACGGCGAAGGGCGCTCGCCGACCGGCTTGACCTCGAGGCGGAGGCGAACGCGCTGCTGGAAACCCGCGTCGAGGAACGCACGCGTGAACTGTCCGAGGCGAATGATCGGCTTCACCGCACGCAAGCCGAACTCGTGCAGGCGGGCAAGCTTTCCGCGCTCGGCCAGATGTCGGCGGGGATCAGCCACGAACTCAACCAGCCGCTCATGGCGATACGGTCCTATGCGGAGAATGCCTCGCTCTTTCTCGAGCGCGGCATGGGCGCGAAGGCCGCCGACAACCTTGGCCGCATCTCCGATCTTGCCCGCCGGATGGGACGGATCATCAAGAACCTGCGCGCCTTCGCGCGGCAGGAAAGCGAGGCGGTGAACGACGTCGATCTCGGTCGGGCCGTGGCCGACGCGCTTGAACTTACCGAGACCCGTCTGAAGGCTGCCGGGGTGCGCGTCGACTGGACGCCGCCCGCCCGTGCGCTCTGGGTCAGGGGTGGCGAGGTGAGGTTGCAGCAGGTGCTCGTCAACCTCATAGGCAACGCCGCCGACGCGATGGGTGAGGGCGGCACCGTCACCATCCGCGCGAAAGCTCAGCAGGGCAGGGTCCGGCTGACGGTGCGCGACACCGGCCCCGGCATCGCGGACCCCGACCGCATCTTCGATCCGTTCTACACGACCAAGGAGGTCGGTGCGGGCGAGGGAATGGGGCTTGGCTTGTCCATCTCCTACGGCATCGTCAAGGGCTTCGGCGGCGAGATCTCCGGACGGAACCGGCCCGAGGGCGGGGCGGAATTCACTGTCGATCTCGACGCGGCGCGCCTCGGGGCGCGGGCGGCATGAGCGCGGACCAGGTCCTTCTGGTCGACGACGACCGCGCGGTGCGCGAGGCCCTGGGCCAGACCTTGGAACTCGCCGGGATGCGGCCGGTTCTGGCGGGCAGCTATATCGAGGCCAAGGATCACATTACGCCGAACTTCGAGGGCGTCGTGCTGTCGGATATCAGGATGCCCGGCAAGGACGGCTTCGCGCTTCTCGAACATGCGCGAAAGGTCGATCCCGATCTCCCTGTGATTCTCCTGACCGGCGAGGGCGACGTGCCGATGGCGGTCCGGGGAATGACCGGCGGCGCCTTCGACTTTCTCGAAAAGCCCTGCAATCCCTCGGACTTGCTGGCCGTTGTGACGAAGGCCCTGAAGACCCGGGATCTGGTGCTCGAGAACCGCGCCCTGAAGCGCGAAATCCGGCGCGGCGACGCGGCGGCGCGAATGCTGGTGGGAACTTCGGCCATCTCGGAGCAGATGCGCGAAGCTGCCCGCGCCGCAGCCCGGACGTCTGCGGAAGTGCTGATTTCCGGCCCGGCAGGCGCGGGAACCTCGAAGATGGCCGAAGTGATCCACCTTCTCTCCGCCGCCGCGATGCGGCCGTTCCTCAAACTTTCGGCGGCCTCCGCCACGCCCGAAAACCTGCTTTCGCTCTTCGAACGGGCCGAGGGCGGGACCATCTTTCTCGATGAGATCGCGGCCCTGCCGCCCGCCGCGCAATTCGCGCTTCTCGACCTGATCGACAGCCATTCCGGCACCCGCGTGATCGCCGGAACCTACCGCGATCTGGCGCGCGAGGCGGCGGAGGGGCGCTTCAATCCCGATCTCTTCTACAAGCTCGACGTGATGCGCGTGCGCATCCCCTCGCTCAAGGAACGGCCCGAGGACATTCCGGTCCTCTTCCGTCACTATGTCTCCGATCGCCTGCGAGCAGTCCGACCTTCCGGTGCCCGAGATCACCGTGGACGTCATCGCCGACCTCATGGCGCAGGACTGGCCGGGCAATGCGCGCGGGCTGATGAACGCGGCGATGCGTTTTGCGATGGGGTTGCATGACAGCCAGCAGACCGGCGACGCGACCGGGCTTGCCGGGCAGATGGCACGGGTTGAACGCTCGCTCCTGATCGAGGAACTTACGCGCCGGCGCGGCAACGCGACCGAGGCGGCGGTGGCACTGAAGCTGCCGCGCAAGACCTTTTACGACAAGCTTGCCCGCCACGGGATTCGCGCCGAAGACTATCGCGAATAGTGTGCGGATTTTCGCACAGTCGGCGGTAACGGCTGTGTGACAATTCGCGCGGAGTTGAGGGGGAAGCTTTCAAAGATGACTGTAATTAGTTGATATTAAAGTGTTAATGGTGTTTTTTGCGCGCCGGAAATAAGCCATTGCCGCATCGGCGGCTTCCCGCTTTTCTCTTGTCACCAATCTTTCGGACAAATGGGAGGAGATCCGATGAAACACGTCCTGACATCGATGACCGCGATTGCGCTCGCGCTATCCGCAGGTGCCGCGCTCGCCAGCGAAGGCTGCGACGAGGGTGAAATCGTGATGAAGTTCGCCCACGTCACCAATGCCGACAAGCACCCCAAGGGGATTGCCGCCGCGATGTTCGCCGACCGCGTCAACAAGGAGATGGACGGCACGGCCTGCATGGAGGTCTATCCGAACTCCACCCTCTACGACGACGATCAGGTGCTTGAGGCGATGCTTCAGGGCGACGTTCAGTTCGCCGCGCCCTCGCTGTCGAAGTTCGAAGCCTTCACCAAGCAGTTCCAGATCTTCGATCTTCCGTTCATGTTCAAGGACATCGCCGCCGTCGATGCCTTCCAGAACTCCGAGATCGGACAGGCGATGAAGGACTCGATGTCCCGCCGCGGCCTCCAGGGGTTGGAATTCTGGCACAATGGCCTGAAGCAGATGTCGGCCAACAAGCCGCTTCTGGTGCCGGGCGACATGAAGGGCCTGAAGATCCGCGTCCAGCCCTCGGACGTGATCGTGGCGCAGATGGAGGCGCTTGGAGCGAGCCCGCAGCCGATGGCCTTCGCCGAGGTTTACGGCGCCTTGCAGACCGGCGTCGTCGACGGACAGGAGAACACCTGGTCGAACGTCTATGGCCAGAAGTTCTACGAGGTGCAGGACGGCACGACCGAGACCAACCACGGCGCGCTCGACTATCTCGTCGTCGCCTCGACCGACTGGCTCGACAGTCTCGATCCGGCGGTGAAGGATCAGGTGCTGAAGATCCTCAACGAGGTGACGGTGGAACGCAACGCCGCCGTGAACCAGGTCGATGCCGAAGCCCGGCAGGCGATCCTCGACGCCGGCGGCGTGATCCGCGAACTGACACCGGAACAGCGCCAGGAATGGGTCGATGCGATGAAACCGGTATGGGCCAAGTTCGCCGACGGCATCGGTCAGGAAAACATCGACGCCGCGCAGACCTTCAACTCCGGTAGCTGAGCCACCGCTCGCGGCAAGGGGTTGATCCGGACCCGTCCAGGGATGGCCGGGTCCGGATTTGCGGACATGGGGAGAGGGACATGAGCGGCAAGCACGAGCCGCGATCGGCCTTGGGCCAGATCGTCAATGAATTGGAAGAAACCTTCATCGCGCTGATCCTTGGCGCCATGACGGTGATCACCTTCGCCAACGTCGTCTTGCGCTACATGTTCAACTCTTCGTTGATCTGGGGGCTTGAGCTGACCTCGGCGCTGTTCGCCTGGCTCGTGCTTTTCGGAATGTCCTACGCGGTGAAGACCACCGCCCATCTCGGCGTCGACGTGATCGTCAACCTGCTGCCGCATCGGGGGCGGCGTCTGTTGGCGCTTCTGGCGGCCGCCCTGTGCCTGGCCTATGCCTTCCTTCTCCTGAAGGGCGCCTGGGATTACTTCGCGCCGTTCGGAGGGTTCGAACAGACCGGCGGGCGCTGGTTCCCCGAGGGGTTCATCAAGACCCGCGACCAAGCCTGGTATGAGACCGAGCAGATCCCGATGCCTGACTGGCTGCGCTTTGTCGAGCCGCTGTTCAATCAGGGCGAACACTACGAGAAACTGCCGCGCTTCATCCCTTACCTCATCCTGCCCATCGGCTGTGCCCTTCTCCTGTTCCGGCTGTTGCAGGCGACATGGGGGATCGTCGCAGGCACCCGCGAAAGCCTGATCGTCAGTCACGAGGCCGAAGACGCTGTCGAAGACGTCCGCCACATGAATATCGGGGACTAAGACATGGATGTCGTTCTGCTTTTCGTCATGGTCGTCGGCTTCATGCTGATCGGCGTCCCGATCGCGATTTCGCTCGGCCTCGCCTCGACCTTCTTCCTGCTGTGGTTCTCGGATACCTCGCTCGCCTCGGTCGCGCAGACGCTCTACCAGGCGATGGAGGGGCATGCGACGCTGCTGGCGATCCCGTTCTTCATCCTCGCGTCGAGTTTCATGTCGACGGGCGGCGTCGCCAAGCGGATCATCCGCTTCGCCATCGCCTGCGTCGGGCACCTTCCGGGCGGGCTCGCCATCGCCGGGGTCCTCGCCTGCATGCTCTTCGCGGCACTTTCCGGGTCGTCACCCGCGACCGTGGTCGCCATCGGCTCAATCGCCATCGCGGCGATGCGGCAGGTGGGCTATTCCAAGGATTTCGCGGCCGGGGTGATCTGCAACGCGGGCACGCTCGGCATCCTCATCCCGCCATCCATCGTCATGGTCGTCTATGCCTCGGCCACGGACGTCTCGGTTGGGCGCATGTTCCTCGCGGGGGTGTTTCCGGGCCTTCTGGCGGGGTTCATGCTGATGGCGACGATCCTCATCTGGGCGATCTGGACCAACATGCCGAAGGGTGAGTGGAAGGGCTGGGGCGAGATCTTCGCCTCGTTCGCCGACGCGTTCTGGGGGCTGATGCTGATCGTCATCATCATGGTCGGGCTTTATGGCATTCCGGGCATCACCGGCGCCATCTTCACGCCGACCGAGGCCGCCGCCGTCGCCTCGGTCTGGGCCTTCATCGTGGCGAATTTCATCTACCGCGACATGGGGCCGCTGACGAAGGAAGGGGGCAACCTGCAGCTTTGGCAAAAGCCCATCGCGCTGGTGTCGGTGCTCTTCCACAAGGACACCAGGGCGACCCTCTTCGAGGCGGGCAAACTGACCATCACGCTGATGTTCATCATCGCCAACGCGCTGATCCTGAAGCACGTCCTGACCGACGAGCAGATCCCGCAGAAGATCGCGAGCGTGATGCTCGACGCGGGCTTCGGCAAGATCATGTTCCTCGTCATCGTCAACGTGATCCTGCTGATCGGCGGTCAGTTCATGGAGCCCTCCGGCCTCATTCTGATCGTGGCGCCGCTGGTCTTTCCGATCGCGATTTCGCTCGGCGTCGATCCGATCCATCTCGGCATCATCATGGTGGTGAACATGGAGATCGGGATGATCACGCCGCCGGTGGGGCTCAATCTCTTCGTCACTTCGGGCGTGGCGGGGATGTCGATGATGCGGGTGGTGCGGGCGGCGCTGCCGTTCCTCGGCGTGCTCTTCGTCTTCCTCATCATCGTCACCTATGTGCCGATCCTGTCGACCTGGCTGCCGACCCAGGTCATGGGGCCCGAGACCATCTTGAAATAGCGGCGGCGCCTTTCCGGCGCCACTGTTCCTGCCTCGGCCCCGGACCCTGTCCGGGGCCTCAGGTGCCTCCGGCGGAGGTATTTTCGCCAAGATGAACGGGCAGGGTCAGCTCTGCTCCGGCGCTGGCGAGTGCGGCGGCGATGGCGGGTGGCGGCGTCCGGTCGGTGACGAGCGTGTCGATGCCGTCGAAGCCCGCGACGCGGATGAGGCCGGCGCGACCGAACTTCGTGTGGTCGGTAACAACGGCGCGGAGATCGGCGCGGGCGAGCATCAGGCGGGCAAGCTCGGCCTCTTCGAGGTCGTAATCCATGAGGCCGGTCTCGTCGACCGCACCGGCTGAGAGGATCGTCAGCCGCACCCGGAAGCCCGCGACGAAGTCGAGCGCGGATTTGCCGAAGGCGGCACCGGAATCGGGGCGCAAAGCGCCGCCGGCGAGAAAGACACGGTTGCCGTTCCGCGTGGCGAGGATGCGGGCGATGTCGGTGGAGTTGGTCACGATGGTGAGGCGGCGGTGGCCGGTCAGTTCGCGGGCGACGAAGCTGGTCGTGGTGCCGGTGTCGAGCATCAGGCTGTCGCCGTCGCGGACCATCGCGGCGACGGTCTTCGCGATGGCCTGCTTGGCGGCGGCGTTTTCGCGCATCCGCTTCTGGAACGGCGCTTCACCCAGCTGCCCGGCGAGCCCGACAGCGCCGTGAACGCGCAGGAGCGTGCCGGACTCGGTCAGGGGCCGCACATCGCGGCGCACGGTTTCGAGCGAGACGCCGAGACGTTCGGCCAGACCCGCGATCGTCGCCGTGCCCTCGGTTTCGAGGATGTTCAGGATGTCGGCGTGGCGTTTGGACAGCATATAGCGCTCCGGGTGCTGGCGCGACTTTAGGCGGTCGCGGCAGGTTTCGCAATTATCGGGCGCGAAGCGGGCATGAAAAGCACAAAAAACCACACGGAGCGGATTGACGGAATCGTTCCCGTCGTCCCTAGTTGGTGGAGGGAACGGGGCGGGGGCCTTGGCTGCCCCCGTGAACGACCGTTCCGAAGACCGGCTGAGCCGGCAGAACAGGGAGTTCACGATGTCCAAGACCAGAAAGACCTTGGTGTGCTGGGTGTCCGCGCTGGCAATGTCCGCCGGTGCCGCCACGGCGCAGGAATCGACCGATCCGATCAAGCTGACGCTGCATGACTGGACCGGGCAGCTTATCACCACGCAGCTGATGGGCGATATCCTTCAGAAGGCGGGCTACAACGTCGAATATGTCCAGGCCGACTACCTCGCGCAGTTCGCGGGGCTGGAGACCGGCGACCTCGATGTGGCGATGGAGATGTGGGAAACCACGGGGCGCGAGGCGATGGACGCCGCGACCGCGACCGGCAAGGTCGAGAATTTCGGGCCGACCGGCATGAAGGCCAAGGAAGAGTGGTGGTTCCCCGAATACATGAAGGAGAAATGCCCCGGCCTGCCGAACTGGGAAGCGCTGAAGGACCCGGCCTGCGCCGAGGCGTTCTCGACCGCCGAGACCGCGCCGAAGGGCCGTTACCTTGGCGGGCCGGTGACGTGGGGCGGGTTCGATGACGAACGGGTCCAGGCGCTCGACCTGCCGTTCGAGGTGATCCATGCGGGCACCGATGCCGCGCTCTTCGCCGAGTTGGAAAGCGCCTATCAGCGCGAGGCGCCGATCATGCTCTGGATCTATGCGCCGCACTGGGCGCCGGCGAAATACAAGGGGGAATGGGTCGAGTTTCCCGAATATACGCCGGAGTGCTACAACGATCCCGCCTGGGGCAGCAATCCCGACATGGCCTATGATTGCGGCAAGCCGCATGGCGAGATCTGGAAGGTCGGCTGGGCCGGGGTGAAGGACAAGTGGCCGGGCGCCTACGACGCGATCAAGGCCTTCACCATCGACAATGACGAGATGGGGCAGATGATCACCGAGGTCGATCTGAACGGCAAGACCGTCGACGAGGTCACCGACGCCTGGATGGCCGCGAACGAGGATCGCTGGAAGCCCTGGATCGGTCAGTAATGCACGTCGCCGGATCGCCGATGGCGGTCCGGTCCCATCCTGCCGGAAGTCCCGATGACTGAAAGTCCTGCTGCCGTTCAGGGTGCCGTCGGCGCCTCTGAGGACACGATCACGCTGCAATGCCGCGGCGTCTGGAAGCTCTTCGGCGCGCGCGCCGGGGAAGTGTTGCGAAGCCTCGGCTCCGAAGCCACGGCGGAAGGGATCACGGCGGCGGGGCTGGTTCCGGCGGTGCGCGATGTCAGCCTCTCGGTCCGGCAGGGCGAGATCTTCGTCATCATGGGGTTGTCGGGGTCGGGGAAATCGACGCTCGTGCGCCTCATGTCGAGGCTGATCGAGCCGACGGCGGGGGAGATCCTCTTCAACGGGCAGAACCTTCTCGCCGCATCCGACAGGGAGATGGTGGAGATCCGCCGTCACCGGATGGGCATGGTTTTCCAGCATTTCGCGCTTCTGCCGCATCTGACGGTTCTGGGGAACGTGGCCTTTCCGCTTGAGGTGCAGGGCGTCGCGCGCGCGGCGCGGGAGGAGCGGGCGCGCCAGATGATCGCGCTCGTCGGCCTTGGCGGGCGCGAGGAGGCCTATCCGCGTCAACTGTCGGGCGGCCAGCAGCAAAGGGTGGGGATTGCCCGGTCGCTCGCCGTCGAGCCGGAGCTTTGGTTCCTCGATGAGCCGTTCTCCGCACTCGACCCGCTGATCCGGCGCGAGATGCAGGACGAGTTCATCCGCCTGCAATCGGTCCTGAAGAAGACCATCGTCTTCATTACCCACGATTTCGACGAGGCGATCCGGCTTGCCGACCGCATCGCCATCATGAAGGACGGCGCGATCGTCCAGCAGGGGACGCCGGAGGAGTTGGTGCTGAATCCGGCGACCGACTATGTCCGCGAATTCACGCAGGCGGTGCCGAAGGCGAAGGTCGTGCGCGCGGATAGTGTGATGGTCGCGGCGGAGGGCGAGGCAACAGGAACGGTCGCCGCGCGGACGGTCATCGCCGATGCGGCGCCGTTGTTCCTGAGCGGTGCGGCGGCGGTCGCGGTGTCGGACGGCGCGGGCCGGGTCATAGGCCATCTTCGCCGCGACGACGTCAGCCGGCTTCTGATGGGGGGCTGAGACTTGGCAGATGCCATAGCCATTCCCGGCGCGCGCGGTCTGCCCCGATGGGCGGGCTGGGGTCTTGTCGTTCTGATCTGTGTCGCGCTCTGGCTTTGGGGCGCGAAGGCCGCGCCCTGGGCCTTCGAATGGCCAAAAGCGTGGACGATCCCGGTGGCGCGGTGGATCACGGCCTTCACGAAATGGCTGTTGAACGACGCGACCTTCGGGCTTTTCACCTTTCAGGAACTCACCCGGTTCATCGCGGCGGTGATCGACGCGCCCTACCGGGTGGTGCTGTCGCTGCTGTCGACCGGGTTTCTCGACGGGCGGGGGAGTGCCGCGATCCAGATCACGCCGCCGCTGTCATGGATCGCGGTGATCGCCTGCTTCGCGCTGCTCGGGCTTTGGGCCGGCGGCAGGGGCCTTGCGGTGCTGGTCGCGGCCTGTTTCCTCTTCATCGTGCTTTTCGGTCAGTGGCAGAGCGCGATGGTGACGCTGGCCTCGATCCTCGTCGCGGTGCCCCTGGGCGTGGCTGGCGGGATGGCGCTCGGCATCCTTGCCTGGCGGCACCTCTGGTTTTCGCGCGCGATCCGGCCGCTGCTCGACCTGATGCAGACGATCCCGGTCTTCGCCTATCTGGTGCCGATCCTGTTTCTCTTTGGCTTCGGCCCGACGGCGGCGGTGGTGGCGACGCTGATCTACGCCATGCCGCCGATGACGCGGGTGACGGAACTGGCATTGGCACGGGTGCCTGCGGAGCTGAGCGACCTTGGCCGCATGGTCGGCTGCAACCGCCGCCAGATGCTCTGGCGCGTGATGGTGCCCTCGGCGCGCGAGGCGCTGATGGTGGGGGTCAACCAGGTCATCATGCTCAGCCTGAACATGGTGATCATCGCCTCGATGATCGGCGCGGGCGGGCTGGGCTTCGACGTGCTCGCCGCACTCCGGAGGCTCGATTTCGGCGCGGGGCTGGAGGCGGGGTTCGCCATCGTGGCACTGGCCGTGGCGCTCGACCGGCTGAGCCAGGCGGTCGCCGTGCGCGGGCGGGGCGCGCCGGTGCAGGCTGGGCCGGTGGCGCGGCATCCCTATCTGATCGCGGCGTTGGCGACGATCGCGGTGGCCGGGGTGGTCGGGCTGATCCTGCCTGCGGTGCAGAGCTATCCGCAGGCATGGCAGCTTTCGACCGGGACGTTCTGGAGCCGGGTCGTCGAATGGATCAACGTCAACTATTTCGACACACTGGAAGGGCTGAAGAACTTCTTCCTCCTGAACCTGCTGGTGCCCTTCAAGCGCTTCCTCATCGGCCTGCCGTGGCTCGGTGTCGCCGCCCTTCTGGCCTTCGCGGGCTGGCGGCTTGGCGGCTGGCGGCTCGGGCTGCTGATCGCCGCGCTCGTCACACTGATCGCCGCGACGGGACAGTGGGAAAAGGCGATGATCACCGTCTATCTCTGTGGCATCTCGACCCTGATGGCGATGCTGATCGGACTGCCCGTCGGGGTGCTCGCCGCGAACAGCGAGCGCCTCTGGTCCGGGGTGCGGGTCGTCATCGACACCCTCCAGACGCTGCCCTCCTTCGTCTATCTGATGCCCGCCGTGATGCTCTTCCGCGTCGGCGATTTCACCGCGATGATCGCCATCGTCGCTTTCGCCGTGGCACCCGCGATCCGCTACACGGTGCTGGGCCTCAGGGGCGTCGATGCGCGCCTGATCGAGGCGGGGCGCGCGATGGGCTGCTCGGAAGCGCAGGTCCTGACGCGGATCCGGCTGAAGCTCGCCCTGCCGGAGATTCTGCTGGGCCTCAACCAGACCATCATGTTCGCGCTCTCGATGCTGGTCATCACCGCCCTCGTCGGCACCCGCGATCTCGGGCAGGAGGTGTATATCGCGCTTACCAAGGCCGATCCGGGGCGAGGGCTGGTGGCGGGGCTGGCGGTTGCCTTCATCGCCATCATCGCCGACCGGCTGATCCATGCCGGCGCGCAGGCGGCCCGGGGGCGGCTTGGACTGGGCGGGGGCGGGGCATGAGGGTGCAAGCCTCCGGCGGAGGTATTTTTGGCAAGATGAAATGGGATGCGTATGGGACGTGACCGTATCCGCATCTTGCCGTGCTGGCGCGGGGAGATCACGGGCGAGCCACTGACCGGCGGGCTTTCGAACGAAAGCTGGAAGGTGGTGGACGAAGCGGGCGCGCATGTCGTTCGCTTCGGCGCGGATTTCCCGTTTCACCATGTCAGCCGCGCCAACGAGGTGATGGCGGCGCGGGCGGCGCATGCCTGCGGCTTTGCGCCTGCGGTCGAATATGCCGCGCCGGGGGTCATGGTCTCGGCGTTTCTGGAGGCGCGGACATGGGGCGAGGCGGAGGTGCGGGCCGATCCCGCGCGGGTCGGGCGGTATCTGCGGGAGTTTCACGCGAAGATGCCGCGCGAGGTCTCCGGGCCGGGGGCGATCTTCTGGGTGTTTCATGTGATCCGCGACTATGCGCGGACGCTGAAGGCGAAGGGCAGCCGGTTCGCGGGCGATCTGCCGCGCCTTGTCGGGATCGCCGAGGCGATGGAGGCGGCGCAGGTGCCCCTGCCGGTCGTCTACGGGCATCACGACCTTCTGCCACAGAATTTCCTCGAAGACGGGGATGGCCGGCTCTGGCTCATCGACTATGAATATGCGGGCTTCGGCACCGCGATGTTCGATCTGGCCGGGGCGGCGTCGAATGCCGGGATGGATGAGGGGCAGGCCGAAGCATTGCTGGCCGCCTATTTCGGCCACGCACCCGACGGCGCGACCCTGCGCGCCTTCGACGCCATGCAATGCGCGTCCCTCGCGCGCGAGGCGATGTGGGCGATGGTGTCGGAGATCTTCCTCGCCGCGCCCGGCGCCGACTACGACGCCCATGCGCAGGAATACCTGACCCGGCTCGATGCCGCGCTCGAAAGCTATCAATCCTCCTACGGAAAGCTTGACCCATGACCCTGCCAGCCCACGCCCAGATCGTCGTCATCGGCGGCGGAATCATCGGCTGTTCCACGGCCTATCACCTCGCCCGCGATCACAAGGCCGAGGTGGTGCTGCTGGAGCAGGGCAAGCTCACATCCGGCTCCACCTGGCACGCGGCGGGGCTGGTGGGGCAGCTCAGATCCTCCGCCTCGATCACGCGGGTGCTGAAATACTCGGTCGAGCTTTACAAGGGGCTGGCGGCGGAGACGGGGCTGGAGACCGGCTGGAAGATGACCGGCTGCCTGCGGCTGGCCACGAACGAGGACCGCTGGACGGAATACAAGCGGCTGGCGACGACTGCCCGGTCCTTCGGGATGGAGATGCATCTGATTTCGCCCGAGGAAGTGAAGCGGATGTGGCCCTTGATGGAGGTGTCCGATCTGGTCGGGGCGAGCTGGCTTCCGACCGACGGGCAGGCTTCGCCGTCGGACATTACCCAGAGCCTCGCCAAGGGCGCGCGGATGCATGGCGCGAAGATTTTCGAGGGCGTGCGGGTGACGGGCTTCGGTATGGACGGGGCGCGGATTTTCTCGGTCAAGACGTCGCAAGGAGAGATTGTTTGCGAGAGGGTCGTGAATTGCGCCGGGCAGTGGGCGCGGCAGGTGGGTGCCATGGCGGGGATCAACGTGCCGCTGCAACCCGTGAAGCACCAGTACATCGTGACCGAGAAGATCGCGGGGCTGGCGGCGGACGCGCCGACGATCCGCGACCCCGACCGGCGCACCTATTTCAAGGAGGAGGTCGGCGGCCTCGTGATGGGCGGATATGAGCCGAACCCTCAGCCATGGACCACGGGGGACGTGCCCGACGACTGGGAATTCCGGCTCTTCGACGACGATTTCGACCATTTCGAGCAGCACATGGATCAGGCCATCGCGCGCGTGCCGGCGCTGGCGGAGGCGGGCGTCAAGCAGATGATCAACGGGCCGGAAAGCTTCACGCCGGACGGGAATTTCATCCTCGGCGCGGCCCCGGACTGCGCCAACATGTATGTCGGCGCGGGTTTCAACGCGTTTGGCATCGCATCCGGGGGCGGCGCGGGCTGGGTTCTGGCCGACTGGGTGATGAAGGGCGAGGCGCCGCTCGACCTCTGGACCGTGGACATAAGGCGCTTTTCGGGGATGCATCGCGACCGGGATTGGGTCCGCGACCGGACCTGCGAGGCCTACGGCAAGCATTACACCATCGGCTTTCCGCATGAGGAATACGAAAGCGGGCGGCCGCGGATCGTCTCGCCCTTGTATGACCGGCTGAAGGCGCATGGCGCGGTCTTCGGATCGAAGCTTGGCTGGGAGCGGCCGAACTGGTTCGCGCCGGAAGGGATGGCGGCGCGGGACGTCTATTCGATGGGCCGGCAGAACTGGTTCGGTCCGGTGGGCGAGGAACACCGGCATGTCCGCGAGGCGGTGGGTATCTTCGACCAGTCCTCCTTTGCGAAATACGAGGTGACGGGGGCAGATGCGGCGGCCGCGCTGGATCATGTCTTCGCCGGTGACGTAACGAAGGCGCCGGGTCGGCTGACCTATACGCAAGCCTTGAACTCGCGCGGCGGGATCGAGTGCGACCTCACCGTGGCGCGGCTTGCGGAGGACCGCTTCTATGTCGTGACCGGCACCGGGTTCCGCACCCATGACCTTGCCTGGATCGCCGAGCATCTGCCCGAAGGCGACGTGGCGATCCGCGATATCACCGAGGATTGGGGGGTGCTGTCGCTGATGGGTCCCCTGGCGCGCGATGTGCTGGCGCGGGTGACGGAGGCGGATGTGTCGAATGCGGGCTTCCCCTTCGGCCATGTGCGCGAGATCGGGGTTGCGGGGGCGACCGTGCGGGCCCTGCGGGTGACCTATGTGGGTGAGCTTGGCTGGGAACTGCATGTGCCCCTGGCCGCGACGGGCCGGGTCTTCGACGCGCTGATGGCGGCGGGGGCGGGCGAGGGGATCAGGCCGGTGGGTTACCGGGCGCTGGAGAGCTTGCGGCTTGAGAAGGGATACCGCGCCTGGTCCTCGGACATCACGCCGAACGACACGCCCTTCGAGGCCGGGCTTGGCTGGGCGGTGAAAATGCGGACCAACCGGCCCTTCCTCGGGCGCGAGGCGTTGCAGGAGGAGGCGGAAGCGCCGTTGAAGAAGCGCTTCGCGGGGTTCACTCTCGACGACGCGGATGCTGTTCTGGTCGGGCGCGAGACGATCCTGCGGGATGGCGATCCGGTCGGGTATCTGACCTCGGGCGGCTACGGCTACACCATCGGCAAGAGCGTGGGCTACGGCTATGTGCGGAACACGGGCGGTGTCTCGGACGATTTCCTGCGCTCGGGGCGCTACGAACTGGTCGTGGCGAACGAGGTTTATCCCGCGAAGATCGGGCTTTCGCCCTTCTACGATCCTGAGAATGCGCGGGTGAAGGGCTGAGCCAGGGAGGGGGTGCTGCCCGTCGTCCATTGGTTCTCGGACCAATGGCGCACCAATGGACGACCCCGAGGTATTTGGGGCAAGATGAAAGGGGACGTCAGGCGCGGCGGAGCGCGATGGCGAGGCTCGGGACCGTGCCGGATTCGCCGGGCATGGAGACGTAGGGGTGCGTCTCCTCGATCAGCGTGACGGGTAGCTCGGCGAGATGCGCGGCGAAGCCCTCCGCCCAGAGCGTCGTCTTGACCGTCAGCACGATGATCCCGCCCGTTCGGCAGATGCGGGTCAGATCGTCGAGGCCCTCCGGACCGACATGGCCCGTAGTGAAGACGCCGGAGGAGACGATCCCCGCGAAGGCGCCGTCCTCGAACGGCAGGCGGGTGCCGAGGGCGGCGCGGTGAAGCGCGTCGTAGCTGCCCTTCCGGGCCGCGACGGCAAGCATGCCTTCGGAAATATCCATACCGTGAACAACGGGATAGCCCGCGATCTTCAACCATTCTCCGAGAAGCCCGGTGCCTGCACCGGCATCGAGGACCGGCGCGGAGCGGATAGGCAAGTGGCGGGCGAGAAGGGCCAGACAGATCGTCGGGTGCCGATAGCCCGCCTTCGCCATGTCGCTGTCATATGCGCCCGCCCAGCCGTCATAGAGCGCGGCCACCTCGTCGGGGCTTTTCGCGCCATAGACCGCGCCCAACTGCCCGCCATGTTCCGCCGCCATCCGCGATCCTCCGCCGCACAGGGTTGACGCGACGATAGTCCCGGTGCGTGATCGGGGAAAGCCATGGCGGCGCGAAAACGGGAGAAAGCGATGGAGGCGGAGGTTGCGGCGCGCTTGAAGGCGGCAATGGATGCGGTGCCGGAACTGCGCGGGGCCGGGACGCCAGAGCGGATGGGCGGGTTGACCAACCTCGTCTTCCGCATCGGCGGATACTGCCTGCGCCTGCCGGGCAAGGGGACCGAGGAATATATCGACCGCGCGAACGAGGCTGTGGCGGCGGTCGAGGCGGCGACGGCCGGAGTCAGCCCGGCGGTGATCCATGCCGATCCGGCGAGCGGCCTCATGGTCACGCGGTTCATCCCCGCCGCCGCGACGATGAGCCCGGAGAACTTCCAGGTCCGAAAGGGCTCCTCCGCCCGCGCTGGCGAGGCGTTCGCAAAGCTCCACCGCTCCGGCGCGGTCTTTCCGTTCCGCTTCGAGCTTTTCGCGATGATCGACGACTATCTGCGTATCCTCTCGACCAAGGATGTGGCGCTGCCCGACGGCTATCACGACGTGCTGCGCGAAGCCGAGGCAGTGCGCGCCGCGCTGGGTGCACATCCCTTGCCGCTGGCACCCTGCCATTGCGATCCCCTGTGCGAGAACTTCCTCGATACCGGGAAACGCATGTGGATCGTCGACTGGGAGTATTCCGGCATGAACGATCCGATGTGGGATCTCGGCGACCTCTCGGTCGAAGGGGCCTTCGACGCCGATCAGGACGAGGAGATGCTGCGCGCCTATTTCGGGCGCGCGCCCGCGGCCGGCGACCTGGGGCGGATGGTCATCTACAAGGCGATGTGCGACCTGCTCTGGACGCTCTGGGGCCTGATCCAGCTTGCCAACGACAACCCGGCCGACGACTTTCACGCCTATGCCGAGGGTCGCTTTGCGCGCTGCAAGGCGCTGATGGCGAGCCCTGAATTCGGGCGGCACCTGAAGGCCGTCGCGGGCTAGGGCTCAGCCCTTCTGGCGGCTCAGGCGGCTCGACAGAAGATCGCCGGTTTCCGACAGGATCGGATAGGCGATCATGGTGAAGGCGGAATTCACCTGCTTCAGCGCGCGCAATGTCTCCTGATGGATGTTCGACGTTTCGATGCTTTCGCTCAGGCCCTCTTTCAGCCGTTCGAGATGCGAGCGCTGAAGGTTCTGTTCCACATCGCGGACATGGTCCTTTTCCTCGACCAGCGCCCGCGCGGCGTCAGGGCTCGACGTCATCAGGACGTTCAGCGCGGCCTGCGCGTTGCTGAGCACCCGGTCGTGGAAATCGCGGACCTCCTTGTTGCCGAGATCGGAGAAGGTGACTCCGCCCTGATCGAGGCGTTCGGCGAGGCCGAGCATCGTGTCGGAAATCACATTGCCCGCACTTTCGAGATTGACCGCCATATCGGCAAGTTCCATTGCGCGCGCGACGACGGTTTCATCGGCGTTGTCACGCTGAAGCTTCGCGAGGTAAAGCTTTGTGTTGATGTGGATTTTGTCCACATCGTCTTCCTTGGCCCGGATCGCGGCGGCGGCGGTGTCATCCCACTGGCGGTAGAGCCGGATCACGGAGCGGAGCATGGATTCCACGCTTTCGCCCATCTGGAGAAGCTCCCGCGTGGCGCAGGCCAGCGCGCGGTCGGGCTGCGACAATGCGGCGGGGTCGAGCGCGCTGACGCGTTCGAGCTTCGCATTCTCCGCAGGTGGCGGGACAAGCGCGTGGACGAGCCGCAGCACCGGGCCGGTGAAGGGCAGGGCGAGGATCAGGAGCGTCAGGTTGAACGCGAGGTGAAGGTTGATCGCCTGACGCGGCGGCGTGGCGCCAAGCCAGTCGGGCAGGGTTCCGTAGCGTTGCAGCGCAAGCACCGCGATGGCCGCGCCGCCGCCCCTGACGCAGAGATTGGCGATGACGATGCGGCGTCCGGCCAGATCGGCGCCAAGCGTCAGAACGTAGGCGATGAGCGAGCCGCCGAGATTGGCGCCGAGCACCATCGCCGCCGCCGCCGTCACCGGAAGCATGGATTGTGCGGCCAGCGTGACGAAAAGCAGCACGGCGGCGACCGAGGATTGCACCGCCCAGGCGAAGATCGCGCCGATGGCGAAGGCGGTCAGCGCATCGCCGCCAAGATAGCGCATCGCCGCGCCGATGCCGGGACTGTCGCGCAGGGGCTCCGTCGCGTCGCGGATCATCGAGAGCGAGACGAAGATGAGGGCGAGGCCGATCAGCACGCGGCCCGCCATCCTGGCCTCCTTGCGGCGGGATCGGAGGAAGAGCACCACGCCACCCACAAGAAGGACGGGTACGACCCAGTCGGCGCGCGCGAGCAACACCTGCGCGACGAGGGCGGAGCCGACATCCGCGCCGAGCAGGATGGCAAGGCCCGCCGCCGCCGTAAGCGTCCCGGCGGTCACGAAATTCGTCGTCAGGATCGCCACTGCGGTCGAACTTTGCAGTGCAAGCGCGGCGACCAGTCCGGTCGCCGCCGCGACGATGCGGTTGTCGTCGCCGTGCCGCAGCCAGCGGCGGAGCGGGACCGACCAGCCGCGCTCCACGCCCGTCCGGACCAGGCGAACCGCCCAGATCAGCAGGGCCGCGGAGCCCGCGACATGCAGGAGGAAGAGAAGGGGAGACGATGTATTCACCGATCGCGCGTTCCTGTCGCCGCAGCCGAGTCGCGGCCGTTACAAAACTGTCGTAAATCCTTCACAAAACGACGGGCGTCACAATGGCGATATTCCCCGTATGCCGCGCCGGATACATATTGTTTTTATTCAAGGCATTAAGGTCATGGTACAAGATCTTGTCCGTGCTACTTCCAGCGCCGGTGGATCCAGAACCACTGATCCATATGGGCGCGGACATGGGCTTCGAGGCTGTCGTTGATGGCCTGCGTCATGGTGATCACGTCGGTTCGCGGGATCGGCGCTTCGGCGACGATGTCGAAGTTCAGGCCGTCGGGCCGCCGGATGCCGTAGATCGGAATGATCGCGGCATCGTATTTCAGCGCAAGATCGGCGGCGGAGGTGGCGGTCATGGCGCGCTTGCCAAAGAATGTGAGCGGTTCGCCATGCGACATGTGCTGGTCCATCACGAGGCCGAGCATCCCGCCGGATTTGAGGAACCGCACCATCTCGCCGAGGCCGCGATTGCCGCGTGCGAAAAGCGGCTTGCCGATCGTCGCGAGGGTTTCGACGTAATGCGCGTTGAAGAGCGGGTTCCTCATCGGCTTGTAGAGCCCGCCCACCCGGTAGCCCCGCGCGACGAGTGCCGCACGCGCCACGTCGTAGTTGCCGAAATGTCCCGTTGCGAGGATGACCGGGCGGTTTTCACGATGCGCGGCCTCAAGCGCCGCCGCGCCCGGACCCTGAACCGGAAGATCGCGGACGCGGTCGATGAAGTCCTGGCCGGAATAGTACTCGATCATGGTGCGTCCGACATTGTCGGACACGCCGCGGACGAGCCGTTCGACTTCCTTCGCCGGAAGTTCGGGGCAGACGAGCGCGAGGTTTTCCCGCACTCGATTGCTGTAGCCCGCCAGCGGTGCCACGATGCGCGATACGACCCAGCCGGCGATGGGTACGCGCGCGGTGTAGGGAATATGCCTCGCGAGCCAGATCAGGATGCGGAAGGCACGGTCGACCAGCCGGTCGGAGAGCCGTGGTTCGCGCGGTTCGGGATCTGCCATCGTGCAACTTCGCCCTGCGCGGCCATTGGCGGCCCGCGCTTCGGCGTCAGACATAGTGGGGGTGCGCAGGGCTGGCAAGGCGATGGCGCGGGTCCGCCGGCTCAGCCCTCGGCCTCGGTTTCGCTGCGCAGGGCAATCTCACCCGCGTCCTGAAGCTCGCGTATGGCCCCGGAAATGGCAGTCTGCGCGGCGTCGGCATCCTTCGGCTTGACGCCTCCGCGCGTGGCCATCTCTTCGCGCAGCGTGGCGGCCATCCGTTGCGACAGGTTGGCGAGGATGAATTCCGCGCTCGCACGATCCCTCTCATCCGACGCGGAGGCGAGCGCGGTGACGAGAACCGCCTGTTCCACGATACGCGTGATCTTCGGAATGTCGCGCGGTTCGATACGGGCGGGAATGTCGGCGAAGGTGAAGATCTTGGCGCGCACGCGGCCCGCGAAGTCCGCGTCCTCCTCGCTCAGCCCCGCGAGGACGGCGTTTCGCGTTTCGGCGGGCGAAACGTTGAGGATTGCCCCCACGCGGTCCTCAGGCGCAGTGTCGAAGGCGCGCATCGGGACGGCGGAAACCTGGCCGATCAGCGATTGGCCGATCCGGCGCACCGTGTCGGGGTTGATGTCCGCCGTCTTGCCGACAGCGCAGGCGAGCCGCCGCGCCCGGTCCCCCGGCAACTGGCCAAGCAGTTCCGCAGCCCGCGCGACGGCGAGCTTCGACAGCATCACCGCCCCGATCTCCACGCTCTCTTCGTTCAGCACCTGCAACAGCCGTTCGCTGCCGAGGGCGGCGATCCTCTGCCACGGGTCGGTCTTGGCGCTGCCGGCGCGTTGATTGCGAATCTCGTTCGCCGCTGCGGGAGAGATATGTCCGTCCAGAAGGTCGAGCGCCCGCTCGATCCCCCCGGGGAACGAAAGACCGACCGAATCGAGCCGCGTCAGGAATTCCTCCACCACGGCGCGCAGCGTCGCGCGGTCCACGCTGCGCATTGCGCCGATCTGTTCGGTCAGCGCGGTCTGCATGTCATCGGGTAGGGATTTCAGCGGAAGCGCGCCGCCATCAGCCAGAAGAAGGCGCACGATGATCGCGGCCTTCTGGCGTCCGGTCATCACGGGAAGGTTCGCGGCCGCGACGGTGCGATCCGCCGCTACAGGTCTTGCCAAGGCTGACATATATCCCTCCGCCGCTTTTCAGCGACGGTGACAGAGGCCGGTTAACACCCGCTTACGCGGAACGCAGGATCAGCTTTGCACCGGAACGCAGGTGCGCGTCTTGGAATCCCAGGCGGTTCCGTCGGCGCAGCTCATCGAGGCCTGCTTGTCGTGATAGGTGCAGTCCCCGAAGGCAAAGCCGGGCGTTACAGAAGCGGCGAGGGCGATCAGTGCAACAAAGGCGTGTTTCGTCATGGCATGCTCCTTCCTTCGCCAAGGGTGCCAGCCGGGGTGACGTTGGGGCAAGTGTTTCTTTTTCGGAAACGTTCGCCTCACGCGAATGTGTGAGTACGGCCCCTCAGCGCCGAAAACGCGGGCGAAGATCGTGTCGACATGCTTGGTGTGATAACCGAGGTCGAATTTTTCCTCGATTTCGGCCGGGGAAAGCGCGGCGGTCACTTCCGGGTCGGCCAGAAGCTCGGTCTTGAAATCGGCGCCCTTCTCCCAGACCTTCATCGCGTTGCGCTGCACCAGCCGATAGGCGTCCTCGCGGCTGACACCGGCTTGGGTCAGCGCCAGAAGCACCCGTTGCGACATCACCAGCCCTTTGAACTTGTTCATGTTCCTGAGCATGTTATCGGGGTAGATCACCAGCTTCTCGATCACGCCGGCGAGCCGGTTCAGCGCGAAATCGAGCGTGATCGTCGTATCGGGCCCGATGGCGCGCTCGACCGAGGAATGGCTGATGTCGCGCTCATGCCAGAGCGCCACATTCTCCATCGCCGGGACCACCGCCATGCGGACGAGGCGGGCGAGGCCGGTGAGGTTCTCGGTCAGGACCGGATTGCGCTTGTGCGGCATGGCAGACGATCCCTTCTGGCCCGGCGCGAAGAACTCTTCCGCCTCCAGAACCTCGGTCCGCTGCATGTGCCTGATCTCGATCGCTACATTCTCGATGCTCGATGCGATGACGCCGAGGGTGGCGAAGAACATCGCGTGACGGTCGCGCGGGATCACCTGTGTCGAGATCGGCTCGGGGCGGAGGCCCATCATCTTGCAGACATGGTCCTCGACCGAAGGGTCGATATTGGCGAAGGTTCCGACCGCGCCGGAAATGGCACCCGTCGCAATCTCCCATTTCGCCTTTTCGAGGCGGTTCTTGTTGCGGTCCATCTCGGCATAGAAGCGCGCGAAGGTCAGGCCCATCGTCGTCGGTTCCGCATGGATGCCGTGGCTGCGGCCGATCCGCACCGTGTCCTTGTGCTCATGGGCGCGGGTCTTCAGCGCGGAAAGCACGCGGTCCATGTCGGCCAGAAGGATGTCGACGGCACGGACGAGTTGGACATTGAACGTGGTGTCGAGGACGTCCGAAGAGGTCATGCCCTGGTGGACGAAGCGCGCATCCTCCGACCCGATATGCTCGGCCAGATGGGTCAGGAAGGCGATCACGTCATGCTTCGTCACCGCCTCGATCTCGTCGATGCGGGCGACGTCGAACCTCACGTCTTTCGCGCGCCACACCGCCTCGGCATTCGCCTTCGGGATCACGCCGAGGGCGGCCTGCGCGTCGCAGGCATGGGCCTCGATCTCGTACCAGATGCGGAATTTCGTCTCCGGCGACCAGATGGCGACCATGTCGGGGCGGGAATAGCGGGGGATCATGGGCCTTGGCCTTTCGCTTTGCGGGACGCGCGGGCGTGTCCTAGACTGCGCCGGACGCAAGGGCAAGAAGTGACGGACGTGATGGTGCCGAGGCTAAAGGATTTCGAGGGGTGCTGGCGGATTTCGCGGGTCATCACCGACAACCTTGGACCGGAGGCAACCTTCGAGGGCGAGGCCGTGTTTGCGGCCTCTGACGATGGTCTTGCCTATCGCGAGACCGGGTTCTTGCGACTGGGCGAGGCGGAGGTCTTTCAGGCGGAACGATCGTATCGCTGGCGCGAGGTGGCCGGGCGGATCGTGGTTGCATTCCCTGACGGCAAACCGTTCCACGATTTCGACCCGGCAGCGCCCGAAGCGCAGCATCTTTGCGTGGCCGATGCGTATCGGGTGCGTTATGACTTCACCGGCTGGCCCGACTGGCGCGCGGACTGGTCGGTGCGTGGCCCACGCAAGGACTACGCGATGGTTTCCCGCTATCGCAGGCCGTGAAGGAGCATCACCATCTGTGATGTTGGTGCAGACAATCATTCATTTCGAAAATCTTTTCGACGACCCTACCTGTAGTGGACCGCATCGAACGAAAGGATTTCGGTCATGTCCGCACACTACAGCAGCCTGCCCCCCTTCGCCCTTACACGCGCCGCGAAAACCGTTGTCATTGCGTTTGGCGTACTGATCCTGCTTGCGGTCGTCAGCACGCTGCCGAAGTCCGTTTCGACGGACTCGTCAATCGCCGCGACCGAGGAATGGCACGGCAACGTCAGGGCGTCGCACTGGGAGCCGGTCAACGCCCGGTGAGCGCCGGGTCGAAGGGATAGGTGGTCAGGTTCTCGCACCCGTCCGCGGTGATGAGAACCTGATCCTCGAGCTTGATCGAGAAGGTGCCGCCCTCGGGGCTGACGAGCGCCTCGGTGCAGATCACCATGCCTTCCTCGATCATGTGATCGAACGCGCCGTCGGTCCAGTGGTCGGGATAGCCGATATGCGGCCACTCGTCGCAAAGCCCGACGCCGTGCATCTTGCAGGAATATTTCTGCTTGCAGTACTGATCCTCAAGCTGATGGCCGCCGAACACCAGTTCCTTGATCGACACGCCCGGTTTCAGCCGGGCCTGATGGTCGCGGATATGGTCGAGCGCGTGGTTCATCGCGGAAATCATTGCATTCGTCGGCTTGGCGTCGCCCACCCACCATGTCCGCGAAATGTCTACGCAGATGCCGTAGGAACCGATGAGGTCGGTGTCGAAGGCGACGATCTCGTTCGGTTGCACGATGCGCGGACCGCATTCCTGGAACCACGGATTCGTGCGGGGACCGGAGGCCAGAAGCCGCGTCTCGATCCATTCGCCGCCGCGCCTTATGTTGCCCTTGTGCAGTTCGGCCCAGATGTCGTCTTCGCTGACATGACCTTTCGGCACGTTCGTCCGGGTGAAGTCCTCCATCTCGGCGATCGCCGCCTCGCAGGCGTGATGGGCGCAGCGCATGGCAAGGATCTCGTCCGGGCCCTTGATGGCGCGGGTGCGTTCGGTCAGTTCCTCGCCCTCCATCACCTCGAACCCGGCGCGTTCCAGGGCGCGCAGCCCGTGGACCTGGATCTTGTCGACGCCAAGACGCCGGTTCGTCCCGGCATGGGCGCGCATCAACTCCTCAACCTGACCGACGAAGGAGGCGGCGTCCGCCTCGCCACGGTCGCCCGAGGCGAAATAGTAGAACGACGCCCCGGACCGGATTTCCTTCACCAGCGGATTGAAATCAGCGAGGAAGGGGGAGTTCTTGTAGTCCCAGATCACCATATGGCCGTCGGCGCAGACGAGGCAGGCGCGAAACGGGTTGTGGCTGTTCCAGAGCTGCATGTTCGTCGTGTCGGTGGCGTAACGGATGTTCAGGGGATCGAACATCAGGATGCCGCCGTAGTCCCGGTCGGCGAGCGCTTGCACGAGCCGTTGCCAGCGGAATTCCCGCATCCGTTCGAGGTTCGGCAGCGTCAGCCCAGCCGCTTCCCATTCGCGGAAGGCAAGCTGGGTCGGCCCGATCTCCACCCGATCGTTGTCGTTGGGAGTGCCGTCGCCAAGATGGTCGCCCCGCGTCGGATCGATCTTGCGGCGGTCGCGGTAGTGATCTTTCATGTCAAGCCCTCCGGTTTGGGCGATGCTGGTCCGCCGAGGCCGCGCGGTCATGCCGGTTCGCGACATGTTCGGGGCTGGAAATCGTCAAACGGATGGGTAAGGAGGGCGCATGCAATCCGAACCGATCCTTCAGCGCGAGATTCCCGAAGCCCAGCGCGCGGTCGCCGTGGCGCGACTGCCGTCGATGCAGCCCGTGCCAGCGGGGTCGCTCCTGACGGTGGACGATGCCTACGCCGCGCAGATTGCCGAGAAGGCGCGGCTGATCGCATGGGACCGGGGCCGGGTGATCGCCGTCACGCCGGGGGCCGAAGCGGCAATCGCCGAGGCGCTGGAGCATATTCTTGGGGAGATAGAGCAACGCGATGATTTCGAGGTCTCCGGGGCGCAGGTACGTCGGCCGGACGGCGCGACCGTCGCCATCGACCGCTCCGATCCTCTTCTGACGCTGTCGCGGCTTATCCAGGAAGATATCTGCATTCTGGAGCGGCACGGCGGTGAGCATGTCCTGACGGCCGCGCTCCTTTGCTTTCCCGCCGCGTGGACGCTGGCCGAGAAGATCGGCCGCCCGCTGACGCGCATCCATGTGCCGGTTCCGGTCTATGACGAGGGGATCGCGCTTCGGGTGCAGCGCCTCTTCGACGGAGTCCAGCCAGGCCGCCCGCTGTGGCGTGCGAACCTTCTGCGCTACGATGTGCCCGACCTCTTCCAACCCTACACGGAAGCCGCGAAGCGAAAGGTCGGAATGCCCGACAGCGTCTATGAACGGAGCGAACGGCAGACGGTGCTGCGGCTCCCAGAGACCGGTGCGGTGGTCTTTGCCATTCACACGACGGTGGTCCGGCGTGCGGTGTCAGGAAATGGCGAGGGCCGCGCCGAACGCGATCAGAGGTCGAGCAGCCGGGAAAGCTGAGCGACCGCATCGTCGCGCTTGGCGATATCGACGACACTGGGCGTTTCGTAGCGACGCATGGTCGCCTCGATACGTTCCGCGCGGCGCAGGGACGCATCCTGACGCGCTTGCCAGGCGATCACGAACGACATCGGTGTCGCGGTCTGTCCCCTGGATCCGGTGTGAAGTCCCGCCATGCCCATCATCCTTCTGAGCCTTCTTACCCAGCTTCTGGTTAACGGGGGATTTAGGCGGAATTCCGCCGATTTCGGTACGGTTTCACGATGTCTTTCCGGCACCATTGCGCCCGAATGGCCGAGTTTGTGCGATAAACCCGCGCTTCTGCCCCGCCTTCAGGGCGCAGGCCCGCAGGCGCAGCGCACAGTGATGGCACGTCGATCAGGCGAAGCCGTCGCCGCCGCACATCGGGCAGCGCACGGTCTTGATGCCGAAGCAGCCGCCGCAGCGGTCGAGAATCTGGTTGCCGCGGGCATCGGTGCCCTTGACGACCTGTCCGGTGCCCCGGCAAATCTGGCAGGGATAGCGGCCCGAGCCGTGGCAGCGATGGCAACGCCGCTTCACGGGCGGGGTCTGGTTCCTGTCTGAGCCGGGCGTCATCCGTGGTGGTCCTGAACGAATTCAAAACTGAGCATTGCGTCCCAGAAGACCACAGCTTCGGCCGTCTGTCACCATGTCGTCGGCGATTGCCCAAACCGGACACGCCAACCGACCCGCCAGACAAATAAGGGCGCCCGCGGGCGCCCTTTCGTTGCGATCCCCGCCCGATCAGCAGGAATAGTACATCTGGTACTCGATCGGGTGCGGCGTGTGCTCGTAGGCGTAGACCTCTTCCCACTTCAGCGCCATGTAGCCTTCGAGCTGGTCCTTGGTGAAGACGTCGCCCGCGAGGAGGAAGTCGTGATCCTTCTCCAATTCCTCCAGCGCCTCGCGGAGCGAACCGCAGACGGTCGGGATCTCGGCCAGTTCCTCCGGCGGCAGATCGTAGAGGTCCTTGTCCGAGGCGGCACCGGGGTCGATCTTGTTCTTGATGCCGTCGAGACCGGCCATCAGGAGCGCCGAGAAGGCGAGGTAGGGGTTCGCCGACGGATCGGGGAACCGCGCCTCGACCCGCTTGGCCTTCGGGCTTTCGGTCCACGGAATACGGACACAGCCAGAGCGGTTGCGGGCGGAATAGGCGCGCAGGACCGGCGCTTCGAAGCCGGGGATCAGGCGCTTGTAGGAGTTGGTCGCCGGGTTCGTCAGCGCGTTCAACGCCTTGGCGTGCTTCAGGATGCCGCCGATGAAATAAAGCGCCTCCTGGCTCAGGTCGGCATATTTGTCGCCCGCGAACAGGGGCTTGCCGCCCTTCCAGATCGACATGTTGACGTGCATGCCGGAGCCGTTGTCGCCCTTCATAGGCTTCGGCATGAAGGTCACCGACTTGCCATAGGCGGCGGCGACGTTGTGGATGACATACTTGTATTTCTGGATGTTGTCGGCCTGTTCGACGAGGCCGCCGAAGATCAGGCCAAGTTCGTGCTGGGCGGTCGCCACCTCGTGGTGGTGCTTGTCGACCTTCATGCCCATGCGCTTCATCGTGGACAGCATCTCGCCGCGGATGTCCTGGCTGGCATCGACCGGGTTGACCGGGAAGTAGCCGCCCTTGTGCATGGCGCGGTGGGCCTGGTTGCCCATCTCGTATTCGGTGTCGGTGTTCCAGGCGGCGTCCACGGCGTCGATCTGGAAGGCCACCTTTTGTGGCGTCACGGAATAGCGCACGTCGTCGAAGATGAAGAATTCGGCCTCGGGGCCGAAATAGGCCGTGTCTCCGATGCCCGAAGCCTTGAGATAGGCTTCGGCCTTGACCGCCGTGCCGCGCGGGTCGCGGCTGTAGGGCTCGCCCGTGTCCGGTTCGGCGACGGTGCAATGTATGCACAGCGTCTTCTCGGCGTAGAACGGATCGATATAGACCGACGCCGCATCGGGGATCAGCTTCATGTCGGACTGGTCGATCGACTTCCAGCCGGCGATGGAGGAGCCGTCGAACATGAAGCCTTCCTCGAAGAAGTCCTCATCCACGAGATCGGCCACCAGAGTCACGTGCTGAAGCTTGCCCTTGGGGTCGGTGAAGCGGATGTCGACATATTCGACCTCCTCGTCCTTCATCAGCTTCAAGGCATCCTTTACCTTGCTCATCCTTCATTCCTTTCGGTTGGAAATTTGACCGGGCGCGGGGCCCGAACCTCAGATCGCGTCCTCGCCGGTCTCGCCGGTGCGGATGCGGATGACCTGTTCGACGGGCGAGACAAATATCTTGCCGTCGCCGATCTTGTCGGTGCGTGCGGCCGAGATGATCGCCTCGATGGCGGTCTCAACCATGTCGTCGGCCAGCACCACCTCGATCTTCACCTTGGGCAGGAAGTCGACCACATATTCGGCGCCGCGATAAAGCTCGGTATGGCCCTTCTGGCGGCCGAAGCCCTTGACCTCGATCACCGAAAGCCCCTGAACGCCGACTTCCTGAAGGGCTTCCTTCACCTCGTCGAGCTTGAAGGGCTTGATGATGGCTTCGATTTTCTTCATGGCGCCTGAGTCTCCCTGCCGCTTTTTCTGCAAGTCGGCCCCTGTCACCACTTTCAACGGGCGGGGACAATTGGCTAGGGTTCCGGGGTGGCGCGCGGGCAGGGGAATCCTGCGGGTGTGCCTAAATTTTGGGCATGTTGGTCGTATGGTGGGCAGTTTGAAAACTTTGCGGGAAAAGCCATGACAGAGCTTCTGACAGCCGCCCAGATGCGCACCATCGAGGCGGCGGCGATTGCGAGCGGCGAGGTGACGGGGCTGGAACTGATGGAACGCGCCGGGCGCGGCGTCGTCGAGGCGATCTTCGAGGAATGGCCGGAGATGAAGGCAGGGTCTTTTCACGCCGTTGTCCTGTGCGGCCCCGGCAACAACGGCGGTGACGGGTTTGTGGTGGCGCGGCTTCTGAAGGAATGGGGCTGGGAGGTGGAGGTGTTCCTGTATGGGGACCCCGAGAAGCTGCCGCCGGATGCGCGGGTGAATTATGAGCGGTGGGAGGAAATCGGCCATGCGCAGGTGTTTTCCCGCGCCAACCTCGAGCAGGCGGCGACGGGAGACTACCGGGTGCCGCTGGTCGTTGTCGACGCCGTCTTCGGCATCGGCCTCACCCGTCCGCTGCCCGGGGACCTGACGCGCGCGTGGGACGGATTCTGCGACACGGCCTCGAACCTCTCGTCGGTCGGCGACTTGTTCCTTGTGGCGGTGGACGTGCCGTCCGGGGTGTCCGACGATCTTCCCGGGGGAGAGCGTCTCGCGTGGTTCGACGACGGCGAGGTGTCGATGCTCACCGTCACGTTCCACGCGCAGAAAGCGGCGCATGGCCGGATGCTCGCGCGCGGCGAGAGGATTGCGGTGGTCGATATCGGCCTGCCGGGATTCGTGCGGCCGGAGTCGGCGCGATGACGGGCGGGGGGCGTGCGCCGCGGCGGGTCGAGGGCGGCCCCGCGATGGTCGACCGACTGCGCAAGCATGCCGACAGCCACAAATACACCCACGGCCACGCCCTGATCCTCTCGGGCGGCGCGGGCAGGGGCGGGGCCGCCCGGCTCGCCGCGCGGGGCGCGCTCCGGATCGGCGCGGGGCTTGTCACCCTGGGCTGCCCGCCCGAGGCGCTGGCCGAGAATGCGGCGCAACTGGAGGCGATCATGCTGCGAGAGGTCGGCGCCGACGACGACCTGTCGCGGCTGCTCGGGGACAAGCGGATCAACGCGGTCTGCATCGGTCCGGGGCTGGGAACCGGCGTGGACGCCGCCGGGCTGGTGGCGACGGCGCTTCGCTGGCACTTGCCCGACGACCCGTCCCTGCCGCTGATCGATGCGACGGACGGGCAGGTGGAACGCTGGCTGCAAAGGCACGGCCATCGCCCGGCCTGCGTCCTCGACGCCGACGCGCTGACGATCCTGTCACGAAACCCCGACCTTTTCGCCGCGCTCCACGACCGTTGCGTCCTCACCCCCCATGCCGGCGAGTTCGCGCGGCTCTTTCCCGACATCGCGGAAAAACTCAGCCAGCCCGCCACCGGGGGCCCGGTCTATTCCAAGGTCGACGCCACCCGCGAGGCCGCCGCCCGCGCCGGCTGCACGGTGCTCTACAAAGGCCCCGACACCGTCATCGCCGACCCCTTGGGCCGCTGCTCGATCAACTCCGCCCGTTACGAGCGCGCCGCCCCCTGGCTCGCGACGGCGGGGTCGGGCGACGTGCTCGCAGGGTTCATCGCGGGCCTTCTCGCCCGCGGCTTCGGCCCGACGGAGGCCGCCGAGACCGCCGGCTGGCTTCACGTGGAATGTGCGCTGGCGTTCGGCCCCGGCCTCATCGCCGAGGACCTGCCGGATGAGCTTCCGGCGGTGTTCCGCGACCTCGGGCTCTGACCCTCCGCCGCAGGCGCGGCGTCCGCATTTTGCCCTCGCATCGCTCAGGTCTTCTTGCTAGAACGGCGCGGATTTCGGGGGCGGTCCCACGCCGGGGCCGCTTTCAGGTATTGCGGGTGTGGCGAAATTGGCAGACGCACCAGATTTAGGTTCTGGCGCCGCAAGGCGTGGGGGTTCAAGTCCCTCCACCCGCACCACGGATTGAAAAGGACGAAGGAATGCAGGTCACCGAGACCCAGAAGGACGGTCTGAAGCGCAGCTACACGATCACCGTGCCGGCCGAAGATCTTGACACCAAGGTCAACGAAAAGCTCGTCGAGGCGCAGCCCGAAGTCGAGATGAAGGGATTCCGCAAGGGCAAGGTGCCGATGGCGATCCTGAAAAAACAGTTCGGCGAGCGGCTGATGGGTGATGCCATGCAGGAAGCCATCGATGGTGCGATGCAGAAGCATTTCGACGAAAGCGGTGACCGCCCGGCGATGCAGCCGAAGGTCGAGATGAAGGCAGGCGAGGCCTGGAAGAAGGGCGACGACGTCGTCGTGGAGATGAGCTACGAGGCGCTGCCGGAAATCCCGGAGCTCGACCTGTCCAAGCTGAAGCTCGAAAAGATGATCGTGAAGGCTGACGACAAGGCAGTCACCGAGGCGCTGGAAAACCTCGCCAAGTCCGCGAAGAATTTCGAGGACCGCAAGAAGGGCTCCAAGGCGAAGTCGGGCGACCAGGTGGTGATCGACTTCGTGGGCAAGATCGACGGCGAAGCCTTCGAGGGTGGCGCGGGCGAGGATTATCCGCTGGAACTCGGTTCCGGCTCGTTCATTCCGGGTTTCGAGGAGCAGCTAGTCGGCACCAAGGCCGGTGACGAGGTCGCCGTCACGGTGAGCTTCCCCGCCGAATATGGCGCCAAGCACCTCGCCGGCAAGGAAGCCGTCTTCGACTGCACCGTGAAAGCGGTGAAGGAACCGAAGCCCGCCGAGATCGACGACGCGCTTGCCAAGCAGTTCGGCGCCGAAGACCTCGACGCGCTCAAGGGCCAGGTCACGGACCGTCTGGAGGCCGAATATGTCGGCGCCTCGCGTCAGGTGATGAAGCGCGCGCTTCTGGATGCGCTCGACAAGATGGTGAGTTTCGACCTGCCGCCGAGCCTTGTCGAGGCCGAGGCCAGCCAGATCGCCCACCAGATATGGCATGACGAGAATCCTGACCACCACGGCCATGACCATGGATCGATCGAGACGACGGAGGAGCACAAGTCGCTGGCCGAGCGGCGCGTGCGCCTTGGACTTCTCCTCGCCGAGATCGGTCGCAAGGAAAAGGTCGAGGTGACGGATGCCGAGATGACCCAGGCCGTGATGACGCAGGCGCGTCAGTATCCCGGCCAGGAGCGCGCCTTCTTCGAATTCGTTCAGAAGAATCCCCAGATGCAGCAGCAACTCCGCGCGCCGATCTTCGAGGACAAGGTCGTCGATCTGGTCTTCGAAGGCGCGAAAGTCACCGACAAGGAGGTGACCAAGGAGAAGCTCCAGAAGGCCATCGAGGCGCTGGACGAGATCTGAAATCGACGCCCGACGGGACGGCCTGCCGCCCTGTCAAATTCCGGCATCCGAAGAATAGCGAAGAGCCGCCGTTCAGTCTGACGGCGGCTCTTTCGCTTCGGCTCGGCGGCGGAGGAGAACCCGGAGCGCGGAGTGCACAAGCGACAGCGCGTAGAGCCCGTCGATCAGGATCAGCGACAACCAGAACCGCGTCAGCATCATGCCGACGAAAAATGGCAGCGCGACCATCACCCAGACGATACCCGAGCGCGGCACCCTCAGCCCCTTGGGCGAGAAGGTGGGTAGGCGGCTTGCCATCAGGACACCAACCAGCGTCAGCCAGATCGAGACGAGCATCGGAGCGCGGTGCAGGTCGGCTTGCATCTCGAAACTGAGAAAGACCGGGAAAAGCGCCATCAGAGCGCCCGCCGGGGCGGGAACCCCGGTGAAATGCTTGGGCGAAGCCGTGCCGGCAGTTTGTGCCTGGGTATGGGCGACGTTGAAGCGCGCGAGGCGCAGGCAGCAGCAACTCGCATAGATCAGGATCGCGATCCAGGCGCCGGTTCGTTCACTTGACGCAAGCGCGTATTCGTACACGAGAAGGCCGGGCACCACGCCGAAATTCAGGAAATCCGACAGCGAATCCAGCTGCGCTCCGATCTCGCTCGTCGCCTGGAGCCTGCGGGCCAGAAGGCCGTCGAGCCCGTCGATGGCGACGGCGAAAAGGATCAGCGCCACCGCGATCTGGTAATTGCCCGAAAAGACGAAGCGGATCGCCGTCAATCCCGCGCAAAGGCCAAGCAGGGTCACGAGGTTCGGCAGCAGCGTGAAGAACGGCAGGCTGTCGGTCTCGCCCTCTGTCAGGTTGCGGCGGCGGCGTGCCATTCTCAGCGGACCGCGCCGCGTCGGGCGGGTTCGGTCGTGGCAAGATCGGCGATCACGGTTTCGCCCGCGACGGTCGACATGCCGACGGCGACCAGCGGCTCAACCCCGTCCGGAAGATAGACGTCAAGGCGGGAGCCGAAGCGGATCATCCCGAAACGCTGGCCGGTCATCAGGTGGGCGCCCTCGTTCACATTGCAGACGATGCGGCGCGCGACGAGGCCCGCGATCTGGACGACGCCGATCCGGCGGCCATCCTCCATGCGGATCGTCAGGCCGTTGCGTTCATTGTCCACGCTCGCCTTGTCGAGCGAGGCGTTGAAGAACTTGCCGGGCCGGTAGGCGATTTTTTCGACCTGGCCCGCGACCGGCGCCCGGTTCACATGGCAGTTGAAGACGTTCATGAAGACCGAGACGCGGGTGATAGGTTCCGCGCCAAGATCAAGCTCCGCCGGGGGAACGGCCGCTTCGATCATCTGCACGATGCCATCGGCGGGCGACACGACGAGGCCGTCGCGGACCGGCGTCACCCGGTCGGGGTCGCGGAAGAAGTAATAGCACCAGACCGTCAGCCCCACGCCGATCCAGCCAAGTGGCTCCCAGATCAGGAACAGGACGACCGTGATCGCCGCGAAGATGGCGACGAAGCGGTAGCCTTCGCGGTGCATCGGCTTGAGGAAGGTGGAAAGCATGGACATGGGCTGCGGCGATTCCGTTCGTTCGGGCTGCCGACCCTTTTGACCGCGAATGCGCGCCGGCGCAACCTTCGCGGCCGAAGCCACCGCTTGGTCAAAGTCTCAAAGCCAGCCTTTACGCTTGAAGAAAAGATACGGAAGGATGGCCGACAGGATCATCAGGCCGATGGCCATGGGATAGCCCCAGCTCCAGTTCAATTCCGGCATGATCTCGAAGTTCATTCCGTAGATCGATGCAACCAGGGTGGGCGGCAGAAAGACGACCGCCACGACCGAGACGATCTTGATGATCGCGTTCTGCTCGATGTTGATAAGCCCAAGTGTGGCGTCGAGCAGGAACGTGATCTTCTGGGCAATGAAATCGGAATGGTCGGACAGGGAGTGCACGTCCGCCACGAGTGCCTTGAGCTGATCGCGGCGTTCCTTGTCGACGCTTCTCAGCTTGGGTCCGAGGTAGGCCGCCAGCCGTTCGATCGTGGCAAGGCTGTCGCGGATGTTCGAGCCGAGATCGCCCTTGCGCCCGATTTCCTCAAGCGTCGCCTTGTAGTTCGCATCCTTGCGCCCGTCAGGGCCGCGCTGGCCGAATACCCGACGCGAAATTTCGTCGACATCACGGCCGGCGCGTTCCAGTACGTCCGCCAGACGGTCGATCACGACCTCCAGAAGCCCGAGCAGGACGCTTTCGCCGTCAGTCAGTCCAAGGTCGGTCTTCGCGGCGCGTTGCGGAAAGGTCAGGAAAGCCCGCGGTTCGTGATAGCGGATGGTGACAAGCCGGCGTCCGGTGAGGATGAAGGTGATTGGCTCCAGCAGCACGGCATCGCCGTCGGTATGTGACGGGATCAGCGCCGTCATGAAGGTCGCGCCGTCTTCTGAATAGAGACGCGAGGAAACCTCGATTTCCAGCATTTCGTCGCGGGTCGGCAACTCGATCGCCAGTCTGGACTCGAGCGCGGTCTCCTCTTCGCGCGTCGGCTCGAAAAGGTCGTACCAGACGGCCGTCGAGGATTCTGCGGTCTCAGCTTCCATCGTGCAGAGTTTGCCGTTGCCGAGGGTGAACGTGCGCAACATGATCCTCTCCGCGAGTGGCCCTCAGACGAGATAGCCTGTGTCGGCTCGGCAATGAAGGTGAATTCGCCCGAGGCATGCACCCCCTGCCTCTGTTCCAGGCGGATTTCGCGCGGGTGCAGTCTAGGGGGCCAGCGGGCGAGACCCGAGCCCTTCGCGGTAGAGGACGTAAAGCCCCGCGCCGACGATGATGAAGATGCCGGTCCAACCCATCGCGTCGGGCCAGTCGCGCCAGAACAGCCAGCCGTAGAGCACGCCCCAGATCATCGCGGTATATTCAAAGGGCGCGACGACGGCCGAGGCGGAAACGCGGTAGGCCTGCGTGAGAAGCGTCAGCCCCGCCGCCGCAATGCCCCCGCAGAGCATCATCAGAACGAGGTCGCGGTAAGACGGGGAAACCCAGCCCCGTGTGAGGAAACCGAGGCTCGGGTGGATCTGGTCGGAATGTCCGCCGCTTCCGAAGACGAGCGCCATGAGGAGTGCGCAGGCCAGGAAGACGAGGTTGCCCCAGAAGGCGAGCGCGGCGGCTGTCTCGGTCGTGCCGAGGCGGCGCGCCGTAATCATCGACACCGCATAGGCAAGCCCCGCGCCGAGTGCCAGAAGGGCGGCCCAGTCGAAGAGGTCCGAACCGGGGCGCACCATGATGAGAACGCCGCCGAAGCCGGCGAGGACCGCGATCCAGCGGCGCGGGCCGACTGTTTCGCCGAGCAGGGCAACGGACAGCATGGTGATGAAGAGCGGCGCCGTGAAGAAAAGCGCGACGGTGTTTGCGAGCGGCAGCGAGGCCAGCGCGAGGTAATAGGCGGCATAGGAGCCGAACAGGAGGAGACCGCGCCAGAGCATCTTGCGCGTGGCAGCGGTAAAGAGCGTCCCGACCCCGCCGTTCAGATGGACGAGGATCAGCAAGAGCGGAAAGGCGGTAAGGCTTCGCAGGACCATCGCCTCGTAAAGCGGATAGGTGCCGCTCAGGAGCTTGAGGATCAGGTCCTGAACCGAAAAGACGGCGATGCCGGCGACAAGATAGCCGACCCCGGACGCACCGGCACGCGGACTGGGAAGCGGGGCGACGTGGACCATGCGGGAACGTCCATGCTGTTCATGGGCCAGAAGCTAGGAGGGATCATCGGCGGGCGCTTCGCGAATGCCGACATGGGCGGTGGCGAAAATGGACATGCGTTCGGAATGGCGATGGCAAACCGCACCTGGCGGCCGGAGATCCTCGGTGGCGATACGGATGACCCGGCACTGTCCCGGGGGGACGGGAAGAGGGGCGGGCAGGGCCGCAGCGCTCGGGCCCCGAGCGGTGCGACGGCGCGTTTCGGCGCATGGTCACGCTGCCTTTCGACATCGATCCGGGGCGACGTCCCGACGGAGACGGTTCTGAGCCGCCGGAACCGGTGACGAAGGCGAAGAAATTTAGGCTACAATCGAGAGGGGTGGCCGCGTAAGCTGCTTCAAGAACCACCCCCGGCGGCGCGATCTGGTTCGGCGTCGCCAGGTCTTTGACCCTCTCTCAACTGTACCGGCGGCAACATGAATTCCCCAGCAGACAAATCGAAGAAGCCCGTGGCGCAGAAGGGTTCGGCGAAACCGGCATCGTCAGATGATCGCGCATCCAACAAGGTTCCGGAAAGCGCCGAGAATTTCGAACACATCCTGCGCCGGCTCGTCATAGAAAAGACCAAGGCGCGCCCGCGTTCGTAGACGTTGCCGGACGCAAGGGCGCCCGGTTTGCCGTGGCGTCCGGTGCGGAGCGACGCGGGTGGGCGCGGTGGTCGGGCATGGGCAAGGAAAAACCGCGCCGGGTAGCCCGGCGCGGTTTCTTTGATTGCGATGATGCCGCGATTTATCCCGCGGTGGCTTCTTCGTCCTCGTCCAGCGAAGCGCTGCCGATTTCGTCGAACAACTCGGCGATCTCGAAGTTCGCCTCGGCTTCGGCTTCGGCGGCGAGTTCCTGGATGGACTTGCCGGACGCCTGAAGCTCCGCCTCTTCATTGGAGCGGGCGACATTCAGCACGATGGTCGCGCTGACCTCGGGGTGCAGTACGACCTCGACGTCGTGCAGGCCGAGATCCTTGATCGGGCGGGTCAGGACGACCTGCTTGCGATCGACGGTATAACCCGCGGCGGTCGCCGCATCGGCGGCGTCGCGGGTCGTGACCGAACCGTAAAGCGCGCCGGCATCGGAAGCCGAGCGAATCACGATGAAGGTCTGACCTTCGAGCTTGCCGGCGACGCTTTCGGCGTCTTTCCTGGTTTCGAGGTTCTGCGTCTCGAACTGGGCCTTGCGGGCCTCGAAGCTCTTGATGTTGTCTTCCGAGGCGCGGAGCGCCTTGCCCTGCGGCAATAGGAAGTTGCGCGCGTAGCCGTCTTTCACTTTGACGACTTCGCCCATCTGGCCAAGCTTGGCCACGCGTTCCAGAAGGATGACTTGCATGTGCCTCTCTCCTTACTTCACGGCATAGGGCAGAAGGGCGAGGAAGCGGGCGCGCTTGATGGCGCGCGCGAGTTCGCGCTGCTTCTTCGCCGAAACGGCGGTGATGCGGGCGGGCACGATCTTGCCACGCTCGGACACATAACGCTGCAGAAGACGGACATCCTTGTAGTCGATCTTCGGTGCGTTATCGCCCGAGAACGGGCAGACCTTGCGGCGGCGGAAAAATGGTTTGTTCGCCATGTGTTAGGTTCCTTTCCTCAGGCTTTGGATCAACGACGGTCGCCGAAGCTCGGACGATCGCCACGGTCGCGACGATCACCGCGATCACCGCGTTCGCCACGCTCGTCGCGCTTCTGCATCTGCACCGAGGGGCCTTCCTCGTGCGCGTCGACCTTGATCGACAGGACGCGCATGACGTCGTCATGCAGGCGGGCGAGGCGTTCCATTTCGAGCACGGCGGCCGAAGGCGCGTCGGTGCGCAGATAGGCGTAGTGGCCCTTGCGGTTCTTGTTGATCTTGTAGGCCATCGTCTTGACGCCCCAGTACTCGTGATCGACGACCTTGCCGCCGTTATCCGCGAGGACCGTGGAGAAATGTTCGACAAGGCCTTCGGCCTGCGCGTTGGAAAGGTCCTGGCGCGCGATGAGGACATGCTCGTAGAGCGGCATGTATGCTCCTTTTTCGTCTCAGGCGGCTTCATAGGCGGGCGACACCTTCCGCTGCCCGCCACGAGAGGCTTCGCCGGTTCCCGTGAATGCGGAAGGATGCGGCCTTATAGAGGAACGCGCGTGGGATGCAAGCGCTGCGTCCACCCCCCCTCTCCGCTTTTCATCCTGCCGAAAATACCTCGGGGGTGCGGGGCGGCGCCGCCGGCTTGCTTGTCGAGCGGCTGGACTGCGGGTAGAGGTGGATCAAACTCGGCAGGAGGGACCATGACGCGCGCATTCGTATTTCCGGGTCAAGGGGCGCAGACCATTGGCATGGGCCGCGCGCTGGCCGAGGCCTATCCGGCCGCGAAAGCCGTCTTCGACGAGGTCGACGACGCGTTGGACGAAAAGCTTTCCCAGCTCATCTGGGCGGGCGAGCAGGACGTGCTGACGCTGACGCAGAACGCCCAGCCCGCGCTGATGGCAACCTCGATCGCGGCGATGCGGGCGCTGGAGTCGGAGGGCATCGCCGTGACCTCTGCCGGCTATGTCGCGGGGCATTCGCTGGGGGAATACTCGGCGCTTTGCGCGGCCGGTGCGCTTTCGGTTGCCGATACGGCGCGGCTGCTGCGACAGCGCGGCAAGGCGATGCAGGAGGCGGTTCCCGTCGGTGTGGGCGCGATGGCGGCGCTGCTGGGTCTGGATTTCGCTACGGCCGCGGCGGTGGCGCAAGAGGCGGCGCAGGGCGAGGTCTGTCAGGCCGCCAATGACAATGATCCCGCGCAGGTCGTCGTCTCGGGCCACAAGGCGGCGGTCGAGCGGGCGGTCGAGATCGCCAAGGCGAAAGGCGCCAGGCGGGCGCTGCTGCTGCCCGTCTCCGCGCCGTTCCATTGCGCGCTGATGGAACCCGCCGCGCGGGTCATGTCGGAGGCGTTGGACCGCGTCGAGATACTCGCGCCGGTCGTGCCCGTGGTCGCGAATGTGCGCGCGCAGGCGGTCACCAATCCCGCGCTGATCCGGTCATTGCTGGTCGAGCAGATCACGGGATCGGTGCGCTGGCGGGAATCTGTGGAATGGATGGCCGCGGATGGCGTCACCGAATTCTGGGAGATCGGCGCGGGCAAGGCGCTTTCGGGCATGATCCGGCGGATCGTGAAGGAGGCGGAGACCCGTGCCATCGGGACGCCCGAGGACGTCGTCGCGGCCAAGGGGTGACCGGAGGTTTTCGCGGAGAGGCCGGGGAGGGCGCTGCCCTCCCCGGACCCCGCCCGGAGTATTTTTCAACAGAAGAAGACGAGGAGAGGCGCATGTTCGATCTGACGGGGAAAGCGGCGCTGGTCACCGGCGCTTCGGGCGGGATCGGCGGCGCGATCGCGCGGGCCCTTCATGGGGCGGGGGCGACGGTCGGGCTTTCGGGGACGCGCGAGGCGCCGTTGAAGGAACTGGCGGCGGAGTTGGGCGGGCGGGCGCATGTCCTGCCCTGCAACCTGTCGGACGCGGCGGCGGTCGAGGCGCTGCCGAAGCAGGCGGTGGAGGCGATGGGCGCGCTCGATATCCTCGTCAACAACGCTGGCATCACGCGCGACAACCTTTTCATGCGGATGTCGGACGAGGAGTGGCAGTCGGTCATGGATGTGAACCTGACCTCGACCTTCCGGCTCTGCCGGGGGGTCCTGCGCGGCATGATGAAGGCGCGATGGGGTCGGATCGTGACTGTCACATCGGTGGTCGGCACGACGGGTAATCCGGGGCAGGGCAACTACGCCGCCGCAAAGGCGGGCCTGACCGGCATGTCCAAGTCGCTCGCCTACGAGGTGGCGAGCCGGGGCATCACGGTGAACTGCATCGCGCCGGGCTTCATCGCGACGGCGATGACCGAGAAGCTGACCGAGGAACAGAAGACGAAGATCCTGACGCAAGTGCCTGCCGGGCGGATGGGCGCGGCCGAGGAGATCGGCGCAGCGGCGCTGTACCTTGCCAGCCCCGAGGCAGCCTATGTCACCGGGGCGACGCTGCACGTCAATGGTGGCATGGCGATGGTCTGATCGCAGGTCTCGCCGAACTGCCGGGCGGCGCTGCCGCATGGACGAGGCGGAAGCCGGAATCGCAGGTGATGCGTGCCTTTTCGCCTGTGTCCGGCACTGTTGGGTTAGTCGTGACGCGGGGTGATGCAATCGGCCGTTGCCGCGCGCCGTTTGACCGTTGCGAAAGCGTTTGCGTCGTGTCTAGACTGTGCTATAGGCGGCGCTGACCGGCCGGGGGGCTTCTTGCCGATCCGGTGGCCTGCGTTATATGCGGGGCCTGAGCCGCTCGAAACGAGCACAAGACCAAAGCGGGTATGGCCCGCGAACATGAGGAATTGACATGAGCGACATCGCCGATCGCGTGAAGAAAATTGTCGTCGAGCATCTGGGCGTCGAAGAGGACAAGGTGACGGAAAACGCGTCGTTCATCGACGATCTCGGCGCCGACAGCCTCGACACGGTCGAACTGGTCATGGCCTTCGAGGAAGAATTCGGGATCGAGATTCCGGATGACGCCGCCGAAACCATCCAGACTTTCGGCGACGCGGTGAAGTTCATCTCCGAAGCCGCCTGAGCGGGCCTTCGTGACGGATCTGAAACGGCGTCCCTCGGGGCGCCGTTTCGCTTTTCGGGGGTGGCGATGATTCCGGACATACGAACGGAACGGCTGATCCTGCGGGGCTTCGGGCGCGCGGATTTTCCGGCCTATGCCGCGCTCTGGCAGGAACCGGAGGTGGTGCGGTTCACGGGCGGTGAAGCGCGGACGTTGTCGGACAGCTGGGGGCGGTTTCTGAAGATCGCGGGAAACTGGGCGATCATGGGATTCGGTCAATGGGCGATCACCCGCCGAGAGGACGGCGCGCTGATCGGGCAGACCGGCTTTTTCGATGCGCTGCGCGGGATCGGCGGCGATTTCGATGCAGCGCCCGAGGCGGGCTGGGTGATGACGGCGGGCGCGCATGGCAAGGGCTATGGCCGCGAGGCGGTCGGGGCTGCTCACGACTGGTTCGACGCGCAGGGATTCGGCGGTGTCAGTCACGCGATGATCGATCTCGGGAACGAGGTATCCTTCAGGCTTGCCGACCGGCTCGGCTATGTCGGGATGCGGGAATGTGATTATGGGGAAAGCCGGGTGATGCTGATGTGTCGGGACGTCCGCGGCTAAGGCGCCGGTGGGAATAATTGCGCCGACCGGGAACCGGAAACGCGGCGCCCGTGTTTCGCCTTCGACACCCGCGAAGGACGCGGGGCCGATGACGAAGGAGATTGCGATGCCGGTCAAGGGCCTGAAGGACAATACGATCAAGACTTCAATCGAAACGCTGAACGCCTGTCTTGCCGACGCGATTGCGCTTCGCCTTGCTCTCAAGCAGGCGCATTGGAACGTGAAGGGGCACAACTTCATCGGCATTCACGAGCTTTTCGACACGGTCTATGAGCGGGTCGGCGAAGGTGTCGATGTGATGGCCGAGCGTATCCAGATCCTGGGTGGAGTTGCCAAGGGAACGGCCGAGATCGTCGCGTCCTCGGCCAAGATGAAGCCCTATCCGACGGATGTGGTTCAGGATGTGAAGCACGTGGAAGAGGTTGCCAACCGCCTTGCCGATGTGGGCGGGCGGGTGCGCAAGGCGATCGACACCGTTTCGGAAGCCGGCGACGAGGGAACGATGGACATATTCGTCGCCATCTCGCGCCAGCTCGACAAGGATATGTGGTTCGTGGAGAGCCATATCGGCAAGCCCTGACATGAAAAGCCCGACCCGCGAGCGGGGATGCGCCGCGGGAACCGGGGGGCGCGGTCTCGGTGATTGCAGAGCCTGCGCCCCCCGTGTATCACCTTGCCGACGCTAAACGGGACGGAGAGGTGGGCATGAGGCGGGTCGTTGTCACGGGTCTGGGAATGGTCACGCCGCTTGCGAGCGGGGTGGAGGAGACCTGGAAGCGTCTGATCGCGGGACGGTCCGGGGCCGGCGCGATCACGCGGTTCGACACGTCGAATGTCGTGACCACCTATGCCTGCGAAATCCCGATGGGCGATGGCTCCGACGGGACCTTCAACCCCGATCACTTCATGGAAGCGAAGGATCGCCGCAAGGTCGATGACTTCATCCTCTATGGCATGGCGGCCGCCCAGATGGCGGTGGAGGATGCGGGCTGGACGCCCGAAGACGAGGAAGGCCGCCTGCGTACAGGCGTGATGATCGGCTCGGGCATCGGCGGGCTGAGCTCGATCGCCGAGACGGCGGTGCTTATCAAGGAACGCGGGCCGAAGCGGGTGTCGCCGTTCTTCATTCCGGGTGCGCTCATCAATCTCATCTCGGGCCAGGTATCGATCCGCTACGGCTTCAAGGGGCCGAACCATGCGATCGTCACGGCCTGTTCGACCGGAGCCCATGCCATCGGCGACGCGGCACGGCTGATCCAGTGGGGCGATGCCGACGTGATGGTCGCGGGCGGGGCGGAGAGTCCGATTTCCGAAATCGGGATCGCCGGATTCAACGCCTGCAAGGCGCTTTCGACGAAGCGCGCGGACGATCCGACGAAGGCCTCGCGGCCCTATGACGCGGACCGCGACGGGTTCGTGATGGGCGAGGGAGCGGGGGTCGTGGTTCTGGAGGAATACGAACACGCCAGGGCGCGGGGTGCGAAGATCTATGCCGAGGTCCTGGGCTATGGGCTTTCGGGCGACGCCTATCACATCACGGCACCCTCCGAGGACGGCGACGGGGCGTTCCGCTGCATGTCGGCTGCCTTGAAACGGGCCGGTATCACGGCCGACCGGATCGACTACATCAACGCGCACGGCACCTCGACCATGGCCGACACGATCGAGCTTGGCGCGGTGCAGCGACTGATGGGCAACGCGGCGGCGAAGGCCACGATGTCGTCCACGAAATCGGCCATCGGGCACCTTCTCGGCGCCGCGGGGGCGGTGGAAGCGATCTTCTGCGTGCTGGCGATCCGCGATCAGGTGGCGCCGCCGACGATAAATCTCGACAATCCGGCGGTAGAATCGACGCTCGACCTTGCCGCCAACAAGGCGGTGAAGCGCGAGATCAACGTGGCGTTGTCGAATTCCTTCGGTTTCGGCGGCACCAACGCGTCTCTGGTCGTCGGACGAGTCGCCAGCTGATGTGGCGCAGCATCGCCTCGAATTTCCTGACGATCGCCATCGTGTTGCTGGCGGCCATCGCCGGTGTGATCGCGTGGGGCAAGAACCAGTATACCGGACCAGGGCCACTCGCGGATGCGATCTGTCTGAAGGTGCCGAGCGGCTCGACCTTTCGCACGGTCGCTGACGATCTGGCGAAGCAGGGGGCGGTGAATTCCTCCTATGTCTTCAAGGTCGGTGCGGAATATGAAGGCAAGACGAGCAAGCTGAAGGCCGGGTCGTTCCTCGTGCCGCCGCGTGCCTCGATGTCCGATATCGTCGATGCGGTGACGCGGGGCGGGCAGTCGACCTGCGGCACGGAGATCAACTATCAGATCGGCGTCAACGCGGCGAACCTCGTCCTGCGCGAGCTTGATCCGGCGACCTCGGCCTATGTCGAGGTGGCTAAGTTCGATCCTTCCACGCAAGAGACGCCGCAAGTCTATGCCGATACGGCTGCAGAGGCGGATGTCCGGTTCCGGGTGACGCTGGCGGAAGGTGTCACGAGCTGGCAGGTGGTCGAGGCGCTGAACCGCGCCGACTTCCTCGCTGGCGAGGCTGGCGACGTGCCGCCCGAGGGGATGCTGTCGCCTGACAGTTACGAGGTGACGAAGGGCGAAGCGCGAGGCGAGCTTCTGGCCGAGATGCAGGCACGTCAGGAGGCGACGCTGGCCGAGCTTTGGCCGAACCGCGCCGAGGGGCTGCCCTATGCGTCGCCGGACGAGGCGCTGACCATGGCCTCGATCGTCGAGAAGGAAACCGGAATCGCGGAAGAGCGGCCGATGGTGGCAAGCGTCTTCGTCAACCGGCTCGAACAGGGTATGAAGCTGCAAACCGACCCGACGGTGATCTACGGTCTTACCAAGGGGCAGGGTATCCTGGGGCGCGGCCTCAGGCAGAGCGAACTGCGTGGACGGACGCCGTACAACACCTATGTGATCGAGGGCCTGCCCCCGACGCCCATCGCCAATCCGGGCCGCGACAGTATAGCGGCGGCGCTGAACCCGGCGACGACGGACTATCTCTTCTTCGTGGCCAAGAGCCTCGTTCCGTCGGACGGGCACGTCTTTTCGGCGACCCTGGCAGAGCATAACGACAATGTGCAAAAGCTGCGCGACCTTGAGGCCGGGAAGCAACAGGACGGCACGGGGAACTGACCTCCGTCGCGTCATTTCTCAGCTTTTTGTCATCGCCCGCAGGCCGAGTGCTGCGAGCATGAGCGTTGCGCCCGACGCCACCGTGCGGATCTGGTTGAAGAGTTGCCAGCGGGGCGAATAGTCGGCCCAGATCGAGCGGGCGGCGTCGATGTCTTCGGGGATGGTGAGGGCCGCGAGAGCTTCGTTCATCGGGACATTGACCGAGATCGTAAGGAAGAAGCCGCCGACGGCATAGATAAGCGCCGCTGCGGCGAAGAGCGTGGCGGCGATGCGCTGGCCGTTCGAGAAGGCGAGAGTCGCCGTCAGGAGAAGGGCGGGTAACGCGCCGAAGAAGGCGGGCGCGAAAGTGGCGTTGCGGACAGAGGCGTTCATCGCCTGCATCGCCGAGATGGCGATACGCGGATCGGCGGCGTCGAGGCCCCACATGGTCGAGCAGACCCAGGCATAGAAAAATCCGAAGATCGCCCCGGAGAGGAGGACGGAGGCGAGGGCGGAGAGGGTGGTGAAGGGCTGCATGAGAAATCCGTAATTTAGGTTACGTCTTTTCAACTCCGTAATAATGTGTACGTTATTTGTCAACCGGCAGGAGGCTACCATGCGCGCGGAGACTCGGACGACACGGCGTGCGGAGATCGAGGACGCGGCTTGCCGTTTGCTCGAGACGCAGGGCTATGCGGGAACCTCGATGCTGAGTGTCGCAAAGGCGGCGGGGGCGTCGAACGAGACGCTCTATCGTTGGTACGGCGACAAGAAGGGGTTGTTCCGCGCGGTAGCGGAGGCGAATGCGGAAGCGGTTCGGGTGCGGCTCGACGCGGCGCTCGAGGGGCAGGGCGACCCGGTCGCGGTGCTTGAGGAGATCGCTGGGCCGCTTCTGACGATGTTGACGGGCGGGCGGGCGGTTGCGCTGAACAGGGCCGCCGCCGCCGATCCATCGGGCGAACTCGGCGCGGCGATTGCGGAAGGCGGGCGGGAGGCGGTCTTGCCGCGCATCGTGACGCTTGTTGCCGATGGGGTGCGGGATGGACGGCTTGCGGTCGCGTCGCCGGAAACGGGGGCGGAGCTGTTCCTGCGGCTTCTGATCGGGGACTGGCAGATCAGGCGGGTGATAGGGGCGATGGAAGTGCCTGATCCCACTTCTATTTCGGCGCGCGTTCAGGATGCGATGGGGGACTTCCTAAAGCTGTGCGGCGCGGAGAACGATCCGTTAACACTCTGATAACACAGTTTTTCTTGACTTGCCGAACGGCCGGGGGTATACCTTCAGGCAAGCTAGAAGAAGTGGGCAAGCGGCCGGGGGGTGACCCCAGGGCCGCTTTTTCATTTCGCTCGTGCGGACAGGCATGAGAGGCGGGCCAAACTGCATGATCACTTTGATTTCGGAAGACGAGATCTCCTCAAGTCCCGAGGTGATGGACGTCAAGGAGTGGTTCGATGACGCGACAGAGACGCTTGGCGTGTCGTTGCGCCGGTTGAAGGCCGGGGAGTTCGGGGACGCGAAGGAAGTCGCCAAGGCTATCGGCGACGTCCGGGCGGCCTACAAGCTATCACTTGAGGAAAGGACACGGGTTGCAAAACTCCGCAGAGAAGAGGCCGGGGTCGTTTACGACTACGCGCTCGACCTCGACGCGGCGCGGGATGAAATCTGCCGCCGCCTGGCTTGCCTCCGCGACGCCGGAGAAGGTCGATGAGTTCCTTGCCGGCCTGAGCGATGCGGCGCTGATGTCCTTGCCTTGGCTTTTCGAGTTCTGGGCGCTGCCGCATCAGTTGCCGCCCGAGGGGGTGTGGAAAAGCTGGGTCATCATGGGCGGGCGCGGTGCGGGCAAGACCCGCGCCGGAGCCGAATGGGTAAGGTCCGAGGTCGAGGGTGCGCGGCCGCTGGACCCCGGCCGCTCGAAGCGCGTCGCCCTGGTGGGCGAGACGCTGGAGCAGGTCGAGAAGGTGATGATCTTCGGCGAGAGCGGGATCGTGGCGTGTTCGCCGCCGGACCGTAAGCCGAAGTGGGAGGCGACGAAGCGGCGGCTCGTCTGGCCGAATGGGGCGGTGGCGGAGGTCTATTCGGCCTTCAGTCCCGAGGCGCTCAGGGGACCGCAATTTGATGCGGCCTGGATGGACGAACTGGCGAAATGGTCGAAGGCCGAGGAGGCCTGGGACATGCTTCAATTCGCCTTGCGACTGGGGCGCGATCCCCGGCAGGTGGTGACGACGACGCCGAGGAATGTCGGCGTCCTGAAGGCGATCCTGAACAATCCCTCGACCGTGGTGACGCAGGCGCCGACCGAGGCGAACCGGGCCTATCTCGCGGCTTCGTTCCTGGAAGAGGTGCGGACGCGGTATGACGGGACCCGGATCGGGCGGCAGGAGCTGGACGGGGTGCTGCTGGAGGATATTGAGGGGGCGCTCTGGACCTCGAAGGTGATCGAGGCGTCGCGAGTGGCGGTTCCGAAGGCGTTCAGCCGGATCGTGGTGGCGGTCGACCCGCCGGTGACGGGGCACGAGGGGTCGGACGAATGCGGCATCGTCGTCGTCGGCGCGGTGACCGAGGGGCCGCCGTCGGATTGGCGGGCCTGGGTGCTGGAGGATGCCTCGGTCAGTGCGGCGAGTCCCGATGCCTGGGCGCGGGCGGCGATCGCCGCGATGGGCCGGCATGGCGCGGACCGTCTGGTGGCGGAGGTCAATCAGGGCGGCGCGCTGGTCGAAAGCGTGATCCGGACGGTCGATCCGACGGTGCCTTACCGCGCCGTCCATGCCTCGCGCGGGAAGGCCGCGCGGGCGGAGCCGGTGGCGGCCCTCTATGAGCAGGGGCGGGTGCATCATGTCCGCGGCCTCGAACGGCTGGAGGATCAGATGTGCCGGATGACGGTGCATGGCTATGACGGCAAGGGCTCGCCCGACCGGGTGGATGCCCTGGTCTGGGCGCTGACCGAGTTGATCCTGGAGCCTTCGGCGAAGTGGCGGCGACCGCAGATGCGGAGCTTGTGACGGTGACGGCAGGGGGGCTGTCTGCCCGCGGCGCTGGCGCGCCTCCCCCCGAAGGCATTTCCGGCAAGATGAAAGCAGGTGCCGTCTGGCGCCTGTCTCATCGTGGCTGAGTGAGGAGAAATTTGATGGCATGGAACATCTTCCGGCGCGCCGAGGGCGCGGCACCGGAGCAGAAGGCCTCGGCCACAGGGCGGGTGATCGCCTGGGGATCGTCAGGGCGCGTCGCGTGGTCGCCGCGCGACACGGTGAGCCTGACGCGGACCGGGTTTACCGGCAATCCGGTCGGGTTCCGCGCGGTGAAGCTGATCGCGGAGGCGGCGGCGGCCTTGCCCTTGGTCTGTCAGGATGGGGAGCGGCGGTATGACGTGCATCCCGTCACCCAACTGATGCGGCGGCCCAATCCGGGGCAGGGGCGGGCGGAGTTGTTCGAGGCCTTGTATGGCCAGCTCCTGTTGAGCGGGAACGGCTATGTCGAGGCAGTGGGCGGCGAGGGGCTGCCGGTCGAGCTACATGTGCTGCGCTCGGACCGGATGAGCCTTATCCCCGGCGCGGATGGCTGGCCGGTGGCCTATGACTATACGGTGGGTGGGCGGAAGCACCGTTTCGACATGGCGGGTCCGGTCGATCCGATCTGCCACATCAAGTCGTTTCATCCGCAGGACGACCATTACGGGCTTTCGCCGATGCAGGCGGCGGCGGTGGCGGTGGACGTTCATAATTCCGCGAGCGCCTGGTCCAAGGCATTGCTGGACAACGCCGCGCGCCCCTCGGGCGCCATCGTCTACAAGGGCGCCGACGGGCAGGGGGCCCTCTCGCCCGACCAGTATGACCGCCTGGTCCACGAGATGGAGATGCATCATCAGGGCGCGCGGAATGCCGGGCGGCCGATGCTGCTGGAGGGCGGGCTCGACTGGAAGCAGATGGGCTTTTCGCCCTCGGACATGGAGTTCCAGAAGACCAAGGAAGCGGCCGCGCGGGAGATTTCGGTGGCCTTCGGTGTGCCGCCGATGCTGCTCGGGATACCGGGCGACGCGACCTATGCCAATTATCAGGAGGCCAACCGGGCCTTCTACCGCCTGACGGTCCTGCCCTTGGCGACACGGGTGACGGCGGCGATTGCCTACTGGCTTTCGACTCATCTCGGTGAGGAGATCGAGTTGCGGCCTGACCTGGATCAGGTTCCGGCGCTGGCCGCCGAGCGCGATCAGCAGTGGAAGCGGGTCGGCGAGGCGCTGTTCCTGACCGATGCCGAGAAGCGCGCGATCCTCGGGTTGCCGCGCCTTGCCGACGGGGAATGAGGATGGCCGCTTCGGGGTCGCGCTATCTCAAGGAGCCGTTCGAATGCGCGCATGAGCACAGATTCGAGGCGACCGAGAAGATCATGGCGCTGCAATTCGAGACGGTCGAGAAGCGGCTGGAGCGCATCGAGGCGATGATCGTCGGCGTCGAAAAGCGGCTCTGGATGACGGTCTTCGGGGTCGTCGGCGTGTTCCTGAGCCAGGCGGCGCAATCGCTGTTCGAGTTCGGGCCGAAATAGGATGAGCGGGATGATGAACGAATACGGGTTGGAGACGAAGTTCTGCCGGGTGGGCGAAGGCATCGCTGTCACCGATGGCTGCCGGATCGAGGGCTATGCCTCGTTCTTCGGGTTGACCGATCAGGGTGGCGATGTGGTGATGCCGGGCGCCTATGCGAAATCGCTGTCACGGCTGAAGCGCGAGGGGCGGGCGGTCAGGATGCTCTGGCAGCATGACGCGGGCCAGCCCATCGGGGTCTGGGAGGAGATCGTCGAGGATGGGCGGGGCCTTCGCGTCAAGGGCCGGATCCTGACCGAGGTCGAGAAGGGCCGCGAGGCGGCGGCGCTGGTCGCTGCCGGGGCCATCGACGGGCTGTCGATCGGCTACCGCACGGTGACGGCGGAAAAGGATGCGAAGGGGCAGCGGCTTCTTCGTGAGGTGGAGCTTTGGGAGGTGTCGCTTGTCACCTTCCCGATGCTCGCCGAGGCGCGGGTCGGGGCCAAGGGCGATACGCCCGAGGCCGCGACCTTGCGCGAACTGGCGGCGCTGTTTCAGGCGGCGCGCCGGACATTGGCGGAGCGATGAGGCCCGCCAGACGCAACCCCTGACTTGAGGTGATGGGTATGAAGATGACCGAGACGAAGGCTCGGGCCGGGGAAGGCGTGTCCGACGCGCCGGCCGAGGAGGTGAAGTCCGCGCTCGCCGGGTTTCTGAGCGAGTTCAAGGGCTTTCAGGACGACATGACATCGAAGCTGCAACAACAGGAAGAGCGACTGACCATGATGGATCGCAAATCACTGACCGCCGGTTTTGCCTCGGGGCGCCCGGCGCTTTCCACCGCCGTCGATCTCGACGCGCCGCACAAGAAGGCCTTTGGCGCCTACCTGCGGTCCGGCGATGATGATGGCTTGCGCGGTCTTGTCCTGGAGGGCAAGGCGCTGAACACCCAGGTCAATTCGGACGGCGGGTTCCTCGTCGATCCCGAAACCTCCGCCCGTATCCGCGGGGTGCTGAAATCGACCTCGTCGCTGCGTGCCATCGCCAATCTGGTGCAGGTCGAGGCAACCTCTTTCGACGTGCTGGTCGATCACACCGATCTCGGCTCTGGCTGGGCGACGGAGACCGCCTCGCTGTCCGAGACCGGGACGCCGCAGATCGACCGCATCTCGATCCCGCTGCATGAACTGGCGGCGATGCCGAAGGCGAGCCAGCGGCTGCTCGACGACAGCGCCTTCGACGTCGAGGGCTGGCTGGCCGAGCGGATCGCGGACAAGTTCGCCCGCGCCGAGGCGCAGGCTTTCGTCGCCGGTGACGGTATCGACAAGCCGAAGGGGTTCCTGACCCATGCGACGGTCGACAACATCCTCTGGGCCTGGGGGCAGCTTGGCTATGTGCCGACGGGGGCGGATGGCGATTTCGCGCCGACCAATGCCTCGGATTCGATCATCGACCTCGTCTACGCGCTCAATGCCGAATACCGCGCCAACGCGACCTTCGTGATGAATTCGAAGACGGCGGGCGCGGTGCGGAAGATGAAGGATGCCGATGGCCGGTTCCTGTGGTCCGATGGCCTTGCCGCCGGAGAGCCTGCGCGCCTGATGGGCTATCCGGTGCTGATCGCCGAGGATATGCCGGACATCGCCTCGGACGCCTATGCCATCGCGTTCGGCGATTTCCACAACGGCTATACCGTAGCGGAGCGCCCGGACCTGCGTGTCTTGCGCGATCCGTTCTCGGCCAAGCCGCATGTCCTCTTCTACGCCTCCAAGCGCGTGGGCGGTGACGTGAGCGATTTTGCCGCGATCAAGCTTCTGAAATTCGCGACCTCGTAAGGGGTGCGGATCGACCGGGGCCTTCGGGTCCCGGCCGTTCGGGCGCGGGCCGCCTTCTACTCCCCCCGTATTGTCTAGCTGCTCCCTCCGTCCGAGCAATGCGGGTTGGCCCGCGCCCGTTTCTTCGGAAGGGGCGTGACTATCGGAGATTTCCATGATGCTGAGCGAAGTGACGGCGGTGCCGCAGGCGGCGCTGCCTGTGGCGGAATTCAAGAACCATCTGCGGCTCGGAACCGGGTTCGCCGATGACGGGTCGCAGGACTCGCTGGCCGAGAGCTATCTTCGTGCTGCCATTGCGGCGATCGAGGGGCGTATCGGCAAGGCGCTGATCGCGCGGGATTTCCTGCTGTCGCTTGAAGGCTGGCGCTGGCCGGACAGCCAGGCGCTGCCGATCGCGCCAGTGAGTGCGGTGGCGTCGCTGACGATCCTTGACCGAGATGGGGTCGACGATGTGATCGACCCGGCGCGGTATCGGCTGGTCGCGGATATGCAGCGACCGCGGGTCGCGGCGGCGGGGTCGGTCCTGCCGGGTGTGCCGCAGGGCGGACGGATCGAGGTGTCGTTCACGGCAGGGTTCGGGCCCTCCTGGGCCGACGTACCGGCCGATCTGGCGCAGGCGGTGTTTCTGCTGGCGGCGGCATATCACGAGAACCGGCATGAGCGGGAGGCAGCGACGGGGATGCCGTTTGGCGTCACCGCTTTGATCGAGCGCTGGCGGACGGTGCGGGTTCTTGGTGGAGGTGCGACATGAAGACGCCGCGTCTGAACCGCAAGCTGATGCTGGAAGAGGCGCAACGCGTCGCGGACGGTGCCGGGGGTTTTGCGCTGAACTGGGTATCGCTCGGCGCGCTCTGGACGTCGGTCGATGCGGGGGCGGGGCGCGAGCGGGCCGGAGAGTTCGCCACGGTGTCGTCGGTTCCCTACCGCATCACAGTGAGAGGTGCGCCGCAGGGGGCGCCGTCGCGTCCGAAGGCTGAACAGCGCTTCCGCGACGGCGCCCGGGTGTTCCGTATCACCGCCGTCACCGAGATGGATGAACACGGACAGTATCTGACCTGCTTCGCGCAGGAGGAGGTTCTCGCATGAGCTACGGCGTGGGTGCGGCGCTTCAGGCGGCGGTCTATCAGCGGTTGGTCGCGGATGGCGCGGTTGATGCGCTGATTTCCGGGGCGGTCTACGATTCCATTCCGCCGGGGACGGCGACGGGGACCTATGTGTCGCTCGGGCCGGAGAACGTGCGGGATGCCTCGGATCAGGTCGGGCGCGGGGCGGTGCATGAATTCACCGTCTCGGTCGTGACGGATCAGGCGGGATTCCAGAGCGCCAAGGCGGTCGCGGCGGCGGTGTCCGATGCCCTGACCGGGGCGCCCCTGACGTTGGCGCGGGGGCGGCTCGTCGGGCTCTGGTTCATTTCGGCGCGGGCGCGGCGGGTCGAGAAGGCGGATGTGCGCCGGATCGACCTGAACTTCCGGGCGCGGGTAGAGGATTGAGGCGCGGGAGCCTCTTTCATTAATCGAACATTTCGTGGCGGTTCTCGATAGGAGAGCGGCGAAAATATTTCATATATCGGAGAAGTCGCATGGCTGCCCAGAACGGCAAGGACCTTCTTATCAAGCTCGACCTGACCGGGGGCGGGCAGTTCACCACGATCGCGGGGCTGCGCGCCACGCGGATCAGTTTCAACGCGGAGGCTGTCGACGTCACCAGCCTTGAAAGCCAGGGCGGCTGGCGCGAGTTGCTGGGCGGGGCGGGGGTGCGTTCGGCATCCGTCTCCGGTTCCGGCGTTTTCGTTGACAGCGCCACGGATGACCGCGCGCGGCAGATCTTCTTTGCCGGAACCGTCGAGCGGTTCCAAGTGATCATCCCCGATTTCGGCATCGTCGAGGGGCCGTTCCAGATCGGTTCGATCGAATATGCGGGCAGCTACAACGGCGAGGCGACCTATGAACTGTCGCTCGCTTCGGCGGGTGCCCTGAGCTTCACGGCAATCTGATGGCGAACCCCTGGGCGGGAGAGGTCAGCGTGACCCTGAACGGCGAGGCCCATCTGGCGAAGCTGACGCTGGGGGCGCTGGCCGAGCTGGAGGCGGAACTGGGGACCGGCACGCTCGTGGAGTTGGTTGAACGGTTCGAGGTTGGGCGATTTTCGACACGCGATGTTCTGATGCTGATCGTCGCGGGGTTGCGCGGCGGCGGCTGGAAAGGGTGCGCGTCGGATCTTGTCGATGTGGAGATCGGCGGCGGGCCGGTCGGTGCGGCACGAGCGGCGGCGCAGATGTTGACGCGGGCCTTCACGGTGCCCGAGGCGGGATGAGCGGCTTCGACTGGCCCGGTCTGATGCGGGCGGGGATCGGGGCTGCCGGCCTTCGCCCCGATGAGTTCTGGCGGCTGACGCCGGCGGAGTTGGTGCTGATGCTGGGCGATCCGGGCGCGGCCGCACCATTGGACCGGGTGCGGCTGACGGAGCTGGCGCGGGCCTGGCCGGACGTGATCAAGGAGGACGGAAATGGCAGTGACGGATGGTCTGGACGGGTTGGCCGCAGCAGACGGCGGCGCTTGAGCAGAGCTTGACGGGTGCGCAGGTCATGGCGGCGGCCTTCGATGCGGAACTTGGCCGCATGCGGGAAAGCATGGTGTTCACGGGGCGCGAGGTGTCCTCGCTTTCCACGAGTATTGGCGGCGGGCTCAAGCGGGCCTTCGACGGGCTGGTCTTCGACGGCATGAAACTGTCGGATGCCCTGAAGTCGGTCGCGCAAACGATGGTGGACAGCGTCTACAATGTTGCGATGAGGCCGGTTCAGCAAGCCGTTGGCGGCGCGGTCGCGAATGGAATGAACGGCCTTCTGAGCGGGATCTTCCCCTTCGAGAAGGGCGGGAGCTTCGCACAAGGCCGCGTGATGCCATTCGCCAAGGGTGGGGTCGTGTCCTCGCCGACCATGTTCCCGATGCGCGGCGCGCGCGGGCTGATGGGCGAGGCAGGGCCCGAGGCGATCATGCCGTTGACGCGGGGCGCGGATGGGCGGCTTGGCGTTCAGTCGCAAGGTGGCGGGCGAGCGGTCAGCATCGTGATGAACGTAACAACGCCCGACGTGCAGGGCTTTCAACGCAGCCAGAGCCAGATCGCGGCGCAGATGTCGCGGGCGCTCGCGCGCGGCGAGCGGAACAGGTGAGGGGCAACATGGCGTTTCATGAGGTAAGATTCCCGGCCAAACTGAGCTTTGGCTCAGTCGGCGGGCCGGAGCGGCGGACAGAGATCGTCCAACTGACCAACGGGTTCGAGGAGCGCAACACCCCCTGGGCGCAGTCGCGCCGCCGCTATGACGCGGGGCTGAGCCTGCGGAGTCTCGACGATATCGGAGATCTGATCGCGTTCTTCGAGGCACGGCAGGGCCAGCTATTCGGGTTTCGCTGGAAGGACTGGGCGGACTACAAGTCCTGCCGGGCTTCTGCCACGGTGGGATACGAGGACGAGCTGATCGGGTCGGGTGACGGTGTGACCGCCGAATTTCAGCTCGTGCGCAGCTACGTCTCGGGTCCGTCTTCGCAGCTTCGCGTCATCGCCAAGCCGGTGCAAGGCACCGTGCGCGTAGGCTTGCAGGGCGACGAGCAAGTGGAAACGGTCCACTACACCGTCGACCACGAAAGAGGATTGGTGAGCTTTCTGTCACCGCCCGCTGTGGGCGAGCGCGTAACCGCCGGGTTCGAGTTCGACGTGCCGGTACGGTTCGATACCGATCGGATTCAGGTCTCCGTTGCCTCCTTCCAGGCGGGCGAAGTGCCACAGGTTCCGGTCGTCGAGGTACGTCTGCCATGAGCTATTCCAACGCGATGAAGGCACATCTCGCATCCGGGGCCACCACCGTCGCGCGATGTTTCGCGGTGATACGTAGCGACGGCGTCGTTCTCGGTTTTACCGATCACGACCGCGATCTTGCATTCGACGGGATCGAGTTTCGCGCCGACAGCGGCTTGACGGCCAAGTCCATACAGCAGGCAACCGGCCTTTCGGTGGACAACTCCGAAGCATTCGGGGCACTCAGGTCCGACGCGATCGTCGAAGAGGATGTCCTTGCCGGGCGGTTTGACGGTGCGGAAGTCCGGGCCTGGCTGGTGAATTGGGCAGAGCCTTCAACGCGCGCGCTGCAATTTCGAGGAACATTGGGCGAGATCGTTCGTTCCGGCGGCTCTTTCACTGCCGAATTGCGCGGTTTGGCGGAGGCGCTGAACCAGCCGACCGGCCTGATCTGCCATGCGCGCTGTTCCGCTGTGCTGGGCGATCGTCGCTGTCGTTTCGACATGGACCAACCGGGCTATTTCGAGGAAAGACCGGTGGAGGAGGTGCGCGACGGTCGGCTCTTTCGCTTTGCCAATTTCGCGGGCTTCGAAGACCGCTGGTTCGAGAAAGGACGCGTACGGGTCCTGTCCGGCGCGGCGGCCGGTCTCGCGGGTTCGGTCAAGAACGATCGACTGCACGGGTCCGCTGGACGCGAGGTCGAGCTTTGGCAAACGCTCGGGCTGGCGCCCGGCGTGGGCGATCTGATCCGTATCGAGGCAGGATGCGACCGGCGCGCAGAAACGTGCCGTCTCAAATTCGGCAACTTTCTGAATTTCCGAGGTTTCCCGCACATTCCGGGCGAGGATTGGGTGATGTCCTACCCAGCGAGCGCCGGCGTCAATGACGGCGGGAGCCTGAAGAAATGAGCGTGGCGTCGGTGCATGCGGTCCGAATTGCCCGTGAGTGGATCGGGACGCCGTACCGGCATCAGAGCGCGGTGAAAGGGGCGGGAACGGATTGTCTTGGCCTGATCCGCGGCGTCTGGCGGGAGCTGTACGGAGCCGAGCCCGAAATTGTCCCGGCCTATACCGCGGACTGGAGCGAGCCCGAGGGTGCGGAACGCTTGTGGCAGGCGGCCTTGCGTCACCTAAGCCCCCTAGGCGGGGACGCACCACTTGTTCACGGACAAGTTCTGCTGTTTCGCATGCGCGAAGCGGCAGTCGCTAAGCATCTCGGGCTGGTCGCGGAGACTGGCAGGTCGGTCACATTCATTCACGCCTACAGTGGTCATGGGGTCGTCGAAAGCCCGTTGTCCGCACCCTGGCTGCGACGGGTCGTGGCCAGGTTCGAATTCCCTGAAGGAGCGTTGTGATGGCGACGATAGTGCTTTCGGCCGTTGGGGCCTCGATCGGCGCGGGCTTCGGAGGCTCCGTGCTTGGTCTGTCGGGTGCGGTCATCGGCCGCGCAATCGGCGCTACGGTTGGGCGCACAATCGATCAGCGGCTGATGGGCAGCGGATCGCGTGCAGTGGAGACTGGGAAAGTCGATCGGTTCCGCCTGACGGGGGCGAGCGAGGGTGCGCCCATCGGCAAGGTCTGGGGCCGGATGCGCATTGCTGGTCAGGTTATCTGGGCATCGAGATTTCTGGACCAGACGACGACAAGCGGCGGGGGCGGAAAAGGCGCACCGTCGCAGCCAAAGGTGACGGAGCACCAGTATTCCGTCAGTCTGGCGGTAGCGCTATGCGAGGGGGTAATAGGGACGGTCGGCAGGGTCTGGGCCGACGGATCCGAGATATCTCCGAATGATGTGACGATGCGTGTCTATTCGGGTGCCGAAGATCAGTTGCCGGACCCAAAGATCGAAGCAGTCGAAGGGTCTGGGCAAGCACCTGCCTTTCGTGGGTTGGCCTATGTGGTTTTCGAAGATCTGCCATTGGCGCCGTATGGCAATCGCGTCCCGCAATTCAGCTTCGAGGTGTTTCGTCCCGCCCAGGGTGAGGGCGTTGAGGATGTGCCCGATCTTTCCAGTGCAGTTCAGGGCGTCGCACTGATCCCCGGCACCGGCGAATACTCGCTCGCGACGACGCCAGTGCATTACAGCCACGGGCTGGGCCGCAACCTGACGGCAAATGTGCATGCTCCGGGAAACCGCACCGACCTCAGAGTTTCGTTGAACGCGATGCGGGACGAGTTGCCAAATTGCGGTTCTGTTTCACTGGTCGTTTCGTGGTTTGGGAACGATCTGCGCTGTGGCCCGTGCCAACTGCGACCCAAGGTCGAAGACAGCGCCTTCGATGGTGTCGAGATGCCTTGGCGTTCGGGCGGTATAGGTCGGGCGCAGGCCCAAGAGGTCGTGAAGAAGAACGGAAAACTGGTCTATGGGGGAACGCCTGCGGATGCAGCGGTCACGGAGGCCATGCAGGCACTTGCCGCGCGGGGGAAGTCCGTTGTCTTCTACCCCTTCATTCTTATGGAGCAGCTTGCCAACAATGGCCTGGCCGATCCCTGGTCGGACGCGACTGATCAGCCGATCCTGCCATGGCGCGGACGGATCAGCCTGACCGTCGCGCCGGGCCGTCCTGGTAGCGCGGATGGCACCGCGGGTGCGGATGCGGAGATCGCCGCGTTCTTCGGGGCCGCCGAGCCCTCGGATTTTTCACACGCGTCGGGCAACGTTACTTACTCGGGGCCTGCGGAATGGTCCTATCGGCGCTTCATTTTGCACTACGCGCATCTTTGCGCACTCTCCGGCGGAGTGGCCGCCTTTTGTATCGGTTCCGAAATGCGGGGTCTCACGCAGATCAGGGGGGCGGGCGGAGGCTTTCCTGCGGTTGCGGCGCTTCGTCACCTCGCGGCGGACGTGCGGTCAATTCTTGGGCCGACAACGAAGATCGGCTATGCGGCGGACTGGTCGGAATATGCCGGCTATCAGGATGACGGCGGCGATTTCCACTACCACCTCGATCCGCTTTGGGCTGACGGAAACATCGATTTCATCGGCATCGACAACTACATGCCGCTTTCGGATTGGCGCGATGGCGTCGATCATGCGGATGCGCATTGGGGGTCCATCTACGATCTCGGCTACCTCAAGTCGAACATCGCCGGCGGCGAGGGGTATGATTGGTACTACGCCAGTCCGCAAGAACGCGAAGCGCAGATCCGCACACCCATCTCGGACGGTGCGTTCGGGGAAGATTGGGTCTGGCGGATAAAGGATATCCGCGGCTGGTGGGAAAATCCTCACCATGACCGGGTTGGGGGCGTGAAAGGACCACAGACCGACTGGATGCCGGGCTCGAAGCCTATCTGGTTTACGGAATTCGGTTGCGCCGCAATCGACAAGGGGACGAACCAACCGAACCGCTTTCTCGATCCGAAATCCTCTGAGTCGGGGCTGCCGTATTACTCGAATGGCCGGCGTGATGACCTGATTCAGATGCAGTACCTGCGAGCCATGGTCGATTTCTGGCGCGATCCGGCAAACAACCCACTGTCAGAGATATACGGCGGTTCGATGGTCGACATGGCACGCGCGCATGCGTGGGCATGGGACGCGCGGCCGTTTCCGGTGTTTCCGGGCTTTCGTCGGCTCTGGTCGGACGGCGAGAATTACGCACGAGGCCATTGGCTGAATGGGCGAGTGACCGCACAGCCGTTGGCGAATGTCGTTGCGGAAATCTGTGTGGCGTCGGATGCCAAAGGCGTTGACGTTTCAGGACTCAATGGCTTGGTCCGCGGCTATGCGGTTGCAGAGAATGGAACCGGCCGCAACGCGTTGCAGCCGCTCATGCTGAGCTACGGATTTGACGCGATCGAGCGTGACGGCAGACTGACCTTCCGGATGCGCGACGGTGTGCCGGATGCACAAATCCGATCCGACGATCTTGCCGTGATGGAAGAAACGGATGGCTGGATCGAAACCCAGCGCGCGACCGACGCGGAAACGGTCGGGCGAGTCAGGATCGGCTATGTGGAGGCGGAGGGCGATTACGAGACGCGGGCGGTCGAGGCGCTGCATCCGTCGGGCGACCTGCAATCAGTATCGCAGACCGAATTTGCGCTCGCGCTGACACAATCAGAGGCGCAACGGATCGCGGAGCGGTGGCTGACGGAAAGCAGGGTTGCGCGCGACGGAGCGCGATTGGCGTTGCCGCCATCGTCGAGCCATATCGGCGTCGGTGACGTGTTGGCGCTGAATGCCCATGCTAATGGGCTTTACCGTGTAGATCGCACGGAACGGGCTGGCGCGATTGCCTTGGAGGCCGTGCGCGTGGAGCCAGCAATCTATGTGGCGTCCGATGAGGCCGAGGCGGAGTTCGTGTCCCGGGCGTTCTTGGCGGCGACTCCGGTATTCCCATTGTTCCTCGATCTGCCTTTGATGAGCGGGAAAGAGATACCCCACGCACCGCATATTGCGGTGGCGGCCACCCCGTGGCCCGGCTCCGTCGCGGTCTTTGGGTCGGACCAGGATGCGGGATACGAGCTCAATCGGCTTGTCACCAGGCAGTCTGTGGTTGGTTTGACACAAACCGTGATGAAACCGGCTCGCGGCGGACTTTGGGATCGTTCGCAGCCGGTTCGGGTGAACATCGCCGGAGGCGCGCTCAGTTCAACCGAAATCACGCAGCTTCTGAATGGCGCAAACCTCGCCGCGATCGGCGACGGAACGCCCGGAAACTGGGAGCTGTTTCAATTCGCCAACGCCGATCTCGTCGCGTCTGAAACCTACGACCTTTCTTTGCTGCTGCGGGGGCAGGCGGGCACGGAGGAGGCTGGCGCGTCCGGGTGGCCGGTGGGAAGCTACGTCGTCGTGATGAATGGCGCGCCAGTGCAGATCGATCTTTCCGCAAATGAGCGCGACTTGGCTCGGCACTACCGCATCGGGCCGTCCAGGCGCGGATATGACGATCCTTCCTATACCCATCTTGCCGAGGCATTCGCGGGAAATGGACTTCGTCCCTATTCGCCTGTCCACATTCGGACCAGGATTGCTTCGAACAGCGATCTGATCGTGAACTGGATCAGGAGAACACGCTTCGGCGGAGACTCCTGGTCCGGGCTCGACGTGCCACTGGGCGAGGCTTACGAGGCCTATCTTCTGCGGGTCGTGAAGGCGGGCGCTATGCTTCGCGAAGTCGTCGTAGCGCAGCCGCAATGGACGTATTCCGCCGCCACGATGGCGGCTGACGGTGCAGTATCAGATTTCGAAATTCACGTTGCCCAATTGTCCGATATCTTCGGACCGGGTGCATTCACGGAGGTAACCGTCAATGTCTAAGACTGCTCAGCTCGGCCTTCCGCTTCTGCAAGCCGCTCAGGCGCAGAAGCATGTCACGGTGAACGAGGCGCTGCTTCGCCTGGATGGGCTCGTCAATATGGTTTTGCAGTCGATGACGACTACAATTCCTCCGAGTGTCGTCGGCGACGGCGACTGTTTCGTGGTGCCGGGGGGTGCCGTTAACGAGTGGGCGGGGCAGGAAGGGCAGATCGCCGTCGGGGCCAACGGAGGTTGGGATTTCGTTCAACCCGCACGTGGTTGGCGGGCTTTCGTGCTCGACAAGGGAACCGGCGCAGTGTTCGACGGCGCGGACTGGCGTGCAGGATTTGCCACGTTGTCCCCGCATAACGCGGGGCTTTCGTTGAGCGTCGCCGAGAGCGACCACGCCATCGGCGGCGGCCCCGTATCATTGACGGGATATCTCATACCTTCCAGCGCAATTGTCGTGGGAGTGACGGGTAGAGTTACCTCGGGCATCACAGGTTCATTGACGAGTTGGTCACTTGGGAATCCGGGTGCGACGGGGCGCTACGGAACGGGGCTGGGTCTTGACGCCGGTGCGTGGGTGCGCGGTGTGCTGGCGCAGCCAACTGCCTTTTATCTGCCCGAAGTTCTGCAGCTTGATGCCGTTGGCGGCGACTTTGCGGGTGGCAGCGTTCGTCTCGCTGTGCACTACCTGGAAATCGGTCTTCCGGACCTCTGATCGATGCGTGCCGTCACACATGGCGACGCGGTCGCAGCCGCATCGCTCATATTCCGCGTTTCGCCCGAAAGCTGGGAGACCACGCTCCAAACGATTTTCGACCGCGCCCATGCAGCCGATCTTTACCGCAAGCGTTTGGCGCGCGTGCATCCGCAATGGGGTAACGGCAGCTTGATGGGCGCCGTCGTGTCTGAAACGACCGTATGGCCCGAGCCGCGGTTGGCCGATCCGGACTATGCCGAGGCAATGATCGCCGTGCTGTTTGCCGTCATGCGTTGGCGACAGCGATCTTGATGACAGTCTGTCATATGCAAAGGCTTTTCTTTCCGCTGCCATGCGCTATCTGATATAGAGGCGCCCTGAACGGAGGAAGTGTCATGGCCGAGAAACGCGCAGTAATCTCACGGGTTGACCCTGTCTGGACACATATCTGCGACGAGGCCCGCGCCGCGGTGCGCGACGAGCCTTTGATGGGCGGGTTGATCCATTCCGGCCTTCTGCATCACTCCACATTGGAGCGGGCGCTTTCCTATCGGTTTTCGCTCAAACTGGCTTCTGGCGAGATGAGCGAGCAGATTCTGCGTGAGATTGCGGAGGAAGCCTACATCTCGGAGCCTGCTTTGGGGAAGGCGGCCCGCGCGGACATCGTCGCGGTCTATGACCGTGATCCTGCGTGCCATCGGTTCATGCAGCCGCTTCTCTACTTCAAGGGCTATCAGGCGGTTCAGGCATACCGAATCGGACACTGGCTCTGGCTGCAGGGTCGCCGTGACCTCGCGTATTTCGTACAGATGCGGGTGAGCGAGGCTTTCGGAGTCGACATCCATCCTGGTGCGGTGGTCGGCATGGGTATCATGATCGATCATGCCCATTCCATCGTGATTGGTGAAACGGCCGTGGTTGGCGACAATGTTTCGATGCTGCATTCGGTGACGCTGGGGGGGACCGGCAAGGAGGACGGCGACCGGCATCCCAAGATCGGAGACGGCGTGTTGATCGGCGCGGGTGCCAAGGTTCTGGGCAACATCTCGGTGGGCGACCGGTCACGGATCGCGGCCGGTTCGGTCGTCCTGCACGATGTGCCCTGCTGCAAGACGGTGGCGGGGGTGCCCGCCAAGGTGATCGGTGATGCAGGCTGCGATCAGCCCGCGCTGAGCATGGATCAGTTGATCGGCGGATAACTCTGGTTCGCCGATCCAGTCGGATACACAGGAAGGCCGGGCGTAGATGCCCGGCCTTCTTTGCTTTTCGGCTGTCTCAGGCCAGCATCGCCATCGGATTTTCCAGATTCTCGACGATGCTTTTGAGAAGCTCCGCCCCGAGCGCGCCATCGATGACCCGGTGATCGACCGAGAGCGTCATCGACATCACGGTCGCCACGCCGATCTCTCCATCCGCCTTCACCACCGGCTTCTTCACCCCCGCGCCTACAGCGAGGATTGCGCCATGCGGCGGGTTGATGACCGCATCGAAGCTGTCGATGCCGAACATCCCGAGGTTCGAGATCGCGAAACTGCCGCCCTGGTATTCGTGCGGGGCGAGCTTGCGGTTCCGGGCGCGGGCGGCGAGGTCCTTCATCTCCGCCGACAGCGCGGACAGCGACTTCTGGTGCGCGTCCTTCAGGACGGGCGTGAAGAGACCACCCTCGATGGCGACCGCAACCGCCACGTCCGAAGGCTTCAGCTTCAGAATCCGGTCGCCAGCCCAGACTGCATTGGCGTTCGGCACCGCCTGCAAGGCCAGCGCGCAGGCCTTGATGATGAAGTCGTTGACCGAAAGCTTCACGCCCCGGCTTTCGAGCTGGGAGTTCAACTGGCTGCGGAACTTCATCAGGTTGTCGAGTTGCACGTCGCGCCGCAGATAGAAATGCGGGATCGTCTGCTTCGCCTCGGTGAGCCGCGCGGCGATGATCTTTCGCATTCCGTCAAGCGCAACCTCCTCATACTCCCGGCCCTCGTACATCTTCTCGATGACGCTGGCTGACGGACCCGAAGGCGCAGCCGCAGCCGCCAACGGGGCAGGGGATGCCGCCGCCGGAGACGCTGCGGGTTTCGCGCCGCCCTTCGCCGCCGCCTCCACATCCGCCTTGACGATCCGCCCATGCGGGCCGGAGCCGGTGAGCGACGCGAGATCGACCCCCTTCTCCTTTGCGAGACGCCGCGCCAGCGGCGAGGCCATCACGCGCTTGCCGCCTGATTTCGGCGCAGCGGGGGCGGCGCTTGCCTTTGCCTCGGTCGGAGCCGACTCGGCCTTTTCAGGCGCCTTCGCGGGTGCTGTCGCAGCCTTCGGCGCGGCGACGGCGTCGGCGTTTTCGCCCTCCTCGACCAGCACCGCGATGGGCGTGTTCACCTTCACCCCCGCCGTGCCCTCGGCCACGAGGATCTTGCCGACGATGCCCTCGTCGACCGCCTCGAACTCCATCGTCGCCTTGTCGGTCTCGATCTCGGCGAGGATGTCGCCGGACTTGACCGTGTCGCCTTCCTTGACCAGCCATTTGGCCAGCGTGCCCTCCTCCATGGTGGGCGAGAGGGCGGGCATCAGAACTTCGGTTGCCATCTTCTCGCTCCTTACCTGTAGGTGACTTTTTTCACGGCTTCGACGACCTCATCCGAGGTGATGAGCGCGTGTTTCTCAAGGTTCGCCGCATAGGGCATCGGCACGTCCTTGCCTGTGCAGTTGATGACCGGCGCGTCGAGATAGTCGAAGGCCTGTTCCATCAGTACCGCCGAGATGTGGTTGCCGATCGAGCCGACCGGCCAGCCTTCCTCGACCGTGACGCAGCGGTTGGTCTTCATCACCGAATTGATGACGGTCGCCGTGTCCATCGGGCGCAGAGTCCGAAGGTCGATGACCTCGGCACTGATCCCATCCTTCGCCAGCTTGTCGGCGGCGTCGAGCGCGAGGCTCACGCCAATACCGAAACTGACCAAAGTGACGTCCGCGCCTTCGCGCCAGATCCGCGCCTTGCCGAAGGGGATCGTGAAATCCTCCAGATCCGGCACGTCGAACGACCGGCCATAGAGGATCTCGTTCTCGAGAAAGATCACCGGGTTCGCATCGCGGATCGCGGTTTTCAGGAGACCCTTCGCATCCGCCGCCGAATAGGGCATGACGACCTTGAGGCCGGGGATCATCGCATACCACGCGGCGTAGTCCTGGCTGTGCTGGGCGGCGACGCGGGCGGCGGCGCCGTTCGGGCCGCGGAACACGATCGGGCAGCCCATCTGGCCACCCGACATGTAAAGCGTCTTGGCGGCGGAGTTGATGATCTGGTCGATCGCCTGCATGGCGAAGTTGAAAGTCATGAACTCCACGATCGGTCGCAGCCCGGCCATTGCCGACCCGACCGCGATGCCGGTGAATCCGTGCTCGGTGATCGGTGTGTCGATCACCCGCTTGCCACCGAACTCGTCGAGCAGACCCTGGGAAATCTTGTAAGCACCCTGATACTCGCCGACCTCTTCGCCCATCAGATAGACGTCTCCGTCGCGGCGCATCTCCTCTGCCATCGCCTCCCGCAGCGCCTCGCGCACGGTCATCGCCTTCATGGCGGTACCTTCCGGCCAGTCGGGCGAGGTGTCGGCTTTGGGCGCAGCGGGCGCTTCGGCTGCGGCAGGTGCCGAAGCTGCGGCGGGGGCAGGGGCCGACGCCTCGGCCTTGGGCGCCGGGATGTCGTCGGCGCTTTCGCCTTCCTCGACCAGAACCGCGATTGCGGTATTCACCTTCACCCCGGCAGTACCTTCCGGCACGAGGATCTTGCCGACGGTCCCCTCATCGACCGCCTCGAACTCCATCGTCGCCTTGTCGGTCTCGATCTCGGCGAGGATCTGACCGGATTTCACCGTGTCGCCTTCCTTGACGAGCCACTTGGCCAGCGTGCCTTCCTCCATCGTGGGGGACAGTGCGGGCATCAGAATTTCGGTAGCCATATCTGCAATCCCCCTTACGCGTAGATATCTGTCCAGAGCTCGTCCAGCGCCGGCTCGGGGCTCGCCTTTGCGAATTCGGCGGCCTCGTTGACGATCTCCTTGGTTTCCTTGTCGATGGCTTTCAGCTCATCGTCGCTGGCATGCTTGCCCTGCAGGATCAGCTCGCGGACATGCTCGATCGCGTCCCGCTCCTCGCGCATCTTCTGCACCTCCTCGCGGGTCCGGTATTTCGCCGGGTCCGACATGGAATGGCCACGATAGCGGTAGGTCTTGATCTCGAGGATGTAGGGCCCTTCGCCCGACCGGCAGTGGGCAACGGCCTTCTCGCTCGCCGCCTTCACCGCCAGCACGTCCATCCCGTCCACAACCTCGCCGGGGATGCCGAAGGCTTCGCCGCGGGTGTGCAGATCGGGCGTGGAGGTCGACCGCTTCTGCGCGGTCCCCATCGCATACTGGTTGTTCTCGATCACGAAGATCACCGGCAACTTCCAGAGCGCCGCCATGTTGAAGGTTTCGTAAACCTGGCCCTGGTTGGCCGCCCCATCGCCGAAATAGGTGAAGGTGACGCGCTTGTTGTCCTTGTACTTGTCGGCGAAGGCGAGACCCGCGCCCAAGGGCACCTGGGCACCGACGATGCCGTGGCCGCCGTAGAAATGCTTCTCCTTGGAGAACATGTGCATGGAGCCGCCCTTGCCCTTCGACAGGCCGTCCTCGCGGCCCGTGAGTTCGGCCATGACGCCTTTCGGGTCCATGCCGCAGGCAAGCATATGGCCATGATCGCGGTACGAGGTGATCCGCTTGTCGCCGTCTTCCGCCGCGGCTTCCAGCCCTACGACCACCGCTTCCTGGCCGATATAGAGGTGGCAGAACCCGCCGATCAGACCCATGCCGTAAAGTTGGCCGGCCTTTTCCTCGAATCGCCGGATCAGAAGCATATCGCGGTAATACCGCAGAAGTTCTTCTTTCGAAGTGTTTGGTTTTGCAGCGGCTTTTCGCGCGGCCATGGCATGCTCCTCCCGTCGGCGCCAAACTAGTTCAACGTTAAACGAATTTATAACGCAATGGGGCGCAATGCGCGAGTGCTAATTCCGGAACTCCCGGCGGTGCCGCCTGCAAGCGCGGCGCCCGGCGGGCGCTGCAGTCGGACCCCGGAATGGTTGTGCCACGATGAAGGAAACGGTGTGCAGGACCGTCGCGCAGTACGGGCAGGATGCCTTCGTGTCCGGAGAAACTATTGAACGACGATCTCGTCGGCCCGGATCATGCCCAGAACGTCGCGCGCACGTTCGTCGAGAAGGTCGAGGTCGAGGTAATTGTCCGACAGCCGCCGCGTCAGGTTTTCCATCTTCACGGCCTCGACCTTGAGCCGGTCGCGTTCCGCCGTAAGCGTTTCACGCTCGGCCTGCGCCTGAACGCGGCGAAAGACGCCGTAATCGCCCTGAACGGCAGCGAAGGTGAAATAGAATCCAAGCCCGCCGATCACAGCGAGATAAAGCGCCATTCCGATTGCGGGCTTCTTCCGGGGTGCGTTCATGCTCTGCCTCAGTGCCGGCCTCTGACGGGCCGTGCGAAGCGAATCATGTCACATCCGAATCGGAATGTGAATCCCAGATCCATTTAATTTCCCGTTATTTTTGGCGGATTCCCGTGCCTGTCGCACGGCCCCCGGAGCTGCGCTAGACTGGCGGGGAAAGGAGGTGCCATGAAGCCCGGTCCCGACAGCGATACCACCCCGCCGCGCGGCGACCTCGCAACCCATTCGGTCCGCAACCAGCCGGGCTCTCCGCCCGCCCGTGACCCCTGGGCCGGGGATGCGGCGTTGCGCGACTGGCTGGCGCTCTGGGGCGGGGCAACCGCCGATGCCGCGCGCTTCGGCGCCGCGCTTTCCACGCCCGAACTGCGCGGGGCAGCCGAAGCCGCGCGGCACTATCCGCCGGAACCCCATCTCTTCGACCGCGCCGGACGGCGGCTCGACGAGGTGCGCTTTCATTCCGGCTATCATACCGTGCTTTCCGCCGGGGTGGCGGCGGGTTACGCCGCGCTTCCCTGGGAGGCGACACCGGGCGGCCATCTCGGCCATGCCGCGATGGTCTACATGCTGAGCCAGGTCGAACCCGCGATCTGCTGCCCGCTGACCATGACCTATGCCGGCGTCCCGGCGCTCGCGGCGGAGCCGGAGATCGAGAAGAGCTGGCGCCCGGCGCTTGCCTCGCGCAGCTACGATCCCTCGCTCCGCCCGCTCTACGAAAAGGCGGGCGCCACGCTCGGCATGGCGATGACCGAAAAGCAGGGCGGCTCGGACCTGCGCGGGTCTTCGACGCGGGCGGAACGCGACGGCGCGCATTGGCGGCTTACGGGGCACAAGTGGTTCTGCTCCGCGCCGATGTCGGACGGTTTCCTGACGCTTGCCCAGACCGACAGGGGTCTGACCTGCTTTCTCGTCCCGCGCTGGCTGCCGGAAGCGCGGAACGCCATTCAGATCATGCGGCTCAAGGACAAGCTCGGCAACCGCGCCAATGCCTCGGCCGAGATCGAATATCGGGGCGCGCTGGCCTACAGGCTGGGCGACGAGGGGCGCGGCATCGCCACGATCATCGAGATGGTTCACCACACCCGCCTCGATACCTCCATCGCGCCCGCGGGCCTGATGCGCGCCGCTCTGGCCGAGGCGATCTGGTGGGTCGAGGGCCGCACCGCCTTTCAGCGCCGCCTGATCGACCAGCCGCTGATGCGCGCCGTCCTCGCCGATCTGGCGCTCGATTGGGAAGGCGCGCTGGCGCTCTCGCTCCGCGTCGCGGCGGCCTTCGATGGCGGGACCGAGGCCGATCGGGCCTTCGCGCGGATCAGCGTGGCGCTGGCCAAGTTCCACAACAACAAGCGCTGCGCGCCGGTCATCGTCGAGGCGATGGAGGTGCTGGGCGGCATGGGCTATGTCGAGGAAACGCCGCTGCCGATGCTCTACCGCGAGGCGCCGCTGAACGGCATCTGGGAAGGCTCGGGCAACGTCATCTGCCTCGACATCCTGCGCACGCTCGCGCGGGAACCGCTCGCCGCCGAGATGCTGGCGAGCGAACTCGACGCCGCGAAGGGTCCGGACCGGCGCTACGACGCAGCGCTCGACGATTTCCGTGACCGCTGGCGCGGGCTCCCGCCCGAGGCCGAGGCGCGCGCCTTCGCCGAACGTCTGGCGCTTCTCCTGAGCGCTTCGGTCCTGATCCGCCACGCCCCGCATCCGGTCGCGGACGGATTCACCGCGACGCGGCTGACGGCCGCGCGGGGCCAGGTGGCCGGATCGGTCTCGGGGCTGAACACCGCCGCGCTGATCGCGCGGCTGCAAACCGGGGATGGCGCATGAACGATCTGGAACGCAACAAGGCGACCGTCCTCGCCTTCTACGACCTGATGTTCAACCAATGCCGTCCCCGCGAGGCGGTGGAGCATCATGTCGGCGCCGAATACATCCAGCACAACCCCCATGTCGCGACAGGCAAGGCGGGGTTCATCGACTATTTCGAACGCATGGCGCGCGACTATCCCGGCAAACGTGTGCGCTTCGTCCGCGCCATCGCCGAAGGCGATCTTGTCGTACTTCACTGCCACCAGACATGGCCGGGCGGCGACGACTACGCCGGGATCGACATCTTCCGGCTCGACGCGGACGGGCGGATCGTGGAGCATTGGGACGTGCTCCAGACCCTTCCCGCCGAAAGCGCCAATCCGAACGGCATGTTCTGACCGGCCCGCGCCGGCCGGCTCAGCCCGCGACCGACGCGTCGTAGATCGACTGGATCGCGCCGTCGAGCATCGCGTTGAACTCGGCATCCGACTGCTGGGCCGAAAGCCCCTCGGTCAGGGCGCGCGAGAAGCTCGCGATCATGCCGGCATTCTGTGCCAGAAGCGCATTCGCCGCGTCGCGGCTATAGCCGCCCGACAGCGCCACGACGCGCATCACGCGCGGATGGGCGATCAGCGGCTTGTAGAGGTTCGGCTTCGTCGGCAGCGTCAGCTTCAGCATCACCTGCTTGTCGGCGGCTACCGTGTCGAGATGCTTCAGAATCTCGGCCAGCAGGATATCCTCCGCCGCCGCCTTGTCGGCAATCGAGATCGTCACTTCCGGCTCGATGATCGGCACCAACCCGTAGGACAGCACTTTCGCTCCCAGATCGAACTGTTGCGCGACGATGGCGGCGATCCCTTGCGGGTTGGCCGCGTCGATGACCGAACGTTCCTTGGTGCCGAAGATCCCCTTGTCGGCCGCACGCTTCAGCAACGCATCGATGCCCCCGATCGGCTTCATGAGCTTGACGCCGTCCTTTGCTTCCTCAAGCCCCTTGTCGATCTTGAGGAGCGGCACCACGCCACGGTCCTGCCAAAGGTAGGTCGCGGCGGGCTTGCCGCCGATCTCGCCGTCCATGGTCTTCTCGAAGAGGATCGCGCCGATGACGCGCTTGCCGGTGAAGGCGGGCGAGGTCGCGATCCGCGCGCGCATCTGGTGGATGAGGTCAAACATTTCCGCGTCGCCGGAATAGGCATCCTCGCCAATCCCGTAGAGTTTCAGCGCCTTCGGCGTCGAGCCGCCGCTCTGATCGAGCGCGGCGATGAAGCCCTTGCCCGAACGCATCTGTTCCGCCTGCTTTTGCCGTGACATGCTGGTCCTCGCTTCGCTGGTCATGGGACCGGATCGCCCCGTTTCCCCAGCTTCTAGGCGAGCCATCCGCGCCTTGCAAACATGGTGGCGCTAACGTCCCGTCCGCCTTCGCTATTTGAGAAACAATGCGGCGATCCGGGTGACAAGACCGCCCGGCGCAAGACGCAGTCCGACGGCGAAGACCTTGTTCGCGAGGCCCGTGACGCAAATGCGTTTGCCCTTGTGCATCGCCTTCCATCCCGCCAGCGCGACCTTCGCTGCGGAGGGACCGGGCAGGGTGCTGAAAAGCCGGACATGCTCCGTCCCCGCATCGGCGGCGAAATTCGTCCGTGTCGCACCGGGGCATAGTGCCGTGATCGTGACAGCGCCGTCGCGCAATTCCTCGGACACTGCTTCGGACAGCGACAGAAGATAGGCTTTCGTCGCGCGATAGACCGCCATGTTCGGCCCCGGCGGGAACCCGGGCGTGGAGGCGAGGTTCAGCACCTTGCCGCCGCCCTGGCTCTGCATATGCGCGACGGCGCGCTTCATCAGGATCGTCGCCGCAACGACATTGACCATGACGGACCGAAGCTCCCGCGATCCATCCCCGTCGGCGAAGGGGCCGTCATGACCAAGCCCCGCATTGTTCACCAAAATCTCGATGTGGCGGCGCAAAGCCACCTTGCGCCACAGCGTCTCGACCGCGTCCGGGTCCGACAGGTCCGTCGCCATCACCTCGACCGCGATCCTGTGCCGGCCGCGCAATTCGTCGGCCAGCCGCTCCATCTTCGCGGCCTGCCGCGCGACGAGGATCAGGTCGCGTCCCTCGGCCGCCGCGAGTCGCGCGAATTCCACGCCCAACCCATCGGAGGCGCCGGTGATCAGCGTCCATTTAGATGCCATTATGGTCTGCTCCTGCCCCGCCGCCGACTGATAGGGGTTGGCGGCGGGATTGCAAGCGCTCAGTTCTCGAGCGCGGCGACGCCCGGCAGCACCTTGCCTTCCATCCATTCGAGGAACGCGCCGCCGGCCGTGGAGATATAGCTGAAAGCGTCGGCGACACCGGCCTTGTTCAGCGCCGAGACCGTATCGCCGCCACCGGCCACCGAAATCAGGGTTCCCGCCGTAGTCAGTTCCGCCGCCTTCCTTGCCGCCGCGTTGGTCGCCGTATCGAACGGCGCAATCTCGAACGCGCCCAGCGGGCCGTTCCAGATCAGCGTCCGCGACGCCTCGAACGCTTCGCCGATCGCCGCCACCGCCTTCGGCCCGGCATCGAGAATCATCGCATCGGCCGGGCAGGCATCCGCCGGCACGGTCTCGGATGCGGCGCCGGCGCGGAACTCGCGGGCGACGACGACATCGGCGGGCAGAAGAATTCTGCAGCCGGTCTCCTTGGCCTTTTCAAGGATGCTGCGCGCTGTTGCGGTCATGTCATGCTCGGCCAGCGACTTGCCGACGCTGATTCCCTTGGCTGCGAGGAATGTGTTCGCCATCCCTCCGCCGATCACCAGCGTATCGACCTTCTCGACGAGGTTCCCCAGAAGGTCGAGCTTCGTGGAAACCTTCGCCCCGCCCACGACCGCGACGACCGGATGCTCCGGATCGCCCAAAGCCGTGTTCAGCGCCTTCAGTTCCGCCGCCATCAGCCGCCCGGCGCATGACGGCATGAGGCGCGCTATCCCCTCGGTCGAGGCGTGCGCGCGGTGCGAGGCCGAAAACGCGTCGTTGACATAGACATTGCCAAGCGCGGCCAGGGCCGCCGCCATCGCCGGGTCGTTCTTCTCCTCGCCCGCATGGAAGCGGGTGTTTTCCAGCAGGAGAACATCGCCCGGTTCCATCGCGGCAACGGCCTTCTTCGCCGCGCCGCCGATGCAATCCTCGGCGAAGCCGACCTTCTGGCCCAAAGCCGTTTCCAGGGCGGGCAGGGTGATCTTCAGGCTCATCTCCGGGACGAGCTCGCCCTTGGGGCGGCCGAAATGCGCCAGCAGCACCGGCTTGCCGCCCTTCTCCAGAATGTCGCGGACGGTCGGCACGATCTTCTCGATCCGGGTCGCATCGGTGACGCGGCCCGCCTCGACCGGCACGTTGATATCCACGCGCACAAGTACGATCTGGTCCTTCAGGTCCATGTCGTCGAGGGTCTTCCAGCTCATCCCGGCATCCTTTCCTGTCGGCGGCAGCCTGCCGCCTTACCGTCAAATCACCCGAAGGATGGGCGAAGGTCAACTCATCAACGCGGTTTGCCCTTTTCTTGTTTCCCTCGCGCGACTAGGTTCCGCCCGAAGTTTCCAAGGAGGCCCCCATGGCTGAGATCAAGGATCCCGAAAACACCATCATCCTGACGCTGAAGGACGGCGACGTGGTGATCGAACTTCTGTCCGACGTCGCTCCGAAGCACGCCGAGCGGATGAAGGAGCTTGCCCGTGCCGGCAAATACGACAACGTCGCCTTTCACCGCGTGATCGATGGCTTCATGGCGCAGACCGGCGACGTGGAACATGCGAACATGGACTCCGGCTGGAACGCGCGCCGCGCCGGCACGGGCGGTTCCGACCTGCCGGATCTTCCCGCGGAATTCTCGAAACTGCCGCATGATCGCGGCACGCTCGGCGCCGCGCGGTCGCAGAACCCGAACTCGGCCAACAGCCAGTTCTTCATCAACTTCAAGGACAACCATTTCCTGAACGGCCAGTACACCGTCTATGGCCGCGTCGTGTCGGGCATGGAGCATGTCGACAAGATCGAGCGTGGCGAGCCACCGGCAAGTCCCGACCGGATGATCGCCGTCAAGGTCGCCTCCGATGTCTGACACGCGGGTCTTCGTCGGTTCGATGGTGGCGGGCCTCGCCGCCATCGGGATGGCCTGGTTCCTCTACCATCAAGGCACGCAAAGCGCCTTCGCGGGCGAGGACGGGCCGGGCCCGAACCTCGTGATCGCGGTTTCGGGCGAAAAGGCCAACGGCACCGTGATCATCGATCTTCTGCCTGACGTCGCGCCGAAGCATGTCGCCCAGATCGTCGAACTGGCGCGGACAGGGGCCTATGACAACGTCGTCTTCCACCGCGTGCTCGACGGTTTCATGGCGCAGACCGGCGATGTGAAATACGGCAAGGTGGGCGGCGATCTGTCGCTTGCCGGGACCGGCAGTTCCGACCTGCCGGACATTCCCGCCGAATTCTCCGACATTCCCTTCCTGCGCGGCGTCGTCGGCATGGCCCGGTCGAACCGCCCGGACAGCGCGAATTCGCAGTTCTTCATCATGTTCGCGCCGGGCGAGTTCCTGAATGGCCAGTACACCGTCGTCGGTCATGTCGTCTCGGGCATGGATGTGGTGGACAACATCAAGAAGGGCGATCCGGACAACAACGGCGCGGTCGGCGATCCCGACCGCATGGTCAGCGTCCAGGTCAAGGAATAGGCCGGGTCGCAGGTCCGTCGCTGCCGCCGCTCACCCCGCCCAGCCCGGTGAACGGCCGCGCGAGCGATGACCGGAACGGCGCGCGTCAACCGTGTGCCGCGTGGCGTGACGGGTATTCGCTGACGCTTGATTTGCGCGCGTTTGCTCCGTAACCAGCAAGCCCGGGACACGGGGCGGGGGAGCACATGGCCGAAAACGACTTCGAAGCGCGCCACTTTGAAACTTTGGACCGCGATCTCGGTCGGTTCTCCGCACTGGAACGCGCCACGGTCTATACGGCGCGACCGATCGTCGGCCCCGGAATCGCGTTTGTCTTCATCGTGCTGGCGGGCCTTTTCGCCGCGCTCTTCCTCGGGCAGACCAGCAATACCCTGATCGTCGTGATCGCGGCGGCCTTTGGCGCCTACATGGCGCTCAACATCGGCGCCAACGACGTTGCCAACAACATGGGCCCGGCGGTCGGCGCCAACGCCCTGACCATGACCGGCGCAATCGCCATCGCGGCGGTGTTCGAGACGGCGGGCGCGCTCATCGCAGGGGGCGATGTGGTGTCCACCATTTCCAAGGGCATCGTCGCGCCCGACAGCATGGCAAGCCCGGCGATCTTCATCTGGGCGATGATGGCGGCGCTTCTCTCCTCCGCCCTCTGGGTCAACCTCGCCACATGGATCGGCGCCCCGGTCTCGACCACCCATTCGGTCGTCGGCGGCGTGATGGGGGCGGGCATCGCCTCGGCAGGCTTCGCGACGGTGAACTGGCCGACGATGGGCACCATCGCGGCAAGCTGGGTGATCTCGCCCCTGCTCGGAGGCCTCATCGCGGCGGGGTTCCTGTGGTTCATCAAGGCCCGGATCATCTTTCAGCCGGACAAGATCACGGCGGCGCGGAAATGGGTGCCGATGCTCGTCGGCATCATGGCCGGGGCCTTCGCCGCCTATCTCGCGCTCAAAGGTCTGAAGCACCTCGTCGAGATTTCGCTCGGCTCGGCACTTCTGATCGGCCTCGCCTCGGGCGTCGTCACCTGGGCCGTCATGATTCCGGTCATCCGCCGCCAGTCGGAGGGGCTCGACAACCGAAACAAGTCGCTCAAGGTGCTGTTCGGGATCCCGTTGGTGATTTCAGCGGCGCTTCTCAGCTTCGCCCACGGCGCGAATGACGTTGCCAACGCGGTTGGGCCGCTCGCCGCCATCGTCGAGGCTTCGCGATCGGGCGATCTGGCGGATGCGGTCAGCATCCCGCTCTGGGTGATGATGATCGGCGGCTTTGGCATTTCCTTCGGACTCTTTCTCTTCGGTCCGAAGCTGATCCGCATGGTCGGCAGCCAGATCACCAAGCTCAATCCGATGCGCGCCTATTGCGTGGCGCTCTCTGCCGCCGTCACGGTGATCGTGGCAAGCTGGCTCGGCCTGCCGGTCAGTTCGACGCATATCGCGGTGGGGGCCGTGTTCGGTGTCGGCTTCTTCCGCGAATGGGATGCGGAACGGCGGCTGAAGATCGCCCGCATGTCGGTGCCCGACAGCGCCCCCCTCGCGCCGGAGGAACGCCGCCGCCGCAAGCTCGTACGCCGGTCGCATGTCCTGACCATCGGCGCCGCCTGGATCATCACGGTGCCGGCCGCCGCGCTTCTCTCGGCGATCATTTTCCTCGGCATCCGCGCCATCGCCGGCTAGGCCGCCGAACGCCTGACCCTATTCCAGCACCACCAGCGCGTGGCGCTTCCTGCCTGCGGTCAGCTTCACCGGCTCGGACAACTCGCCCGCGCCGAGCATCTGGCCGGCATCCATCACCAGATCGTCGTTCAGCCGCGCACCACCCTCCGCGATCAGCCGCTTGGCATCCTTGCCCGATTTGGCAAGACCCGAGCGCAGGAAAAGCTGCGCCACGCTGATACCCTCGGCCACATCGGCCACGGATAGCGTCAGCGTCGGCAGGTCGTCCCCCACGCCGCCCTTCTCGAAGACCTCGCGCGCCGTGACCTCCGCCGCCGCAGCGGCCTCCGCCCCGTGGGCGAGCCTGGTGACCTCATTCGCCAGAACGATCTTGGCCTCGTTGATCCCGGACCCTTCCAGCTTGCCGAGCCGGTCGCATTCCTCGACCGGCAACTCGGTGTAAAGCTTCAGGAACCGGCCAACATCGGCATCCGTGGTGTTGCGCCAGAACTGCCAGAACTCGTAGGGCGACAGCATGTCCGGGTTCAGCCAGACCGCACCCGACAGGCTCTTGCCCATCTTCGCGCCGTCCGACGTGGTCAGGAGCGGTGAGGTCAGGCCATAGATCTCATGGTCCAGCACCCGGCGCGTCAGGTCGATGCCATTGACGATATTGCCCCACTGGTCCGACCCCCCCATCTGCAACCGGCAGCCATAACGCCGGTTCAGTTCGAGGAAATCATAGGCTTGCAGGATCATGTAGTTGAATTCGAGGAAGCTCAGCGACTGCTCGCGGTCCAGCCGCGACTTCACGCTCTCGAACGCCAGCATCCGGTTGACCGAGAAATGCCGCCCGATATCGCGCAGGAACTCGAGGTAGTTGAGATTGTCGAGCCATTCCTCATTGTTCAGCATCAAGGCGCCGGTCGCGCTGTCGTCATAGCGGATATAGGCCGCGAAGACCTTGCGGATGCCCTCGATATTGTCGTCGATCTGCGCAGGCGTCAGCAGCGGCCGCTCCTCCGCCCGGAAGGACGGATCGCCCACCTTGGTCGTGCCGCCACCCATCAGCGTGATCGGCTTGTGGCCGGTCTTCTGCAACCAGCGCAGCATCATGATCTGGATCAGCGATGCCGACATGCAGCGACTTCGCCGTCGCGTCGAAGCCGATATAGGCCGGAACGACACCCTTGAGCAAAGCCTCGTCCAGCCCCTGATAATCGGTGCAGTCGGCCAGGAAGCCGCGCTCCATCATCACGCGCAGGAAGTCGGATTTCGGGTGGTAGGTCATTGCGGCCTCGTCCATTCTGTGCGCGCCCGCTATAGCGGGGGGCGTCGTCAAGGGGAAGTCCATGTTGAAGGGCGAAGCGGTATGGGCGTTGGGCACGATGTCGGGCACCTCGCTCGACGGGGTGGATGCGGCGCTTCTGAAGACCGATGGCGAGACGATCTTTGCCTTCGGCGAGACCGCCTACCGGCCCTACAGCGAGAAGGAACGCGGCACGATCCGCGCCGCCCTCGGTCTTTGGCAGACCGACGAAGGCGTCGAGGACGCCGCAGAGGTTGTGGAAACCGCCCATGCCGCGCTGATGGCGCCCTTGGCCGCGCGGGCCAGGATCGCGGGTTTCCACGGCCAGACGCTCGCCCATGACCCTTCCGGGCGCGGCACCCATCAGGCGGGCGACGGCGCCGTGCTGGCAGAAATCCTCGGCCTGCCGGTCGTCTGGGATTTCCGCTCATCGGACATCGAACTTGGCGGGCAGGGTGCGCCGCTCGCGCCATTCTATCATTTCGCCTGCGCGAGGTGGATCGGCGCGAAGAAACCCATCGCCTTTCTCAACCTCGGTGGTGTCGGCAACCTGACGTGGCTCGACCCGACCCAAACCGCACCCGAGAAGCCGGGCGCATGCCTTGCCTTCGACACCGGTCCGGCGAACGCGCCCATCGACGATCTGATGCGGACGCGCCTTGGTCGTGACCGCGACGAGGGTGGTGCGCTCGCCCGCAACGGAAGCGTTGACGAGGCGGTCATCAACCGCCTCAGAAATCAGGGGTATTTCTTCAAGATTCCACCCAAGTCATTGGACCGTCAGGATTTTCACTGGCTCCTTGACGCCGTGAAAGATCTCTCCGACGCGGATGCCGCAGCAACCCTGACCGCCGCCGCCGCGGTTTCGGTCGTCCTCGGCGCGGAGCATTTCCCCGCGCCCGTCTCCCGCATCCTCGTCACCGGCGGCGGGCGGCACAATCCGGTCCTGATGGAGATGATCGCCGCCGGCATGAACTGCCCCGTCGAGCCGGTCGAAACCGTCGGCCTGAACGGCGACATGCTGGAGGCCCAGGCCTTCGCCCATCTCGCGGTGCGCGTGACGCGGCGGCTGCCGACCTCCTGCCCCGGCACGACCGGCGTCGCCGCGCTGGTCGGCGGTGGCAGGATCAGCCGCCCCGAGCGCTGACGCGCGACGCCGCCGCCCGCGCGCCTCGCGCCTGCATCAGCATCGAGCCCGAATACAGCGCCAACGCCGCCCAGATCAGCGGGAAGGCGATCATCCGCGCCCGCCCGAACGGCTCATGAAAGACGAAGACGGCGACGAGGAAGATCATCGTCGGCGCGATGTATTGCATGATCGCGATGGTCGAGAGGCGCAGTCCCTTCGCCCCGTTCGCATAGAGCATCAGCGGTATCGCCGTCACCGCGCCGCAGCCGACAAGAAGCCATGTATCGACCGGAACACCTTGCGCGAAATGGTTGGTCCCGGCGCCCGAAAGCCAGACAAGATAGGCCAGTGCGGGCGGCGACAGAAGCAGCACCTCAAGCGTGAAGCCCTGATTGGGGCCGACGGGCAGCCATTTCTTCAGGAACGCATAGGCGCCCCAGGTCAGCGTCAGCCCCAGTGCGACGGCCGGCAACCGTCCGGCATCCCAGGTCAGGATCGCCACCGCGACACCCGCCAGTGCGATGGCGACCCACTGCGCCGCGCTCAACCTCTCGCGCAGCAATACCGCGCCGAGGAAGATCGAGAACAACGGGTTGATGTAGTAGCCCAAGGCCGCGTCCAGCGCATGACCCGCGCCGATGGCCCAGACGTAGATGCCCCAGTTGAGCGAGACGAGCGTGGCCGTCGTTGCCGCCATGACAAGCGTCCTCGGCGCGCGAAGCGCGCGCCTCAGATCGCCGGTGCGGCCCGTCGCCATGAGGATCGCAAGCGCGATGGGGACCGACCAGAGCACCCGATGCGCAATGACCTCTGCCGGCGGAATATGCGCGAGCGCCTTCATGTAAAGCGGCAGGAACCCCCAGAGGAGATAGGCCGCGAGGGCGTAGAAGAAGCCGGGCAGGCTGTCGCCGGACTGCGCCGGCGCGGTGCTTTGGTCTGACATTCGTAGCCCCTCGCAATCGCCTTCCCGTAACAGATCGGTGTCGGGGCGGCCATGCCGGGATTGTCATGGCTACATTCAGAGCCGGCGGGACAGGTAGTCACGGGTGAAGGCGGCGTAGCCGTCGGCCGTCACCTTCAGATGGTCCCGTATCCGCAGATGCAGGTCGGGCAGGCGGTGGAACGGGACCGCCGGAAAGACGTGATGCTCTACATGGTAGGGCATGTTCCAGGCAAGGAAGCGGATAATCCGGTTGGTGAAGGTCGTGCGGGTGTTCTCGAACATGTTCGCGGCGAACGGGCAGTCGCCATGTTCGGCCAGAAGGTAGAGTCGAAGTGCCGGCTGGCCGAGCAGCAGCGGCACGATCCAGAGCCAGAGCAGAAGCGGCGAGGCGACGAGACTGAGAAGAGCGGCGGCGTAGATCAGCGCCATCGCCCGTGCCTCGCGCCGCATCCGGGGCAGCGCGCGGTCCGGGAGGTAGGCCGCGTGTTCGCGTCCGAGGCAGAGCCGTCCCATCAGCCGCAGGTTCGCCAAGAAGAAGGGCAGGCCGCCGACGTGCCACGCCCATGCCGCCGCCGTCTCGGGCTTCGGGCTGTCGAGTTCGGGGTCCTGTCCCGGCAGGTTGGTGTAGCGGTGATGCGCAAGATGGAAGTAGCGGAACCACTCGAAGGGCAGGACGAGGATCAGGCCGCAGATACGCCCGACCCAATCGTTGAGTTTTTCGGAACGGAATGGCGTCTTGTGGGTGCATTCATGCTCCAGCGTGAAGAGGAAGCAGAGAAGCACGCCCTGAACCGGCAGGAGGAGCGGCCAGAGCGGCACCCGGACGGCAATCGCCGCGCCGGTCAGCAGGATCAACCCGCCATACCCCGCCAGATGGATCAGCCCGGCCCGGTCGCTCCGCTCCGTCAGCGCCGCTTTCTCGGCGGCGGGCAGGGCGGTGAGGAAGGCGCGGTGGTCGGTCATTGGCCGATGATCCGGCGTTCCGAACGCATCCGCAAGGGGGCGCGGCGTATGTACGCCCGGTGTACGCCCGGTGTACGGTTGGTGCATCCCGGTTTTCAGCCCTTCGCGCTGCCCGGAATGTCGAAATCCGGTGCGGCAAGTTCGAACCCCTCGAAGCGGAATCCGGGCGAGACCGTGCAGCCCACCAAGGTCCAGCCCCCGGTCGTCCCCGCCGCCTGCCAGTGACCCTCGGGCACGATGATCTGCGGACGATCGCCGGACAATAGGTCCGGTCCAAGGCGATTGTCCCTCACCGGCCCCTGATCTGTCTCCGAAATCGAAAGAATAAGCGGCGCGCCAGCGTAATAATGCCAGATTTCGGTCGCATCGACCCGGTGCCAGTGGCTCCGCTCCCCCGCCTTCAGCAGGAAATAGATGCACGTCCCGGAGGCGCGCGGGGATTCGTCCCCTTCCCAAGTCTGCCGGTACCAGCCCCCCTCGGGATGCGGCCGAAGCCCTAAAACATCAACAATTTCATCGCCCTGCATGGTTTTCCACCGGCTTTCCGCGCCGCAGCAATTTCGGCGCCGCGTTTGAGATGGATCAAGGTAACATGACCTTGCAAAAGCTCATCCTTTGCAAGGGCGTCCAAAGTCGCCCCCAGCGAAAGGAACAGCCATGTCCCCGCCCGATCCGCAAGCCGCCCTCATCCGCGAAACCTTCCACAAGCTTCAACCCCAGGTGGCGTTGGCCTCACTTGAATTCTACAAGGCGCTTTTTCAGCGCGCGCCGCATCTGGAGAAGCTTTTCCGCGACGATCTCGCCGGTCAGGGAATGAAGTTCATGACGACGCTCGGTTTCATCGTCGAGAACATGGCGTCTCCCGAGAAGCTCGATGAGAAGCTGAGCGAGCTTGGCCGGGTTCATGGGATACTCGGGGTCAAGGCAGCGGATTTCGAGCCGATGGGAGAGGCGCTGATGCAGACCTTCCGCAACGAGCTTGGCGAGGATTTCACGCCCGAGGCCGAAGCCGCCTGGCGCGCGGCCTACGCGGATTTGTCCAACAGGATCATCGCGTTGGGCGGGATTGCATGAGCCTCTCGCCGGGGCGATCCCGGCGAAAGGCCGTATCGATCAGGTACTCGGCGATTTCTTCAGACTGTCGAACATCTCGATCGCATCGGAAAAGACCATATCGACGCATTGCGAGCTGTCGTCCTTGATGTCGCCGCCATAGATCGAAAAGGCCATGTCCCACGCGTTCATGACCTCGATCAGCGCGGGAATGAAGGGCGCATCATGTCGCCGCAAAGGTCCATCGTGAAAGGTTCGGCGGCTGCCATCAGCGGCGCTGCGCCCGCCATAATCGCAAATGCCACCAGACGCGGCACGGTGGTGCGCTTCATTTCGGTCTCCTGATCCATGGAAGCGGCAGACATGCCGCAGCCGGACGCTAGGAGGTACGGGTCACAGAACCGAGATGGTTTCGTCTCGGTTCAGTGACGTGCGGGTTCAGGCCTTCAGGATCGAACGCCCCGCATAGACCGCCGTTTCGCCCAGCAGTTCCTCGATGCGGACCAACTGGTTGTACTTCGCGAGCCGGTCGGAGCGGGCGAGGGACCCGGTCTTGATCTGCCCGCAATTCGTGGCCACGGCGAGGTCGGCGATGGTCGCGTCCTCGGTCTCGCCCGAGCGGTGCGACATGACCGAGGTGTAGCCCGCGCGGTCCGCCATGCGGACGGCGTCCAGCGTCTCGGTCAGCGTGCCGATCTGGTTGACCTTGACCAGAAGCGAATTGGCGCAGCCCTTCTTGATCCCATCTGCAAGACGGATCGGGTTGGTCACGAAAAGGTCGTCGCCGACAAGCTGGCATTTCGCCCCGAGCTTGTCGGTCAAGAGCTTCCAGCCGGCCCAGTCATCCTCGGCGCAGCCATCCTCGACCGAGATGATCGGATAGTCCTTCACCAGTGCGGCGAGGTAGTCGACATTCTCTTCCGCGGACAGGGTTTTCCCTTCACCCGCAAACACATACTTGCCGTCCTTGAAGTATTCAGTCGCGGCGCAGTCGAGCGCGAGGCAGATATCGTCGCCCGGCTTGTAGCCGGCTTTCTCCACCGATTTCAGGATGAAATCGAGCGCCTCGCGGGTCGAGCCGAGCGCGGGCGCGAAGCCGCCCTCGTCGCCGAGGCCGGTGTTGTAGCCCGCCGCCGAAAGCTCTTTCTTCAGCGTGTGGAAGACTTCGGAGCCCATGCGCACCGCTTCGCGGATATTCTCCGCGCCGACGGGCATGATCATGAATTCCTGAATGTCGATCGGGTTGTCGGCATGTTCGCCGCCATTGATGATGTTCATCATCGGAACTGGAAGGATATGGGCCGATGTGCCGCCTACATAGCGGTAGAGCGGCTGCATGGTGTATTCCGCAGCGGCCTTGGCGACGGCGAGAGAGACACCGAGGATGGCGTTGGCGCCGAGGCGGCCCTTGTTCGGGGTGCCGTCGATCTCGATCATCGTGCGGTCGATGGCGACCTGCTCGGTCGCGTCGAAGCCGACGACGTTCTCTGCCAGTTCGCCATTCACGGCCGCAACCGCTTCGAGCACGCCCTTGCCCATGTAGCGCTTCTTGTCGCCGTCGCGCTTTTCCACCGCCTCATGCGCACCGGTCGAGGCGCCGGATGGAACGGCGGCGCGGCCCATCGTGCCGTCATCCAGCGTGACGTCCACCTCGACGGTCGGGTTGCCACGGCTGTCGAGGATCTCGCGGGCGTGAATGTCGATGATCGTGCTCATGGGTGAAATCCTCTCCCTTGGAATGTCGCGCCTGTCCTACACCAGCTTGCGGTGAATGGGAACGGCGATGCTAGCGCTAACGGCAGAGCGGCTGCGATTTGCCTGCCGCCATGTCAGACACGGACGCGGCGGCGGAGGCGCGCTTCGCGGAGCAGGGTGTAAAGACCCGATCCAATGACGATGGTCGCCCCGAGCAGCATCCAGCCATCGACGTCTTCCTGGAACACGACGATGCCGAGGATCAGCGCGAAGACGATCCGTGAATAGCGGAATGGTGTGACGACGGCCACGTCGCCCACACGCATCGCCGCGACAATGGCGTAGTAGGCCGCGACACCGACGAAAGCCGTGACGACCAGCCGGACGAGAACATCCGGCGCCACGGTAGTCCAGCCGCCCTGGAAGGCCAGCAGAATGCCGCCAGCCGGGACAACGGCGAGAAATCCGTAGAAGGCCAGGACAAGGGAGGCGATATGCGCTGGCGCGGTGCGTGTGGCGAGATCGCGCGCGGCGAGGAATATCACCCCCGCCACCGCCAGGAACGAGGCCGGCATGAACCCCTCCGCCCCGGGGCGCACGATGATGAGGACGCCCGCCAAACCCGCGGCGATGGCGCTCCACCGCCGCCAGCCGACCGGGGCGCCGAGAAAGACCGCTGCGCCGAGCGTCACGGCGAGCGGCGTCGCCTGAAGAATCGCCGAGGCACTGGAAAGCGGCGTCAGGATGATCGCCGAGACGTAGCAGACGGTGCCGATCATCTCGCTCAGATTGCGCACGACGACCGACCGATGAAGTAAAGCGGGGCCGAAAAGGCGCAGACCCCTTGCGCTTGCGATCACCGCAAAGATCAACGCCCCCATCAGGCCGAGCATGACGAGGATCTGGCCCGAGGGCAGCCGGGACGAGACGCTCTTGATCAGCGCGTCCTCGACGGCGAAGCCCGCCATCGAGGCGACCATCAGGACGATGCCGCGCAGATTTTCCATGACTGTTCCGAATGAGAGATGCCGCCCTCCTATACGGGCAGCCCGCAGGCGGCAAGGTGGGTCAGCGTTTCTTTACGGGCACCCCGAAAAGCTCAAGCCGATGGCCTTTCAGCCGGTAACCAAGCCGTGCGGCGATCTTCTCTTGCAGGGCCTCGATCTCGGGATCGACGAATTCGATTACTTGGCCCGAGGTCAGGTCGATGAGGTGATCGTGGTGGGCACGCTCGGCATCCTCGTAGCGCGCGCGGCCATCGCCGAATTCCAGCTTGTCGAGAATGCCGGCCTCGTCGAACAACCGCACCGTCCGATAGACCGTGGCAAGCGAAATCCTGGGATCGATCGCCGAGGCGCGGGCGTATAGCCGTTCTGCATCGGGGTGATCCTCCGAATCCTCAAGAACCTGCGCGATGATCTTTCGCTGTTCGGTCAGCCGCAGACCCTTTGCGGCACAGCGGTCTATGATGGACTGGGTCATGACCCCTCACGAAAGATGCTCTGACAGGCTTAGGATATTTCCGCATCGCAGGAAAGGGCCGGGCGCGCCTGCGACGACGGCGGAGCAGGGCCGTACCGGATGGTTTTCGACGGCAACGACACCGTCATCGGCGAGATGATTCTCTGCCGGGTGGCCTCGGGCGGCACGAGGAAACCTCGACTCAGGCGGCATACCTCTGGTTGACGTATGTCAAGGGTAAAAACACCATATGTCGTGGTCCTATCTAGGCCGGCGTGGTCAATTAGTCGGCGATTCTGACGCGAAATCTTCACAAACCGGGTGACGTGGATGAGCCTTCCGGCTACCATCCCTGACATGAAACACGGGGCGGGTGCGCTCGCCCCCAACGACGTTCAGGCCACAGGCAAGAATACCGGGCGGTACCAGAACGAGCCTGAGCGGCGAAACTCAAGATGGGGGCGAAAGCCCCCTTTTTCTTTGCACGTCGCCTGTCGATCCGGTCACTTTCGGCGCGATCTTGCTGCCACGCCCGTTTCCGCGCGTTCAACCGCCTCGCCCCTTGCGGAAAGGCGGGGGAGCGGCCACATATGGGTCAAAGCGGTATTGCCGCGCATATCGGGTTTTGCCCTGTAAGGAGTGGAGATGCTTATGAAACAGCTTGTTCTGGCCCTTGGTGTCGTATCAGCCTTCGGCGTGGTACCGGCTCTTGCCCAGACCGTTGTCAGCGATACCGACGGCAATGGCACCTATTCCCTCGAGGAACTCCAGGCCGCATATCCCGACCTCAATCAGAAGACCTTCAACGAGGTCGACGTGAACGGTGACGGCCAGATCGACGCCGATGAGCTTCAGGCGGCGCGGGAAGCAGGCACGCTCGCGGCCTGATCACTGAGGCAAGCGATTGACTAGACCCCCCGGGCGCCGCGCGGCTTCCAGGGGTTTTTCATTCCGCCAATTCACCGGTGAGCCGTGCCGTGGCTGGTCCGGAGGCGGGCAGGCCGCAGCCTGCGCGCAGACGGGCGCGGCTCCGGGCGATGCGCGACATGACGGTGCCGATCGGGACGCCCTCCGCCTTGGCGATCCGCGCATAGCTTTCCCCCGCGACCGCGTGGCGCAGCACCAGCTGAGCTTCCGCCTTAGGCAGGCGTTCGATGACCTCGATCACGTCCTGAAGCGCAAGGCGCGCCGGCAGGGTGGCTGGCGCGGAGCGTTCAGTCAGTTCGCTGAGGGCAACTTCGCGCGGCCCGGCTCCGGGCCGCCGCACGATGTTTCGCGCCGCCGTCATCAGATAGGGCCGTAGTGCGCCGATCTCCGCGCTGCGGTTCATCCGCGCCCAGACCCGCAGCAGCGCCTCCTGTGCAATATCCTCGGCGCGACCCCTGTCGCGGGTCAGGCAGCGGGTGACGCGCTCCAGTTCAGGCATCAGCGCGACAAGCGAAGCGGCGGCATTTTCGGACTGCCTGAATGAAGTGAGCATCGGATCCTCCCTCGCCTCATAGGATGGGCAGAGCGGAAACCGATCAACTGCGGGGAAATCCGCTCGGCCGTATTTAGCCCAGCCGCGAACACGGCATGCGGCGGCGAACAGCCCATCGGTCGGCATCGCGTAGGCGAAAGGCTGCGCGAAGGCGATCCCGAGGCGCGCGGGCGGGGAATAGACCCATCCGGGAAGCGTCCTGATGTGTGAGCGCGACGCAACGCGCTCTCAATCGAAATGATCAGGAGATGATCCGATGACGAAACTCGCACTTGCCGCCGTGATCGCGATGGTTCCCGCAAGCGCCACGTTGGCAGCGACGCTGGCGGACCTTGATGCCGATGCGAACGGGACGCTGTCGGCAGAGGAACTGCAGGCGGGCTATCCCTCCTTGACCGCCGAAGGTTTCACTGCAATCGATGCGAATGGCGACGGCGCGGTCGATGACGCAGAATTCACCGCCGCGGTCGATGCCGGAACCCTGGTGTCCGGCGGCTGACGCATCGTCGGGACCCCGGCACAGCCCTCCCCAGCTTTGGGGTCCCGAACTTCTCAGACGCCGCGCGACAGCGCCGCGACGCCGGTCCGCGCCACGTCGGCAAGGCCCAGAGGCCGCATCAGGTCGGCGAAGGCATCGATCTTGGCGGGTGTCCCGGTCATTTCAAACACGAAGCTCTGCAACGTGGAATCCACCACGTTGGCGCGGAAGATTTCGGCAAGCCGCAGGGCCTCGATCCGTTTTTCGCCGGTGCCGGACACCTTGAAGAGCGCGAGTTCCCGCTCCACGCTCGGCCCTTCGACGGTCAGGTCATGCACGTCATGCACCGGCACCAGACGGCCGAGCTGCGCCTTGATCTGCTCGATGACCGAGGGCGTTCCGCGCGTCACGATGGTGATGCGCGAGCGGTGGCCGGTATGATCGACCTCGGCCACGGTCAGGCTGTCGATATTGTAACCGCGTCCCGAGAAAAGTCCGATGACGCGGGCGAGGACGCCCGCCTCGTTGTCCACGAGCACCGCGAGGGTATGCGTCTCGTTCGCCTGCGCGTTCGGGTCGCGCAAGTCATAGGCGGAATGGCTGGTCGAGCCCTTCTTGATGTTCAGTGCGGACATGGTTCTGGCCTGTTGCTCTATGTTGACAGTTACTGGGCGCTGCCGGCCGCGTCATTCGCCGGACAGGTCCAGTCGGTTACGGTGAAATAGCTCTCGGGATAGAGTTTCGCCTCGGTGATCTTGAGGGTGAATTGATCGTCATAGCGGTTGATGTATTCCCAGACGACCTGCCTGGATGCGTCAATCTCGATGGCCCGACCGGCTTCGAACTCGGTGATGAGAAAGCCACCCTTCGGCGTGGGGTCGATCTTGCCGCGAATGACGCTCAGCATCTCCTGTCCGGGGCGGTTTCCGTAGAAATCCTCATACGAGCCGTTGGCGGGATCGACGATCCCGACCTCGGTAACGAAGGGAGCATCCGGGTCGAACCGGTCGAAGGTCCGCAGGCTGCTCCGGTAGGTGTTGTTGTTGAACATCGCGATGCGACCGTCGGCCAGGAATTCCGGGTCGTGCTGGCGCCGCCAGGGCCCCGTCTGGTGCCACTTCACCTTCCAGGTGATCGGATCGACGACCATCAGAAGGTTGTAGTTCCGCAGCGACACCAGCAGGTCGCCAGGAGCAAACATGGGGAAAGCCGCGGCATAGGCGGACGGCAACTCGGCGACCTTGTTGACATGCAGGAGCTGGCGCCGTGTCGGCATATCGGGCTGGAACATGTCGCCAGAGGCGGTGATCAGCGGCTCCAACCCGTTCTCATAAAGAATGCGCATGACGGATTTCTGCTGCAGTACCTGCCCGTCTTCGGAAACGTGCATGATCACATCGTCCGTGAAGAGGCCGTCCGTCTGTTTCAGCGTGAAGGGCGGGAATTGGTCCTCGGGCGCGGTGCTGCCGGAGGCAAAGAACCTGCGGCCGGGAATCCAGTAGCCGCCCTTTTCGGCCTTCGCGACCGAATGGTGCGCCGGCTCTTTCAACGTCCAGGTGACATCGCCGCAGCGCGAAAGCCGGATGGCGCCGACATATTCGTAATTGAAGACCACTGATCCGTCCGGTTCCATGACCGCGCCGTGGATATCGACATTCTGGTCGCTCGTCGGGGCGGTATCGCCGATGTAGCTGAGATCGGGAAAATGCGCCGACAGCGACACCGGCCAGTCCGCCACGATGGTTCCGTCTCGGCGTATCAGCCTCAGTCCGGTATGACCGTCAAAGAAGCTGGTGAGCAGAATCAGCTGGCCGTCGTCGCCGATCTTGTCGATCGTCACGCCCGATCCAGGTTTGCGCGACGGCCGAATAAAGTTCTCCGGTCTGGTGCTTGCCACATCTCCCGACAATTCGTGCAGGACAAGCTTGATCGTGCTGGTGATGGATTTCAGTGAACGGTAGGCCCAGTTGTGTCTGTCGCCCGAATAGAGTCCGGCGCCGAAGCTCCCGGCGATGACGATGATCGCGAGGGCGACCAGAGACACCCGCCGCGCGAGATCGTATTCGTGCCGCCTTGTCATTCGGTCGCTCCAGTTTCAGTCTTCACCGCCGCCGATGATGTGTATTCGATCGCTCCGATCAAACCAGCACCGCGCCGCCGGCCTGGATTGCGCCCTCGGTTGCGGCGTCGCCGAGCAGCATTTCGTTATGGGGCCTTCCCGAAGGGATCATCGGGAAGCAGTTCTCGTGCTTCTCGACGAGCACGTCGAGGATATAGGGCCCGTCATAGGCGATCATCGCCATGATCGCGTCGTCGAGGTCCTTGGGGCTGTCGACCTTGGCACCCTTGCAGCCGAACGCCTCGGCCAGTTTTGCGAAGTCGGGCAGGCTTTCGGACCAGGAATGCGAATAGCGCTCACCGTGCAGGAGTTGCTGCCACTGGCGGACCATGCCGAGGCGTTCGTTGTTCAGGATGAACTGCTTGACCGGCGCGCGGAACTGCACCGCCGTGCCCATCTCCTGCATGTTCATCAGCCAGGACGCTTCGCCCGCGACGTTGATGACGAGCGCGTCCGGGTGTGCCACCTGCACGCCGATCGAGGCGGGCAGGCCGTAGCCCATCGTGCCCAGGCCACCGGAGGTCATCCAGCGGTTCGGCGCCTCGAAGCCAAGGTATTGCGCCGCCCACATCTGGTGCTGGCCGACCTCTGTCGTGATGTAGCGGTCGCGGCCTTTGGTCAGTTCCTCAAGCCGCTGAAGCGCATATTGCGGCTTGATGGTCTTTTGCGAGTTCTTGTAGGCGAGGCAGTTCTTCAGCTTCCACTGTTCGATCTGGCTCCACCATTTCGCCAAACCGTCCTTGTTAACCTTGCGCCCGCGCGCCTTCCAGACCTTCAGGAGGTCTTCGAGCACGTGACCGACATCGCCGACGATCGGCAGATCGACATGGATCACCTTGTTGATCGACGACGGATCGATATCGACATGCGCCTTCTTCGACTTCGGCGAGAAATCCGCGATCCGTCCGGTGATGCGGTCGTCGAACCGCGCGCCGAGATTGATCATCAGGTCGCAGCCATGCATGGCGAGGTTGGCCTCGTAGAGACCATGCATCCCGAGCATCCCGATCCAGTTCTTGCCGGAAGCGGGGTAGGAGCCTAGTCCCATCAGCGTCGAGGTCACCGGGAAGCCGGTCGCGTCCGCGAGTTCGCGCAGAAGCTGGCTCGCGCCCGGACCCGAGTTGATGACGCCGCCGCCTGTATAGAAGATCGGGCGTTCGGCCTTTTCCATCATCTCGGCGAGTTTGGTGATCGCCTCGATGTCACCCTTCACCTTGGGCTGGTAATGGCTGACCTTCGCTTCGCGCGGGGTTTGATAGGTGCCCGTGGCGAATTGAACGTCCTTCGGAATGTCGACCAGGACCGGACCGGGGCGGCCTTTTGTGGCGACGTGAAACGCCTGGTGCAACGTCTCGGCAAGCTTGTCGGTGTCCTTCACCAGCCAGTTGTGTTTGGTGCAGGGCCGGGTGATGCCGACCGTATCGGCTTCCTGAAAGCCATCGGTACCGATCATGAAGGTCGGAACCTGCCCGGTGAGGACGATAATCGGGATCGAATCCATCAGCGCGTCGGTCATGCCGGTGACGGCGTTGGTGGCGCCTGGCCCCGAGGTGACCAGAACGACGCCCGGTTTGCCGGTCGAACGGGCATAGCCTTCGGCCATGTGGACCGCGCCCTGTTCGTGGCGGACCAGGATGTGGCGGATGTCGTTTTGCTGGAAGATCTCGTCATAGATCGGCAGCACGGCGCCACCGGGATAGCCGAAGACCACCTCGACGCCCTGATCCTTCAGCGCCTGCACCACCATCTTCGCACCGGTCATCTGCCGTGACATCGTCCGAATTCTCCATTCAACCACGTTCGAGCAACAAAAAACCCCGGAGCTGATCCGGGGCGCATGGGAACCACTATGGTCAACCGTTACCGGCCCATGCGCCACATTCCTACAAGTACCAGGATCGGAGCCATTGCCCGAAGGACCTTTCGCTGCTGCGCGGCGGACATTAGGCAGGGTTTGCGGGGCCGTCAACCGCCAAAATTGGGAATAAAGTGTCGCGGCGGAGTATGGCAGACTTCTTTTCTTTCGCGCAGAGCGGCCTGTGTGAAAGGAAAGAGAAATTACCGCAGGGTCAGGCAAGCATGAGCAGATAGGCCGCATAGGCGGCGACAAGCACCGTCCCGCCGGCGCGTCCGACATGGCCGGGGCGCGCCGCGAACCAGAGCATCGCCAGCGTTGCGGCAAGCGCGATCCACATATCGACATGGGCGAAGCGGGGATCGACCGGAATCGGCGCGACGAGCGCCGTCACGCCGAGGATGCCGAGGATGTTGAAGATGCACGAGCCCAGGATATTGCCCACAGCGATCTCCGAATGGCCGCGAAGTGCTGCAAGGGCGGAGGTGGCGAGTTCGGGCAATGAGGTGCCGACAGCGACAATGCTGAGGCCGATCACCGCCTCGCTCACACCGAAGGTGCGGGCGATCTCGCTGGCGCTGTCGACTAGGAACCGCGCACCGATCAGCAGGACGACAAGGCCACCGAGCGCGATAAGAAGGTTTTTTGCCAGAGTACCTGATATTGCGGGCAGATCTTCGCTTGGCGCGGCCTTTCCGGCCCGGATACTGACGTAGAGATAGAGCGCGAGGCAGAGAACCAGCACGATCCCCTGCCAGCGCCAGATGACGTCGCCGAGCAGCAGCGCCCAGAGCACGAAGCTCGACCCGATCATCACGGCAAAGTCGCGCCGCGTGTCGCTGATCGGCATCGGCACCGGCAAAATCAGCGCGGTCAGTCCGAGGATCAGCAGGATGTTGGCGATGTTCGAGCCGATGACGTTGCCGATGGCGAGGTCGGGCGAGCCGGCCAGCGCCGCCTGGACCGAAACCAGAAGTTCGGGCGCCGAAGTGCCGAAACCGACGACTGTGAGGCCGATCACCAGCGGAGGCACCGAAAGCCTCCGGGCGATCCCGACCGCTCCGCGCACCAAAAACTCGCCACCGAAGAACAGGCCGATGAGCCCGGCGACAAAAATCACATAGGTCACGGACCGCTCCCGTTTGGTTGATGTCTTACTTTGGGGCCGGCTCGCGATTTGCAAGTAGGCAGGACGATTTTCGCGACACGGCGTCGCCTTGGCGTCATGGACAATCACGGATCGCTGCGACAGGATCGCCCCGAGGTTCCGCGACGGGAGGTTGACGATGACACCGGAGACGCTGCGTTACGGCACGATCATGCTGGCGGCCGGGATCGGCATTCCGGTGCTCGCCGCACTGAACGCGCAGCTTGGGCAGCGCATCGGTTCACCCGCGGCAGCGGCGGTTATCCTTTTCGCGGTGGCCCTCTGCGGGACCGTCGCGGTGATGCTCGCGACCGGCGGGAGAGGGGCGCTGTCCTCGGTTGCCGGCCAGCCGCCGAAACTCTTCCTCGCAGGGCTTCTCGTCGCCTTCTATGTACTCTCGGTCACCTGGGTGGCGCCGCTGTTCGGCCTAGGCAATGCGATCATGTGCGTTCTGCTCGGCCAGCTTGTTTCGGCTGCGGTGATCGACCAGTTCGGGCTGATGGGCGCGATGGTGCGGGAAGTGACGCCGATGCGTGCTGCGGGCCTCGCGCTCATGGCGATTGGCGTGTTTTTTACGCAGAAGGGCTAGGCGCACGGGGGGTGACGCAAGGTTGAGCGCCCTGCCGATTTCTTTATCTGGACAAGGGGTTAGTGCCGTGTAAAGTGCTGGGCATCTGCGGCAACCCCTTCGGGTGGACTGTGGGAACGAGACATAAAGGGAGGTATCAATGGATCGTCGTTCATTTCTGACCAAGGCCGCCGTCGGCGGCACCGCGGCCGCCGCCGCGACCGCGCTGGCGGCGCCTGCAATCGCGCAATCGGCGCCGAAAGTCACCTGGCGCATGACCTCGTCCTTCCCGAAATCGCTCGATACGATCTATGGCGGGGCCGAAGTCCTGTCGAAGATGCTGAGCGAAGCGACGGACGGCAATTTCCAGATCCAGGTCTTCGCGGCCGGTGAGCTTGTGCCGGGCGGCGCTCCGGCACAGGAAGCGGTGACTGACGGCTCCGTGGAGGCGTGCCATACGGTCGGCTACTACAGCTTCGGCAAGGATCCGGCCTTCGCGGTCGCCGCGGCGGTGCCGTTCTCGCTTTCTGCACGCGGGATCAACGCCTGGCACTACCATGGCGGTGGTATCGACCTCTACAACGAGTTCCTTGCCACCCATAACATCTACGGCCTGCCGGGCGGCAACACGGGCGTCCAGATGGGCGGCTGGTTCCGCAAGGAAATCAACACGCTCGACGACATGAAGGGCCTGAAGATGCGGGTCGGCGGCTTTGCCGGGCGCGTGATGGAAAAGCTCGGCGTCGTGCCGCAGCAGATTCCGGGCGGCGACATCTATCCGGCGCTGGAAAAGGGTACCATCGACGCGGCCGAATGGGTTGGCCCCTATGATGACCAGAAGCTCGGCTTCAACAAGGTCGCGCCTTACTACTACTATCCCGGCTGGTGGGAGGGCGGCCCGACGGTTCACTTCTTCTACAACAAGGCGAAGTACGAAGAGCTGCCGGAGAGCTACAAATCTCTGTTGCACACGGCTTCGCAGGCGGCAGACGCCAACATGCTCCAGAAGTATGACTATCTGAACCCGACCGCGATCAAGGAGCTCGTCGGCGGCGGCGCCCAGTTGCGGCCATTCAGCCCCGAAATCCTCGAAGCCTGCTTCAGCGCCGCAAACGACGTCTACGCGGAAATGGAAGCCACGAACGAGCCGTTCAAGAAACTCTGGGAATCGATCAAGGCATTCCGCGGCGACTACTACCTTTGGGCGCAGGTGGCCGAGTACAACTACGACACCTTCATGATGATCCAGCAGCGTAACGGCAAACTCTGAATGCAGAGGGACTGAAGGGTGCAGGCTACCGCGCCTGAAAGACGATAAGTACCCCGCCGGAGCGATCCGGCGGGGTTTTTCTTTCGTCTGGACGCGCGGGCGGCCCTGGGCCGCCCGGCCTCTGTCAGTTGGAAGGCGCCGGGGCCCCGAAACTCGGCGGTTGGCTGAGATCGGGGGTGGCAGGCGCAGGTGCGGTTGTATCAGCGGGTGCGCCGAAGCTTGGAGGCTGGCTCAGGTCGGGTGTTGCAGGCGCGGCGGGGGTCGAGCCATCCGTGGCGGGCGTGGCCGATCCATCGGTGGCAGGTGGCGTCCCGCCGAAGTTCGGCGCCCCGAGTCCACCGCCCAGACCGCCGCCCAACGCCGCCGTCCGAGACCGCCGCCGAGGCCGCCCGCCGAAGGCACCGTGAACGTGACATTGGAGGTGTCGATCGCCGGTCCCTTGTAGTGCATCACCATCTGCGGGAACATGATGACCAGCCCGATCATGACCACCTGGATGCAGACGAAGGGAACCGCGCCCCAGTAGATCTGCCCGGTGGTGACCGGCGCCATCTCCTTGCCCGTAACCTTGTCGAGATAGGGCAGGCGCGGCGCGACCGAGCGCAGGTAGAAGAGAGCGAAGCCGAAAGGCGGGTGCATGAAGCTCGTCTGCATGTTCACCCCGAGGATGATCCCGAACCAGATCAGGTCGATCCCCAGCTTTTCGGCGGCCGGGGCCAAAAGCGGCACGATGATGAAGGCCAGTTCGAAGAAGTCGAGGAAGAAGGCCAGGAGGAAGACCAGCAGCGAAACGACGATCAGGAAACCGTATTCGCCGCCCGGCAGCGAGGTCAGGAGATGCTCGACCCAGAGATGGCCGTTGACGCCATAGAAGGTGAGCGAAAAGACCCGCGCGCCGATCAGGATGAACATGACGAAGGCCGAAAGCCGCGTCGTCGACGCGAGCGCCTGCCGGATCACGTCGAGCCTGAGCCGTCCCTTGATCGCGGCGAGGAAAAGCGCGCCCACCGCCCCCATCGCGCCGCCCTCGGTCGGCGTGGCAATGCCGAGGAATATCGTGCCGAGGACAAGGAAGATCAGCGCGAGCGGCGGGATCAGGACGATGATGACCTGCTGTGCGAGCCGCGACATCGTGTTGATCTTCAGGGCCTTGTCCGCGACGGCAAGCACATAGATGAGGATGATCGCAAGCGCGGCGGCGAGGATGTCGGCATCCTTGCCATGCGTCGGTTCCAGCCAGCGGAAAAACCCGTAGCCGGCCGCCAGTGTAATGGCGATCGCCGCGACAAGCGATATGACGCCGGAACCGAGTGTCCGCGCCTCTTTCGGAAGGGCCGGCACCCAGGACGGACGGATGATCGACACGACAAAGACATAGCCCATGTAGATCGACGTGAGCACAAGGCCGGGGATCAGCGCGGCGGTGTACATGTCGCCCACCGACCGGCCGAGCTGGTCGGCAAGGATGATGAGCACGAGCGAAGGTGGTATGATCTGCGCCAGGGTGCCCGACGCCGCGATGGCGCCGGAAGCCACCCGCCGGTCATAGCCGTAACGCAGCATGATCGGCAGCGAGATCAGGCCCATCGCGATGACCGAAGCCGCGACGACGCCGGTCGTGGCGGCCAGAAGCGCGCCCACGATGATGACCGCATAGGCCAGACCGCCGCGCACCGGACCGAAAAGTTGCCCGATCGTGTCGAGAAGATCCTCGGCCATGCCGGATCGTTCGAGCACGATTCCCATGAAGGTGAAGAACGGGATGGCAAGCAATGTCTCGTTCGACAGGACCCCCCAGAACCGTGATGGCATGGTGCTCAGCAGCGGCCAGTCGAGGGTGATATTGCCGCCTGACAAGGGGGCGAGCTCCACGCCGATGACGAAGAACATAAGCCCGTTCGCGGCCAGAGAGAACGCCACCGGATAGCCCAGGAGCAGAAATACCACGAGCGAGGCGAACATGATCGGCGCCATGTTCAGCGCGATGAACTCCATCATTGCTTGGCCTCGGCCATCAACTCTTCGGCCTCGACCTCGGCCGCGTGGTGCGTCGAGACGAAGGGCGTGGGATCTTCGATCAGGCCACGCATGACGGCGATCTTCTTCACGATCTCGGAATAGGCCTGCGCCAGAAGCTGGACGAAGCCGACCAGCAGCAGCCCCTTGGCCGGCCAGAGGATGAGGCCGCCTGCATTGCTGGAATGCTCGCCAGAGCGGAACGAGAGCGCGACATAGGGCCAGAGAAGCCAGACCATCAGGATCACGAAGGGCGTCAGGAACACGATATGCCCGATCAGGTCGATCCAGTGCTGAACGCGGCGCGACCACATGCCGTAAAGAATGTCGATGCGGATATGCTCGTTCTGCTTCAGCGTGTAGGCGGCGGCCATCAGGAATGCGGCGCCATAGAGATACCATTGCAGTTCGAGCCAAGCGTTCGACGAGGTATCGAAGACCTTGCGGATGGTCGCGTTGACCGCAGATACGAAGATCGCGATGAAGATCAGCCAGCCTACCGATTTGCCGATGATCTCATTTATGCGATCTATGGCGCGTGAAAGCGCCAATAGCACTTGCATCTGTGACCTCCCCGTCTTTTCGTTGCTGTTCCCGCGATACTTATTGTTCGCTTCGGTTTCGTTTGACAATACTTGGCAGGCTTCTCCGCGTCTATCCTGCGTTTCACGTGACGAAGCGGCTTAACCGCCTGATGCCATGTCATTTGTGGACCAGAAAATTGCGTCAGGCCAGATCCGGCGCCGGCCCGATGCCGGACGCCGAGCGAAACTCCATCTCGGCCGAAATCGAACGATCGTCTCCCATTTTGCCGATTGTTTCGGCGAAACAGCAGTTCCGGTGACACCGGCCCGGCTCTTTGCCGCTATTCGCCATGGCAGCGACTTAAATGAGTGTGCAGGCGCAGCATCCATGATAAGAAATCTTGGTATTTTGAGACGCGCGAAAACAAATTGAGCAAGGTTTGACGATGCGAGGCGAAGAGGCTTGCCCGGAGTTGACGCGGATTTGATGAGACCGACCCTGCGCCTCACACTGGCCTTGCTCGTCGTGGCCGTGATCGTCTTCTTGGGGCGGGACATTTCCCGATCTCTCGACGGGATGACCGCATTGTCGGCCGGGCCATCGCCCTACTTCATTTCGCGCGAGGCGCTCTTTCTCTACCTGTGGGCGCCGATCGCCGCGCTTTGCGCATCGGCGCTTTTCATGGCGCCGGGGCTTCTTCTGGCGCTTGGTGCAGGGCCGCGCGACGAACGATTCGAACTCTGGCTGCTGAAGGGGTTCGTCCTCTCGCTATTCGGGGTTCCGGTCGTCGCGGCGTTAGTTCAGGCGGCGACCGGCCACGAGATGACGGGCAGCGCTTATGTCGTGCTACTTCTGGCGCTTTGTCTTCCCGGCCTAGGGATGATTGCCCGGCAGGGCGGGGCGCCGGTCCTGACGGGGCGGTCCATCGATGTTGCCGTGATGATCGGACTGCCGTTTGTGGTCCTCGTGCTGATGTCGCCCAAGTTCTACTGGGAAAACTTCAATGACGACGGGGCGCATTCATTCCTGAACACGCTTCTGTTCATTGGCCGGGGGATTCCCTTCTGGCCGCCCGGCAAAAGCTCGATCACGGGATATCCGTCGACGACGATGATGACGGAGACCTTTCTGCAGACCGGGTTCGTGCGCCTTTTCGGCCCCTATGAATCGGCGCTGCGCTTTGCCTACCTGCCGGGGATCAGCGTTCTGGCGGGCGTGCTGCTGGCTTTCGCACGCGGCGCGGGCGGACCGACGCGCGCGACCGTTGCGCTGGGCATTGCCGCGCAACTGCTGCTCTTCTCCTTCGTGATGGCGTTCAATCCTTCCTACAATCTCTATTTCGCCGATGTGGCGCTTCCGATGACGCGCGAGCCGCTCATCATGCTCGGCTTCATCGGTGCGGTTCTGTTCTTCGCAGACGGGCGCTATGTCTGGATGGGTGTTGTGTCCTGCCTTGGCCTGCTTTCGGCGCCGAACGGCCTGCTTCTGATGGCGTTCTTTCTGGCATCCTGCCTTCTTCTCACAAGACCGGTGCCGCTCAGGAAGATTGTCATCGCCGGCGCGATCTCCGTCGGGATCGTCATGCTGGCAACGGTGGCCATGATCCTGCTCGACCGGATCGGCGTGACGCAGCGCGGCGGAGAGTTCGGATCGGAAAGCGTTCTGCGCAGGTTGAGGTTCGTGACGCTGGTCGATACCCAAAGGCTGCTCTTCTGGCTGCTGCCCGCGGGCATCCTGCCCGGCCTTGCGCTTTTGGCCTGGCGCTGGCAGGACCACCTGTCGCGCTGCCTGACGCTGACGGCAGTGATCTACGTGCTGTTCTTCTACGTCCAGGCCTACCGTATCCTTCCCCATCACTTCGCGCCGGCGGCCCTTTTGCCAATCATCGTTTTCTGGCGGCTGCGACCGGTCGCGGCGGCGCCGATTCCGGCGCTCGTCGCTGGCCTTCTGGGCGTCGCGGCGGCGGCTTGGCTGAGTTGGCCGGACACGCTCCGGCTAAACAGCCACAACCGCGCCTTCGGCCAGCGGCTCGCGCTCGACGCGTCGATCGATCCCTTCGTCGATCCCGGATCGCTCGGCACCTACACGGCGTTGATGCTGGCCGCGTTCGATCCCGCCAGGAACGGGGCCGAAGCGGCCGATTACTACATTCAGGAATTGACCGCGGCCTTCGTTTACGCGAGGCGCCCAAAGCCGGAGGGGATGCTGCCGGACTATGTCGTCCGGCCCGCGACCGATCCGACCGCCCCAGGCGAGGAGGTCATTGGCGAGGCGGTGAAAGGCATGGTTCTGGTGGTGCGAGATCCGGCGATTTACGCGCGCGACCTGAAGCCCGTGAACGCCCCTGTGAGCATCGCCCGCGCCTACAGGGTGCCCCGTGACACGATTTTCGGGCGCGGACTACATGACAAGACTCGCATAATCTGGGATCTTGCCCAAATTATGGGACTGAGATGATTGGCAGAGACAGTAACGAGATTGATCCAGGAGACGGAAACCCACATGGATACGATTATCAAGCAAAATATTGCAACGCTGATTGAGAGATACCCGGTTCTTCAGAAGCCGGTCTATCTGGCCTATATAGGCATCGACGTGACGAAGAACGTCGTCCTGCGTTTCTTCGTGCGCAACTTCGGCTACGAGCCGAAGCGCGTATCGGACCGTGGTCAGGACATGTGGGTGATCCACGATGTATTTGCGGGAAAACGCGGCGGCTTTTTCGTCGAGCTTGGCGCGGCGGACGGCTTTTCCGATTCCAATACCTACGCGCTCGAAAAGCACCATGGCTGGAGCGGCCTCCTGATCGAGCCGAACCCGATCAACCACGTGAAGATCAAGGGGGCGCACAAACGCACGGCGACAGCGGTGCAGTTTGCCGTGGACCCGGAGGGCGGCAAGCTGGAATTCATGGTCGACGGTCAGTTGTCGAGCCTTCTTGTCGATGAAGCCGACAACATGACCGAACGGCGCGCCGCGAAGGTCGCCCGCTACCGCGAGCAGGGCAAGATCGTCACGGTGGAGGCGCTGCCGCTTGAGGACATCCTTGAGCGCTACAACGCTCCCGCAGACATCGATTACTTCAGTCTTGATGTCGAAGGCTCCGAGACGCGCATCCTGCGGAACTTCCCGTTCGATCGCTATCGCTTCCTGTCGCTGACGATCGAGCGGCCGACGCCTGAGCTGAACGAGATCCTGTTCCGCAACGGCTATCACTTCGTGAAGAACTCGCTTTACGACACGTTCTACATTCACGAAAGCAACCCGCGCTTCAACGAGATCAAGAAGCGGCCTTTCGTGCAGCTTCCGCCCAAGCGGTTCTGACGGCGGCGAACGCATGGACGGGGTGAAAAGGGGCCGCCAGACGCGACCCCTTTCCGCTTTCCGTGCCGGCCCGGAAGGTCAGGTCCTCGTCGGGCGCGTCTCGGGCAGGGCGATGCGGGCCACCTGCTCGGCGATGGGATCGACTGAAAGCGGATGGGTCTCGGACGTGTGGTCAGCGGGGTTCCCGATGTCCTGCCAGCGGCCGTGTTTGTAGATGTCGAGCGCGCCGAAGCCCGCCTTGTAGCCCATCTTGCGGCTGCCGGGCACCCAGTAGCCGAGATAGACGTAGGGCAGGCCGGCCGTCCGCGCGATCTCTACATGGTCGAGAATGATGTAGGTGCCGAGGCTGTCGCCGCGCTTGTCCGGGCTGTAGAAGCTGTAAACCATGCTCAATCCGTCATCGAGCACGTCGGTCAGGCAGACGGCAGTCAGCTTGCGGCGCATCTCGCCGGGGGCGGGCGGCGCGGAATATTCCACGACGCGGCTTTTCACTGGCGTTTCCTCGATCATCGCGGCGAATTCGAAGATGTCCATGTCGGCCATGCCGCCATCGGCGTGGCGGCTGTCGAGATAGCGCCGGAAGAGCGCGTATTGATCCTCGGTCGCCCAGGGGCTGGTCGCGTCGCGGCGCAGGTAGTCGTTGCGTCTGAGAGTGCGCCGCTGGCTCTTGTTCGGCGTGAAATCCGCGACCCGGATGCGGGCGGACAGGCAGGCTGAGCATTCCGCGCAGGAAGGACGGTAAAGCACATTCTGCGACCGGCGGAAGCCCTGCTTGGACAGCGCGTCATTCAGCCGTTCCGCATTGTCGCCCTGAAGCGCGGTGAACAGCTTCCGTTCGAACCGCCCCTCGAGATAGGGGCAGGGTTGCGGCGCCGTCACGTAGAACTGGGGCGCTATGGGAAGCGAATGGCGCATGAATGGGCAAGAACCGTTATTTTCAACAACTGGGTGACGCCCGGACGTTAGCAAGGCGCGGGAATTCCGCCAAGCCTTGAGTTGACCAAAAGAGGAGCATGTTTCGAAAAGGCAGGGGACCGGGCAAGCCGGTCCCCTTTTGTGCGAAAATCAGTGGCAATCAGTATGCGCCGGTGCCTTCGCTGCCTTCACCGCGATCGCTCTCTTCCTTCGCCGCGCGGGCGCGGTCATTGAGGTATTCGTCGAATTCCGCCTTGTCCTTGCTTTCGCGCAAGCGCTTCAGGAAGGCTTCGAATTCGTCCTGCTCGTGCTCCAGGCGATCGAGCGTATCGGCCTTGTAGGCGTCGAAGGCAGAATTGCCCGAGGGGCGGATGCCGTAGCGGCGCATCCTGCTGTGATTCATGTGGGAGTGCTGGTCATTTCGGCCCCAGCGGCCGTGGCATTTCGAAAACATCCGTTTGCTCCAGATCATGTACGCCAGAAGGGCAAGGCCGATCGGCCAGAAGAAGATGAAGCCGAGGACCATGGCCGCGATCCACGCGCCCTTGCCGCGTTCGTCGAGCCAGCTTTCCGCCCGTGACGGCCAGGCTGCGATAGTGGACATTTGAACCTCCGTTCGTGCATGTGAATGTCTTTCACATCACTGAAGATCGTAAGGGGATGCTCTGACGTCAAGAGTTGATGTAAAAGAATTTCACATTCAGCGGCGCGAAATCTCGCAAGCTGCTGGAATCGATGAAGTCCTATTCGATGAAATCGGCCTCGATAGCTCCGGTGACCGCCAGGAGCGCGCCGGGCGGGGCGGCGAAGATGTGGCGCGGGGTGCCCGCAGCGGCCCAGACCGTGTCGAAATCCAGGAGCCGCGGGTCGAAAAAACTGCGGACCGGGGTCAGATGTCCCAAGGGCGCGACCCCGCCGATGGCAAAACCCGTCTCCGCCCGGATCAGATCGGCGTCGGCCTTGCCGAGCGTCTGGCCCGCGGCCGCGCTGGCTTTCGCCGCACTCACCCGGTTGCCGCCAGCGGTCAGGAACAGCACGACATGACCCGTCTCTTCGCCCCGGAAGATGATCGACTTCACGATCTGGTCAACCTCGCATTTCGCCGCCCGCGCGGCCTCCTCCGCCGTGCGCGTGCCTTCGGTCATCTCAATGATCTCGGTCTCGATCCCGGCCACTTCCAGCGCCGCGCGGACCCGCTTCAGGCTCTTGCTCATCTTTGCCCTCTCTCTTTGCGGTATTGAAGCCATGCCGGGGTGGAAACCGCAAGCGGCGGGTCGTTGACGCCGCCTTCGGCGCGGCTACTGTCGGCGCATGAGCTTTTCGTCCCGTCTCACGCGCTGCCCGATCCCCTATGAGCCTGCTCAAGCTGAAGATGTCCGCGCGCGTTTCGCCGCGCAGCCGCCCGAGATCCTTGCCTTGCTGACCGGAACGGCCGGATGCAGCCCGTATTTGACCGGACTGATGGGACGGGAGGCAGACTGGCTAGAACGCGCCCTGTCCGGCACGCCGGAGGCGGCATTGGCGGATGCACTGAGGGCGATCGACGGGCTCGGCAGCGATACGCTCGGCACCGCATTGCGGCAGGCCAAGCGGCGCGTCGCACTCTTGGCCGCACTCGCCGATCTGGGCGGTCTCTGGCCGCTGGAAGAGGTCACGGGCGCGCTGACCGCATTGGCGGACCGCGCCGTCGATAGCGCCCTCGTGGCGTTGGTCGCGGACGAAATCCGACGCGGCAAGGTGCCGGGTGCGACACCGGAGGATGCCGGGACGGCGGGCGGTATCGTCGCGCTGGCAATGGGCAAGATGGGGGCGGCGGAGCTGAACTATTCGTCGGATATCGACCTCATTTGCCTCTTCGACGAAACCCGCTACGACCCCGACGACGTACAGGACGCGCGGGCCGCCTTCATCCGCGTCGTCCGCAAGATGGCGGCGATGCTGTCGGACATGACGGGCGAAGGCTATGTCTTCCGCACCGATCTGCGCCTGCGCCCCGACGCCTCGGTCACGCCGGTCTGCATCTCGATGGCCGCGGCCGAGCAATACTACGAGGCGCAGGGCCGCACCTGGGAACGCGCGGCCTTCATCAAGGCCCGCGCCTGCGCGGGCGACATTCCGGCCGGGGAGAGGTTCCTGAAGACGCTGACGCCGTTCGTCTGGCGCAGACACCTCGATTTCGCGGCGATCCAGGATGCGCATGACATGCGGCTGAGAATCCGCGAGCACAAGGGCCTGCACGGGCCGATCGTGCTGGAAGGCCACAACATGAAGCTCGGCGTCGGCGGCATCCGCGAGATCGAGTTCTTCACCCAGACCCGGCAACTGATCGCCGGGGGCCGTGACCCCGACCTGCGCGACCGTCGGACCATGCAGGCGCTGTCCTCGCTCGCCGCAAAAGGCTGGGTGCCTGAAAGTGACGCTGCCGAGTTGACCGACCTCTATCGCGTGCACCGGGAAGTGGAGCATCGCATCCAGATGGTCGGCGACGCCCAGACCCATGACCTGCCGACCAATGACGCGGGCTTCGACCGGCTCGCAAGGATGATGGGCGAAGGCGATACCGGCAGATGGCGTGATGGCCTGCGCGCGCGCCTCGAACGGGTCAGCGCCCTGACCGAAGGCTTCTTCGCCCCCGGCGAGGCGCGCGATCTACCCAAGATGAACCGCGAGGCGCAGGCGATCGTCGATGGCTGGCGCGCTTACCCTGCGCTTCGGTCCGAACGCGCGGTGACGATCTTCAAGCGGGTGCAGCCCGAGATCCTGCGCCGCCTTGACCGCGCCGCCAACCCTGACGAGGCGCTTCGCCAGTTCGATGGGTTTCTTGCGGGGCTTCCCGCCGGGGTGCAGCTGTTTTCCCTTTTCGATGCCAACCCGCAGCTCATCGACCTCATCATCGACATCTGTGCGACCGCACCGGGGCTTGCCGCCCATCTTTCGCGCAATTCCGCCGTGCTGGATGCGGTGATCGGCGGCGGATTCTTCAGCGACTGGCCTGGCCCCGCGGGCCTGCGGTCGTCCTTGGCCAACGCGTTGGCGCGGGTCGGCGACTACGAGGGTAAGCTGAGTGCCGCCCGGCGCTGGCAGCGCGAATGGCATTTCCGCGTCGGCGTCCATCACCTGCGCGGCTTGATCGACGCGGTTGCGGCGGGCAAGGAATACGCCGACCTTGCCGGGGCGGTCGTGCAGGAGGTCTGGCCCGCCGTCGTCGCCGATTTCGCGGCCAAGCACGGTGCGCCGCCGGGGCGGGGGGCAGTCGTCCTTGGCATGGGCTCGCTTGGGGCGGAGCGTTTGAACGCAGGCTCTGACCTCGACGTCATCGTCGTCTATGACGCGGCGGGGGTGGAGGCGTCCGAGGGCAAGCGCCCCTTGGCCGCGCGGGCCTATTACGCCCGCCTGACCCAGGCTTTGGTAACAGCGCTCACCGCACCGATGGCGGACGGACGGCTTTACGAGGTCGACATGCGGCTTCGCCCATCGGGGCGGCAGGGGCCGGTCGCGACATCGCTTCCCGCCTTCGAGAGCTACCAGATGGAGGAGGCCTGGACCTGGGAACACCTTGCCCTGACGCGCGCGCGCCCCGTCGCGGGCGAAGCCGCGCTCGCCGACGAGATCGAGGCGATCCGCCAAAGCGTGCTGAAGGCGAAGTCAACGGGCGAAACGATTCTCTCCGACACCGCCGACATGCGCGCCCGCATCTTCGCCGCGAAAGGCCCGGATGGCGAATGGGAGGCGAAGATCGGCCCGGGCCGCTTGCAGGATATCGAACTCCTGGCGCAATCCTCAGCGCTCCGTGCAGCCGCCCCGGTGAGGCGCGTCGAACAGCAATTGCGCGCGGGCAAGGCGGCCGGCCATTTCGACGCCGTCGAAGAAGAGGCGTTGCAGCACGCCTACCGCTTCCTCTGGCGCTTGCGGGCGGGCGGGCGGCTCCTGACCGAAAATCCGCTCGACATGGAGACGATCGGTGAGGGCGGGCGCGCCTTTCTCCTGCGCGAGACCGGCGCGTCGAATCTCGCCGATCTTGCGTCGCGGCTGGCGGTGCATGTGGCGCGGTCGGAGGAGATCATCGCCGCGATCCTTGGCACCAAGGAGGCTGGGGAGGTGGAATGAAGGGGCTGCAACCGAGATGGGCAGAAAAGTGATGGACAGGAAACTCGTCGATCCCAAGGGCCTTGTCCGCGAATCCTACGCGATCGAGGGGATTACCCTGCCGGAATGCCGCTCGATCTTCCTCGACTGGGCGCTCAGCCTCGCGGATGACACCGATCCACATGAAGCAATGCGAGTGCTTCTGTCGGACTACGGACCCGCCAACACCGATCATCCCATGACCCAGGTCTTGACCGATGGGTTGAAACCGGGTGCGGCGCCCAGGCGGCGCGGCGGTCGCGCGGCGCGGCTTTCCACCTGAGGGATCAACACCAGCGCGCATATCGGAATCTTGCCGCGACTTCGCCGGGGCCGCGCCCCGCATTGGCCGTGAAGCGACGCTAGGGAAGGGTATTCCTCAAGGAATATCTCTGATGCTGTCTCATGATCGTTCCATTTTCCCGGTTCTGGCGTTCTTGGTATTCTATCTGCCCGTCGGCACCCTTGCCCTCGTGCTTGGCCTTTGGGCCATGCCGCAGGCACCGCATTTCGCGCCGCTCATCCAGCTTGGGTTCGGCACCGCCGCCTTCGCCATCGCGGTCGAAGGGGCGGCGGCGTGCTGCCTGCGCAGTCCATCGCGCCTGCCGCTTATCCAGCGGCTGCTGTGTCTCAGGCGGTGCCGGCGGCGCTACGCGCTGATCTTCGGGCTGCTCGGGGCGTCGTTTGCGGGAATCGCAGACCTGTGCGCCGGCGCCTGCGGCATCGCGCTCGCCTTCAGCGCCGGGGCGGGCCGCATCGCGCTGGCCGTGCCGCTGCTGATTTTGATCGCCTGGATTCTCATTGGGGTCGCGGGTGCGCGGCGCGACCTTGTCCGCCGCGCCTTTCACGAGGCCATGGCAAGCCGACCCTAGCGCGGCAGCGCCGCCGCCGCCCGCGCCAGCTTTTCGATCTCGGCCCAATCGCACGCCGCGACGGCGGCTTTCGGTGCGACCCAGCTGCCGCCGCAGCAGATGACATTCGGCAGCCTCAAGTAGTCGTTCACATTCTTCATGCTGACGCCGCCCGTGGGGCAGAACTTCACCTGCGGGATCGGCGCGCCGATGGCGGCAAGGGCAGGGACCCCGCCCGAGGCCTCGGCGGGGAAGAACTTCTGCACCGTGAAGCCCTTTTCGAGAAGCATCATCACTTCGGTCGCCGTCGCGGCACCGGGGAGCAGGGGCAGCCCTTCCGCCGCACAGGCGTCGATGATCCGGTCCGTTGCGCCCGGTGACACGCCGAAGGTCGCGCCCGCCGCCTTCGCCGCCTTCACGTCGGCGGGAGTCAGCAGCGTACCTGCGCCGACAACACCGCCCGGCACCTCCGCCATCGCCCGGATCGCCTCAAGTGCTTGCGGGGTCCTCAGCGTCACCTCCAAGGCAGGCAGTCCGCCCTTGACGAGCGCTTCGGCAAGACCCTTTGCCGTCGATGCATCCTCGATAACGAGAACCGGGACGACGGGCGCGAGGGCGCAGATTTCAGCGGCTTTGCGGCTTTGCTCGGCGGGTGTCATGGGCGTTCCTTCATACGATGATCAGACGACGACGGCGGCGCCTTCCGGCGCGGCCCCGACATGGGCGCGGAACGCCGCAAAGAGGTCGCGGCCCGTCCCGTGGGCGTTCTGGCTCAGATCGGCGGTGACGACCTCGCGCTGGGCGAGGTCGACACCGACAACTTCCAACCGCCCGGCAACCGCGTCAAGCCGTACGATGTCGCCGTCCCTGATGCGCGCGAGGGGTCCGCCGCAGGCGGCCTCCGGGCTGACATGAATGGCGGCAGGCACCTTGCCCGATGCGCCGGACATGCGGCCATCGGTGACAAGCGCCACGCGCAGGCCGCGATCCTGAAGCACGGACAGTGTCGGCGTCAGTGAATGCAGCTCGGGCATCCCGTTGGCGCGCGGCCCCTGGAAGCGGACGACCACGATTGTGTCCTCGGTGAACTCACCGCGCTGGAAGGCGCCCTTGACCTCGTTCTGGTCGTGGAAGATGCGGGCGGGGGCCTCGATCACATGGCGGTCCTCGGCGACGGCGGAGACCTTGATGACTCCGCGCCCGAGATTGCCGGTCAGTTCCTTCAGCCCGCCGATGGGTTGGAACGGCTCCTTCAGCGGTCGGAGGATCCTGTCGTTCTGGCTTTCGCCGGGCCCTTCCTCCCACGACAGCACGCCGTCCTTCAGCTTTGGCTCCTGCGCATAGCGGTGCAGGCCGTCGCCGGCGACGGTCTTGACGTCGGGATGCAGGAGGCCACCCTCCAGCAACTCGCCGATCATGAAGGCCAGCCCGCCCGCGGCGTGGAAATGGTTCACGTCGGCAAGGCCGTTCGGATAGACCCGCGCCATCAGCGGCACGATGTCGGACAAGGCCGCGAAATCCTCAAGCTCAAGCACAATGCCCGCCGCCCGCGCCATCGCGGGCAGATGGAGGACAAGGTTCGTGGATCCGCCCGTCGCCATCAGCCCGACGATACCGTTCACGAAGGCGCGTTCGTCGAGTATCTCGCCGATGGGCCGAAAATCGTTGCCGAGCGCGGTGATCGACGCCGCGCGGCGTACCGCCTCCCTGGTCAGGGCTTCACGCAGCGGCGTGCCGGGATTGACGAAGCTCGCGCCCGGCAAGTGCAGGCCCATGAACTCCATCAGCATCTGGTTGGTGTTGGCGGTCCCGTAGAAGGTGCAGGTGCCGGGACCGTGGTATGAGGCCATCTCGGCCTCCATCAGCTTTTCGCGCCCGACCTCGCCTTGGGCGAACTTCTGGCGGACCTTGGATTTCTCGTCGTTCGGCAGGCCGGAAGTCATCGGCCCGCCGGGGACGAAGATCGCCGGGACATGCGAAAAGGTTGCGGCTGCCATGATGAGACCCGGAACGATCTTGTCGCAGATGCCGAGATAAAGCGAGGCATCGAAGCAGTTGTGGCTCATCGCAACTCCGGCAGCCAAGGCTATGACATCGCGGGAGAAAAGCGAAATTTCCATCCCTGCGCGGCCCTGGGTGACGCCATCGCACATCGCCGGTACGCCTCCCGCGACTTGCGCCGTGACGCCGAGTTCACGGGCCGTCTCGCGGATGAACTTCGGATAATCTTCATAGGGCTGATGCGCCGACAGCATGTCGTTATAGGCCGTGATGATCCCGATATTCGCGACCCGCGCCTCGGCGAGCTTGTCCTTGTCTGGCCCCATCGCCGCATAGGCATGCGCCTGGTTGCCGCAGGAGAGATGCGCGCGGGCTGGGCCGTCTGCCGCCGCTTTCGCCATCCGATCGAGATAGGCGCTGCGGGTGTCTTCCGAGCGGGACCGGATGCGGGCGGTGATATCCTCAAGGCGGGGATGGGTCGGCATGTCTGCCTCCTGACGTTTCTCGGGTCTGGCGATCGAACCCGAAGCGGTGGGATTGCGTTTCCGGGTGCGGTCTAGCACACTACGTTAGCGCTAACAACAGCCGCAGCGCGCGCAGGGACATTTTGCATCGGGCGCGCGGATCGCCTTTTGTTCAGAGTCTGCGCGCCAGCCTGTCCGGCGTCAAGTCGAGGGCGGTTCACGATGCCGGGGCTTTCGCTTCATGCCGCTTCGGACTAGGGAAGTGGCTGATCTTCCCCGGGGGCCGCGCATGACCGAAACCTATCCAACCGTCCGCCTCAGGCCGAAGGCCGATGCGCGTGCCCTGCGTCACGGATTCCCTTGGGTCTATGCGGATGAACTTGTCACCGACCGCCGGACACAGGCCCTCATCCCAGGCACGATTGCGCTTTTGGAGGATTCCGAGCGGCGGCCGATGGGGATCGTCACGATCAATCCGAAGTCGAAGATCATCGCCCGGATGCTCGACCGCTCGCCCGAGACGGTGATCGACCGCGACTGGATCGCGGCGCGGATTTCGCGCGCGTTGAAGCTGCGCGAGCGGTTGTTCGACGCGCCCTACTACCGCCTGATCCATGCCGAGGCCGACGGTCTGCCCGGTGTCATCATCGACCGCTTCGGCGATGCCGCCGTGATCCAGCCAAACGCCGCATGGGCCGAGGCGATGATCGAGGATATGGCGACTGCCCTGCGCGAGGTCACGGGCGTCACCGCCATCGTCAAGAATGGCACGGGCCGGGCGCGCGTCCTTGAGGGGCTGACTGAGGAAACGCTCGTGCTTCAGGGTGCCATCGACGGCCCGATCGAGGTACCGATGAACGGCGCCAGCTACCTCGCCGATCTGCTCGGTGGGCAAAAGACCGGCCTCTTCTATGACCAACGCCCGAACCATGCCTTTGCGGCGACTCTCGCCAAGGGCGCGCGCGTGCTCGACGTCTTTTCCCATGTCGGGGGCTTCGCGCTAGCGGCCCTCGCCGGTGGGGCGGTCAGCGCCCTTGCCGTCGACGGCTCCGCGCCGGCGCTTGACCTCGCCGAAGGCGGCGCGAAGGCGATGGGCGTCGCGGAGCGCTTCGCCACGCGCAAGGGCGACGCCTTTCAGTTGATGGAGGCGCTCGCGGGCGAGGGCGCGCAATACGACCTTCTGATCTGCGATCCGCCGGCCTTCGCGCCCGCCAAGCCTGCGTTGGAAGCGGGCCTGCGCGCCTACGAACGCGTCGCGCGCCTCGCCGCGCCGCTGGTCGCGCCGGGTGGCTATCTGGTGCTCTGCTCCTGCTCCCACGCCGTCGACCTGACCCACTTTCGCAATGCTTCGGCCCGTGGCATCGGGCGTGGCGGGCGGCGGGCGCAGCTTATCCATACCGGTTTCGCGGGGCCGGACCATCCGCAACTGCCGCAACTGGCCGAGACGGGCTATCTCAAGGCGCTGTTCTTCCGGCTCGACGGATGAAGGCGCTTCTCGACGCCTGTGTCCTCTACCCGACCGTCTTGCGTGAGATCCTGATCGGTGTGGCGCGGGCGGGGCTCTACACGCCGCTTTGGTCGGACCGCATTCTTGAGGAATGGGCGCGGGCGACGGTGAAGCTCGGTCCCGGCGCAGAGGAGATCGCGCGTGGCGAGATCGCGGTGCTGCGTTCCGAATTTCCCGCCGCCAGCATCGCGCTCAAAACCGGTCTCGAGGCGCGTCTGCACCTGCCGGACCCCGCCGACATCCATGTCTTCGCCGCCGCCATCGCCGGTGGCGCGGATGTCATCGTCACGTCGAACGCCCAGGATTTCCCGCGCCATGTGCTGGCCGAGGAAGGACTGCGGCGCATGGACCCGGATGAGTTCCTGCGCAGCTTGCATGACAAAGCACCTGATGCCGTGGCGGAGGCCGCCGAAAAGGTCCGCGCCAGGGCCGAGGCGCTGTCGGGAGAGCCGCAACCCATCCGCGCGCTTCTGAAACGCGCGCGGCTGCCGCGCTTGGGAAAACTGCTGGACCGCTAGCGCATAGGCTGGACGTTCAGGCCCCATTTCGCCTCATTCCGCTCTATTGCGGCGATCCGTTCGTCGGTTTTCGGGTGACTCATCAGCCAAGCGGGCGTTCCGGCACCCGCCAGTCCAGTCAGCCCTTCGAGCTTGCGGAACAGCGATTTCTGGGGGCCGGTGCCGATCCCGGATTTCACGAGAAGGGCCGAGGCCCATTCGTCGGCCTCGTATTCGTCCTGCCGGGAAAGCCGCGCGGCCAGAAGCGAGGTCAGGAACCCCGCGAGATAGAGACCGACCCCCGGCAATATCCGCCCCAACACCGTCGCCAATGCCACCCGGATTGCGTTCTGGCCGGAAAAGTCGATCATCCGCCGCCGTGCATGGCCGTGGGCGATGTGGCCCAGCTCATGCGCCACGACGCTCGCCATTTCCTCACCCGTAACGGCACCGTCGCGGTATTTCTGCATGAACCCTTCGGTCAGGAAGATGCGCCCGTCCGGTGCGGCGAGGCCATTGACCGGCGCGATGCCGTAAATACGCACGGGGATGTGCGGAAGATCCAGCGCGCGGGCCAGCCGGTCAATCTCCTGCGTCAGCCTCGCATCATCGAGTGGCCGCGACTGATCGTCGAGCGTCCGCTTGGTCCGCCAGACCGAGAAATGGTACATCAGGACCGCGTAAAGGATCGCCAGAAGGATCGGTGTCAGCTTCAGCATGATTGCAATATGGGGGCAGGGAGGATGCCGTCCAACCACCTCATGGCGCTATGGTCGGGGTTTGTTCTGGCGCGGGTGATCGGGCCGGCCTCACGTCAGCGCCTTCATGGCCCGTGTGATGCCGTCGAGGGTGAGAGGAAACATCCCGTTTTCAAAAATCTGCGCGATCATGTTGATCGATCGGGTGTACTGCCAGTGGCTTTCCGGCAGCGGGTTCAGCCAGACATTCGACGGCCAGTTCTGCCGCGCGCGCTGCAACCAGACCTCGCCCGCTTCGGGGTTCCAGTGTTCGTTGGCGCCGCCGGGATGGGCGACCTCGTAGGGCGACATGGAGGCGTCTCCGACGAAGATCGCCTTGTAGTCGCGGCCGTAGCTGCGCAGCACCTCCGATGTCGGAATCTGCCGGTCCCAGCGACGGCGGTTGTCGCGCCAGACGCCCTCGTAAAGACAGTTGTGGAAGTAGTAGAATTCGAGATGCTTGAACTCGGCGCGGGCGGCGGAGAACAACTCCTCCACCACCTTCACATGAGGGTCCATGGAGCCGCCGACGTCGAGGAACAGCAGCACCTTCACCGCATTGTGCCGTTCGGGCCGGGTCTTGACGTCGAGATAGCCATGCTCCGCCGTGGCGCGGATGGTGCCGGGAAGGTCGAGTTCTTCTTGCGCGCCCTCGCGGACCCAGCGGCGCAGGCGTTTCAGCGCCACCTTGATGTTACGGGTGCCAAGTTCAACCTGATCGTCGAAGTTCTTGAAATCGCGGCGATCCCAGACCTTCACGGCGCGCTGATGGCGGGATTTTTCCTGCCCGATCCGCACGCCCTCCGGGTTGTAGCCATGCGCGCCGAAGGGAGAGGTGCCGCCAGTGCCGACCCATTTCGACCCGCCCTGATGGCGGCCCGTCTGCTCCTCAAGGCGCTTTTTCAGCGTCTCCATCAGCTTGTCGAACCCGCCAAGCGCCTCGATTTGCGCCTTTTCGTCCTCGGTCAGGGTCTTTTCGATCATCTTTTCCAGCCATTCGCCCGGCAGGTCGATGGCCTTTAGCACCTCATCCGTGCCGATCGTAGCCAACCCCCCGAAGGCTTCGGCGAAGGCGCGATCGAAACGGTCGAGATGGCGTTCGTCCTTCACCATCGCGCTGCGGGCGAAGTAGTAGAACCCATCGACGTCATAGGTCACGAGCCCCGCCGCCAGCCCTTCGAGAAACCCCAGATATTCGCGCAAGGTGACGGGAATACCGGCCCCGCGCAGGGTCTCGAAGAAGGGAAGGAACATGGCCTAGCTCATGCGTTGGATGAGGATCGTCAGGAAAAGCCCCAGAATCGCAAGGAAAATAGCGTGCACAGCGGCGTATTGCAGCTTGTCGAACGTGTTGCCGCCGCGCTTTGCCGCCCGGACATAGCCGATCACGGCGCCGAGCACGATCGCGGTGTAGAAGATCATCTTGGCCTCGGTCGGTTGAGGGGCGAGAGCAGTGCGATCTCGTCGATCTGGCGCCGCACCTCGGTTTCCGGGCCGAAGCCATAACGCGCCCAGCCGAGACTGTCGAGGCGGACTTCGCGCGCCTCGGAAGCGCGGTTTTCAAGGTCGAGCGCTTCGGCCTTGATCGCAAGAAGCGTTGCGAGAAGGGCCGCGTTCCCGGCGTCGGAGGCGCGCGGCGCGGCGGCGTTGACAAGGCGGATCGCGACATCGGCATCACCCTGCGACAATGCCAAGGCCGCGAGTTGCATGTCGGCATGGGCGGAGTGCGGGGAAAGAAGCGGATCGGAATGATAGATGGTGCCGGCGCGCAGGAGCGCGTCCGCCGCCGTGACCGGATCGTCGGAAAGCGAGAGGCGGCCAAGTACCAGCCAGGCGAACCCCGCGCGACCGTCCCGCCAGCCCTGTCGTTCGGCGATGGCGACGGCGGAGCGCGCGGCAACACGCCGCCCGGCCCGTGACGAGCCGGGACCGAGCGCGTCCTCGATGGCGCGCACGAACGAATCAGGCGTCGGACCCGGATAGCTGGCGGGGCGCATCGCGCCCGCAGGGTTCAGCCGGTTCAGGAGCGCGGGCAGGCGGGCAGCGACCTCATCGCGGCTCATCCCGCTGCGCAGTTCAGGCGCGTAGGTCACGCGCAGCATGAGCATGTCGAAGCCGGTCAGGACGTTGTGGATGTTGTCGTCGTTGAAGACCGAATCCGGCAGGCGGTAGAGGTCGTTCAGGGGACCGAGCGCCTGCGCGAGTTCCTCGTGCAGGCAGTCGCGGATTTCCTGCGGCGCTGTGTCGTCGGGGATGAAGATCGCGGCGTGGTGTCGCGTCGTCAGCGTCGCCCAGTCGAGCGTCGCCCGGCTGGTCGCGCGGTATTCCGACCACGACCGGACGCGGGGTGCCACGAAACAGGCGGCACGCGGAACGTAGCCGTGAAGCCGGCTGCCGCTGAGGAATTCGACGGTGATCGAGGCATCCGGCGAGTTGGTGCGGGCGATGTCCAGTCCCGCCTCGCGGTTCAGGCGCGCGAGCAGGGCGGTCATGTCCGCCTCGGCGGAGGGCGGTATCGGGCCCACTACGCGCAGCGTGATCGGCCCTTCGAAGCGGGTGAGAACCGGCAGATCGCGCCCGGTTTCCAGCCGGAAGGAAAGGTCGAGGAAATCCCGCGCCATATCCGCATTGGCACGCGCCGGCGGGCTGACGGTCCCGCCCGGGAACCGCTTCATCGGCCCGAGAACGGCCGGGCCGGCGTCCAGCCGGTCGGCTTCGGGCGGCGTAACACCGGCGGCACATCCGGCGAGAATCAACGCCGCCGCGAGCGCGCGAAGGGGGCGAAGGGAGCGAAGGCGGATCAAGAGCGCAGGTACCGTATGAAGGGTGTCTGAACGCCGATACGGTCATAAAGCTGTCGCGCGGTCGTATTGAACTCCTGCGTCAGCCAATAGACGTTCGACGCTCCGTGCCGGTCGGCGGCGTCATAGACCGCCTGGATCAGTTTCCGCCCGATACCGTGGCCGCGAATCTCCGGGTCAGCATAAAGATCCTGCAAGTAGCAGGTATCTGCGATGGTCCAGCAGGTGCGGTGAAAGAGGTAATGGACGAGGCCAACGGGCTTGCCGTCAAGCACCGCGAGATACCCGCCGAATTCGTTCGGTTTCCCCGAAAGGAGACGGGCGAAGGTGGTGGCATAGACCTCTTCCGGTCGTTCGGTCTTGTAGAAGGTCAGGTAGTCACGCCAGAGCCGGCGCCAGTCCTGCTCATCGTCGGCCCTGATCGGACGGATCACGACGGATGGATCGTGGGGCATCATTTTCCTCGCCTGTTTTGGCAAATCTTAGCCGGGGAATGAACGCCCCGCCAGCCGATCCTCTCAGCCGCGGCCACGGGCCAGAAAGGCGAGACGCTCGAAAAGCGCCACATCCTGTTCATTCTTCAGAAGTGCGCCGTGGAGTTTGGGCAGAAGGTTGTGCGCATCGCGCTTCAGGTCCTCGGGCGCGAGGTCATCGGCGAGGATCAGCTTCAGCCAGTCGAGCACCTCCGAGGTGGAAGGTTTCTTCTTCAGCCCCGGTGTTTCGCGGATTTCGTAGAACTGGGTGAGCGCCGTGGCGAGAAGCCGATCCTTGATGCCGGGGAAATGGACATCGACGATCCGTTTCAGGACCTCCAGGTCGGGGAAGCGGATGTAGTGGAAGAAACAGCGCCGCAGGAAGGCGTCCGGCAATTCCTTTTCGTTGTTCGAGGTGATGATGACGATGGGGCGATGCCGGGCGCGGATCGTCTCGCCGGTCTCGTAGACGAAGAACTCCATCCGGTCGAGTTCCTGAAGAAGGTCGTTCGGAAACTCGATATCGGCCTTGTCGACCTCGTCGATCAGCAGCACCACTTTCCGGTCCGCCTCAAAGGCCTGCCAGAGCTTGCCCTTGCGGATGTAGTTCTTCACGTCATGGACCCGCTCATCGCCAAGCTGGCTGTCACGCAACCGGCTGACCGCATCGTATTCGTATAGCCCCTGCTGCGCCTTGGTCGTGGACTTGACGTGCCATTCGACGATGTGCAGGGAAAGCGCCTCGGCGACCTGCCGCGCAAGTTCGGTCTTGCCGGTGCCGGGTTCGCCCTTGACCAGAAGAGGGCGCTCCAGCGTCACGGCGGCGTTGACGGCCATCGTCAGGTCGTCGGTGGCGACATAGGTTTCTGTACCGGAGAATTTCATGTGTATGACAACGCTTTGCGGGAAACAGCCGATGGAACTACTACCTGCGCCATCAATTTGCCGCAAGAACCGACTAGAGCTAGTGACAACCCTCCGTGCTTGGGCTATTGGACCCCGCGTGAGGTGCCGGAATGTTTAGCGAACTTGACCAGAATGCCGGCCGGCAAAAGGGAGTGGACATGAAGCCAGAGGTCTTTCTTCCCGACGATTACCGTCCGGCCGAAGACGAACCCTTTATGAACGAACGCCAGTTGGAGTATTTCCGCAGGAAACTGCTGGTGTGGAAGGAAGAACTTCTTGAACAGTCCGCAGAGACGCTCGAAGGACTTCAGGACAGCGCCCGGAACGTTCCCGACATCGCGGATCGTGCCAGCGAAGAGACCGATCGCGCACTTGAACTGCGCACGCGGGACCGCCAGCGCAAGCTCGTCTCCAAGATCGACGCGGCGCTCCGCAGGATCGTGAATGGCGATTATGGTTACTGCGAGATGACCGGCGAGCCGATTTCGCTGAAGCGGCTCGACGCGCGGCCGATCGCGACGATGACGCTCGAGGCGCAGGAAAAGCACGAGCGGCGCGAGCGTGTGCATCGCGACGAGTAATCCCGGTACGCGGCTTGCATGAATCCGGCACCGGGGCTTGATCGCGCCGGTGCTTTTTCTTTTCGGGGGGCGAATGCTGAAAGACCGGATGGTGACGGTGCTGGGGGCGGGTGTCGCTGGTCTGACCGTAGCGCGCGCGCTGGCGCTGAAGGGCGCGCGAGTCACGCTTCTTGAACAGGCGCCAGAGATTCACGAAGTCGGCGCGGGGCTTCAGATATCGCCGAACGGCGCACGGGTCCTCTCGGCGCTGGGACTTGGTGAGGCGCTTGCGAAGGCGGGAATGCGCGCCGAACGGGTCGTTCTCATCGACGGCGAAAGCGGGGCCTCGGTCGTTTCGCTCGACCTTTCCGCGATAGGACCGGGGGAGAACTTCCGCTTCGTTCATCGCGCCGATCTCATCACGCTTCTGGCGGCGGGTGCGCGCGACGCGGGCGTGGAAATCCGGCTTCTGCAACAGGTCGTCAATGTCGAGCTGGACCAGGGCGCGCCGCGCCTGACCATGTCGAACGGCGAGGAGGTCGAGGCCGACATCCTGATCGGGGCTGATGGTCTGCATTCGAAGGTGCGGGCCGCGTTGAACGGCAAGGTGACGCCCTTCTTCACCGGCCAGGTCGCCTGGCGCGCGACATTGCCCGCCGACGGAGCCATCGCGTCGGCCGCACGGGTGTATATGGGGCCGGGTCGGCATCTCGTGACCTATCCCCTGCGCGGCGGCAAGATGCGCAACATCGTCGCGGTCGAGGAGCGGCGCAATTGGGTCGAGGAAAGCTGGTCGCTGACTGACGATCCCCTCGCGCTCCGCATCGCCTTCGAGAATTTCGTGCCGGAGGTTCGCAGCTGGCTCGACCTGATCGAGCGGCCGAACCTCTGGGGTCTTTTCCGCCATCCCGTCGCCGAGATTTGGCACCGGCAGGGCGCGGTCATTCTGGGCGACGCAGCGCATCCGACGCTGCCCTTCCTCGCGCAGGGTGCCAACCTGGCGCTGGAGGATGCCTGGGTGCTGGCGGCTTGCCTGTCCGAACTGCCTGCGGATGGAGCGTTTGCCGCGTACCAGAACCAGAGGCGGGCGCGTTGCCTGCGGATTGTCGAGGCGGCGAACCGCAACGCGCGGCACTATCACCTCGCCGGGCTTCGCCGCGACGTCGCGCATGCGGGCCTGAGGCTGGCGGGGCGCTTGGCGCCGAAGTCGATGATGCGGCGCTTCGACTGGATCTACCGCCACGACGTGACGGGCGGGCAGGGCGAAGGCTGAGCCGTCAGGCGGCGAGATCGATCCAGACCGGAACATGGTCGGACGGCTTTTCGCGCCCGCGTATACCCTTGTCGATTCCGGTATCGATCAGAAGGTCCGCCGCCTGCGGGCTGAGCAGCAGATGGTCGATGCGAATGCCGTTGTTCTTTTCCCAGGCGCCGGCCTGATAGTCCCAGAAGGTGTAGAGGCCGGGGCGCGGATCGCAGGCGCGGAGCGCCTCGGTGAAGCCGAGATTGAGGATGCGCCGGAACGCCGCCCGGCTTTCGGGCAGGAAAAGCGCGTCGTCGCGCCACGCGTCGGGTCTTGCGGCATCCTCGGTCTGCGGGATGATGTTGTAGTCGCCTGCCATGACAAGCGGAATCTCTTCCGCCAGAAGCTCTGCCGCGCGGTCCCGCATCCGGGCCATCCAGCCAAGCTTGTAATCGTATTTCGGTCCCGGCGCGGGGTTGCCGTTCGGAAGGTAAAGTCCGCAAAGGCGGACCGCGCGTTCACCGACCACCGTCGCCTCGATCCAGCGCGCCTGCTCGTCGCCCGCGTCGCCCGGCAGGCCGCGCGTCACGTCCTCAAGCGGCAGCTTCGACAGGATCGCCACGCCGTTGAAGCCCTTCTGGCCGTGGGTCTCGACGTTGTATCCGCGATCTTCGAACAGATCTCGGGGGAAGCCCTCGTCGACGGACTTGATTTCCTGCAACAGCACGACGTCGGGCGCAGCCTCGTCGAGCCACGCCGGAAGCGCCTCGGCACGCGCCTTGATGCCGTTGATGTTGAACGTGGCGATTTTCATTTTGTGCGCCTCTCCTGCCCCCGAAGACATAGCCTGCGTGTGCATTTCGGACAAGCGCCAGACCGCCCGGCGGGATGAGACCCGCCAGACTTGAAGGCTTAGCCCGTCACCTCGATTATCGTCCACATTCCCATGACGTAATGTCCCGGAACGTTGCAGAAGAGGAGGTATTTGCCGGGCTTGAGATCCAGCGTCAGCGCACCCGATTTGCCGGGGTCAAGCTCCGACACTTCGCCAAGATCGCCTGCGGCCTCCTCGTCCACCCGGTTTTCATCCGCGACGTAGGGAAGAGGCGTGGTGTCGTCGACAATAGGCACCACCAGCATCTCGTGGACGATGTCAACGGAGTCGTTGGTGACTTCGAACGTGACCTTGCCCGCGGGGGCGGATGCCGCGTCTGCCGTGATGCCCATGGTGCCCTTTTCGGCCATCATGGACATGCCTTCCATGGCAAATCCCATCGGCGCCATCATCCCCATGCTGTCCATGGAATTCGCGCCCTTGTCCCACAGCGAGAGGTGAATCGTCGTTTCTGCGGCCAGTGCGATGCCGCCCGAAAGCAGCGGTAGAGACAGCGCCAGAAGCGCCGCCACCGAGCGTCGTGAAATCTTCATCGTTTCCTCCGTCAATTCCCTTCATGGGATGACAACACGCTACGGCCCCGCGCCCAGGGGGGCCTTGATGTGTGTCAGTGTCAGGAGGGAGTGACCGGCGCAGTATTCGCTTATCTAAATGGAAAAACTCGTCCCGCAGCCACAACTCGCCGTCGCATTGGGGTTCTCCACCACGAACCGCGCGCCGATCAGTTCCTCGGTGAAGTCGATCACCGCATTGGCAAGGAAGGGAAGCGAGAGACTGTCCACCAGCACCTTCTGCCCGTCCTTCTCGAGAACGAGGTCATCGGCGGCGGGCTCATCGAGCCTTATGTCGTACTGAAACCCCGAGCAGCCGCCGCCCTCGACCGCGACGCGCAAAGCCTTTGCCGCTCCGGCTTCATCGTTGATCTCGGCCAGTCGGGCGAAGGCGCGGTCGGTGACTTTCGGCGGCAGGTTGAGGTCCATGGGCAAAGCCGGTGTCCTTTTGGTTACCGAATGAATATATGAAGTCCCGACAGAGGCGACAAGAACAGGCGGCCAATGACGCTCGCACCCTATGCCTGCCAGCCGGAGGACAGCCGGGGGCGGCTTCATCCCGAAACCATGTCCACCTTCCGCTCGCCCTTCCAGCGCGACCGCGACCGGATCATCCATTCCAGTGCCTTCCGACGCCTCAAGCACAAGACGCAAGTGTTCGTCGAGCATGAGGGCGATTATTACCGCACCCGCCTGACCCACACGATCGAGGTGGCGCAGGTCGCGCGCACCATCGCCGGGCATCTCGGCCTCAATACCGATCTCGCCGAGGCGGTGGCCTTGGCCCATGACCTCGGCCATCCGCCTTTCGGCCATACCGGCGAGGATGCGCTCGCGGAATTGATGAAGCCCTATGGCGGCTTCGATCACAACGCGCAGGCGATCCGCATCGTGACCAGGCTGGAGCGTCACTACGCCGATTTCGACGGGCTGAACCTGACATGGGAGACGCTCGAAGGAATCGCCAAGCACAACGGCCCGGTGATCGGCCCGCATGCGAGCGGCTCGCATTCCGTCGGCGATCCGCGCTCTGCTGCCCTATGCCCTGGCCGAGTTCAACGCCCGGTATGACCTCGAACTCCACACCCAGGCGAGTGCCGAGGCGCAGGTGGCCGCCGTGGCCGATGACGTGGCCTACAATCACCACGACCTGCATGACGGGCTTCGCGCCGAACTTTTCACCGAGGCGGACCTGATGGACCTGCCCGTCACCGCGCCATGCTTCGCCGAGGTCGACCGGCTCTATCCCGGCCTCGACCCGATGCGGCGGCGGCATGAGGCTTTGCGCCGGGTCTTCGGCGTGATGGTCGAGGATGTGATCGCGGTGGCACAGAACCGGCTTCAGGCCAGCGATCCGCAATCGGCGCAGGAAATCCGCGACATGCCGGGGCCGATCATCCGGTTTTCCAAGCCGCTCTACCAGAACCTCAAGGCGATCAAGTCCTTCCTCTACGCGCGCATGTACCGCGCGCCCACGGTTGTCGAGGAACGGCAACGGGTGACCGCGATGATCAACGATCTGTTCCCGCTTTTCCTCAACGATCCGGGGCTTCTGCCGCCGGAATGGCACCCGGACGTGGCGAAGGCGCGGGACAAGACGGACCTCTCCCGCGTCGTGCTCGACTATGTGGCCGGCATGACGGACCGTTTCGCGATTCAGGAACATGAGCGGCTCGTCGGCGGCTGAGGCGCGGACGGTGCCGGCCCGCGGCATTGACGCCGGGGACCGCCTCTGGCATTGCCGGGCCGACATCAGGGATAGATGACGATGAACCTTTTTGCCGAAATCCGCGCGCTGGTCGTAGCCAGCCTCGATGAGATGGTGGCGGCGGGCGATCTGCCGGCGGGGCTGGACTTTGCCGCCGTCGCGGTGGAGCCGCCGCGCGATGCAGCGCATGGCGACATGGCGACCAACGCCGCGATGGTGCTGGCGAAACCCGCGGGCCAGTCGCCGCGCGCGATTGCGGACAAGCTCGCCCTGCGGCTTCAGGGCAAGGGCGGGATCGCGGTGGCCGAGGTCGCGGGGCCGGGTTTCCTGAACCTCCGTCTTGATGCCGCCCGGTGGCAGCGTGTCGTCTGTTCCGTCCTGACCGAAGGCGGCGATTTTGGCCGCTCGGACATGGGGCGCGGCCGGAAGGTCAATGTCGAATTCGTCTCCGCCAACCCCACCGGCCCGATGCATGTCGGCCATACGCGGGGCGCGGTCTTCGGCGATGCGCTGGCATCGCTTCTCGATTTCGCGGGCCACGAGGTCACGCGGGAATACTATATCAACGACGGCGGCGCGCAGGTCGATGTGCTGGCCCGGTCGGCCTATGAGCGCTACCGCGAGGCATGCGGCCTGTCGCCGGAGATTGCCGAGGGGCTTTATCCCGGCGACTACCTCATCCCCGTGGGCGAGGCGTTGAAGGCGAAATATGGGCCGAGCCTTCTCGACAAGGGCGAAGAGTACTGGCTCGCCGAGATCCGGGAATTCGCCACTGAAGCCATGATGGAGATGATCCGCAGCGATCTGGCGATGCTGGGCGTGAAGATGGACGTCTATTCCTCGGAAAAGGCGCTTTACGGCACCGGCAAGATCGAGGCCGCCATCGACAGGCTGCGCGGCATGGGCCTGATCTACGAAGGCACGCTGGAGCCGCCGAAGGGCAAGCTGCCCGAGGACTGGGAAGAGCGCGAGCAGACGCTCTTCCGCTCGACCGCGCACGGCGACGACGTCGACCGGCCGGTAAAGAAATCGGACGGGTCCTGGACCTATTTCGCCCCCGACATCGCCTATCACTACGACAAGGTGACGCGCGGCTTCGATCAGTTGATCGACGTCCTTGGTGCCGATCACGGCGGCTATGTGAAGCGACTGAAAGCGGTAGTCTCCGCGCTCTCGGGCGGCAAGGTGCCGCTGGAAGTCAAGCTCATCCAACTTGTGAAGCTGTTCAAGAACGGCGAGCCCTTCAAGATGTCGAAGCGGGCGGGGACGTTCGTCACGCTCCGCGACGTGGTCGAGCAGGCGGGCGCGGACGTGACGCGCTTTGTCATGCTGACGCGGAAGAACGACGCGCCCCTCGATTTCGATTTCGACAAGGTGCTGGAACAGTCGAAGGACAACCCGGTCTGGTATGTGCAATACGCCCATGCGCGGGTGTGTTCGGTGATCCGGAAAGCGACCGAGGGCGGGATCGACGCCAAGGATGCGACGCTGGCGAAGGCCGACCTGACCAGACTTTCGCACGAGGCCGAGCTTCAACTCGCCCGCAAGATCGCCGAATGGCCGCGCCTCGTCGAGATCGCCGCGAAGGGGCAGGAGCCGCATCGCGTGGCCTTCTACCTCTACGAACTCGCCTCTGATCTCCATGCTCACTGGAACCGGGGCAACGACGATACGTCGCTGCGCTTCATCCAGGAGGGGGATGCGGCCACATCACAGGCGAAAATCGCGCTGGCACGGGCGGCAGGCGTTGTTATTTCCGCAGGTCTTGGTATCCTTGGCGTCACTCCGGTCGAAGAAATGCGCTGACTGACAGGCGCTGCGCCGGGGGCGAGGCAGGCAAGAAACGGGACGCGCCCGCACATGGCGACGTCCGGTCGAGCGAGGCAGGCATGGCGGACGCGGATTACGACGACTATTACGACTATGGCAGCCATGACTCCCATGGCGACGATCGCATCGCGGGTGGCCGCTGGCAGCAGCTCGTCAATGGGGCGGGCGCGCTGACCTCGGTCGCGCTGATCATCGGCGTAGGGGTCTGGGGCTACAAGCTCGCCGTGCGCGATGTGAACGGCATCCCGGTGATACGGGCGCTGGCAGGGCCGGCGCGGATCGCGCCGGAGAAGCCCGGCGGCGAACTCGCGCTTCATCAGGGGATGGCTGTCAACGAGATTGCCGCGGAAGGCACGGCGGCGGCGCCCGCCGACCGGCTGACGCTCGCGCCCGCGCCGATCGGGCTCAGCGACGAGGATGCGTCGATGGGCAAACTCGCTGGCGACGAACGGCAGGCCGACGACGGCACTCCGAAGATCGTCCAGCCGCCCCCGGGCGATGAGCGGTTGCAAGCGGCGGCGATGCGTCCGGCGGAGCCTCTGCCGGATGGCCCCGCCGAACCCATCAACCTCGAAGACGGTGCGGCGGCGGCAACACCCTTCGTCGCGCCCGACCTAATTCCGGCCTCGGTGCCGGGCGTCTCGCAATCGCTCAAGCCGCTTCGGCGTCCGGCTGGCGGGTCTGACACGGCAGGCGACGCGGCTGTCGATGTGATGGCCGAGGCCGCCGCCGCTGCGGTCGCGGCAGCACTTGCGCCGGAAATGTCCGAAGATATCGACCCGGCGACGCTCGCCTCCGGCACCCGGCTTGCGCAGATCGGCTCCTACCCGAACGAAGCCGAGGCGCGGCTGCAATGGGACAAGACGAACGCGCGCTTCGGTGCGTTGATGCAGGACAAGCATCGGGTCATCGAACAAGCGGAAAGCGGCGGGGAAACCTTCTACCGCCTGCGCGTCGAAGGTTTCACGGACGGCGAGGACGCGCGGGTTTTCTGCAACGTCCTGAAGGCGGAAAACGCGGTCTGTGTCCCTGCCGTGGTGAAGTGATGGCTTTGTCGGCGACGGTTCTGGGCTGCGCGGGACCCGAACTTGCCGCCGACGAGGCCGCCTTCTTCCGCGAGGCTGCACCTTGGGGCTTTATCCTCTTCGCCCGGAATGTCGAGACGCCGGACCAGCTCCGCCGCATGACGGGCGATCTGCGCGCCGCCGTCGGGCGCGACGCACCCATCTTCGTCGATCAGGAAGGCGGCAGGGTACAAAGGCTTCGCGCGCCGCATTGGCGGGAATATCTGCCGCCTCTGGCTCAGGTCGCGGCGACCGGCGGCGACGTGGAGCGCGGCATCTTCCTGCGCTACCGCCTGATCGCCGAGGAATTGCGCGCCGTCGGCATCGACTGCGATTGTGCCCCCTCCGCCGATCTCGCCACGCCCGAGACGCATCCCTTCCTGCGCAACCGCTGCTTTTCCGAGGATGCCGACACCGCCATCCGCGCCGCCCGCGCCTGCGCCGAAGGACTTTTCGCCGGAGGCATATTGCCGGTGGTCAAGCATATGCCCGGACATGGCCGCGCGACGATGGACAGCCATCTGGTGCTGCCGCGCGTCTCTGCCTCTCTCGTCGAACTGGAATCGAACGATTTCAAATGCTTCAAGGAACTTGCTGATCTGCCCATGGCAATGACGGCACATATCGTCTTCGACGCGCTCGACCCCGATCGCCCGGCAACCGCGTCGCCCACCGTGATCTCCTATATCCGCGACAGGATCGGGTTTGGCGGTCTTCTGATTTCCGACGATCTTTCCATGGAGGCGCTTTCAGGCACGCTCGGGGAGCGCGCCGCCCGCGCGGTTCGGGCGGGGTGTGACATCGCGCTTCACTGCAACGGCAAGCGTGATGAGATGGCGGCCGTGGTGGCTGCCGCCGGGACGCTTTCCGGCCCTGCCGCAGAACGTGCAAAGGCGGCGCTCGCCCGCCGTCCGGTCGCCACGGCCATTGACACGATGGCGCTTGCCACCGAACTTGAGGCGCTTTTGGGAAAGAGCGCGCATGTCTGACCCCACCGGGTTCGAAGAAGATGTCCAATCCGTCAGCGACCGGCTCTCCGCCGAGGCGCTGATCGTCGATGTCGAGGGATTCGAGGGGCCGCTCGACCTTCTCCTGATGCTGTCGCGCACCCAGAAGGTCGACCTGCGCAAGATCTCGGTCCTGCAACTGGCCGAGCAATACCTGGTCTTCGTCGACAAGGCCAAGGTGCTCCGTATCGAGCTTGCCGCTGACTACCTGGTGATGGCGGCCTGGCTCGCCTTCCTTAAGTCCCGCCTCCTTCTGCCGCCCGATCCGACGGACGAGGGGCCATCGGGCGAAGAACTGGCAGCCCATCTGGCGTTTCAGCTTGAGCGGCTTCAGGCGATGCGCGAGGCCGCCGCAAGGTTGATGGCGCGGGACCAGAAGGGCCGTGACTTCTTCGTGCGCGGCATCCCCGAGGGCGTCGCCCGCGTCCGCCGCGTCAGCTACAGTGCCACGCTTCTGGACCTCATGCAGGCCTATGCCCGCACCCGTACGAAGGACGAATTCCGGCCCTATGCTTTCGACCGCGAGCATGTCTTCACGATGGAACAGGCGCTGGAACGGATGCGCGGCCTCATAGGCTTCGCGGGCGAATGGACCGATCTTTCGTCCTATCTGCCGGACGGCTGGTCCGCTGACCCCGCGCGGCGGCGTTCGGCCACCGCAGCAACCTTCGCGGCATCGCTGGAGCTCGCCAAGCAGGGTCAGATCGAATTGAAACAGGGCGAAACCTTCGCCACCATATCCATCAGACGGAAATCGACGTGAGCGAGACCGAAGAAAAGGAAAAGAGCCTCTTCGAGGCGCCGCCGATGGTCGAGCAGGAGCGGATGGTCGAGGCGATCCTCTTCGCTTCCGCCGATCCGGTGACAGTCGCGGACCTGGCCGCGCGGATGCCCCATGGCGCGGACCCGGCCGAGGCGCTGGTGCTCTTGCGCAAACGCTATGAGGGGCGGGGCGTGCATGTCGTGAAGGTCGGCGACGCCTGGGCGATCCGTACCGCCCCCGACCTCGGGTTCCTCATGCAGAAGGAAACGGTGGAACAGCGAAAGCTCTCCCGCGCCGCCATCGAGACGCTTGCCATCATTGCCTATCACCAGCCCGCCACCCGCGCCGAGATCGAGGAGATCAGGGGTGTCGCGGTCAGCCGGGGGACCGTCGACCAGCTTCTCGAGCTGGAATGGATCCGCTTCGGCCGCCGCCGGATGACCCCGGGCCGGCCCGTCACCTATGTCGTGACGCAACAGTTCCTTGACCATTTCGGCCTGGAGTCGGCGCGCGACCTGCCGGGGCTGAAGGAGCTTCGGGCCGCCGGGCTTCTCGACAGCCGGCCCTTGCCAGGATCGCAGATTCAGGGTGATGATGAGGGCGAAGATCTCGCCGGGCAGAGCGAGTTGTTCGAGGATTGAGGAGGCGAGAACAATGACTTCTCGACCGGCTTATCACGATCGTGGTGAACACCGTCGTCCGGCGGCTCGTAAATACCGGAATCACCAAGGGCATGGGCTTGTTCTCAGGGCGCGGCAAAGACCCCGGTCCGGTTGTCTCGACGGAAGCCAAGCACCGGCAGGAGGCCCGCTCGACGGCCAAGCGCGCCCGCCAGGCCGCGAAGATCACGCGGCGCCTGGGACGCTGAGGGGCGCCGAGAGGGTAGGCAATCCCGGACTATGCAGAACGGGCGCCTTCGATAGACTGCGGCCGCGCATTCCGTAATTCAGTAGCCAGTCATTTCAGTCCGACGTTCTTGGCGCAAATCCAGGTCTTTTTTGTCCGATGCGGGGTTCTTCATGGCCCTTCGCAATTTCCGCGAGCGCGTTTTGCAGACGCTTTGCTATGAGGGGGGCGGCTTGCTCCTTGTCGTTCCGGCCTATTCGCTCATCATGGGGCGCGGCAGCGGCGAGTCCTTTCTTCTGCTTGCCGAGATTTCGGTTGCCGTCATGATCTGGTCGCCGCTCTACAACACGATCTTCGATCTGATCGACTTGCGCGTGACGGGCCGTGTCGCCAGCGACCGCCCGCAGGGTCTGCGCCTGGTGCACGCAACCTCGCATGAGGCGACGACAGTCGTCGTGACGCTGCCGATCCTCGTCTGGTTCGGCGGACACAGCCTTTGGGGGGCGCTGGCCGTCGATTTCGCGCTGACCGTCGTTTATTCGGTCTATGCGTATTTCTTCCATCTCGCCTATGACTGGCTGCGGCCAGTCACCCGAAACACCGCCCGCCTGCCGCCATCGCCCGATGCCTAGCTGCGGAAATGCTTCGACAGTTTCAGGCCCTGACCCTGGTAGTTGGACTTGATGTCGGCGCCGTAAAGTTGATCTGGCCGTTCGGCCATCCGCTCATAGACCAGCCGTCCGACGACCTGCCCGTCCTCCAGCACGAAGGGCGCCTCGTGGCAGCGGACCTCCAGAACACCGCGTGATCCCGCCCCCCCTGCGGCGTCATAGCCGAAACCCGGATCGAAGAAGCCCGCGTAATGCACCCGGAACTCGCCCACCATGGCAAGGTAGGGGGCCATTTCGGCGGCGTAGTCGGGCGGGATCGTCACCGCCTCACGGCTTACCAGAATATAGAATGCGCCGGGGTCGAGGATGATGCGGCCCTCCGTCGTGCGCACCTCTTCCCAGTATTCGGCGGGGTCGTATTGGCCGATCCGGTCGAGATCGATCACGCCGGTATGTGGCTTCGCCCGGTAGCCCACCAGATCGTCCTTTGCCGGTTTCAGGTCGACGGAGAAGCCGAGACCCTCGGAAATCACGGCCTTGCCCGAGACGAGCGGGCTTTGCTCATGCAGCGCCCGGAGCTCCGCGTCGGTCAGCACCGATTGTCCGCGCCGGAATCTGATCTGGTTGAGCCGCATCCCCGGCCGCACGAGGACCGAGAACGAGCGGGGGCAGATTTCCGCGTGGAGCGGGCCGGTATAGCCTTCGGGAATACGGTCGAATTCCTCACCGCCATCGGTGATCGTGCGGGTCAGGAGATCGAGCCGCCCGGTGGAGCTTTTGGCATTCGCCACCGCCGTCAGACCGGCGGGCAGCGCGAGCCTTTCCATCAGCGGCACGACATAGACGCAGCCTTTCTCAAGCACCGCGCCCTGGGTCAGATCGACCTGGTGCATCTCGAATTCCGCAATGCGCTCGGCGACGCTGCGGCCCTTGCCCGCCAGAAACGACGCGCGTACCCGGTAGGCGACGGTGCCAAGCCTGAGATCGAGGCTCGCCGGCTGCACCTGCGCCTCGGGGATCGGTTCGGTTGCCGCAATCTGACCGGCGGCGATCATCGCGCTGATGGCGCTGTCGGCAAGCACGCCGGTTCCGGTCATCGCAAGGCTCCTGATATGCGAACGCCCACCCCGGCGATGGGGTGGGCGTTTCGGTGTTGGTCGGGCCGGTGAGATTCGAACTCACGACCTTCCGCCCCCCAGACGGACGCGCTAACCAGACTGCGCCACGGCCCGACGGGCCGGTGTATAGGCCGATTGGCGTGGCGGGGGCAAGCGCCAAAACGCATGTCTGGACAGACCGGATCGCGGTACACCCGGCGCTCAGTCCCGACCGCCGTCATTCCGCGCAACCCGATCGCGCAGTCCTTTCAGGCGCTGGTAGACCGAGGTCAGTTCGGATCGCTGGTCGCGCGCACGAAGGGCGTCCATCGCCCTGAGCAGGGTGGCCGCCGGAGGCGGTGTATCCCGTTGCTCCGGGCCAGTGGATTCGCCGCCGAAGGCGTGAACGGTAGCGGGATCGGAGTCCGGCGCAGGCTCTGCATCCAGTTCCATCGGCGCCTCATCGGCAATCGGCGATGAAAGGTCGTCATCCGGATCCGGCATGAGACGGTCGCCAGCGGCCGCCACGTCCGGAGTTGACGCATCGGGCCAGAGCGGAGTGACATTGGCCGCCGCGGTCAGGCCGGATTCGGACCCCGCCGACTTTTCCCTGCTCTGCGGAACAAGGGTGAGCGGCTCCTCCGCGCGCAACGGCGCATCCGGCTTCGTGTCGCCGGGTGAAGCGGGTGTGCCGAGGTCGACCGATGACAGCGAGGCCACATGTCGCACGCCATGCTCGCGCAGCACCTTCTGGACGCCGCGTATCGTCATGCCGTCATCGTGCAGAAGCCGCTTGATCCCGCCCAGAAGCGCAAGATCCGCGGGCCGGTAATACCGCCGACCGCCCGCGCGCTTGACAGGCTTCACCTGCGAAAAGCGGCTTTCCCAGAATCGCAACACATGCGCAGGCGTCTGCAACAGCTCGGAGACTTCGCTGATGGTCCGGAAGGCGTCAGCCGATTTCTCCATTCCCAAGGCCTCAGCCCTTGTTGCCGTCGGCGACACGTTCCTTCATCAGATGCGAGGGACGGAACGTCAGGACGCGGCGGGGATGGATCGGAACTTCGTCACCCGTCTTGGGGTTCCGGCCGACGCGGGCGGCCTTGTCACGAACCGAAAAGGTCCCGAAAGAGGAAATCTTGACCGTCTCGCTACGCACCAGCGCGTCGGACATATGCTGAAGAACCCCCTCGACCAGTTGTGCCGATTCGTTGCGCGACAGGCCGACTTCACGGAACACTGCTTCGCTCAGATCCATGCGGGTCAATGTCTTCTCGCTCATTCGGTCCCCCTGCTGATTTTCAGTGAGGATGGTCGGATAAGATTTCCGAGTCAATATCAATGGCTTGGGGAGGGATTTTCGAGCGGGTTTTTACCACCTGAGGACGACCGAACCCCAACTGAGGCCGCCGCCGATGGCCTCGGTGACGATCAGATCGCCCTCTTTGATCTGTCCGCGTTCCTTGCCGACCGACAGCGCGAGGGGAATCGACGCGGCCGAGGTGTTGCCGTGATCCTGCACGGTAACCACCACCCGCTCCATCGGCACCTGCATCCGCTGAGCGGTGGCGGTGATGATGCGCAGGTTCGCCTGATGCGGCACGATCCAGTCCACGTCGGCGCTGGTCAGCCCGGCCTTGTCCAGGGAGGCATGCGCCGTCTGCGCCAGTTTCTCGACCGCGTGGCGGAAGACCTGGTTGCCCTGCATCCTCAGATGTCCGGCGGTACCGGTCGTCGAAACGCCGCCATCGACGTAGAGCAGATCCTGGTAGCTGCCGTCACTGTTGAGGTCGCTGGCGAGGATGCCGCGATCCTCAGTGGTACCCTTGCCTCCCTGCGCCTCCAGAACCACCGCCCCGGCGCCGTCGCCAAAGAGCACGCAGGTTGCGCGGTCGGTGAAATCGAGGATGCGGCTGAAGGTTTCGGCGCCGATCACGATGACGCGCTTCGCCTGACCGGAGAGAATCAGCGCGTTGGCGTTGGCGAGCGCGAAGACGAAGCCCGCGCATACCGCCTGGACGTCGAACGCGAAGCCCTTGGTCAGGCCGAGTTTGGCCTGCACCATCGTCGCGGCGGAAGGGAAGGTCAGATCGGAGGTGGAGGTCGCGACGATCACCGCGTCGATGTCGCTGGGCTCAAGTCCCGCATCGTCCAGCGCGGCGCGCGCCGCCGCCGCCCCCATGTCGGACGTGGTCTCGCCCTCAGCGGCGAAATGCCGCCGTTCGATCCCGGTGCGGGACCTGATCCATTCGTCGCTGGTCTCCAGGCTGGCCTCGAATTCGGAATTTTCGACCACGCGCGCCGGAAGATAGTGTCCGACGCCCCGGATCACGGAACGCACTGTCATTCTGGATTCCTGTTCGCAAGCCCGCCCTGCGGCGCATCCTGCCCCGCTTGTGCGGCAGAGGCAACCCGCGCCGCGAGCCGTTCCTGAAAGCCCGACTTCGCCAGCCGGAAGGCAAGATCGATCGCCGCCGCCACGCCGGTTGCATCTGCCGCGCCATGCGACTTCACGACCGTGCCGTTCAGGCCAAGAAAGACCCCGCCATTCTGCCGGCGCGGGTCGATCCGTTTTTGCAGGCGCTTCAGCGAGCCGAGCGCGAGCAGCGCGGCAAAGCGCGACAGAAGCCCGGCATTGAACGCCTGCTTCAGGAAGTCGCCGACCAGACGGGCCGTGCCTTCCCCGGTCTTCAACGCGATGTTGCCGGTGAATCCGTCGGTGACGATGACATCGACGCGGGCCGACGGCAGATCGCCGCCCTCGACAAAACCGACGTAGTCGAACTGGCCCGCCTCGGTGGCGGCCGCGATCAGATCATGCGCGGCCTTGAGTTCGGCGCGGCCCTTGTGCTCTTCGGTGCCGACATTCAGAAGACCGATGCGCGGATGCTCGATGCCAAGGCCGTTGCGGGCATAGGAGGCGCCCATCAGCGCGTATTGCAGAAGGTCGGGGGCGTCGGCTTTGATGTCGGCGCCGACATCCAGCATCATGTTGAAGCCGCCGGGATTGCGCGAGGGCCAGAGGCAGGCGATGGCGGGACGGTTGACACCGGGGAGCTTGCGCAGCCGGATCACCGACAGGGCCATCAGCGCGCCGGTATTGCCACAGCTTACGGCGACCGTTGCCTCGCCGTTCCGCACGCTTTCGATGGCCGACCACATCGAGGTGCCTTCGCCGTGGCGCATGACCTGGGAGGGCTTGTCCTCCATCGTCACCACGCCGGCGGCATGGCGGATCGTGCAGCGCGCCGCGATGTCGGGGCGCCGCGCGAGAAGACGCCTCAGCTCTTCCTCAGGTCCGTGAAGGATGAACGCGACATCGGGGTTGCGATCGGCCGCCTCGGTAAGGCCGCCGACCACCGCCGAAGGGCCGCGATCGCCGCCCATTGCGTCGACGGATATAACAAAACGGCCCGAAAGCCCTGGTTTCTGGCTTTCAGGCGACATGTCGGTCCGTGACGTCATATGTCAGGAACGGACGCAGACCGTCAGGCCGCGTCTTCGTCCAGATCGACCTCGGCGGCCTGGGCCACCACTTCACGGTCATCGTAATGGCCGCAGGAGGCGCAAACGTGATGAGGGCGCTTGAGTTCGCCACAGTTCGGGCATTCGTGCGGGTTCGCGGCGACCAGCGCATCGTGGGCGCGGCGCATGTTGCGGCGGGACCGCGTCGTACGGTTCTGGGGGACAGCCATGTCTCATCCTCGGGTTATTCTTGGGGCAAGGCCCCGGTTTTCGAGGGGTGTCGACACGTTGCGGCCTGTAGTGACCGGGTGCGAACCCAACATTCAAGCGAGGCCGGGAACATACTGCGATTCCGTGCGGGCGCAAGTGTTTTCTCGCATTCCGCGCGGGGTGTGGCGAAGCCTGCCCGGCGGATGGTTACCCTTTCGCATCATCGTCATTCTTCAGTAGCCTGGCGAGCCCCGCGAAGGGTTTCGCGGTTTCGTCCGTCAGCGCCTCGGTTCCCGCTGCGGCATAGTGCATATCGTCAAATTCCGCGCCTTCGGAACGGGGATAAAGCGGCAGGGCGAGGCTCAGCGCCTCGGTCAGGACGGCTCCCAGATCGACGGAAGCGGTCAGGGCCTCGATGCGGTCATCCTCCGGCATCGCGATCTCGTCGCCCTCCACCTCCGGCAGATCGGCGACATAGAGGCGCTCGACACGTTCGGCGATGTCGGTTTTCACCGGGTCGGTGGTGACGACACAGGGCTGGACGACACGCGCCGTCAGTTCTGCCTCCAACGCCCAGTCCCGCCGTCCCTTCGGTGCCAGGCCGCCCTTGAAGGTCAGGCTGTCGATCCCGGGAATTCCGAGGGTCTCGGCGATCGCCGCGCGTTCGGCCTGGTCCGGCGTCAGCGAAAACCGCGTCGGCTTCTTCGTGGCAAGCTCAGACAGGCGCAGCGGGTAGGAATAGGCTTCGGTCATGTGCGGCTCTCCCCAGTGGGTTCGAAGGTCAGGTGGAAACCATGCGCCTTGATGGCAACCCCCTCCGTGCTATAAGCCGGATAAAAGGCAGCGTAGGGCGAGACAAGAGGGCGGAGATGGTGAGGCTGGGTTCCGGTATCAAACGGGCGACGATTCTCGTCGCGCTTCTCGCAATGGCCGCCTGTACGGCGATCTACCAAAACCATGGCTATATCCCGCGCGACGAAGACCTTGCCAAGATCGTCGTAGGCGAATCGACCCGCGATACCGTGGCGCGCGATGTCGGGCGGCCCTCCTCCACCGGGGTTCTGACCGGCGGCGCCTGGTACTATGTCGGCAGCCGCTTCCGCCACTATGGTGCGCGCGCGCCGAAGGAGATCGACCGGCAGGTCGTGGCGATCAGTTTCAACGACAACGGCGCTGTCGAGAACGTGGAACGCTTCGGTCTCGAAAAGGGTGAAGTCGTCGCCATCTCGCGGCGCGTCACCGAAAGCAACGTCAAGGGCATGGGTCTGCTGCGCCAGCTTCTTGGAAATATCGGCAACTTCAATGCCGGTCAGTTCCTGAACAGCAACAACTGAGCGGACGAGACCGCGGCAGCAGGCGAAGGGTCGGGCCCGGTCAGTCCTTCGGCTGATGGATGAGTGCGACCCCATTGATGCAATAGCGCAATCCGGTCGGTGGTGGCCCGTCGGGGAAGATGTGACCGAGATGCGCATCGCAGGTGGCACAATGAACTTCGGTCCGCCGAATGAACCAGCTGCGATCATCTTCCTCGCCCACCGCGTCCCGATCGATCGGGCCGTGAAAGCTCGGCCAGCCGGTGCCGGAGTCGAATTTGGCCGCCGCATCGAAAAGCGGCGCGCCGCAGCAGACGCAGGCGAACGTCGCGGGGCCTTCCGGGAACCGGTCGTTCGAAAACGCGCGTTCCGTCGCGTGCTTGCGGGTGACCTTGTAGGCGAGATCCGACAGCTGGCTTCGCCACGCGTCGTCGGTCTTTGCGATCTTGCCGGTCATGCGTCCTCCCCCGGAGCAATGAGACATGACATCTGATGTTCAAACGCGTCCCGTATGAATGTAGGAAACACCGGGGGAAGCGCCAAGCCCGGCGCCCCTAAAGGACTTGCCATGACGGATTTGCAGACCGCGCGCTACATCGTCCGCCACGCGATCGACGAGGCGGACATCCAGCGCGCTCAGACCCTCAGGGCTGCCGCCTTTCGCGGCGCGGCAGCGGGCGGTGACGCCGATAGGTTCGACGCGCACTGCCGCCATGTGGTGATCGAGCATCGCCAGAGCGGCCGGATCGTCGCGACTTTCCGCACCCTTCCGCTGGCCTCGGGGGCCGAAATCGACCTGAGCTATGCCGCGCAATATTATGAATTGTCGGCACTTTCCACCTATCCATACCGCATGATCGAGCTTGGCCGCTTCTGCCTGCACCCGGATTGGCACGACCCCGATATCCTGCGCCTTGCCTGGGCGGCGATCACCCGCCTCGTCGATGCCGAAGGCGCGGGGCTGCTCTTCGGGTGTTCATCATTCAAGGGTACGGACGCCGACCTCTATCTCGATGCTTTCACCGTTCTCAGGGACGGACATATCGCACCGCGCCAATGGCTGCCCAAGGTCAAGGCGCCCAGAGTCTTCAGCTTTGCGCGCCGACTGAAGGCGCGGAAGGCGGACCGCCGGGCAGGGCTGATGACGATGCCGCCGCTCTTGCGGACTTATCTGGCGATGGGCGGCTGGGTCAGCGATCACGCAGTGGTGGATGCCGATCTTGACACCTTGCATGTCTTCACCGGGCTGGAGATCGGTCGGGTTTCACCGGCGCGAGCGCGGTCCCTGCGCCTGATCGCCGGGTAGCCGCAACGCAAAACGCCCCGGCAGCGCCGGGGCGTCGTGTCTCATTGCCCGCTTGCTTCGGTTCAGGCCCGTGCGCGGCGGCCGCCGCGGCGGCCCGACGCGGCACTCGTCTGGCTCGACGAGGCTTCGGCAAAACTCATGCCGCCCTCGACCGCTTCCAGCACCTTCGCAAAGCGGATCCATTCTCCGCCGTTGGCGTCGTGGTTCATCAGGAAGTTGGCGGCGCGGATCGCCTCCATCTCCATCTGGCGCACGGGGTTCATGATGGCGCTCGTCATGCCGGCGCCGATCGCCATCGGCAGGAACGCCCCGTTGATGCCATGCCGGTTGGGGAGGCCAAACGAGATGTTCGACGCGCCGCAGGTCGTGTTGACGCCAAGCTCCTCACGCAGCCGCTTGACGAGCGCGAAGACCTGCCGCCCCGCAGTCGCCATCGCGCCAACGGGCATCACCAAGGGATCGACCACGATGTCATGCGCCGGAATGCCGAAATCGGCGGCGCGCTGGACGATCTTCTTCGCCACCTCGAAGCGCACGTTCGGATCTTCGGAAATTCCCGTGTCGTCGTTCGAGATCGCGACAACCGGCACGTTGTACTTCTTGACGAGCGGCAGGACGAGGTCCAGCCGCTCCTCCTCACCCGTCACGGAATTCAGAAGCGGACGGCCCTGGCAGGCCTCCAGCCCGGCCATGAGCGCGCCGGGCACCGAGGAGTCGATGCAGAGGGGAACGTCCACGAGGCCCTGCACCAATTCGATCATCTTCCGCATCAAGGGCGGCTCGGTCTCGTTCGGGTTGGGATTGGAATTGTAGACGACGCCCGCGTTGACATCGAGCACCATCGCCCCGCAAGCGACCTGTTCCAGCGCGTCCTTCTCGACCGTCGAGAAATCGCTCGCCTCCAGTTCGGCGGCAAGCTTCTTGCGGCCGGTCGGGTTGATCCGCTCGCCGATCACGCAAAAGGGTTCGTCAAAGCCGATGACGACAGTTTTCGATTTCGATTCAAGAACGGTGCGGGTCATGCGGGTACTCCTTTCAGGCGCTGCAGGATATCCGGCAGCGCGGGGTCGGTGAAATCCTCGATGGTGATGTCGGCGCCCGCGAAACGGAGCGCTGCATCATCGAGGGATGATCGGATGGCGACGGTATAGGCACCGGCGGCATGGGCGGAGCGGACGCCCGAGGGACTGTCCTCGAAGGCGATGCTGTCTTCGGCGGTGACGCCCAGAAGCGCCATGGCTTCGATGTAGGGATCGGGATGCGGCTTGCCGCGCGGCGTCTCCTCGCCCGAGACAACGACCGCGAAGTACTCGCGAGCACCGATGGCGTCCAGCATCGCCTCGGCATTCTCGCGCTTGGCATTGGTGACGACGGCCAGTGCCACGCCGTCTGCACGCGCCTTGGCCAGAACCGCCATCACGCCCGGCATGGCCGGATAGGGACGGGGCAGGCGGCGGCGGAACTCGGCTTCCTTGGCGTCCGACAGCGCCACGGGATCGGGTTCGTCCGGCAGGAACTCGGTGAAGAAATCGATGTTGAGGCGGCCATGGATGTGGCGCATGTAGAACGCCTCATCCACGGTCAGGCCACGCGGTGCCATCATGTCGGCGAACACGGCCCTGTGGATCGGATCGGTATTCAGCATCGTGCCGTCCAGATCGAAGAGGAGTGCTGCCTTCGCCATGCGCTCGGTCAGGCCCGGGCGGGGCGGGTCGACTTACCGCCGTTTTCGGTGGCCCAGGTCGCGTTGGTCTTGATGCCGCCGAGCGGGAAGAAGTGGACCGCCTCGATCCCGAAATCGGGGTTCGCCGCCTTGTGCGCCGCAAGCTCGGTCACGAACTCGGTGGGTTCATACGGCAGAAGCAGCTTCGTCACGTCCATTGCGCGCTTCTGAAGAACCCTGAGCGACGGGCCGACGCCGCAGGCGATGGCGAACTTGATGAGGGTCTGAAGCTTCGCCGGTCCCGCGACGCCAATATGGACGGGCAGGTCGATGCCTTCGGCCTTGAGGCGGTCGACCCAGGCGATGACGGGCTTTGCCTCGAAGCAGAACTGCGTCGCAAGCGCCATCCTGGCATCGCTGCGCTCGGAGAATGCCTGCTTCCAGCGCAGCGCGTCCATCACGTTCCTGTCCGACCCGTCCGGATCGATGTCCTTGTTGCCCTCCGGATGGCCGGCGACATGCAGACGTTCGAAACCGTCGAAAAGGCCGGTCTCGATCAGTTGCATGGAATTGTCGAATTCGCCCGCAGGGGTCGAGACGCCGCCGCCGAGAAGCAGCGCCTGCTTCACATCCGCTTCGCCCTTGTAGCGGGCGATCCATTCGCCGAGCGTCGCCTTGTCCTTGATGATCCGCGCCGGGATATGCGGCATGACGGTGTAGCCTTCGGCGTTCAGCCGCTTGGCGGTCGCCACCATGTCGTCAATCGGCGTGCCGTCGATGTGGGCAACATAAACGCGGGTCGCGCCGGGCAGGAGGTCGCGGAAATCCTCGACCTTCTCGGCGGTGCGCGGCATGACCTCGATCGAATAGCCTTTCAGGAAGGCCTCGACATCGGGGTTGACGCCGGCCGGCAGCGCCGGGCTTTCCTTGCGGCGGAAGTTCAGAAGCGCCATTGCAGTCCTCCAAAGCTTTCGGGGTGTCACGCCCAGCCATCATTCGCGATAAGCGCCTTCAGGCGCTCGGTGTCGTAGTCCTGATCCAGACGGGCCGCTTCCGCTGCCGCGACCGCTTCATCCTCGCCCTCGACTGTGACGGGGGCTGCCTTCCGCCATTCGGCAAGATAGGCGTCCGTGTCCTGCGCGCCAACCTTCATCGCACAGCGGTCAATGGCCTTCTCGAACCGTTCCGGCAGCGGTTTCTTCACGCCCCGGCGCCCCTTGCCCACGATGACCTGGGCCGGGATGTCGCGCCAGTAGACGATCGTCACCTCTGCCATGGCGATTCCCTTCACGTTCCTGCCGCACTCAATACGCCGCGTTCTGACATCCCCGATGACGAATTTCGACATGGAGTGGGGCCGGAGCGACGTGTCGCCTCGTGCATATCCAGTTCGTTGCATGGATGCTACGGCCGCGAGGGCGCGCGGACTTTCGGATTTCTCATGAAGACTATGAATCCTTCGCGCATACTTGATGCCCGCGCCGGACCGCTTTGCTTGCCAGCGCCGCCGCCCCGCTCTACATTGGCCTCAACATCACATCGGAGGGCGCAATGATGGCGCCCAGGCGTCCCGGAGGTGCGGGCGCGTTCCCGAAATCGGTCGAGCCGCACGGCACCCCAAGACCCGACCCCGCGCAGCTTTATGCGGCGCTGGACCTCGGGACGAACAGTTGTCGGATGCTGATTGCCCAGCCGAAGGGCAGTCAGTTCCATGTCGTCGACAGCTTTTCCAAATCGGTGCAACTGGGGCAGGGGCTCGAGGCTTCGGGCCGGCTCAGCCGCGCCTCGATGGGGCGCACGGCACAAGCCCTGCATATCTGCCGCCGCAAGATCGAACAGCATGAGGTGAAGCGCATGCGGCTCGTCGCGACCGAGGCTTGCCGGCGCGCGAACAATGCCGGTGAGTTCCTGAAATTCGTCCAGCGCGAGACCGGGTTGCCTTTGGAGATCATCCAGCCCGAGGAGGAGGCGCGACTGGCCGTCGTCTCCTGTGCGCCGCTGGTTTCAACGCGGACCGAGCAGCTTCTGGTGGTCGATATCGGCGGCGGGTCGACCGAGCTTGTCTGGATCGACCTCTCTGCGGTGCCGCGCAGCGACCGGCCGCGCGCGATCATGCGCCTGCATGCGGGCTTCCACCCGCCCGAGAGCCCGTTCCCGGCGGCGAAGGTGGTGGACTGGATCTCGGTGCCGCTCGGCGTCGCCACGCTCAAGGACCAGTTCTCAGATGTCGAGGATGACAGCGCGCGGTTCGCCCTGATGAGCTGGTTCTTCGAGGAGAACCTCGCCGATTTCTCGCCCTACAACGCCAGCCAGCCGCGCGAGAATTTCCAGATCATCGGCACCTCGGGCACGGTGACGACGGTGGCGGCCAGCCATCTGGGGCTGAAGCGCTACGACCGGACCAAGGTGGATGGGCTTCGCATGACTTCGGACCAGATCGACAGGGTGATCCAGAGCTATCTGCACCTTGGCCCGGACGGGCGGCGGAATGATCCCCGGATCGGACGCGACCGCCATTCCCTCATAATGTCCGGCGCGGCGATTCTTCAGGCGCTGATGCGGATCTGGCCGACGGATCGCCTTTCGGTCGCCGACCGGGGCCTGCGGGAGGGGCTGCTCTATGCCCAGATGTCGGCGGATGGCGTGCTGGAGGACGGGCCGTTCTGAGCGCGTGCCGCTGATCCGGCGCCCCGATTGCGGCGGTGCGGCGCATTAGGTATTTGCAGCAAGGTGAATGAACAGAGGAGCGCGCGCATGGCGAAACCGCCATCAGGCAAGACGTCCGGACGCGGCCAGCGCGATCTTCGGGTGCGGGTGAAGACCGCGAAGGGGCGGAAACTTTCTTCGACCCTCTGGCTCGAACGGCAGTTGAACGACCCTTATGTGCAGCGGGCGAAGAAGGAAGGCTATCGCGGTCGGGCGGCCTTCAAGATCCTCGAACTGGACGACCGCTACCGTTTCCTCGTGCCGGGCGCGCGGGTGGTGGACCTTGGCTGCGCGCCGGGGGGCTGGTGTCAGGTCGCGGTCCAGCGGGTGAACGCGCTTGGCGAGAAGTCCGGCAAGGCGGTGGGCCGGGTCCTTGGAGTTGACCTGCAAGAGATCGAGCCGATCGCGGGGGCGGAACTCCACCAGCTCGATTTCCTCGCCGACGATGCCGACGAGAAGGTGAAGCAATGGCTCGGCGGCAAGGCCGATGTGGTCATGTCCGACATGGCGGCGGCGGCTTCGGGCCACAAGGGTACCGATCACCTGCGCATCGTCGCCTTGTGCGGGGCGGCGGCGGAGTTCGCCTTCGACGTTCTGGAAGAGGGTGGCACCTTCGTGGCCAAGGTGCTGGCGGGCGGTGCCGAGAACGAGCTTCAGGCATTGCTCAAGCGCGCCTTCGCCAAGGTGGCGAACGTCAAGCCGCCGGCAAGCCGCTCCGACAGCTCCGAGAAATTCGTCGTGGCGACAGGTTTCCGCGGCCGTCCCGCAGATTAGCGTGAGATGCTGACCGCGACGCCTTCGACCAGGACCACCGCCGGTTCATCGCAGTGAAAGAGGTAATAGTTCACGCTTTCGTCCGGCCTCCGCAGGACGCCGGGGCGCCCGGTCAGGTCGCGCGCCAGCCGAAAATCCGGCTGCAAGCCCGGCGGAGAAACGTTCAGTCGCTGATGGGGCGAGAGCATCAGATCGGCTTTTGGTACCCCGTTTCCAAGTGCGTTTGCGAGGATCAGGATCGGCTGCGCATCGGGATTTGCGGCCAGGAAGCCGGCGTCGAGCCGCAGCCGGTCGCACCAGTGGACCGTCACAAGGCTGCCCCGCGCGGTGCGCAGGGGATCGCGCAGACGGAGCGCCTGAACAGGAAGATCGCCAAACGATGTGCCGACCCGTGCGGTGCCGCAAAACCCTGGCAGGGTCCAGGCGATGGCCCTGGGTGACGAACGGCGGCCCCGTCCGACAGGGGCCGCCGCCATGGCGTCGGAATGGACGCCGGATCGTCTTTCGGAAACAACTTCGCTACTCAATGCTCACTCCAAATACACTCGTTACCAACCTCGGTCGGGCCAATGGGCTAGGCTGCTAACCCACCTCCTGACCAGGCGCTTCGGCACTCGCCGCACTCAGAACCAACAGCACTCGTACACCCGATAACCGGATCACCACTTACACATCCAGACCTGAAACCGATCTGCATGTCCGTTGGTGTGCCAACGAAATCTGTCCGGTTTGTGACGCAAATTCCGGTCCGTCACCTTTGCCGCCGCCCTCCGCGCCGATCCGCTGAAAATCGGCAGGTAGGCGGTGCAGTCAACGCGAAACAAACTTTGTCCAATTAGACAGGTTGAATTCGCGCAGCCCCCGGAAGCGGCCTCCGACTGTTGCCGTATTGAGGCTGATGCCGTGCGGCCGCAAGCGGTCGAAAATGTGGCAACTTTGTGGCATGGCGCGCGATGCGAATTTGGAAACATTGCGTTTCCCATTGTTTTTTGGGAGTTTCCTGTCTTTTTAGACATGTCCCTTCGGTGCCGCCGGCGCATCTGGCGACGCAAGAATTGCCGCATTCTGCATTGCCGGTCGAATCGACTATTTCCCGGAGGGTCCCTTTTCCGCGCTTGCGGAACGGCTTGCCACGCAGCGCGAGACAGGCTATGCCGCGCGCCGACGGGTCGTTAGCTCAGTTGGTAGAGCGCTTCGTTTACACCGAAGATGTCGGGAGTTCGAGCCTCTCACGACCCACCATTCCCGAAGACGCGTCAGTCCTGCTTGCAGAACATGTCGTAAAGAACGCCGATCAGCCGCTCCGCGCGCGGTTCGCTCAGGGAATAGTAGATCGCCTTGCCATCGCGCCGGGCGCTGACGAGTCCCTCAAGACGCAACCGGGCAAGTTGCTGGCTGACCGCCGCCTGGCGGGACGAGAGAAGCTGTTCCAATTCCGTCACCGACTTTTCGCCGGAGGACAGGTAGCACAGGATCATCAGCCGTCCCTCGTGCGACAGCGCCTTCAGAAACGCTGCCGCGGTTTCGGCGCGCGCCATCATGACCGCGGGATCGCCGGTCACGCAGGTTTCCTGTTCGGAGGCCGTGTCTTGCGGTACGCTCATCAACATATCTTCAACCGATCTAGCATCTTCCACATCTATGTGGTTTTCGCGCGAATTACCAGTATATGGCAATCACGGGCCAATTCCAGCTAGCCGTGATGCAGAAAATCACCGTAGCGGCCGTTCCAGAAAAGCAGCGGATCGCCGTCGCGCATCTCGGCGCGCAGGATGCGGCCGACGAGAATGGCGTGATCGCCGCCGTCGTGATGCGCCTCGGCGCGGCAGTCGAACCGGGCAAGGCAGCCGGGCAGGGCAGGCAAACCCTCGGGCGTCTCGCCGCTTTCAAGCCCGGCGAAATCGTCTCCGCTCTGCGAAAATCGGTGACAGAGCGAAAGCTGGTCGGCGGCGAGGACGTGGATCGCGTAGTGGTCCGCAGTCTCGAAGGCGGCAAAACGCTGCGACGCGCGCGAGGGACACCAGAGGATCAGCGGCGGATCGAGGGAAACCGACGTGACGCTGTTCGCGGTCATGCCCAGGGGCCCTGAGGGGCCGCGTGCGGTGACGACGGTGACGCCCGTTGCGTACCGTCCCATGATCGTGCGAAGGCGCCGCGTACCGTCAGCCGCGCCGGTCCAGGTCTCGGTTTCCAGATGGAGATGCTGTTCGCCCATTGCCCCCTGTATATGGAGCTTTCGGCGGGCGAGGGAAACCGCCTTTCACGAAAAGGCGGTGGGGGGTGCGGTCAGACTTCTTCTTCGCCGGTATCGACCAGCCAGCCGCCCGGTCCCGCGATGCGGTCCGGCAGGCCAAGGATCATGAGTTCGCGGACCACGAGGCAGACAAGCAGGCTCGCGGCGATTTCGTCAAAAGAGACAAGGCCAAGAAAGGACATCGTTACATTCCCCGTTACGCCCTGCAATCTTGCTGCGAAAGCAGGCGGGATTGCGGCGGCGGCGGGGAATTGTGATGTCGGTCGCGGTCAGATGTGGTGGGCGGGTTACTGCCGCAGCGCAGCAAACGGCCCCGCCTTGCGATCGCGGCGCCGCGTTCCTATCTGCCGAGGACCGGGAAATGAGCCGACCGGGGGCCACGAATGGCCCGTCCGGTCGATACGGAGCGTTCTGAATGTCCACCGCGATGCACTATTTCCGCTGGGCCTTTCTGGTGACGGTGGCGGGCCTGATCGGAGCGTTCTTCCTTGGCTGGCAATACAGCAACACCTGGGGCGGCGCGATCACCTTCCTGTTGATCGGTGCGGTCCTCGCGGTTCTGGAAATCTCGCTGTCCTTCGACAATGCCATAGTGAACGCCAACAAACTCAAGGACATGACCCCGCAGTGGCAGCACCGTTTCCTGACCTGGGGCATCCTGATCGCGGTCTTCGGGATGCGCATTCTGTTTCCGCTGCTGATCGTGGTGATCGCCGCCGGGATCGGGCCCATCGACGCAATCGTGCTGGCGGCCACCCGGCCCAACGAATACGCCCGCATCATCGGTGACGCGCACCTGTCCATCGCGGCTTTCGGTGGCACCTTCCTGATGATGGTCGCGCTGACCTACTTCATCGACAAGGACAAGGAGGTCGACTGGATCCGCGCGGTCGAATGTCAGTTGCGCCGCTGCGCCTCGGTCCGGGGGATGGAGATCGGGCTGGTCCTCGCGGTGGTTCTGGTATTCGCCGCGCTCATGCCAGAAGGCTATGTGGATGAGTTCCTGTTCGCTGCCGTCGGCGGGCTGCTGACCTTCCTTTCAGTCGACGTTCTCGGCCATGTGCTTGACCGCAGGCAGTCCGCGCTCGGCATCGCCGCGCGGGGCGGGTTGGGCGCCTTCCTCTACCTCGAAGTGCTCGACGCCTCGTTCAGCTTCGACGGGGTGATCGGGGCCTTCGCGCTGACGCACAATCTCTTCCTGATCGCCATCGGCCTTGGCATCGGCGCGATGTATGTGCGCTCGATGACGATCATGCTGGTGGAAAAACAGACGCTGGCCGAGTTTCGCTATCTCGAACATGGCGCGTTCTATTCCATCCTGGTCCTGTCGATCATCATGTTCGGCCAGACCCTCTGGCATATCCCCGAAATGGTGACGGGCATCCTCGGCTCGGCCTTCATCGGCGTCGCGCTGGTGTCCTCGGTCCTTTATAACCGCAAGGTCCGCACCGCCTGATATGGCCCCGCGTCAGTGGGCAATCGGCAGCGTCAGATCGAAGCGCGTGCCGCGGCCCGGCTCGGAATGGAGGATCAGGGGATGGCCGAGAAGCGCGCAGGCACGTTCCACGATGGCAAGGCCAAGGCCCATCCCCTCGGCGGCAGACGCGCGGGCGTTCAAACGGTGGAATTCGCGGAAGATGTTTTCCTGCTCCGCCTCCGGAATGCCCGGCCCGGTATCCTGAACCGCGACACGGACCCGGCCATGGCCGCGCCGCACCCCGACAAGGACGCGGCCTTCCTCGGTGTAGCGGATCGCATTGCCGATCAGGTTCTGCAGGATACGCCTCAGATAGGTCGCGTCCGAAACCACGACGGCCGAGGTCGGCACCACCGCCAGAACGAGGCCCTTGGACGCCGCCACCGGCGCGAATTCGTCATGTAGCTGGCGCAGGATATGGCCCAGCCGAACGGTTCCCACATCGATCGCCGCCTTGCCCGCCTCCAGCTTCGAGATGTCGAGAAGGTCACCGAGGATCCCCTCGACGCTGACCAGCGCGTTCTGCGCCTTTTGCAAGGTCATCTGCGCCACGTCGTCGATGTCGCCATCCGCGACCGAGGCGAGAAAGAGCTTGGCCGCCGAAAGCGGTTGCAGAAGGTCGTGGCTCGCCGCCGCGACAAACCGCGAGCGCGCGGAATTCGCCCGTTCCGCCTGGGTCAGCGCGTCTTCCAGTTCCAGCGTCCGCTCCACCACGCGCTGCTCCAGCGTCTCGTTTGCGATCTCCATCGCGCGGGCCGCCTCGCGTTCGGCGGTGACGTCGGTGAAGCTTATGACGAAGCCGCCATCGGGCATTTCCTGCGCGAAGACCGACAGCATCATATCCGGGCCCGACTGCATGTCGAAGGTCAGGGGCGGGCGGCCATCCTTCAGGGCGGCCCAGTCCTCGAGCGCCGCAAGCGTCATGCCGGGGCCGAGATGGACCCGTCCGTGCAACATGGTCAGAAGCGAGGCGAAGGCCACGCCGCGCCGCGCCCCCGCGACGGGGATCGACAGCAATTCGGCCAGCCGCCGGTTCCAGCCGACCATCCGTCCCTCGCGGTCGAAGATGCAGACGCCCTGGCTGATATGGTCCAGCGTGGCGCGCACCAGTCGCGCCTGATCGTCGAGAAGCCGGTCGCGCTCTTCCCGCTCGAACCGCATCACGTCGGTGAGGTCGGTCTGCAAGACGACCGTACCGCCATCGGCCGTCCGATGTTCGGAGACCTGCACCCAACGGTCCCAGATCATCTCGGCGTTGAACATCACATGCCGGTCCGCATGCCGCCTCAGCCGCCGTGCAACCCAATCCTCGCGTACGTCACCGCGCGGCAGGACGAGGTGGCCCGAGCGGCTGACGACATCGACATAGCCGTCGAAGGTCAAGCCAGGGACGAGATGGTCGCGGATGTCGGGCAGGTGCATGCCGAAGCGGGAATTGCAGAGGATGAGCACATCGTCCGGCCCGAAGAGCCCGAAGCCCTCTTCGACCGTCTCGATTGCGTCGGAAAGTGTCCGCCGCGCCGCCACGGCCTCGCCCATCGCTTCCTCGAGACGGGCGTTTGATTCGTTCAGCAGATCAAGCGCATGTTCAAGGTCGCGCGTCCGGTCGCGGACCTGATCCTCCAGCAGCACCGCGCGCTGGAACTGCGCATAGGCGGCGCCACTGTCGTCGGTCGCCTGCTCGACGCGCTTCATCAGCGCCGCGACGATGGTCAGAAGTTTCTCCTGTTGCCGTTCCGGCGGATCGGCGGGATTGACGAGGTCTTGATCCATGGCGTCATGCATCCCGTGGCGGATAGATCGCGACCCCGGTCATGGTCTGGTTCACATGCACCGCGCCCAATTGTTCGCCATAGGTGGAAAAGCCGGTGACGTTGTGGCGGCAGAGGATGTCTGAGATCGCGCCGAAAAGCTGCTTCTCCTGCGCCTCGATCCGACGCAGGATGCAGTCGCAGGCGAGAATGGCGGCGGGCGCACCGGCGGAGCCGAGCGCGGATAGCTCTTCCTCCAGATGCGCCGCCATGTCCTGCGCCTCGGCCAAGGTCAGCACCAGCCCCTCGTCGATGGCAGAGAAGAACACCAGATCGCCGTTCGGCGCGACACGCTGGATCGCGCGGACATGGTGGCGGCCGCCGATGCGGACGACCAGCGGATGTGCAGCGAACGTGAACGTGGTGAGTTGTCCGGGATCCTTGCCCAGGAGCCGCGCATATTCCTGTGCAGCCGGCTCGGCGTTGATCTTGCGTACGAGACGGCGTGCCGGATCTGCCTCAGTCACGACCATGCGCCGCTCCGACGGCAGGAGGTGGTCGATGCTGAAGACCCGGACGCTACAACGCGTGCGGATCAGGCTGAGGCTCGCGATATTCTGCGCGAGCCGTCCCTCGTGCAGGACGAGGGTCTGCTTGAACCGCGTTCCGTCCCCCGCCGATCCGCCGAAAAGCGGAACCGGGCCAAGGCCCGAGGCGAGCGCAGCGGTCAGTTCGTCTTCCTTCACCGAAAGGCCGTCGACCATCAGGAAGGCGAATTCGCCGTCCCAGTCCGGGCAGGCATGAGCGAGCTTCTGGCGGACCCGGATCACCTCGCCGATCAGCGACTGGCTCTCGATCGTTTGCAAATCGTCGATCAGCAGGGTCTCCGCCGCGAAGTGCGATGCCGGCAGGCCAAGCGCCACGATGCCGCCCTCGGAGTAGCCCTTCGGACCGATTTCCCCGGCCGTGGTGCAGCCGACCACGGTGGTCGCGCCGAACGCCGCGGTGATGCGCGCGGCAGCGTCCGCCATCGGCGTGTCGGGCGACAGGAAGAGGACGACCAGCGCGAAGGGACCGGGACCGAGTTCTGCGGCGAGCCGCACGAATACCTCGGGATCGCGCGCCTCCGCATGTGCCCGGCGCAGCACCTCGGGTGCCGTCATCGTCGGCGCATCCATCGTGTTCCTCCCTGAACGACGAGGTTATGCGGGGTTCGTGTTCTCTGGCAATAGGCTGGCGAAGCTCACCTGCTTGGCGAGGAGCACGGCCTGGGTCCGGCTCTGAACGCCAAGCTTGCGCATGATCGCCGTCACATGGGCCTTTACCGTGGTCTCCGCGATCGAGAGGTCATAGGCGATTTGCTTGTTCAGCCGCCCCTCGCAGATCAGTTGCAGGATCCGGGTCTGCTGACGGGTCAGAAGCGACAGCCGCGCCACCGCGTCCTCATGCGGCGTGGGCGCCACTTCGCCGTCCGCCGACAGCACATAGCTTTCGGGCGTGAACCGGCGGCCCTCCGCGATCGCCTCGAACGCCGCGCGGAAGACCTCGCGCGCACTGTGCTTCGGCACGAAACCCGCCGCACCGGCGCGGAGTGCCGCGCTGATGACACGCGCATCGGCGAGCGATGAGACGACGAGGATCGGAACCTGCCGGGCGGTCTGCCGCACCTGCACGAGGCCCTCCATGCCGTCAACATCCGGCAAGTTGAGGTCCAGGAGGATCACATCCGGGCGCGCGCCCTCATCGAGGCGTTTCAGCGCCGTTTGCAGGCTGTCGGCGGTCTCCACCTCGGCAATGCCCACGAATGCGCGCAGCGTCATCGAAAGGGCATCGCAAAAAAGCGGATGATCGTCGATGATGAGGGCCTTCTGAATGCGCGGTTCGATTCTGGGGGATGTGGCGCTGATCATGGCTAGCCCGGATTGCTGTTTGCCTGACCCTAGCAAAGTCTCTGCGCCTGGTCACCTGCCGGAAAGTCGCAGACCGGGGCGGGGCGGTGCGGTTTGGGGGATGCGGCAATACGACCAAGGTCAGATAGCGCTCACCCAATCCGCGTTCTAAGCTTTTTAGCAAACCAGGGGAGGATCCATGCAGCTCATCGATCACCGCGACATCGCGGCACCGACCGCTACAGTCTGGGCGGCCATCCTTGATCCGGAGGTTCTGAAGGCGTGTATTCCCGGCTGCGAAAGCATGACCGGCTCGCCGGAAGAGGGGTTCGAGGCCGTCGTCGTGCAGAAGGTCGGCCCGGTGAAGGCCAAGTTCACCGGCATGGTGCAGCTTGCGGACATGGTGCCCGAGAAGGGCCTGACGATCAGCGGCGAGGGCAAGGGCGGTCCGGCGGGTTTTGCCAAGGGCGGCGCCAAGGTGGAGCTTGCTCCGGAAGGCGGCGGCACGCGGCTGACCTATACGGTCAATGCCAGCGTCGGCGGCAAGCTCGCCCAACTCGGGAGCCGCATCATCGACGGTTTCGCCAAGAAGATGGCCGACCAGTTTTTCGAGAACTTCAAGACGGCGCTCGAACCGCCAGAGCCGGAAGAGGTCGAGCAGGCCGAAGCCAGTGACGGTGAGGCGCCAAAAAAAGGCTGGTTCAGACGCACCTTCGGTGGCTGAATGGCGGGAATGAAAAGGGAGGAAACAAGGATGACGAAAGTCTCGATGACGGTGAACGGCAAGGCCGTCTCCGGCGAGGTGGAAGGGCGCACGCTGCTCTCCGCCTTTCTGCGCGAGGGGCTGGGCCTTACCGGCACCCATGTCGGCTGCGACACGAGCCAATGCGGCGCCTGCGTGGTGCATGTGAACGGCAATGCCGTGAAAAGCTGCACCGCTTTCGCGGTTGATCTCGAAGGCGCCGAGGTCAAGACCATCGAGGGCATGGCCAATGCCGACGGATCGCTCGGTACGATTCAGCAGGCGTTCCAGGACAATCACGGCCTTCAGTGCGGCTTCTGCACACCGGGCATGGTGATGTCGGCGGCGGCCCTTCTGGCCGAGAACCCGAAGCCGACCGAGGCAGAGGTCCGCCATCACCTCGAAGGCAATATCTGCCGCTGCACGGGCTATCACAACATCGTCAAAGCGGTTCTCGCCGCGTCCGGTCAGGACGTGGGCGCGATCGCGGCCGAATAGGGGGAAGGCACAATGCCGAAGGATCAGGGAATTGGCGCACGCTCAAAGCGGCGCGAGGATGTGCGCTTTCTGACCGGCGCGGGGCGCTACACAGACGACATCAATGTTCATGGCCAGACCCATGCGGTCTTCGTCCGCAGCCAGGTCGCGCATGGCAAGATCGGGAACATCGACATCTCCGAGGCATCGAAGATGCCGGGCGTCGTGAAGGTCTTCACCGCCAAGGATTTCGATGGCAAGGGCGGCGTGCCCTGCGGCTGGCAGATCCATGACCGGCAGGGCAACCCGATGCTGGAGCCGAAGCACCCGATCCTCGCCGAGGGCAAGGTGCGCTATGTCGGCGACGCCATCGCCTGCGTCGTGGCCGAGACCGAGGAGCAGGCCCGCGACGCCGCCGAGGCGGTCGTGGTGGATATCGAGGAACTGCCCGCGGTTATCGACATGAAGGCCGCCGTGAAGGGCGGCGCGCTTGTGCACGACGAGCTTGGCTCCAACCTCTGCTACGACTGGGGCTTCATCGAGGACAACAAGGCCGCGACCGATGCCGCGTTCGAGAAGGCCGATCACGTCACGACGCTGGAACTGGTGAACAACCGTCTCATCGCCAACCCGATGGAGCCGCGCGTCGCACTTGGCCACTACAGTCGCGGGACAGACGACTACACGCTTTATACGACCAGTCAGAACCCGCATGTGATCCGGCTTCTGATGGGGGCCTTCGTGCTCTCCATACCGGAACACAAGCTGCGCGTCGTGGCGCCGGACGTGGGTGGCGGCTTCGGGTCGAAGATCTTCCATTATATCGAGGAAGCCTTCGTCACCCATGCCTCGAAGGTCATCAACCGTCCGGTGAAATGGACCTCGACCCGGTCCGAGGCGTTTCTCACCGACGCGCATGGCCGCGACCATGTGACGAAGATCGAACTGGCGCTCGACAAGGAGGGCATGTTCCAGGCGATCCGCACCGAAACCTACGCGAATATGGGCGCCTATCTTTCCACCTTCGCGCCCTCGGTGCCGACCTACCTGCACGGCACGCTGATGGCGGGCAACTACAAGACGCCCAATATCTACGTGAACGTGAAGGCGGTCTTCACCAACACCGTTCCCGTCGACGCCTATCGCGGCGCGGGCCGGCCCGAGGCGACGTTCCAGCTTGAGCGCGTGATCGACAAGGCGGCGCGGGAGCTGGGCATCGACCCGATCGAACTGCGTCGCAAGAACTTCGTCGGAAAGGACGAGTTCCCGTATCAGACCCCGGTCGCGGTGGCCTACGATACAGGTAACTATCAGGCGACGATGGATACGCTTGAAAAGATCGCCGACCTCGCCGGTTTTGAGAAGCGCCGCGCGGAAAGTGCCAGGAAGGGCCTCTGGCGTGGCCTCGGCGTCAACTGCTATATCGAGGCCTGCGGCATCGCGCCGTCGAACCTCGTCGGCCAGTTGGGCGCCCGCGCTGGGCTTTACGAAAGCGCCACGGTGCGGGTGAACGCGACTGGCGGGCTTGTCGTGATGACCGGCTCGCACAGTCACGGGCAGGGGCATGAGACGGCCTTTCCCCAGGTGATCTCGGAAATGATCGGCATTCCCGAAAACATGATCGAGATCGTCCACGGCGATACCGCCAACACCCCGATGGGGATGGGCACCTACGGCTCGCGCTCGCTCGCGGTCGGCGGCTCGGCCATGGTGAAAGCCACCAACAAGATCATCGCCAAGGCGAAGAAGATCGCGGCGCATCTGATGGAAGCCTCCGAAGGCGATATCGAGCTGAAGGACGGCAAATTCTCCGTCGCCGGAACCGACAAGTCGGTTGAATGGGGCGCGGTCTGTCTTGCGGCCTATGTCCCGCACAATTACCCGCTCGCCGAACTTGAACCGGGATTGGAGGAGACCGCGTTCTACGATCCGTCGAACTTCACCTATCCATCGGGCGCCTATGCCTGCGAGGTGGAGGTCGATCCCGAGACCGGCAAGGTGAAGGTCTGTTCCTTCGCGGCTGCGGATGATTTCGGCAATGTTGTCAACCCGATGATCGTCGAAGGTCAGGTGCATGGCGGTATCGGTCAGGGTATCGGACAGGCGCTTCTGGAAAGTGCGGTCTATGACGACAACGGCCAGCTTCTGTCGGGCAGCTACATGGACTACGCGATGCCGCGGGCGGATGACGTGCCGTTCTACACGGTGGACCATTCCTGCTGCACGCCCTGCACGCACAATCCGCTTGGCGTGAAGGGCTGCGGCGAGGCCGGGGCGATCGGCTCGCCGCCCGCCGTCGTCAACGCCGTCATCGACGCGCTGCAACGCGCGGGCAAGACCAACGTCACCCATATCGACATGCCCCTGTCGCCGTCGCGCGTCTGGGCGGCGATGCAGGGCTGAGGAGGAAAAGATGTATTCATTCGATTTCGAGAAGCCCAAGACCGTGGCCGACGCCGTGAATGCGTTGGCGAAGGAAGATGCGCAGGCGCTGGGCGGGGGGCAGACGTTGATACCCTCGCTGAAACAGCGTCTGGCCTCGCCGTCGGTTCTGGTCAGCCTCAACGGCATCAAGGAGATGATCAGCGTCCGCAAGGACGGTGATGCGCTCGTCGTCGGCGGGGCCACACCGCACGCGACCGTCGCCAGGGACGCGGCGTCGATCTATCCGGCGCTCGCGCATCTGGCGGGGATGATCGGCGACCCGGCGGTCAGGAACCGCGGCACCATCGGCGGCAGTCTTGCCAACAACGACCCTTCGGCCTGCTATCCGGCGGCGGTTCTTGCCTCGGGCGCGACGGTGGTGACCAACAACCGCAAGATCACGGCGGATGACTTCTTCGACGGTCTCTTCACCACCGCGCTCGAACCCGGTGAAATCGTCACCGAGGTGCGCTTCCCGATCCCGGAGAAGGCCAACTACCAGAAGTTCGTCCAGCCCGCCTCGCGCTTCGCGCTGGTCGGGGTCTTCGTCGCAAAGTACGCGGGAGGCGTCCGCGTCGCCGTGACCGGCGCGTCCGAGAACGGCGTCTTCCGCTGGACCGAGGCGGAAAAGGCGCTTTCGGGCAACTTCTCGGCGGATACCATTTCCGGCCTGAAGGTGGCTGGGGATGGCATGATCGGCGACATGCACGGTACCCCGGATTACCGCGCCCATCTTGTGAAGGTGATGACGGGCCGCGCCGTCTCGGCGGCCTGATCCGTCATAGCGCGTAGTGAGTGGCCCCCGTCGCAAGCCGGGGGCCTTTTCCTTGCAGCCGCTGCTTGCAACCCTCCGCGCCGCGCCGCAAGGATGCACGCGAACCGGAGATGAGGAGAGATCATGAAAGCGCGTGTCACATGGGTCGGGGACCGAACCTTTACGGGGGCGGTCGAGGCCGGCCACCAGATCGCCTTCGGCAATGCCCAGGGCGACAGCCTGAAACCGGGGCCGAGCCCGATGGAACTCATCCTGATAGGCACCGGCGGCTGTTCGGCCTATGACGTCGTCCACATCCTAGAGAAGGGGCGCGAGCCGGTCGAGGGCTGCCTCTGCGACCTGACCGCCGAACGCGCGGCGACCGACCCCAAGGTCTTCACCAGGATCCATATGCAGTTCACGGTGAAGGGCAGGGGGCTCGACCCGAAGAAGGTGGAACGGGCGATCAACCTCTCGGTCGAGAAATACTGCTCCGCCTCGGCGATGATGGCGAAGACGGCGGTGGTGACGCACGGGTTCGAGGTGGTGGATAGCGCCGGCTAAGCCGGCCGCCGCGGCGGTGGAGGATTCCCAACATTGCCGCGTTGCAGGCCGGGTGGCAGCATGGGCAGGTCCGCGGATGATCGGGGGATCAAGTCACCGCACTTGTCTTCGGAGCCTATCGGGGTCAGGGCTAGGTCGAGGGCATCCCGGTCTGGGTGCAACGGCTGGTCTTCGCGGCCCTGACGCCGGTTGCGCTGGCGAAGGGTTACCGGCTCGCCGTCAGGCCGTGGCGCCGATAAAGTCGCGACCGTCGGCGAGCGGAGAAAGCCCGGCCTGCCACACGAAGGATCGCGCCGCCTGCCTCACCCCGCCCTGGCCTGCCGCTTCCGCTCATGCGGGTCGAGGAAGCGCTTTCGCATCCGCACGATCTTGGGCGTGACCTCCACCAGTTCGTCGTCCTGGACATAGGCGATGGCTTCTTCCAGGCTCATCCTGACCGGCGGCGTCAGCCGCACCGCCTCGTCGGTGCCAGAGGCCCGCACGTTGGTCAGCTTCTTGCCCTTCAGCGGGTTCACCTCGAGGTCGTTGTCGCGCGAATGCTCGCCGATGATCATTCCCTCGTAGACCTGCTCCTGCGCGCCGATGAAAAGCTTGCCGCGCTCTTCGAGATTCCAGAGCGCATAGGCCACGGAAACCCCGTTCTCCATCGAGATCAGGACACCGACACGGCGCCCCTCGATCGGCCCCTTGTGCGGCGCCCAGCCGTGGAAAATGCGGTTGAGGACGCCGGTGCCGCGCGTATCGGTCAGGAACTGCCCGTGATAGCCGATGAGGCCGCGCGACGGCACATGCGCGACGATGCGGGTCTTGCCGACACCGGCGGGCTTCATTTCCACAAGGTCGCCCTTGCGCTGGCCTGTCAGCTTGTCGATGACCGTGCCGGAATATTCGTCATCGACATCGACGATGACTTCCTCGATGGGCTCCAGCCGCTGGCCGTTCTCTTCCTTGAAGATCACGCGGGGGCGGGAAATCGACAACTCGAATCCCTCGCGGCGCATGTTCTCGATGAGAACGCCCATCTGCAATTCGCCCCGGCCCGAGACGACGAAAGCATCGCCGCCCGGCGTGTCGTCGATCTTGATGGCTACGTTGGATTCGGCTTCCTTCAGCAGCCTCTCGCGGATCACGCGGGACTGGACCTTGGTGCCGTCGCGCCCGGCGAGCGGGCTGTCGTTGATGCCGAACGTGACCGAGATCGTCGGCGGATCGATCGGCTGCGCCGGCAGCGGCAGGTCGATTTCCGGCGCGCAGAGCGTGTCTGCAACCGTCGCCTTCGTCATCCCTGCGAGGGTGACGATATCGCCCGCCTGCGCCTCGTCGATAGGCTGCTGGCCGAGGCCGCGAAAGGCGAGGATCTTGGTCACGCGGAACTGCTCGAGCCGCTCGCCCCGGCGGGAGAGCGCCTTGACCTGTTCGCCGACCTTGAGCGTGCCGGATTCGACCCGGCCGGTCAGGATGCGGCCGATGAAGGGGTCGGCGGAGAGCGTCGTCGCCAGCATCCGGAAGGGCTTGTCCGCATCCGCGATCTGACGGGGCGCGGGGACGTGCTTCACGATGAGGTCGAAAAGTGCGTTGAGGTTCTCGCGCGGGCCGTCCAGTTCGGCATCGGCCCAGCCGGAGCGGCCGGAAGCATAGAGATGCGGGAAATCGAGTTGATCGTCATCGGCCCCGAGATTGGCGAAGAGGTCGAAGACCTCGTTCAGCGCGCGGTCCGGTTCGGCATCGGGCTTGTCGACCTTGTTGAGGACGACGATGGGCCGCAGTCCCAGCGCCAGTGCCTTCGAGGTCACGAACTTCGTCTGCGGCATTGGCCCCTCGGCGGCATCGACCAGGAGGACGACCCCGTCCACCATGTTCAGGATCCGCTCCACCTCACCGCCGAAATCGGCGTGGCCGGGCGTGTCGACGATGTTGACGCGGACACCGTCATGCTCGACGCTCGTGCATTTCGCGAGAATGGTGATGCCCCGCTCGCGCTCGATGTCGTTGCTGTCCATCGCCCGCTCGGTCGTGGCCTGATTCTCGCGGTAAGTGCCCGATTGCTTGAGAAGCTCGTCCACGAGCGTCGTCTTGCCGTGGTCGACATGCGCGATGATCGCGATATTGCGAAGGTCCATGAGGTCCGCCAATTCCTGAAGTTGGCGTCCCGATAGAGGAAATCCCCGCCGATGGCCAGTGCCGAAACCGCGAAAGGGGCTTCCAGCCCCCTCTGTCCCCGCATGGGCGGGGCCATTCACCCCCCGGAGATATTTCGACCAAGATGAAAGAGCGGCGCCCCGCCTCGGGCTGCCGGTCTGGCAGGGGAGACGGGGCGCTTTCACCTTGGGCGGTCATCGGCGTCTCCGCCTGTACCGCGGAGATACTCCTGGACCCGATTTCTTTCATCTTGGTTAAAGTATCTCGGGGGGGTGCGGGGGGCAGCGTCCCCCGCGGGTCGCCCCGGCCAAAGCCGGGGCAAAACCCTTCAGGCCAGAGCCGTGTTCAGATATTCGTCGACCTTCTCAAGGTAGCCCATCGTGGTCAGCCACCTCTGGTCCGGCCCGACGAGAAGCGCGAGATCCTTGGTCATGTGGCCATCCTCGACGGTCTGCACGCAGACGCGTTCGAGCGTCTCGGCGAAATTCAGCAGTGCGGCGTTGCCGTCAAGCTTGGCGCGGTGCTTGAGTCCGCCGGTCCAGGCGTAGATCGAGGCGATGGAGTTGGTCGAGGTCTCCTTGCCGGCCTGATGCTGCCGGTAGTGGCGCGTGACGGTTCCATGCGCCGCTTCGGCCTCGACCACCTTGCCATCCGGCGTCATCAGGACCGAGGTCATCAGGCCGAGCGAGCCGAAGCCCTGCGCCACGGTGTCTGACTGCACGTCGCCGTCGTAGTTCTTGCAGGCCCAGACGTAGCCGCCCGACCATTTCAGGGCGCTCGCGACCATGTCGTCGATCAGGCGGTGTTCGTAGGTGATGCCGGCTTCCTTGAACTTTCCGGCGAACTCTTCCTCGTAAACCTGCTGGAAGAGGTCCTTGAAACGACCGTCATAGGCTTTGAGGATGGTGTTCTTGGTCGAGAGATAGACCGGCCAGCCCTTGACGAGGCCGTAGTTCATGGAAGCCCGCGCGAAGTCGAGGATCGACTCGTCGAGGTTGTACATCGCCATCGTGACACCCGAACCCGGCGCGTCGAAGACGTCCTTTTCGATCACGGTGCCGTCGTCGCCGACGAACTTGATCGTCAGCTTGCCCTTGCCCGGAAAGCGGAAGTCGGTCGCGCGGTACTGGTCGCCGAAGGCGTGGCGGCCGACAACGATGGGTTTGGTCCAGCCCGGCACCAGACGCGGCACGTTCCGGCAGATGATCGGCTCGCGGAAGATGACGCCGCCGAGGATGTTGCGGATGGTGCCGTTCGGGCTCCGCCACATCTGCTTCAGGCCGAACTCCTCGACCCGCTGTTCGTCCGGGGTGATCGTCGCGCATTTCACGCCGACGCCGTATTTCCTGATCGCATTGGCCGCGTCGACGGTGATCTGGTCGGAGGTCGCGTCCCGCTCCTCCATGCCGAGGTCGTAGTATTTCAGATCGATGTCGAGATAGGGCAGGATCAGCTTTTTCTTGATGAAGTCCCAGATGATCCGGGTCATCTCGTCGCCATCGAGTTCGACGACGGGATTTTCTACCTTGATCTTCGACATTCGGCTCTCCGCTTCGGGGCTGACAGGGTGCGGGCCTCATACCGGAAAATCGGGCGCGTGAAAAGATGGTATGCGGTGGTATACAAACTATTTCAACCACCGATTGCCAGAGTGCGGCGGATGGGGGAAACTATCCGTATTCTGATTTAGGCGATTTCGAGGAGGCGTTGCGATGAAGCGGATAGCAGTCTTTTGTGACGGTACATGGAACAGTGCCGAACAACCCGACCCGACCAATGTTCGGCGGATGGCGCTGATGGTTCCGGGGAGGGGCGCGGATGGCGTTGTGCAGCGCACACTCTACTTCCAGGGCGTGGGTGTGCCCGAGGGCGGCAACTGGCTGGAACGCCTGGACGAGAAGATTTCCGGCGGGGCGATGGGGGTCGGGCTGGATAAGAAGATCGCCATCGCCTACCAACATCTCGCAAAGCAGTACGAGCCGGGCGATCAGGTTTACGTCTTCGGCTTTTCGCGCGGAGCCTATACGGCGCGGTCGCTCGTCGGGCTGATCCGCAATTGCGGGTTGCCGCGCGATCCGGCGCCCGGGCTGGTCGAGGAATGTTTCGAACGCTACCGTGACCGGAGCGACGACACGAAGCCCGACAGCACCGCGAGTATGGCGTTCCGCCTTCGGGTGTCACCGCAGATCACGACAAGCGCGGACGAGGCCACCTGGCGTGCGGAGAATGGCCATCCGAAGGGTGTTCCTTTCCAGGTCACCTATCTGGGCATCTGGGACACCGTGGGCGCGCTCGGAATTCCGTCGCATTGGGGGCTGCCGGCACGGCTTCTCAACCGCAAATACCGTTTCCACGATACCGACCTGTCGGGCATGGTCCATTCCGCGCGACATGCCGTCGCGGTCGACGAACGCCGCAGGCCCTTCGTGCCGACGCTCTGGACCAATCTTCCGACGCTCAGGGCGCAGAATCCTGCGGGCGACTACCGGCAGGAATGGTTCGCGGGCGTTCACGGCGCGGTCGGCGGCGGCGGCGATATCGTGAGCCTTTCGGGCCTGGCGCTGATCTGGATTGCGAACGGGGCGATCGCGGAAAAGCTGGGGTTGAACGAAGCTGAACTGGAAAAGGCGCATGTGGCCTGCCGGCTTCTGGGGCCGCTCTATAACCGGCACTGCAGGGCGGTCGTTGCTGGAGCAGATGATGGGGCTGACGGGGAAGTGGCGCGACGGACCGGAGGAGATCGGGATGGTGTCGCATCCCGTCATCGCGCGCTGGAGAGCCGAGACCGGGACATTTCCTGCCGACTGGAAGGGCAAGCCTTATCGGCCGAAGACCCTGCGCAATGTCGGCGAGGCGATGAATGGTTTTGATCTCGTCAAGATCGCGGATTACAGCACGATCCGGATGGTCTAGCCGCGAAAGAACCGATGCGCCCGCGCCCGCACATGGGGCCAGAGCGCGGGCGCACCGCGGGCGACCTTTCGGCCGACGCGCGTTTCGAGTTGCTCGAAGCTCACCCCGAATTCAGACCAGCTACCGCCGCCGCTTTCGACGTTCTGGAGAACCGGCTGCACCCGGTCCAGCGATTTGGCGAAAATCGCATCGGGCGTTTCGGCCGCCTCGAATTCTTTCCAAAGCTCGCGAAACTCAACCGCCAGATCCTTGGGAAGAAGTCCGAAGATGCGATCGGCCGCGCGTGCCTCCGCCTCGCGTGTTTCCTGCGATCCGTGCGCCTTGCCGTCCGCAGAGTGGATCGGCACGTCGCCGACGTCGATTTCGACGAGGTCATGGAGAAGGAGCATGCGGATGACCCGGTCGACATGCACGTCGGGTCCCGCCTGATCGGCCAGAACCATGGCGTAAAGCGCGAGGTGCCATGAATGCTCGCCGGAATTCTCGCGCCGCGATCCGTCACAGAGGGTGTTGGCGCGCAAAACGCTTTTCAGCTTGTCGGCTTCGTTCAGGAAGGCGAACTGGGCCTCCAGCCGTGCGTCTGTCGCGGGGTCGCTCATCCCGCCTTGGGCGACTGGGCCGCCACGGCGCGGGCACGCTTCAGCTTGGCGTTGAGAAGCTGCCGCGCCTTGGCCTCGGCCCGCTGGGCGCGGACGGCAGCCATATAAGCTTCCTGGAGCGCCGAGGATGACGCCTCGACGATCTTGTTGATCTCGGTGACGAGCGAGTTGTCGCCGGTTTCCGCCACTGCCTTCAGCACATCCTCGGCCAGCCTGATGCCCAGTTCTTCGGTGCTCGGCATGGCCCTACCGTGTCTGCTCGCCGAGACGGCGGCGCACATAGTCCTGTACCGTCGTGATCATCGGGGTCATGTGGGCTTCTTCATCCTCGAAGAAGTGGCCAGCGCCTTCGACCTGCTCGTGGCTGATCTTGATGCCCTTCTGCTCGCGCAACTTGCCGACGAGGCTTGCCGTGTCCTTCGGCGGCGCGACGCGGTCGGCCGTGCCGTTGATGATGAGGCCCGAGGAGGGGCAGGGCGCGAGGAACGAGAAATCGTACATGTTCGCAGGGGGCGATACCGAGATGAATCCGGTGATCTCGGGTCGCCGCATCAGAAGCTGCATGCCGATCCAGGCGCCGAAGGAAAACCCCGCGACCCAGCAATGCTTGGAATTGGGGTTCATGGTCTGGAGATAGTCGAGCGCCGAGGCGGCATCGCTGAGTTCGCCGATGCCCTGATCGTATTCGCCCTGGCTGCGGCCGACACCCCGGAAGTTGAAGCGCAGGACCGTGAAGCCAAGCGCGTAGAACGCATAGTGCAGCCGGTGGACGACGCGGTTGTTCATCGTGCCGCCGAATTGTGGATGTGGATGCAAAACGATTGCGATCGGTGCGTCGGGTTGTTTCTGGGGGTGGTAGCGGCCTTCCAGACGGCCCTCGGGGCCGGAGAAAATCACTTCGGGCATCGTCTGCCTTCTTTGCGGCGGGGCCGTGAGCGCAAAATGGCGTAGCCATTCTTGACTGATTTGCTCAGGCACCCTAGAACAGTTCTAAATACCGGCGTCGGGCCGGTGACCGGGTGGGTTGGAGTTAAGCGGCCAAACACGCGGCGTCAATGTCTTTGCGGGGTCGCTTTGCCATGAAACTGTCGACGAAGGGGCGTTATGCTATGGTCGCGCTGGCGGATCTGGCCACGGTGCGCGACGATCAGCTGACATCGCTTGCCGAGATTTCCCGGCGGCAGGACATTTCCTTACCCTACCTGGAACAGCTTTTCGTCAAGCTGCGGCGCGCCGGCCTGGTCGAATCGGTGCGGGGTCCGGGTGGCGGCTACAAGCTCGCCAGGAAGCCCGCCGACATCCGGGTGAGCGCGGTCCTCGAGGCCGTGGACGAGACGGTGAGCGCGCTCCATACCGGCGCGGGCGCCTCGGGCGGCGTGTCGGGCAGCCGGGCACAGTCTCTGACCAACCGGCTTTGGGAAGGGCTGTCGGCGCAGGTCTATGTGTTCCTGCATCAGACGACCCTGGGTGACGTGATCGGCAACGGGCTGAAGCCCTGTCCGGCGGTGCCGACCCTTTTCCATGTGGTGGATGAATGACGGGGCGGGCTTATCTCGACTGGAATGCGACCGCGCCGCTACGCCCGGAAGCGCGGGCCGCGATGATGACCGCGCTGGATGTGGTCGGCAATCCGTCCTCGGTTCATGCCGAGGGACGGGCGGCGAAGATGATCGTCGAACGCGCGCGCGAGGAGGTTGCGGCGGCTGTCGGTTGCATGACCAAGGAGGTGGTATTTACCTCGGGCGCGACGGAGGCGGCAGGCGTTCTCGCGGGGTTCGATGCTGTCACCGTGGAACCGACGGCGCATGACTGCCTTCAGGCCCACGCCAAAGGCGAGGGCGGCGTCTTGGCACTGGGACTTGCCAACAGCGAGACCGGGGTGCTGTCGGACGTGCCGACGCATGACGGCCCGCTGCTTCTCGACGTGGTACAGGCGGTGGGACGCGTGCCCTTCGCCTTCGGTTGGTCGGGGGTGGATTTCGCGATCCTGTCGGCGCACAAATTCGGCGGTCCGAAAGGTGTCGGAGCGCTGATCGTGCGGGAGGGTGTCGATAGTGTGACTTTGCGCCCCGGCGGCGGGCAGGAGATGGGGCGGCGCTCGGGTACTGAGAACATCGCCGGGATCGCCGGGTTCGGCGCGGCAGCTACGGCGGCGACGCGCGACCTTGCGGATGGCGTCTGGCAACGTGTCGCCGAATTGCGCGACAGGCTCGAAGCATGCCTTGCGGCTGAGGCGGATGACACCATCTTTGTAGGTAAGGACCGTCCGCGGCTGCCAAACACGTCCTGCATACTGACGCCCGGCTGGAAGGGCGAGACCCAGGTGATGCAGATGGACCTTCAGGGCTTTGCCGTATCGGCCGGCTCGGCCTGTTCCAGCGGAAAGGTTCGGCCAAGCCGCGTCTTGTCGGCGATGGGCTACGATGATGGCGCGGCCGCTTCGGCGATCCGCGTGTCGATGGGACCGACGACGACGGAAGAAGAGCCTGACCGCTTTGCCGCGGCATGGCTTGCCGCCCGCAGGCGTCATCGCGCCCGGGCGGCGTGAAGAAATGGATATGTCGGAGAAGAAGGCTATGGCTTTGGACAAGAACGAGACCGCTCAGATCGAAGTACGCGAAGGCGTCGACCGCGAGACCGTGGAAACCGTCCAGAGCATGGGCGCCTACAAGTACGGCTGGGAAACCGAGATCGAGATGGATTACGCGCCCTTGGGCGTGAACGAGGACATCGTGCGCCTCATCTCGGAAAAGAACGGCGAGCCGGACTGGATGACCGACTGGCGTCTGAAGGCGTTCGCCCGCTGGAAGGAGATGGAGGAACCGCGCTGGGCGATGCTCCACTATCCGGAGATCGACTACCAGTCGCAGTATTACTACGCCAAGCCGAAGAGCATGACGGAGAAACCGAAGTCGCTGGATGAGGTCGATCCGAAGCTGCTCGCAACTTACGAAAAGCTCGGTATCCCACTGAAGGAACAGATGATTCTGGCCGGCGTCGAGGGCGCGGAAGACGCGCCTGCGGATGCGCGGCGGGTGGCGGTGGACGCGGTCTTCGACTCCGTGTCGGTCGGAACCACGTTCAAGGAAGAACTGAAGAAGGCTGGTGTCATCTTCTGCTCGATCTCCGAGGCGATCCGGGAACATCCCGAGCTGGTGAAGAAATATCTTGGCAGCGTCGTGCCGCAGTCGGACAACTTCTTCGCGACGCTGAACTCGGCGGTGTTTTCGGATGGGTCCTTCGTTTATATCCCGCCGAACACCCGCTGCCCGATGGAGCTTTCCACCTATTTCCGCATCAATGCGGAGAATACCGGCCAGTTCGAGCGTACCCTGATCATCGCGGACAAAGGGTCTTACGTCAGCTACCTCGAAGGCTGCACCGCGCCGAAGCGCGACACCGCGCAATTGCACGCGGCGGTGGTCGAGATCGTGATCCTGGATGACGCCGAGGTGAAATATTCCACCGTTCAGAACTGGTATCCCGGCGATGAGGAAGGCAAGGGCGGCATCTACAACTTCGTCACCAAGCGCGCCGATTGCCGGGGCGACAGGGCCAAGGTGATGTGGACGCAGGTGGAAACCGGGTCGGCGATCACCTGGAAATACCCGTCCTGCATCCTGCGCGGCGACGACAGCCAGGGCGAGTTCTATTCGATCGCGATCGCCAACAACATGCAGCAGGCCGATACCGGGACCAAGATGCACCATCTTGGCAAGAACACCCGCTCACGCATTGTTTCTAAAGGGATTTCCGCCGGCAAGGCGCAGAACACCTATCGCGGTCTGGTGTCGATTCATCCGAAGGCGAAGAACTCGCGCAACTATACCCAGTGCGACAGCCTGCTGATCGGGGACAAGTGCGGGGCGCACACGGTTCCCTATATCGAGGTGAAGAACAACTCGTCCCGCGTCGAGCATGAGGCGACGACATCGAAGGTCGACGACGATCAGCTTTTCTACTGCCGCTCGCGTGGCATGGACGAGGAGGAGGCTGTGGCGCTTGTCGTCAACGGCTTCTGCAAGGAGGTGCTGCAGGCGCTGCCGATGGAATTCGCGATGGAGGCGCAGAGCCTTGTGGCGATCTCGCTCGAGGGGAGCGTGGGGTGATGAAACCCGTCGTCCTTCTCATCGGCAAGCTGCCGGGGATCGTCGGTCATCTGGCCGACGAGCTTGAGGACTTGCCGATACGTTGGCTCGGCGCGCATGACCACGGCGAGGTGGTGCGCCAGCTCGAGACCGAGCCTGAGGTTTCCTGTGTGATCATGGGCGCGGGCCTTGCCGACGATATTCGCGGTGATCTCGTGGGGATCATTGCTTCGATCCGGCCCGACCTCTGCATCTACCTGAAGGATCGCGCGTCCGGTCCTGCTGGAATGGCCCCGTTCGTACGCCGCGTCGTCAGCGGCATGATCCTGAGCGATATCTGAAGGCAGAAGAATGATCGTCACCACCACACCCTCGGTCGAAGGCCAGAAGATCACCCGCTATCACGGCATCATCACCGGCGAGGCGATCCTGGGCGCGAACATCTTCCGCGATCTCTTCGCCGCGGTCCGCGATGTCGTGGGTGGCCGCTCGGCGGCCTATGAGCAGGAACTGGGCCGGGCGCGCGAGACCGCCTTGCGCGAGATGGAGGAGCGCGCGGCCCATCTCGGCGCGAACGCGATCGTGGGCGTCGACCTCGACTACGAGGTCATCAACAACATGCTCATGGTTTCGGCCTCGGGCACGGCGGTAACGCTCGGATAGGTTCGATGATGGACAACACCACCCATTTGCGCGCAGCGATTGCGGACCACAGCCGGTTGTGCTGCGATGATCTGCCGCAGGTCGTGACGCAGCGTCGTGAACTGCGGCCGGATGTGGACCGCATCGTCACGAAATACCCTGATTTGGAACCGCATTTCCGCCCCAAATCGCGCGCAAAACAGTCGGCGAGAGAGAATCTTTCGGGGCGAGTGGATGATTGTTGCTGCAAATCAGAAGACGGCGTTTCAGGCTCGTCTGCAGCGGATTCAGACCGGCAAGCAGTTCGAACACGCGGACGTCGTCGGAAAGGCTACCCACAAGGCCTACAAGAGGAAGTTCGGCGACAAGCCGAAGAAACCGAAGCGGACATTTGCGGAAAAGCTCATGGTCGTGATCGCCTTCCTGTGCGGGATGTCCGCCGTCGTTCTGGGCCGGGTGCTCTACTTCAACATGGCGAAGATGGAGGGGCTGCCGGACGCGTTCTACGATCTCGGATCGCGCGGCATGATTCTCTTTTCCTTCATCATCGCGGGGTCGATGATGGCGCTTCTGCATCTCTTCACCAAACAGCGCTTCGCGGCACTGGTGATCGGATGCGTGGTGATGCACTACGGCGAAGCAGCCGTCGCTTCGAATGCGCCGGTTCTCTGGTCGAACATCTTCTCGGCGGACTACGCCGCGAAGATGGCCGAAGAGGGCAAGGACTTCCGGGTCACGCCCCACAGCTAGGACACACAACCATCCTGCCGAAAAGCGGCCCGGGCAAAGCGCCCGCAGGCCGCCTGATCCAATTTGCGAGGTAATCATGCTGGAAATCAAGAATCTTCAGGTCCGTCTGGAAGACGAGGACAAGCAGATCCTCAAAGGCGTCGATCTGACCGTCGAGGCGGGCAAGGTCCATGCCATCATGGGTCCCAACGGCTCTGGCAAGTCCACGATGTCCTATGTGCTTTCGGGCCGCGACGGATATCAGGTGACCGAGGGCAGCGCCACCATGGACGGCCATGACCTTCTGGAAATGGAGCCTGAAGAGCGCGCGGCGGCGGGCCTCTTCCTGGCTTTCCAGTATCCGGTCGAAATCCCCGGCGTCGGCAACATGACCTTTCTGCGCACGGCGCTGAACGCGCAGCGCAAGGCGCGCGGCGAGGAGGAGATCAGCGCAGGCGACTTCCTGAAACTCGTCCGCGAAAAGGCCAAGACGCTGAAGATCGACGCCGAAATGCTGAAGCGTCCCGTCAACGTGGGCTTCTCGGGCGGCGAGAAGAAGCGCAACGAAATCCTTCAGATGGCGGTTCTCGAACCGAAGATGTGCATTCTCGACGAGACGGATTCCGGCCTCGACGTCGATGCGATGAAGCTCGTGGCCGATGGCGTGAATGCGCTTCGCAGCGAAGACCGCGCCTTCCTCGTCATCACGCATTATCAGCGCCTTCTGGATCACATCAAACCGGACGTGGTTCACATCATGGCCGACGGCAAGATCGTGAAGACGGGCGGGCCGGAACTGGCGCTCGAGGTCGAACAGAACGGCTATGCCGACATCATCGGGGAGCAGGCGTGATGGCGGCTCCGAAACGTAGCGACGCGGCACGGCTGGAGGCGACCGAAGCGCGGATCGCCGCGCTCGATCTGCCGAAAGGCGGGTTCACGGCGGCGGCGCGGGCGACCGCACTTGCGCGATTCCGCGAGATGGGCCTGCCCACGCGACGCGATGAATACTGGCGATGGACCGATCCGGCGGCCTTCAACGCACCCGAACCCCGGAGCAGCGCTGCCCTTCGTGTCGAGAAGCCCATCTTCACCGGCCGCGACAAGGTGCGGCTGATCTTCGTCGATGGCGTCTTCGATGCCGCGGCGTCGGATGATCCGGCGCTGGCCGGGGTGGAGATCGCGCGCCTGGCCGAGGCAGACCGCGCCGATATCCACTGGGCGAAGGCGCTCTACGGGGTGCTGGAAGCCGACGGGCAGCGGCCGGTCGCGCGGCCCTTCGCGGCGCTCAATACCGCTGCGGCAACGGATGGCCTCCTGATCCGGGCGACGGGCAAGGCGCAAAAGCCGCTTCACATTTCCTACAAGCAAAGCTCGGAGTCCTCGGACGTCGCCCTCCACCATGTCATCCGGGTCGAGAGCGGCGCGGAACTGACCGTTCTGGAAACCGGGACACCCGGCGCGCGGTCCAATGTCGTGACGGAGGTGGACGTGGCGCAAGGCGCGCGCTTCCACCATCTGCGTCCGCAGGGCAGGGCGCTCGACCGGGCGATGATCACCCATGTCTTCGCGCGGGTTGCGGGGGATGCGCTGTTCAAATCCTTCACGCTGACCGCGAACGGGAGGATGACCCGGAACGAGGCGGTGATCCGGATCGCGGGCGACGGTGCCGTCGCCCACATCGCGGGCGCCGCGCTTGGCGACGGGTCGGACGGGCCGTTCCATCATGACGACACCATCTTCGTCGAACATGACGCGGTGGGCTGCGAAAGCCGCCAGGTCTTCAAGAAGGTGCTGAAAAACGGTGGGCAGGGTATCTTCCAGGGCAAGATCCTCGTCCAGCCCGGCGCGCAGAAGACAGATGGCTACCAGATCAGCCAGTCGCTCTTGCTCGATGAAGACAGCCAGTTTCTCGCCAAGCCGGAACTGGAAATCTATGCCGATGACGTCCAATGCTCGCATGGCTCCACGACCGGGGCGATCGACGACACCGCGCTTTTCTACCTGCGGTCCCGCGGCGTGTCGAAAGAGGACGCGACGGCGCTTCTGGTCCTGTCGTTCGTCGCCGATGCGATCGCCGAGATAGAGGACGCCGACCTTGCCGCCGACATCGTCGCGCGGATCGAGGACTGGCTGGCGCGCAGGAAGCACTGATGGCCGTCACCGACGATATCCTCGCCACCTATCGCTGGCCTGCCAGGGTCATGGCGCGCGTGCTCGAAGGCGAGCGGCATGAGGCGCGGGCGCTGGCCTATCTTCTGGCGGCGGTGATCGTGATCCATATCGCGCAATGGCCCGGCATGTCGCGCGCCGCCTTCCTTCAGCCGGAAGTGCCGCTGTCGCAACGGATGTTCGCGGCCTTCCTCGCGGTTCTGGCGGCGGTGCCGTTCCTATATGCGCTCGCGGCCCTGTCGCATCTGGCGCTGCGCGCCTTCGGCGGGCGGGGAAGTTTCTTCTCGGCGCGAATCGTCCTCTTCTGGGCGCTTTTGGCCACGACGCCGCTGATGCTTTTTCAGGGCCTCGTCTCGGCGCTCGCCGGACCGGGCGGGGCGTTGACGGCGATGGGACTGGTCGTCTTTGCGGTGTTCCTGTGGTTCTGGACGACGGGTCTCAGGATATCCGAATTTGGAAGGCCCGCGTAAGAATGGACGAGACCGCTTCACTGATCCGGCGCACGTTTCGCGACCCGCAAAGTGTCGCGCTGGCACTGATCGGTGCGAACCTCACCTATGAGGCGCGCTGGACCGCCGTGGCGCTGGTGGGGGTCCTTTCTGTGATCGGGCTCAAGCTCGCGCTCTGGATCATGCCGGCAGGGGAACCAACCGTCTTTTCCATCCTGGCCGATCCCTGGCTCGGACTGCCGCTCCAGATCCTGTCGATCGTCCTTCTTGCCAGCGTCATGGTGATCGCGGGACGTTTGCAGGGGGGGCAGGGGCGGTTCGCCGACGCGCTCGTTCTCGTCTCATGGATCGAATTCGTGATGGCGATGGCACAGGCCGTGCAGATCGTGACGATGGTCATCCTGCCACCGCTTTCGATACTGATTTCCGTTGCCTCGCTCGTGCTTTTCGCATGGCTGATGGTTCATTTCACCGCCGCGCTGCACCGGCTGGCCTCGCTCGGGCGGGTGCTGCTGGCACTTCTCGGCGGTTTCGTCGCCTTGATCGTTCTGGCGGCGATGGTGCTCGGTGTGCTCGGGGTCGTGCCCAATGCCACGGGAGTATGAAGATGTATGATGTCGCGAGAATCCGCGCTGACTTCCCGATCCTGAGCCGGACGGTGAACGGCAGACCCCTGGTCTATCTCGACAATGGCGCCTCGGCCCAGAAGCCGCGCGTGGTGATCGACGCCATGACGAAGCTCTACGAGGACGAATATGCCAACGTCCATCGCGGGCTTCATTTCCTATCGAGTGTGGCGACGGATAAATACGAGGCGGTGCGCGGCATCGTCGCCCGTTTCCTCGGCGCGCCGGACCCGGACGAGATAGTCTTCACCACCGGCACGACCGAGGGCATCAACCTCGTCTCCTACGCATGGGCCGCGCCGAGGATGGACGCCGGGGATGAGATCGTCCTCAGCGTGCTGGAGCATCACGCCAATATCGTACCCTGGCACTTCCTGCGCGAACGTCAGGGCGTGGTCCTGAAATGGGTGGAGCCCGAGGCGGACGGATCGCTTGACCCGCAAAAGGTGATCGACGCGATCGGACCCAGGACGAAGCTTGTCGCCGTGACGCAGATGTCGAACGTCACCGGCACCCTCGTGGATGTCGCGGCGATCTGCCGGGGCGCACGGGAAAAGGGCGTGCCGGTGCTGGTCGACGGCTCGCAAGGGGCGGTGCACCGGCCGGTTTCGATCCCCGATATCGGCTGCGACTTCTACGCGATCACCGGGCACAAGCTCTATGGTCCGTCCGGCTCTGGCGCGATCTGGATCGCGAAGGAGCGGATGGCCGAGATGCGCCCCTTCCTCGGTGGCGGCGACATGATCCGCGAGGTGACGCGCGACGCGGTCAGCTACAACGACCCGCCGATGAAGTTCGAGGCGGGAACACCCGGCATCGTCCAGCAGATCGGCATGGGCGTGGCCCTTGAATACCTGATGGACCTTGGCATGGAGAATGTCGCGGCGCATGAAGCCCGGTTGCGCGACTATGCGCGCGAAAAGCTGCGCGGCCTCAACTGGCTGAACGTGCAGGGCGACGCGCCGGGCAAGGGGGCGATCTTCTCCTTCACGCTCGACGGGCCGGCCCACGCGCATGACATCTCGACCGTCCTCGACCAGCGCGGCATCGCGGTCCGTGCGGGCACCCATTGCGCCATGCCGCTGCTGGAACATCTCGGCGTGACGGCGACCTGCCGGGCCTCGTTCGGGCTTTATAACACCGTGGAAGAGGTCGACGCGCTGGCCGACGCGCTGGAATTGTGCCACGAGCTTTTCGCCTGATCGCGCGCCCTATTCCCAATCCTCCCCGATGGGGCGGCGGTCGCGTTCCGCTTCGCGCGCGGCAAGGGTCCTGACCTCCTGGTGATCGGCCTCGGTCGCATCCCCGATGCCCTCGCCCTGGGCTTTCCGGCCGTTCAGTTCCAGCACGAAATACATCGGGAAGTGGTCCGAGCCGATATGTTCAAGACGCCGCAGATCCACGAGCCGGAAGTGCGGATCGTGGAACAGGTGATCGAGCGGCCAGCGCAGGAAGAAGTACCGCGCGTCGAAGCTGGAATAGAGGCCGCGACCGACGCGTGGATCGAGAAGCCCCGACAGGCGCTGGAAGCGTCGCGTCGTGCGGCTCCATGCGACGTCGTTCAGATCGCCGGTGACGATGGCGGGCAGGTCGGATTCAGTCGTCTCGATCCCGACGAGGCCGATTTCGGCATCCCTTGCTTCGGTATCATGATGTGGCACCGGCGGTTCGGGGTGGAGAACGAAGAGCGCGACGCGGCGTTGGTCGCGCAGCGTCACCGACGCGCGGATCGATGGCACGTCCCGGACCAGAAGGTTGCGCACCTTTACCTCCGAAAGCGGCAAGCGCGACCAGAGCGCGATACCGTAGCTGTTCTCCTGTGGATGGGTGACGCGATGGGGAAAATCCTCCATGACGGGGGAAAGCCCGTCCACCCAGGCGCCATTCACCTCCATTCCGATGAAGATATCCGGTTCCATCCGGCGGATCAGTTCGCCGAGCGCCTTGTGGTTCCCGTTCGACATCTTGACGTTGCTACAGAGAATGCGGATTTGCGCCGTGGAATTGCCGTCCTGGCCATTCGCGATCGACTGCACGCGCCAAAGCGGCGTGAAGCGAAGGACGTGTAGGGCGTGGTCGGCAGCCGCAAGCGCGAGGGCAATGTAGAGCGGCAGGCGCCAGCCTTCGGGAAGGCCAGCGAAAACGAGCGCGACCGCAACCAGCACCGCGATAAACAGCAACTGCACGCGCGGAAAGTCAAGATAGCGCAGCGCCCCGTGTGCCACCGGCACCCGCGACAAAAAGGTTGCCACGATGACGAGGACCGCCAGTCCTGTCGTAATAAGGCCGAAGCTGCTGAACATCAGGCAAGGGCTGCCACAATCGGACACAGAAGATGTGCTTCAGGAACGCCGGAAGCGAGGGCAAAGTTCCCGCCGCTCGTCAACTCCAGAGCACGCTTGCGCAGTCAAGGGCGGCCCGCTATAGACGCACGCACGCACCCGTAGCTCAGCTGGATAGAGCGCTGCCCTCCGAAGGCAGAGGCCACAGGTTCGAATCCTGTCGGGTGCGCCAAATCTTCCCGTTTATCTTTCTGTTCCGCAAGGGTTTGAGGCCGCATGCAACGGCCACACCTCAACCACCCCATGCGCGACGGCGCAGGGAACGCGCGAGATCTTCTCGACGGCTTCTTCCAGGCTGGCGGCTTCGATCAGCGCGAATCCGGCGATCGGCAGTGTGGACGACATGAACGGGCCTTCGCGGGTTTTCACCCCCTTGGCCCCAGGATTGCGCACCTGAACGGGTGCGCCGGCGATCCCCATCAGGGCGCCTTCCGACACCAGCTTCGCGTCCTGTGCGTGAGCGGCGTCCCTGACGGCCTGAGCTGTGCGGTCGTACCCGGCCCGGTCGCCATATCCGATGGTGATGAATTTCGGCATGATCTGGCGTCCTACTTCTGCCGCGCGAACACGATATGCGTCGCGGCGTCCGTTGCAGTATGTTCGGTGACGCGATAGCCGCGCGCGGGCAGGTCAATGCCGGCAAACAGCGCCTCGCCCCCGCCGAGAAGGATCGGCGAGATCGCGACGTGGACCTCGTCGGTCAGTCCGGCCTGAAGATACTGGCGGACGGTCGAGACACCGCCGTGAACCGCCACGTTCCGGTCGCCCGCTGCCGCCTTGGCCCGGTCGAGTGCCGCCTCGATCCCGTCGGTGACGAAGTGGAAGGTGGTGCCGCCGTCCATCTCGACAGGGTCGCGCGGATAATGCGTCAGGACGAAGGTCGGGACGTGGTAGGGCGGGTTGGCGCCCCACCAGCCTTTCCATTCATCGTCCGGCCAGTCGCCGCGGATCGGGCCGAACATGTTGCGTCCCATGATGAAAGCGCCGACGCCCTCCATGTGCCGGATAGCGAACGCGTTGTCGGTTCCTTCCGATCCGCCGCTCTTGCCCTGCATCTCGCGGAAGAACCGGGTGCCGACCAGCCATTGATGCAGGTCTTCACCGCCTTTTCCGAGCGGGCTCTCGCGGCTCTGATCAGGTCCGGCGCCATAGCCGTCGATCGAGATTGAAAGGCTGGAAACGATTGTCCGGGGCACGGTCGGTCTCCTTTTCCGATTGCATATTGCAAGCAGTTGATTGCTAGCAAGACCGCGTTTATATTGCAAGCAGTTTTTGAGGGATGCGCATGAACAGGCCGATCCGGTCCGGGTGCCCGATCAATCTGACGCTGGAGACGCTCGGCGATCGCTGGAGCCTGATCGTCATCCGCGACATCATGTTCGGCAATCGCCGGCACTACCGCAACCTGCTCAACCAATCCGAGGAGGGCATCGCCTCGAACATCCTCGCCGACCGATTGAGGAAACTGGTGGAAGCGGGATTGCTGGCGACCAACCCGGACCCCGCGCACAAGCAGAAGACGATCTACAGCCTGACCGAGCCGGCGATCCAGCTTGTGCCGCTTCTCGCCCAGATGGGGGCCTGGGGCCGGCGCTTCACGCCAGCAACACGGGAGCTGTCGATCCGTGCCCAGCTTCTGGAAGAAGGCGGGCCGGAAATGTGGGAGGCGTTCATGGCGGAACTGCGCAGCCTGCACCTCGGCGCGGAGCCGCCGGGGCGTTCGGTGATCGGAGAACTGACCGAGGCCTATCGGGCTGCCCTAGCTGAGTGATTGTCCGGTGCGGACATATCCGGTCTTGAACCTGGCCGCGGGCATCGGCATGTCATGATCTCGGCTAACGGGTGTGGCAGCTTCGTCTGCTCTACGGCCGATCAGCGCAATAGCGAACGCCAGATTTGAGGCGACGAACACCGCAGCGCGCCATATCTCCGGTCGAGGGCGGCGACCGGCGTGTCCGCAATGCCCGGAAAAACAAGAAGGCGCCGGGAACACCGACGCCTGTTCGTGCGATCTGGTCGTGTCTGTCCGCTCAACCGCCCCAGGTGCGGATGGGGCCGCAGTCCATGTGAACGAAGTTGGAACGCGAATATTTGCCAACTCCACCAGCCTCGCAGGCGGTGGCGGCGCGGTAGATCTGCGCGACCGAACGCGAGCGCAGGCGGAGATCGGCGGCCTGTGCCTTCATGTGCAGGGAGTTGCGCGCAACGCCGCGGGACGATGAGCGGAGCATCGCATTCGTCTTGGGGGTGCGATATCCCGACAGAAGCATGAAAGGCTCGTTCACGTTAAGCAAGCTATGCGCCGCTGCCGTGATGTCGATGGTGCGGGGGTCGACGTCCTTCTTCTCGTCCTGACGCCAGTCGCGCATGAAATAGGTGATTTCGTTCAGCACTTCCGGGATGTAGTTGCCTTCGATCCAGTAGATCGTGTCGATGCTTTCTCCGGTGCGACCGGAATACATGCGAAGGCGGCGGATATCGCCTGCACCGCGTAAAAGCCCGAAAGCGTTCGACATTGTCGGTGCGGCGGCGACTGTGGCCACGGCGAAAGCACGCAACAAACTGCGGCGGCTAAATCCGGTTTGAGCAAGATCAGTCATAGCGCTGGCGCCTGTCCCGTTTAGGCCGCTTTGGCGCGGCTCGTGTCAATTTCCCCAAGTGCACCAGTCTTATGGCACAAGATGATTTACGCGCCAACGAACAATTGTCCACAGAACATCATTTCAAGGCCGATCGGCAAAAAATCGCTGAAACCGTCGGCATGTTGCTTCCTTGCACATATTTTTGGCGATTAGTGGCTGAAAAGTGACAGTGGCTGTCAGGTGCGGCACGGGAACCCACGCTGTGCATGGACTCCGGGGAGCGGATGCGTGAATTCTTGCCTCAGGATTGTCTGCCACGTCATTGGATCAGCCATGTCAGCCGTTGATGCGCGCCGCTCGGCGGCTCTTCTCAGAAGTATCGCTCTTTCGTGCCTTTTTGCTTGCGCCACGGTTCAGGCGGCGAGCGCAATCGAATCCCTGGCCTTCCGGCAGGCGCTGGCCGAAGCGGCGGCGTCTGACCCGGCGATGGCGGAATTCTACCGAACACGCGACTATGCGCCGATCTGGACCTCGGCGAGCGACGCGAAGCGCCGCGCCGCGTTCTTCGGCGCGCTCGACCACGCTGCCGATCATGGCTTGCCGGCATCGCGCTATGGTGAGGAGCGGCTGCGCGACGGCTTCCAGACCGTCGCCTCCGAACGGCAGCGCGGCAAGCTCGAAGCGGCGGTGTCCGCCGCCTTCCTTTCCTACGCGCACGATATCCAATCCGGCTCCATCGTTCCGTCCTCGGTAGAGGCCGGCATCGTCCGCGATGTCGTCGCCCATGATCCGCGTGTGACCATCGCCAGGTTCGCCTCGGCCGAGCGGCCGGAACGGTTTCTGACCGGCCTCGTGCCGGATGCGCCGCAATATGCCCAACTGATGAAGGCCAAGCGCGATCTTGAACATGACATCGAACTTGGCGGCTGGGGGCCGCAGATCACCAATGGCAAACTCCGGCCGGGCGACACGGGCGCGCGTGTCGTGCTGCTGCGCGACCGGCTGATCCGCATGGGCTATCTCGCGCGTACGGCGACACAGGAGTATGACGGCACGATCCAGACGGCGGTTCAGCGGTTCCAGTCCGACAACGGCGCGACACCGGATGGGGTCGCCGGCGAAGGCACCATTGCGCTTCTCAATGTTGAGCCGGTCGAACGACTCGAATCCGTCATCGTCGCGCTGGAGCGTTTGCGTTGGATGAACGGTCTGCCGCTCGGCAAGCGCCACATCTGGGTCAACTTGCCGGACTTCTCGGCGAAGATCGTCGATGACGGCAAGGTGACCTTTGAGACCGTGACGGTCGTGGGCATGAATCAGCCGGACCGGCGCAGCCCGGAATTCTCCGACCAGATGGAATTCATGGTGATCAACCCGACGTGGAATGTCCCGCGCTCGATCACCGTCAAGGAATATCTGCCGATGTTGCAGAAGAACCCGCGCGCTGCGGGGCATCTGAAGATCGTGGACCGCCGCGGCCGCGTGGTCGACCGCAGCACCACGGATTTCAGCCAGTTCACGGCACAGAACTTCCCGTTCTCGATGTCGCAGCCGCCGTCGGACAGCAACGCGCTCGGTCTTGTGAAGTTCATGTTCCCCAACAAATGGAACATCTATCTTCATGATACACCATCGAAATCCCTGTTCGGGAAAGAGATTCGTGCCTTCAGTCACGGTTGCATCCGGCTGGGGGATCCGTTCGATTTCGCCTATGCGCTCCTCGCTCCGCAGACGAACGACCCGGTCGGTGAGTTCAAGGCGCACCTGCGGACGAATTCCGAAAACACACTCATGCTCAAGGATCCGGTGCCGGTGCATCTGGTCTATTTCACCGCCTGGCCAACGGCAAAGGGCCAGATCGAGTACCGCCGCGATGTTTATGGACGCGATGGGCGGATATTCGGGGCGCTCGAAAAGGCCGGGGTGGTTTTGCCGAGCGTTCAGGGTTAAATCCGGTTTCGGTGGGCACGCCGTGCTCGCGGGCAGAACCGGAAAGAACCATGTCCTTCAGCATTGCCGAAATCGCGCGCGCGCTTGACGCACGCATCGAAGGCGAAGACCAGATCCGGGTGAAAGGCGCGGCCGAACCTGCGGCAGCCGGACCTGACGAGCTTGCCCTCGCAATGGATCCGAAATACGCAGCGGGACTTGCGGAGGGCCGGGCGAAGGTGGCCATTCTCTGGGAGGACGCCGATTGGCGATCGCTGGGTCTGAAGGCCGCGATCCTCGTCTCCCGCCCGCGACTTGCCATGTCGGGCCTCACGCGGATTTTGGATACGGGGCCACGGATCGCGCCCGGTATTCATCCGACGGCCGTGGTCGACGCCTCGGCCTTGATCGGCGCGGGCGCCGCAATTGGCCCGTTCGTCGTCATCGAGGCCGACGTCAGGATCGGCGCGAATGCCCGGATCGCCCCTCATGTCCACATCGCCGAGGGGGCGAGCATCGGACGTGACGCGATGATCCACGCCGGGGTCAAGATCGGCGCGCGCGTCCGGATCGGCGACCGCGTGTTCTGTCAGCCGGGAGCGGTGATCGGGGCCGACGGCTTTTCTTTCGTCACGCCGGAAAAGTCCGGAGTCGAGGAAATCCGCCAGACGTTGGGAGAACGTGCCGAAATTCGCGAACAAAGCTGGCTGCGCATCCATTCGCTTGGCGCGGTCGAGATCGGCGACGATGTGGAGATCGGCGCGAACAGCACCATCGACCGGGGCACCATTCGCGCCACGCGGATCGGGTCCGGAACGAAGCTCGATAACCTCGTCCACATCGCGCACAACGTCGAGGTTGGCGACGACACGCTGCTCTGCGCGCTTGTCGGAATTGCCGGATCGACGCGGGTGGGCAACCGGGTGGTGCTCGCCGGACAATGCGGCGTGGGCGACAATATCTTCATCGGCGATGACGTGATCGCAGGTGGCGCCACCAAGATCCTGACCAACGTTCCTGCGGGCCGCGTCATCCTCGGCTATCCGGCAATCAAGATGGACGCCCATATCGAGGCGCAAAAGAATATCCGCCGACTCGGGCGGCTTTATTCGCAGGTCGCCGAACTTCGCGAAACCGTCACATCGCTGATGCAGAAATCGGGTGTCAGGGGAAAGGCCGGCGATGGCAGGGACGGCTAGTATCAGGGACAGGGTGATCGCGATCATCGCGGCCCAAGCGGTGTTGGAGCGTGATCAGGTGTCGGCGGAGATGTCGTTGGACGAGCTCGGCATCGACAGCCTTGGCATCGTCGAATCCATTTTCGCCATCGAGGAGGAGTTCGACGTGTCCGTGCCCTTCAACGCGAACGAGCCCGCCAAGAGCGATTTCGATATATCCTCGGTTGCCGCGATCGTCACCGCAGTCGAGGAACTGGTCGCAAAAAAAAAGCCTAGCGTATGAGGCGCGTTGCCATAACCGGGGCGGGGACGATCAACGCCCTGGGGCATGATGTGCCCTCGACCCTGGCAGCGATGCGCGAGGGTCGCTGCGGCATCGGGCCGCTTGAGTTCCGCGACGTCGAGCGGCTTTCCATCCGCATCGGCGGACAGGTCCGGGGCTGGGATGCGGAAGCGCAATTCAACCGCCAGGAAATATCGCTCTACGACCGTTTCACGCAGTTCACGATGCTTGCCGCGAAACAGGCGGTAGAGCAATCCGGCCTCGATTTCCGGGGCAAGCTCGGGCTTGAGTGCGGCGTCGTCCTTGGCACTGCCGGGGGCGGCGTCAACACCTGGGACGACAACTACCGCACGGTTTACGAGGAGGGGAAGAACCGCGTCCATCCCTTCGTCGTGCCGAAGCTGATGAACAATGCGGCCGCGAGCCATGTCAGCATGGAATGGTCCCTGCGCGGGCCGTCCTTCACCGTGGCGACGGCCTGCGCCTCGTCCAACCACGCGATGGGACTGGCGTTCCAGATGGTGCGCGCTGGCGCTGCGAAGGCGATGATTACCGGCGGGTCCGAGGCGATGCTCTGCTTCGGCGGCATCAAGGCGTGGGAGGGTCTGCGGGTCATGTCCAAGGACGCCTGCCGCCCGTTCAGCGCCAACCGCAACGGCATGGTGCAGGGCGAGGGGGCCGGCATCTTCGTCTTCGAGGATTGGGACCATGCACGGGCGAGAGGGGCCGACATCCTCGCCGAGGTCGCGGGATTTTCGATGACGTCCGATGCCGCCGATATCGTGATGCCGAGCCAGACGGGGGCGCAGCGGGCGATTGCCGGGGCGCTGCAAGATGCCCGCATGAACCCATCCGAGGTCGGCTATGTCAACGCCCACGGCACCGGCACCGCCGCGAACGACAAGACGGAATGTGCCGCCGTCGCACATGCCTTTGGCCACCATGCCGACCGGCTGATGATCTCCTCGACGAAATCCATGCATGGCCATGTCATAGGTGGCACCGGGGCGGTCGAGCTGCTTGCCTGTATCATGGCGCTGCGCGACGGGATCATCGCGCCGACGATCGGCTATGAGGAGCCCGATCCGGAATGCGCGCTCGACGTGGTGCCGAATGTCGCACGGGAATGCGCGGTGAGCGCGGTTCTGTCCAACGCCTTCGCCTTCGGCGGCCTCAACGCCGTACTGGTGCTGCGTGCCGCCTGAACGGAAACGCCGCCCCAGGCGGGGCGGCGTGGCTGCAACGGCGATTCTGTCGCGGTGATTATTGCTTCGGCGCTGCGTCGGCTGGCGCTGCATCCGCAGGTGCTGCATCAGCAGGTGCTGCGTCGGCTGGGGCTGCCTTGGTCGCGAGCGCTTCTTCCGACTTCGCCTGCGCTTCGAGCGCGGCCGTAAAGCCGTTGAGCGAGATTTCCACCGTCACCTTGGCGTTCGCGTCGGAAACCGGCACCACGGTCACGCTGGCAACCTTGCCCTTGCGCAGCCGGTTCACCTCTTCCTGGGTGAAGCCGAGCCGCGCGACGCAGCCCACCTGGGTGCAGAAGCTGAACGGATAGGTCGCCGGCTTGGCACCGTCGATCGAGAAGCTCAGCTGTTCGAGCAGAAGGGTTTCGAGCGGCGTGATGACGGTCGCGCCAGCGGCAACCTTGCCGCCTTTCGGCAGGTTGACGATGGTGATTTCCGACACCGGATTGCCAGAGTCCTTTTCCTTCAGAAGCTGGTAGAGCTGGCAGGGATCAGCACCATCCTTCGTGCGGATGCAGCGCATGTCCCAGTCGCCGAACTTTTCTGCCACATAGGGCTGGCCGATGCCGTCCGGGTTGGCCTCTGCCGGCGCCGTTTCGGTGGCGGGTGCCGCGTCCTGGGTGGTCGTATCGGTCTGCGCCGTACCCGTCTGCGCCGAATCCGTTGCGGCGGGCGCGGTTGTGTCCTGCGCCACTGCCGGCATCGCTGCGGCGAGCGTCAGGAGCAGCGTCAGGGTTTTCGGGAATGCAGCCATGATGTCTTTCCGTTCATTCAGAGGAATTGCCGCGGGGATGTACCATGCCGGCAGAGGAGTGTCAGCGCCGAAACGCAACCCGCAGCACCGAGGCGGCATTTTGCCGATCGCGCGGTGTTGCGCGCGAGCACAGCAAAAAGGGCCCCGGGAAGGGGCCCTTTCGAATCTTTCGCTCCCTGTCGGACAGGCCGACTTAGTCATTGGCCCGAACGCTATTCAGTTCGTCCCATTGCGTCAACCGGAAAAATGACACTCGCCAAAAAATTGATTTTGCACGAAAAAAGCCGCGCCCGGGGGCGCGGCCAGTCTGACAGGGAGGAAGAAACATCCGCGGGGCAAAGTGATACCGAGGGATTGGATCAAGGCTGGCGCAAGGCCCTTAACATAGTATTGTCGGACCGTTCGAGTGGCGGAGACAGGGGGCAGTAGTGCTGAACGAGACCGGGATTTTCGTGGGCGGCGGCGGCGAAGGCTATGCTTCGCCACAGGAACTTCTGTTGAAATATGGCAACCGCCACGGGCTGATCGCTGGTGCGACGGGAACCGGCAAGACGGTGACGCTCCAGATCCTCGCCGAAGGATTTTCCGCGGCGGGGGTGCCGGTCTTCCTTGCCGACGTGAAGGGCGACCTTGGTGGCCTCGCGGTGCCCGGCTCGGCCGAGGGCAAGCTGCACGACGCCTTCATGAATCGCTGCGCCACGATCGGCTATGAGCTTAAGTATCAAGCCTTCCCGGTCGCCTTCTGGGACCTTTTCGGCGAGCAGGGCCACCCGATTCGCACCACGGTATCCGAGATGGGGCCGCTGCTGCTTGCGCGGCTGATGGATCTGAGCGACGCGCAGGAAGGTGTTCTGAACATCGCTTTCCGACTGGCCGATGAAGAGGGGTTGCCACTTCTCGACCTCAAGGACCTTCAGGCGATGCTGGTCTGGATCGGCCAGAACGCCTCCGACATATCGCTGAAATACGGCAACGTCTCGCCCGCCTCGGTCGGTGCGATCCAGCGGCAGCTTCTTGTTCTCGAAAACCAGGGCGGCACGCACCTTTTCGGCGAGCCGGCGCTGGAGCTTGCCGACATGATGCGGACCACGGCCGACGGCAAGGGGCAGATCAACATCCTCGCCTCCGACAGGCTTATGGGCTCTCCGCGACTGTATGCGACCTTCCTTCTGTGGCTGCTCTCCGAGCTTTTCGAGGAACTGCCCGAGGTCGGCGACCCCGACAAGCCGAAATTCGTCTTCTTCTTCGACGAGGCGCATCTTCTCTTCGAGGATGCGCCGAAGGCGCTGACCGACAAGGTGGAGCAGGTGGCCAGGCTGATCCGTTCGAAGGGGGTCGGCATCTTCTTCATCACGCAGAACCCCGCCGACGTGCCGGACGACATTCTCGGACAGCTTGGCAACCGCGTGCAGCATGCGTTGCGCGCCTTCACCGCGAAGGATCAACGCGACCTTGCCCGCGCCGCGCAGAACTACCGCCCGAACCCGCGCTTCGATACTGAAACGGCGATCAAGGAGGTCGGCACCGGCGAGGCGGTGACGTCGCTTCTAGAAGCCAAGGGTGTGCCCGGAATGGTCGAACGAACGCTGGTCCGCCCGCCCGCCAGCCTGCTTGGCCCGATCACGCCGGATCAGCGTAAGGCGGTCATCGCGGCGACAGGGCTTTCCGCGAAATACGACACAGTGATCGACCGCGATTCCGCCTTTGAGCGGTTGCAGGCGAAAGCCGCCACCGCCGCGAAGGCCGCCGCCGATGCCGAGGCCGAGGAACAGAAGATGAAGGACGAGCTGCGCGAATTGAAGCAGGCCCGGCGCTATGATGGGAAGGCTGTCGGCAGATCCACAGCGCGCACCGGCCGTTCGGACAGCATTGCGACCTCGTTCGGGAAAAGCCTTGCGCGGCAACTCGGGACAAGGACCGGCCAGGCGATCGTGCGGGGCATTCTCGGATCGCTCTTCAAGTCGCGCTGAACCGGAACCGCGACGACCTCCCCTGCGTTCTGATTCCGGCAAAGGAGGATGCCATGAGCGATGAAAAGGAACTCTGGCGGCTTGAGGAAAGCTTCTGGCTGGGCGGCGCAGACACTTTCCGCAGCACGATGGCGGACGGGGCGATCATGGTCTTCTCCTATCCGGCGGGCATCCTGCAGGGCGACCGGATTGCCGAGAGCGTCGCATCGGCCCCGCGCTGGCGGTCGGTCCTGATGGAGGACCGCAAGTCGAACATCCGTGGAAATGTCGCCGTGCTGGCCTACAAGGCAGAGGCGGAGAGGGAAGGCGAACCGATCCGAACGGTGCTCTGCGCCTCGACCTATCTGCGCGAGGGAGAGGGCTGGCGGCTCATGTCCCACCAGCAGACCCCGGCGTGATCCCTCAAAGCGGGCGGACCTTGATCCGGGTGATCCGGTTTTCCTTGCGTTGCAGAACCTCGAACCGGAACCCGTGAAAGGAAAACACCTGGCCTTCGGCCGGAATCATCTGCGCCTCGTGTATGACGAGGCCCGCGATGGTGTTGGCTTCTTCGTCAGGCAGGCTCCATTCGGTCGCGCGGTTGAAGTCCCGGATCGTCATGCCGCCGTCGACCACGCAGTCGCCCGCTTCGGTCAGCTTCAGCGGATGCTCGGAATCGATGTCGAATTCGTCGGTGATCTCGCCCACGATCTCTTCGATGATGTCTTCAAGCGTGATGAGGCCGCGCAGGTCGCCATATTCGTCGACCACCAGCGCGAAATGGGTCCGGCGCTTGAGGAATTCGCGCATCTGTTCGTCGAGCGGTGTCGTCTCGGGCACGAAATAGGGCGTCTTCGCCACGCTCATGATGTCCATTTCACGGATCGATGAGAAATCGCCGTCCTCGCCCCGCACGGTCTTTTCGACGGCGCGCAGAAGATCTTTCGCGTGAATGATGCCGACGATGTTCTCCCGCTCGCCCTTGAAGATCGGCAGGCGGGTATGGGGTGAGGCGAGTATCTCGGTCAGGACGCGTTCGGGTGGGGAGTCCGCGTCGATCATCGCGATCTTGCTGCGATGGGTCATGATCTCTTCGACGGTGCGGTCGGAGAGATCGAGCGCGCCGAGAAGCCGGTCGCGGTCCTCCTTCAGAACGGTGCCTTCAATATGGCCGAGGGCGAGCGCTCCGACGATTTCCTCGCGCATCGACAGGACATTTCTGTCGGGATCGGTCCGCACTCCGAACAGCATCAGGATGCCGCGCACAAGTATGCGCACCAGCATCACGACGGGCGCCAGCAACGCGATCAGCCAGCCGATCGGGCGGGCGACACGCGAGGCCGCGGTTTCGGGTGCGGTGATGGCGTAGGTCTTCGGCAGCACCTCGGCGAAGATCAGGACGAGCGCGGTCATCACGAGTGTGGCAACCGCCACGCCATTCGCGCCGAGCAGTCGCGACAGCAGCGCGGTGGCGAGCGAGGCCGACAGGATGTTCGCGACGTTGTTGCCCAGCAGGATCGATCCTATCAGCTTTTCGCCATCCTCCATGACCTTCAACGCCCGTTCCGCCCCGCCGTTGCCCTTGTCGGCTTGTGCCCTGAGCTTGCCGCGCGATGCCGCGGTCAGCGCGGTTTCAGAGCCGGAGAAGAAGGCGGACAGCATGAGAAGAAAGAGGATCGCTGCTACGGTTATCCAGAACGAGGTGTCCAGAGCGTCGAGGCCGGGCATTTCGAAATCCCTTTGGTTTCAGCATTTATGCGGCGCGCGACCGTGTCCCGCAAGGCGCACGGTTTCAGTCGGCGTTTCGTGCCAGCGGGTGGTGCTTCAGAACCAGCGCCTTCAACCGTTCGTCCAGAACATGGGTGTAGATTTCGGTCGTCGAGATGTCGGCATGGCCGAGCATGGTCTGGATCGCGCGGAGATCGGCGCCACCGGCGAGAAGATGGGTGGCGAAAGCATGACGCAGGACATGCGGCGTGACCTTGGCGGGCGGAATGCGGGCCGCAACCGCAAGGTCTTTCAAGAGCCCGTGGAAGGCCTGCCGGGTCATATGGCCGGCAGCCCCCCGCGCCGGGAACAAATGCTTTCCCGGCGCCGCCTTGAACTGGATGCGCGCGTTTTCCTCGGCCTTGTCGCGGAGGGTGAGCCATTCGGCCAGAGCTGCGCGCGCGGGGGCGGACAATGGAACCATCCGCTCCTTGCCGCCCTTGCCCTTCACGAGAAGCATCCTGGGATCGCCCCTCGCGGCGGCGACGGGCAGGCCGACAAGCTCGCTGACGCGCATCCCGGTGGCATAGAGAAGTTCCATCAGGCAGATGTTGCGCGCCCGTTCCGCCGGATTGCGGCCGCTGTCCGCTGCGGCGGCAAGCAGCGCATCGACTTGCGCCTCGCTCAGGATCTTTGGCAGGCGCTGCGCCTTGCCGGGCCCAGAAATCTGAATCGCCGGATTGTCGGTGCGCCAGCCTTCGTCATAGGCGAAGCGGTAAAGTTGGCGGATCGCCGACAGCCGACGCGCACGCGTCGCCGGGGAAAGCCCTTCGGCCTCGCAGGCGACGATATAGGCTTCCACGTCCGTACGCGTGGCGGCTTCGAAGTCGCGCTTCCGTCGCGCGAGCCAGCCCGCGAAGTCCTTGAGATCGCGACCATAGGCGAGAAGCGTGTTCCGCGCCGAACCGAGTTCGGCTGCCTGCGCTTCGAGAAAGGTGGAAATCCAGCGGTCCATCCCCATGTCCCTCAGCCCCGGCGTTCGAGCAGCAAAAGCTCCAGCCCCGCGCGACGTGCCACCTTTTCAAGGCCGACCTCGCGGAGGAAACGCAAGCCGCCCGTCACATCGCGCAGATCGCCGCGCGCACCTTCGGTAATGTCGTCGATGGCCTTCAGGATGCCTTCGCCGAGCCGACGTTCGAGCAGGAAGTTTGCATAATCGTCGCGCAACACGGTACCGGACAGAAAGGCGTCCTTGACGGCCACACCCATCTGGTCGTCCGGTGTCAGCCCCTCTGTCGTTCCGGTCGCCACGCCGATCAGAAAGGCTTCTTCGCCATTCGCCGCCTTGTGCGCACGCGCGATCTTTTCGAAGCTGTCGGACAGTAGGCCAACGCGGAACCCGATGGTTTCGGCGTCGCCTCCGAGCTTCGCATTCGCCAGCCGTTCGGCGAAGGCGACGGCGAATGGCACTTCGAGTTCGGCCGCGGTCATCTGCGACCATGCGGCCTCCAGTGCCGTCGCGATGGCTGCGGGTTTGCCTGCGGTCAGCGCCTCGTCGAGATCCTGGACGGCGGCCACGCGTTCCCAGACGCCGCCGGACGCGGAAGGCGCGTTCTCGGTGTAGAGGCCGAGCAACTGATTTGCCGGAATTGCGCCGGTGCGGGCGAGACGTTCACCCGCATCGAGACGGGTTTTCCACCCTGCGTTGGACCGCAGATCGGCCTGTGCGAAGGCGACCGGAAGCGTGGCGGTGGACATCGGTTGCCCGATCGCCTCCATCAGCCGGAAGACAAGCGGGGAGGGGCGGGACGGCGGGGGCAGGTCGGGCTCGCCCTCGAAAAGGTCCGGGTCGAGGAAATGCTCCAGTAGCCGGGCCATGTCCGGTTCGACATAGCCGAGCGTCTCGCCGGTTCTGAGCGAAAGCGCCGCCGCGTTCCAGTCGCCGCCGCGCGCGAGGCAGAAGACGCGGGCCGGGAAGGTGGGCGCAACCTGCGGCGTGTTGCGCATGACGGTGCAGGCGCGGTCCTCCTGTCCGGTCAGGAGCGCGATGTCAAACCAGCGGCGGAACGGCTCCGCCGTCGGCGGATTTGCCTGTTCCAGCATGGACAAGGCCGGTTCCAGCGCGCCGAGGTCCAGCAACTTGTCGATCCGCGCGAGAAAGAGCGCCCCTTCCGATCCGGCGTCCTGCGGCGGATCGAGTTCGGCCAGCAAGAGCGTGTAGAGCAGCGACTGGACCGAGGGCAGCGTGTCGACCCTTTCCGCCCGGATCAACCGGACAAGTTCGGCATCCGGGGTCGAGCCCCAGAGGTCGGTGGGCAAACCGGTGGCGCGTTTCGGCAACAATCCGATCAGGTCGAGTGTCACGGTATCGAGCGGCCGCGTGGTAATTGCGCCCGGCAGGGGATTTGTCGTGACCGGCGGCTCGGCCGTGGCGCCGGGTTCTGGCATGGCCACCGGAGTCGCCACGGATTTCGACAGCCAATCGATAGCCGAAAGCGGCGGCGCCTTTTCCTCGGCTCCCGCCAGCGACCCCATCAACAGTAGAAAGGGCAGGGCGGCGCCCGCTTTAATTCCCGACATTCAGTTCAACCGGCACAGTCACGTCGCTCCGCTCGGGCCTGAGATCGCCAAGATAAGCATACCCCACAAGCCCCACGAACGCGATGAGGGCGAGGAGAAAGAGAAATTTGAGAATGCGCAACATCCTGTCCTGCCGTTTCTTTTTTGTTGCCGGGTGTTGCCCGCTTCCTTCCGCGAGTCACGCGTCCTGCGCGCGCGAAATCTGTTCGCGCGAATATATATATGGCATTTCCGGCAAGTTCACGCCATTCAGGGCGAAAGATTTGATTTGGGCGGGAGACTGCTTTCCGGCAGCGCGACACCGTGGGCGCCGGCGCAAGGCAGGAAGGGCCGATCTTGGGACGGAAGTTGAAGAGAACGGTCGTTTTGATCGGCATGATGGGGGCTGGCAAGACCGCTGTGGGCACCGCCCTATCGCGTATTCTGGGCGTGCCTTTCGTTGATTCCGACGATGAGATCGAACGCGCCGCCAACATGACTGTCGCGGAAATCTTCAAGCGTGATGGCGAAGTCTTCTTTCGTGCGCGTGAGGCCGAGGTGCTGTCGCGCCTGCTGTCCGGGCCGCCTTGCATCCTGTCGACCGGCGGCGGCGCCTTTCTTGCCGAGGCGAACCGCAAGGCGATTGCAGAACATGGTGTCGCGGTCTGGCTCAAGGCGGATCTTGAACTCTTGTGGAATCGTGTGAAGCACAAATCGACGCGACCGTTGCTGCGGACGCCCGACCCCAGGGGGACGCTGACCACGCTCCTCGCTGCGCGCGAACCCGTCTATGCCAACGCGACGCTTACCGTCGAGGCGCAGTCCGACTTCTCGGTGGATCAGATGGCAGGCAAGGTGATCGAGGCGCTTCAGGCGCATGGCGACATCCAGGGAAAGACATGAAGATGAACGGTGTTGAAACGGTGCACGTCGATCTGGGTGCGCGTAGCTACGACGTGCGGATCGGCGCGGGCCTGATCGCCAATGCCGGGGCTGAGATCGCCGGGCTCTTGCGGCGTCCGCGCGTCGCGGTCCTGACCGACGAAACGGTCGCGGCCCGCCATCTCGGGGCGCTGCGCGCCGGTCTCGGCGGCATCGAGATGACTGCACTTCCGCTGCCTTCCGGCGAAGCGACGAAGGGCTGGCCGGAATTTTCCCGCGCCGTCGACTGGCTTCTTGCCGAAAAGGTCGAACGCCGCGACGTGGTCATCGCCTTTGGCGGCGGCGTGATCGGCGACCTTGCGGGCTTTGCTGCCGCCGTCCTGCGCCGGGGCGTGCGCTTCGTGCAAATCCCGACCACCCTTCTGGCGCAGGTCGACAGTTCGGTCGGCGGCAAGACCGGGATCAATGCGGTCCACGGCAAGAACCTGATCGGCGCCTTTCATCAGCCTTCGCTGGTTCTGGCCGACATCGGAGTGCTGGACACGCTTCCCGCCCGCGATTTCCTGTCGGGCTATGGCGAGGTCGTGAAATACGGGCTTTTGGGCGATGCCGCGTTCTTCGAATGGCTTGAGGCGAACGGTTCCGCGATGGCGGCGGGCGACGCAACCTTGCGCCAATACGCGGTCAAGCGGTCGGTCGAGATGAAGGCGCGAATCGTGGAGCGGGACGAGACCGAAGAAGGCGACCGCGCGCTGCTCAACCTCGGTCATACCTTCTGCCACGCGCTCGAGACGGCGACGGCCTATTCGGACCGCCTGCTGCATGGTGAGGGCGTGGCGATAGGCTGCGGGCTGGCCTTTGAGCTTTCCCAGCGCCTGGGTCTTTGCAGCCAGGAAGAGCCGAGCCGCGTGCGCGCGCATCTGAAGGCGATGGGGATGAAGGCGGACCTCGCCGATATTCCAGGCGATCTGCCGGACGCCGACGGCCTTCTCGCGCTCATGGCGCAGGACAAGAAGGTGGTGGACGGTCAACTCAGGTTCGTCCTCGCGCGCGGGATCGGTGAGGCTTTCGTCGCCTCGGACGTGCCAGGCGCTGTTGTGCGGTCCGTTTTGCAAGAGGCGCTCGCCGGGCGCTGATATTCGCAGCGCGCGGACGTGGCCGCCAAAGAAAAAGCGCGGCCAGGTGGCCGCGCTTCGTCAAGACGGGTCTGATAGCCTCAGAACGGGATTTCGTCGTCGAGATCGGACCGCCCGCCACCGCCGCCGGAGCCGCCGTTGCCACCACCATAGCCGCCACCGCCGCCCCGGTCGTCGTCATAACCACCGCCGCCGCCGCTACCGCTGCCCGAGCCGCCACCCTCACGACCGTCCAGCATTACCAGCGTCGAGCCGAAATTGCGCAGCACGACCTCGGTCGTGTAGCGGTCTGCGCCGGACTGGTCCTGCCACTTGCGCGTCTCCAGCTGGCCCTCGATATAGATCTTCGAGCCTTTCTTGAGGTATTGCTCGGCGACCTTCACGAGCCCTTCCGAAAAGATCGCGACGGAATGCCATTCCGTCCGTTCCTTGCGTTCGCCCGAAGTGCGGTCGCGCCAGGTTTCCGACGTGGCGATCCGCAGGTTGCAGACCTTGCCGCCGTTCTGGAAGGACCGGACCTCGGGGTCGCGCCCGAGATTGCCGATAAGTATGACCTTGTTGACCGACCCCGCCATGAACGCTCACTCCTCTCGATTCTGTTCAGGTTTATTAACCCTGCCGCCCCTGAGCCACAAGAAAGCCTCTTGCTTAAGAAGCCGCTAATCGTTGTCCGCACGGGCAGTTTCCCTTGCATCGCCGAAATTCAGCGGCGATCCTTGGCCATGCGGGCATGAGCGAACGGGTGGAGGCGCGCGGAATGATGAACAGCAAGGGCGGCATGAGGGGCGCCGTCATCATTGCCCTGATGCTGGCTCAGGCGGTCTGTGCAGGCTACTTCCTCTACGATGTCACGGTTGATTTCCTGACCAACGAATATGGCTCGGCTTTCGCGCCGCATCTCTTGATGGAAGCTCTCGCCAACTTCGTTCTCATCGCGGCGATCGGTCTCGAAGCGGCCTATCTGAAGGGGGTCTTGCAACGGCAGGCGCATGACGCGCGGGTGCTGGAGGTCGCATCCGGCGCGCTGCGCGACGCGATGATGGCCTATTTCGACGATTGGGCGCTGACCCATGCCGAAGCCGAGGTGGCAGAACTGGTCATCCGGGGCAAAAGCATCGCCGATATCGCCGCCACGCGCGGATCGGCGGAAGGCACGATCAAGACCCAGCTCAATTCGGTCTATCGCAAGGCCGGCGTCAGCGGACGCAGTCAGCTTGTCAGCATCCTTATCGAGGATCTCCTGAGCGGCCCTCTGTCCGCGCCGGATCGATCGCCCGGTGCGGCGGGTTGAGGCGCACGGCGCCGCGGGGGTGGCGCCCCGGCGATTTTCGCGTATAGTCGCCCCGCTGGAAAGCCAGCGGTGAGGGACAGATGCGGTTTGCCCTGAAAGTCACGGCACTCGTCGTGGTTGCTGCGGGTGTGGTGCCTGCACGCGAGGCTCTGGCCGAAGGTCTGGCGCTGGCGCGCGGGACGCGCGGCGTGGTATCCCGGATCGACCAGTTCCGCCAACAGACCCGCGTTCTCGACAGCCGCGCGGCGACGCAATATGCCGCGTCGGTGAAGCTGACGCCGCATGGCAAGGATGGCGCGGTAACGGCATCGATTCCCTCCTATTCGGGGCGCTACCGCGGGGCGTATCTGGAAGCCGCGAAGGCTGCGGCGCGGCGGCATGGCGTGCCGGAGGACCTCTTCCTGCGGCTTGTCCAGCAGGAAAGCGGCTGGAACCCGCAAGCAGTATCCCACAAGGGCGCGACGGGCCTTGCGCAGTTGATGCCGGAGACTGCGCAGCGGCTTGGCGTCGACTTGTCCGATCCGCATGACAACCTTAACGGCGGAGCGCGTTATCTGCGGATGATGTACGACCGTTTCGGCGACTGGAAACTGGCGCTCGCCGCCTACAATGCCGGGCCGGAAGCGGTGCAGCAGCATGGCGGCGTGCCGCCCTACGCCGAAACGAAGGGCTATGTCCTCGCCATTCTCGGCGGTTAGTCCCGCTGGTTCCTCGCTCTTTGCTCTACGATCTTGTAGTCGCGCGGGATGTCCTTGGTGACTTTGGCCCAGGTCGTGCCGGCGGCGCGCGCCTGATGCGCCTCGAAGGCGGCGCGGTCGCGGAACGCCTCGCTGACGGCAAATCGGGTTGGATCGGAATGCGAGCGGAAGACTTCGAACTTCAGGCAGCCGGGTTCCGCGCGCGTCAGGCGGATGTGGTCGGGCAAGTGGTCGCGAAACCCGGTCCGCCTCATCAAGGGTCCGGCAGAGAAGGAAACCTGACAGGGTCACGCGCTGCATTCGAAGACGATAGGGCGGCGAACCGGACGAGGAAAGAGTGTTTGCGCGCCCGACGCGGCCTGATCAACCGGGCGCCGCCACGGGGTCCTGGCATGGACCTTGGCGGTGGAGACAAACCTCCGAAGGCCCGGAACCGCGATCTCACGGCATTTCGCCCGGTTCACATCCGACCGCCATTCACCCGCCGGCGTCATGACGGCATAATTGTCATGGACGTCCCGGTCACTGGCGTTCACTCCATCTCGATCGTGCCCGGTGGCTTCGAGGTCACGTCGTACATGACGCGGTTGATGCCCTGCACTTCGTTGATGATCCGGGTTGCGGTCTCGCCGAGGAAGTCGTGCGAGAAAGGATAGTAGTCGGCGGTCATGCCGTCGACGGATGTCACCGCGCGGAGCGAAAGCGCGAAGTCATAGGTGCGGCCGTCGCCCATGACGCCGACGGTCTTGACGGGCAGGATCGCGGCGAAAGCCTGCCAGATCTCGTCGTAAAGACCGTGCCTGCGGATCTGGTCGATATAGACCGCATCGGCGCGGCGCAGGATGTCGAGCTTTTCGCGGGTAATCTCGCCGGGGCAGCGTATCGCAAGGCCGGGGCCGGGGAAGGGGTGGCGGCCGATGAAGCCTTGCGGCAGGCCAAGCTCGCGGCCGAGGGCGCGGACCTCGTCCTTGAAAAGCTCGCGGAGCGGTTCGACGAGCGTCAGGCCCATCTTTTCGGGCAGGCCGCCGACATTGTGGTGGCTCTTGATCGTGACGGAAGGCCCGCCGGAGAAGCTGACGCTTTCGATGACGTCGGGGTAGAGCGTGCCTTGGGCGAGGAATTCCGCGCCCTCGATCTTATGCGCCTCGCGCTGGAAGACGTCGATGAAGAGCTTGCCGATGGTCTTGCGCTTGACCTCGGGGTCAGCGACGCCTTCGAGCGCGCCGAGGAAGAGGTCGGCCTCATCGGCATGGATCAGCGGGATGTTGTAGTTGTCGCGGAACATGGTCACGACTTCGTCGGCCTCGTTGAGGCGCAGAAGCCCGTGATCGACGAAGACGCAGGTGAGCTGATCGCCGATCGCCTCATGGATCAGGACGGCGGCGACGGAGCGAGTCGACGCCGCCCGAGAGGCCGCAGATCACGCGCTTGTCGCCGACCTGGGCCCGGATCTTCTCGATCGCGTCGTCCTTGTAGGAGGCCATCGTCCAGTCGCCGGTGAAGCCTGCGAGACGCACGAAGTTCTCGTAAAGCCTCGCGCCCTTCGGGGTGTGGTGCACTTCGGGGTGGAACTGCACGGCGTAGAAATGGCGCGCGATATCGGCGGTGATGGCGAAGGGTGCGCCCTGCGAGGTGGCGTAAACCTCGAACCCCGGCGCGATCTTCGAGACATGGTCGCCGTGGGACATCCAGACCTGCTCGCGCCCCTCATCGAACCAGCCATCGAGGAGGGGGAGTTTTGCCTCCTTCGGCGTCACATAGGCACGGCCGAATTCGGCGGTGCCGTGGCCGCGTTCGACCTGTCCCCCGAGGAGGTGCATCATCACCTGCTGGCCGTAGCAGATGCCGAGGATCGGCACGCCCATGTCGAAGACGCCGGCGGCGGGCATCGGCGCGCCCTCGGCGAAGACCGAGGACGGGCCGCCGGAAAAGATCACCGCCTTCGGGGCGAAGTCCTTCAGGAAGGCGTCATCCACCCGGTTGAAAGGATGGATTTCGCAGTAGACGTTCAACTCGCGCAGGCGGCGCGCGATGAGCTGCGTGACCTGGCTGCCAAAGTCGATGATGAGAAGGCGTTGGTGGGCGTGTGTCATGGCCGGGGAATAGGATTTTGCCCTGACCTGCGCAAGGGTGTTTGGCGCCGTGGCCGAGGGCTCTGCCCCCGGCCCCCCGAGGCATTTCGGGCAAGATGAAAGGGCTTATGCGGCCTCGGCCTTGGCCCGGAGCAGCATCCCGTAAAGGTCGCGCGGATCGTCGGGATCGGCGATCATGTCGAGTGGCTCGCTGTAGGGATGGATCGCGAGCTGGTCGTGGACGTAGCGCAGCGCTGAGAAATCCTCGATGGCGAAGCCGACGGAGTCGAAAAGCGTGATCTGGCGGGCATCGGTGCGGCCGTTAGTCTTGCCGGTGATGACCTGCCAAAGCTCGGTGACGGGGTGGTCCGGGTCGAGCTGCTGGATCTCGCCCTCGATCCGGGTCTGGGGCGGGTACTCGACGAAGATCGCTGAGCGCAGGAGGATGTCGCGGTGAAGCTCGGTCTTGCCCGGGCAATCGCCGCCAACGGCGTTGATGTGGGTGCCGGGTCCGACCATGTTGTCGGTGAGGATGGTGGCAAGCTGTTTGTCGGCGGTGCAGGTGGTGATGATCCCGGCGCCTTCTATTGCCTCTTCGGCGCTCTTGCACTGGGTTAGGATCAGGCCGGAAGCAGCCAGATTCCTTGCGCATTTCTTCGTCGCGGCGGGATCGATGTCATAAAGGCGGACCTGGCTGATGCCGCAGATCGCCTTGAAGGCCAGCGCCTGGAATTCGGCCTGCGCGCCATTGCCGATCATCGCCATCGTGGTGGCGCCTTTGGGGGCGAGGTGCTTTGCCGCGAGCGCCGACATGGCGGCGGTGCGAAGCGCGGTGAGGATCGTCATTTCGGTCAGGAGCACCGGATAGCCGGTATCGACCTCGGCCAGGAGGCCGAAGGCGGTGACGGTCTGGAGCCCGGCCTTGGTGTTCTTGGGGTGGCCGTTCACGTATTTGAAGCCGTAGAGCGTGCCGTCGGAGGTCGGCATCAGCTCGATCACGCCGACGTCCGAGTGGCTGGCCACGCGCGGCGTCTTGTCGAAGCTCTCCCAGCGGCGAAAATCGGCCTCGATGTAGTCTGCGATGTCGCGCATGACCTGTTCAGGTCCGATCTCAAGAACCAGCCGCATCATGCTGTCTACGCTGACGAATGGAACGATGTTGAGGGATTTCATCCGAAGCTCCGTGTCGGGCGGTCGAAGACCTTGCGGCCCATGAGCGAGCCGACGAGTTCGACCATGAGACGCGCGGTCCGCCCGCGTTCGTCGAGGAAGGGGTTGAGTTCGACGAGGTCGAGCGAGGAAACAAGGCCGGATTCGTGCAGCAACTCCATCACCAGGTGCGCCTCGCGGAAGGTGATGCCGCCGGGGACGGTGGTGCCGACGGCGGGCGCGATGCCGGGATCGAGGAAGTCGACGTCGAGCGAGACGTGAAGGAAGCCGTTCGCGTCCTTCACCTCATCAAGGAACGCGCGGAGGGGGGCCACGATGCCCTGTTCGTCGAGGGTGCGCATGTCGCAGATCGTCATGTCGCTGTCGAGCAGACCGGCATGTTCGGCCGGATCGACGGACCGGATGCCGTAAAGGCAGATGCGTTCGGCGGGGACTGGTGCGGGGAAGGGCGGGAAGGCGTCGAAACCGGGCTTGCCCGCGATATAGGCGACGGGGGTGCCGTGCAGGTTGCCGGACTGGGTGGTGAGTGGCGTGTGGTAGTCGGAATGCGCATCGAGCCAGAGGACGAAGAGCGGACGGCCCTGAGCCGCCGCATGGGCCGCCATGCCCGCGACCGAGCCAAGCGACAGCGAATGATCGCCGCCCATGAAGATCGGGAACCCCTTTTCGATCGCCGCTTGCCCCCGCGCGGCCAGCGCCTCGGTCCAGGCGATGGTTTCGGCGAGGTGATGGACCGCAGGATTGGCGCAGGTCACATCACGCAGGGGCGCAGGGGTCACGTCGCCCCAATCTTCCGACGCGATGCCGAGGTCCGCGAGGCTGCCGGCAAGTCCCGCGACGCGGAAGGCGGCGGGACCCATAAGGCAACCGTCGCGCTTCTGTCCGCTGTCGATGGGCGCGCCGATGAGAATCGGATGGGGTTTCATGCTGTCTCCTGTGGCTTGGCCTCAGGATGCTGACGTTCTGTGGCGCTTGTAAGCGTCAGATTTCACGATATGCTCATGGCATTGTTCATAGTGTCGGAATGATTTATCGAAATGGACGATATCGATCACAATCTGATTGCGGCGCTTCGCCGCGACGGGCGCGCGTCCCTGTCCGAGCTTTCCGGGACACTCGGCCTGTCGCGGGCGACGGTGCGGGCGCGGATGGACCGGCTGATCGCCAGGGATGAAATCCAGGGTTTCACCGTGGTCACGCGCGGCGATGTCACGGCGATGCCGGTGCGTGGCCTGATGATGATGGGAATCGAGGGGCGCGGGGCCGAGCGGATCATGGCGCGCCTTTCGGGGTTGCCGGAGGTTCAGGCCGTGCATTCGACCAATGGTCGCTGGGATCTCATCGCGGAGATCGGGGCGCGGACACTGGAGGAGTTCGATGCGGTTCTGTTCCGCATCCGGGGTTTCGATGGCGTCACGTCGAGCGAGACGAGCCTGATGCTGACGACGCGCCGCGCCGGCCGGCGTTAGGGCTTGCGCGCGGCGGCGATCCAGATCGCGGCCAGCGCGAACGACAGGATTGCGTTCCACGACGCCATTGACAGGCCCGCGAAGGTCCAGGCGATCTCGTCACAGCGTACGAGAGGCGCGGTCATGATCTGACCGAGGAGATCCTGGGTCGAACCGGTCAACGCGCCGCCCGAGGTGCAGGTGGTCGGACCTTGCCACCAGCCTTGCTCCACGCCGGAATGATAGACCCCGATGGCGCCCGTCGTCGCCGCGGACAGCGCGCCGAACCATGGCAGCCAGCGCAGACCGGTCAGGATCGTCAGGGCGCCGATCGCGATCGCCGCGCCGTGCGGCCAGCGTTGCCAAAGGCAGAGCTTGCAGGGCGGATAACCGAGATACTGAAAGAACAATGCCCCGAGCAGGAGCGCGGCAGACCCGCCCGCCGCGACAAGTACCAGATTTCGATTGCCACTCATCCGTGCGACCTCAGAATGAACCAGAGCGCCAGTGCAACGAGGACCACGCCGCCCGCGATCCACATCATGCGTTGTTCGATGAATGCGAGCATCCGCTGTCCGTAGCGCTGCAATAGCCAAGCCAACGCATAGAACCGCGCCCCGCGCGCGACAATGGCGGAGATGATGAAGAGCCAGGGGTTGAAGGCCACAACGCCGGAGAGGATCGTGACGACCTTCATCGGGGGCAGATGCGAGAGGCCGGACGTGACCAGCAACAGGAGGATCAGCCAGATATCGTCGCGGACCGTGGCCCGCAAGCTCTCGAACGCGCCCAGTTTTCCGTAGAATTCAAGCACGGGTCGCGCGATGAGATCGAAAGCGTAGTAGCCGAGGAACCATCCGAACATACCGCCGAGAACCGATGTGGCGGTGGCGACGAACGCATAGTACATCGCACGGTCCGGGCGCGCGGCGCACATCGGGATGAAAAGTACATCGGCGGGAATCGGGAAGAACGAGCTTTCCACGAAGGACACCGCGCCAAGGGCCCTGGTCGCATGGCGCGACCGCACCCACGACAGGGTCCACAGATAGAGGCGTTGAAGCATGAAGCGCTCATACAGACCCACGCCCTTGGCGGCGCGATGCCCTTAGGCCATGCGCATTTCGCGGCGTCAAGCGGAACGGGCTTCCAACGCAACGACTTGTCGGCATATCTTGGGATTGTCCACCGGGGACACATGAAACGGGGGGGTGTGATATGAGGTGGCAGGGTCGTCGGGGCAGCAGCAATATCGAGGATCGTCGCAGGATGAGCACCGGCGGCGTGGTCGGCGGCGGAGGCATCGGCCTTGTCGTCGTGGCCTTGCTGGTCTGGGCGCTGGGCGGCGATCCCATCGCGGTTCTCCAGAGTGGCGGCGGGGGCCAGATCGGCGGGTCGGGAGACGTGCAGATCACCGAGGCCGACCAGCAGGCGGCCCAGTTCGTGTCGGTCACGCTGGCCGATACCGAGGATGTCTGGGGCGGCATCTTTCAGAACCAGCTTGGCCGGCAATATGATCCGGTCACGCTCGTCCTCTTCAAGCAGATCACTCAGTCGCCCTGCGGCAATGCCTCGGGCGCGACGGGTCCGTTCTATTGTCCGCTCGACAAGAAGGTCTATCTCGACACTGATTTCTTCGTGACGCTTCAACGGCAGTTGGGCGCAGGCGGGGATTTCGCCGCGGCCTATGTCGTGGCGCATGAGGTTGCGCACCATGTGCAGGACGAGCTTGGAATCCTCTCCAAGGTCAACGCGCTCCGCCAACAGTCGACCGAGGCCGATTCGAACGCGCTGTCGGTCAGGATCGAGTTGCAGGCCGATTGCCTTGCCGGCGTCTGGGCGCGAAACGCGGCCGAAACGCTGGGTTCGATCGAGCAGGGCGATATCGCCGAGGCGATGAACGCGGCGGAGCGGATCGGGGACGACACCCTCCAGCGCGATGCGGGACGACGGCCCATGCCCGACAGCTTCACCCACGGCACGTCCGAACAGCGCCAGCGCTGGTTCGCTACTGGCTACAAGGCGGGGCAGGTGGATAGCTGCGACACGTTCGGGTCGGCACAACTCTGACGCCGCTCAAAGCCCTTGTCTTACGTCCGGGGGGAAGTTATTTCGCCCTGAGTGCCCGGGTGGCGGAATGGTAGACGCAGAGGTCTCAAACACCTCCGGTGCAAACCGTGCGGGTTCGACTCCCGCCCCGGGCACCAGATCCGATCTTTCCTGGACCGCACCCGTGCGCCAGGCGCATCTGTCGGTGCTCGGCACCGGGCGGGCGCGACGGGGGGATGCTGTCTGCGCCGGCAATTTCCGCGAACCAAGTACCATGCCGTTCAAATCCGCTCGATTTATCGCAGTCCGTGCCCGCCCGCGGTTGTACCCAGGGCGCAAGCGCCTAATGTGACGCAAGGAAAGGTCTGCAACAGCAGGCGAAATGCTCATTCAGAGGAGGATCACATGGCCACGGTGACGGTCACCGAAGTGTCCGATCTTATCAGCAAACTCCGTTCGGCCGCCCCGCGCGACACGATCCTCGTCAGTGGGAAGTTCGGGGAGGTCAGGTTGAAGGGCATACGTCCCGAGGGCCGTGTGACGATTGCCGCCGCCAAGCCCGGGGCCGCCCATTTCGAGCGCATGCTGCTTGACGATTGCGCCAACATTACCGTTTCGGGGCTAAGCTTCTGGCCGCTGTCGCCGGTGCAGAAGAGCAGGAACAAGCAGTATCTCCTGATGGCCTACCCGAACTGTCCAGGCATCGAGGTGACCGGATCGGTGTTCCGTGGGCGCGAGGACAGCGACAATCATCCGAAATGGACGCTTGCGGACTGGAACGCGGGCAAGATCGGCGCGGTGCTTCTGCGCGGTCCAAATGGCGTGATCCGCAAAAACGCGGCGATCGGTGTGCAGTTTGGCTACGGGGTGGCGGGAAAGAGTTCCGAGATCTTCGGTAATACCGTCTTCGGGTTTTCCGGCGACGGCCTCAGGGCGACTGAGGACAACTGCGTCGTGATCGGTAACCGCGTCACCGATGCCATGCTTATCGACGACAATCACTCGGACGGATTCCAGGCATTCAAGACCGCGGGCCTGCTTGACGGGATCGTCATCAAGGATAACCTGGTGGTCGAATGGACGGTGCGACCCGACAATCCGCTCAGGGCCAACATGCAGGGCATCAGCTTCCATAACGGGCCCTACGCGAACGTGATCGTTCGCGACAATGCCGTCTCCACCACAAGCCCGAACGGCATCCGGTTGAATGCGGTGCAGAATGTGGAAGTAACGGGCAACCGCGTACTGAACAACGACGGCAAGCGGGGCAGGGTGCCGAGGATCGTCATCCAGAACTGTACCGGCCGTGTGGTGATCGAAAACAACGAGTCAGAGCGGTTCAACCTTCAGCGCGGCCTCACCGGACGTGGTAATCGCAAGCCCGACTATTCGAAGCCGCTCTGAGGCCGGACCGACCGCCCGCCGCACCCGGTCGGCGTAAATCCGGCCATGAATGGCAGATCCCCAAGGGGGGTGCGGCTTTCGTTTGTCGGTCGAGTTTGTTTCCGCATTGAGTATAGTTTTGGCACCGCTTTCGGCGACATCCCGCCGAAATGGTTAACATTGTCCGTACGGAAAACCGCCAATTGGCGCTCGGCGACATATGCGGACTGCAATTGTGCCGCAACTTTGCCATTTTGGACCGCATTGTTTGGTTCCGGGACACACTCACGGGTCAAAGGAACAACATATGCAACTCGTCCGCTCGCTGCTCACGGCAGGGCTGGGATTGACGCTTGCGGGATCGCAGGTCAGTGCAGCAGATTTCTTCGTTCAGCCGATCCGGCCGGGGCCGGTCACGGGAACGGCTTTGAACGCGATTTCATTGCAGGCATCGGTGGATGACGACGCCGAACTGTCCGTGCCGGAGCCGGTCACCGCGGAAGATCTCGCGCCGGATCCGGAGGGCACGGACGCCGCGTCGGAAGGCGCTGTCGCCGCGTCGGAAGGTGCTGTCGCGCCGTCCGGCGAAGCCAGGCGCAGCACCGAACGCGGCAAGCTGCTTGCCGTCGGCACGGCAAAGGCGAAATGGGTGACCGCGCGCAAGAAGCGGTCCGGCGAAACCACGCAAGGGTCCGGCGAGGTCACCACGGCGACCCCCAGCACCGGCACGACGGAGGGTACCTCGAGCGGTTCTGGCGAAGGCGCTTCGACCGGCGCGAAAGAAGCCACGTCGGGCGGCTCGGGCGAAGGCAGCTCGGGCGGTTCGGGCGAAGGCAGTTCGGGCGGTTCGGGCGAAGGCAGCGGCACGCCGACGCCGACGCCCACCCCGACGCCGACGCCCACCCCGACGCCGACGCCCACCCCGACACCGACACCGACCCCCACCCCGACGCCGCCGGTCGTGACGGGGCCGGCGCCGGTGCAGACCTCCGCGCAAACCTACCAGAGCTTCGGCGCGCTGATGAAAACCGGCAAGGTTCAGGGCGGCGACCGCATCTTCCTGCTCGCCGGATATCATGGCGCGATGGTGGTTACCGGACAGCAATATTCCGCGCCGGTGCTCATCACCGAGATGCCGGGGCAGGTGGCGCAGGTCGACGGGATCACCGTGCGCAGTTCGAAGAACATCGTCTTCAAGGGCTTCAAGGTCTGGACCAGCGCCAATGCGAATGGCCTGATCTCCGAGATCCGCTCCTACCCCGACAGCAGCGACCTGACCTTCACCGGGCTCGACGTGCGCGCCGTCGAGGCTTCGACCAACTACAACCAGTGGACGAAGGCCGACTGGAGCACCAACCAGCGCACCGGCTTCGTGATGGACGGTCCGCGCCAGACGGTGTCGGGCAACCGCGTCACCGGCGTCTATAACGGCATCCTCATGCAGGGTCCCGACGCGCTCCTGGAGAATAACATCATCGACGGCTTCGCGGGCGACGCCATGCGCGCGCTCGGCGACAACTCCATCGTCCGCGGCAACAAGGTGCAGAACTGCCATCTGTTCAACGCCACGCATACCGACGGCTTCCAGAGCTACAGCCGCGGGCCGGGCGGGCCGGGCACCGGCGTGCTCCGCAACCTGCTGATCGAGGACAACAAGATCTTCGAATATGTCGGCACGCGCAGCCCGCTCGCCTGCAACCTTCAGGGCATCAGCATGTTCGACGGGATGTATGACGGCTTCGTGGTGCGCAACAACGTCATCTCCGTCACCGCGTATCACGGGATCACCATGGCGGGCGCGCTCAACAGCACGATCGTCAACAACACGGTGATCCATGCCCAGGGGCTGGCCGGGAAATTCCCCTGGATCTTCATCGGCGCGCACAAGAACGGCACTCCGTCGAAGAACGTGACGGTCGCCAACAACCTCGTGACCCGGAACAAGGTCGTCAACAAGCCGGCCGGCAACATCGTCGAGACCAACAACATCGTCGTGACCAACGCGGCGGCGGAGTTCACGTCGCTGACCAATCGCGACTTCTCGCTGCGCTCCGCGGCCAAGGCCATCGATGCCGGCACCGCCACGCTGGCGCCCAAGGACGACATCGACGGAAACAAACGCCCGCTCGGCAAGGCCCCCGACGCCGGCGCCTACGAAAACTACTGAACTCTCCGCACCCCGAAACGGCCCCGGCAAACCCGCGCCGGGGCCGTCGCCACCCCCGGCGCGGCCCGCGCCTCTAGGTCGATTTCACATCGCGTGAGCTGCTGCGCTTCAGACGTTTCGTTTCGAAGCTGCGACCGAACAGCATCAGCGGCCCCTCGAAGTAGCGGAATGATGCCATCGCCGCGAGATAGCTGAGCCCGAGGCAAAGAAGCGCGTTGATCCAGAAGGGAAGATTCGCAATTCCCATCTGCTGCTGCACCAAAAGCAGCGCCTCCAGCAGCATGAAGTGAAAAAGATAGATGAAATAGGAATAGAAGCCGATCCGCGCATAGGCAGCGGCAAGACGCCCGTGGTAATGAGCAAGCCATTTCACGGAAATCGCGATAGCGAGGCACGTCAGGAAAGTCACAAGAGTATAAAGGAAGGTCGGCCCGAAGGCGCCTCCGAGCAGCCGCAATCCGATACTCGCGGCAATGCCGAAAACCAGCCAGCCGATCACCGGCCGCCCGCGATCCAAGAACCACGCCATAAGGCCGCCCAATGCGATGGAATCTATCCTCGCGAGCGGGAAATAATAGATGTCGGCATGGCCCTCGAGGTTGAGATAGTAGCGCAGCCCGAGGGAAAACAGGCTTAACACCACGAGGAGCCACAGAAGCCGCCGATGCCAGATCAGCGCGGCGAGCCCGATCAGCACGTAGGAAAACTCCTCGACCGACAGCGACCAGGTGATCGTGTAGGGCACCGTGATGACGCCGTCGAAGAAGATGAACCAGCCAGTGAGAAAGGTGTAGGGAATCCAGATACGGTCGAAAATCGCGGGTTCCACGTGCAGAGCCCAGACCGCGACGCAATAGATCGTCACCGCAGCGAAATAGAGCGGAATGATGCGGAATATCCGGCGCAGGAAGAATGTTCGGATTGCGCCGCGCTCTACATGCCGGATGAGGAATGTGGTTATCAGATAGCCGCTCAGCGGAAAGAACACATCGACGCCGAGCGTTCCGGTATTGCGGAAGAGACGGGCGACCGGATCAAGTTGCACGATAGGGTAGCGTGTCGCGACATGGAACATGACGACCATGATGATCGCGGTCGCGCGAATACAGTCGAGCGCGACCGAACGCCGGGAAATGAATGCCGCATTGACATCAATGCCGCTCTGTCCGGTGCGTTCGGTCATTTCGGCTTCACATTGTCAAATCGCGTCCTCTCGGAGCGCTGTGGCGCGTCAAAACGTGTGCGGGCGTGGTCTGGCGCGGTCTCGAATCGCGTGAAGTTCAGTTTTCGTCGCCTGTCCTCTGGCGGCGGTGCGGTGTTCTTGCTGTCCCGGACTTCGGCATCGAGCATCCACATGCCGGCGCCAAAGAAGAAGAACATGAATGAGGAGATTTCGTTCCAGATGAACACCGTGCCGAGTGTCAGCGTCGCGCTGAGCATCGACGTCATCCAGGCGATACGCGCAAGGTCGATTGTGCTTCCACTTGGAAAATCGCGACGGGTTACCTTCACGATCGCGACGAGGAAGGCCATGAAAAGCGCGAAGAACGTCGGAAAACCGTATGACACCGCGAGGCCAAGCCAGTAGTTGTCGAGGCTTCCCGTCATCCAGGGCGGCAGGTTCCAGGGGCGCTTGAAGATGCCGAAAACGGGCGTCTGCCATCACTTGCGCGATCCCGTAGTCGAGAAGAATCCGGCGCACGTTCGCGGTCGCCGGATTGAATGCGACCTTCGCAATTATGTAGTAGAGCACTGGGCCGTTCGAAGCGACTTCGAGGACCACGTAAAGACCCGTGGCCAGCCAGACCAGTGTCATCCAAGGGCGCTTGATCCCGCGCATGACATACGCCCAGAGGATCAGCATGAACTGGATTATCATCGCCAGAAACGGTCCGCTCGACAGCGACAGGAACGTCATCAGGGCGAGCACGCCGGTCTGCGCCCAGAGCCGGAAGGTGCCCATCTGATTTCTCATCGCGACGAAGAAGAGGCCAACCGACAACGAACAGAAGAATCCGAAATGGATCGGGTGGACGAAGACCCATTGAACCCGGTCGAGGCCCATCCGCAGGGGATATTGCACGTCCTTGTTTGACGTAACTCCGGGTATCATTTCGATCCAGAGCGCGACGGAAAGGTGGTGAGACAGCGCCTCGTAAAGGGCGAAGGGCAGGCCGATGGTGACAACAAGGGCGAAAAATCGCACAAAACCAAGAAATTGCTCGAGATTTCGAACGGCCGCCCGCCCGGCAAGATAGCCGCCGAGCATGATCACGGTTGTCGAACCGGCGAACGTCACGACCACGTTTGGCTGGTTTACCGTGGCGCTGAGCGTGAACCAGAAGATGTGAAAAAGAAACAACCAGTCCACGCTGTTGACCCGTCCGTACCTGTTGGAGAACAAGCGGACGAGCAATATCGGTATGACGATCAGGAATACGATGCGCGAGGGCGTCATCAGCAACGTTCCGATCTTGAAGTAGGCCGGAATCATCAGCGCAACGATGCATATCTTCCCGAGTGCGGTGAGCTTCTGCGCTTGCCGCCCCGCGCTTTCTGGGGCGACGACCGGAACGACGGCGTTGCTTGTCATGCCTCCGCCAGAACCTGCGTTTGTCACAACATTCGCCAAAAAGCGTACTCCGAATCCGTTACTTTGTTTTGCGGAACAGGCAATCATAACGCAAGGCGCGTTCGCTTGGGTGGCGAAGTTGTTGCGAAAACCTTTTATTTAGCGGGCGGATTCAGGTGATTTGTTTCTGATGCGGCGGTTTGGCTTTGCCCGGCGCTTTCCAGCGATGGCCGGAAGGGCGCAGAAGTGCGCCCGTGTGCGAACGGCCCGCTTGGAGGACGCTCATCTGGCTGTACCGGCCATCCTGGCGCGTTGCCTGATCAAGGCGAGGATAACGTCGATGGTCGGCGTCGGCGATTTGGTGAGCAGGCCCAGTTCCTGGACCGAACCGACGAGGGCATCGATCTCCATCGGGCGGCTCGCCTCAAGATCCTGAAGCATCGAGGTGCGATGCGCGCCGACCGCCGCACCTCCGTCGATCCGGCGCTCGACGTCGATGGGAAAGGTCACGCCGAGCTTTTCGGCAATGGCTTGCGCCTCGACCATCATGGCGCGCGCAATGGCACGGGTTCCCGCATCGGTGCAGACGATGTCGAGCGTTGCATGCGTGAGGGCGGAGATCGGGTTGAACGAGAGGTTGCCCCACAGCTTCACCCAGATCTCGTCGCGCAGTTTCGGGCGGACCGGCGCCTTCAGTCCTGCGGCAGAGAGGGCCGATGACAGGGCCAGCGCGCGGTCGGATTTCGACCCGTCGGGTTCGCCGAGCGAAAAGCGGTTGCCTTCGATGTGGCGCACCGTGCCGGGTTCCGAAACTTCGGCGGCGGGATAGACGACACAGCCGAGCACCCGGTCGGGGCCGATGCCGTTCCACTGCACGTCGCCGGGATCGACCGAATGCAGCCTTGTGCCTTCGAGCGGGCCGCCGATCTTGTGGAAATACCACCACGGCACGCCGTTCACGCCGCTGACGACGGTGCTGTCGGGGCCTAGAAGCGGTGCCATGCGGTCGACGATTGCGGGGACCGAATGGGCCTTGAGCGTGAGGATGACATAGTCCTGCGGGCCGAGGTCGGCGGGATCGTCGCTGGCGCGGACCTTCTGGCAGGTCGTGCGACCGTCCTCGATCAGCGTCAGGCCCTTGTCGAGGATCGCCTCCAGATGCGGGCCGCGCGCCACGAGGCTTACCTCCGCCCCGGCCTGCGCGAGCTTCGCGCCAAGATAGCCGCCGATGGCGCCCGCGCCGAAGATGCATATCTTCATGGTCTTGGTTTCCTCAGGCTTCGCTGTCCGCCGCAAGACCCAGCTTCTCGGCCAGGCCGATCCGCTGCATCTTGCCGGTCGCGCCTTTCGGAATCTCCTCCAGAATGATGATCCGGCGCGGCACCTTGAAATCGGCAAGCCGGGCGGAGACGAAATCCCGTATGTCGCGTTCGGTCGCGGCCTGGCCTTCGCGCAACACCACGGCGGCGGCGACCTCTTCGCCGAGTTTCGGATGCGGCATGGCGAAGGTCACGACCTGGGCGATGGCGGGGTGGTCGAGCAGGACTCCGTCCACCTCCAGCGGGCTGATCTTCTCGCCACCCCGGTTGATGATCTCCTTCAGCCGCCCGGTCAGGCGCAGATAGCCGTTGTCGTCGAAGGCGCCCTGATCGCCAGTGCGGAACCAGCGCGCCCCCTCGGACAGGAAGAAGTTCTTCGCATTCGCCTCGGGGTTGCCTTCGTAGCCCGGCGTCACGTTCGGGCCGGTAATGACGACTTCGCCAGTGCCGCCGACCAGCCGGTTCTCGACCTCATGGGCGATGCGGACCTGCGGCCCGGCCTCGCGTCCGACGGAACCCGGCCTTTGCGCGTCCTGCCCCAGAGGATTGCTCGTCATCTGGTGCGTCGCTTCGGTCATCCCGTAAGCTTCGATCACCGGCGCGCCGAAGGTCTCGGCCAGCGACATCATCACCTGCGCCGGCAGCGAGGCGGAGGAGGAGCGGATGAAGCGCAGTTTCGTCGCCGCGATCGTATCCCGGTTGCGTTCGGCGCGGGCGAGGATCGCCTGATGCATCGTCGGCACCGCCGTGTACCAGGTCGGGCGGACCTCGTTCATCCAGCCGAAGAAACGCAGCGCATCGAAACCGGGCGCGCAGGAGATCGAGGCCCCCGCCGCAAGCGAGGCCGAGACTGCCGCGATCAAACCGTGGATGTGGAAAAGCGGCATGACGTTCAGGCAGCGATCCGCCGGTGTCAGGTCAAGCGCCCGCCGGATGTTCCCGGCCGAGGCTGCGATGTTCGATTGAAGAAGTGGCACGATCTTCGGTCGCGAGGTGGTGCCGGACGTGTGCAGGATCAGCGCGACCTCATCGGCCCCCGGACTTCCCTCGGGCGCTGGCGCGGCGGTGCCGTCGATGTGAAGCGTGAAGTGGCCTGCCGGGCCATCGCCGCCCTTCAGACTGCAGAACCCGCAGTCCGAATTTCTTCGCCGCTGCCAATGCGGGACCGTCATAGGCCTCGTCCACGACCAGTGCCTTGGCCTTCAGGTCTTCGAGGTAGAACTCGTATTCCTCCTGTCGATATGCGGGATTCAGGGGCGCGGTCGTCGCGGCCTGGGCGATGGTGACGAAGGCTGTCGCCATCTCGGGTCCGTTGGGCAGGACGATGGCGACGCGGTCGGTCGCTGCGATGCCCTTGCTGCGCAGGCTGGCCTCGACCTCTGCGGAAAGATCGCGCAGGCCACCATAGCTCATCCAGTCGCGTCCCGGCGCGCCGACTGCGGGACGTGCAGCGTCGTGCGGCGCGATGAGATCCCTCAGTGTCTGAGCCATCTTATCCTGTTCCTTCCCGACATTCGGTTGCGGTACCCCGCTTTCACCTCTTGGCCGCATAGTAGGCCACCTTGCGTTCGAGATAACCGAGAAACTCGGAAATCGAGAAGGCCAAAGCGAAGAGGACGATGAGCACCGCCCAGAAATGCCCCATCAGGAAATTCGAGGCGTAAAGCTCGAACAGCGCGCCGAATCCGACGATGGAGATCAGAAGCTGACCGATGATCACGCCCTTGACGGCGCGGATCACCCCGATGCGGACACCGCCAAGGATTTCCGGCAGCGCGGCCCAGAAATAGATCTTGGTGAAGGCGTCAAGCGGCGATGCGCCGAAGCTGCGCGCCATGTCGACGAGCGAGCGGTTGATCTGCCTGACGCCCGCGCGGGCGTTGAGGATGATGATCCAGATCGCGAAGAGTGTCGTCGTGATGATGATCGAAGTCAGGCCGAAGCCGAAGAGCACCATCAGGACGGGGACGAGCGCCGTCAGGGGTGCCGATACGAAGATGTTGACCCAAGGCAGCAGCAGTTCGTCGAGGAAGCGGCTCTTGCCCATCAGGATGCCCACGGGGACGCCGATCGCGATGGCGAAGAATACCCCCATGAGGAACGCGTAGGCGGTTTCCGAAAGCGCCTTGAGAAATGGTGCCGTGCCGATGATCTCGAACAGTGTCGCGATGACCTGCGACAGCGGCGGAATGAAGAAGGTGAGGTCAAGCTGGCCTACGATCTCCCACAGCAGCGCCCAGATCAGAAGCGAGGACATGGCCGGAAGCTTGATGCCGAAAACCTGCATGGCTATTCCACGTAGCTGCGCAGCGAGGCCCATATCTCGTCCACGATGTCGAGATATTCGGGGTCGCGGCGGATGTTCTCGACGCCCTTGCTGCGAAAGCTCGACGGTCGGATGATCTCCGAGACGCGGCTGGGGCGGGGCAGGAGAATGGCGATCTGGTCCGAGACGTAAACCGCCTCTTCGATGGAGTGGGTGACGAAGATGAAGGTCTTGTTCTCGTTCTGGACAAGCGCCAGCAGATCTTCCTGAAACTTGCGTCGGGTCTGTTCGTCGACCGCCGAGAAGGGTTCGTCGAGCAGAAGGACCTGAGAGTCCACCGAAAGTGCGCGCGCAAGGCCGACCCTTTGCCGCATACCGCCCGAAAGCTGATGCGGAAAGCTCATTTCGAAGCCGGTGAGGCCGACGTTGCGGATGTACTTCTCGGCAATGCCTTCGCGTTCGGATTTCGCCACACCGCGCAGTTCCAGACCGAACGCGACATTGCGAAGCACGTTCGCCCAAGGCAGCAGCGCGAAGTCCTGGAAGACGAAGGCGCGGTCGTTGCCGGGGCCGGCGATCGTCTTGCCGTTCACCTCGACACTGCCCTCATCGGCCGGGAGGAGGCCGGCGATGATCTTGAGCAACGTGGTCTTGCCACAGCCCGAGGGACCGAGGAGCGATGTGAGCTGTCCGCGCGGAAACTCCAGCGACATGTTCTTCAGCGCCTCGACGGCACCGTAGTTCTTCGACACGCCGAGGACGGATACAGCACTGTCGGAGCCAAGCTCGCGGGTGTCCTCGAAGGCGCCTTTAGTCTGAGACATAGCCACGGTTGTTTCCTTCAAACAGAAAGTCTTCCAGCCTTTCGAGGAGGTTCAGAAATACCACCGCAAGGAGGATGATCGAGAAGATGGCGGCGTACATGGTTGGATAGTCGGCAATGGAGCGGCTGTAGCTGATGATGTCGCCGACGCCGGTCGGCGTGATCTTCAGCTCGGCGAGGACTGCGCCGATGAAGCCGGCCGACACGCCGAGGCGCAGCCCGGAAAAGATTATCGGCGACGCAGCGGGGATCACGATCTTGAGCAGGATCTGGCGGTCATTCGCAAGAAAGGATTGCCCCATCTCCTTCAAGGATGCGGGTGTGTTCTTTACGGCGCTTGCCGTGTTCAGCACGATCACCGGCATCGCCATGATGCAGACGACGAAGACCTTCGAGGTCAGGCCGATCCCATATACCATGACCAAAAGCGGGATCAGCGCGGCAAGCGGGGCCGCCTGCATGACGATGAAAATAGGTGAAAACAGCCATTCGAAGCGCGCGCTGAGGCCGATCCACAAGCCAAGACCGATGCCGAAGACGGCAGAGATCACGACGCCGAGCACCAGCGGTTTCAGGGTTTCGAGATAGGCTATGAACAGGCTGCCGTCGAAGGTCATCCGCGCAAGGGCCTGCATCGATTCCAGGAAGGTCGGAAACGCGTAGCTGATCGGAACGCGCCCGGCGAACTCCCAGGCACCGAAGACCAGCGCCGCGGACATCAGATTGAAGAAGTGCGATCGCTTCATCGGCGGTCAGGTATCCCGGTTTGGAGCCAGGGGCGGCTGCGGACCATGCCCGCAGCCGCCGCCCGTGTCATTGCGTCGCGGTGTCGAGCGGCTTGAAGTACCAGAAGTCCTCGACGTTGAGGCTCGCCGGATCGCCTTCGAGCTGACCGGCCTCCGTGTACCAGTCCATGTCTGCCGCAGCCGCCTTGCGCCCGCCGCCACCGGCATCATAAAGCCCGCCCGCGACGGCTTCGGTGTAGAAGCCATCGAGACCATCGAGGATCTCCTTCGGCAGCTGACCGATCGGGCCGTCAGGGTTGGTCTCCTTGCTGATGATCGTTGGATCCTTCGTCATGTCGCCCCAGGTGCTGAGCAGCGCCTTGACGAAGATATCGACCTGTTCCTCGTTCGACTGGATCCAGTCGAGATTGGCGAAAAGCGCCTCGTCGCTCGCATCGACATCAAACATCGGCAAGGCGTGGAAGCGGTCGCCCGCCTCGGCGACGATCTTGTTCTTGTTCGACAGATCGAGGATCGTCGCCTTGCCTTGCCCGGCAAGCAGCGCGACAACCCGATTGTCGGACCCAGGAACATAGGACCGCTCACCGAACTTGATGCCCTCCTTCTCCTCGATCACGTTGGCGATCGAGTCGGTGCCGCCGCCGCGCGAATGCAGCATGATCGGCTGTCCGTCGAGGTCCTTGAGCGACGTATAGTCCATCGTCGTCACCGGAAAGAACTTCAGCTTCGAGAGCTGGAAGATGATCCTGAGTGGCGCCTTGGACCGCTGCATGATCGAATAGGGCGTGCCGAACCCGATATCCATCTGGCCGCTCAGCACCGCCTGGATGGCGAGCTCCTCATCGGCGAAGGCGGTCCATTCGTAGTCGAGGCCATTGGCCTTCGCGCGGTCGAGTGCCACGAAGAACGCGGCCATTTCGTCGGATGGGGTTTCGGCGAGCGCGATCCGGATCGGTTCGGCCTGCGCCGCCGAAAATGTGAGCCCGAGCGCTACGGGAACCGCACAGACGAAGCGCTTCATCAGCGTTGCGATATCAGTCATGTTTCTCCTCCCTGAGAAAATGTGTTCGATAGGGGCAAACGTCGCTGGCCCTTGGCTCTGTTCGACCGCTTGCCTTCGTCCTGCCCTAAGCCCCCCCGAATAGTCGTTCGGAAACCGACTTCAGATGCGTGCGCATCGCCTCGTAGGCCGCCTCGGGCCTGCGGCTCGCGATTTGCATCGCGATCGCCTCGTGCTCGGCGAAGCTGGAATGGCTTGATGGTGGGCGCTGATTGTCGCGGACGACGTTTCCCCAGGCGACGGCGCGTCGTACCGTGTTCAACTGATCGAAAAGCGCCGAGAGCAGCATATTGTCGCTCGCCTCCGCAATGGCGCGGTGGAAAAGGTCGTCCTGCTTTTCGTATTCCGCCCAGCTTGACGCAGAATGCGCCCGCTCCATCGCGAGCTGCATGGCCATCAGCGCCTTCCCCGACGCGTTCACGGCGGCCTCGCGCGCGATGGCGGGTTCAATCGCCATGCGCGCCCGCATCATCCGGAACGGTGTGAGCCGGCGGCCGAGTTCGACCAGCGGGTCTGCCGCGCTCGCGGACCCCGCATCCGCAACGAACGTGCCCTTCCCGACGTGCCGCCAGAGCGCCCCCTCGCGCTCCAGCGCGTCGAGCGCGCGGCGAAGCACGTTGCGGGTCATGCCGAGCCTCTCGCAAAGCTCCCGTTCCGGAGGCAGCCGCACACCCGGCTCGAATCCGCCATCGACGATGAACTCCCGCAATTGAGCAAGGGCGCGTTCGTGGCTGACTGTGTTCGGCTGACTGAGCAATGGTTGCCTATTGGTTGACCAATGCTGCGCGATTTTTGTGGGTTGAGCAGCATTTAACCCGGATCATTGCGAATTGACTCGCGCCGCGCAAGGAAAAAATCTGATTGACTGATATTGGTTTGAACCAATACCGTGACGGAAACCTGCAAAGGGCTTGCGCAAGAGGGAGAGTTCTCATGTCGAATTTCGTGATACCGGCGCCGGAAACGGCGACCATTCCCGTCGCCGGATCGGGCACCTTCCCTGTGCGCCGGATCTATTGCATCGGTCGCAACTATGCCGCCCACGCGGTCGAGATGGGCCACGACCCCAACCGGGAGGCCCCATTCTTCTTCCAGAAGAACTCCAGCAATCTCGACTCCTCGGGCGAGTTTCCCTATCCCGAAAAGACCTCCGACGTTCATCACGAAATCGAACTTGTCGTCGCGCTGAAATCCGGTGGCACCAACATCCCGCTCGACAAGGCGCTCGACCACGTCTGGGGCTATGCCATCGGGCTCGACATGACGCGGCGCGATCTTCAGGGCGAGGCGAAGAAGCTTGGCCGCCCGTGGGAAATCGGCAAGGCCTTTGAGCGCTCGGCCCCGGTCGGGCCGCTGCATTCGGTATCCGAAACCGGCCACCTCTCCTCCGGGCGGATCGAGTTGAAGGTGAATGGCGATCTGCGTCAGGAGGGCGACCTCAATCAGATGATCTGGAAGGTGCCGGAGATGATCTCCTACCTGTCGGACTACTTTGAACTGGCGCCGGGCGATGTCATCATGTCCGGGACGCCATCGGGCGTCGGTCCCGTCGTGAAGGGCGACAGGATGGTGGCCAGCATCGACGGCCTCGGCACACTGGACGTTCGCGTGATCTGATCGCGACGGAGCACAGGGTCGCCGGGATCGGCCCCCGGCCCGAACTGATTGTTGCACTGTCGCGCACCCGCAAGGCAGTGTATACCGTCGTGCACCAACCGAAACGACTCTCGAACAACAGCGAGGACGACGCGACATGACGGCCGACCGATCGACCCCCGACATCATCTACACCAAAGTGGACGAAGCGCCCGAACTGGCCTCGGCATCGCTCTTGCCGGTCATCCGGGCCTTTGCGGGGGCGGCCGGTGTTTCGGTCGGCACGCGAGACATATCGCTGGCCGGCCGGATCATCGCATCCTTCCCCGAGCGTCTGACCGAGGCACAGCGGCAGACCGACGACCTCGCAATTCTCGGCGAACTGGTGAAGCGCCCCGAGGCCAACGTCATCAAGCTGCCGAACATCTCCGCCTCGACACCGCAACTCGTCGCCGCGATCCGCGAGCTTCAGGCGCAGGGCTACGACCTGCCGGACTATCCAGAGGAACCGGCCAACGATGCCGAAAAGGACGTCCGCGTGCGCTACGACGCCATCAAGGGCTCGGCCGTGAACCCGGTCCTGCGCGAAGGCAACTCGGACCGTCGCGCGGCGGTCGCGGTGAAGAACTACGCCAAGGCCAACCCGCATTCGATGGGCGTCTGGAGCGCCGACAGCAAGACGCGCGTCTCAACGATGTCCGTCAACGACTTCTTTTCCAACGAAAAATCCGGCATCGTAAGCGATGCTCAGGCCGGTGCCGCGCGCATCGAACTTCAAGGCAAGGACGGTGCGGTCAAGGTCCTGAAGGACAAAGTGCAGTTTCCGGCCGGTACGGTCGTCGATGCGACCTTCTTGTCCGCCAAAGCGCTTGACGCCTTCCTGACGGAGCAGATCGCGGCGACGAAGACGGACGGAACACTCTTCTCGCTGCACCTGAAGGCGACGATGATGAAGGTCTCCGACCCGATCCTCTTCGGCCACGCGGTGCGCGCCTATCTTGCGCCCGTCTTCGAGAACCACGGCGCGGATCTTTCAGCCGCCGGTGTGAACCCCAATTCCGGCCTCGGCGCGATGCTCGACACTGTAGCGACCATGCCGAACGGCGCCGAGATCAGGGCCGCCATCGACCAGACCCTCGCCGCCCGCCCGCCGCTCTATATGGTCAATTCCGACAGGGGCATCACCAACCTGCATGTTCCCTCCGACGTCATCATCGACGCCTCGATGCCCGCGCTCATTCGCGCCGGTGGCAAGGGCTGGGGGCCGGATGGCAAGGAGGCGGACACCAACTGCGTGATCCCCGACAGCTCTTACGCGCCGGTCTATGACGAGGCGGTGCGCTACTTCAAGGAAACCGGCGCGTTCGATCCGCGAACGGCGGGGACGGTGCAGAACGTCGGGCTGATGGCGCAGAAGGCCGAGGAATACGGCTCGCACCCGACCACGTTCGATATCCCCTTTGACGGAACGGTGCGCATCGTTCTCTCCAATGGCGACATCCTGCACGAACACGCTGTGGAGGCGGGCGACATCTGGCGGTCCGCCAGCACCCGCAAGGCGCCGGTCGAAGACTGGGTAAAGCTCGCCATCGACCGGCAGAAGGCCGAAGGCTATCAGGCGATCTTCTGGCTCGACGAAAAGCGCGCGCATGACGCTGTGCTCATCAGCCTTGTGAAGCCGCTACTGGAAAAGGCGGGCGTCGCGTCCAAATTCAAAATCCTCGCGCCGCGCGAAGCGACCCGACTGACGCTGGAGACGATCCGCAAAGGCGAAAATTCCATCGCCATCACCGGCAACGTGCTGCGGGACTACCTGACCGATCTTTTCCCGATCCTCGAGCTTGGCACCTCGGCCAAGATGCTGTCGGTCGTCAAACTGATGAATGGCGGCGGCATGTTCGAGACGGGTGCAGGCGGGTCCGCGCCGAAGCATGTCCAGCAACTTGTCGAGGAAAATCACCTGCGCTGGGACTCGCTTGGTGAATTCTGTGCGCTGGGAGAGAGCCTGAACTTCCTTGCCGAGACGAGCGGGAATGCCAAGGCGCGTATTCTCGGCAAGGCGGTCGACGCGGCAACGGAGGGCGTCCTCGACCACGACCGCTCGCCCAGCCGCAGGGTCGGGCAGCCGGACAATCGCGACAGCCACTTCTGGTTCACGCTCTACTGGGCCGAAGCCATTGCGGCACAGAAAGAGGATGCGGACCTTGCGGCGATGTTCCGCCGGGTCGCCGATGCACTCGCGAAGCATGAGAAGACGATCCTCGCGGAGCTTGCCGCGGTTCAGGGCAAGCCGGTCGATCTTGGCGGCTATTACCACGCCGATCCGGAAAAGGTCGAGAAGGCGATGCGCCCGTCAGCCACGTTCAATAGGGTCATCGCGGCGCTGGGTTAGGGACGTCTGACGGTTTGCTCGAAACCGCGACAGGCCCGGGGCGCGAGATCTGAACGGTAACCCGGCGCGGACCCCCGTGCCGGGGTTTTCCGTGCGTGCCACCATGAGCGTGTCAACCGCGTGGCTTGGCCCGGCAGGCAAATCTCGGCGAACCGGACGCCGCCGCGTCCGATCGGATGAGCGGATGTCGGGCGGCAGCTATCGGTCGCCGCGGGGCGCGGTGGCAAAGACGAGAAGGGTGAACCCGGTTGCGACCAACGGCCAGGCCAACAGACTGATCGCGGGATCTACGCCCAGCGACAGGCCCGTCAGCGTGGTGAAAATGCCGATCAAAGATGCGACAAACAGAACTCCAATCAACGTCACACTCCCGCTACTCGTCCAGACAACGTGCCGTTCAAAGAAGACTTCCCCTGGGCAAGCCCATCATGAGCGTTTTGCCGTGATCGAACACACGCGAAGCATAGAAAAGCTCCGCCTCGAACACTCTCGACGGCGGAGCCACTTCAACACAAAACTTTTGACCGGCAAACACTTCGGAACTCGTTACCTACTCAAACCCGACATGCATAAGTATCGCCCAGGACAACCAAAGATTGTAGTTACCTAATTGGACATGTACGTTCAGCGGAGTCGGAACAATCCTTGCGTTTGCGCGAGTTCGTTCCTTTTCGCGCGTCAGTGGACAGACAAATTCCAGGTCAGGCGAGAGCTTTCTGCGGTCGAAGTGAAGCGACTGCGGCGGCCGGTAATGTGCTGAGTCGGTGAGCATGCCGAAACCCGTCGGTCCCCGCATCACGACCAGGTCATTCCGCCGCCATCTTTGGGGTCTTGCGGTGCCGGGCGACCAACTGCGCAAGCTCCGGCCGGCAGGAACCGCAATTCGTTCCAGCCTTTAGTGCGACGCCGATATCTTCGACGGACACACACCGGCCAGAGTGGATTGCACCGGCGATCGTTTTGGCGCCGACGCCGAAGCAAGCACAGACGACGGCACCCGGATCTGGACGATCGGCGCCGGGCTGACCCGACAACACCGCGGCCTCGGCCACTGTGCCGATCTGAGCCGAGAGCCATGAGCGCGCGGCGGAGACAGGTTCGGACGCGACGAAGAGGGCGGCGACGAGTCGGCCCGCGTCGGTGAAGGCAACTCGGAATCGGCCCCGGCTACGGTCTTCGTAGCGATAGATCCCGGTGGTTTCGTCGAGGCCGAACATCCGGCGTGCCTCCTCCTCCCAATCCGCGGGGATTATCGCGCCGGCAAGTTCCGCGCGCATCCCGTCTTTGAGCGGACTCGTGGCCCAATACGCGCAATCGGGTCGGAAATTGCGAGCGGAGACGGCGAAGCCATACCAAGCGGCTTCGAACGGAGCGATCCGCACCGCCGCCGACTTGCTGTCCGGCTGGCCCGAAACCGGGTCGGTCAGGGGTGCAACCACCGCGTCGATCCGTCCCGTAGGGCCGTTTTCGCCGGTCCAGTGCATCGGCGCGAAGGGATGACCCGGCTGGACGCGGTCCGTGACGACGACGCGGAGCACGGCACGGCCATGAGGGCTGCGCACCTCGGCCAAAGTCGCCGGCCGCAGCCCAAGCTGCTTCGCATCCGACGGGGTGTATTTCCAGGAACGGCTCGGCCAGGTGACTGCCAAGGCGCGGCGAGAGGCCGGTGCGGGTCATCGTGTGCCACTGATCGCGGATGCGGCCGGTGTTGAGCCGGAACGGATAATCGAGTGCCCAGCGGTTGCGGTGCCTGCGGTGTGCACCGCAACCAGGTCGGCCTTGCCGTCCGGCGTGTGAAAGCGGCCATCGGCGAAGAACCGTCCGCCACGGCGGCGCGGCGTTCGACGGCCAGAGGAAAGGTTCCAGCGCGTCGTACTCCGCGTTGCCGATCCCGGCATGGTCGGAGATGTCGAAATCGCTGCCGAGCGCGCCGGCGATGCCCGAGAGTGCAGCATATTCGCGCGAAGACTTCGCGCGGTGCCGTCCAGTCGAAGCCGGAAAACCCCATGCGCGCTGCGACTTCCGCGATGACCTCCCAGTCCGGCCGCGCCTCGCCCGGGTGCGCGCGGAACGGCGCGCTGGCGGCTGATCCGGCGTTCGGAATTGGTCACCGTGCCGTCCTTCTCGCCCCAGGCCGCTGCGGGCAGCAGGACATCGGCCAGCCGCGCGGTATCGGTCGTCGCCGGTCACGTCCGAGACCACGACGAAGTCGCAGCCCGCAATGGCCTCGGCACCGCGTCGGCCTCGGGCATCGAGACGGCCGGATTGGTGCGGATGATCCAGAGCGCCTTGATCCGCCCGTCGCTCGACCGCGCGAAACATCTCCACCGCCTTCAGGCCCGGCGTCGTCGGCGATCGCGGGCGACTTCCAGAAAGTCCTGCACCGCGTGCGCGATGCGCCGGGATTCTCGATCTCGAGATGGCAGGCGAGCATGTTCGCCAGCCCGCCGACCTCGCGCCCGCCCATCGCGTTCGGCTGGCCGGTGACGCTAGAACGGCCCCATGCCGGGCCTGCCGATCCGCCCGGTCGCAAGGTGGCAGTTGATGATCGCGTTGACCTTGTCGGTGCCGCTGCGTCGACTGGTTGATGCCCTGCGAATAGACCGTGACGACCTTTTCGGTGCCGATCCAGAGATCGTAGGAAGCGTCGACAGCTCGGCCGGCGTGCAGCCCGAGTCGTGCCGGTGTCGGTTGCGTCGGCGGCGGCGAAGGCTGCGTCGAAGCCACTCGACATGTGCCGACAGGAAGTCGTGATCGCATCCGCGCCGCGTCGCCGCGATGTCGTCGAGAAGCGCGTTGAACAGCGCGACATCCGCAGCCCGGCGCAATGGCCAGGTGCAGGTCCGCGACGTCGCAGGTGGCGGTGCGGCGCGGGTCGATCGACCACGACCTGCATCGTCGGGCCGCGCCGCCTTGGCCGCCACGAGGCGCTGATAGAGCACCGGATGGCACCAGGCGAGGTTGGAGCCGACCAGAACCACCAGATCGGCCTCCTCCAGATCCTCATAGAGGCCCGGCACCGTGTCGGTGCCGAAGGCGCGGCGATGCCCGGCGACCGAGGAGGCCATGCAGAGCCTTGAATTCGTGTCGATATTGCCGCTGCCGATGAAGCCCTTCATCAGCTTGTTGGCGACGTAATAATCCTCGGTCAGCATCTGGCCCGAGACATAGAAGGCCACGCGAATCCGGCCCGTGTTCGGCGATGGTCTCGGCAAAATCGCCGGCGACCAGGTCCAGCGCCTCGTCCCATCGCCGCCTCGCGCCGCCGATCGCGGAGTGCAGCAGGCGGCCCTTCGAGGCCGACGGTCTCGCCAAGCGCGCTGCCCTTGGAGCAGAGCCGGCCGCGGTTGGCCGGGTGATCGGGGTCGCCAGCGATCTCGACGCCCGCCATCGGCGCGTCGGCATGGCGAGAACGCCGCAGCCGACGCCGCAATAGGGGCAGGTGGTGCGCGTGCGGATGGCCGCATCGCGTCGCGCCGCGAAGGCGCTCGACCCGGCATCGCCGTCACGTCGGGCGTCGCGTTGAGGAGCTCGGACGCGCTCAAAAGTACGCGGCCCCCGTCGATCCTGGCCGGATAGGTCGCGACGCGGCCCATCCGCGCCCTGCGCCTCGCCCGTGTCCATGTCGAAGACCCAGTTGTGCAGCGGGCAGGTGACCTGACGGCCATGGACGATGCCCTCGGACAGCGGGCCGCCCTTGTGCGGGCAGCGGTCATCCATCGCGAAGACCTCGTCGTCGGCGGTGCGAAACACCGCGACGCAACCCGCGCCGGTCTTCACCACCCGCGCGCCCGCGCGGGGGATGTCGTCAAGCTGCCGATGTCGATCCAGTCGAGGCCATGTTCATTCCGCCGCCTCCAGCGTGAGATCGGCGAGCGGCGGACCAGTCCGTGCGCTCGCGGCGGTTCGCATGCTCGGCCCAGGGGTCCTTCTGATAGACCGACTGGCGACAGCAGGAAGCGGTCGTAAGCGCGCGCGCGGTTCGCCAGATCGTCGACGACCTGCGCCTTGCACCAGTCGAGGCCGACCTTGGCGACCCATTTGTAGAGCCGGTACAGGTAGCGCGCGTTCTCGCGGTAAAGCTGGACGAAGGCGGCGATGATCTCCATCACCTCGTCCTCGGTCGCGACCTTGCAGAGCAGCTCGGTCTCCTTCACGTCCATCCCCGCCGCGCCCGCGACGCCGATCTGGTAGCCGGAGTCGACGCAGACGACGCCGATATCCTTGCAGGTCGCCTCGGCGCAGTTGCGCGGGCAGCCCGAGACCGCCGAGCTTGACCTTGGCGGCGTCCACGAGCCCCAGAGCAGCTTTTCCAGCTTGATGCCGAGGCCGGTCGAATCCTGCGTGCCGAAGCGGCAGAATTCGGTGCCGACGCAGGTCTTTACCGTGCGCAGACCCTTGGAATAGGCGTGGCCCGAGACCATGCCGGCGTCGTTCAGATCGGCCCAGATCGCCGGCAGGTCCTCCTTCTTCACCCCCAGAAGGTCGATGCGCTGGCCGCCGGTGACCTTGACCATCGGCACGTTGTATTTGTCGGCGGCGTCGGCGATGGCGCGCAATTCGGCGGGCGTCGTCACCCCGCCCCACATCCGCGGCACCACCGAATAGGTGCCGTCCTTCTGGATATTGGCGTGGTTGCGCTCGTTGACGAAGCGCGACTGGCGGTCGTCCTGGTAGTCCAGCGGCCAGTCCGACAGCAGGTAGTAGTTCACCGCCGGCCGGCAGGAGGCGCAGCCGTCCGGCGGTCTTCCAGCCGAGTTCCTGCATCACCGCCGGGATGCGATTTCAGCGCCTTGCGCCTTGATCAGGCGGCGCACATCCTCGTGCGTCATGGTCGGTGCATTTGCACATCGGCTTGCGCGGTCGGCATCACGAAGCCGTCGCCCAGGGTCGACGGCCAGAACCTGTTCGACCAAGCCCGGTGCAGGTGCCGCAGGACGACGACGCCTTGGTGCGGGCGCGCACCGCGTCGAGCGTCGTCGCGCCGCCTGCGATGGCCTCGACGATCTTGCCCTTGCAGACGCCGTTGCAGCCGCAGATTTCCGCCTCAGGCGGCAAGGCTGCAACGGCCGCCAGAGGGTCCGCGCGGGCACCCCCCTGGAAGGCCGGGCCGAAGATCAGCGTCTCGCGCATCGCCGAGATGTCGGTGCCGTCCTTGATCAGGCCGAAGAACCACGGCCCGTCGGCGGTATCGCCGTACATCACCGCGCCGATCAGCTTGTCGCCCTCCAGGACCAGCCGCTTGTAGACGCCGCGCCCGGGGTCGCGGAACACGATGTCCTCGCGGCCCTCGGCCTTCGGCGAAATCGCCGGCGCGAATAGAGTCGCAGCCGGTGACCTTCAGCTTGGTCGCGGTCTGCACCGGGCGGAAGGCGGCCGTCTCGGCGAGCAGGGTCTTGGCGACGACCTTCGCCTGATCGTAGAGCGGCGCGACCAGGCCGAAGAGCTGCCCGTTGTGCTCGACGCATTCGCCGAGCGCGAGGATGTCGGGGTCCGAGGTGACCATCTGGTCGTTGACGACGATGCCGCGGCCGATCTCGAGATGGGCATCGGTGGCCAGCCGGATTTCGGGCCGGATGCCGACCGCCATCACCACCAGATCGGCGCCATAGACGGTGCCGTCTTCCAGCAGCACCGCCTCGGCCCGGTCCTCGCCGAGGATCGCCTTGGTCGCGCCCTTGCAATGGACCTTGATGCCGCGCCGTTCCAGTCCTTCTGCAGCAGATAGCCCGCCGCCGGGTCGAGCTGGCGCTCCATCAGATGGCCCATCAGGTGGATCACGGTCACCTCCATGCCGCGCAGCCGCAGCCCGCCGCCGCCTCCAGCCCCAGCAGACCGCCGCCGATCACCACCGCCTTGGCGCCGGGCTTGCGCGGCCGCGATCATCGCGTTGGTGTCGTCGAGATCGCGGTAGGTGACGACGCCGGGCAGGTCCTTGCCCGGCACCGGGATGATGAAGGCGCCGAGCCGGTGGCGATCACCAGCTTGTCATAGGGCGTCTCGCCCTTGGCGTGACCACCACCTTGCGGGCGCGGTCGATCCTGGTCACCGCCTCGCCGAAGCGGCAGGTCGACGCCGTTGGCGGCATACCAGGCATCGTCGTGGGTGACGATCTCGGCATAGGTCTTTTCGCCCGACAGCACCGGCGACAGCATCAGCCGGTTGTAGTTGCCGCGCGGCTCGGCGTTGAACAGGGTGACGTCGTAGGCGCCGGGGGCGGCTTCGAACAGATGCTCCAGCATCCGGCCCGAGGCCATGCCGGCGCCGATGACGACGAGATCTGTTCAGGCTCATCATCGCGGCCTCCTTCTTCGTGCGTTCTGGCCGTGTTCGTATTCCTCAAGGAAATCCAGAACTTCCTCGCGGTAGTGGTAGTAGTCGGGATGGTCCAGCAGCGCCTTGCGGGTGCGCGGACGGGGCAGGTTGACCTCGGTGATCCTGCCGATCGTGGCGCGCGGGCCGTTGGTCATCATCACCACGCGGTCGGCCAGCAGGATCGCCTCGTCAACGTCATGGGTGACGCAGACGGCGGTGACTTTGGTGCGCGACCAGACCTCCATCAGCACTTCCTGCAATTCCCAGCGGGTCAGGCTGTCGAGCATCCCGAAGGGCTCGTCGAGCAGCAGCAGCTTCGGCGACAGCGCGAAGGCGCGGGCGATGCCGACGCGCTGGCGCATGCCGTTCGACATCTCGGCGGCGGACTGTCCATCGCATCGCCGAGGCCGACGCGCTCGAGGTAGTATTCCACCACCTCTTGCCGCTCGGCCTGGCGTGGCCTTCGGATAGACCCGGTCGACGCCGATCGCGACGTTCTCCTTGGCGGTCAGCCAGGGGAACAGCGATGGGCGACTGGAAGACCACGGCGCGTTCGGGATCGGCGCCCTTCGACGTGCAGCCGTCGAGCTTGATCGCGCCCTTGCGAGATCTCGTTCAGCCCGGCCGCCATGGTCAGCACCGTGGATTTGCCGCAGCCGGAATGGCCGATCAGAGCAGATGAACTCGCCCTTCTTGAGCTTCAGATTGAAATCCTCGACCACGGTCAGCGGGCCTTTCGGCGTCGGGTAGATCTTGTGCAGTTGCGAGAATTGCAGGTAGCGGTCCTCGATCAGGTCTCGGCGGCGCGTCGGCATAGGCTTTCGGCAGGCGCATGGCGCGGCGTGACGCTCGGGCAGGATGCCGGGTTTCGCTCGGTCTTCGCCGCGATGCCGACATCCATCAGATAGGCGGTGATCATCGCGCGCAGCGCTTGAAGGCCGCGTCATGGTTCATCGCGTGCGGTCGCGCGGGCGCGGCAGGTCGACCTCGAAGACCGCGCCCAAGGTGCCGTCGGGGTTCAGGCAGGCGATGCGGTCGGCCAGCACGATCGCCTCGTCCACATCATTGGTGATCAGGACGACGGTGCGGCGGTCGGCCTCCCAGATCGCTTCGATCTCGTCGGCGACATTGGCGCGGGTCAGCGCGTCGAGCGCCGACAGCGGCTCGTCCAGCAGCAGGACCTCGGGCTCCATCGCCAGGGCGCGGGCGACGGCGACGCGCTGGCGCATGCCGCCCGACAGTTCCGCCGGGCGGCGGTCGGCTGCATGGGTGAGCCCGACCATGGCGATGTATTTCGTCGACCTTGGCCGCGCGTTCGGCCTTGCGGCAGCCCGGCGAGCACCGCATCGACCGCCAGCGCCGATATTGCCGCGACCGTCAGCCAGGGCATCAGCGCGTAGGACTGGAACACCAGCCCGCGCTCGGGCCCCGGCCCGGTCGACCGGCTGCCCTTGAACAGAACCTCGCCGCGGTCGGGCGTGGTCAAGCCCGGCCATCAGGTTGATCAGCGTGGTCTTGCCGCTGCCGGAAAAGCCGAGGATGGCCAGGAATTCGCCTTCCGCGACGACAGCGACAGGTCGCTGCAGCACCGGCGTGCTCGCCGTAGCCTTTCGAGACGTTGTTGAGTTCCAGAATGCTCATGGCGCTCACCGGTTGTTCGAGAAGGTGAAGAGCGACTGCAGCGCGAACATCACCCGGTCGAGCAGGAAGCCGATGATGCCGATGGTCAGGACCGCGACCATGATCCGGGCGAGGACTGCGAGCGAGCCGTTCTGGAATTCGTCCCAGACGAATTTGCCGAGGCCGGGGTTCTGCGCCAGCATCTCGGCGGCGATCAGCACCATCCAGCCGACGCCGAGCGACAGCCGCAGGCCGGTGAAGATCAGCGGCAGCGCCGAGGGCAGCACCAGCTGGGTGATCTTGGTCCAGGTGCCCAGCTTCAGGACCCTGGAGACATTGACCAGATCCTTGTCGATCGAGGCGACGCCAAGCGCGGTGTTGATCAGCGTCGGCCAGAGCGAGCAGAGCGTGACGGTGATCGCCGAGATCAGGAAGCTTTTCGACAAGCCGCCGTCGCCGGCGATAGAGCGCCGAGACGACCATCGTCACGATCGGCAGCCAGGCCAGTGGCGAGACCGGCTTGAAGATCTGGATCAGCGGGTTGATCGCCGCGTTGGCGGTGGGCGACAGGCCGGCGACGATGCCGAGCGGCACGGCGATCGAGCGTGCCGATCAGGAAGCCGAAGAAGACGGTTTTGATCGAGGTCCAGATCTGCTGGTAGTAGGTCGGCTTGCCGGTATAGGTGCGGATCTTGACCTCGTCGGCCTTGCCCGTCGGCGACCAGCTTCGGCGTTCTTTGCGTCCTGCCGGGCGTAGAATTCCGCCTCCTTGCGCCGTTCGGCGACGGCATCGGCGTTCAGCACCTTGACCTGTTCCCAGACCTGAGCCGGGCCCGGGATGGCGCCGAGCGAGGTCTGGACCTTCGGCGCGAGTCCGGCCCAGAGCAGCAGGAACGCGGCGATGGACAGAACCGGATCCCGAGCAAGTCGCCAGATCGCCTTGACCTGCGCCTTGCGGGTTGTCGCCCGCGATCAGCCGCAGGATCGGCGTCACCCAGGCCAGCCGAGCACGTCGAAGCCAGCGGTCGGCCTGGTGATCCGGGTGAAGCGGCGTTCGCGGCCGTCTCCTCGCGCGTGGCATCGCATGTGTCATGCGTTCCGGTGCCAATGGCGGTCGACTGCGCTGCATCTGGGCGCGTCGCTCAGTTGACCACTTCGCCACCGTCGACGGTCTGCGCCGTCCTTCAGCCCGATCGGCAGGCTGTCGATATAGGCGTTGGGTTTGGTGCCGTCGTAGGTGATGCCGTCGATGAATTCGGCGGTCGGCGTCGCGGTAGCCGTCGCGTCGAAGTCGAACATGTCGGCGGTCGCCTTGCCGTCGGCGATCAGCGCCTTGGCGGCGGCTTCATAGAGATCGCGGGCGGTAGACCGACTTCGCAGTTGCGTCATACCAGCTCGTCGGGCTTGGCCTCGGCGATCTGGCCCCAGCGGCGCATCTGGGTCAGGTACCAGACCGCGTCCGAGTAGTAGGGATAGGTCGCGTTGTAGCGGAAGAAGACGTTGAAGTCGGGCGCCGCGCGCTTGTCGCCCTTCTCGTATTCGAAGGTGCCGGTCATCGAATTGGCGATCACCTCGGCATCGGCGCCGACATATTCGGAGCGCGACAGGATCTCGACCGCCTCGGCGCGGTTGGCGTTGTCGTTTTCGTCCAGCCAGATCGCGGCGCGGATCAGCGCCTTGGTCAGGGCGAGCATGGTGTTGGGGTTTTCCTCGGCGAATTCGTCGGTCATGCCGAAGACCTTTCTCGGGGTTGTTCTTCCAGATCTCGTAATCGGTGATCACCGGCACGCCGATGCCCTTGAACACCGCCGCCTGGTTCCAGGGCTCGCCGACGCATAGCCAAAGATGGTGCCGGCCTCCAGCGTCGCGGGCATCTGCGGCGGCGGGGTGACCGAGATCAGGACATCGCCGCCGATCTGGCCGGAGATGTCGTCGGGCGAATAGAAGCCGGGGTTGATCCCGCCCGCGGCCAGCCAGTAGCGCAGTTCGTAGTTGTGGGTCGAGACCGGGAAGACCATGCCCAGGTTGAAGGGCTTGCCCTCGGCTTGTACTCGGTCGATCACCGGCTTCAGCGCGGCGGCCGAGATCGGATGCTCGGGCTTGCCGTCGGCATCCACTCGACATTGGGCTTCATCGCGCCCAGACCTCGTTCGACACGGTGATGCCGTTGCCGTTCAGGTCCATCGAGAAGGGCGTGACGATATGCGCCTTGGTGCCGTAGCCGATGGTCGCGGCGAGCGGCTGACCGGCCAGCATATGCGCGCCGTCCAGCTCGCCCGAGATCACGCGGTCGAGCAGCACCTTCCAGTTCGCCTGCGCTTCCAGCGTGACGTACAGGCCTTCGTCCTCGAAAAAGCCCTTCTCCTTGGCGATCGCCAGCGGCGCCATGTCGGTCAGCTTGATGAAGCCGAGTGTCAGTTCGTCTTTTTCGATGCCCGGCGTCTCGGCGAAGGCCGGCGGGGCGAGCAGGGTGCGTCAGAAGGAGGGCGTTACGGATCATGGTCGTGTCCTTGTCAGTGCCTTCGGAGGATGCGATCGAACGCAAAAAGGCCGCCGACCTCGCGCCGCAGTGGATGCGGAGGGGTCGAGCGGCTTTGCTCGTCGTCCCGGATCTTTCGGGAGAACACGGCAGACCTCGTTGTCCCGTCTTGCCCCAAGGTTTTCGATGTGCGGCCGATGCGTCAACTGCTGCGCGGTCGGAATTTGCCGTCTGCGGGCCAGATTTATTCTGCAGCGCAGCATTCTGCCGCAATTTTCAGTCACGCAGGTGATCGCCGGGTCGAAAATCTGGCCGTCGAAGAAGCGTCGGGCGGCAGAATCACTTCGCCGCGTGGCGAGGCGAGCGGCTGATCCGGGCCAGTGCGCCTTCGGCCTTTCTCCGAGGCGCCGGGCAGAGTCGGCGCCCGGCGGCGCAAGATGCTGGCGGTAGAGATCGCTGCGGAATACTGCGCCGCGCGCGGGCCGTGGACAGATCGCGGTCGAGCCCGATGCGGGCGGCCAGACGGCGCGCGATCCAGGCGGCCTGGCTGCGCCAGGGAAAGTTCGCCAGCCGGCGATGAACTCGATGAAAGCTGCGGCACGTCTACCTCGGGCCCGCGGGCGCGACGAGCAGCCGGCCCGGACAGCGCCCGGTCGATCAGTTCGGCCGGCACGTCGAGATAGGCCGGGCCGCGCAGGATCTTCGGCGGCAATGTCGATGCGGTTGGCGGGATCGGCCAGTCCAGCGCCCGGCCCGCCAGACCGCGCGCATCAGGCGGCCGGTCAGCTCCGGTTCGGCCTCGGCCCAGTCTGCGCGCGACGGCCAGCACCTTTTCCGGGGCGAAGCCAGATCGCCGGCCCGGCAGCAGCAATTCGCCCGCCCGCCGTTTCGACCGCGATCGAGCCCCAGGGCTCGCCGACGCAAAAGGCGTCGATCTCGCCCGCCGGCCATCGCCTCGGCCATCAGGGGCGGCGGGATGGTGCGGACCTCAGAGCTGCGGCGTCCGGCGGCCGAGCGCGCTCGAGCCAGTAGACGAGCAGTTCCGCATGCATCGAGAACGGGAAGGGCACGCCGATGCGCAAGCCGCCGCCCGAGGCGCGATCAGCGCGGCCGGCGCGGCCGCATCGGAAAACGGGATCATAGCCCGTGGCGCGCATCGCGCGGCCAGATCGGGCGAAACGCCGATGACCTTGCCGTTGACCGACAGCACCATCAGCGCGTCAAGCCGCGCGGCGTCGCCGCCCAGCCCCAGCGCGATCGCGACCGGCACCGGCGCCAGCATATGCGCCGCCTCGACCTGCCCAACGCCAGCATGTCGCGCAGCGTCGACCAGGTCGGCGCGCGGGCAAGCTCGAAGGTCAGCCCCTCTTCCTCGGCAAAGCCGCAGTTCGCGCGGCAACGATCAGCGGCGCCGCATCGACCAGCGGGATGAAGCCGACGCGAAATCGTGCCGGGCTCATGTCAGCAGCCCCGCCGCCGTGACCAGCGCCTGCGCGACATCGGCAAGACCTTGCCCTGGTCCATCGCGGTCTTGCGCAGCAGCGCATAGGCCGCGTCCTCGTTCAGGCCGCTTGCGCGCGCATCATGATCGCCCTTGGCGCGGTCGATCGACCTTGCGCTCTTCCAGCGCGGCCTTGGTGGCGGCCAGTTCGGCTGCGCATCCGGCTGGAACATGTGGAACCGCGCGATGGCGGCGTCGAGTGATCGGCTTGATGCGTTCGGCGCAGGCCATCGACGACATAGGCCGAAACCCCGGCCTCGATCGCAGCCTTGGTCAGGCCGCTGTCGGAGCGGTCGACGAACATCGCGACCGGGCGTTCCAGGTCGGGCCGAGGCGAGCGCCAGCTCCTCGAGCATGTCGCGCGACGGGCTGGCGATGTCGATCAGCACGAGATCGGGTCGGATTTCGGCAACACGGCGCGCCAGCCCGGCGCCGTCGCCGAGGACATGAACCCGATCGTCACCGGCGGCACGAAGTGCATCGACAATGTCGAGCGCCCGTTGCCGATCCGGTTCAACGACAATGATGGTGAGGGGTCCGCTCATTCTGCTCCCGGCTTCGACTTGGGTGTCCTTACCTAACGCAGCGAATAGTTGGCGCTGGCAAGAACAAGCGCTACGAATGACTGCGCAATTGCTCACAACTCAAGCAATACCCGGCGCCCGTGATGCAAAAGTCCGCACCACGAAAAGCGCGTAATCAACTACCACCTTGGCGGCTCAAGACGGGCCTCAGTGGCCGAAGAATCATGTATCCGAGTTGAGTACGGTAACATGATCGGGTTGTTGTTGCAGCGTAAGTCCGCCTTCTGGACTTCCCGAAGGCAGGGTCGCCGAGGCCGCGATCGGTCAGAAGCCGAGCGACTGGATGTGCGTCGGGTCAGCAACGCCCATGCGACCGCGCCTCTCGTCTGCGCCGAACCGCGGGATCGTTCTCCATCGCGTCGAAACGGGCCTTGATCGCGAAGTCCCGTTCAGCGGCCGGTCTTTCAAGCTCTGAGGCTTTGGTCGCTGCTTGCTGACACGCCGCAAGGATGCGGTCGTCTCTTTCCCTCGCGGCCTGCCAATGAAATTCGCTTGGCGGCATTCTCCCCGTCGCCAAGGCGTGAAGGGAGACAAGGCCGCTCTCGGCAAGGAATACGAGCGAATGACGGGTTGGCGCCTTGCCCGCCTCGATGCGCGCAAGAAATGCCAAGCGCCATATAAGTCTGACACCCTCTTCCGTCGGCTTTGACACGCATCGGGACATCGACCATCTGAGCTCGGAAGAGGGGGACAACCGCCGACTGCAATCCGCCCGTCTACGCCGGCATACCGCCCGACATGCCTAACGTGGATCTTGGCCCGGATCCCAACGACGGCGTTGGGTACGCTTCTCCTGGTTTTGGCGGAGTTGATTGCCAAGCCATGAAACCGCAAAGGAAACCGTAGCCGGACCCTCTCCGTCGATGTTCGCTGACCAGAGCCGGCGGGGCATTCAACACCCGAAACAGGTCCGGCGCGCGGTCACTGAGGTTCGGATTGTGCCCGCAAACCCCTTTGAAAAAACGGAAAATTCCACGCGCAGCATGGGGGTGTCCGTGGTTCGCAAGGGGGGAGATGGCGGAGAGACAGGGATTCGAACCCTGGGGAGGCTTTCACCCCCAACGGTTTTCGAGACCGCCCCGTTCGACCGCTCCGGCACCTCTCCGCATCGGGGGTCGTTGTAACGCGGGGATTTAGCCGCAGCACTGGGTCAGCGCAACCCCTGATTTGCGGGCGTCACAGCGGTCCGGTGCGCGGTCCTGCGCCGGTCCGTCGTCACCGATCAGCGTGGCGCTTGGCAGAGCGCACCGGGCAGACTAGGAGTGTAGGGGCAACACCCCGGAAACCGCCATGCACCGTTCCCTCTTTGCTCCTCTTCTGGCCTCGGCCCTCGCGGTCGCCCCGGTCTTGCCTGCGGCGGCGGCGCAGATCGACGATCTTGTATCGGCGCTGCAATTGCCGGCGGTGTTTGCCGTCATCAGCGAAGAGGGCCAAGCCTACGGGCGCGAGATCGATGGCAGCATGCTTGACGCTGCGGGTGGTGAAACCTGGCGGGATGCGGTTCGTCAGATCTACGCACCGGAACGGATATTGCCGGAATTCACTGGCGCGCTCGAAGCGAATCTTGCGCAATCGAAGACGGATATCGGCCCTGCCATCGCCTTCTTCCGTTCCGACTTCGGCAAGCAGGCGACAGCGTTGGAGATTTCCGCGCGGCGCGCGCTCCTCGACCCGGACGTGGAGGATGCGAGCCGCCTGACGCTCGAAGAAATGCGCGCCGAAGAAAATCCCAGGATCGGGCTTATCGACGCCTTCGTCGAGGCGAACGATCTTGTCGAAACCAACGTGTCGAGCGGATTGAACGCGAATTACGCCTTCTACAACGGGCTGCGTGATGCCGGCGCGATCGGGACGGAGATGACCGAAGACGACGTCGTGGCCGAGGTGTGGTCGCAGGAGGATGCCATCCGGCAAGAAACCGACACTTGGGTGCACGCCTATCTCACCATGGCTTATGCGCCGCTGTCGGACGATCAGATCCGGCAATACATCGCCGTGTCGGGCGAACCTGGCGCACAGGCTCTCAATCGCGCGATGTCGGATGCCTATGAGACCGTCTTCAGCGACATTTCGCGGCAACTTGGCCGCGCGGCGGGCGCCGTTCTCGCCGGACAAGATCTCTGACGGGAAGCGCTGCTTTCACCCGGCCGGACTTGCCGCTAGGATGCGCCGGATGAAGCGCGGAGACAGGGCGGTATGGCGCAGAACGGGGTAGAGTGGCGGCGGGTGTTTTACATTCCCGGCTACGATCCGTTCCATCCGCGCCGCTACCGGGAGTTGTACCGGAGCGAAAGCGCAGCGCAGTCCGCGATCAGCGGTTATTCGATTGCCATCTCGGCGCGTCCGGGCGGTGAGACCTATGGCTGGCGCGTTGCGGCAGAGATGGAGGGCGCAACGACCTCGGCGGAGGTCGAGGTGCTGGTGTGGTCGGATATCGTGCGAAAGTCGATGCGGCAGGGGATTGTGGCGACCTATGCGCAACTCGCCCGTACGTTCTGGGTCTATGTCGGCTCCGGTGCGATCTTCCGGCTGGCGCGGCTGCGCAAGGGGCCGACGATCGCCGCGCTTTATCCCATCGGCGTCCTTCTGGCGCAGTTGGTCGCAGCGGCGCTTTGCGGGCTGACGGCCCTCTGGATTCTGCGGACCCTCATGCCTGACGGGGTATTCCGCGAGGCGCTCGCCGCTGTCACGGGGCTTGCGGTCGGAGGCGCTGTTCTTTGGCTTTTCCGGCAGATCGATGACCGCATCTACGCCTATTACCTCATGCATGACTATGCGTTCACGGCATCGCGAAACGGCGCCTATCCCGCCGCGCTCGATGATCGGATCGCTGTCTTCTCAAGCCGTATCGCCGCCGCCTTGCGGGAAGAATGGGACGAAGTTCTGGTGGTTGGCCATTCCTCGGGCGCGCATCTGGCAATCTCGGCCCTGGCCGATCTTCTCCGCGCGGGGCAGGGTCCGGTGGCGGGAGGTGCGGTCCTGGGGTTCCTTTCGCTTGGCCATGTCGTGCCGATGGTGTCCTTTCTGCCGGAGGCACGGCGCCTGCGCGCCGACCTCGCCCACCTGTCGGCCAGCGATGCGCTGACCTGGGTCGATGTGACGGCGCCGGGTGATGGCTGCACCTATGCGCTCTGCGATCCGGTCAAGGTCTCGGGTGTCGCGCCGGCGGGGCAGCGCTGGCCGCTGATCCTGTCGGCCGCCTTCACCCTGACGCTCAGCCCGGAGCGTTGGAAGGACTTGCGCTGGCGCTTCTTCCGGCTGCATTTCCAGTATCTCTGCGCCTTCGATCGGCCGGGGGACTACGACTACTTCCGTATCACCGCGGGCCCCTCGACGCTCGCCGACCGCTACCGGGGCAGGGCGCCGTCGAGAACCGTCATCGACCGCCCGGCGAGCCGCTACAGGGATGTCGCATGATCCCGCCAAAACCGCGGCCGCGCGAAGATCACGTCTCGCTCTGGCGCTATGTGCGGTTGTTTCGGCGGGACATCCTCTCGGCGCAGCCGGCGCGGCTCTACCGTGCCTGGATGGCGGAGTTCCGGACGCCCTTCTTCCGGTCCTATCTCTGCAACGATCCGGCTCTGGTCGATCTCGTGCTGAAGGAGCGCCCGAAGGATTTCCCGAAAAGCGAGCGGGTCCGCGAAGGGCTTGCGCCGCTGCTCGGCCGCTCGGTCTTCGTCACCAACGGCGCGGAATGGGAGGCACAACGTCGGATCATCGATCCCGCCTTTGCCAAGGGACGGTTGCATGAGGCGTTTCCGGCGCTCCTGGCGGCGTCCGAGGGGGCGCGCGACCGACTTCAGGCTCAGCCGGGCGACAGTGTGGAGATCGAAGCCTTCGCCAGCCATGCCGCAGCCGATGCGATCTTTCGCACACTCTTTTCCATCCCTATCGAACATGAGATCGCCGCGCGTGTCTTCGACGAGTTTCGCGCCTTTCAGCGGGCGCAGCCGCTTCTGAACCTCGGCGCGCTCCTGCCGCTGCCGCGCTGGATTCCGCGTTTCGTGCCTTTCCGCGCGAAACGGTCGGCCCGGACGATCCGCGCACTCATCACCCGGCTGACGAAGGAGCGGATGGCGGCGATCCGGGCGGGCAATGCGCCAGACGATCTCGCCACCAAGATCATGACCACACCGGATCCCGCGACAGGCCGGTGTTTCACACCCGAGGAAATGGTCGATCAGGTCGCGATCTTCTTCCTGGCGGGACATGAGACCTCGGCGGCGGCGCTTGGCTGGGCGCTCTACCTTCTGGCGCGGGATGAGGCCGCGCAGGATCGCGTGGCCGCAGAGGCGGCGACCTTCGAGGCGGAGGGAGGTGTCGGTGCCGTTGCGGCGCTGCTTTTCACGCGCGACGTGTTCCGCGAAACGCTCAGGCTTTATCCGCCGGTCCCGATGATGGTGCGGGAGACGACTTGCCCCGAGCGCTTGCGCGACCGTGACGTGGCGCCTGGCGCACAGGTCGTGCTATCGCCATGGCACCTTCACCGGCACGAAAGGCTGTGGGAAGACCCGGACCGCTTCGATCCCGACCGCTGGCAGAGCGCGGCAGGGCGGCAGTCGTCACGCGCCGCCTACATGCCCTTTTCGGCGGGGCCGCGCGTCTGTCCCGGCGCGGGATTCGCCATGATCGAGGGGCCGCTGATGCTCTCAATCCTCTTGCGTTCATTTCGATTCGTGTTGCCCGAAGGGGCGGAACCGGAGCCTGTCGCCCAGCTAACTGTGCGGTCTCGTGCGGGAATCCGCCTCGGATTTGTGCGACGTGACGTGGCGTCATTGCCTCATTTGCGCGCAATTTCCGGAAACAACGCAACCGGGAATTGATTGACGGACTGTTTCTGAGTCATGTTCCAATCATGGGAAAAATGATTCGTTTTTCCCTTAGCGATTTTGGGCCGTTTTCCGCTCATATGGCCCGTGTGTGAAACAGGTGAGGCAGCCACTCCTCACCGACTAGGTTCCTTGGGGGGTGCCTGCATATGAAAGACCTGGCTGTTACCCAGTCGTCCTATGCGTCGATATTTTCGGCGCCGAGTTTCCTGCGCATAGCGATTCCGTCCTGGCGGTCGATCGGTATCCAGTACCGACCTGAGCCAAAGGAGGAGCCGACCTCGCTGTCCCGCGAGGAGATCCAGACACTGTTTCGCGGTGAGTTGACACCGAAATCTCCGAGACGGCAACTGACCGACTGGGAAGAAGGGGAACAGTCGCTGGCCGAGAGGATGCGCGAGGCGCTTTATCCCGGCACCTGAAGACACGGGATCGGCGCTCAGCGGCGATCCATTTCGGTAAGCCGCTGCTGCAAGTCAGACAGAATGAACAGACGGATTGCCGTACCCAGCCCGGTGCCGGGATCGCGTGCGGCGTCGATGTCGGCGGCGAGCGCATTGATCGGCTGGCCGCGATTGACGGCAATTTCCCGGAAGACGCGCCAGAACGGATCCTCCAGCGTTACACTGGTGCGGTGGCCCTTCAGCGTGAGCGAGCGTTTGACCGGCCGCGTCACTCGGATCCGCCGTCGCGCCGATGCGCGGCGAGAAGCGCCTCGGCCCGTTCGTTCCGCGCCCTTTCCAAGGCTTTCAGCGCGCGGCTGCGGCCGAACCGGGCGGCGTTTTCATCGCCCTCGACGCGCTTTTTCGCGCGCGTCCTTTCCTTCCGAACCTGCCTGAGGTTGATGATCTCCGCCATATGTCCTGCGCCCTCAGCCCTTCGGTCCGATCATGTCTTCGGGCCGGACGATCCGGTCGAAGGTTTCCGCGTCGACGAAGCCGAGAGCGATGGCTTCCTCCTTCAGCGTCGTGCCGTTCTTGTGCGCGGTCTTGGCGACCTTTGTGGCGTTGTCGTAGCCAATGGTCGGGGCAAGCGCCGTCACCAGCATCAGGCTTTCCTTCATCAGCTTGTCGATCCGCGCGATGTTGGCCTTTGTGCCTGCAACCATGTTGTCGGTGAAGCTTGAGGCGGCGTCGCCAAGCAGTTGCATCGACTGAAGGACGTTGTAGCTCATCATCGGGTTGTAGACGTTCAGCTCGAAATGGCCCTGGCTTCCGGCGAAGCCCACGGCGGCGTCATTACCCATGACGTGGGCGCAAACCATCGTCAGCGCCTCGGCCTGGGTCGGGTTGACCTTGCCCGGCATGATCGAACTGCCCGGCTCGTTCTCCGGCAGGATCAACTCGCCGAGGCCCGAGCGGGGACCGGAGCCGAGAAGCCGAAGATCGTTCGCGATCTTGAAGAGCGAGGCGGCGACCGTCTTCAGCGCGCCCGAGAACATCACCATCGCGTCATGCGCGGCGAGCGCCTCGAACTTGTTGGGCGCGGTGACGAAGGGCAGGCCGGTGATCTTCGCGATCTCGGCGGCGACGCGGGTATCCCAGCCTTTCTTCGTATTCAGCCCGGTGCCGACGGCGGTGCCGCCCTGCGCCAGTTCGTAGATGTCGGGCAGGCAGGCCCTGACCCGCGCCATGCCCTTGTCGACCTGTGTGGCATAGCCCGAGAATTCCTGGCCGAGCGTCAGCGGCGTCGCGTCCTGGGTATGGGTCCGGCCGATCTTGATGATGTCGCTGAACTCATCGGACTTCGCCCATAGGGCCTTGGACAGCTTCTCCAGCCCCGGCAGCAGCACATCGCGCGCCTGCATGGCGATAGCGACATGCATCGCCGTCGGGAACGTGTCATTCGACGATTGGCCCATGTTGCAATGGTCGTTCGGGTGAACCGGCTTTTTCGACCCCATCACGCCGCCCAGCATTTCGATCGCGCGGTTGGAGATCACCTCGTTCGCGTTCATGTTCGACTGGGTGCCCGATCCGGTCTGCCAGACGACCAGCGGGAAGTTGTCGTCGAACTTGCCCTCGATCACCTCGTTCGCGGCCGCCGAAATTGTCTCGCCGATCTTCGGGTCGATGTCGCCTTGGGCGATATTGACCAGCGCGCAGGCTTTCTTGATGACGCCGAGCGCGCGGATGATGGGCACCGGCTGTTTTTCCCAGCCGATCGGGAAGTTTATGATCGACCGCTGGGTCTGAGCGCCCCAGTACTTGTCTGCGGGAACCTCAAGCGGGCCAAAGCTGTCGGTTTCGGTGCGCGTCTTGGTCATGAACGGCCTGTCGGTTGCGAGATTTCCAGCACTCACTAAGCGATTCCGGCGCTTGTCTCAAACGTGAAATCGCGGATCATGCGCTGGTTGCGCAAACACGGCTTTCTGCGCGACGGTAGAAATAGACCCGCGCGGGCGGCAGGTTCTGCCAGATGCGTGGCCCGCGTTCGACATCGAGGTCGAGCGCCTTTTTCACGGCGTCGCTGACCGGCTGCCGAGAGCCGTAGGTGAACTGAATGTAGGGCGCGCCGGGCCTGAGGATCGAAAAGGCCGCACCGAGGATGCCGCGCTGGATCTCGCGCGGAATCGAGAGAAGCGGCAATCCACTGACGACCGTTCCGACGCCGGAAAGTTCGCGCGTCGCTTCCTGTGCCGGCGCGTTCACCACGCGTACACCCGGAAAGCGCCGCGTGAGCGCCGCGCAGAAGGCCGGGTTCATCTCGTAAAGCGTCAGGTCCGTGGGATCGATGCCCTGCGCCAGGATCGCCTCGGTAATCTTGCCGGTGCCGGGACCGAACTCGACGATCCGGCCGGTGGACGGACCCAATCCACGGACCATCGCCTGGGCGAGTGCGCGCGACGACGGCACGACCGCGGAGATTTCCCGCGGATTGCGCAGCAACTGCCCGACGAAAAGCGTGAGGTCTCTATTCATTGAAAACTGTCCCGGTAGATGCCGGCCAAATCCGGCCCATGACGATCGTAAAACGCGAATGCAACGATTTCGTCGCTTACTTCCGCCACTTGTCGAGGCTGACGACCTCCGCCTCGGTCCGCTCCGCCGACTCTTCGTCGGGGATCGAAGCGTCGTCGTCATCCTCTTCGTCCTCGGAGTCGTCCTGCAACTCGAAGCGAAGACCGAATTCGACGGAGGGATCGACGAAGGTGCAGATCGCCGAGAACGGAATGTAGAGCGGCTCTGGCTGGTCGCCGAAGTTCAGCGTCACGGCAAAGCCCTCGTCGCTCACGGCCAGATTGTCAAACCAGTGCTGCATGACGACGGTCATCTCTTCGGGGTACCGTTCGCGCAGCCAGTCGGCCATTTCGGCATCGGGGTGGCGCGTGTCGAAGGTTATGAAGAAGTGATGTTCGCCAGGCAGACCCTCGCGCTCCACCCCCCGCAGTACTTCCATGATGAGCCCGCGCATGGCCTTGTGCATCAGGTTGCCGTAATCGATAGTCTTCGTCATGGATGCGCTTTCTCGGTGCGGTTGCCTTGGAGCATAAGCCTTTTGCACTGGAAGGAAAGGGGGCGCTCGGCGCCGTTTGGCGCAGCTCAGGTTTGCGTGACCGACCAGATCAGCAACCCGCCGAAGGCGCTGGCGAAGACCAGCAGGAGCACGGGCAAACGCAGCGCGAACGTCATCACCAGTGCGGCGATCGTGGCGAGCACAGCGGCAGGATCGATCTGTGCAAGATTGGGCACGAGGAGATGCGCGGGGCCAATCCGCACTCCGCCGAGATCGCGGAAGAAGAAGTTTAACGCGAACCACAGGCCGAGATTGGCAATGACGCCGACGACAGCCGCGGTGATGCCCGACAGGGCGGCGCGAAGGCGCGGCCGCGATGTGAGTGCGCTCACAAGCGGCCCGAAAGCGAATATCCAAAGGAAACATGGGACGAAACTGACCCAGAGCGTCAGGAGCGCCGCCGCGACCGCCAGTGGTGCGCCGCCCTGCGCCGCCCCCGCCAGAAAAGCCGCGAATTCGGTAACGAGGATCAACGGTCCGGGCGTCGTTTCGGCCAGGCCGAGCGCATCCATCATCTGGCCCGCCGTGACCCAGCCATGCGCCGTGACCATGGTCTGCGCCATGTCGCCGAGGACGGCATAGGCGCCGCCGAAGGTCACGACCGCGAGACGTGAGAAATAGAGCCCGATGGACAGGAGAAACGCCTGTCCGGACAGCCAGAGCGCGGCAAGCGGTGCGAACCAGAGTGCAACCCCGACCGCAAACGTGCTGGCCAGCCCGGCCAGGCTTCCTTCGGGGGCAGCGAGGGGGTGGTCCGCTTCCGTTCGATGAAACGTTACGCCCGCAAGAGCCGCCGCAATGAGAATGGCCGGAAACGGCACCGAAAACACGAAGATCGCGGCGAAGGCGCCGGCGGCCAGAAGTCGTTCGAACGCCCCCGGCAGGGCGCGCCGCGACAGCTTCAGGACGGCTTGCAGCAAAATCGCGATGACAGCGGCCTTCAGGCCGATAAGCAGGCCGGTCAGCACGGGAAGGTGCCCGAAATGCAGGTAGAGCATTGCAAGCGCGAGGATGAGCACTGCACCGGGCAGGACGAAAAGGCCGCCCGCGATCAGCCCGCCCCGGACGCCAGCGCGCTTCCAGCCCGCATAGGTGGCAAGCTGCATGGCTTCGGGTCCGGGCAGCAACATGCAAAGGCTTAGCGCGCGCAGGAACTCTTCCTCGCTCAGCCAGCGCAGTTCATCGACAAGAACGCGGTGCATGAGCGCGATCTGTCCCGCAGGTCCGCCAAAGGACAGCAGGCCGATCCGGCCGAAGATGCGCCAGAGCGGTGGTTCGGCGTTCATGGACGCCGGTCCGCTTGCCAGTCGTGGCCCTCCTCGAAGCCGTCGCGCGCCCAACGGTAGAGGGCGTCATAAAGCACCATGCCGGCCTCCAGTTGGCTGAGATCGTCACGATATTGCCGCGACAGGCCAACCGACACCGCCAGCAGGCCCGCGGCCTGGGGCGCCAGATCGTGGCGGTCGGTATCCGCGCCGCGGATCACGCCGGCCAGCCGATCCAGCGCCTCCGTACGAAGCGCGAAATCGTCGAGAAGCGCATCGAAGCTGCACATCTCGCCGCGGTGCGAGAATGTGACGCCTTCGATGTCGAAAGGCGTGGCGCCGTAACGGTCGGCGACGCCCATGACCTCGGTCGGTGCGACGAACAGGAACTTCGCCTTGGGATCGACGAAGCGCCGGATCAGCCAGGGGCAAGCGATGCGGTCGATCTTCGGCCTGAGGCGCGTAACCCACAGGCGCGACGTCGGCAATGCGGCGAGGGGGATCATCGGAAGGTTCTCGGCGGCCCATCCAACAGCGCCTCCTTCGAGGTTCTCGGCGGCGACGCCGTGGCAGCGCAGAAGCGCGGCCGCGCCTTCGGAGAGCTTTTCGCCTTTCTGGCAAATCAGGACCGCCCGCCGTTCGGCTAGATCGGCGGCGAGTGTCTCGATCTGGTCTGATGGATGGCGGAACGCGCCGGGGATCAGCCGCGGGTCGGCGGCGAAATCCGGCTCGATCCGCATGTCGACGAGGACCGGGCAATCCGGCGTGCCGACCAGTCGTGAAAGTTGTTGAGCGGATATGGCGCCGAAAGCAGGCATGAGGCATCCTTTCTGTCTTTGTCAAAGGATGCGACGCTTGGGCCGAGGCCTCACGGGGCGCGGTCGCGGCCCCACGGATTCAGCGTGGCACGGGGCGCGCATTCCGTCAATATCAGCCGAGAGGTCTGGCGATTTCCCGGATGAGCTTCTCGCGTATCGCGCGCGGGTAGTCCGACAATCCGCGCGCGGTGATCACGAAGCCTTGGCTGGAAATGACATAGCGGCGGTAGAATTCGGTGATCGGGATCGAACGTCCGACATCCTCGATGGCGATGGCGTTGATGTCGATCGTGGCGCGCAGGGCGCGGGCGCGCTCGGCCGCAACGGGACGACCGGCATTCAGTGGTCCGTCGCCGGATATGTCGATCACGCGCCGGCGACAGTCCGACACGGCGGCGAACTGATCGACCGAAAAGCCTAGCGCCTCGCCGACTGCGGTATCCGACGCGTCGAAAGCGCGCGACAGATTTCGAGCCGCATCGGCAAAGACATCGACGGCGTCCTGGCTGAGCATCCGCTTCCAGGTGAGCGAAAACGCTTGCTGACCGGCGCCCGACCACTGGACTACGCCGAGCGCAACCTGACCGAGGACGAGCGCATCCGCCACTTCCGGGTCGTTGAGCGCGTCGGCCAAGCCGCCTGTCTGGAAGAGGTATTCCGCGCGATCGATGGAGCCGGACACATCGATGGCGAGAAGTAGCGCGGTTTCGCAAGCGCAAACCGGCGCGGGAAGCAGTGCGCCGAACAAGGCAATGGCGAAACGAAACGTCGGCATGCTGCGCATGGGCCATGATTGCCCGCCAACTCACGGCCGGGCAAGCCCGAACTAGGTTCCGTACTCCTAACCGGGATTCCCGAAGCCGTGAGCCCCTTGAGTTCACTCTCCTGAACAGGAGGCGGATCATGGCGCGTCTTGATTTGAGCGATGCGGAATGGCGGATCGTCCACGCGCTGCCGCCCGACAAGCCACGAGGCATCCCGCGGACGGATGGCCGAGGGGTTCTGAACGGAATATTCCACATCCTGCGCAGCGGATCGCCTGGCGCGATCTGCCCGAGCGCTACGGGCCCTTGCACCACGGTCTGCAACCGCTTCAGCCGCTGGGCCAAGGCCGGCGTGTGGGTCAACATAATCAATGCCTTGGCGGAAAAGTCGCCGGACTCCCTGGCAACCTCGTGGAGCGATACTTCAACACGCTCAAGCACTTCCGCCGTATCGCGACGCGGTTCGACAACCTTGCCGTCCCATAGCTCGCCGCCGTCGCGCTCGCCTAGGCAAGGCTTTGGACGAGAGCTTATGTGTCCACTGCCTAGCCGAGCCGTTCGCCAGAGAGGAGCAGAAGGAAGGCGTCCCGCGGCAGCAGGCCCGCCTGTTCGAAGAAGGTGATGAAATCGAAAGCGTTGTAGGCTTCGACGATCTTGCCGTCTTCGATCCTCATCATGATCTGACCGCCCGCCCGGATCGGATCGATGCCCTGAGCGTTCGTCGCGTGAACGGTGATCTGCGCCCAGAGCCAGTCTCCGGTCTCGATATGGCGGTCGATCTCGATCCTCAGATCGCGGACCAGGGACAGAAGCGCGGGAACCAACGCGCGGAAATCCTCCGATGAAACCTGTCCATCAGGCATCAGACCGTCGGCTCCGACTCGCGGCGCGAAATAGTCGTCGATGGCGGCCGGGTCGGCTTCGACCCAGACGCGCCGATACCATTCACTCAGGAATTTGAGCTTGGTCACCTTCGTCTCCTTGAACAACCGGCGATGAGGCGACGCTAGGCCGTCTTGCTTGACAAAGAATGAAGGCAGATGGGGAAAGTGCAGGCTTCTGTTGCCAGGTGCCTGCGAACCCCGCCTTACGCTGCTAGGCGCAAGGGCTTAGTTTCGGCGACCCGAACTGCTTACGCAGCCAGAGCCATTGCCGGAGCACGGTTGTTATTGGCAACTGTACTTTGCGGACCGATAACGGTGGTACCTCACCGGGACAAAGCTAACCCCTTTAGGCGTTCGTCGATCCTGTTTCGGCCCCATGTCCCGCCAATACGGGGTATCTGGTGGAGCCGCCGGGTACCGCCCCCGGGTCCGATCCGATTATTACGAGCGCGTTTATGTCCATAGTCCGGGCGAACCCGAACGTTGCGAATATAGGGTCAAGCCCTTTTGCCTGCAAGGCACCCTGCAACTTGTTGAAGCCGCAATCCTACCTTAGCGTCATCCGGGCGAAAGAAGGGGACCGTAATGGAACGATCTGTCCCGGTCAGGGCGTTTGTCCTGTGCGTCATACTCTGGGCGGTGATTACCGTTTGCTTCGGCTGGCTGGTGAAATCCAGGACCCAGGGTTCCGATCGCGCCGGCACGGTTGGAGCCCTGGCGATCAAGGTCGCCTCCTTTCCGACGCTGGTAAAAGACGTCGGTCTTGAGCTCAGCGGACGGGTATCTGGCGATACCGCCGATCAGTCGGTTCGGGTCAAGCGCGAAGCGAATGTCGACCTGTCGGGGTTTTCGGCAATGAAGACCGCCGAAGGTCTGTCCCTTCCGGGCCTCCTGATGCGCGCCGATCCGACGGAAATGGCGGCGGGTTGGCGGCTGATCGTAGGCGCTTTCGCGGATTCCAAGGGCATCGAGAACATGGCGCTGCTCGTGACACCGAAACTCACCGTTGCATATGCCTGGGTGCTGGACGAAATACCGGTAGGCCCCGAGACAATCCGCGCCGCGAACCGGAAATTCGTCCACGGCCTGGACATCCTGCCTGACGGGTCCCTGATTTTCACCTTCGATGGCAGCATTTCTCTGCAACGTTTTGATTCTTGCGGGAAAAGGCTCTGGACGATTCCGGGGGACTACAGCCATAGCGTCATGCACGACGATGCGGGTACGTCCGTTTGGACGGTAGAATACGCCGATAGCCTGGCGAAGGTCGCGGTCGCCGATGGCACGGTCGAACGCGAGATCAGGCCGCAGGACATCATCGACGCCAATCCGATGATCGACATTCTCGAAATCCGGCGTCGTCACGCCAACGATGTTCACGAAAACACCCGCAATACGTCGGGCTTTTGGCCGCCGGACAGCATCCATCTCAATGACGTGGAGCCGTTGCCCGCTGCGCTTGCCGATCGCTTTCCGGAATTCTCCGCGGGCGATCTTCTGGTCAGCGCGCGCTCGCTGAACCTGCTGTTCGTGCTCGACCCCGAAACGCTGCGGATCAAGTGGTGGCGGGTCGGCCAGACTCAGCGGCAGCATGATCCAGATTGGCTGCCTACGGGAGAGATCATGGTCTTCAACAACCGGATGAGCCGCGATTTCAGCGAGATCGTCGCAATCGACCCGGTGACTTTGGGACGCCGCACGGTCTTCGACGGCCGAAAGAACAATTTCTACTCGCGAATCCGCGGCAAGGCACAGTCGCTCCCATCGGGGGCGCTTGAGATTACGAGCCCACAGCAGGGCAGGGCCTTCGAAGTCGCGCCGGACGGCAAGATCGTGTTCGAAGTGGTGAATACCAAACCCGGCAGCGATACGTTGAACTACGTCATAGCCGAGGTGCGATGGCTGCCTCCCGACTTCTTCCGCCCCGGCACACCCTGCATTCCGGCACAGCCTTAGACATTCCCATCAGAGGGGCCATGCGGCGCCGCCAATGTCGCGAGTTGTTGGACATCCATTCGCATGAATGTTCTAATGGCGTCACGGAATGTCGCAAAACGCGCTATTCTTTCTGGCGCAGCTATCGCACCGTATCGTCGGGGGCGGGAGTTAGTCAGCGGCGGATTTGGCTGCGATCCGCGGCTTGCCCGAGCCGCCCGGAAGGCACAAAAAGTCAGGGAGGGAAGAGTGTTCAGCAAGATCATGGTGCCCGTGGATCTGCGGAATAGCGATCGGCTGGGGCGGGCTCTTGATACGGCAGCGGATCTGGCGCGGCATTACGATGCCGAGGCCTGCTACGTCGCCGTGACGAGCCCCGAGCCAAGCGAGCTTGGTCATTCGCCTCCGGAGGTGGAGGCAAAGCTGAGGGCCTTTGGCGCGGCGGAAGCGGCGAAGCACGGGCATCGCACCACGACCCATCTGGTCGTGACAAATGATCCCGCCATCGATCTCGACAAGAAGCTTCATGGCGCGGTCGAGGAGACCGGCGCCGATCTGGTGATCATGGCGAGCCATATCCCGAACGTCACCGACTATGTCTGGGCTTCGCATGGCGGCACGCTGGCGCTTCATTCCAGGGCCTCCGTGATGCTCGTGCGAGGCTGACGCGCCCAAGGGACAAGGCAGGAAAACCTGACAGGAGGGGACCAGATGGTCGAAACGGACAACACCCAAGGCATACCGCTGCCCGAAGGCGCCGCGGCGCTGATCGACACCGATTACACGATCGGACAGGACAATCTGGAAGGCAGCGTCGGACCCTTCGGCTTCGACGTTCACAACCCGGTCTTCATGGTCTCGGCGCTGACCATCATGGCCTTTGTCTTCTACGCGCTGGCGCTTCCCGAACAGGCGAGCGCGGTCTTTGGCTGGCTTCGGCCGTGGCTGACATCGACCTTCGACTGGTTCTTCCTCGGTGCCGCGAACATCTTCGTTGTGTTTTGCCTGTTCCTGATCGTCAGCCCGTGGGGCTCGGTCCGGCTGGGCGGCAAGGACGCCGTGCCGGATTACACCTATGTCGGCTGGTTCTCGATGCTCTTCGCGGCCGGCATGGGGATCGGGCTGATGTTCTTCGGCGTGCTCGAGCCGGTCTATCACATGGCGATTTCCGAACCGTTGGGCGTGCCGTCTCCGATAGCCGGGGACGGGACAATCATCGCGGCCAACGTCGACGCCGCCAAACAGATGGGGCTGGCCGCAACGATCTATCACTGGGCGCTGCATCCTTGGGCGATCTACGCGGTGGTGGCGCTTGCGCTGGGGCTCTTCTCCTTCAACAAGGGCCTGCCGCTGACGATCCGGTCCGCCTTCTACCCGATTTTCGGCGAGCGTATCTGGGGCTGGACCGGACATGTCATCGACATCCTCGCGGTCTTCGCCACGCTCTTCGGGCTTGCGACATCGCTCGGCTTCGGGGCGCAGCAGGCGAATGCCGGGCTGGAGCACGTCTTCGGCATCCCGATGAGCATCACGGTTCAGGTGATCCTCATCACCGGCATCACCGGCATCGCGCTTTTCTCGGTCCTGCGGGGCCTCGATGGCGGGGTCAAGCTTCTGTCCGAGATCAACATGGCCATCGCGGCGCTGCTGCTGGTCTTCGTCCTGCTGGCCGGCCCGACCATGACGATCCTTGCCGATTTCGGCAAAGGGCTGGTCGCCTATGGCAAGGAACTGCTGCCGCTGTCGAACCCGGTCGGGCGCGAGGATACCGACTACATGCACGGCTGGACCGCCTTCTACTGGGCTTGGTGGATCAGCTGGTCGCCCTTCGTCGGCATGTTCATCGCGCGGGTCAGCCGGGGCAGGACGGTGCGCGAATTCATCACCTGCGTCCTCATCATCCCGTCGCTGGTCTGCGTCTTCTGGATGGCGGTCTTCGGTGGCGTCGCCATCGATCAGGTCCTTACCGATCCGGTGGCAAGTTCCGTGAAGGCTCAGGTGATCGACAGCTACAACCCGCCCTTGTCGCTGTTCGCGATGCTGGAGGGGCTGCCGCTGTCGTCCATCACCTCGGTCATCGGGATCGTGCTGGTCATCGTCTTCTTCGTGACCTCATCGGATTCCGGATCGCTGGTCATCGACACCATCACGGCGGGCGGCAAGGTCGATGCGCCGGTGCCGCAGCGGGTCTTCTGGTGCACCTTCGAGGGTGCGGTGGCGATCGTCCTTCTGGTCGGCGGCGGGCTTGGCGCGCTTCAGGCGATGGTCATCTCGACCGGGCTGCCGTTCACGCTGGTCCTGCTGCTGATGTGCTGGGCGATCATCCAGGGGCTGCGGACCGAAGCGCGTTAGGAGCCTTTTGAACCAACGAGAGCGCCCCGGTCCCGATTGGGCCGGGGCGTCTGCTGTTTACCCACGAATTTACTCCGACCCACGTCTCGGCTAGCACTTCGGGATATCAAGACGAGGGGGATCATGACCAAGCTCGATCTGGCATTCGTGCGCGCGCAATTTCCGGCCTTCTCGGTGCCGGACCTGAAGGACAAGGCATTCTTCGAGAATGCGGGCGGGTCATATGCCTGCGGTCCGGTGATCGACCGACTCACGCGGTTCTACCGGGAGCGCAAGGTCCAGCCCTATGCGCCCTATGGCGCCGCCGCGGCGGGCGGCGCGGAGATGGACGAGGCGCGGGCGCGACTGGCGGCGATGATGGGGATCAAAACCCATGAGCTGAGCTTCGGCCCCTCGACCACGCAGAACACCTATGTCCTCGCGCAGGCGTTCCGCCGCTGGGTGAAGCCCGGCGAGGCAATCGTCGTCACCGATCAGGATCACGAGGCGAATTCCGGTCCCTGGCGGCGGTTGGGCGAGGAGGGGATCGAGATACGGGAATGGCGGATCGACCCGGCGACGGGGCATCTGGACCCATTGCGGCTTGAGGCGCTGCTCGCCGACGGCAAGGTGCGGCTCGTCTGCTTTCCGCATTGTTCCAACGTCGTCGCGGAGGTAAATCCGGTGGCGGAAATCGTGGCGCTTGCGCATGGCGCAGGTGCCGTGGCCTGCGTCGATGGCGTCAGCTATGCGCCGCACGGGGTGCCGGATGTTGGGGCGCTCGGGGCGGATATCTATCTCTTCTCCGCCTACAAGGTTTACGGGCCGCATCAGGGCATCATGGCGGTCCGCGAAGATCTGGGGATGCGGCTGCCCAATCAGGGGCACTGGTTCAACGGCGATACGCTCTACAAGCGCTTCACCCCGGCGGGGCCAGATCACGCGCAGATCGCGGCCTCGGCCGGTATGGTGGACTATTTCGAAGCACTTCATGCCCATCACTTCGGGGTCGAGACCGGTCCGGTCGAGAAGGGCCGCGCGCTGCATGACCTGATGCGGGCGCATGAGGTGGAGATTTGCCAGCCGCTCCTGGATTTCCTGTCGGGCCGAAACGACCTGCGCTTGCTTGGCCCCGTCGATGCGTCGCTCCGCGCCCCCACCGTCGCGGTAGAGCTGAACCGCGCGGCGGAGCCGGTTTCCGAGGCGCTCGCAGCTCATGGGATCAACTGCTGGGCGGGGGATTTCTACGCGGTGCGGCCGCTCGAGGCGATGGGGATTGATCCGGCGAAGGGCGTGCTGCGTATGTCAATGGTGCACTATACCAGCGCCGATGACGTTGCGCGGCTGATCGCGGCGCTGGAGCGGGTGCTCTGAGGCCGCGCCGGGGGTTCCACCCCCGGACCCCCGAGGTATTTTCGCCAAGATGAAAGGGCAGATGAGCCAAGCGCCGATCATCCTGTGGTTCCGCCGCGATTTGCGGCTTGCCGATCATGTGGCGTTGGCGGCGGCCTGCGCGGATGGGCGGCCCGTGCTGCCGGTCTTTATCCATGACGAGACGGTCGAGGCGCTCGGCGCGGCGGCGAAATGGCGGCTGGGCGAGGGGCTGCGCGTCTTTGCCGGGACGCTCGAAAGCGCGGGGTCGCGGCTGATCCTGCGGCGCGGCGCGGCGCTGCCGGTGCTCCGGGCGCTGATCGAGGAGACGGGCGCGGGCGCGGTCTACTGGCAGCGTGTCCATGATCCCGAAGGCATTGCGCGCGACACGGCTGTGAAATCCGCGCTGAAAGCGGCGGGCATCGCGGCGCGAAGCTTTCCCGGCGCGGTCCTCTTTGATCCGTGGACGGTGGAGACGGGGCAGGGCGGGCCATACAGCGTTTATTCGCCTTACTGGAAAGCGGTGCGGTCACGCGATCCGGGGGGTGTCTTGGCGGCGCCCGGCAGGTTGGCGGCGCCGGAAAGCTGGCCCGCCTCCGACAAGCCGAACGACTGGCGGATCGGCGCCGCGATGCGCCGGGGCGCCGAGGTTGTCGCACGCCATGCGTCGGTGGGCGAGGCGGTGGCGCGAGACAGGCTGGAGGCCTTCATTTCCGAACGCCTGCCCCGTTACCGCGAGGGCCGCGACTTTCCCGCCCACGACGTGACCTCGGGCCTCTCCGAAAACCTTGCCTGGGGCGAGATTTCGCCGCGGATGATCTGGCATGCCGGGATGCGGGCGCTTGGTGACGCCGTGCAGGGCGCCGAGAAATTCCTCTCCGAACTCGTCTGGCGCGAATTCGCCTGGCACCTGATGTATCATCACCCGAAGCTCGCGACCGAAAACTGGCGCGATGGCTGGGACGCCTTCCCCTGGCGTGGCGACAATGACGACGCCGAGAGGTGGCGGCGTGGCATCACGGGCGAGCCCTTCGTCGATGCCGCCATGCGCGAGATGTATGTGACGGGGCGTATGCACAACCGGGCGCGGATGATCGTCGCTTCCTACCTCACGAAACATCTTCTGACGGATTGGCGCATCGGGCGGGCGTGGTTCGAGGACTGCCTGACCGACTGGGACCCGGCCTCGAACGCGATGGGCTGGCAATGGGTGGCTGGATCAGGCCCGGATGCAGCGCCCTATTTCCGCGTGTTCAACCCGGCGACGCAGGCGGAAAAGTTCGATCCCGATGGCCATTACCGGCGCCGCTGGATCGCCGAGGGGCAGAAATCACCCCCGGACACCGCACTCGACTATTTCCGCGCCGTCCCCGAAAGCTGGAACCTCTCGCCTGAAGCGCCATATCCCGACGCGATGATCGGCCTTGCCGAAGGGCGCAAAAGGGCGCTCGACGCCTATCAGGTCAGCAAGTCAGAGCGGGACTCCTGAAGTGCTTGCCGCGCGGCCTTTTCTCAAGCTAGGCTGTATCCCGGAGGGAAGATGGGTGTCCTGACTACAATCGATGGCGAAGACGATCTGCCGCGATATTTCTCGCAGGTGTTTCGCGTGGCCAGGTCGATCGAGAATGGGCGGCTGGATTTCGTCTTGAGGGATGGCCGCAGGTTTCGGGCGCAAGGTGCCGTGCCGGGGCCGGTCGCCGAAATCCGCGTCGAGGACGACGACATCTTTGCCCGGCTGATCCGTGAGGGTGATCTGGGCTTCTGCGAGGCCTATGTGGAAGGCGGATGGTCGACGCCTGACCTTCAGGCACTCATGGATCTCGTCCATCAGGACAATGAGGGCGTCTATGACGGCTTCCCGGGTATCGGCATTCTTCGCACCTATGAGCGTTTGCGCCACATGCTTCGGTCGAACAGCCGGGGGCGGGCGAAAAAGAACATCGCCCATCACTACGACCTCGGCAATGATTTCTACGCGCTCTGGCTTGATCGGAGCATGACCTATTCCTCGGCCTTGTTCCGGACCGGGCAGGAAAGTCTCGAGGCGGCGCAGCGGCAGAAATACGCCTCCCTGATCGACCGGATGCAGGTCAGGCCGGGCGATCATGTACTGGAGATCGGCTGCGGCTGGGGCGGTTTCGCCGAATATGCCGCCGCCGAATGTGGTTTGCAGGTGACCGGACTTACCATTTCGCGTGCGCAATTCGACTATGCGCAAAAGCGGATATTCGACGCGGGTCTTTCCGACCGGGTCGAATTCAAACTTCAGGACTACCGTGACGAACGCGGAACCTATGACGGGATCGCCTCCATCGAGATGTTCGAGGCGGTCGGCGAGAGATACTGGCCGGTCTATTTCGATACCGTCCGCGAGCGCCTCAAATCAGGGCGGAACGCAACGTTGCAGATCATCACGCTGCAGGACCGGCGTTTCGAGATCTACAGAAAAGGCGTCGATTTCATTCAGAAATACATCTTTCCGGGCGGAATGCTTCCCTCGCCAACCGCCCTGCGTCAGGAGATCGCGAAGGCTGGACTGAGCTTTGTCGGATCGTTCGAATTCGGGGAAAGCTACAGCCAGACCCTGCGCCGCTGGCATGAGGTTTTCAACCACCGCTGGGACGAGATTGCGCATCTCGGATTTGATGCACGTTTTCAACGCATGTGGAATTTCTACCTGACCTCTTGCGCCGGGGCTTTCCGGGGCGGAAACTGCGATGTAACGCAGATAACAGTCTCGAGGCCAGCAGTCTAATATGCCCACAGCCGCCAAGCTTTTCGCCGCACTCGCCTTCGCCGTGCTTGGGTTTTTCGCGGCCCAGATCCTCAAACCCCACATGCCGCCGGGCACGCAGTTTGGCAATTTCTCGTTCTATTGCGCGCTGATCGGGCTTGTCTCGGGCTGGCGGGTGATGGGGCCGGCTGCGCCGGGCGGCTGGTGGAACTCGATCAATGCCGGAGTGCGCACCGCGGCGGTGATGGTGGCGGTCGCGCTCTTGATCTTCTCGATATACGGGATGCTGATCCTTGCCTTCCGGCGCAACTACGACGGCCCGATGGAGGCGATCGTCGGCATCTTTGGAGTTGCCGTCGATTACCTCAGGAACATCCTGGTCTGGGACATGGTCGCCGTGCTTATCGTCGGCGGAGGGCTCGCCGGGATGCTTGCCGAATGGGCGGCGCGGCGCTGGAAGTGACACCATTGGTAGATTTTTTCTTCTATGGAACGCTTTGCCATGCGCCGTTGCTGCGCGCGGTCCTGGGGCGGGACATCACCTGCGACGCGGCGCATCTGCCTGGACACTCGGTGCTCTGGGCGCAGGGGCGGGCCTTTCCGGTTCTGGTCGCGGGCGGCGAGGGCGCATCCGGCTGCGTCGTACGAGGGCTGAGCGATGAGGATGTCCGGCGGCTCGATTTCTACGAGGGCGGTTTCGGCTACGACACCCGCGACGTGCAGGTGGACGGCGCCGTGCTGCCGGTCCGGGTCTATTTCCCGCAGCCCGATCTCTGGACGCCCGGTGCGCCCTGGTCGCTGGACGACTGGGTCGCGCGTTGGGGAGATACCGTCGTGGCCGCCGCTGAAGAGGCGATGCGGCTCTATGCCGGAGGCGTCGATCCTGGGCGCATTCAGGCGCGCTATCCGATGATGCTGGCACGGGCAGGCGCGCGCCTGCGCGCCGGGTCGATGCAGCCGGGGCGTCTTCGGCGTGCGACACAGCCGGGCGACCTTGACGAACTGCGTCGCTGGCAGCCCTACGGCAATTTCTTTGCCGTTGAGGAATACGACATGCGTTTCCGCCGCTTCGATGGCGCGATGAGCGCGCAAGTCAACCGCGCCGTCTTCATCTCGGCCGATGCCGCCGTCGTGCTGCCTTACGATCCGGCGCGCGACCGGGTGCTGCTGATCGAACAGTTCCGCATGGGGCCGCATGCGCGCGGCGATGGACAGCCGTGGCTTCTGGAGGCCATCGCCGGCCGGATCGACGGGGGCGAGACGCCCGAGGAGGCCGCGCAACGCGAGGCGATGGAGGAAGCGGGGCTGGTGCTGCGGGAGCTTTTACCCGCGACGAATTACTACCCATCGCCCTCGGCCAAGAGCGAATTTCTCTATACCTATGTCGGCATTGCCGACCTGCCCGACGGGATAGCCGGCCTCGGTGGCGTGCCCGGCGAGGCGGAGGACATCCGCGCCCATCTTCTGCCGTTCCGGGACCTGCTCGATCTTGTCGAGAGTGGAGAGGTCACGGCCGGGCCTCTCGCACTTCTGACCTATTGGCTCGCACTTCGCCGCGAGGGGTTGCGGCGCGGGGCTTGAGGTCCGCCCCCGCGCAGCCTAGGAATGGGAAAAGTGCAGGAGGGCGCGCGTATGACCATCTATCGCGATCTGGCTGAGACGGTGGGCAACACGCCGTTGATCCGGCTGCGCAAAGCCAGCGAAGTTACGGGCTGCGAGATCCTCGGAAAGGCGGAATTCCTCAATCCCGGCCAGTCGGTCAAGGACCGCGCGGCGCTCTACATCATCCGCGACGCCGAGGCCAAGGGGCAGCTCAACCCCGGCGGCACCATCGTCGAGGGGACGGCGGGGAATACCGGCATCGGGTTGGCGCTTGTCGGATCGTCCATGGGTTACCGGACGGTCATCGTCATTCCCGAGACGCAAAGTCAGGAGAAGAAGGACATGCTGCGCCTCGCGGGGGCGGAGCTGGTTCAAGTACCCGCCGCTCCCTATTCAAATCCGAACAATTACGTTCGCTACTCCGGCCGTCTCGCCGAAAGAATTGCACAAAACGAACAAAACGGTGCAATCTGGGCCAATCAATTCGACAATGTTGCCAACCGTCAGGCCCATCTCGAGACCACGGGGCCGGAAATCTGGGACCAGACCGGTGGCAAGGTCGACGGGTTCATCTGCGCAGTGGGGTCGGGCGGGACGCTCGGCGGCGTCGCTATGGCGCTTCAGCCCAAGGGCGTGAAGATCGGCCTCGCCGATCCGGATGGAGCGGCGCTTTACAGCTACTACACGACGGGAGAGCTGAAATCCGAGGGTTCCTCGATCACCGAGGGCATCGGGCAGGGCCGGATCACCGCGAACCTCGAAGGCATCCGCCCCGACATGGCCTACCGCGTCCCCGACAGCGAGGCGCTGCCGGTGGTCTTTGATCTGCTCGAAGAAGAGGGGCTTTGCCTCGGCGGTTCCTCCGGCATCAATGTCGCCGGCGCGATCCGCATGGCGCGGGAAATGGGGCCGGGACATACGATCGTCACCGTCCTTTGCGACTATGGTAACCGCTACCAGTCGAAGCTCTTCAACCCAGACTTCCTGCGCGCCAAGGGGCTTCCGGTTCCCCACTGGCTGGATGCGCCGCCGCGCGCCATCCCGAGCGCGTTCGTCGACTGATGCTGCGCGCGCTCGTTCTGGTCCTGACTTTTCTCGTTGCGGCGGCGCTGCCGGTGGCGTGGCAGGGCACGGTTCCGTCTGGTGCCGCATATGCACAGACGGCCAAGGCCCCGGACTACGCGGCTTGGGAAAAGGATGCGGCCGACGCGGAGTCGATCCTTGATGCGAACCGCGCGTCCAACAAGGCGCTCGACGACATGCGCAAACGCATCGTCGATTGGCGGGCGGCCTTCCTGACCGCGCAAAGCGCCAATGCCTCGCAGATCGATACGGTCAAGAGCCAGGTCGCAGCGCTCGGCCCCGCGCCCGCCGAAGGGAAGTCAGAGTCCGAGGACATCGCCGCACGCCGCTCGGCACTGAATGCGCAGCTGTCCAACCTTCAGGCACCTGGCATCAAGGCGGTGGAAGCCTATAGCCGCGCCGATGGGATCATCCGGCAGATCGACGCGAAGATCCGTGCCCGGCAGGCGACCGAGCTCCTGAAGCTCTCGCCGTCTCCGATCAACCCCATCAACTGGCCTGCCGGCTGGGCGGTTCTCCAGCAAGGCATGAAGACCCTGTGGACCGAGACGACGGAAGCCTGGAGCAATCCGACGCGGCGTACCCAGCTCAACAACAACCTGCCCGCCATTCTCCTTCTACTGCTGTTGGCGGCGCTGCTTCTGGCCAAGGGGCCGGACTTCATGGAGCGGATGACCGCCCGGCTCCAATCCGGCGCTTCGCTCAGGGCGCGCAACCTCGTCGCGACGGTGGTGTCACTTGGTCAGGTGATCGTGCCCGTAGCGGGGATGGTCCTTCTCGTCGCGGCGATCATGTCGAGCGGACTGACCGGCCAACGCAGTGGCGCGCTTGTCTCCGCTCTGCCCCGCGCAGCCTTCGTCTTCTTTATCGCACGCTGGATCTCGGGCTGGATCTTCGGCACGTCGGCGATCAAATCGGGCCTGTCCAAGGGAAGCCTGGAGGCGCGGTTTCATGTCACGATCATCGGCCTCATCCTCGCGCTCGAGGTCTTTCGCACCGCCTTCACGACCGAAGTGCGGCCACCCCTTTCGATGGCAGCTCAATCGGTCTGGGCCGCGCCACTCGTATGTGTCGTCGCCATTTTCCTGTTCCGGCTCGGCCAGATCCTGAGGCGGGCCAAGGGCGATGCCACGGCACGCGATGCGACGGAATTTCGTAACGGCCTCGTCACGCTGATCGGGACGGCGCTGATGACGGTCGCGGTCATCGGTCCGCTCCTCGCGGTCGTGGGCTATGTCAACGCCGCGAACGCCGTCGTTTGGCCCGCGGTCAGTTCGCTCGCGCTGCTCGGCTTCACGATACTGGTCCAGCGGTTCGCGACCGACATCTACATCATCATCTCGGGATCCGGCGAAGAGGGGCGCGAGGCTCTGATCCCGGTCCTTATCGCCGCGTTGCTCACCATCCTCTCGCTGCCGTTTCTGGCGCTGATCTGGGGTGCGCGGATCGCCGATCTCTCGGAGCTTTGGACCCGCTTCTCCGAAGGCATCACCATCGGGCAAACGCGGATTTCGCCGGGCGTGTTCGTCACGCTTCTTGTCGTTTTTGCTTTGGGATACATGACGACGCGGCTGGTGCAGGGCGCGCTGAAGGCATCTGTCCTGCCCCGCACAAGGCTGGACAAGGGCGCGCAAAATGCGCTCGCCGCCGGGATCGGCTATCTCGGCATCTTCCTTGCCGGTCTGGTAGCCATCACGACGGCGGGGATCGACCTGTCGGCGCTTGCCTATGTGGCGGGCGCGCTGTCGGTCGGTATCGGTTTCGGCCTTCAGAACATCGTACAGAACTTCGTTTCAGGTATCATTCTGCTGATCGAGCGCCCGATTTCCGAGGGCGACATGATCGAGGTCAACGGCCAGTTCGGCACGGTCAAGGGCATCTCGGTCCGCTCCACATGGATCGAGACCTTCGACCGCACCGATGTGATCGTGCCGAACGCCGACCTGATATCCGGCGTTGTGACGAACCTGACGCGCGGCAACCTGACCGGGCGCCTCATCATCCCGGTCGGCGTTGCCTATGGCAGCGATACGCGAAAGGTCGAGGCGATCCTGAGAGAGATTGCCGAGGCCCAACCGCTCGTTGTGGTAAATCCGCCGCCGAACGTCTTCTATGTCGGGTTCGGGGCCGACAGCCTGAATTTCGAGATCCGTGCAATCCTTTCCGACGTGAATTTCAAGCTCGTCGTGCAGACCGAAATCCTGCACGAGATCACCGAACGGTTCGTGGCCGAAGGCATCGAGATTCCGTTCGCGCAGCGGGACATCTGGCTGCGCAATCCCGAGGCTCTACGGTCCGAGGCCAGGATTCCGGCCAAGACCGCGCCGCCTGACGACGCAATTGTGGAGCTCCCGCCCAAAGCCGCCGATCCTTCGCAGGTCAACAACGATCCCTACGACGAGGAGGGAGACCGATGACGGAGCCTCTGTTCCGAGATGCCTATCTGCGCGAGGCGAAGGGCGTCGTGATGGGCCGTACGCCCGAGGGCGGGATCGTGCTCGACGCGAGCATCTTCTACCCGACCGGCGGCGGTCAGCCCGGCGATAGCGGGCGGCTGGACTGGGACGGTGGCAGCCTCGGTATCGCCAGCGCCGTCAAGGGCGAGGGAGGGGCCATCGTGCTGGTCCCCGATGCGCCGGTCGAGCTGCCGCCCGTCGGCGCCGAGGTCACGCAGCGCCTCGACTGGGATCGCCGCCACCGGCTCATGCGCGTCCATACCGCGCTTCACCTTCTCTCGGTGGCTATTCCCCTGCCGGTGACGGGCGGCCAGATCGGGCCGGAACGCGGACGGCTCGATTTCGACATGCCGGAACCGCCCGAGGATACGACGGCGCTGGAAACCGCGCTGAATGTCCTGATCGCGCGCGATCTTCCGGTGACCGAAGACTGGATCACCGATGCGGAACTCGAGGCCAATCCCGGCCTCATCAAGACCATGTCGGTCAGGCCGCCAACGGGGCAGGGCCGGGTGCGGCTGGTCCGGATCGGGCAGGGCGCGGATCAGGTCGATCTGCAACCCTGCGGCGGTACCCATGTCGCGCGCACCGGCGAGATCGGCCGCGTGCGGATCGCCAAGGTCGAGAAGAAGGGTCGCCAGAACCGCCGTGTCTCGATCGAAATCCTGCATTGAAGGCCGCTCCGCGGATAGCCTCCAGTCACGCGGATTTCGTCACTGACCCCGGATCGCCGCGCAGCGGCAAAAGATGCGGCCGTCAAGCGGCACCTCTTTCGACGAGGGGGGTTGAACAGCGCCGAGGTTCGCGTGTATTCACCCCCGCACGGAGAGGTGGCCGAGTGGTCGAAGGCGCACGCCTGGAAAGTGTGTAGGCGGGGAACCGTCTCGAGGGTTCGAATCCCTCTCTCTCCGCCACTTGCCCTAGCGAAAGCGTTCTCCCGATCCGGCTGCGGCCGGATTTTCTCTTTGTTTTCGAGGGTTATGCGGGAGGGGCTGTGCACCGGCACCTGTGCCAGATGACCCGAAAGCGGTCTCTCGAGGTCGATATTCTCTGGACCTGATGACTGCGCAATTTTGGTGTTCAGGTTGTAACCTACGGAGTTGGCGTGGATTTTTAGAGCGTACAAATGGAATCCGACGCCAGTGGCGTCTGCTTCAGAACGCCCTTGAAATCCAAACCGGGAACCATAGTCAAAGTTGGAGATCTGCTGACCGCCTGGTCTGGCTGGCCACTGCCGTTCCTGATTGGAGATTGCGAAGGGCGGATAGCCGCCTCACGATAGTGCAGCATAGCGGATGCAGCATCGTGGAAAAAGCGGACGTCACACATAGAGCGTGACCTGCCACGGGACTTTCATCCATTCACGCGAGCTCCGTTCCGGACGGTCCTGAAGCTTGAGCTAGGTTTGCTGCACGGCGTTAAAGCATGCCGACGGATTCCGTCAGACACGAGCCAATCCGCGGCAGAAGGGCGAAGCAGGCGCTCGAGTTTCTGGCGTCGGGGCCTAAGTGATCGGGTTTTCCGGGTCTTACTACATTTCCCAATCGGCAAGTAGATCGCGCAAGGTCGCCTCCGCGTCCTGCAGCCGTTGCCCCCGGCGTTGTGAGAGCATGAATGTAAGCGGACGGATGTGCCAGGCGTGGCGCTCAATAGCGACGAGGGTGCCCGCCGCCAGATCGCCCGCGACCAAATCGCGCGGCATGTGGCCCCAGCCGAGCCCTGCGCTGAGAAAGTCATGCTTGGCGCTCAGATCGTTGACATGCCACTTGCGCTCCCCGACCACGGCCACTTCAGTCTTGTCGGCGTTCGGGCGGTTGTCGGTGACGACAAGCTGCACATGCCGGCTGAATTCGTCGGTTGGAACCGGTGACGGCGCTGCGGCCAGGGGGTGGGTTGGGGCGCAGACCGTGACCATCGACGTCTCTCCCAGCCAGTGGCGTTCGATGGCGTCAGGGTTCAACTCTGGCACGTCCGCGATGGAAATGGCCAAGGAGCAGACGCCGTCAAGGACCAGCGCCTCACCGCCCTGCATCGTCGTCATTTGCAGGCTGACCGCAACCATGGGCGAGCGGGCCTTCAAAGCCTGAAGGCAGGCAATCAGATGCGGGCGCGGGAAATAGACGTCCACCGCAATCGACAACTTCGGTGCTCCGAACCGGGCAATCGCGCTGGCGCGAGTTTTCATCTCTTCAGTGCGAGCGATGACCGATCGCGCGTCGGGCAGAAGGTTGCGCCCGGCAGCGCTGAGTTCGGCGCGGCGCGCCTCCCGCTCGAAAAGCGCGACATCGAGCGCTTGCTCCAGGGAAGCAATGGCGTGACTGACGGCGGACTGCGCCCGCATAAGTTTCTTGGCGGCACCCGAAAAGCTGCCTTCTTCGCAGACGGCCACGAAGGTGCGCAACTGGTTGATGGTAACGCTGTCCAGCAAGCTGCCCATCCAATCATTAGATGCTTAGAAGCGAAATTACGTCAATTTACTGATGCAATCAAGTGACCTAAATATCGGTCACCACCTGGGGATGGCGACCTTCTTGAGTTTGCAGCCGCCCCGGACCGGACAGAACAGAATCTTCGATCAAGCCTCTCGTCAGGCCGTGCACGCGTGTCGGTGCCGGTCATCAGGAAAGAATTGACCATGCCACACAGACCAAAAACCGTGTCGGGAACCTGGTTCGCGCGGATTTCCGACCGGCTCCGCCCGACCGCAGGCGTCCCCGCCTCCCAAACTCCCCTCACCCTTTCAGAAAGGACTTCCATCATGCCCACCCTTCTCGTCATCGAAGTCAGCCCGCGCTTTGACTATTCTACCTCACGCAAACTGACCGAACGCTTTGTTGCGGCCTGGAAGGCTGCCAATCCGCAAGGCACGGTCATCACCCGCGACCTGGCCAAGGCGCCGGTTCCGCTCGTGGATTTCGCCTGGATCGGTGGGGCGTTCATGCCGGCCGACACGCACACAGCCGAAATGACGGCGGCCATCAAGGTGTCGGATGACCTGGTCGCGGAACTGAAGTCCGCCGACCACGTGCTAATCGCGACGCCGATGTTCAACTTCTCGATCCCGGCAGCACTCAAGGCCTGGATTGACCAGATCGTGCGGGTCGGTGTTACCGTGGGCACCGACAACAAAGGTCTTCTGACCGGCAAGCGTGCCGACATCATCCTGGCCACTGGCGGCGATTTCACGCCAGGCTCGCCGGTCGCTGGTTACAACCTTGCCAGCGGGTATCTAACCCAAGTGCTTGGTTGGATCGGGATCACGGACGTCAACATAACGCTGGCGGGCCGGAACGTGGCAGGTGGCGTCGGCGAAACCGCAGTCGAGGCCTTGGGTTCCACGGTCGAAGCCGCCGCCACCCGCGCTCCAGCCAACGCCGCAGCGATGTGATCCCGGGGATCGGCACCATGACCTCTCAACCACAAAGCACCCAACGCGGTGTTGCCCGGATAGACGATCCTGAAACCACACCAGGTTTCGTTTCAGGCCATCGGGTAAGGCGCCTGATCGGCAGCGACGATCCTGCCTTCAGTGACCCCTTCCTGCTTATGGGCGAAGACTGGATGCCGCATGGTGCCTATTCCGTTCATCCACATCGTGGCATGGAAACCTTGACCTACGTCATCGAGGGTGCCGTCGATCATCAAGATTCGGCCGGTCATCTCGGCTGGTTAGGGCCTGGTGATGCACAGTGGATGACAGCCGGGCGCGGCGTTCTGCACGAGGAAAGCGCGCCTCCGGGCACGATTGCCCACACGCTGCAACTCTGGATCAACCTGCCCGCCGCCGCCAAGATGACAGAACCACGGTATCAGCATCTGCGTGCGGTGGACCGGCCTGTGTGGGAGCGGGACGGCACCCGTATCTCCGTCTTCTCGGGGCAAAGTCATGGGATTTCGGCCCCTACGCTGAACCATGTCCCGGTGACCATGCTTAAGGTCGATCTGGGTCCGCGCGACGCTACGTCGATCGACATTGCCGGAGAAGACAACGCCTTCCTTTTCCTCCTGGAAGGCAGCGTCCTTGTCGGACCGGGTGAAAGCCGCGTCAGTGCCGGGCAAATCGCCTGGCTTACGCGCCCGAACCGGCCGGAGCCGACAGAATTGACACTGCGCACGGACGATACGCCCGTGAGCCTTCTCGTCTTCGCGGGAAAACCCTTGCACGAGCCTGTCGTCTTCGGCGGCCCTTTCGTGATGAACACCGCCGAAGAAATACGTCAGGCCCGCCGGGACTTTGCGCGCGGGACCTTCGCCTCCAACAGCCAACCCACAGCGGTGGCGCAATCAAAAGGACTATGACCATGACCTACAGCATCATCGGAACCGGCAGCGTCGGCCTGACCCTCGCCGGGATATTCTCGCGCGCCGGCATCGACGTCGCTATTGCCAACACCCGCGGCCCAGCCACGATCGAGCCCCTGATCGCCTCGCTTGGCCAGAGTGTGACGGCAGCCACGCTGGACGCGGCCCTAAAGGCCGATGTAATCTTCTTCGCCGTCCCGTTCCTCAACTTCAAGGATGTTGCCGCCACGCGGTCGGACTGGACCGGCAAGATCGTGATCGACGTCACCAATGCCGCCTTCCTGCCGATCGACGTGCAGGAGCGCGAACTTCAGGGCCGCTTGTCGTCCGAAGTCAATGCAGATCGCGTCCCCGGCGCGAATCTGGTCAAGGCGTTCAACCAATTGCCGATGAAGGGACTTGTAGCCCCGGTCGCCATTCCGGATGGCCGCCGCGTCGTGTTTGTGTCGAGCGACGACGAGGCCTCGAGCGCTTTGGTCGCCAAACTGGTCTCCGACCTTGGCTATGCACCGATCGAATTGGGCAAGATCGCGGAAGGCGGGCGCCTGATCCAAGCCAGAAATGCCCTGATTTTCCAGAACCTGATCAAGGTCGGCTGAAAGCGTGTGAACTTGGTTGAGATAGAAGAAATCCGTCGGATCGCCAGACCATCTGGCGATCCGACAATGAACCATAGCATGTGATATTTGGACGAAGCCAAAGCTGGCAACGGCCAAGGCCTTGGCAGCGGTCTTTTTTCGATGTATCGGGCCAGTAGTCGGCAAAGGATCTTCGGTCCTGTTTGATGCTCCGGTAGTGTGTGACCACGCCCGCTTCGAGACTGACGGCTTGCACGGTTGAGCGAAACGTCAGCATCGTCGGCATTGTCCGACTGAAAATTCTGCGGCCGGCGAGAATGGCTGGTACGGAAAAGCCACAATGTGGCTTGCCACGGCCGCCGACCGTCGGCAATGGGCCGATTGCCCTTCTCACTCCGCAGCCTTCGCCCGCCGTGCAGCGTCCGCGTCCCACCTGTCACGATCCGCCATGGCTGTATTTAACTCGATTAGCTCGACACCTTGCCAAGTTCCGATCTGCAGACTGTCGAAGAGAGACCCGTCGACGTACCCGACCGGGGTTCGTGCGCGGTCTGCTTGCACCGCCCCTTCTGCCTCGGCGATACGCGACAGGCGCACAGCCACACGACCATCGCGCGGATCAATATGGTAGCCCGCGATCTCGCCCACCAGCATCGGGCGCCGATGTCGGGCGGCGTCACCAGGTTTCCTACGATCGTGATTGTTGTGGTAGACGAGGCGCGCCATTCAAATCAAGTACTTAGAAAAGATCGCCGTTTGAGTGCGAAAGATTAAAACGGTTTTTCAAACGGCGGAATTTTCCTTGAGCGGCTTAGCCCGAGCGGCGCAATTTAAGTCGCGAACGAACCCGCACTGCTTGTCGCCTGAGAGCTCAGACCATCTCTCGCAGCGCCGGTAAGAAGGATCTCCTTCCTGTTTGATGTGCGATCCTGCCGTCCGATCAAGCCCGTTCCAGATTGGGAAGTCGAATGCCGCTTCAAGCAGCCCATCTTGGAGTGTAGTCCGTACCGTGGGTTCGAATCTACTCTCTCCGCCACGTGATCAGGCAACTATTTGTAATTGTTGATATTTAATCTGTCGCGGCTTTCGTGCCCCACATTTAGCCCCACATTTTCTTTTGGATCTTCCCGGTCTAACTTGGACTTCCGTGGATCATCAGCGCGCATCCAACTGATCACTCAAGCGTACGCCGTATATGTCCTCAGCTACCTAAGGTAGCTTCAAGCGCATCACAAAATCTGGCCTCCAGAAGATAAATACTCCGCAGGCTCACGTATCTTGATGGATCGCCACTTGAGCGCGTCTGCTACTTCATGGAGGCAGATTGCGCGGCTATCACCGTGGCAGATGGTCAACCACGTCCAATACTGACCAACACCAAATCCAACCAACACTGAACGGATACACGCAACTCGTAACGGACAGGATCAAACAAGGTTGGTCATGTTATCTGGTAACGATCCTATTCCAACAACTTCCCGGCTCACAACCGACAATCATCAGTCGGATGAAACAAGAAATCCAACGCGTGTACTCGATCCTCATCACCAGGGTACATCGCAAACCTCGGACAGCTTCTCCTTACGAACTCCCGATCTTGATTGGTGCGGTGGATCTGCCGGTGTACAAATCCGACCGGTCATCAGCCCCCTTAGTTCGATGTAACGGCGGACTACATTTTCACGCATTGATCCTGACTCCCGACAGATCGAGGCTGCGTGAACCCCTTCAAGATCATTTCCAAACATCCGCGCATCTGTACGAGATCGACGGGACCATCACCAAGATCGATGTTCGTCCCGTTTTGGATGGCTATGATCGTGTGGTCGATTACGTTTTCAAGACCATAAAGCGGGGACTTGTTTCCTACGACGAGGGTGTGCTGATCTTTCCAAGGACACGGGATGAACTGATGAGCTGACATCGCGTCGGATTGAACCATCAAGCTACGGTCGATCCGACACGGCTTTTTACCGAGTAAAACGGGTTTTCAATGCCGACCCAGGACTGGCCGATGCTGCGGGACTGATAAGGATTGAGTGACTGGTGGGCCAAAGACCATTAGTCTCCGAAGACAATTACTTCTCGTCCCGAGAAAGGCAAGGACGACAACCGCTTGCCCGATCAATTATAGAAGGGACCAATTGTCATCAGATACGCAGGGGAGTTTACATTGCACAAACTGTCTGCGACAGCAGCAGTACGGCAAGACACCGGGCCCGCTTTGTCGAAAATTCGCACACCTCGGGAAAAGGTGACTCGCGGCGTTAATGCCAACGCCCTGCCGCCAGATGTAGGACGTCGACCAGCCGCTTGAAAAACTGTGTCAGCTCATACCTCCCGGCATAAAACATTGAACCTGGACACTCTCTAGCCCGTCAAAACCCCAAGTGTATATGGGCCAAACCATTGTTCGTCCCGATTTGTTGGGCATGACCACAACAGCATCATCTGGAACTTCCCACCATTTTCCTTCGATGCGGACGCGATAGTGGTGGTTTACGTTCTCCCAGGCCACATCGACGAGAGCCACTCCACCGGTGGCGGAGCAGCACGGTCCATTGTTACTTTTTAGGTTCTGGAGCCAAAACTTCACAGATGGATCTGCGATTTTCGGTTCGGCTGCCTGAACGGAGGCGAGGAACGCGAGTGTTATAGTCGCAATGATCGAAATCCTGACCATTTAGTACTCCTGCTCGAAACAGTAGCTTAAGCAGCGCATCTTCAACTGTAACCGATGCCCATGCTGGAGGCGGAACGAGTGATTAGATCGCTTTTGCAGCCATTAGGAGCCCTGCGAACGCCAATGAGTAACCGCCGAGCCAAATGTAACGAGCAAAAGGACGCAGCCGTTGCTGTCTCATCTAATCGCGGCGAGGCAAGCAATCTAATTCATTGCAGAGAGCTGAGGGGCGGTGAAGTCCGCACCGATCGCGTTGGGCGTCGTTGAAGCGGAAAAATCGCTGGTTGGCCTGCTCAAATAAATGATCGCAGTCACGCAAGTAACTCACGACACTTTGCGGCGGCGGCTCCAAAACGATGTTGATTTCATTCGAAACTTCTCACTAACAATGCATTGTCTGCTGCCTCAAGGTCGCCTCGTGTCAAACATTTGCGGGCCGATCTGGCTTGGGATGAGTTATCTGGGCCGTCGGATTGTGCCGCATGTATCGCAACTACTCCCACAAATTGCGCAGCCACAAAACTTGCAAATGCTAAGCCTTCAAGAAACGTTTCCACCGGTCCATCCTCATTCTATTTTGCTGATTGAAATTGGATCTGCTTGCATCGACCAGGTTTTAATTTGCTGACCCGGTCGGCCGACCTATTGTGGATAGACAAACGTCATGTCGTGAAACTTCTCGATTGGCAGACCGTCGCGATTGCTAGCATCGGACGGACGGTTCGAGCTGGAACCGATGGCGGTAGTTTTTATGTTCGCTTCTGCATTTGAAAAGATAGCTAGCTTTACTCCGAGCCCGAGGGTGCAAATCGTCACGACAGCCATGGTTAGGAGTGCGCGCATCAGAGCCTCCATCTGGTTTGGCGTATCTGTTTCAACGGCACTCAACCGCCTCGACAGCGCTTTCACCTGCGCAGTCGACGTCTAACTGCCGTCAATCTTTCTGACTCGCGGGGATTGCCAAAAATTCCCGCCGCTAGTACTTTTTATTTTTCTCCGGTCGGGAATATTTTGATCGTTTGCAGAGTCAACGTAAGAAGCAGCCACTGTGGCCAACAACGGCAGGAATGCGCAGTTCGATGCAATCGTTGTCCCTCACCTTGAGGATGCATATTCGCTGGCGCGATGGCTGACACGGAGCCGTGCCGATGCGGATGACGTGTTGCAGGAAGCATGTATTCGAGCATTGGGAGCGGTTGAGCAGCATAAGGGCGAGAACGCGCGCGCATGGGTTCTGGCCATAGTGCGCAACACGGCATACACATGGATGAGTAACAAACGCGCGACTATGCTCGTCGGAATTCGACGATCTGGCTGAAAAGGAACGAATGGAAGTCGAATTTGGAAAGGGCCGGGGCGAAGTTGCGATTGACGCGGAATCCGAATTGATCGCGCGTGCCGACGCTAAGCAGCTTGAGGCACACATTGCTGCCTTGCCCATTGAATTTAGGGAGGCCTTGGTACTGCGAGACCTGCACGGATTAGGTTATCGCGAGATATCTCAAGTGACAGGTGCGCCGGTCGGAACCGTGATGTCTCGCTTGGCACGCGCTCGGGGACGTTTGATTGCCGCCATAAGGGAAGGCAATACGTGATGTCGTCGTGGATTGAGAAGCTTACGGACGATGAGCGCGAACTGCTCGCCCACGCCTATTCTGACGATGAGCTCGACGCTGCAGGCATTTTGGATGCGGAGCGAATGATTGAGGCCGATGCCGCATTCGCGCGATCAGTGAATAGTGCGCGCACCTTACAAATAGCGTTGCGCAGGGAATTCCCGCCTGAACCGCTTCCATCTCATTTAAGAAGCAGAATTGATACCGCGGTAGGCATACAAAAAAACACGGCCCGTCCTGCATGGGTATTGTTGGCTGCATCCATAGTCGTCGCAATTGCTCCTGTCAAGTAGCATAACTTGGTTAGCGCTGAGGCATGCGCCTGAAACGAATGTTCTCGTGGCGGAACTCGTAGATGGTCATATGCGTGCTCTAGCGGCAACTCAATCGATCGACATCGCGTCATCTGACCGGCATACCGTTAAGCCATGGTTCAACGGCAAAATCACCCAGTCGCCAAAAGTAGTTGATCTGAGCCAAGACGGATTTCCCCTCGTCGGGGGACGTATTGATATATTCGGCAAAAACCCGGCTCCGACGCTGGTCTATAGCAGACGTCGTCATCTTATCAGCCTTACTGCCGTATCGCGCTTTGACGGAGCGACGCATCTATCATCGCCGCATTCCGTAAACGGCTTCAACATTATCAGCTGGAACGTTGGCGAAACGACCTACTGGGCAGTATCGGATCTCAATGTGACTGAGCTCAACGCTTTTGCCAAACTTTTTCAGCAAGCGACTTAGTATCAACGACCGTTGCCGGAGGTCAGCAACCGGTAATGTGGCCTCGCGCCCTACATGATCCTCTACCGTAACTGATCTTATGTATAGCGACGGCGCTGACCATACCCTGGAGATGGCAAGGTGCTGGCTAATCGCCCCAGCAACTGAGTAACATCAGGCGCATGTTCTCAATACGATCGGTTGCTGCAGGTCGTGGCCGGGCCGAACAGCCGCTTGAGTGGGCTACTCCCATCCGGGTTGCAAGCCTCCGATGCCGACGGCTTGCGTTCGACTCGGCGCGCATGTTTCCTTAGATCCTTCGACTTAGGCTTTTTGGTTCCGCCTTGCGCAGCCCTTGGATCGCCGGGGTCATGCCAATGCCGGCTAATGATCTTGGGAGCAGCGATAGAGGGGGCCTCTGGCGTCATCTGCAGCTCAGTTGCCAGTGGCTCCACGGAGCTGATGTAAGCCACCGGCAAGCGGTCACCTTTTTTCAGCGTCTCCGGAACAGGACTTGTCCCGATCTCGGGCACGTCTCTGCCCGCCGCGGACGCCGATGCTTGGACTGCGGCCATCGGTCGCGGAGAACCAATGGCTAGCTTGAACGAAGCTAGACCGATTAAACAGACCAACAGCGCTAGGCCAAGCCAAACGGTCCGAATCACGACGCGCCCCACATGCGCGTCGAACGAGCGCCGCTATTCCGCCCACATTATGGCGTGGTCACTTCTGCCGTTCATTGCGCTGATGGGGATTAGGCAACAAATTGGCAAAGTATCATCTATCTTCAAAGGCCGGTCCGGGGAGACCTTAGGGTCGCGATGCAGGAGTTGCGGCGCTGGATGACACGACTCGCGCTGGACGTTCGGAAGGGTCGCGGCAAATCTCTGACTGCAGCTGCGCGAGATCAGTGAAGACGTCGGCCTGACGCCGCAATTCATCGGCGATCATCGGCGGCTGGCTCGATACCGTCGAAATCACAGTCACGCGGACACCGCGACGCTGGATCGCCTCGACGAGGGAGCGAAAAGATCCGTCGCCCGAGAACAGAAACATCTGGTCGATTTGACCAGCCATCTCCATGGCATCGACTGCAAGCTCGACGTCCATGTTTCCCTTGATCTTGCGTCGGCCGCTGCCGTCGGTGAACTCTTTCACCGCCTTGGTGACCACGGTGTAGCCGTTGTAGCTGAGCCAATCTGTTAATGGGCGTAGCGAGGAATATTCCTGATCTTTGCTGATTGCCGTGTAGTAGAACGCGCGCAGCAAAGATCCTCGGCCTTCAAACTCTGTTAGGAGGCGCCTGTAATCGATATCGAAGCCGAGCGTCCGCGCAGTTGCGTGCAGGTTGGCGCCATCGATGAAAAGCGCAATATGATTGGATCTGACTGACATTTATGTGGACCAGCGCTATTGCCAACGGAAGCGAAGCAAATTCGTGGGCCTCAAGCTTTGGTTGGATTTGAAGTGGAAATAAAATTAAAATTGTGGCGGCGACCTACCGAAACATAAGCTAAGTTATAGCTTATTACTTTAAGGTTCAAATTGTTTTTTTGTAACGTTCGCATTCCGACGAGCGAAAGCCTATGCCGTTAAAATCAATATCAGCTTAAATCGTTGAACCTTCGGCAAAATTTGAACGACTTATTCATATGAGCGAATAAGGGATCGATATGCTGCCACATCTGCCTCTCTTTGAAACCGCGCTGAAAAAGCGTGGTCGCCTATGGAAATGGAGCGTTTGTACGGCTGAAGGACGTGTCGTGATGCAAGGCGCGGAAAGCCGAAGAACGTCGGCCAGATACAAAGCCAATAGGGCGCTTTTCCTGATGTTGCTTTGCGCTCCTTACTCACACGTTCAACCGAACGGCGAAAGCAGAACTGGCAGCCATTCTGCTGGTCGGTCAACTTCCAGAACGTAGTCCGGCACTGCGGGTTCGAGGAGCGGGTTACTCTCAAGTAGTTTCCAACTAATGCGGATTCGGCTCCAATCGGGCGAATTATAATCAGTCAGGGTGGTCTGAAAGATCGCGCCTCCCGCAAGCTCAACCAAGTCAATGACTTGTCCGAACTGATTATAGAAGAGATCAAGTATCATCAGTTGGCAGACCCAGCGCTTATGTTTGACGGCTTCCCATTTCTTGATCCGCTATCGGAGCCGAACCAGCAGAGTTGTACTCCCCCAAAAAGGATGACCGGTGAAGCGGCGATAGGCCGGGGATGCCGAGCGCGATGGGCGAGGTCCCGGCGATAGATCAGCCACAGCTCTGCGCGCACGCGCCGGTCGCCTGCTGTAGCCGCCGGGTGTGTGCGCCGCCTTCCGCGCCACCCGTTGCGCCCAGGGGCGGCCCCCGCTGGCGCGGAGCAGTCCGTAAGCTTCTGGCTCACGGCAGGCTATGAATGGCATGGGCACTCGAAAGAGGCGAACAAGGATGGCGTGCGGAAGATACTGCACGATGAAGCGGAGCGCCACAGATCTTCGATGGGCTGCTATTGCGTGTTGTTGAGTATTTAAAGCCCGAGTAAGGAGCGCATGCCTTCCCACCGGGAATCTACATGCCGCTTGGGCTCGGGCAATCGCGCGGGTTCGGCAACTCTCGCCAGTTCGGCAACGCGCGACGGCTCAGGCCCGCGGCTCGGAAACCGCGCGCGGCTTCTCTCAGGGGCGTAGTCCCGCCTGATGCCGGTCAGGATCGCAGTCATCGAGTTATGGTCGTCATCGTCCATCGGACGATGCTGGCACGGCGGCATGAAGAAAATGTTAGCCGGTCGATCCGTGGTTCTACCGCGAAGCCGTCTCCAAAGTCATCGAAGACGCCGCTGTTCGAGCGCGTCTCTCAGGATTGCTGACACCTTGCGATCAAGGACTTCGAGACGGCTGCGAAGTTCCTGCAGTTCATCCCATATAAGCCGCTTCACCGTGGCTTCTACGATGGCAGATAATACATAGCAGAGGAACGTGGCGGCCAGGACCCAAGCGATGAGGGGCCGAAAGTCGGGCGTAACGTTCCAAAGAAAAAGACCAACGAATACGGCTACAGCCCAGACAACGACCTTTAAAAAGGTTCTCATGTCCAACGCTCTGGATGCGTGGCCTTTAAGAAAATCTCAGGCTTCATTTTTTCTTCTTGGAGGCGGTTTTGAATGAAACGCCCAACCGCACTGACACCTTGCGAATGCGTTCAGGCGTACGCTGCATGATCCGAGCCGCATCTTCTAACGACTTCGACGCTTTGGCGAGCTCGATAACGCGACGGTCGTGCGCAAACGACCAAGACCTGCCACTCATCCGTAAAACGCTCCTTTGATGCAATGCCGCCAGCGTAGGATGTAACGGCACAGTGCCCGACGCTGTATCGATAGCTCAGCGTTTTAATGTCACAACTGACATCGCACATTAAGCTAACTCCTCAACCTTACCGCTTATGCAGCCTCGTCGCCCATCGACTTCCTTCCCGTGCTTTTGCCGGCATCTAAGGGGGCGGGACTACGCGAACAGGTCTGCACCGCCTTGCGTGAGCCGCACCGGCTCCCGCCCGTCATGGAGGATTGGCGGCAGTTGCCCGATGGTCAGATCGAATCCGCGGTCCGGCATTTTCCAACTGCATACTAACGACGGGCAAAGGGAGCCCTTTGGCGGCACTCTCTTGAGACTTCCAAAGAAGCGGCCCTAGCGGGATGCCGCATCCGGCAGTAAGGATCAACGAAGACGGCTGCATGCGTTCCAAGTAGCGCGTCGTTAGATCCAAGTTAGGACCCGGCTCGAACCCTTGGGTATGGCCGTCCTAGTTGGTCGCGCGTTTGACGTCACCCTTCGAGCGTCGCACGGATATTGTTTCGATGGCCATCCATTCAACGTAATCGTATCCGCCGTGCCACGAGTAAACTTCGCTTCCGCACACTTGGCATTTGAAACTTCCAAAGCATTGAACCGACGGCCGATATTGCTGCGCTTGGTATCCAGCGCGACAGTCTACGCAGCAAAATACGACCGTGACCCTTGTACTGGTCATTTGGAAATATCCTGACAACTGGCATGAGGCTTATGAAATTGGTTATCAGCGCTCCCCCAACGAGATTCCGGAAGCCCAAATGCGTTAAGGACAAAGCTTTGTTAGGCCGATCTCAGCAGCAACAAACTCAATAGCGCTCAATCAGTACGGGTCGAGCCTTGAAGCTGTGGGTGCCCAGCAAACTGTTCCCGGCCGATACCGAAGATCAGGTGCCACGCGAAACGCAGAATTTCGCGAAACGTCAACTGGCGGCTTCCTTCATTCCAATGGGAAGCCATTGCTGACTATTATGGAATTGCGCCCAGAGAACCCAACACTCGTGGCCGTTACCGAGGAAGCGAAGTAATCCGGCGTGGCCCTCATCGCGGATTTGCGTGACCACAGCCTGCCTTTTGTCCGCCACCCGTTCGAAAGCCTGTCCAACAGCAAAACGCATTGTCCAACCTCCATGGGTCAGGCGAATCAACTGGCGGCCACTTGCATACTATCAAGTTTTGGACCCGAAGCAGGCTTGAGCGCATCTTGCCAGACCAATGTGCACGATCCGCCGCGAAACGGTGTGGAAGGCCGCGCTGGAGTTGTCCAATCATCGCGGCGACGGACACTGGAGAGGACCACGCTGAAATTTGAGGTGGCGCGGGGGGCGAAGGACAGCAACCTTTGTGGGGTCAAGACCAAATCTTGATGAAACTACCGGCTGCCGTCCGCTGGCGGACAGGCCATGGTGCGCGCCTGACCCTCTGAAGGGCTTCTTACCTTCCAGGCTGGCTACCGTCTCGAATCCATTTGGCGAGCATGGCAAATCGAGACCATGCCGCTCATAACTGTTGTGGTATCAGCACGAAATGACGCTCGGCCTCTTAAGATCGCCTTTTTTGTCGCTTGGCTTGAGGAAAAAGACGCCAAGCTGATCGCCATTGACCCAGGCCAGTTCACAGCGCCGGTAAGCCTTTCCCATGGTCGAGAGCAGCAGGAAAAATTCCTTCAGGTTCAAACCCTCAATTGAGCCGTCGACGGTCAATTTGGCGCCGGTATCCGATATGTCGTCCACAGTGCAGGGACGCCGCCAGGTACCGTCAATCGCCATAATGTTGGCGGCATAACCCCGCTCAAATACGACCCGATGTGCCTTGCGATTTTCCATTCGTCGAATTGAAAAATGAGCGGCAATTGGGAAATCCGCCGGGTCTGCGGCGGATTTCCCTGACGCACGCAATACTCTCGCGACACTTTGGGGTGGGACCGCGATTGGTTCAAGTATAGTGATCAAGGGTTAAGAATTGTTCGTTCCGACAATTGGGATTTGGCACCGCAATGCGTGGCCGCTTGCCGATTCCCCGAGTTTATGCCGTGTTCAACCTTGGCGCTATTTGAGCATCACTGGCAGAATTTGAGCGCCGTGCAGCGCCATAGGATGTTACGCTAACTAGCCCTTCTTATTCGTGAGAGCGCGGTTTTTTGATCCGATTGATGCGACCGCGGATTTGCTCTGACGAAGCGCACAGGACTGCCTTCGGCTTTTCGCCGCCTGACGACCGGTACTTTGCAACACGCTTGAGGGATGGGTTGGGCGAACGGGGCACACGCCCCGCGGATCAGGGACCGAGTGGGAGTAGCGCGCCGGGCAAGCCGCGGAAGAGGTCGGCTTCGGGGCATGCAGCGGCGAACGCGAGGCGAATGCGGCTCTTGGTCTCGACAACCCGGGCGGCGATTTTCAAGAGCCGAAGACGCAGGGTCGCGAACTCGGCGTTGGCCAATTCCTGGACTTTGGGAATGGCCTCGCGCACGGTCAGCATCAGCCAATAAGCGGCAGTATGGAGAACGAGGCGGACCTGGTTGGCAAGCGCCGAACGGCAACTGGTGCGATCGGAGGCAAGCTGGGTCTTGTGCAGCTTGATCAGATTTTCGGCTTGGCCGCGCGCGCAATACAGGCTGTCGTAGATCCATTCAGCCGATCCGATATCGAGGCTGGTGACGACGAAGCGGATGTCGAGGCCGAGCGTCGTCGCTTCAATACGGCCGACGGTGCGCCGTTCGCGATCCCAGGACTTTGCCTTGTGGTGCGTCTCGGTATAGCCGCGCAGAACAGCCAGGTTCTCGATGGCGCGTCGCGTGCGGATGTCGTCGGCGACCTCGTCAACTTTTCTGGCAAGCGGCTTGGTGCCAGACAGACCGAAGATGTAGTCGATACCGTTGTTCTCGCACCACGTCATCGCCTCCGGCCGGGCATAGTGCCCGTCGCCACGGAACGTAATTCGCGTCTTGGGCCATCGCGTGCGGATATGCCGTACCAAGCGGCGAAGATGGGCACGCACCTCGATGCCGCCCGGCGTCTTGCCGGGCCGCAGCACGACCGCCACGGGCCGGCTCTTCTCCGTGTCATAGACGTGGATCGGCAGGAAGCAGCGTTCATCATAATGAGCGTTGAACAGCGAGAGCTGCTGATGGCCGTGGACGACATCGCAGGTATCGTCGATGTCAAGCGTGACGGATGCCGGCTCGCACGGGTAGCTATCCATCCATGCGTCGACCAAGGTATAGGTCAGTCGGATCACGTCGCGCAGGCGCGGAGCATTCTCCAGCCGCGACAGCGTCGGTTGGGAACACAAATCCCGGCCCGTGTCCGGCAGGCGACCGCAGGCCAGCTTGAATGCCGGATCCGACCGCAGATGATCGAGGTCGTCGGCGTCCTCGTAGCCGCAGCAGATCGCAAACATGCGGGCGCGGAACATATCGACAAGGCTGTGCACAACCCGCGTCGGATCGCGCCGATCCGGGAACACCCGGGCCAAATTGTCGGCCAAACCGAGACGCCGCTCGGCCATCGCCAGAAGCATCACGCCCCCGTTCGAGGTCAGACGCCCGCCATCGAAGGCAGCTGTGACTTTCTTGGCCTGAACAGCTGGAAATGAGAATGGCAGAATCGTATCATCAGTCATGGCGGGCGTGGCGTTCGCGGTTGAGGTGATAGGGTTGGCTTCGCAACCGAATCCTACGCCGCATCAGCGCTTTACACCACGCTCGCCTGCCTCTCAGGCACATTCTGGTGAATAAGACGGGCTAGTCCGATGTCCAAGAGTTCGTCGGCATGGCAAAGCGGAAGAAGCGAAGAAGCGGCATCCAACGGCGTCAGTTGGACGAGCCCTATAACGTTGACTACTTCGCCCGGAAACACGACATTTCGCCCGAGCAGGCTCGTGAGCTGATGCGGAAAATTGGCCGCGACCGCGACAAACTCAACGAGGCCGCTGCAAAGCTTTTTCGCAGGTAGGACAGCCGAGGATGCCATTTTCCGTGAAAGCTTACCATGCCGATCACCCGCTCACAGTGACCAAAGAAACTGCGAAGGAAGCCTTTGCAAAAGCGGTGGAGTGGCATGTCATCGAACGATTTAACAACGTCTCCATCTCCGACGACGTCAAAACCTATTCAATTGAAGATTTTGCATTGGTCATGGCGCTCCAAGAAATTGCTAACACGGTCGATCACAAATGATAAGGCCACGCACTGCGTCAGCGAGAAGTCTTGCAGCTACTGCCCGGGAGCTTGGCTTCAGCGCGGATGATTGAGAGCAATTCCAATGCTGCGCGGGTCGTTACTTGACCGGCTGTGAAGTCAGCTGAATTCTTCAAACCGCATGGAGTTGTGGACGGAGGTTCAGGCTCGAGCCCGCTGACTCCTTGCGCGAGTGATAGGCTTGCAGCACATTTTTGGAGGTTTCGATGTCCAGCCGTCTGAATTCCGCTTTCATTGCCTCCAGATCTTTCGTCGCAATCCGATAGTCGGTGGCACCAAGAAACACCAACGCCATGGTCGTCGCCCAGGACAGATCGAGGGCTTTCGCCAAGATCAATAAGGCCTCCCTGTCCGGAGCGAGCATCGCCCGCTCCACCACGTCGACCGGCAACGTGCACAACAACGATAGCGCGACGATAGCTTCATTGAACTTACGTGCCTGCGCGTACTCAAGAAGCTGGGCTTCTCCGAGGTCGCCGCGTTGGTGCTGCATACCGACGGTTTTCTTGGCGGTATAGTAATCTTTTGACGCAGGGCCAAACATCGCATGCAACGATCCGGCTACATCGGCGACGGAATTCCCGGCTTCAGGCCGCTCGATTTGAAGTTTCTTTCGTACTTCGTCAGACGCTTTGGCGATCAATTGCTGGAACAGGTGCCTCGGGATGTCTCGCCGCCGCTCCAGATGCTCGGCCAGGATGGAGTCATTCTCGGAACGCTTGATCAATTGCAGAAAGCCAGAATCCGAGAAGCTTGCGCCGGTATTGACGGCAACCGAATTCACGACAGCCTGGTCGCCTCTTGCCACGAGGACATCGGTGACCGGCTCGTCGATCGACTTTCGCCGGGAGATGGCGAAGAGATGTTGCTGACTTTTGCAGCGGGCGTTCGCAACCAGGACCTGGTTCGTAAGCCGCTGGGAATAGCGAAGGATGGGGCCGGCGACATCGATTGAATTGTCGGAAGCGAGCTTGTTGACCATATGGATCGGCGCTTTGTCGCTCCGGGCCAGCCGTTTTGCGAGCTGGGCGCGGGCAGCCAGTTCGATCTCCTCCGAAAGGCGTCCGATCACTTCTCCGAAGATCCAAATCTCACTTTCGGTGTACCGACCCATTATCAGCATGTCGGTTGCATGCCACAAGGCCTTCAAACGGCTTTCAGGCGTTCCCTTAGAAATGGCATCATCTAATTCCTGAAGGATGGACATCGGCTTAGGTCCAGAAGGATCCCTGATCGGAGTGACCTTCATTTAGCCAGATTAACGCTTCTCGCAGCTCAAGCGAAATAAGCCGCTCTTCTGGAGCTAACGAGTAGTCGTCATCCGACAGGTAGAGAATGAAGCCGCTGCTATTTCGGAACAGGACCTCACGGGCGCTACCCGCTTCAAGGGATACGCTGTCGATAAAGCGAACGATCCGCGAAGAGACGAGCTGCATACTGTTCTCCTCAGAATGGCGCCGCGGACGGCCTGGCCTTGTTCATTTCGCCGCGCTGGAAGTGTCCTTTACTCCGCGGCTTAGTTAAGTCGAATGTAAGAATCCGAAACAGGAAGGCGGAAAATCGACACCCCGTCGTCGGCAGCATTTGAGTTCTGCCTTTGAGCGGTTCGACTCACTATGGCGAACCAACGGCCGTGGACGCGCTTTCGCGACACAGCGGCCGCCGATTCTGCTTTGAAGTTCACCGCATAAACTCTGCGATAAAATCGGCTTCACCTGCAGCTGCCGAAAATCACTTTCGAAAAAATTGGCAAAGAAAATCAGTTTAGGAACTCGCTAGGCCTTCGATCCATTCCAGGGTCCGAAGGACGTCGGGGTAGCCTCTAAAATCATTTTCGTCCGAGGGAACACCGAAGATGTGGCGACTGTTCTCGTCTCGGATGGCGCGCCTGACGCGCTTTGCAAAAAGAGAAAGCTGATCTTTTGAAGGCTGTTCGCTCACCCTGCCGGCCCGCCTCTCAATGCGCGATCGGCGCTCGCCAGTCAGTTGCTTTTCCTCTTCTGATAGAGTGCCCGATCCAGACCGTCGTTCAACTCGAATTCTTCTGTCCGAATCAGGTTTCGTTTCACCATCGGTCATGATATATTCCGCCAGCTCTTGAGTATGAATTAGATAGAACGTATCGCTTCCCGGACGCCCGATCGGTGCCGAAGTGAGCAAGATCAGGCTACTTCGCACAATCTGCGCGCCGCCTCTGGGCTAGCGCAAAGCAAGCGCCTGCGAATTGCGTCCTCAACCAACGCCAGGGCCTGTCTTGCCTCGCGCGCTTCGGCCTCAGCTACCTGTGCATGAATTTCCGCGGCGACCGCCTTGTCCTCTGCCGCTGTGACACGCTGTTCAACGTCAGACAGGGTTCTAGAAGCGTCGGAGAGTTTACGGTCCGCGTCAGCGATAACAGCTCGCAACGCATTTTCCGCAGATTCCGTCCGTTGCTCAGCCCGCCGCACACGCTCCGCTGCGCTCTTGCACAACGCGTGAGCGCGTGCTTCCATATCTCGCGCATTATTCTCGATGCCGCTGAAAATTTCGGCGGCTTGATACACCAAGTCGAGAGCGCCGGCGCCGGCGGCCGCCACCGGGGGCGAATAAAACTCAGAACGTTTTCATTTCTGCGAACGGCAGACCTTCCTTCTCGACGTGTCATGAAAGGACCTCTGCTGGTGTGCCACCCGCATCATGAACAGTTATGGTAAAAAGATGATTAAGGTTCCCTGATCGAACGGGAGCGCTGACTTGCTTGAGGAGACCGCGACCACCCCGAAGCATGCACCAATAGACCAGCAGGCCCGCGACAGTCAGGCGTATGGCCAGCGGCTCCACCGGATGGAGCACACGGTCCGTCGCGCCGGTCTGACCACAGTTGCCGGTGCGGTCGGTACCTTCCACGATAATCCATCGATGGATTGACGACATCTCAGTCTTGGATCGCAATACCCAAATAGTTGACGCCGCTCCTTCCTGCCAAGCCGCGTTCCATGCAGAGGCCCAGCTAAAAGCCATTAGCTTATTCAGCTGCTACTTTTGAATCGCAATGGGAGTGAGCAGAAGGATTTGTTCAGTAAGCAATCAATTTTGACGAACCCGGCGCGGCCCACAGAGCGCGAATGCCCTGCGGGTTATTTTCGGCGCCAGAAGGGTTGACGCCGGCCAACCCCTTCATCGGTTCTACCGACTAAAACTAGACCGGCCTTGGGATCCCAGGTTGCTCATCAGTCTTCTGCCAGCTTCGTCCGCTGGGGAACTGGGGACTGGCTCAAACATGTCCACCTGGCCGATTTTCGATTACGGCGGACCCTTCAGGAGAAAGGGAGAGCCAGATGAAGTTCGACCGGAGAACCCTGCTGTGGGCTACGGCCGGCCTAGACCTGCGTATTCACTTAAAGCCGTATAGGATATCGACTAATAAGCCTCTCGTTATGGGGTTGATTGCGCCGGAGTTAAAGGGAGGATTGGTCGAGGTGGAGGCTATCCCAGACGAGTGGAATGAGGACTCTGATGTCGGCCTGTGTGTAGACAGAGACGATGTTTTGAAGTGTTTGCGTGCAATTTCGTCCGGCCAACAGCTTACGTTCATGCTGTTTGAATCGCTGGCGGTAGAGCGGGAACCGTTCCTCGATTTGCCGCTTAGGCCAACGATGAAATTAGCCCTTATTATTCGTGAGAGCGCGGTTTTTTGATCCGATTGATGCGACCGCGGATTTGCTCTGACGAAGCGCACAGGACTGCCTTCGGCTTTTCGCCGCCTGACGACCGGTACTTTGCAACACGCTTGAGGGATGGGTTGGGCGAACGGGGCACACGCCCCGCGGATCAGGGACCGAGTGGAGTAGCGCGCCGGGCAAGCCGCGGAAGAGGTCGGCTTCGGGGCATGCCGCGGCGAATGCGAGACGCACGCGGCTCGCGGTTTCGACAACCCGGGCGGCGATTTTCAGGAGCCGAAGACGCAGCGTCGCGAACTCGGCAGTGGCCAATTCCCGGACTTTGGGAATGGCGTCGCGCACGGTCAGCATCAACCAATAAGCGGCGGTGTGGAGAACGAGGCGAACTTGATTGGCGAGCGCCGAACGGCAGCTGGTGCGATCGGAGGCGAGCTGCGTCTTATGCAACTTGATCAGATTTTCGGCTTGGCCGCGCGCGCAATACAGGCTGTCGTAGATCCACTCGGCCGAGCCGACATCGAGGCTGGTGACGACGAAGCGGATGTCGAGGCCGAGCATCGTTGCCTCAATACGGGCGACGGTGCGCCGTTCGCGATCCCAGGATTTTGCCTTGTGGCGGGTCTCGGTATAGCCGCGCAGAACAGCCAGGTTCTCGATGGCGCGTCGGGTGCGGATGTCGTCGGCGACCTCGTCAACTTTTCTGGCAAGCGGCTTGGTGCCGGACAGACCGAAGATGTAGTCGATACCGTTGTTCTCGCACCACGTCATCGCCTCCGGCCGGGCATAGTGCCCGTCGCCACGGAACGTAATTCGCGTCTTGTGCCATCGCGTGCGGATATGCCGTACCAGGCGGCGAAGATGGGCACGCACCTCGATGCCGCCCGGCGTCTTGCCGGGCCGCAGCACGACCGCCACGGGCCGGCTCTTCTGCGTGTCATAGACGTGGATCGGCAGGAAGCAACGTTCATCATAATGGGCGTTGAACAGCGAGAGCTGCTGATGGCCGTGGACGACATCGCAGGTGTCGTCAATATCGAGTGTGACGGATGCCGGCTCGCACGGGTAGCTATCCATCCATGCGTCGACCAAGGTGTAGGTCAGGCGGATCACGTCGCGCAGGCGCGGCGCATTCTCCAGCCGCGACAGCGTCGGTTGGGAACACAAATCCCGGCCCGTCTCCGGCAGGCGACCGCAGGCCAGCTTGAATGCCGGATCCGACCGCAGATGATCGAGGTCGTCGGCGTCCTCGTAGCCGCAGCAGATCGCGAACATGCGGGCGCGGAACATATCGACAAGGCTGTGCACGACCCGCGTCGGATCGCGCCGATCCGGGAACACCCGGGCCAATTTGTCGGCCAAACCGAGACGCCGCTCGGCCATCGCCAGAAGCATCACGCCCCCGTTCGAGGTCAGACGCCCGCCATCGAAGGCCGCTGTGACTTTCTTGGCCTGAACGGCTGGAAATGAGAATGGCAGAATCGTATCATCAGTCATGGCGGGCGTGGCGTTCGCGGTTGAAGGTGATGGGGTTTGCTTCGCAACCCGATCCTACGCCGCATCAGCGCTTTACACCACGCTCGCCTGCCTCTCGGCACCTTCTGGTGAATAAGACGGGTTAGAATTGGGTAACGACCAGGAATTCAAGCAGCTTTACGCTGAATGCATTGAGCGAGTCGCAACTAGCCAGGATGCAGCGCGAGCTAGGCATATCCGCGAAGGATGGTACAGGCGAAGGTCGCCCTTCAAATAGTCACGTGATGACGCTGCTGAGGGCATGTCACTCGTGTGGAACTCTACGATCGGAATAAGCTCAGCAATAACGCGAGACGTTTTTCTGCGGAGATTCGTACCCAACATCAGAGGTCTGTGAGTCAGGTGCAATGAAAATTTGCGAGCAGCCAGTTTCGGTTGTTAATTACCCCCGCCGTCTCAATCGTATCCCTGCGCCGTTGGCCTCCTTGTCCAATGACAGGTTTCCGACGAAGCATACGGCTTTATGGCTAGCCTGATGCGGGCTTACTTCAGGCGGTTGAGCACGTTTTCCAAATGAGCATGCCACGTCATGCATGCGAAGGAGATTTCGCTGTGCCGAGCCCGTTCTTGCTCACTATCCGCCTTATTCTTATAGGATTCGTGCGCTTGCATGTGACGGAAAAGCGGCACTAGGAGGTGGCGCTCCAAAATATTGACCTCAACGGCTTTGCTTTTCACCAGGGCGTTGATTAGTCCAAAAACAACCAGTTCAACGGCATATTTATCGGGCTGTTTCATTGTTGAGTGCGGCTCCGGCGACGACCGCCACAGCCATTACTTACGTTTTCTGACAATCGCAATCGATTGTGTGTAGTAACCTTGAGCAGTTGGGTTAAACAGAACTTCGCCTTGATCGGTTCGTGCCTAATTGAAGTAACCCAAGCAACAACGGTGTTATTTTTCTTTGAGCTGCGCAGCTTCTCTAGCTAATCGCTCAGCCCGCAATCGTTCGTAGTTCTTTTGGAAGGCGTCCTGCGCTTTTTCGTATTCAGTCACCGCCCTTCGCTTATGTGCTTGTAGAAAAGCCTTATCAGCCGGCCGTTGCGCGGGGTCTTTCGTCATTTTAACGATCATGGGATCCTCGGCTGCATTATAGACGCCGTTGCTTGCGGCTAGCAGATGCCCGAACGTTTTTGTTTTTGGCCGTACGCTGCGACGCTGGCTGCGTTTTGCGGGACCGCGATTTACGTTTCCGCTCGAGTTGCGGGTCGAGGACTGGCTCCGGTTGCCTGTTACCGACCGGCCGGGGTTGCGTATCGGACCGCCTCGGCCAGCATCTCAAGCAGCTCGGCCCTCGTCTTTTTATCGCTCATAGATCACCTCCGTGACCGATCAGACGACGGTAGCGCAGCTATAGCGCCCCGCAAGAAAACCCGCTGATTAAGGTTGCTGGTTAAGTTTAACAAGGATCGCGCGCTGTGAATCCCGTAA
>CAWKBV010000004.1:7500-1003066 GCA_963847935.1 uncultured Alphaproteobacteria bacterium | reverse complement strand
ATGGAGATGCACCAGATCAAATACTTCCTCGCGGTGACGAGAACGCTGAACTTTACCCGTGCAGCGGAACAGTGCAACGTGACCCAGCCGTCATTGACCCGCGCCATCCAGAAGCTGGAAGACGAATTTGGCGGCCTGTTGTTCAACCGTGAGCGCGCGCTGACCCATCTTACCGAACTGGGGTGTATGGTCCTGCCCCATCTGGAGCAAACCTTTGACGCGGCAGAGGCCGCAACCTCACTGGCCAGCAGCATCGGGCGGGCCGAGATCACACCCTTGGTGATTGGCGTGGCACATGGCGTGGCGTCGCCAGTCCTGGATGAGATTTTGGGATCACTGGCGGCAGCGCTGCCGGGGCTGAAGATTGACCTGCGCGGCGGCACCTCGGACCAGCTGGTCGAACTGTCACTGAAGGGCGGGATGGACCTGCTGCTGATTGCCCTGCCCGATGCGGTGCCCGACCGGCTAGAAACCTGGCCCCTGTTCACCCAGACCTACAAAATGGCCGTCGGAAGCGGCCATCCGTTGGCGATGGCCGGACCTCCCTGCATGGCGGACGTCTTGACACGCCCTTGGATCGACTGTGCCGATGATGGGACAGCGTTTTGGCGTTCAGTGACAGCTTCGGCAGGGCTTGAGCCAAGCTTCCGGCACCGGGCGGACCATCCGGATCTTGCCCTGCGCTTGGTTGGGCAGGGCCTTGGACTGGCGATGCTGCCCGCCGACACACGGGCGGAGGGCGTCGTACTCGTTGGTCTCGCGGATCACGACCTCAGCCGAAATATCGTGCTTGCCTCCGTCGCCGGCAGGCGTCGCGGCCGAGCGGCAGATGCCTTCCTGCGGGCCGCCAGAGCGCGCGATTGGCAGCCAGTCAGGGCGGGTCACTCCACTTGTAGCATGGACGATAGGACCGCAAGCACGGTCTCCGGCTCCGCACGTTGACTGAAATCGGGGTCCGCGAAGGCGAAATGCACCTTGCGCGACCTATCAAGCAGAAAGGTGGCCGGCACGGGCAGGAAGCCGCTTGCCGAGCCGTTGATCTCGGACAGGTCAAACCCCATGGCCAAATACTCCTCCAAGATCGCAGAGCCGACCGGGAAGGCCAAGCCATTCGCCATCGCCACGCCCATGTTCAGATCGCATAGGACGACGGCGCCGTCCCCGGCGATTTCGGCCAATGCCGTCATTCGCCCGCCCGTTTCCGGCGTCACGATGATCAGCCTTGCGCCAGCGGCAATCAGCGCTTCGCGATGATCCGACCAGGCGCCGATTTCCTGCTCGCAATAGGGGCACCAACTGCCACGGTTGAAGCTGAGCACTGCGGGCCCCTCGGCCAGCAGGTCGGTTAGGCGGCGCAGATTGCCCGCAACGTCCGGCAGCGCGAAATCCGGCATGACATAACCCACGTCGGGCGCGCCATCGGTGGCGCCCGACACACGCAGCCGGTCAATCAGGACATCATAGGATGCGCGCCATGCATGGGGCAGGTTTCTGCAATAAGTGAGACGCGGAGCAAGGAGGTCGGGTTTTTTCATCCCCTCATCATCCTCGAATTGCGCCGGGATATGAAGACCCTGCCACGCATGGGTTTCATACATTCTCTGCATGGACTGCCAGAATGCCATAGCCGCAGCGCATCGAAAGCATTGGCAAGCGGCATTTCCCCTTTGCCGCAGGGTCAGGCACCTTGATGTCAATCGGTTCAATGATGGACCGGTGCAGCATGTGGGGCAGCAATGCCTTGACAACAATGGAGCTTCCCTATGAACCGCCTTTTCCTTGCCCTCGCAATCTCAACCGCGCTGACCGCCCCGGTGTTTGCCGACACCATGGCCGCTGACGTGACCTGCAGCGCCTTCATGGCGATGGGTCATGATGACCAGATGGGTGCGATGACCGCCGGCATGGAAGCCGACGCGATGGCTGCCGATGGTGCAATGGCCACAGACACGACCACCACCGCCAGTGATGCAATGGCCGACGCCCCCGCGATGAGCGCCGATGACGAGATGGCCGCGATGGTCGCCGCCTGCACCGCGCATCCCGACATGATGGCAATGGACGCCATGCACATGATGCAATGACGCCCTTTGGCGCCAGCCTGAAGCTGGCGCCAAACTCTCCTCTGGACCAGATCGGAGCCGCCATGACCAGCATCGACCTACAGAATACCGACCGGCAGACTTTGCCCGTTGGCGGCGACATCGTGGACCGGCACCGCCTTTCCACCCGGCTGTGGCATTGGACGAATGTGGTGACCCTCGTCATCATGCTGATGAGTGGGCTGATGATCTTCAACGCCCATCCCAGATTGTACTGGGGCAAATACGGTGCCAATCCCGACCACGCCTGGCTGCAAATTGGCGCCGAGGGCGCCAGGGGCTATCTGCGGGTGGGCGATCTGACCCTGACCACAACCGGAGTGCTGGGGCGCTGGACCGATGCGACGGGCGTGGCCCACAACCGCGCGTTCCCCTATTGGGCGACCCTGCCGCAGGGCTACAACCTCGCCCTGGCGCGGCGTTGGCACCTGACCTTTGCCTGGGTCTTCGCCGTCGGCATTGCGGCCTATCTGATCCGCAGCCTGTGGAACCGCCACCTGCAGCACGACCTTTTGCCCACCACCACAGAACTTCGCCCGGCGCATATCTGGTCCGACATCAAGCATCACGCCCGCCTGCAATTTCCGACCGGCGAAGCCGCGCGTCGGTATAACATCCTGCAGAAGTTCGCCTATCTGTCAGCGCTGATTGTGCTGATCCCCGGCATGATCCTGACCGGGTTCACCATGTCACCCGGCCTCGATGCCTCGATGTCATGGCTACTGGACCTGTTCGGCGGTCGCCAGTCCGCCCGATCGCTCCACTTCATCTTTGCCATCGGCATCGTGCTGTTCATTCTGGTCCACTTGCTGATGGTCATTCTTGCCGGCCCCATCAATGAAGTCCGTTCGATGATCACGGGCCGTTACCGCCTGCCCAAGGAGAAAGTCTGATGTCCAGTTTGATAACGCGTCGCAACCTTCTGACCGGCCTTGGTTTTTCAGTGATCGCCGGCGGTACCACTGGCCTGATCCTCAGCCCCCCCTTCGGTGACCTTGTGCTTGGCACCGGAGAAAAGCTGTCGTATCAGGCCCACCGCCTGATTGGACGCAATGCGCTGGCTCCCGAATTCGCCGAAGCCGACCTGTCGCCCAACTTTCGCACCAACGGCAACACGATGCCCGCATCGGCCGCTTTTCAAGCCCATGCGGCGACTGGTTTTGCCAATTGGAAGCTTCAGGTCGATGGGTTGGTTGCATCGCCCCGAGACTTTACCCTCGCCGAGATCAAGGCGATGCCCGCTCGCACTCAGATCACGCGGCACGACTGCGTCGAGGGCTGGAGTGCGATTGGCAAATGGACGGGTCTGCCTTTGGGTGCCTTGCTCGCCCAAGTGATGCTGCTGCCAGCAGCACGCTATCTGGTGCTGCATTGCGCCGATGATTTTGACGGCCAAGTCTATTACGAAAGCATTGATCTGGTCGACGCATTCCATCCCCAGACAATTCTCGCCTACGGAATGAACGATCAAACCTTATCCGTGGGCCACGGTGCCCCCCTGCGGCTGCGGGTGGAACGGCAACTTGGCTACAAACAGGCGAAATACATCATGCGGATCGAGGCGGTCGCCAGCCTTGCGGGGACCGGCCTTGGCAAAGGCGGCTTCTGGGAGGACCAGATCGGTTACGACTGGTACGCAGGGATCTGAAGTCGCAACAATGATCGACCATATCGGTTCGAACTGTTCGACTGGTTCAGTCGCTTGCCAAATAGTCGCGAAATAGATGCTGGGATTTCAGTACGGCAATATTCGTTCCCGTGCCACTCTGATCACACTACGACGGCGACGATCCCGCAAGATCGGGGTAGCATCGCGCCCAGCCAGTTATGCCATCAATGGTTATCCTCCAACGGCAGCTTTCTTGGATTGAGCTTCGGGGCTGCTCACACCCCCAGTGGCGGCTTACCGCCGACGTGTCTCTGTACGGCAATCAAGATGAGTCGCAATAGATAAAGACTGAACGACCTTAGGCTGTCAGCTTTCGGGACGGTTTTTCTTGCCTGTGCAGGTCGGTGGGGTGCCCGACGATCCCGGTTCAGACCCTGTCCCAAACCCACTTTCCAACAAACGGCAGCAAGGTGATGCCGCCACCCAGAAGCACTATCCACATCCAGTCCGCGCCACTATCCGAAATGCCCGCGCCCATTGCCGCCAGCGCAAAGCAGATCGGCAAGACGCCAAGAAATGTCGCCAGCGCGAACCGGCCGAACGACAGGCAGGTGATTCCGGCCGCGTAGCTGACCGCGTCGAAAGAGATGAAGGGGATCAGGCGAGAACCGAACACGATCAGCATCAGGCTGATCTGCGACCGGGGCGCCGCGATGTACTTCAGGACCGGATTCGTGGATCGCCGCACGGCATCGAATCCCAGATAGCGTGCCGCACCAAAGGCTGCGAAGGCACCGAGAAGAGCGCCGGTCACGACGAAGGCCCCGCCCCAGAGTGTGCCATAAAGCGCCCCCGCTGCCACCGCGATGGGGCCGCTGGGGATCGGGCTCGCGACGATGGCCAGCACCATCAACCCGATCAGCGCGAGTGGGCCCGCCATGCCCAGAGCCGTGACGGTGCCGCGCACCCAGGCCTCGCTCATCACCGGATGCTCGGAGTCCAGCAGGGTTGGCAGCATCAGCCCTGCGGCGAACGCGCCAGCCAAAAGGACGGCAAGGACCGCACGTTTCGACACGACGCCCTTCCGATCCGTGCCAATCGCGACAGCCCTGTCCATCACTTCCGCCCTGCGGTCAGCAGCACGGTGTTCGGCCCGGTCCAGCTGTCTTGCGCCTGATAGGCGTCGAGCTGCGCCGCGATGTCCGCCCAGGCCGCCGTGCGGGTGGCGTCATCCAGAGGAGCCAGGATTTGAAGGACGGGTCCTGCAGAATCGCGGATGAATGCCAGATAGTCCGCCGTCGTGGGCAGCCTGAACGCCACCTCCATCCGCGTCGTGGCGACCGACCGGAAGCCTGCCCGCTGCATGAGGTCATCCATCAGACCTGGTTTGCCAAGGCTGACAAGGCCACCGGGCTGAAACGGATCGCGCGGCGCAAGCCCTGCGTGCCGCATCGCTGTGGACATCAGGATACGCAGGCAGGGGTTCATGTCCGGCCCGGCAAAGACCATGCCGCAGAACCGCCCGCCCGGTTTCAAAACGCGATGGATTTCGGTCAGACCGGCCAGCGGATCGGGCAGGAACATCAGCCCCAGACGACAGACTGCGGCGTCGAATTTCGCATCATCCAGGCCAAGGTCTTCGGCATCGGCGGGATGGATGTGCACATTGGCGTGGCCGGCCCGGACAGCATTGCGAAAGGCATGGTTCAGAATGCCCTCCGAGATGTCGGTCGCGACGACTTTGCCATCTGCCCCGACCCGGACCGCGATGTCCAGCGTCTGATCACCAGCACCAGCGGCCACGTCGAGCACGGTCTGCCCAAGACTTATTCCCGCCATCTCCAGCATCGCATCGGTGGGAACGCGCAGCCAGTCGCGGATCTTGGGGGTGTGCCGGTCCCATCCCGCAGCCGCCTTGTCCCACTGGACGCGCGTAGCCTGCTTGAACCCCTCCGGGTCCATCTTGCTGTCGGCAATCATCGAACATTTCCCTTCTTGCAAGGAACGCATCCCGAAGCGCCTTCAACGCCGGGGGCCGTTCACGCCTCTACTCCGAGGGGTTGAGGAAAGGTGCGCCTGCGGCGCTCACGTAGAACACCACGACCTTCGTGTCCTCGGTCGCCAAACGGCTTATACCCGTCATGACAGTATTTGGTGGTTCGACGATGGCTTCGCCGGCACCGACCGTGATCGGCGCCTGGCCAACCATTTCGACCGTGAATGCGCCTTCGATCACATAGACCGTCACGGGAAAGTTATGGGTGTGCAGTGGCGTTGTGCTTCCCGCGGGGAACGTCGCCGTCATCACCCGGATTTCACTTTCGTTGTCCTGCGGCAGCCCCTGGACAATTTCCTGCAACACGAGGTTGGGTTTTACCATTTTCGCTTCGTTGGCCAGCACGGGGCAATTTGGGGCCCCGATGGCCGCAAGCATGGACAAGAGCATCAGCGTTTTCATCGGTCTTTCCCTTCGATCGACGCAGCCGACAGCCTCTGACCTGACGCATCAGCGCCAAGATCTGTTGGTGTTCTGGCTGTCCGAAGTTTGGTGGGTCGGCGATCCCTATTCGCCTTGGTGAAAAGATATGCTTGTTCACGGCATCAATACAGCCGCAGAGTTGCGGAACGGGGCCGCGTATTTGCGGGGGTGAAGACTGACGATGTGCGGAGGGTGCGATGTTCGACTGGAACGGCCTGCGCTTTCTTCTGGCGGTCGCCAAGGAGGGCAGCACCATTGCCGCGGCGAAGGTCCTTGGCGTCAATCAATCCACCGTGCAGCGCAGGCTCGCCGATCTTGAGGCGCAACTGGGCCAGCGGTTGGTGGAGCGGCTACCCTCGGGCTACCGGCTGACCGAACTGGGCATCGCCATCCTGCCTCATGCCGAACGCGTGGCAGCCTCGGCGCAGGACTTCGAACTGACGCTGCGAGATCTGGGCCGTGCCCTTGTCGGCATCATCCGTCTGACATGTCCCGAACCGATCGCCTTCCGCCTGACACAGTCCGGCATTTTGGACCGGTTCCACGCCAGGAATCCGGGCATCAAGGTCGAGTTCGTGCTCAGCGACCAATATGTCGACCTCGCCAAGGGTGAGGCCGATGTGGCGCTTCGGTCTGGCGATACCGACGACAGCATATTGGTGGGCCGCAAGATCGCAGATTCGCTCTGGGCGATCTACGCCAGCCACCAATATATCGAACGCCACGGTGCGCCGGTCACGGTCGCCGACCTTGCCCGCCATCCGCTGATCGCGTTCGAGGAAAGCATGAGCAAGCATCGCACCGTGTCGTGGTTCAGGGAAGTGGCTCCTGGTGCGACCTATGCCGCGCGCAACACCAGTGTGCTGGGTCTGATCTACGCCGCCAAAGCAGGGGTCGGGGTCGCGCCCCTGCCGATGTCGCTGGGCGATGCCGAGGCCGATCTGGTCCGGGTCATCGGTCCGGTTCCCGAATTGACTCGCGCCTGGCGTGTCCTGACCCACCCGGACCAACGCCATACCGCCCGGATCTCGGCCTTCTTTGACTTTGTCCTCAAGGAAAGCGAGGCCCTTCGCCCGATCCTGACCGGGTGACATGTGCGGCGGTTGCCGCTTGCGATCGCTGAACAAGATTTGCGCGCCGTTCACTTCGAAGCCGCCATGCTGCATCTGCAAGGAGGGCACACGGACACGTCGGTCAGCCGGGGCACCGCATGGTATCCGGCAAAAACCGTCGGCAACCTTGCCCTTGGGCCCCGGTCCACCGCGTGGGAAAAAATGGCAGGACCCTCCAACCCCACACCTTATCCCCACCCCGTTCACACATGCGAACCGACCGCGTCCGGAACCTTCCCGACCAGTGACGACGCTTGTGACCACGACAAAATGCCATAAGAACGATTCACGGGCTGACCGGGCAAATCAACATGTAGATGAACCGGCGTCAAAGGGATAAGCCTTTAACGGATGTATGAATGTCGGCTTTCGACTTCGTCGCTCAGTTGTCTCGCACTTGTAGCGAATTCACACTTTCCGCCCTTCCTCACCCGTTCTTTCCGAGCAATCTGGTCGACCCTGGCGCAGGAACGCGAGCGAGTGCGGTGTCGATGATGCCGAGCACCTTGCGGGTACGCTCGGCGTCTTCTTCGAGGATCTTGCGCATCCGCGCGTCCGCCTCAGCGTCGAGTTGCTCCTCAATCCAGGCGAGTTCCTCCACGAAGTCTCCCCGGCGCTCACGCCAGTGTTTCAATTCCGCCTCCTCGGCGCGGGTCATGGGCCCCATGATGCGCACGGTTCCGAGACGCATGTCGATGATGACGTGATCTGGATGGGGCAGCGGGTCCGGCAAGTCGGTGATGCCGAGCCGGGAGCGGCGGTCGAGCTCGCGCTCCCATGCGATCTTGTAGTCCATGGCCGCGTTCAGATACTCATCGTTGACCTGCTTGTTGCTGGTCTCGACTGAAGCCAACAGTTCCGCGAAGAGGCGCTGCGCCCGGTGCTGGCCCTTGGCGGCATTGACCGCAAGCGAGCGCATGATCGCCTGCGCCATTGGCACGGTGATGTTGCGGTCGCCATCCCTGACCGTGATCGTCCGGTAGGCCTCATCGAGGATGATCCCCTTCATCCGCTCCTCGTTGAGCGCAGGGCGCTTGTTCTTCGCCCCTTTTGGCCTTCCCCGCGGATTGCCGGATTGGCCGGGCTTGAAGCGCGTCGCTTCGGGCGGCTTGGCATAGCCCACGTCGTAGCCCGGGCGTGCGATGAGCGCCCGGGCGGGCTTATTCTTCTTCTGTCCGCTCATTCCGCCGCCTCCAGTCGTTCGACGCTCTGCGGCCAGCCACAGACCAGCCGCTCGGCCTCATCCTTCGCATAGGCCTCCCAGCGGGCGAGGATGCGGTCGCAATAGATCGGATCGAGCTCGACGAGATAGCCGCGCCGCCCGGTCTTCTCCGCCGCGATCAGTGTCGACCCCGATCCGCCGAAGAGATCGAGCACGATCTCGCCGCGGCCCGAGACATCGCGGATCGCATCGGCAATCATCTGCACCGGCTTGACCGTCGGATGCAGCGCCAGTTCCTCCATCCGCCCCGCCCGCATCGTGTTCACGCCGCGGTAGTTCCAGACATTGGTGCGGTAACGGCCATGCTGACCAAGCTCGAAGGTGTTGAGGTGCGGCGCCTCGCCCTTCTTGAAGGCGAAGATCAGCTCGTGGCGCGAGCGGTAGAAGGTGCCCATGCCGCCATTGTCCTTGGCCCAGACGATCAGGTTCTTCAGCTCCGCGTAGACCTCCTGTCCCGCTGTCAGCATCTCGCCCATGTGGCGCCAGTCCATGCAGAGGTAGTGGATCGAGCCGTCCATGCTGTGATCGGCCATGTTGCGGAAGGCGCGGGCCAGGAAGGTGGTGAACTCGGCGACCGTCATCTCGCCCGAGGCCATGGCAAACTCGCGGTGCCTGATCTTGCCCGAGCCGCCGACATGGCCGTCGATCTTCACGTTGTAGGGCGGATCGGAGAAGACCATCCGTGCCTGCTCCCCCGCCATCAGCATCGCGACGACATACCGGATCGAGCGCGTCGCCGCAGACGAGCCGGTGCCGCCCGAGCTGCCAGACATCGCCCGGCTGTACACGGCGCGGTGCCGCGAGCCGGCAGCACGTCATCCTCCGGATCGCCCGGCTCCTCGACCGAGAGCCCGGTGACGAGCGTGTCGATCTCGCCGAGATCGAAGCCGGTCACGCCGATGTCGAAGCCGAGATCGTCCACCCCGAGCAGCGCCTGCAGCTCCTCCGCCAGCAGCTCCTCGTCCCAGCCGGCATTCAAGGCGAGCTTGTTGTCGGCCAGCACATAGGCCCGCTTCTGCTCCGGGGTCATGTGTTCGAGCCGGACGCAGGGGACATGGCCCATGCCGATGAGCCTCGCCGCCTCGACCCGGCCGTGACCGGCGAGGATCGTGTTCGCCGCATCGATCAGCACCGGGTTGGTGAAGCCGAAGGTGCGGATGCTCTCGCCGATCTGGCGAAGCTGCTTCTGCGAATGGGTCCGGGCATTCTTCGCCCAGGGTCTGAGATCGCCCACCTCGATCTCCTCGATCTTCAGGCCCTTCATCGGAGCCTCCTTTCTGTCTGCTCGCCGAAGAACGATTCTCCGGCCGCTGACGGCAGATGTATCAGACGTTGCGCGGCCGTTCAACTTGGCTTACTGTCATGTTCGACACACCTTATATCGGGGAGATGCCATGAACATCGGCGAGCGGCTGTTCGACCTGCGCGGGAAGAGTGGCGAGTCGCTGCAGCAGGTCGCCGATGCGGCCGGCGTCTCGAAGGCGCATGTCTGGGAGCTGGAGAAGGGCCGCAGCAAGAACCCGTCCTTCGAACTGGTCCGTGCGCTGGCGCGGCATTTCGGGGTCAGCATCGACGTGCTCGTAGGCGAAGAGGCCGCGCCCTCGATGAAGGAGCAGCGCATCGAGCGGATTCACCGGGATCTGCAGGGACTGTCGGACCGCGACCGCCTTGTGGTCGAGGACATGATCCGGTCGCTGCGCGCACGGATGGACGAGAAGGCTTAGGCCGCTGGACCTCACCCGGATCGAACTTGCCGACATCCATGCGCCCCAGCGCCTGGCCGACGCCATTCACCGACAGCTTGGTGCGACCGACCGCGCCGTTCCCGTCGACGAGATCGCTTATGCGCTTGATATCGACGATATCCGCCGGGAGCAGCTCGAAGGTCTCGAGGGCATGTTGCTGACCAACAGGGCGCGCAGCTTCGGTAGCATCCTGGTCAACATGTCGCATGGTCCGCGGCGGGCGCGCTTCAGCATAGCCCATGAACTCGGCCACTTTCTTCTGGAGCGCCATGTTCTGAGCCAAGACGACGGCTTCCGCTGCACGTCACAGGACATGCGGGAAGCGCGCGACGACACGCGGCACCACAAGCAGGAGGCCGAGGCAAACCATTTTGCCGCTGCTCTCCTCGCCCCCGCCTACAAGATGCGCCCCTGCCTCGAGACCGATCCCGACCTGCGCAGTCTCCAGAGCACCGCTGACGCACTTGATCTCAGTCTCGAGGCGACGATCCGGCGCTACCTCGATCTCATAGATGTGCCGGTTGCTGCGATCTGGACGAAGGACGCCAGGATCCGCACGGCAAAGCGCCACCGCGATTTCCCATGGATCACGCGCGGCAAGGGCGACCCGCTCTCCGATCTTACCCAAGCCTGGCGCGCCATCCGCAACGGCCGCTCCGGCTTCACCGAGATGGTGGATAGCCCTTCGGCCGCCTGGACCGACCGGGACGGCGTCGAGATCTACGAGCAGACCCGCATTGGCCGGGACGGGTATGCCGTCACGCTGCTCTGGGCAGATCTTCCCCGTAACGAAGATGCGGACAAGAGCGGGCCCACAGAGCTTGGCATGCCGGGGTTTCGCAAGAGCAGACGGCGGCAAATAGCCCGGTCCCTGTTCCTCCCGATCCGTTCCCTGTTCTTCCCTGCGAACTTCCCTGATCCGGCGAATCGATTTCCCTGTTATCACGCGCAGGGAATTCGCTCTGCAAACCATTGAAAAATCGCCGTTATTCAGGGTGGAAATCGCCTGAAGAGCCCCAGAACGCACCAATTTCCCTGTTAATTCCCTGTAAACAGGGATTTCAGCGGCCGAGACCGGCTAGCCCGGGACTGCCAGCACAGCCAAACAGTCTCACGAATTCCGCTCCTTCTTGTCTCGCACCGAATAGACCCGGCATTTCCGCGGCTTGGCATGGTGGAGTGAGCACTGGGACCCGTCACCAGCTCCGACCGCAGCCAAGTTCCGGCCCGCGGCTTGGACGCGGATTTCCGCGGCGCACGGTTGCCGGAGACCGATGGTAGAAGGATCGGAACCTCATCACGCGGTTTCAGAGAGTCGCAATGAGGGCGCGCCGCTCCTGCCAGTCGGTTGGCACGAATGCGTTTTCATCCGGTCATAGGTGAGCCCAAGGTGTCGGCGAGCTTCGATAAGGGACCGGCGCAGATTTCTTGCATCCAGCGACCGTAGGCGGGCATCATCCTTGCCTCAAGCCGGTTCTGCTCGGATGGCGCTCGATCACGCCGTCATCGAGGCCGAGAAATGTCCGCATGCCGCTGGTCTTCAGTGAACCGCGATCCACGGAAAGAACAGCAGTATCCCGACCGCCAGAACCTGAAGACCGATGAACGGCAGGAGAGAGCGGAAGATTTCGCCCAGCGAAATGTCCGGCGGAGCGACGGATTTGAGGTAGAAGGCGGCCGGACCGAAGGGCGGCGACAGGAAACTGACCTGCATGTTCATGCAGAAGAGAACGCCGAACCAGATCGGATCAAGGCCAAGCGATTTCACGATCGGCACGAAGATCGGCATGGTCAGCAAGGCGATGCCGACCCAGTCGAGGAAGGCACCGAGAACGAAGAGGATCAGCATCATGACGAGAATGATGACCGTGGGGTTGTCCGAGATGCCGGTCATCAGTTCCGAGATGAAGTGGATGCCGCCCATCAGGTTGTAGACCCCCACAAGGGCCGTCGCGCCGATGCCGATCCAGACAATCATCCCGACCGTCGCAAGGGTCTGCATTGCGCTGTCGCGCAGCATCCGAAAGGTGAACTCGCCCCGGATCACGGTCGAAAGCAGCACGCCTCCCACGCCGACTGCGGAGGCCTCTGTCACCGAGGCGATCCCCGCATAGATCGAGCCGAGGACGAAGATCACGACCATGATCGGCAGGATCAGCCCCTTGAGGAGCTTCAACTTCTCGACCCTCGGGATCGGATCGACATCCGGCGCTGGTGCGATGGTCGGATCGGTGTAGGCCCGGACCAGGATGTAGATCACGTAGAAGCCGGCGAGCATGAAGCCGGGGATGAAGGCGGCGGTGAACAACGCCCCGATCGAGACATTGGCGGTCAGGCCGTAGATGATCAGCACAATCGACGGCGGCACCATCGTGCCAAGCGATCCACCCGCACAGACGACACCGATCGCAAGCCGCCGGTCATAGCCCTGTCTCAGCATCTGCGGCAGGGCGATCAGGCCCAGAAGCACGATCTCGCCGCCAATTATGCCGGACATGGCGGCAAGGATCACCGAAACGAACACCGTCTGCACGGCAACACCGCCCCTGATGCGGCCGCCGATCAGCTTCATCGCGTCGAAGAGGTCACGCGCGATGCCTGAACGGTCCAGCATCGCCGCCATCAGCACAAACATCGGCACCGAGACGAACACGAAGCTGTCAACGAAGGTGTAGATTCGGCTGGTGATCAGCGGCACCGCCGCCGGACCGTAGCCGAGCAGCAGGAACACCAGCGCGACCAGCAAGGTCACGAAGGCGAGCGGCATGCCGGTAAGAAGCAGCAGCACCATCAAGCCGAACATCAGGATGGTGCTCGTGCCGATACCGAGCGCGGCAAGGTCGACGATTGCGTACATTACTCGTCTCCGCCAATCCGGCGCCGGGCGTGATTGATCGCCAGCACCAGAAATTGCAGCATCATCAGAATGAGGATGCCCAAGAGGAACATCTTCACCAAGGCGGGGGTCGGCGGATCCCAGGCGCTGCCGGAGCGTTCAAGCCGGAACCCGCCGGTCGGCGCGAAGATCGCCTTGGTCACCATCAGGTAGGCGGCATAGGCAAAGAAGCCCGCCGCTATGCAGGAGGTCGCCGAAATGACGATATCGAAGATCCGGCGCGCCCGACGCGAAAGCGAATCGTAGATCAGCACCACGCGAATGTGGCTGTCACGCGCGGCGCAGAAGAGCCCGCCATAGAGAAACGCGAGGGCACAAAGGAATGTCGTCGTTTCATGCGCCCAGATCGTCGGCCGGTTGAAGACGTAGCGCAGGAAGACCTCGATCAAGAGCGCAATGGCTGCAACGACGATGCCAATCGCGAACACATAGGCGCCTGCGTGGATCATCCGTCCCAACGTTCCGGCCTCGGGAACCGAGGTCATCGCCTTATCGGAGAGCACCGTGGGCAGGGCTTCGCCCGTGGCCGCGAGATCGGTTTCGAGCTTTTCACGTCCCGTCATGATGTCTCCTCCCCTCCACTGGTCGCGACCGGGCGCACCATTGGACGCGCCCGGCCTGTCTTGTCCTTATTGGATGAGGCCCTTGTCCGTCAGGTACTTGTTCAGCCCGTCATAGACCTTCTGAGCCATTTCAGACTTCTGCGCGACCTTCTCCCATTCGCCTCGCGCGATGCCGCGGAACTTGGCGCGATCTTCCGGCGACCAATTGTGGACGGTGATCTTGCCGGAGGCCTTGGCATCTTCCACGGCCTTCAGGTCACGCTCCTTGAGCGTTTCGATCTGGGTCTGCTGGAAAACCTTGACGCTGTCTTCCAGCACCTTCTTCATATCGTCCGGCAGAGCGTCCCATGTGTCCTTGTTCATCGAGATCTCGATAAGCGGCAGCGAGTGGAAGCCGGGATAGACCGGGTTGGGCGCGATATCGTTCAGACCCGTCTCCTGGTTGACCGAGAAAACGCTGTAGTCAGCGGCGTCGATCACGCCCTTGTCCAGAGAGGTATACACCTCGGATGACGGCAGGTTGACCGGCGCGGCACCGGCCGCGGCGAAGACGTTGGAGATCAAGCCTTCCGGGGTTCTGATCTTCACGCCCTTGAGGTCATCGACACCATTGAGCGGCACCTTGGACACGAAGGCTTCGAGCCCCGGCGTGCTTACGCCGATAAAGTGCAGGCCGTAGGGCTCGATCAACTCGCCCATCAGTTCCTTGCCGCCGCCGTTTTCGACGAAGTCGATCATCTCCGAAGGATCGGACCAGGCGCCGACGGGGTTGGCGATCAGGCCGAACGCCGGATCCTTGCCCGCGAAATAGGACGTGTCGGTGATGTGGCCGTCGATCAGGCCGGCCGCGATGGCTTCCTGGGTTTCCTTGTAGTCGACGATGGTGCCGACCGGCAGAAGCTCAACGGTCATCTTGCCGCCGGACTTTTCCTTCACGGCCTCGACGAAGGTCTGTTGTAGGATGAAATTGGGGTTTCCGGCCGGGTCGGACGACTGGAAGCGGAAGCTGTATTCCTGCGCCTGTGCGCCGGCGCCGAGAAGCCCGATGGCCACCACCGCCGTTGCTAGTGTTGTAAGTTTCATGGTCTTTCCTCCCTTTTGAACGAATGCAGTGGGATGACGCCTTTCACCCCGCCCGAAACTGAAGTTGCACCTTCATTGCGGTCGCCTTGTCGGACGCAGCCACGAAGGCTTGGGCGGCTTCCGCGACCGGATAGACGCCGGTCAGAAGCGGACAGACATCAATCCGCCCGCGGTCGATGAGGTCCGCCGCAACCGCGAATTCGTGGTCGAAGCGGAAGCTGCCGGTGACCCGAAGCTCCTTGGTGACGACAATGCTCAGTGGCAGAGGAATATCGGCGCCAAGCCCGACAGTCACGATCTGCCCGCGTGGGCGCGTGACTTCGCAGGCGGCTTGCAAAGCCCGAGCGGCGCCCGAACATTCGAAGGCCACGTCGATCTGGCCTTTCCTCTCGCGATAGCGGTCGAGCGCTTCGGCGTTCAGCGAAAGATCGACAAGTTCCGTCGCTCCGACCGCGCCGGCGATGGCAAGGGGGGCGGCGGAAATGTCGGTCGCGATGATTTCGGACGCCCCGGCATGGGCCGCCGAAAGGACGGTCAGACAGCCGATAGGGCCGCAGCCCGAAACCAGCACCCGCTTGCCGATGAGCGAACCCGCCTTGCCGACGGCACTGAGGCAGACCGCCAGCGGTTCGGCCATCGCGGCGAGCGCCAGATCGGCGTCGGGCCGAAGCTTGACCAACTGTGCGACCGGCATCGTTACTTCTGCGCGGAAGAGGCCCTGCTCGTGCGGGAACCGCATTGCGGACCCGTTGAAGCGCATGTCGAGGCACTGGTTGCGCAGTCCCCGCCGGCAGAAATCGCAGTCACCGCACGGTCGCGACGGATTGACCGCCACCTTGTCGCCGACCGACAGCCCGTCGATCCCGTCGCCGAGTTCCGCAACGATACCCGAGACCTCGTGACCAAGCGCCATCGGCTCGCGAAGCCGAACGGCGCCGAACCCGCCATGATGGAAGTAATGCAGGTCCGACCCGCAAATGCCGCCCTGCACGATAGCGATCCGGGCTTCGCCGACCGCCGGTGCAGGGGGCGCAGCGATGTCGTCGACGCGCAGGTCGTGTGGTGCGTGGATGACGACCGCCTTCATCTCAGAGCACCGAAATCATGCCGCCATCGGCATAGATGATCTGCCCGCAGACATAGTTGGACGCATCCGAGGCGAGATAGATCGCCGTCCCCGCCAGTTCTTCCGGCAGACCCCAACGGCGCAACGGCGTGCGCGCCCTGACCCAGGTGTCGAACTCGGGATTGGCGATCAGCGCCGCGTTCATGTCGGTGACCATATAGCCCGGCCCGATCGCGTTCGATTGAATGCCTTTCTCGCCCCACTCGGCGGCCATGGCCTTGGTCAGCATCTTGATGCCACCCTTCGCCACCGTGTAGGGCGCAACCGTTGCGCGGGCGAGTTCTGAGGTGAGCGAACCGATGTTGATGATCTTGCCGCGACCGCGCTTTGCCATGCGCTTGGCCGCCTCGCGCCCGATCACGAAGGCGGCGGTTAGGTTGGCGTCGATCACGCGTCGCCAGTCGTCGGTTTCAAGCTCCAGCATCGGCTTGCGGAACTGAATTCCGGCATTGTTGATCAGGATGTCGATCTCCACGCCCTCGGCGTCGAACCGCGCGAAAGCCGCCTTGATCGCGGGTTCGTCGGTGACGTCGAAAGCGGCGGTCAGAACGTCATGTCCCCCCGCCCGCATCTCTTCCGCTGCCCGTTCCAGCCGTTCGGCATCCACGCCGTTCAGCACGACGCCCGCACCGGCCGCGGCAAGACCCTCGGCAAAGGCGCGGCCCAGCCCACGCGACGAGCCGGTGATGAGTGCGGTCCTGCCGGTCAGATCGAAAAGCTTCAGGCTCATGACGCGGACTCCGAAACGCGAGTGGTCAGGTCACTGCGCTCGAAGAACGCAGGCACCAGCTCGGTGCCGAGACCTGGACCTTCCATCGGATAGACGAAGCCATTTTCAATGCGCGGAACGTCGGTCACGAGTTCCTTGTACCATCCTTTGTAGAAGGCGCGGACCGATTCCTGGATCAGCGTGTTGGGCTGACTGAAGCTCATGTGGACCGCAGCAGCGAAACCAACCGGGCCGATGCAGTCATGCGGCGCGAAGGGGCGGTGATAGGTTTCGGCCATCGCGGCGATCTTTCGGCCCTCGGTGAGCCCGCCGGTCCAGCAGAGATCCGCCATCACCACATGGCACGCGTCGCGGTCGAGATATTCCTTGTAAGCGTAGCGCGAGCCGAGCGTTTCGGAGGCGCATGTCCAGACGTCGGTGGAGGCTGCGAATTCCGCCAGCGCCTGCGGCGAATTCATGCGGATCACGTCCTCGTACCAAGTTGGCGCAAAGGGCTCGAGCGCGCGGGCCAGCTTCTTTGCCATCGGCAAATTCCATAGCGAATGGAACTCCACCATGATCTCCATCCGGTCGCCGACCGCTTCGCGGATAAGTTCGAACGGGCGGATCGCCGTTCTCATCTGCTCGGGCGTGATGAACAGACCCTTGTTCTCCATCGCCGGCGGATCGAACGGCCAGATCTTCATCGCGGTGACGCCGTGCGAAAGAAGATCCTCGGCGAGCTCGCCCGCCCGGGTCATGAACCCGTCGAGGTCCTCGTAGGGGCCATCCGCGTCCGCGGTGTTCCAGGTGTCGACCGGCTTGATCCGGTTGGTCCGCACATAACGTGTCCCTGCGCAGGTGTTGTAGACGCGTATCTTGTCAAAGCAGAGCCCACCAAGCATCTGATGCACTGGCTGGCCACACAGCTTGCCGAAGAGATCCCAGAGCGCGATGTCGATAGCGGAAGCGGCGCGATACTCCGTGCCCGTCGAACTTTGCGAGTTCGGCAGGTTCAGCATCTCCTTGTGCAGCGCCTCGATGTTCAGGGGGTTCTGTCCGATCAGGCGACTCGCCAGCGTGTCGTGGATATGCGCCTCGACCGCACCAGCGCCATAGAAGGTCTCTCCGAGCCCGGTGATGCCCGCGTCGGTTTCGACATGGACCCAAAGGACATTGGCGAACTCCTCGACCCGGAAGGTTCTGAGCGCGGTGATCTTCATGTCTGCTGTTGTCCCCTTCCCCCGGCAACGACGCCGTTTTCGGCACGTCCAAGGGATCGAAATCCTTGGCTGGGTACCCGTCAAGCGCGGTGGCTGCCTCGTCCAAAACCCCGCAGAGCGCGATTTCCTTTTGCGTCAGTACACTAATCAGCTACCATCCATCAACAAAAAATCTAATGCGATGCTACAAAATGGCGAAACCTATACTACAGCTTCTGAACAAACCGGACCCAAGCAGTACCGGCCTTGTCGAGCGCACGATCTCCGATATCCGTGATTACATTCGAAAAAACGGCCTTCGTGCTGGCGACATCCTGCCGAGCGAGACGGCGCTCTCGACCCAACTCGGCGTGTCGCGGACCGTTGCCCGCGAAGCCATGCGCGCGCTCTCGGCGCTCCGGATTCTGGAGATTGGGAATGGCCGTCGTGCGCGCGTGACCGCGCCCGATGCGGCCGCGCTCAGCATGATTCTCGACCACACCGTCTATACCAAGCAGCTTTCGATTCAGCAGATACTCGACGTCCGCCGCACATTGGAACTGCGCACCGTCAGTCTCGCTGCCCTGCGGCGCACCGACGAACAGGCGCGGGAGCTTCTGGATATCATCGAAAGGATGTTCGCCGATCTCCTTCAGCCCCACCTGGTAATGGAGTACGACATCCTTTTCCACGAGGTCATCGCCAACGCGTCAGGCAATTCACTTTATGCGATCATCGTGAATTCCTTCCGCGTGATCACCCGCCAGACCTGGGACATCGGCTGGCGCAGCCGTGCGACAGAGGAGAACCGGCGCGAAAACATCCGCTGCCACGAACGCATCGCCACCGCCATCATGATCCAGGACCCGGCCCGCGCCGAAGCCGCGATGTCCGAACATTTCGACAGTAGCGTCAGCGTGTTGCTGAAGGCTGGAATCAACTGAGAAACAACGTCGCGCCACTGGCACCACTTCACCCGACGCAAAAAGTACCAAGTGTTGTCTCTCAGTTCGAGATACGTCGTCGTCAAAGCATAGACCCGGATTTGCATGTTGACGGTCATGCATAGCCCCGGTTTCACCCCAAACAAAACAAGCGCCATCAACTATATGGCGCTATTGAATATTCTTAAGGGATGAGTGGCGCACCCGGAGCGATTCGAACGCCCGACCCCCAGATTCGTAGTCTGGTGCTCTATCCAGCTGAGCTACGGGTGCGTAGGTGGGGGATTTAGCTGTGAGCGCGGAGCAATGCAAGGCCAAAGGCGAGAGTTTGCCGCTGCCCGCGGAGATGCCAATGCACCGCGCGCGCGTCCGGTCGCCCGTCAAGTGGCAAGGTCGCGCGGCAGGCGGATGATGAATTCCGTGCCGTCCTCATCCGTCTTCAGGAGTTCCAGCGTCCCGCCATGCCCGCGCACCAGTTCCGCCGCAATCGCGAGGCCGAGGCCAGTGCCTCCTTTTCGGATACCGCCCTGAAACGGCTGGTAGAGGTGTTCCCGCGCACGCTCGGGCAAGCCTGGACCGGTATCGCCGACACGGATCCACCAGCCCTCCTCCGCCTCTCCGCCGGCGATCTCGACGGTGCCGGGCCTGCGCGTCGCCTCGATCGCCTGTCGCGCATTCCGGACCAGATTGGTCAGGATGCGGTGCAACTGCTCGTGATCGGCACGGATCGACAGGGTCGGAGCGATATCGATGATGAATTCGACCGAAGCGTCGCTTGACGCCATCTTCTCGCTTTCGACGACGTCGGTGGCAAGCTCTGCTAGCATGAAGCGAGTGAGGGCAGGTGGTGGTTCCTCGGCCTTGCCGAAGGCCAATGTCGCTTCGCAAAGTCCCACCGCCCGACTGATTGAACTGACGAGCTTCGGCGTCACGCGCTTGACCATCGGATCAGCGCTGCCCTCCATTCGATCGGCGAAGAGCTGGGCGGTGGTGAGGATGTTGCGCAGGTCGTGGCTGATCTTTGCGACGGCGCTGCCCAACTGGGCAAGCCTCTCTTTCTGGCGCAGCGATGCGGTCAACTGCTGCTGCATCATCTTCAGCGCCTCTTCCGCCTCGCGAAGTTCAAGGATCGAGGCCTGCGGTTCGATGATCCGCCGTGCATCCTCCGGTGCCTCTGAATAAAGGCTCATGCCGCGCACAACGCGCCTGATGGGGGAGACGAAGAGCCGCCTGACCGCCAGGAACAGCAGCACCGCCGTCACTGCGGAGATTACCGCCGAAAGGCCTAGAATACGGAAACCATAGTCGATCATCGCGCTTCTGAGCGGCCCAGTATCCATCGTGACTTCAATCAGCAGACCAGCCTGTTTCACCGGATCGCCGATGACGCGGAACACACGGTTCTCCGGGCGGACAAGCGTGACGAGTGCATCGCGGATCAGCTGCCAGGCGGGGGCGTCACGCAGATCGTAGGTTTCCTCGATCGGTGAGGGGATCGGCGAGGACAGGACAAGCTGGCGCACCTCGTCGCGACGCAGCACGACGTTGTGGACCTCGGCATTGGCAAGAAGCTCTTTTTCCAGCTTCTCGTCGATCATCCCGTCCGTGGCCAGAAGCGCGAGCGAGGCGATCTGGGCGCGCTCGACGCGCGACAGGATGTAGTCCTCGCGAAAACGGGCGACGGAAGGCACGAAGATCAGGATCTCCGCCAACATGACGAAGAGCGTCGTCAAGAGCAGGAACCGACCTGATAGCGTCCTGAAGAACATGCACCCCGCCCCGTTTCAGCCCTCCGGCATGGACGCGCGGGCATCATGCCGCGCCGCTCCTCCCGGCGTCACTGACAATATGTATTTGCCCGACGGCTTTAAACCTCTCAGTTTCGCGCGGCGGAACATCGCGATTCGGCCGCAGGTTCCAGCGCGAAGGTACGAAAAACCCGTTATGGCGAGTTGACTTGGACAGGTCGCGCGTCTATGAGCCGGGCTTCGAATGACTGTGGCCTTCGAATCCGTCCGATGCGGGTTTGGGTCGCCCCTACCGGAGTTGAAGCGATGAAGCGCACATTCCAACCGTCGAATCTTGTTCGCGCCCGCCGCCACGGCTTCCGCGCGCGCATGGCGACCAAGGCTGGCCGCAAGATCCTGAATGCACGCCGCGCCAAGGGCCGCAAGGTTCTTTCGGCCTGAGGCCAAACCAAAAAGGCAGACGGCATGAGACCGCCGGAGGCACCCGCGCATGACCAGAACGGTCGGACGGCGGTGCTGCATCCGGCGGTGTGCGTTTTGCAAATCCTGAACAAGCGCGCGGATTTCCTGCGGGCAGCCCAGGCCCGGCGGCAGGGCGCACCTGGCTTCCTGCTTCAAGCGCGTGAGCGACGCATCTCGGAGTCCCCGGCGCCGGACGAGATGCGCGTCGGTTTCACCTGTTCCAAGAAGGTCGGAAACGCCGTGGCGCGCAATCGCGCCAAACGACGTCTCCGCGAAATCGCCCGCATGATCCTGCCGGAATCGGGCCGCCGCGGTTGGGACTACGTTCTGATCGGTCGACCAGCGGTGACCGCATCGCGGGACTTCGCGGATCTGCGCGCGGATTTGGTTCGCGCCCTGCGCCAGATACATGGCGCGCCGGAATGAGTCCTCTCGCCCATATCGTCGCGCTGCCAATCCGGGCCTATCGCCTGTTCCTCAGCCCCTGGATCGGTCATTCCTGCCGCTACCAGCCGACCTGCTCCGCCTATGCGCTGGAGGCACTGCAAAGACATGGCGCGTTCAGGGGAAGCTGGCTCGCGGCGCGGCGCATTCTGCGCTGCCATCCTTGGGGCGGATCGGGTATCGACGACGTACCGGACCGAGAGTCCTAGCGCGCTTGTCCCGCTCCATCCGCGCGGCCCGGGGCAGCAAGCAAATATTCCTTTCGTCGCGCATGAGGTATATGCGCTTATTCCCGTATGCCCCTGCCGACCGCAAGTGACCGGACTGGACCAATGTTCGACAAGATAGACAATATCCATCCGCTGTTTCACGGCGCTCCCGGAACGACCGAGTTCAAGAAACTCCGCAAGCGCATTGTGCGTGGGGTGCGCGAGGCAATCGAGACATATGGAATGATTGGACGGAACGCGCGCTGGCTTGTCTGCCTATCGGGCGGCAAGGACAGCTACACGCTTCTCGCCGTGCTGCATGAGCTGAAGTGGCGCGGCCTCCTGCCGGTCGATCTTCTGGCCTGCAATCTCGATCAGGGCCAGCCAGGTTTTCCCGCGACCGTTCTGCCCGGGTTTTTGACCAGGATGGGCGTCGAGCACAGGATTGAATACGCCGACACCTATTCCATAGTCACCGACAAGATCGCGCCAGGCGGGACGATGTGCTCACTCTGTTCACGACTGCGCCGCGGCAACCTCTATCGCATCGCGCGCGAGGAAGGGTGTTCGGCGGTCGTCCTCGGCCATCACCGCGACGACATTCTCGAGACGTTCTTCATGAACCTCTTTCACGGCGGCCGGCTTGCCACGATGCCGCCGAAGCTTCTGAATGAAGAGGGCGATCTCTTCGTCTATCGCCCTCTCGCCTTCGTCGCAGAAGCTGATTGCGGTAGGTTTGCGACGGCGATGAACTACCCGATCATTCCCTGCGACCTCTGCGGATCGCAGGACGGACTCCAGCGCCAGCAGGTCAAGCAGATTCTCGACGGTTGGGAGGCGCGCAGCCCCGGCCGCCGTCAGGTTATGTTTCGCGCCCTCATGAACGCCCGCCCTTCACATCTTCTGGACACCGGCCTTTTCGATTTCGCCGGCCTCGCGCGACAAGTCGATCGTGAAGAGTTGAATAAAACTGGCCACGAATAGATGGTCGGCAATTAACGTTCCGATCAGACCCGCGCCGTAGTCTTCGTGGGGCCGGGCAGATCAAAATGCCCCTGCGGACGAGGGCAAACATGGTGATCCAGGATTTTACGCAACGCGTGCCACAGCTGTTCCGACCCGAATTCGCGGCGCTCTGCCCCGGTGTCGCCGCAGGGGCGTATTTCTTTGGGATGGAGGGCGCCGCCGTCGCGGCAGGCCTTGGCCTTCCGTTCGCATTTCTCTCGGCCCTGCGCAGTGCGCGACAGGAGGCGGCGAGAAGGCATGAACCGGCACAGACTGCCAGGGAACCGCGCGAGGTTATCGTCGCGGCACTCGACAAGGCTATCGGAAAGGGTGCGGGTGGTCGAGATGCGACGGCCTGTTACGTTTTCTGCGTCGATGATCCCCAAGCGCTTCTTTCCACCCATGGCCGGTCGGGATTCGAACGCGTTCTGTCGGTGCTGAAGGACCGGGCTGCATCCGCCTTGCGCGACGGCGACGTCTTGCAGGAGCTCGAGGACGGAAAGTTCGCGGTGGCGATTGCCGCCCGCCGGAGGATCGATCTTGAAACCGCAATCCAGATTGCCGGTCGCCTGCAAGGTTCCGCAAGCGCACCAATCAGCGTTGACGGTGCAAGCGTCCATGTCACAGTCTCCATCGGCTTCTGTCTGCCCTCGCGCGCTCCGGAAGCAATCGGGGCGGCGCTGATCTGCGCGGCCGAGCTTGCCCAGAACGAGGCGTGGATCAATGGCCCCGGCGCCATCCGCGCCTTCACCGCCGACATGCGCCATCGGGCAGAACAGTCGGCCGGGTTGCGCGACCAGATAGAAGCGGCCATCGACAATGCAGAGATCGTCGCCTTCTTCCAGCCGCAGATTTCGACCGATACCGGCGCGGTGACGGGATTTGAGGCGCTCGCCCGTTGGATTCATCCGGCAAGGGGTATTCTGCTGCCGGCCGAATTCCTTCCGGCCATACAGTCTGCGGGTCTCAGTGCCCGGCTCAGCGAAACCATTCTGACACAGGGGCTTTCAGCTCTTCGCGCCTGGGACCGTGCGGGTCATCGTGTGGAAACCGTCGCGGTCAATTTTTCTGCCGAAGACTTGCGTGATCCGAACCTGGTTTCGCGCCTGAAATGGGAACTCGACCGTTTCGACCTCCCGCCCGAGCGTCTGACGATCGAGGTTCTGGAATCGGTGGTCGCGGATACCGACAATGACATCATCGTACGCAATCTCACCGCGCTCTCGAAATTGGGGTGCGGAATCGACCTCGACGATTTCGGCACCGGAGCCGCTTCAATTGCCGCTATACGGCGTTTTTCGGTGACCCGTATCAAGATCGACCGCTCCTTCATCTCGGGTGTGGATACCGATCCCGGCCAGCAGCGGACCGTCGCTGCGATTCTCGCGATGTCTGATCAGCTAGGCCTGAAGACGCTCGCCGAAGGTGTGGAAACCGTCGGCGAGCATGCACTTTTGTCGCAGCTTGGCTGTTCGCACGTACAGGGCTTCGCCATCTCCCGCCCCGCCCCGATCCAATCGACAATGGCTTGGCTCGCGCGGCACGAGCACAAGCTTGAGCGCACACCGGGGCTTGCGGGGCGAAAGGCGATGTAGGACAGCAGCGCATCATGGCCAAAGCAAAGGCGGCGGTGCGCCCTCCATGGTGTCACGCCCGGAAAACCGCTTGACCTTTGCCTGCCCGTTCTGTTGAACCTGCCCAAACCTCGACAAGGCGGGCGGTGGGTCCAAATGGACGATCAGAACAAGAATCTCATTCTGGCGACGGTACTGTCGTTCCTCGTGATCCTCGGCTGGGTCACATTCTTCCCGCCGCAACAGCCGGAACCGGCCACGACGGCACCTGCGACGGACACGCAGGCCGCGACACCTGCGGCCGGCACGACCGCACCTGCGACGGATACCACGATGCCTGCGGTCGCGCCCTCGGGAACCGCTTCATCCGACGCTATAGCGGCCCAGATCGCCCGCGCCCCGCGCATCGGAATCGATACACCTAGGCTTGCCGGCTCCATCTCGCTTTTTGGCGGAAGGTTGGATGACCTCAGCCTCAAGGACTACAAGGTCACGCTGGCGGCGAATTCGCCCGATGTGCGCCTGCTGTCGCCGGTCGGCGGCACCGCGCCCGACGAAACGCTGCCCTACTATGCTGTCTACGGCTGGCAACCCGCAGGCGGCTTGCCGCCCGACGCCGTCCCGGGGGCACTGACACTCTGGACGCTCGAGGACGGCACGACGCTCGCTCCTGGCAAACCAGTGACACTGAGCTGGGACAACGGCGCGGGCCTGGTGTTCCACCGCAAGATTTCCGTCGATGACAACTACCTGTTCACCATCGTCCAGTCGGTCGAGAACCAGACCGGCGCGGCGGTGCGCCTCGCGCCCTACGGCATAGTCGTCCGCCACAGCCTGCCCAAGGCGACGCGTGCCTATGTGCGCCACGAAGGCGTCGTGCGCGAGGCGGACGGCGAGCTGGGCGAGATCAAGTATTCCAATATTCCGAAGCTCGACACCGTCAGCGGCGAGGGTCAGGCGGAGGTCACCCAGGTCGCCCATGACGGCTGGATCGGCTTTACCGACGCCTATTGGATGACGACGCTGGTGCCCGAACCCGGCACACCCTTCACCTCGGTCGTGAAATATGTGGCCAACGGCGACATCTATCAGGCCGAAACACGACTCCCCGTGCAGGACGTGGCTGCAGGCGCCACCGCGGAGGTACCGAGCATGCTTTTCGCCGGTGCGAAGGAATGGGACACGATCAAGCGTTACCAGAACAATCCTGATTGGATCGACCGGCTGTTCGGCACCAAGATCGATCCCGCGCGCGCGCAGATCGGCAACTTCATCGAGTTCTATCGACTGGGGTTGGTTCTTCTTCCTGACGAAACCGATGTTCCGCGTACTGCACTGGCTGCACGGCGCCATCGGCAACATGGGCTGGGCGATCATCGCTCTGACCTTCACCATCAAGGCGCTTGTCTTCCCTCTGGCGCGGAAATCCTACGTCTCGATGGCGAAGATGAAGGAACTTCAGCCCGAGATGGAGAAGCTCAAGGAAGCTGCAGGCGAAGATCGCCAGAAGGTGCAGCAGGGCATGATGGAGCTCTACAAGAAGAACAAGGTCAATCCGGCCTCCGGCTGTCTGCCGATCCTGATCCAGATCCCGATCTTCTTTTCGCTCTACAAGGTGATTTATGTCACGATCGAACTTTACCACGCCAAGTGGTTCGGCTGGATTCGTGACCTCTCCGCCCCCGATCCGTCCTCGATCCTGAACCTCTTCGGCCTTTTGCCCTATGCGCCGCCGGAACAGGGCAGCATATTCTTCATACTCTCGCTTGGGGTCCTGCCGATCCTTCTCGGCATCTCGATGTGGTTCCAGCAGAAGCTGAACCCCGCCCCGACCGATGCGGCACAACAGGCAATTTTCGCCTGGATGCCGTGGATATTCATGTTCATGCTAGGCAGCTTCGCCTCGGGTCTTGTACTCTACTGGATCACCAACAACACGATCACCTTCATCCAGCAGTACACGATCATGACGATGCACGGCAAACGGCCGGACCTGTTCGGCAACATCAGGTCGGGGTTCAAGCGCGGCAAGCCGGCTGCGAAATGAAAGGCCGGCTCGCCTCGATCCAGCGCCATCCGCTGAAGTCGCATGGCCGCGAGGCGCTTGATGCGGTGAGGCTTTCACCCGACAGCACGCTGCCTTGGGACCGTCGCTGGGCCGTTGCGCATGACGCGGCGCGGATCGGCGACGGCGCTTGGGCTGCCTGCCGCAATTTTTCGATCGGCTCGAAAGCCCCCGCACTGATGGCGATCGATGCCGAACTGGACGAGGCGGCGGCAGAAATCACGCTGCGCCATCCCGAGAGGCCCGAAATCCGCTTCCGCCCCGACGATCCACAGGATGCAGCGCGGTTCATAGACTGGGTGATCCCGCTCTGCCCGTCCGACCGCGCGCAGCCGACGCGCATCTATTCAGCGGCGGATGTGGCGATGACCGATACCGACTATCCCTCCATCTCGATCCTGTCGCTGTCTTCGAACCGCGATCTGGGCGCGCGGATGGCGAAAGACCTGTCCCCCCTGCGCTGGCGGGGCAATCTCTGGCTCGACGGGCTGACGCCCTGGGTCGAGCGCGATTGGATAGGGCGGCATCTGCGGATTGGCGAGGCTGTGTTCAAGGTCGAAGAGCACATCGTGCGCTGCCTTGCGACCACTGCGAACCCGACAACCGGTGAACGCGATGCCGATACCTTGACTGCGCTGACCGCGTTGCATGGCGCGAAGGAATTTGGCCTTTATGCGAGGGTGACCGAGGGCGGCACGATCCGTGGCGGCGACACCGCAGAGCTTCTGTCGTGACAATCCCGTTTCCCTTGGCCGAGGTACCCGATGAGGTTATCCGCGAAAAGGGCCGGTTGATCTTCGCGGGACCGATCGACTTCCTGAAAGGGGTTGTGGCGATGGATGGCCTGCCGCCACCCGACCGCGCGGAAGTCTGTTTCGCTGGACGCTCCAACGTCGGCAAATCCAGCCTGATCAACGCGCTGACGGGGCGCAAGGCACTTGCCCGCGCCTCCAACACGCCGGGCCGAACGCAAGAGATCAACTTCTTCACCGCTGGCGACAGCCACTACCTCGTCGACCTGCCGGGATACGGCTTTGCCGAGGCACCCGTGGTCGTGGTCGAGAAATGGCAACGGCTGCTCAAAGCTTATCTGGCGGGCCGCCAGACACTCCGCCGCGCCTTCGTGCTGATCGACACACGCCACGGCGTCATGAAGGTGGACGAAGAGATTCTGGCGCTGCTCGACAGGTCCGCCGTCACCTTTCAGGTCGTGATGACGAAGGCCGACAAGGTGAAGACCGCAGACCGCGAAAAAACGCTCGCCCAGGTCCGCGCCGCGCTCCAGAAGCATCCGGCCGCCTACCCGGAGATCGTGCTGACCTCGGCGGAAAAGGGCGACGGGATCGAGACGCTGCGCGCGATCATCGCCGGGATCGGGTGAGCCGCCCTTGGCAGTCCGGGAAGGGCGCGGTAACACTTGATTGCCGCCCGAGGACATGCCGATGAGAAGACAGACCATGGACCGAGACTGGATCGCCACTGCCCGGACGCTTTCCGAAGCACTGCCCTATCTGCAACGCTATTCCGGCGCGGTCGTCGTCGTGAAGTTCGGCGGCAACGCCATGGGCGACGACGATGCGATGGCCGAATTCGCCCGCGACATAGTTCTCATGCGGCAGGTGGGCATGAACCCGGTCGTCGTCCATGGCGGCGGGCCGATGATCAACGACATGCTGGCGAAGCTTGGCATCAAGTCGGAATTCGTGCGCGGCAAGCGGGTGACGGACAAAGCCACGGTCGAAGTCGTCGAGATGATCCTATCCGGCCTCGTCAACAAGCGCATCGTGCAGGCGATCAACGATCAGGGCGGTCGAGCCGTGGGCATCTCCGGCAAGGATGACGACATGATGGTCTGCGAGGCCGACGACCCGGAGCTGGGTTTCGTCGGCAAGCCGGTCGAGATGAACGTGCAGGTGATCCGAGATCTCTACACCGCTGGCATCATTCCCGTCATCGCGCCCGTCGCGACCGGCATGGCGGACAACGAAACCTTCAACGTCAACGGCGACACCGCCGCAGGCGCCGTCGCAGGCGCGCTGAAGGCAGACCGCCTGCTTCTCCTCACGGATGTGTCGGGTGTTAAGAACAGCGACGGCGAGGTCGTCACGCAACTCACGCCCGCCGAAGTTCACGCGATGATCGCCGACGGCACCATCGCGGGGGGCATGATCCCCAAGACCGAAACGGCGCTGAAGGCGATAGAAGAGGGCGTCCGGGCCGTGACGATCGTGGACGGGCGCGTGCCGAATGCCGTGCTTCTGGAGCTTTTCACGGACCATGGTGCGGGCAGCCAGATTCGCTCGACAGAGCCGCGCGTGAAGCCCAGGATCAGGTGACGACGCTTTCCGCGATCGCCTCGGCCGCCGCCGCGCATCGGCTCGCGGTGTTCGGGGCGTTTCACGCGACGGAAGAGGACGCTCTGCCACCGGGCACGAGGACGCTGGTGATGCTCGGTCCCGACGAGCCGCGCTTCTGGGCGCATCTGACGGGCCAACCGGAATGGCGGGATGGCAGGGCCGATCCCATCGATCGCTGGTCAAGTCGTGTGATCGGCGACCTGGCGGACGGCCTCGGCGGACAGGCGCTCTTTCCGTTCGGCGGCCCGCCCTATCATCCATTCTACGCTTGGGCACTTCGCACCGGCCGCGCATGGCCCTCGCCGGTCACGCTTCTTGTGCACGACGAAGCGGGGCTGATGATCTCTTATCGCGGCGCCATCGCTTTTCCCGACCCGCTCAGCGTGCCAGAGACACCGCGACAAAGCCCCTGCGAGACTTGCGCGGGCAGACCCTGCCTGAGCGCCTGCCCTCCGTCCGCGCTGACCGAAGGTGGTTATGACGTTCCCGCCTGCCATGCGTTTCTCGACACAGCCCAAGGCGCCGACTGTCTTTCTTCCGGCTGCGCCCTACGCCGCGCTTGCCCGGTGTCACAAGCCTATGGCAGGCTGCCCGAGCAATCCGCCTACCACATGGGGCTTTTTCACAAATGACCATTGGCCACCGCCGTTTGATCCTGACGCGCCATGCGAAGTCCTCCTGGGACGACGCGAGCATGGACGATCACGAGCGCCCGCTGAACAAGCGCGGTCTGCGCGCGGCGCTGGAGCTTGGTGAATGGCTGCATTCGCGCGGCTATGAACCCGATGAGGTGCTGTGTTCAACGGCGCTCAGGACGCGGGAGACATGGCAGAGGATGGTTCTGGCCCCGCTGGAAGTCACGCCACGCGTCAGCTATCTCGACAGCCTTTATCATGCCTCGCCCGCGACTTTGCTGAACGTTCTGAAAAAGGCCACCGGCGACTGCGTGATGATGATCGGACACAACCCGGCGATTGCGGAATTCGCCGCGACACTACCCGCGCGCGCGCCGGTGGACTCAGACTTCCGGCGCTTTCCGACCGCAGCCACACTGGTCGTCGATTTCGAGGTCGAAAACTGGCACGACATCACGCCCGGTGGCGGCAGCGCGCTCGATTTCTTCGTGCCGACCCGCGACCGCTGAAACGAAACGCGACCGGTGCGTCGGTCGCGGAAATCTTGGTTCAGTGTCCGAGGATCTGGGACAGGAACAGCTTCGTCCGTTCGGATTTCGGGTTGTTGAAGAATTCGTTTGGCTCGTTCTGTTCGACGATCTGACCCTGATCCATGAAGATCACGCGGTTCGCGACGGCTTGGGCGAAGCCCATCTCGTGCGTGACGCAGAGCATCGTCATCCCCTCTTCCGCCAGTTCGATCATCGTGTCGAGCACCTCCTTGATCATCTCCGGGTCAAGCGCCGACGTCGGCTCGTCGAACAGCATGATCCGCGGCTTCATGCAGAGCGATCGGGCGATCGCCACGCGCTGCTGCTGACCACCTGACAACTGGCCGGGATATTTGAGCGCCTGTTCCGGAATCTTGACCTTTTCAAGGTATTCCATCGCCGTCGCCTCGGCTTCCTTCTTCGGCACTTTCCGCACCCAGATCGGCGCAAGCGTCAGGTTTTCGAGGATCGTCAGATGCGGGAAAAGGTTGAAGTGCTGGAACACCATGCCAACCTCCGACCGCACCTTGTCGATGTTCTTCAGATCCGACGTCAGTTCGATCCCGTCCACGACGATCCTGCCCGCCTGATGCTCCTCAAGCCGGTTGATGCAGCGGATCAGTGTCGACTTGCCCGAACCGGACGGGCCCGCGATGACGATGCGTTCGCCCCGGTTCACCGTCAGGTCGATGTCACGCAGGACGTGGAACGACCCGTACCACTTGTTCATGTTGGCGATTTCGATCGCGACCTCGTCACTGACCTGCATGTGGCTGCGGTTGATTTCGCGCGAAACGGCGTGGGGATCAGCCATGAGGGCCTCCTTAACGGTGTTCACGCTTCAGCCGGTTTTCGAGGTACATGGAATACCGCGACATGCTGAAGCAGACGATGAAGAAAATGGCGCCGACGAAGATGTAGGGCTCCCAATAGATACCCTTCCATTGGATCGACGCGCGGACGGCATCGGTGATGCCCTTCAACGGATCGAGAAGCGCAACGAAGACGACGAGCGTGGTATCCTTGAAAAGCCCGATGAACGACGACACGATACCGGGGATTGATATCTTGAGCGCCTGCGGCATGATGATAAGCCGCTGTGCCTTCCAATAGTCGAGGCCAAGCGCATCGGCTGCCTCGTACTGGCCACGCGGCAGGGCGGCAAGGCCGCCCCGGATTACCTCGGCGATGTACGCGGCCGAGAAAAGCGTGACCATGATGATGACGCGCAGGATGATGTCGAAATTCGTCCCCGGCGGCAGGAAGTAATTCAGCAGCAGCGAGGCGGTGAAGAGCAGCGTGATGAGCGGCACGCCACGGATGAACTCGATGAATCCGATGCAGAGCGACTTGACCAGCAGCATATCCGACCGCCGCCCAAGCGCGAGGATGACCCCCATCGGAAGCGAAAAGGCGATGCCTGTGATGCCGATGGTGAAGGCGAGGACGAAGCCGCCGAACTGATCGGAATCGACCACCGGCAGCCATAAGGGAGCGACATGCGGAAGGCTGCTGCGCAGAAGTTCGATCAGCGGCTCGCTGGCGAAATACCACCAGAGGATCGGCGCAACGACCGCCGCAGTGACCGCGACGATATTCCCCGCCATCGGCGCGAGGATACGGAAGGCAAGCCATCCGACGACAAGCCCCGCGAGCGCCGTGATGGGCGTGAAGATGGATCCGCCCCAGAGCAGCCAGAATGCGATGCCCGCATAGGCCAGCGAAAACCAGAGGAGGTTCGCCGGCCATTTCGTGCCCCGCGCGGCAAAGATCATGCTGACGATCGCGATCGTCACGACAATGCCCACGGGCAGCCATTCGCCATTGTGGACGGACAGCCAGAGGATCAGAAGGGTTAGGACACCGCCGACGATCTTCAGCCGGTTCGTCACCTCCGCGAAAAGAATGGGTGCGAGCGCAACAAATAGAAGCAGGAGCGCGAGGACGGGCCGCCAGTAAAAGTCCGGCGGGTAGAAGCCAAACAGGAACTGCGCCCAACGTTCGCGGATCATTGCCCAGCACGCACCGGTCGCGTCTGGCCCCCAGGTCTCCGCGATGATGGTCCGGCATTCGCCAAGCGAGTTCGCATTCCAGACCGAATGCAGGAACCAGGGCAGCGCGCCGTTCACGAAGTAGAGCACGATTGCGATTCCGGCAATTGTCAGGAAGGTATTGAGTGCGCCGGAAAACAGATTCTCGCGCAGCCACTTGATCGCGCCCGCCTGCGTGATCGGAGGCGATTTCGAAGGAAGCATCGTGTCGCGAACATAGACGACCGTCTGGGCGTGCAGATCGCTCATCTCAACGCTCCTTCAGCCGGACGGAATTGTTGTAGAAGTTCATCCCCGACGAGATCAGCAGGCTGAGGACCAGATAGATCAGCATCAGGAGAAGCATGCATTCCAGTTCACGCCCTGTCTGGTTCAGCGTGATGCCTCCGAGCGTGCCGCGCAGGTCCATGTAGCTGACCGCGATGGCGAGCGAGGAGTTCTTGGTCAGGTTGAGGTATTGCGAGATCAGGGGTGGGATTATGACCCGAAGCGCCTGCGGCAGAATGATGAGGTTCATGGTCCGGCCTGGGCGCAAGCCCAAAGCATAGGCCGCCTCCGTCTGGCCCTTGGAGATTGCCATGATGCCCGCGCGCACGATCTCGCCGATGAATGCGGCGGTATAAAGCGTCAGCCCGATCCAGAGTGCCATCAGCGAGTTCAGCACATTGATACCGCCGGTAAAATTGAACCCGCCGAGCGTTGGACGTTCGAGCGATAGGCCGAGCGCGATCGCCACGACGACAACTGGTCCGAACAGCGCGAGAAGCCGCTTCCACCAGATCACAGGCCTCACGCCCGTTGCTTCCTGCGTCCGCGTCGCGTTTTGGCCTATGGCGCGAAAGACGATGACACCTCCGATGATCGCGGCCAGCATGGCGAGGGTGTTCAGGCTGATCGGCAGGAAGCCCAGATGGACTTCACCGAGCGATCGCGTGTAGACCACCTTGGGAACGAACGTGCCGCGGTTCGTGATGGCGACGCTGTCGAAGAGGATCATCGACGCCGCCGGTTCCTGCCCTTCGGCGATCATCTGGTCCGTGGCCTTGAAGTCGCGCGGAGATGGCGTCACATCGGTAAAGATGGCGAAGGCGACGAGAATCCACAAAAGCACCGGGACGTTGCGGAAGATCTCGACGTACACCGTCATAAGCCGCGCGACGAGCCAGTTTGAGGACAGCCGGAGCACACCGACTGCCACGCCGATCACCGTTGCCGCAATACAGCCCATGAACGCCACCAGAAGCGTGTTCACCAAGCCAACCAGCATCGCGCGGAAATGCGTGCTGTCGTTGGTGTAGGGTATCAGCGTCTGGTTGATGTCATATCCGGCCCTGTTCGACAGGAAGCTGAAGCTCAGATCCTTGCCTCGCTCGGCGAGGTTGGTGAAGAGGTTGTGCAAGAGCCACGCCGCACCCGTCATGAACAGGAGCAGGACGACAATCTGGATGGTGATCGAGCGATACCGCGTATCGTAAATCAACATCCCCAGCCGAAAGGATGCCTTCGGCGTGTCCGCAAATGTTGCCATTGTATATCCCCGTTGCCGAAAGCTCTGTCACCGCCGGGTGCAGGGGTCTTGCCGCCCCTTGGGCTTTCCAGTCATCAATCAATGGGAGAGGACGCGCCATTTTGTGACGCGTCCTCCAAGTGTCTTAGCGGAAGGGCGGCGAGTAGAGCAGCCCACCCTGGGTCCACTGCGCGTTCAGGCCGCGCGCCAGACCGATCGGGGTTGATTCACCGATGTTGGCGGCGAAGATTTCCCCGTAGTTGCCAACCGCGGAGATCGCGTGTTTAGCCCAATCTTTGTCGAGTCCCATCATTGCGCCAAGATCGCCCTCGGAGCCGAGCATGCGGTTGATCTCGGGGTTTTGCGTGCCTTTCGACAGTTCTTCGACATTGGCCGAGGTCACGCCATATTCTTCGGCCGCGACCAGGGCGTTCAGCGTCCAGCGGTTGATGTCTGCCCACTGGTCGTCGCCCTGCCGAACGAGCGGACCGAGCGGCTCTTTCGAGATGATTTCCGGAAGGATGATGTAGTTTTCCGGATCCGCGAAGACGGCGCGCGTTGCGGCAAGACCAGAAGCGTCGGTCGTGTAGGCGTCACAGGCGCCAGCGAGGAACTGCTGTTCACCCTCGGCGTTGGTCTGGATCGCAACCGGCTGGTAGGTCATGTTGTTGACCTTGAAGAAGTCAGCGAGGTTGAGTTCGGTCGTGGTGCCAGTCTGAATGCAGACCGTCGCGCCATCCAGTTCCTTGGCGGAGGACACGCCCAAGTCCTTCTTCACCATGAAGCCCTGACCGTCGTAGTAGTTCACGCCGGTAAAGGTGAAGGCGAGGTCAGTATCGCGCGAATAGGTCCAGGTCGTGTTCCGGGCCAGAAGGTCGATCTCACCCGAAGCCAAAGCAGTAAAGCGAGTTTCGCTGGTGGTCGGGACGTACTTGATCTTCGACGCGTCGCCCAGCACGGCGGCTGCGACGGCCTTGCAGATAGCGACGTCGAAGCCCTGCCAGTTACCATTCGCATCCGGAGCGGCAAAGCCGACCAGGCCCGTGTTCACGCCGCAGTTCAGCTCACCGCGCGCCTTCACATCGTCGAGCGTCGCAGCCGACGCATAGCCCGCGAGAAGGGCCGTGGCCGCAATCGTCCCGAGGAATACGGATTTTTTCATGCTTACCTCTTCCTGAGTTTCTGTCCCCCAGGGGACAGGTGATAATGGTCAGGTGTTCCTGACGCAGATGTTAGGGTTTTCCCCAGTGAGGGCCAGTTAGGACCGTTGCGCGCGGCGCGTCAAGTAATCTTGCGGCGTAATGCGGGCGTTTGTGCCGGGAAAACAGGCGACTTCGCCTCTTGCGGCATCGACGCGGCCTCAACCCCGTGAGGTCTGGAGCAGTCGCCAGAATCGATGGGCATGAAGAAAATCACGCCGTTTGGCTTCCGCCGCCGCAGCAGCTTCTTCATCCTCGCCCCAGAGCTCGGCCTGCCAGTCCTCGTCGATCCGCGACAGCCGCCAGAGTGCGCCAGGATCACTCTCCGGCGCAGTTGCCGCCAGTCCGAGCAGCAGGGAGCCTGAGATGGAAACGAGGTCGTGCAATGCGGTCAGTTCGAAGGGCGTTACGCCGTGCACGACGGCGGATAGTGCCGCAAGGGCTTCCTTCGGCTGCGACACCGGCACCACGCCCCGCGTGGCGGCCAGGCGCGCGCCATACCGCTCCGCTCCCCAGTCGAGGATAGGATCCCAGCCCGCGCCCTGCCGCACAACCAACGCCGCCGGGGCCTCGGCGCGGTAGCAGACAAGATCGGAACCGCCGTATGCGGCGATCAGCGCCGCGACCTCGGCGAATTGCGGCGTCACCTTGTCCACCGCCGCGTTGCCCGAACGAGTCATCGGCATCAGGCGCGGATCGACCGCGCCTTCGACACTTCGCCACTCCGCCGCGACCGCTTCGGCCAACGCACGGGTTGGCAGGATCAGTGGCCGCTTGGCGGGCGTCCGAAGTGGGCGTGCATCAAGCCGGACAGTGTAACCGCCCGGTGCATCCTCAACTGCCACGTCTTTCCAGAACCGCTTCGCCGTCCAGCCGGTCATGCCGGTCCCCAGATTTCGTCCAGCGCTTGCGCGATTTGCGCCACCGCTCCGATCATGCGCCGCGGAGCGGCCGCCGCAAGTGCATCCGCGCCGTGATAGCCCCATGCCACAGCCAGGGTGGAGACTCCGGCAGCCTTGCCCATCGCAACATCATAGGTCGTGTCGCCGATCATCACCGTCCGTTCCGGCGGCACACCCGCCTCGGACATCGCGGCAAGCAACATCGAGGGATGGGGCTTCGACGGATGGTCGTCAGCCACCTGACGGGTGACGAACTTGCCTTCAAGCCGATGTCCGTGGAGCAGGTGATCGAGCCCTCGCCGCGACTTGCCGGTCGCCACACCAAGGGCCACGTCGTTCCGCTCCGCCAGTGTGTCGATCACATCGCGCATACCGTCGTAGAGCGGTGCGAGCCCTGCCGCGCGTTCCGCGAAATAGCCGGATTTGTAGCCTGCGACGAGGCGGTTCTGAATCGTCACGGGTAGATCGGGAACCAGCCGCGCCATCGCCTCCGGAAGCGACAGCCCGACAATCCCGAGTACCATCGCACGCTCGGGGCATTGCAGCCCCTCGTTGGCGAAGGCGTGCGCCATCGCCGCAACAATGTGGTTCTGGCTGTCGCAAATCGTGCCATCCACATCGAAGACGACGAGTTTCCTGCCGTTCATGCCGACGCCTCGCCGAAGGGATCGGCAGGCGCATCGGTCTCGGACCACCCGACGATCTTCCATGTCCGTGTCATATGATCGGGCATGGGCGCGGTCAGCGTGATGCGCTTGCCGGTGATCGGATGATCGAAGGTGATGGAACGGGCGTGCAAATGCAGCTTTCGGCTTATCTCGCCTCCAAGCTGTGCGCCCCAACCATCGCCCAGATTCTCCTGCCCCGAGCCGCCATACTTGCCGTCGCCCACGATCGGGTGTCCGATCTCGGCCATGTGCGCGCGCAGTTGATGTGTCCGCCCCGTCACCGGCACCAGGGCAACCCACGCCGCACGAGTTCCAAGGTGATCGAGCACCGCGTAGTCGGTGGTCGCGCGCTTTGCGCCCTCGGTCTCGTTGACCTTCGAAGGATGGATGGCGATCATCTTCTCCCCCTCGCCGCCCCGGCCATGGCCCGGCGCCTTGATCAGGCCGAAACGGATCGTTCCCATCTTCGGGTTCGGCAAGCCCGCAACAGCGGCCCAGTATATCTTGCGCGTCGTTCGGCCCCGGAAAGCCTCTGACAGCGCGCGCGCAATTCGATCGCTACGCGCGAGAAGGAGAATGCCCGAGGTGTCCTTGTCGAGTCGGTGAACAAGCTTCGGCCGATCCTTGTAGCCGAACATCAGCGCCCCGGTCAGGCCGTCCACATGCCGGTTTCCCTGTCCGGATCCGCCCTGCGACGGCAGCCCCGGCGGCTTGTTTAGCGCGATGATATGGTCGTCTTTCCAGAGCACCGCCGCGCGGATCATTTCGGCATCCGTATCGGAGATGCCGGCTGCGTCCCGCCTCGGAGCGGGGCCGTCGGGTTTCGGCAAAGGCGGCACCCGGATTTTCGCGCCGGGGCCGATGCGCGTTGACGCCTTGACCCGCCCGCCATCGACGCGGATCTGTCCGGTGCGGCAAAGCTTCTCGACCGCGCCTTGGGTGATTTCGGGAAACCGCTTCCTCAACCAGCGGTCCAGCCGGCTTTCGCCCTCCGCCTCGGCCACCGTCAGGACACGCGCGCCGCTCATACCGTTAGCACCGTCCGCATCAGATAGACGCCAGCGATCAGTGCCAGGATCGAAACCACGACCGACAGGCCGATATAGATCGCGGCGAGTTCATAGCGGCCCGACGACATCAGCCGCCAGGTTTCCAGCGAGAACGAGGAAAATGTGGTGAAACCGCCCAGGACGCCTGTCGCCAGAAGCGCGTTCCAGTGGGTCAGTTCCTTCTGACCCAGAAATACGATGAGCGCACCCATCAGGAATGAGCCGATGATGTTCACGACCATCACGCCCAGCGGAAAATCGTGCGCGCCGAAATTGCGCATGATGGCAACCCCCGCGAGATAGCGAGCCGACGCACCGATGGCGCCGCCGAGGGCGACCTGAAACAACGTCTGAATCATGGCGCTTTCCTCGTACCCGCGCGGGTCAATGTCAACCGCCACGCTTTTCACGAAGTTTCGCGAACCATTCCAGCCGCTTCTTCAATTCCCGCTCGTAGCCGCGTTCGACGGGCTGGTAGAGAACCGGCCGGCGGACACCTTCGGGAAAATAGTTCTGGCCCGAAAACCCGTCCTCGGCCTCATGGTCATAGGCATAGCCCGCACCATAGCCATGCGCCCTCATCATCTTCGTCGGCGCGTTCAGGATATGCTTCGGTGGCGGTTCCGAACCGGTCTTGCGCGCCAGATCGCGCGCCGCCTTGTAGGCGACATAGCCCGCATTCGACTTGGGCGCGAGCGCGAGATAGGTCACCGCCTGCGCCAGCGCGAGTTCGCCTTCCGGGCTGCCAAGCCGTTCATAGGTTTCCCAGGCATGCAGGCAGATTGTCTGGGCCTGCGGATCGGCGAGCCCGATATCCTCGACCGCCATGCGCGTGATGCGGCGGGCGAGATAGCGCGGATCCTCGCCGCCTTCGAGCATCCGCGCGTACCAATAAAGTGCCGCATCGGGGTCCGAGCCACGCACCGATTTATGAAGCGCGGAGATCAGGTTGTAGTGCTCGTCCCCCGACTTGTCGTATTTCGTCGCCCGCCGCATCAGACGCCTGGACAGCGTCTCCGTGTCGATCGGTTCCTTCAGCTTCCACGCCCTGATCTGTTCTATCAGGTTCAGAAGCGCGCGCCCATCGCCGTCGGCCATTTCCAGCAGCGACTCGCGCGCCGGCCCTTTCAGCGGCAGTGCCGAGCCGAGTTCCTGTTCCGCCCGCTGCGCCAGGCGTTCGAGATCAGCCAGCGACAAACGCTCCAGCACGATCACCTGCGACCGGCTGAGCAGCGCCGCATTCAGCTCGAACGAAGGGTTCTCGGTCGTGGCGCCGACCAGAAGGATCGTCCCGTCCTCCATGTGCGGAAGGAAACCGTCTTGCTGGGCTTTATTGAACCGGTGAATCTCATCGACAAAGAGAAGCGTTCCCCGTCCTTGCCCACGGCGCAGCTTTGCCGCCTCGAAGACCTTCCGAAGCTCCGGGACACCGGTGAAGATCGCGCTGATCTGGACAAAGGCGAGATCGGTCGCGGCAGCCAGAAGTCGCGCTATGGTTGTCTTGCCGACTCCGGGCGGCCCCCAAAGGATCAGCGAGGAGAGACTGCCTGATGCCAGCATCGCGCCGAGCGGCCCTTCGGGCGACAGCACCTTGTCCTGCCCGATCACATCGGACAAGGCTACCGGGCGGAGCCGGTCGGCCAGCGGACGGTTCGGCGCCGGAGCAGCGTTGTCATCGTGGGGATCGAAAAGGTCGGCCATAGCGGCTGGAGACTAGCGCTGCCGAGGGACCGACAAAAGCGGAGAATGGCGCCGCAACCACCTTCGCGGCGCCTACCCAAGCAGATTCTCTTCAGTGCATCTTGGCGGCGAGATCAATACGGACGCACTGATAATCGCCATCGTCGATGAACATCACTGGCCCCATGGCGGTCGCGGTCAGCCCGCAGCGCCCGTACCAGCGCGGCCAGTTCGCTGGCGTAATTGCGATGAGTTGTGTCGCGCCCAGTTCGCGCGCCGACTTGACCATCGCCTCAACCATGTAGCCGTGAACGCGGCGGCGGATGGACTGCGGCACGGTATGCAGCACAAAGACGCGGGTGCACTCCCATATGTTCGGATCGACGGGCGCCTCTTCGCTGAGCAGATCGGCCGGAAGCGAAGCCAGAAGACCACGCTGAGCATCGCGGATCATGTAGCTGTAGATGCCGCATTTAGCGGTCGTGGGCGTCAGGCGAATGCCTGCGAAGACCTCGCCGAATTCGTCGTGGATCGCAATCCAGCGGCTCGCCGGCGTGTCATACTGATCGTACTCCATGTCGAGCGCTTCGGGCAGATTCCAGCGCTTTTCGACGATGAAAGACTGTTTTCGCGCCCGAAAGAGGTTCGCGAATAGTTCCCCATGGTTATGAAGATTCTCGAAGGATAGAATAGTGGTTCGCATGGTCGGACTCCTGCTTGGGTAAACGCATTAGCCCAGTTTGCGAACGTGCACACGACATCGCTTACATCAGCCTATAGTCTTTGGCGCGCTGGATTGCCTCTGCCGTCGTTCGGGCGAGCAGCCTTTGCCGAGCCGACGACAGACGCGCTTTCAGAGCACTTTCAGATATGTTCAGTTTGGCTGCTGCAGCCGCATGTCGATCCCCCGCCGCAATACACCTCAGGGCTTCGATCTGGGCCTTGGTCAGGCTTTCCGGCGGCTCCGTGATATCGTGAAGCCGACGAACGAGTTGCAAGATCTTGTCGATCTCTTCATCGGTAAAATCGCGGTCGGATCGCGCGAAACTGGATATCGTCCTAGACCGAACCGGGCCGCAGGAGACCGTGAGCCCGAAGACCAGTCCAAACTTTCTCGCATCGTCGAACACGCCGAACGGATCGGGAATGCCGAAATCCTTCCAGCGGCTTGCCCCCTCCTTCGAAAAGCCCCAGGCGATCGTCGGATCCCGGAGCGCGTAGGCCTGCTCGGTATAGTGATCCAGCCACTCCTGATTATAGTTCGAGAACTGCATCAACGGCGAAGCGTATCTAATATGCAATCCAACGAAATACCCCGCTGGCGAGAGCAGCGAGAGGGAGTGTAGAATTGGATCGAGCGTTGGCATTGAGGACATGTCCTTTTAGACAAGTTGCTTTGGCGAGCGTCAACCTTAAATTGAACTGCATAGTTTTGATGTGAGGGTTAGTAGTTTGCGTACAATAAATCCGGGCCTTTTTGCGCGTCTCATGCGGCTTCCCGATTCCGCACGGACAGATTTGCTTGAGTTTCTCGGCGCGACGCCGATAGCCGATGCTCAACTTTCCGCAGTGATCGACAGCATCGCCGAACGTATCCGGCGAGAACGCTCGGAAATGCGGATGGAGCCGAACTGATCGGCAGCTTCATTTAGCACCAGCTATCAGACGTCATTGTGGAAAAACCCCGCCAGCAATCTGGCGGGGTTTTCATTTCACCCTCGTCAGCGTGGCTGCTCAGGATTCCGCAGCTTCTTCCGCCTCGACCCGCGCCTTGTCCTCGGCGCCCTTTGCGGCGGGGTCACGGTCAACCAGTTCGATGATTGCCATCGGCGCCATGTCGCCATACCGGAAGCCGGCTTTCAGGATGCGGACGTAGCCGCCCTGACGGTCCTTGTAGCGGGCACCGAGCACGTCGAAGAGCTTGGCGACATGTTTGTCCTGCTTGAGCTGCGCATCAGCCTGGCGGCGGGTATGCAGGTCGCCGCGTTTGGCGAGCGTGATGAGTTTTTCGACGATCGGACGCAGTTCCTTCGCCTTGGGAAGGGTGGTCTTGATCTGTTCATGTTCGATGAGCGACCCGGCCATGTTGGCGAAAAGCGCCTTGCGGTGCTCATGGGTGCGATTCAGACGGCGGTAGCCGCGGGCGTGACGCATGATGATCTCCTAACGTCTATTTTGCTTTGTCCGGCGGCCGTGGTCATCGGTCCGCTCACCTTGGGGCTTTTGTGCCCGGCACTTCCCCGCCATCGCGGGCATTCTCGGGTGGACCGTTTAGGGCACGGCCCACCCGTATGTCAACCGTAGTGTCCGCGTAGTGCATCCGTAGGATATCCGTCCCTACGGGCGCATAGGCAGACTCAGAACTGGTCCTCGAAGCGCTTGGCAAGGTCTTCGATGTTCTCCGGCGGCCAGTCCTCGACATCCATGCCGAGGTGCAGACCCATACCGGAAAGCACTTCCTTGATCTCGTTCAGCGACTTGCGGCCGAAGTTCGGGGTGCGCAGCATCTCGGCTTCGGTCTTCTGGATAAGATCGCCGATATAGACGATGTTGTCGTTCTTCAGGCAGTTCGCGGACCGGACGGAAAGCTCCAGCTCGTCGACCTTCTTGAGAAGGAGCGGGTTGAATTCCAGCCCCTCGTCCGCCTCGCCCTTCGTGGCCGATTCAGGCTCGTCGAAGTTGACGAAGATGCCAAGCTGGTCCTGGAGGATACGCGCGGCATAGGCCACCGCGTCTTCGGGCGACAGCGAGCCGTCGGTATCGATCTTCATGGTCAGCTTGTCGTAGTCGAGCACCTGACCCTCGCGGGTCGGCTGCACCTCGTACGAAACCTTCTTGACCGGCGAGTAGATCGCGTCGATCGGGATGAGGCCGATGGGCGCATCTTCCGGACGGTTCTTGTCCGCCGCGACATAGCCCTTTCCGCTTTCAACGGTCAGTTCCATGAACAGATCGGCACCCTCGTCGAGGTGGCAGACGACGTGATCCTTGTTCAGGATCTCGATGCCGTTGGTTTCCGAGATGTCGCCGGCGGTGACGACGCCCGGCCCCTTGGCGGAGATCGAAAGGCGTTTCGGCCCCTCGACTTCCATCTTGAGGCGCACACCCTTGAGGTTCAGAACGATGTCGGTGACGTCCTCGCGGACGCCCGCCACCGATGAGAACTCATGCAGGACGTTGTCGATCTGGACCGACGTGATCGCCGCGCCCTGAAGGGACGACATCAGCACGCGGCGCAGCGCGTTGCCGAGCGTCAGGCCGAAGCCACGCTCCAGCGGTTCCGCTATCAGCGTCGCCTGACGCTGCGGGTCGTTGCCAGGCTTTACGTCAAGCTGTTGCGGCTTGATAAGCTCTGCCCAATTCTTGTGGATCATGCGTTCTGCCTCCATACTTGTTCCCGGATCATGTCCGGCCTCCGGGAACGCCCGAGGAAAAAAACGAAAACAATCCGGGCCGCGCGATATGCACGGCCCGGATTGCGAATGTATCGTCAGACGCGCCGACGCTTCGGCGGGCGGCATCCGTTATGCGCAATCGGCGTCACATCACGGATCGAGGTGATGTTGAATCCAACTGCGGCCAGCGCGCGAAGCGCCGATTCACGGCCCGAACCCGGACCCTGCACTTCGACTTCGATCGTCTTGACGCCGTGGTCCTGCGCCTTCTTGCCAGCGTCTTCAGCGGCCATCTGGGCGGCATAGGGCGTCGACTTGCGCGAACCCTTGAAGCCCATCGTGCCCGCCGAGGACCAGGCGATAGCGTTGCCCTGAACGTCGGAGATCAGGATCTTGGTGTTGTTGAAGGAGGAATTCACATGCGCCACGCCTGCGGCGATGTTCTTCCGTTCCTTTTTCTTCATGCGGGTCTTATCTCGTGCCATATCTCAACGCCCCCTTATTTCTTCTTGCCGGCAATGGCCTTTGCGGGGCCTTTGCGGGTACGAGCGTTGGTGTGGGTCCGCTGACCGCGCACCGGCAGGTTGCGGCGATGGCGCAGACCACGGTAGCAACCAAGGTCCATCAGACGCTTGATATTCATCTGCACTTCACGGCGCAGGTCGCCCTCGACCGTGTAGTTGGCGTCGATGTGTTCGCGAATGGCGAGCACTTCGGAGTCCGAGAGCTCATTCACCCGGCGGGACGGTTCGATTTTTACCGATTCACAGATCTTGTGGGCGATGTCGTTGCCGATGCCGTGAATATACTGAAGGGCGATGGGAACGCGTTTCCCGGTAGGGATGTTTACGCCAGCGATACGTGCCACGCGTGACTTCCTTTCGTTGCGGTTCCGTAGCGCCGGAACCTTTTTTCACAACTATGGCCCGAGGGTCGGAACCTTCGGGCCGGCTTTATCGGTCCGATTCGCGAAACATAAATTTCAACAAATCAAGACGATTCTCATCTGAGACGCCGTGACCTAGTGGGATTTGCCTCCGAGGTCAAGATGCGTTGCGCCCATCCAGCACCTTGGCAATGGATTTCGCCACGTCCTCGATTTCCGCAAGACCGTTGACCGTCCGGAGCTTGCCGGCATGATAGTAGTAGCCGATCAGCGGAGAGGTCTTCTTGTAGTATTCCATCAGCCGCTGCTTCAGGCTTTCGGCGTTGTCGTCGGCCCGGCGGGTGAACTCCGTTCCGCCGCAGACTTCGCATCTGCCGTCGGCCGGGATCGGCTTGGTGATATCATTGTAGACTTCGCCGCAGGTGCCGCAGGTCGAACGCGCGGTGATGCGCTCTACCAACGCCTCGTCATCCACCTGCATTTCGATCACGGCGGCAAGCCTCTGGCCCGTCCGCTTCAGGAGATCGTCAAGCGCATCGGCCTGTGCCAACGTCCGTGGGAAGCCGTCGAAGATGAAGCCCGAACCGCCCTCGGCCAACTTCTCGCCGATCAGACCAATGACTATGTCATCGGTCACAAGCTGCCCCGCCGCCATCACCGCGGCAACCTTCTTGCCCACTTCGGTGCCGGACGATTGCGCGGCGCGCAGCATGTCACCGGTCGAAAGCTGAACCAGACCACGCCCCTCTACCAGATGGCGGGCCTGTGTCCCCTTCCCCGCCCCCGGCGGACCAAGCAGAATGATATTGACCATCGACTGTCCCCCTTGACGACGCCGGTTTAACGGCGGGCAGGCGCCTTGCGCGCGCCGCCCCGCTTCTTCCCGCGCAGTTGGGACTTTTCGATGAGCCCTTCGTATTGATGCGCCAGAAGATGCGACTGGATCTGGTTGATCGTGTCCATCGTGACCGAAACGACGATCAGAACCGAAGTACCACCGAAGTAGAAGGGAATGGACAGTTGCGAGCGAAGAATCTCCGGCAGGAGACAGACGAGAGCCAGATAGCCCGAACCGACGACGAGGACGCGGGCGACGACATAATCGAGGTAGTCGATCGTCTTGGCGCCTGGACGGATGCCCGGAATGAAGCCCCCCTGATTCTTCAGGTTATCGGCCACATCGTCCGATTTGAAGGCGACGTTCGCCGTGTAGAAATATGTGAAAAAGACGATCATCGCGGTGAAGAACAGCAAGTATAGCGGCTGGCCCGGCCCGAAATAGGCAAGGATCGTCGACATGATCGGCCCGGTCTGCGCTCCTGAAAACGTCGAGATCGTCGTTGGCAGCAGCAGAAGCGACGAGGCGAAGATCGCCGGGATGACGCCCGCCGGGTTGACCTTGATCGGCAGGTGCGAGGACGAGCCGTCATAAACCTTCATGCCGACCTGGCGGCGCGGATACTGGATATGGATCTTCCGCAGCGCCCGTTCCATGAAAACCACAAAGGCGATGACCACGACAATCATCAAGATCACGCCAATGATGACGGCGGCGGAGATATTGCCGACCCGGCCCTGTTCGAAGAATCGTGCCAAAGCGCCCGGAATGCCCGCGACGATGCCGACGAAGATGATGAGCGAGGTGCCGTTGCCAATCCCGCGCGCGGTGATCTGTTCACCAATCCACATCAGGAACATCGTGCCACCAACGAGCGTGATGACGGTCGATGCCTCGAAGAAAATGCCGGGATCATGCGCGAGGCTGCCCGCCTCGATGCTTTTCGCAAGTCCATAGGCCTGGAATGTCGCAAGCGCCACGGTGGCGTAACGGGTGTACTGGTTGATCTTCCGCCGCCCCTGTTCACCCTCTTTCTTGAGTTGGTCGAGCGCGGGGACCATCGCCGTGAGAAGCTGTACGATGATCGAGGCAGAGATGTAGGGCATGATGCCGAGCGCGAACACACCCATCCGCCCCAGCGCGCCGCCGGTGAACATCTGCAGCATGCCGCCGATGCCCTGGTTCGCGCTCTCCATGAACTTCCGCAGCGCCTCGGCGTCGATCCCCGGAACGGGGATATAGGTGCCAAGCCGGTAGACGATCAGCAGACCGACGGTGAAGAAGATGCGTTGGCGAAGGTCGGTGGCCTTGCCGAGGGCGCCCCAACTGAGGTTCGCCGCCATTTGCTCTGCAGCAGATGCCATTCCAGTCTCTCTCATGGGCAACGCCGCCGAACCGTTTTCCGGTCGGCGGCGTTGGAAAACACGGTCTATGTAAGCGGCAGGACCGCCGCCCACAACACCTTATTCAGCCGAAGCCGCCGCCGGTTCCTGCGCAGTGACCGAAAGCGAGCCGCCGGCCTTCTCGACCGCGGCAATCGCGGCCTTGGATGCGCCGGTCACGGCAAGCTTCAGCTTCGCCTTGATCTCGCCCTTCGCCAGAACCCGCACACCGTCGAGCTTGCGGCGGACGACGCCGCTTTCGACCAGCATATCCTCGGTGATCTCTTTCTTCGCGTCGAGCTTGCCGGCATCGACGAAGGTCTGAAGCTGGCCGAGGTTGACCACGGCGAAGGACTTCGCGTTCGGCTTGGTGAATCCACGCTTCGGCAGGCGGCGGTAAAGTGGCATCTGGCCGCCTTCGTAGCCGCCGATGGTCACCCCCGAACGGGATTTCTGGCCCTTGATACCGCGACCGGCGGTCTTGCCCTTGCCCGAACCGGGGCCGCGGGCGACGCGCTTGGATTTCTTGGCGGCACCGGGATTGTCCCGGAGTTCATTCAATTTCATGTCGCTTCTCCTTTGCCGGAATTGGCCCCCAGCGACGGGAGCGGCCAAACACGGCGTTTCTTCATTGTGAATCGGGCCACGAGGGGCCACCGAGGGCGTATAGACGGGTTGATGACCCTGTTCAAGAGCAATGGCGCCCTGATGCCACTTGGACAACCCCGGTGCATCCACCGGGGCTTATTGCGATATTGGACTTGTCTCAGCGGTTGCGGCGGTCCGTCTCACGCAGATAATCGGTCCAGTAAGGGACAGGCTCGGCGGAAAAAACCGACGCAATGGCGCGACCGATGCTGAAAATCGCACCGACGAATTCGTTGAGCAGGCCGGTCTTGCGTTGTACTGCAAACATTTCACTTCTCTCAAGCGTCATTACCGTTCGCTAGGGAGGTAGCCCTCGCACGCCATCGTGACCAGAGATGTTTCAACAGCCCCGCATTGCGCCGGGCGCATGGATAAGCCCGCGCCAGACGCAATGCTCTTGGTTCAGGCTCCGGCGGGCCAGACGAATTGCGGACGCAATGCGTCATACACCGGGCGGCCATCATCCGGCTTCGGATAGCCTTTCGACGTGTCGTAGAAGGCGTGATAGGTCGCCTTCGGGAAATTGGCGTCGTCATAGCCCATCACATTGGGCACGGCGACACGGATACGCTTTTGCTTGTCGTCGAGCATCAGTACCGCGCCGCAATCCTCACATAGACAGATCTCGAGCGGCCCGTTCGGGTTGTCGGCATTGAAGGGCACGCGCTTCATCGCGGACTCATTGTCGGTCTTGACGTCACCGTGATTGAAAAAGGCGACGTGGGTCGTTTGCTGGCCCGTGACCTTCTTGCACACGTTGCAATGACATTCGTGATTGTCGATCGGTTCGGCAGACACGCGCACACGATGATGCTCGCAGCCACCCACATAAGGGCTCGACATGCATTCCTCCTCCTGAAGCCGTGCCGCCATGGCACGCCGGAGGATTCCACGCCAAGTCGCGGAAAAAAGCGACCTAACAATTAGTCTAGATTGATCCGCGCCGCGATCCGTCGGGATAAGGGTTCAGCCAAGTCGCTGCTTTCCGAGCGGACAGAAGTCGTAAGACTTTGAGATGGGCGAACACAACCAAGGCGAGCGCCCATGTGACACCAACTACCAGCGCTGAGAACGCGGTCTGCCGTGTGGCGTGTCCGGCCCAACGCCGCCAGCCGGCAACCCTGAAATCCTTTTCGACCGCCCACGCCAACACTCTCAAGAGCAGAAGGAAAGACAACCCCGAAATGCTGTCACAACCAATCCGCCAATGAGGTTGAACACTGGAGCCCTGAATATGAAAAGCGTCCCGCAGCTTCCTGCGAGACGCCAGCAATTTCACGCTATCTTCGGCTGCGTCTCAGCCTTTTTCTTCCACAATGGTCACAAGATGCGGGATCTTGTTGACCATGCCGCGGACCGAGGGGGTATCCTCAAGCTCGCGGGTGCGGTTGATCTTGTTCAGACCGAGACCGATCAGGGTCCGGCGCTGGACGTCAGGGCGGCGCGCTGCGGAAGCGATCTGCTTCACGACGATGGTTTTCTTGGCCATGTCTCTCGTTCCTTACGCTTCGGCCGCTTCGGCGGGTGCCTCGGCAGCGTCAGGCTTCTTCAGGATGTCGGCGACCTTCTTGCCGCGACGCTGCGCGACCATCCGGGGGCTCGATTCCTGCTTCAGACCGTCGATCGTTGCGCGGATCATGTTGTAGGGATTCTGGGACCCCATCGACTTCGCGACAACGTCCGCGATGCCCAGCATCTCGAACACCGCGCGCATCGGGCCACCGGCGATGATCCCGGTACCGGCAGGTGCGGTCCGCATCACCACTTTACCGGCGCCGTGACGGCCCTCGATATCGTGGTGGAGCGTCCGGCCGTCGCGCAGCGGCACGCGAACCAGCGAGCGTTTTGCCTGTTCGGTTGCCTTGCGGATCGCTTCCGGAACTTCCTTGGCCTTGCCCTTGCCAAAGCCGACGCGGCCACGCTGGTCACCGACCACCACAAGGGCCGCGAAGCCGAAGCGCTTGCCGCCCTTGACGGTCTTGGACACGCGGTTGATCGCGACCAGTCGATCGGCGAATTCAGGGTTTTCGTCGCGCTCGCGGCGGTCCCGGCGGTTGTCACGTTCTGCCATAGGGCATTCCTTGCATGGTGGCGCGGCCTTCGCGCCGTTTAAGCCAATCCAGGTGGGCACAGCCCCCGGATCATCGGGGTGGCGCACCCGCCACCCGCATTCATCAGAACTTCAGCCCACCTTCACGGGCGGCATCGGCCAAAGCCTTGATCTTGCCGTGGAAGAGGAAGCCGCCGCGGTCGAAATAACAGGTTTCGACACCGGCCTTCTTGGCGCGCTCGGCGATCGCCTTGCCGACCTTCGCCGCCGCTTCGACGTTGTTCTTGCCGACAATCCCCAGATCCTTTTCCAAGGAGGAGGCTGCGGCGAGCGTCACGCCATTGACGTCGTCGATGAGCTGCACGCTGATGTTCTTCGATGAGCGGTGAACAGAGAGGCGCGCGCGCCCGTCGGCCATTTTCCGCAGTTTGTTCCGGACGCGCAGGCGGCGCTTGAGGAACAGTTCCCGTTTGCTGTTTGCCATTTCTTGCGTCCTTACTTCTTCTTGCCTTCCTTGCGGAAGATATACTCGTCTTTGTATTTAATGCCCTTGCCCTTGTAGGGCTCGGGGCGACGCCATTCGCGGATATTGGCCGCGACCTGGCCGACGAGTTGCGGATCAGACCCTTCGATGATGATCTCGGTCTGCTTCGGGGTCGTCACGGTGACACCCTGGGGAACCTCGAAATTCACCTCATGGCTATAGCCGAGCGAGAGTTTCAGGACATTGCCCTGCATGTTCGCGCGGTAGCCGACACCGTTGATCTCAAGCTCTTTCTTGAAGCCAGTCGTCACGCCCTGAACGAGGTTCGCCACCATGGAGCGCGACATGCCCCACTGCTGGCGCGCCCGCTTCGAGGTGCCGCGCGGCTTGACCGAGATTTCGCCACCGTCGAGCGTGATGGTCACGTCGTCGGTCGCGGTAAAGGACAGCGTGCCTTTCGGCCCCTTCACTTCGACACTTTGACCGCTGATCGTGGCAGTGACGCCAGAGGGAACGGTGACGGCTCTTTTGCCGATACGAGACATCGAATCCTCCTTAGAATACGGTGCAGAGCACTTCGCCACCAACATTGGCGGTTCGTGCGGCTGCATCCGACATAACGCCCTTCGGCGTGGAGACGATGGAAACGCCCAGCCCGTTGCGGACATTCGGAATGTCCTTCACGGAGGCATAGACGCGGCGGCCCGGCTTCGAAACCCGCTTGATTTCGCGGATGACGGGGGTGCCTTCGTAGTATTTCAGGCTGATTTCAAGCTCCGGATGGCCATCGGCAGATGTTGCCGCCTCATAGCCCCGGATGTAGCCTTCGCTGGCCAGCACATCCAGAACCCAGGCGCGAAGCTTGGAGGCCGGGGTGCGGACGGTGGATTTGCCGCGCATCTGCGAGTTGCGGATGCGGGTCAGCATATCGCCCAGAGGATCGTTCATCGACATGATTTGTCCTCCTTACCAGCTCGACTTCACCATGCCGGGGATCTGGCCCATCGAGGCGAGATCGCGCAGCATGATGCGGCTGAGCTTGAGTTTGCGATAATAGGCATGCGGACGTCCCGTCAACTGGCAGCGGTTGTGAATCCGCGTCGCCGAGGAGTTTCGGGGCAGTTGCGCCAGTTTCATCGTCGCCTTGAAGCGCTCTTCCATCGGCAGCGACTGGTCTTCGATGATCGCCTTCAGGCTCGCGCGCCGGCCAGCATATTGCTTGACCAGCTTCTGGCGCTTCGCTTCGCGGTTCACCATGGATTTCTTAGCCATTCGTCTTTCCTCCGCGATCAGCTGGTGAAAGGCATGTTGAAGTGCTTCAACAGTGCCTTCGCTTCCGCGTCGGTCGGCGCGGTGGTGCAGATGATGATGTCCATGCCGAGAACTTCGTCGACCTTGTCGAATTCGATCTCGGGGAACACGATGTGTTCCTTCAGGCCCATCGCGTAATTGCCGCGGCCATCAAACGACGACCCCTTCACACCGCGGAAGTCGCGGACGCGCGGGAGTGCGATGTTGATGAGGCGGTCGAGGAATTCGTACATCCGGTCGCCGCGCAGCGTGACCTTGCAGCCCAGTGGCATTTCCTCACGCACGCGGAAGCCCGCGATCGAATTCTTGGCATGGGTGATGACGGCCTTCTGACCGGCGATGAGGCTAAGCTCCTCGGCGGCCTGCTTGACCTTCTTGGTGTCCTTGACCGCTTCGCCGACGCCCATGTTCAGGACGATCTTGTCCAGACGCGGGATCTGCATTTCGTTCTTGTAGGAGAATTCCTCCTTCAGAGCGGCACGGATCGGACCCTTGTAGGCGGCCTTGAGGCGCGGGGTATAGGTTTGAGCGTCGAGCATCAGATTGCGTCCCCCGTGGTCTTGGCGAAGCGCACCTTCTTGTCGCCGTCCATGCGGAAGCCGACGCGGGTGGCCTTGCCGTTCTTGTCCATCACCGCGAGGTTCGACAGATCGACCGGCATCGCCTTCGGCTGGCGACCGCCCTGATTCGACTGGGACTGCTTGGTGTGACGGATGGCGACATTGATGCCCTCGACCACGGCCTTGTTGGCCTGCGGATCGACGGACTGAATCTCGCCCTTCTTGCCCTTGTCCTTGCCGGCAAGGACGACGACCGTGTCGCCTTTTTTCAGTTTCGCAGCCATCAGAGCACCTCCGGAGCCAGCGAGATGATCTTCATGAAGTTCTTGGCGCGAAGCTCGCGAACCACCGGGCCGAAGATACGCGTGCCGACCGGTTCACCCTGGTTCGTCAGGATGACGGCAGCGTTGCGATCGAAACGGATGGCAGTGCCGTCTTCACGGCGAACTTCCTTGGCGGTGCGCACGACAACGGCCTTGCGGACATCGCCTTTCTTCACGCGGCCGCGCGGGATGGCTTCCTTCACCGACACCACGATGATGTCGCCAACACTGGCGTAACGGCGATGGGAACCACCCAGGACCTTGATGCACTGAACACGGCGAGCGCCGCTATTGTCAGCTACATCCAGATTGGTCTGCATCTGGATCATTTGGTTTCTCCCGACCTTTGGGGATCATTCCCCAGGGTTTCGATTGAGCTGGAAAGCGGTGTTTACGCCGAAGCGTCGATCACCACGGTCCAGCGTTTCGTCTTCGAGATCGGCGCGCACTCTTCGATACGAACAGTGTCACCGACCTTGAATTGGTTCAGCGCGTCATGCGCGCGGTATTTCTTCGACTTCCGCACGGTCTTGTGCAGCAGCGGATGCTTGAAGCGACGCTCGACGAGGACGGTGATCGTCTGCTCGTTCTTGTCCGAGGTCACGGTGCCTTGCAGGATACGTTTGGGCATGTGCGTGCTCCTCAGTTCGCCGCCGCTTCAGCGGCTTTCTGGTTCAGAACGGTCTTGATACGGGCAACGCTGCGGCGCACGACGCGCATGCGGGCGGTGCTCTCAAGCTGGCCGGTGGCCTGCTGGAAGCGGAGGTTGAACGCCTCCTTCTTCAGCGCGACAAGCTCATCACGAAGCTGGTCGGGCGTCTTCGTCTTCAGTTCGGTGGCGTTCATGCGCCTTTTCCTTCTCACATCACCAGAGGGCCCTTACGGGTCACCCTTGATCCGGTGGAGACAATGATGGACCCACGAATCCGGTCGCCCGGAATCGCAGGATGCGTCCCTATAAGGGAGGGGTGGGCGGGGGGCAAGGGAAAAGGTGGGGGTTGCAGAAAGGTGAGAGCATCGAAAGAGACCCGCGCTCATCGTTCTCGCTAGAAGTTTCGCCAGTGGAAGGGATCCGGTTTGTCCCTAGCATCCTTAATCGTAAATTGCTCTTTATTCTCTACAAGAAATTTCCAGACATCATCTTGAACTATGTAGGGCCATTCGAGGACACTATTTGTCCCGCCAAGCTTAACGATCAGACCTTTGGACACTAGTGGCCCAAGTCGCCTATCGTGAAATTCAGCATTGAATGCCTTTCTGCCGGTCGTAACCAAGTAAGCGAGTATCGCTATTTCCTCTGGAGGCGCGGTAAGTATCTCTTGCTCAACTTGCCTCTTGAATACGGTCCGGGCGCGATTTCGTTTGATACTTTTCCAGACAATCACCGGGACGTACGCGATGTTTGCAGCGAGTACGCTAAACGAGAAAACGCCAACGACCATAGCAGCCGTCAGTAGCCAACTTGGGCTTGCCGATAAGTATGGCAACTTGTACCAATCGCCCGCGATGACAAGGCTGCATCCTACAAGGGCCGCCAAGGCTGGGAACCAACCTGCCTGCAATGCAGCGACGAAATCTTTCAGGCTTGGCATGCTTATTGGCTCTTTCCTTTTCGCAAGCGGGGAACCTACGCCCAGTTGTAGTTGAAACTCACCGAAATCCGCTCGTCCTCGGCCATGTTCATCGGCACCTCGTGACGCAGCCAGCTTTCCCACAGGAGCACGTCCCCGACGGCGGGCTTCACGTAGACGAAGGGCTGCAACTCCTGCCCGGCATCCTTCCGTCGCAGGGGCGCATGCATCATCATCGGCAGGCGGGGGTCTTCCAGCTTCAGCGCCGAGGTTCCCTCGGGCATCGCAACATAGGTGGTGCCCGAGATCACCGAATGGGTGTGGATGTGGCTGGCATGGGTGCCGCCCTCGGGCAGGATGTTGATCCAGAGGCTGTCGCATTTCAGCTTGCCCGCGCCAAGGTCGAAACCGAGATCGGCCACGAATGCAGCGACGTGCTTGTCCAGCGCCTTTTGCAGATCGGCAAAGACCGGCGCGCGGCGGGCTAGGTCGTTCAGCGAGGCGTAGGAGGTATAGCCCGGATAGCCGTTCTCCTCGCACCAGACCTGGCCCGCCTCGTCGTCCTCCGCGATGATCTCACAGGTTGCGCGCAGTTCCTTACCGTCGATCCTGGGCTTGGCCAGATCGTTCAGCGCGGCGCGGTAGAGGCGGGTGACGAAGAGAGAGGTTATTTCGGCCATCGCATGGATCCTTCTGAGCTTCGCCCGGAATACACGGGCGGCCGACAACGAAAAAGCCCCCACCGTTTCCGGCGGGGGCCTTTCGAATCGTTCAGGCTGTGGGCCTTACCAGTCCTCGCGGACCACAATCCGGGTCTTGATCGGCAGCTTCATCGCGCCGAGGCGGAGCGCCTCGCGGGCGATGACGTCGTTCACGCCGTCGATCTCGAACATCATGCGGCCTGGCTTGACCTTGGCCGCCCAGAAATCGACGGAACCCTTGCCCTTACCCATCCGCACTTCGACCGGCTTTCCGGTCACGGGAACGTCCGGGAAAATCCGGATCCAGACCCGGCCCTGACGTTTCATGTGACGGGTGATCGCGCGGCGGGCCGCTTCGATCTGGCGCGCGGTGACGCGCTCGGGCTCGGTCGCTTTCAGGCCGAAGCCGCCGAAGTCGAGGTTGAACCCGCCCTTGGCTTCGCCGCTGATCTTGCCCTTGAACTGCTTGCGGAACTTTGTCCGTTTCGGTTGAAGCATCTATCTCACTCCTTACCGTGTGTCGCGGCGCGGGCCGCGCGGGCTCGGGCCTTCCTGGGCCTCGGCCGCCTTGCGGTCGCGGGCCTGCGGGTCATGCTCCATGATCTCGCCCTTGAAGATCCAGACCTTCACGCCGATGATCCCGTATGCGGTCTTGGCTTCGGCAAGAGCATAGTCGATGTCGGCGCGCAGCGTATGCAGCGGCACGCGACCTTCGCGGTACCATTCAGTCCGCGCGATCTCGGCGCCGCCGAGGCGGCCCGCGACGTTGACCCTGATGCCAAGGGCACCCATCCGCATCGCGTTCTGCACGCCGCGCTTCATCGCACGGCGGAACGACACCCGGCGCTCAAGCTGCTGGGCGATCGACTCGGCCACCAGTTGGGCGTCAAGCTCGGGCTTTCTCACCTCGACGATGTTGAGGTGCAGTTCCGAGGCGGTGAAGTTCGCCAGCTTCTTGCGCAAAGTCTCGATGTCCGCGCCCTTCTTGCCGATGATGACACCGGGGCGGGCGGTATGGATCGTGACGCGGCACTTCTTGTGCGGACGCTCGATTATGACCTTCGAGACACCGGCCTGCTTGGCGTAGTCATGGATGAACTCGCGCATCTTGAGGTCCTCAAGAAGCAGGTTGCCGTAGTCCTTGCTGTCGGCGTACCAGCGGCTGTCCCAGGTGCGGTTGACCTGGAGGCGCATGCCGATCGGGTTGACCTTCTGTCCCATTACGCTTGCTCCTCGACTTGCCGCACCTTGATGGTCAGCTCGCTGAACGGTTTCATGATCTTGCCGAACCGGCCCCGCGCCCGCGGACGGCCGCGCTTCATCACCAGGTTCTTGCCGACATAGGCTTCGGCGACGACGAGACCGTCGACGTCAAGGCCGTGGTTGTTCTCGGCGTTCGCGATGGCCGATTGCAGGCACTTGCGCACGTCCTCGGCGATCCGCTTCTTCGAGAAGGTCAGATCGGCGAGCGCCTTTCCGACCTTCTTGCCACGGATCATCGCGGCGACGAGGTTCAGCTTCTGCGGCGAGGTGCGAAGCATCTTGGACTTGGCCATCGCTTCGTTATCGGCCACGCGGCGCGGATTCTTTTCCTTGCTCATGGCTTATTTCCTCTTGGCTTTCTTGTCGGCGGCGTGACCGTAATAGGTCCGCGTCGGCGAATATTCACCGAACTTCTGGCCGATCATCTCTTCGGTCACGTTGACCGGGATGTGTTTCTGACCGTTGTAGACGGCGAAGGTGAGGCCGACAAACTGCGGCAGGATGGTGGAGCGGCGCGACCAGATCTTGATCACTTCCGACTTGCCCGACGCTTGCGACTTCTCTGCCTTCTTCAGAAGGAAGGAGTTGACGAACGGGCCTTTCCAAACAGAACGCGACATGGATTAACGCCCTTTCTTCGCATTGCGCGACCGGACGATATACTTGTCCGTCGTCTTGTTCTTGCGGGTCTTGTTGCCCTTGGTGCCCTTGCCCCAAGGCGTAACCGGATGACGGCCACCGGAGGTCCGCCCCTCACCACCACCATGCGGGTGGTCGATCGGGTTCATCGCGACGCCGCGTACCGTCGGGCGGATGCCCTTGTGCCGCATGCGGCCGGCCTTGCCGTAGTTCTGGTTCGAGTGGTCGGAGTTCGAGACCGCGCCAACCGTCGCCATGCATTCCTGGCGGACCATGCGCAACTCGCCCGACGAAAGACGGATCTGCGCGTAGCCACCGTCACGTCCGACGAACTGCGCATAGGTGCCCGCAGCGCGGGCCAGCTGGCCGCCCTTGCCGGGCTTCAGTTCGACGTTGTGAACGATCGTGCCGATCGGCATGCCCGAGAACGGCATCGCGTTGCCGGGCTTCACGTCGGTCTTGGCACCGGCGACGACCTTGTCGCCCACGCCAAGGCGCTGCGGCGCCAGGATGTAGGTCTGCTCGCCGTCCTGGTATTTGACCAGCGCGATGAAGGCGGTGCGGTTCGGGTCGTATTCGATCCGTTCCACGGTCGCCGGGACGTCGAACTTGCGACGCTTGAAATCTACGATGCGGTACAGACGCTTCGCGCCGCCGCCCTTGTGCCACGATGTGACGCGCCCGGTGTTGTTCCGGCCGCCCGTCTTGGTCAGACCCTCGGTGAGGGACTTGACGGGGCGACCTTTCCAAAGCTCCGAACGGTCGATCAGAACCAGCCCACGCTGGCCCGGCGTCGTCGGTTTATACGACTTGAGTGCCATGCTCTCTGTCTTCCGTTGCTTTGGACCTATCGGTCCGTTGGGTGTAGGGCCCCGAAGGTCCCCGAGTTGATAAAATGTCACGGCCCCGGAGACCGGGGCCGCGAGATTCGCCGCCTTCTATCAAAGCCCCGAAGAGACGTCGATAGTGTTCCCCTCTTCGAGGGTCACATAGGCTTTCTTCACGTCGTTCCGCTTGCCGAGCTGGCCGCGGAAACGCTTCTGCTTGCCCTTGGTGATGGAGGTGTTCACCGCCTTCACCTTTACGCCGAAGACGGCTTCGACCGCTTCCTTGATCTGCGGCTTGGTCGCGTCCTTTGCCACCTGGAAAACGACGGCACCGGCCTCGGAGGCCAGCGTCGCCTTTTCGGTGATGAGCGGCTTGACGATCACGTCATAATGTTCCGGTTTCACGCTCATTTCAGACGAGCCTCCAGAGCTTCGACACCCGCCTTGGTGAGCACGAGCATCTCACGCTTGAGGATGTCATAGACATTCGCGCCCATCGACGGCAGGACATCGATACCTTCGATGTTGGCCGCCGCGCGGGCGAAGTTTTCATTCACCTCGGCGCCATCGATGATGAGAACGCGCTTCCAGCCGAGTTCCTTTGCGGCTTTCGCAAGGATCTTGGTCTTGGCGTCCTTCATGTCGAGCGTGTCGAGGATGATGAGCTGACCCGCACCGGCCTTGGCCGACAGCGCGTGCTTCAGACCGAGTGCCCGGAACTTCTTGGGAAGGTCATGGGCGTGACTGCGCGGGGTCGGGCCCTTGTAGGTGCCACCGTGACGGAAGATCGGCGCCTTGCGGGAACCGTGGCGTGCGCCACCCGTGCCCTTCTGGCGATAGATCTTCTTGGTCGAGTAGGAGACGTCCGACTTGCCGAGCACCGAATGGGTGCCGGCCTGCGCCTTGGCGCGTTGCCACCGCACAACGCGGTGCAGGATGTCGGCGCGCGGCTCCAGCCCGAAGATCTCGTCGGAGAGATCGATCGAGCCTGCCTTCTTGGCGTCGAGCTTGATCACATCGAGTTTCATTCTTTCTCTCCTTCGGGCGCGGCATCGCCGTCCTCGGCTGGGCCTTCCTCGGCGTCGGTCGCAGCCTCGGCAGCGGCCAGCGCAGCCTCCTGCGCTGCGGCTTCGGCCTCGGCAGCGGCCTTGCGGGCGGCTTCTTCCTCGGCGGCAGCAGCAGCGGCGGCCTCTTCGGCCGCCTTCTTGGCGGCTTCGCCAGCGGACCGCAGCGCGGCGGGCAGGATGGCGGTTTCCGGGAACGGCTTTTTCACCGCATCCTTGATCGTCACCCAGCCACCCTTGGAACCCGGAACCGAGCCCTTGACCATGATGAGACCACGATCGCTGTCGGTGCGCACCACTTGCAGGTTCTGCGTGGTGACGCGAACGGCGCCAAGGTGGCCGGCCATCTTCTTGCCCTTGAACACCTTGCCGGGGTCCTGGCACTGGCCCGTGGAGCCGTGCGAACGGTGCGAGATCGACACGCCGTGCGACGCGCGCAGACCGCCGAAGTTGTGACGCTTCATCGCACCGGCGAACCCCTTACCGATCGAGGTGCCCGCGATATCCACGAACTGACCTTCGAAGTAGTGGTCGGCAGTAATTTCCTCGCCGACGCCGATCAGGTTTTCCGGGGAAACCCGGAATTCCGCGATCTTGCGCTTCGGTTCCACCTTCGCCGCGGCGAAATGGCCCCGCATCGCCGCGGTGGTGCGCTTCGCCTTCGCGGCGCCGGCGCCGAGTTGAACGGCGGAATAGCCGTCCTTCTCAGCCGTGCGCTGTGCGACGACTTGCAGATTGTCCAGCTGCAGGACGGTCACCGGAACCTGCCGGCCATCCTCGAGGAAGAGCCGGGTCATGCCCAGCTTCTTCGCGATAACTCCAGAGCGCAACATGTCGGTGCCCTCCTCAGTTCAGCTTGATTTCGACGTCGACGCCGGCAGCGAGGTCGAGCTTCATCAGCGCGTCCACGGTCTGCGGGGTCGGATCGACGATGTCGAGAAGACGCTTGTGCGTGCGGATTTCCCACTGGTCGCGCGACTTCTTGTCGATGTGCGGACCACGCAGAACCGTGAATTTCTCGATCTTGTTCGGCAGGGGAATCGGACCCCGCACCTGGGCGCCCGTGCGCTTGGCCGTGTTGACGATTTCCTGCGTGCTGGAATCCAGGACGCGGTAATCGAAGGCCTTGAGCCGGATGCGGATATTCTGACTGGACATTGTCTTGCCTCTCGCGGGCTTTATCAGTTGAGAGGCAGACGGGGCCTCGCGCCCCGTCTGCTTCGAACCTTCGTCTTACTTGATGATCTTGGAGACGACGCCGGCGCCGACGGTGCGGCCGCCTTCGCGGATGGCGAAGCGGAGCTTTTCCTCCATCGCGATCGGCGCGATCAGCTCGACCTCGAACTTCAGGTTATCCCCCGGCATCACCATCTCGGTGCCTTCCGGCAGCTTCACCGTCCCGGTCACGTCCGTCGTGCGGAAGTAGAATTGCGGCCGGTAGTTGGCGAAGAACGGCGTGTGGCGGCCGCCCTCTTCCTTGGTCAGGATATAGGCCTCGGCCTCGAAGTTGGTGTGCGGCTTCACCGAACCCGGCTTGCACAGCACCTGGCCGCGCTCGACGCCCTCGCGGTCGACGCCACGCAGCAGCGCGCCGATATTGTCGCCCGCCTCGCCACGGTCGAGAAGCTTGCGGAACATCTCCACCCCGGTGCAGACCGTCTTCGAGGTCGGCCGGATGCCGACAATCTCGACCTCGTCGCCGACATTGATGACGCCGCGCTCGACCCGCCCCGTCACCACCGTGCCGCGGCCCGAGATCGAGAACACGTCCTCGATCGGCATCAGGAACGGCTGGTCCACGGCGCGCACCGGCGTCGGGATGTAGCTGTCAACCGCCTCCATCAGCGCCCGGATCGAGTTCTCGCCGATCTCCGGCTGGGTGCCGTTCATCGCATGCAGCGCCGAGCCCTTCACGATCGGAATGTCGTCGCCCGGATACTCGTAGGAACTGAGAAGCTCGCGCACCTCCATCTCCACCAGTTCCAGAAGCTCCTCGTCATCGACCTGGTCGACCTTGTTGAGATAGACCACCATGTAGGGAATGCCGACCTGGCGGCCGAGGAGAATGTGCTCGCGCGTCTGCGGCATCGGCCCGTCGGCCGCGTTCACCACAAGAATCGCGCCGTCCATCTGCGCCGCACCGGTGATCATGTTCTTCACGTAGTCGGCATGGCCCGGGCAGTCGACATGCGCATAGTGCCGCGCAGGCGTCTCGTATTCCACATGCGCCGTCGAGATCGTGATCCCCCGCGCCTTCTCTTCCGGCGCCGCGTCGATCTGGTCATAGGCCTTGAAATCACCGAAATACTTCGTGATCGCAGCCGTCAGCGTCGTCTTGCCGTGATCGACGTGACCAATCGTCCCGATGTTCACATGCGGTTTGTTGCGTTCAAACTTTGCCTTTGCCATGTTGGCCTCCTGTCAGTGTGGTGGTGCGTGTGAAAACGCACCCTACGGTGTGGTAGGGTGGGCGATCCGCCCACCACGTCATGCGTATTTCTTCTGGATCTCGTCCGAGATGTTCTGCGGCACGGCATCGTAATGGTCGAACTGCATCGTGAACACCGCGCGGCCGGAAGACATCGAGCGCAGGTTGTTGATGTAGCCGAACATGTTGGCCAAGGGCACCATGCAATTGATCACGTTGGCGTTGCCGCGCGTGTCCTGACCCTGCACCATGCCCCGGCGCGACGTGAGATCGCCGATGATGCCGCCGGTATACTCTTCCGGCGTCACGACCTCGACCTTCATGATCGGTTCGAGAAGCTTCGCCCCGGCCTTCTTCAGGCCTTCGCGCATCGCGGCGCGCGAGGCGATCTCGAAGGCGAGGACCGAGGAGTCGACGTCGTGGAACGCACCGTCGATCAGCGTCACCTTGAAGTCGATCACCGGGAAACCGGCGAGCGGACCGGAATCCATCACCGACTTGATGCCCTTCTCGACGCCGGGAACGTATTCCTTCGGCACCGCGCCACCGACGATCTTGCTCTCGAACGAATAGCCCTCGCCCGGCTCGGTCGGGGTGATGATCAGCTTGATGCGGGCGAACTGGCCCGTGCCGCCGGTCTGCTTCTTGTGGGTGTAGTCGATCTCCGCTTCGCGGCTGATCGTCTCGCGGTAGGCCACCTGCGGCGCGCCGATATTCGCCTCGACCTTGAATTCCCGCTTCATGCGGTCAACGAGGATATCGAGGTGAAGTTCGCCCATGCCCTTCATGATGGTCTGGCCGGATTCGATATCGGTTTCGACGCGGAAGGACGGGTCTTCGGCTGCGAGACGCTGAAGGGCAAGGCCCATCTTTTCCTGGTCGGCCTTGGATTTCGGCTCGACCGCGATTTCGATCACCGGCTCCGGGAAGGTCATCGTTTCCAGAACCACCTGCTTGTTGGCGTCCGAAAGCGTATCGCCCGTGGTGGTTTCCTTCAGCCCGGCAAGCGCAATGATGTCGCCGGCGAATGCCTCGTCGATTTCCTCGCGATTGATCGAATGCATCATCATCATGCGACCAATCCGCTCGCGGCGGCCCTTGGTCGTGTTGACGATCTGATCGCCCTTCTTGAGCGCGCCCGAATAAATCCGGGTGAAGGTCAGCGATCCGACGAATGGATCGTTCATGATCTTGAACGCCAGCGCCGAGAACGGTTGCGCATCATCAGCGGAACGGGTGATGTTGCGTGTTTCCGTCTCGTCGCCCGGTGCGAAACCCATATAGGCGGGCACGTCCAGGGGCGAGGGAAGATAGTCGATCACGGCGTTCAGAAGCGGCTGGACGCCCTTGTTCTTGAATGCCGAACCCGCAGTCACGGGAACGAAGGTCATGGACAGGGTTCCCTTGCGGATCAGCTTGCGCAGGGTTGCCTCGTCGGGCTCGTTGCCCTCCAGATAGGCTTCCATCGCCTCGTCATCCTGTTCGACGGCGAGTTCGACAAGCTTGCCATGCCATTCCTCGGCGACGTCCTTGAGGTCGTCGCGGATCGGCTGACGCTTCCACGAGGCACCGAGGTCTTCGCCCTGCCAGACCCACTCTTCCATCGACACGAGGTCGACGATGCCTTCGAGCTTGTCTTCGGCACCGATCGGCAGCGCGATCGGAGCCGGAGTCGCTCCGGTGCGGTCCTTGATCATCTTCACGCAGTTGAAGAAGTCCGCGCCGATCTTGTCCATCTTGTTGACGAAGACGATCCGCGGAACCTTGTAGCGGTCGGCTTGACGCCAGACAGTTTCGGTCTGCGGCTCGACACCGGCATTGGCGTCGAGAAGCGCAACCGCACCATCGAGAACCGCGAGCGAGCGTTCGACTTCGATGGTGAAATCGACGTGGCCCGGCGTATCAATGATGTTGAAGCGGTACTTGGTGTCCGAGATGCCTTCTACGGTCGGATCTTCCTGCCGCTGCCAGAAGGTCGTGGTCGCAGCCGAGGTGATCGTGATGCCACGCTCCTGCTCCTGCTCCATCCAGTCCATCGTCGCGGCGCCGTCATGGACTTCGCCGATCTTGTGGGACTTGCCGGTGTAGTAGAGGATCCGCTCGGTCGTCGTGGTCTTGCCCGCATCGATGTGGGCCATGATCCCGAAGTTGCGGTATCGCTGCAGCGGATAATCGCGTGCCATCTGTCTTGCCTTCCTTCGGTCTTACCAGCGGTAGTGGCTGAACGCCTTGTTGGCGTCGGCCATCTTGTGAGTGTCTTCGCGCTTCTTGACGGCGGTGCCACGGCCATTGACCGCATCGGCCAGTTCGGCGGCGAGACGCTCTTCCATCGTATTTTCGTTGCGGTTCTTCGCGGCAGTGATGAGCCAGCGGATCGCCAGCGCTTCACGACGCTCGGGCCGAACCTCGACCGGAACCTGATAGGTCGCACCGCCGACCCGGCGGGAGCGGACCTCGAGCGAGGGCTTCACGTTGTCGAGCGCCTCGTGGAAGCATTCGATCGGCTGGCGCTTCAGCTTGCCTTCGACGCGCTCGAGCGCGTTGTAGACGATACGTTCGGCAACCGATTTCTTGCCATCAACCATCAGGTTGTTCATGAATTTCGTCAGAACCCGATCGCTATACTTGGCGTCGGGCAGGACTTCGCGCTTTTCTGCGGCGTGACGACGAGACATCTGCTGATCTCCTTATTTCGGACGCTTCGCGCCGTATTTCGAACGACGCTGACGGCGGTCTTTGACGCCCTGCGTATCGAGAACACCGCGCAGAATGTGGTAACGGACGCCCGGAAGGTCTTTGACCCGGCCGCCGCGGATCAGGACAACCGAGTGCTCCTGAAGGTTGTGCTTTTCGCCCGGGATATAGCTGATCACTTCGTAGCCGTTGGTCAGGCGGACCTTGGCCACCTTACGCATAGCCGAGTTCGGCTTCTTCGGCGTCGTTGTGTAGACGCGGGTGCAGACGCCGCGCTTCTGCGGGCATCCTTCCAAGTGCTGCGACTTGGACTTTCTTGCGTTGGCTACCCGCGGCTTGCGGATCAGCTGTTGGATCGTCGGCATTAATCTCGCCCTATCTCGTTTGCGGCCCGATCAACAACCGTTCGTCAACGGCGTTTCCGGGGGCGTTCTCTCATGTCGGGCCTTGCGCGTCCGCAAAACACCAAAACCGCAATCGTCCCCTGCGCGGGGGCGACGCGGTGGAATTCCAGAGGATCGGGGCTTGTCGGCCCGGATCTTGACCACTTCAGTCCTGATACCTGTTCACGCGGAACCAGCCCGCAGGTCAGGTGGGCGCCGTATAGGGGGAGTCGCGGGGGTTGTCAACACGGCCCTCAGCCCTGATGCCGGGTCAGAAGTATGGGCCTTAGGATAAGCGCGATGCCGCTGACGAAGAGTATCGCGAAGAGCGTGTCGGACAGGAAATGCCGGCCGAACATAACGCGAAGCGCGATCCCCGCGAGGGGCACGATCACGGCGAAGGCCAGATAGGTCCGGTAGAGCCAGACCGGCGCCGCGCGACGCACCGCCGGGGCGAGCATGGCCAAGGAAATCGCGAGCGCCGTCGCCGCCGCGCCCTCGCCTGAGACGAAGGAGCAGTTGCTGGCACATTGATCTGCGGGAAGCAGGGGCGGCGTGAAGTGCTGCGTGCCGCCGAACGCCTCGATATTGGCGGGCCGCGCGCGGCCCCAGAAACGCTTCAGGAGGCCGTCGGCCAGCAGCGACGGGCCGAGAAGATAGAGGACGAGGATGAAAAGACCGTGGCGCAAGTCCAGGAACCGGAAGGGCCGTCCGATCAGACCGGCGATGATCGCAACGATTGCGACGACCGCAGTCAGGATGCTCATGCCCCATATCGCCTGGCGCAACGTTTCGAGTGCTGCCGAGCGCGAGAGCGGAAACCCCTCGCCCGAAACATAGAAGAACCCGGACACGGCAAGGTCGATCCCTGGCCAGAGGATGAAGGTGGCTGCCGCAAGAACGAAGGCCATGATCCAGAGAGCGGTCAGGCGTTTTTGCTTAGCGTAGCGCATTCAGGCAGCCGGGAGGGACGAGGAATGTCTGGATGTCCCGCCCGGCATAGGTGCCCTTGGCGGTGTCGAGATGCGCCAGCGGCGCCAGCGGCCCGGTGTCGCAGACCGGAGCCGCTTCACCGATGTAGAGGACGTTGGCATCACCGGCGGAAAGCGCGAAATTCTGCTCATAATAGTTTCCCGGCCGCCCCTTTGGAATCGGCGCGCGGATCGCAAGTCCGCTGTCACGCCCGGTATAGAAGAGATCGGCGAGGATCGCACGATCGGATGCGACGATGGTCCGCACGCCCGCATCCTTTGCCGACGCCACGATCTCGTCGCTCAGCGCCGCCTGACCGATATAGCGGGCGAGCAGCGGCTTGCCCTTCTGTTCGGGCCAGGGCGCGAGGACTGTCAGCAGCGGCAGCAGGATGCAAAGCGCGGCATTGACCGCCAGGGACAGCCACAAAAGCCAGCGCGCCCTTGACAGGAGCAGCGGAACCGCGATCAGAAGGCCAGCGAAATAGCACGCGACCGCCCAGTTCGCATAGGCCCGCGAGAGAAGCGCCTGAACGCAGACGATCAGCAAAACCGGCATCGAAAAGGCGGTCAGAGAGGTCCGGTACGGCGCGCCGCGCCAGAGCCAACCCCAGAGGAGCGCTCCGAAAAGCACGGGGCCGAAGACAGCAAACTGGGCAAAGAAGAATTCGGCCAGACTGCCAAAGTTCAGCCCTGCAAAGGCAGAACCGCCACGCACCCAGCCGACATTGTCCATCGTATGTTCGACCGTCGTGAACTCATGGGTCAGGTTCCAGATCAGGTTCGGCGCAACGGTCAAGGCGAAAGCGACGAGAAATACGATGGCCTGCCGCGTGGTCAGGCGCATCGCAGGTGCGACGATCGCGGCCAGCATGGCCCCAAGAAGAAAATAGATCGCCGCATACTTCGCCATGAAGGCGAGTCCGATGAAGAGCCCGGCGAGCGCCGCTGCCGCAACCCTGCGCGACTCGGTGGCCCGGAACCAGGCCAGAAGCGCTGCGGCGTAAAACGGCGCCATGATCGTATCGGTCGATATGAGCAGGCTGCCGAGCGCCACGAAGGGCAGCGTGACATAGCCCGCAGCGACCCAGATCGCCGTTCGTCCATCGAACAGGCGGGCCGCCAGTGCGCCGAGGATCAGTGCAGTGACCCCATGGAAAAGGGACCCCGGCAGCCGAACCCAGAAGGGCGCATCGCTGCCTGCGATCTCGGTGAACGCCCGGATCACCCAACCGATCAGCGGCGGCTTGGAATAGTAGCCGAAGTCGAGCTGCTGGCCCCAGAGCCAATACTGGCTTTCGTCCACATAGAGGTCGGTCCGGTTGAACCAGAGCGCGACGGTCCGCGCCATCGTGACCGCCGCGACGATTGCGACGGCGGGCGCGAGCCAGTCCCTAGCCAAACCCGTTCTCCCGCCGCTCGCGGTAGATGAGGAACAGGTTGCGCCCGTAGATGAAGACGCCAAGCGACTGGCCGAGGATAAAAACCGGGTCCTTCCGGTAGATCGCGTAGCTGAGCAGGATCAGTCCGCCCGCAATCGAGAAATACCAGAAGAGAACCGGCACCACCGATTTCTTGGCGCGCTCCGAGGCGATCCATTGGACGAGGAACCGCCCGGTGAACATGAGCTGTCCAAGAAGCCCGAAGGCGACCCACCAGAACTCGACCCAGCCGTCGACATGAAGAATGGCAAAGAGCTTTTCCATCGCCGCGACCTATTCCACCGAAACTTCCGTCGGGCGCGATTTCTTGCGCCGCCTGAGCAGCCACATCACGCCGAGCAAGTCGATGGCGCCGACGAAGCCGCGCTGGAGATTGTTGTAGTTCGATCTGCCCTCGCCGCGTGGTCGGTGGCTCACATCCACATGAGCGACCTGCCAGCCATCTCGGGCGAAAAGCGCGGGCAGGTAGCGGTGCATGTGGTTGAAGAACGGCAGTTGCAGGAACGCGTCGCGGCGGAAAGCCTTGAGACCGCAGCCGGTATCCCGCGTTCCGTCCTTCAACGCCCATGACCTGAGCTTGTTGGCGAAGCGCGATGCAAGTTTCTTCGACATCGTGTCCTGACGCCCGACGCGCTGACCGGCGACGAGGCCGATCGCTTCCGAACCCGGCGCAAGCAATGGCGCAAAAAGCTTCGGCAGTTCCTCGGGCGGATTCTGTCCGTCGCCATCAAGGGTGCAGACGACTGCGCTCGCGGACGCGAGAACGCCGCTATGGACGCCGGCACTTTGGCCGCCCGATACGTCATGGCGCAGAAGACGCAGGTTCGGATGGGATCGCATGCGCGCCCGGACAGAGTCGCCCATTCCGTCGGTTGAACCATCGTCGACGACTATAACCTCATACTCGGCATTGCCAGCGCAGGCGGCGTCGATCCCTTCGAGAAGCGCGACGATATTGCCGGCTTCGTTCTTGGCGGGGATTATGATCGAGACCTGGACCATGACGCTTCCGATACCGGCGGGCCGCGCGGGCCGACTGCCGGGCGGTGGTAGCCGAAGGCGCCGCGCTTGTAAATGAGCGCGGCCCCCATCGGGGATCAGCGCAGACGGAGCGGGGCCTTGACCGGCTGTGTGACCTTCTGTCCGCGGCGGCGCTCACGGTGGAAGGTGTAAATGCCGGTCGCAATCACGATTGTGCCGCCGAGAAGCGTCAACGGGTCGGGGAATTGCCCGAAGATCGCCCAGCCGAGACCGACGGCGAAGATGAGAGAGGTGTAGCGGAATGGCGCGACAAGCCCGATATCGCCCGTCCGCATCGCCATGACGATCAGAATATAGCCGGTGATGAGGAACGCAGAGGCGCCGACGATCAGCGCCGCCTCGCGCGGTCCGGGGGTGATCCAGCCGGAAAACGGCAACACCACGAGGCCCATCACAGTGACCGCCGCGGCGGCGGAAAACGCGATGGTGACCGACGGCAGTCCCGACGAAAGTCGCCGCGTCGCCAGATCGCGCAGCACGACGAACGCCACCGAGATGACCCCGAGCAGCGCCCAGCGATCAAAGCCCTGTGTCCCGGGTCGAATGATGAGCAGAACGCCGACGAAGCCGACACAGATCGCTGAAAGCCGCCGCCAGCCGACGGGCTCATGCAGCCAGAGCGCTGCGGCAAGGGTTACTGCAAGCGGTAGCGATTGCAGGATTGCGGACAGATTGGCGAGCGGCAAATGCCTTAGCGCGGTGAGGAAGGTCACGGTCCCGCCGATTTCCCCGACGGTCCGCAGGAAAAGCCAGATTCGATCTTCGGCTGCAACCCTGAACATGAGTGTACCGGCGCGCCAACCGATGATGGCGATGGCCGTCATCGTCAGAAAGCCGCGCAGAAAGATCGCTTCGTAAAGCGGAAGGCTGGCCGTCACCGCCTTCATGCATGTGTCGTTTACGGTGAATGCACCCATGGCTATGCCCATCCAGAGCGCGCCGTGCGCATTGTCGGACAAGGCCATGCCGCTTCCTCCCGCCCGCGCGGGGACGGCGCGGATATTCCGGCGCTTACCGCCACCCCTGCCGGACGACAAGGGGAGCGCTTTCGAAGAATTGTCACCCGCACAAATCAAACGCCCCGCGCGGATGGCGCGGGGCGTTCGGTCTCGTCGCGTTCAGGTCGCGATCAATCGCGGCTTTCGTAGGTGTCGGCCAATCCGCTTTCGGCTTCGATGTCGATCACGTCGTCCAGCACCTCATCGTCCGGCGCGGCAAGGGCGGCCGCCTGCTCGGCTTCGTGTTTCCGCGCTTCGATAACCTTGCTGTCGCGCTCCTGTGCAATCTTGCGCACCCGCATGGTCGCCCCGCCGGTCCCGGCCGGGATCAAGCGGCCGACAATGACGTTCTCCTTCAGGCCAACCAGACGGTCCCGCTTGCCCTGCACCGAAGCCTCGGTGAGAACCCGCGTGGTCTCCTGGAACGATGCCGCCGAGATGAACGACCGGGTCTGGAGCGAGGCCTTGGTGATGCCGAGAAGCACGGGTTCCCCCGTCGCCGGAGCGCCGCCTCTTGCCGCGATCTTGTCGTTCTCCTCGTCGAACTCGGCCTTGTCGATATGCTCGCCCTTGAGAAGGGTGGTGTCGCCCGAATCCAGGATCTCGATCTTCTGCAGCATCTGGCGAACGATCACCTCGATATGCTTGTCGTTGATCTTAACGCCCTGGAGCCGGTAGACGTCCTGAACCTCGTCGATGAGGTAATCGGCGAGCGCCTCGATCCCCATGATCCGCAGGATGTCATGCGGCGCGGGGTTGCCGTCCATGATGTAATCGCCCTTCTGGACGAAGTCACCTTCCTGAACCGGAATGTGCTTGCCCTTCGGCACCATGTATTCGACGGGCTGCATCGTCTCGTCGGTCGGCTCGATCGCGATGCGGCGCTTGTTCTTGTAGTCCTTGCCAAAACGAACGTAGCCGTCGATCTCGGCGATGATGGCGTGGTCCTTGGGACGACGGGCCTCGAACAGTTCCGCCACACGGGGAAGACCCCCGGTGATGTCCTTGGTCTTGGCGCCTTCGCGCGGGATACGCGCCACCACGTCACCCGCCTTGATCTCCTGGCCCTCCTCGATCGAGAGGATCGCGTCCACCGACATGGGGTAGCTGACCGGGTTGCCGGCATCGTTGCGCACAGGCTCGCCGGTCGCAGCGTCCATGACGATGATCTCGGGCTTGAGATCGTTGCCTTTCGGCGCGGTGCGCCAGTCGATCACGATCTTCTGGGTCATACCCGTGGCTTCGTCGGTCTCGTCGCGGACGGCGATGCCCGAAACGAGGTCGACGAATTTCGCCACACCCGCCTTCTCGGCGATGATCGGCAGGGTGTAGGGGTCCCATTCGTAAAGCTTGGCGCCACGCTTGACCGTCTGGCCATCCTTGACGTGGATCTTCGCGCCATATGCCACCTTGTGGGATGCGCGTTCGGTGCCGTTCTCGTCGATGACGGCAATTTGCATGTTCCGGCCCATGACGATCTGTTCACCATTGGCGTTTTCCAGAAGCATCGGATTGCGGAACTCGACCTTGCCCTCCTGACTCGATTCCTGGAAGGACTGCTGGCCGCCTTGCGCGATGCCGCCGATGTGGAACGTCCGCATCGTGAGCTGCGTGCCTGGCTCGCCGATTGACTGTGCGGCGATGATGCCGACAGCCTCGCCGATATTGACAAGCGTACCCCGCGCGAGATCGCGACCATAGCACATCGCGCAGACGCCCTCTTCGGCCTCGCAGGTCAGGGCCGAACGGATGCGGACCGAAGGCACGCCAGCGGTTTCCACTGCGTCGGCCTTGCGTTCGTCGATCAGTTCGTTCCGGCGCAGGATCAGGTCGTCGGTACCCGGCGCCATCACGTCATCCGCCGAAACGCGGCCAAGAATCCGTTCGCTGAGCGGCGAGACGACTTCGCCGTCATTGACCGCCGCCGAAGCGGTGATCGCGCGGTCGGTTCCGCAGTCGATCATCCGCACGATGCAATCCTGCGCGACATCGACGAGACGTCGGGTCAGGTAGCCCGAGTTCGCCGTCTTGAGCGCCGTGTCGGCCAGACCCTTCCGGGCACCGTGGGTCGAGTTGAAGTACTCGAGCACGGTCAGGCCTTCCTTGAAGTTCGAGATGATCGGCGTCTCGATGATTTCGCCCGACGGTTTGGCCATCAGGCCGCGCATACCGCCAAGCTGCTTCATCTGGGCAGGCGAACCCCGCGCCCCGGAGTGGGACATCATGTAGACCGAGTTCGGCTCCTTCTCCGCCCCGGTATCATCCCTCCGAACCGCCGAAATCTCGCCCATCATCGCTTGCGCAACGGCGTCGGAGCATTTCGACCAGGCATCGACAACCTTGTTGTACTTCTCACCCTGGGTGATGAGGCCATCCATGTACTGCTGTTCGAATTCCTTAACCTGATCGCGGACTTCGTTGACGATCGTCCATTTGGTGTCGGGAATGACCATGTCGTCCTTGCCGAAGGAAATCCCGGCCTTGAACGCCTCACGGAACCCGAGGCCCATGATTTGGTCACAGAAGATCACCAACTCTTTCTGACCGCAGAAGCGGTAGACGGTGTCGATGACGTTCTGCACGTCCTTCTTCCGCAGAAGCCGGTTCACCAGTTCGTAGGGCGCCTTGACGTTGAGCGGCAGAAGCGTACCAAGGCGCACTCGGCCCGGCGTGGTTTCATAGCGCTTGAAGACCTCGTTGCCCTCGTCGTCGATCTGCTTCACGCGCGCCGTGATCTTGGCGTGCAGATGCACTTCCCCGGCGTCGAGCGCGTGCTGCACTTCGTCGGGATCGGCGAAGACCATGCCTTCGCCCTTCATGCCTTCGCGCATCATCGACACATAGTAGAGGCCGAGAACCATGTCTTGCGACGGAACGATGATCGGCGCGCCGTTTGCGGGCGACAGAACGTTGTTTGTCGACATCATCAGGACACGGCATTCAAGCTGCGCCTCAAGGCTGAGAGGCACATGCACGGCCATCTGGTCACCGTCGAAGTCGGCGTTGAAGGCCGAGCAGACCAGCGGGTGAAGCTGGATCGCCTTGCCCTCGATCAGGATCGGTTCGAACGCCTGGATGCCGAGACGGTGCAGCGTCGGCGCACGGTTCAACATCACCGGATGCTCCCGGATCACCTCGTCAAGGATATCCCAAACCTCGGGACGTTCCTTCTCGACCAGTTTCTTGGCCTGCTTGACGGTCGAGGACAGCCCCTTCGCCTCAAGCCTCGAATAGATAAACGGCTTGAAGAGTTCGAGCGCCATCTTCTTCGGCAGGCCGCACTGATGCAGTTTCAGTTCCGGACCGGTCACGATGACCGAACGACCGGAAAAGTCCACGCGCTTGCCGAGAAGGTTCTGACGGAAGCGGCCCTGCTTGCCCTTGAGCATGTCGGACAGCGACTTCAGCGGGCGTTTGTTGGCACCCGTGATGACGCGGCCGCGGCGGCCGTTGTCGAACAAGGCATCGACCAATTCCTGAAGCATCCGCTTTTCATTGCGGACGATGATGTCAGGCGCGCGCAACTCGATCAGCCGCTTGAGCCGGTTGTTCCGGTTGATGACGCGGCGGTAGAGGTCGTTCAGGTCAGAGGTGGCGAACCGGCCGCCGTCGAGCGGAACCAGGGGGCGCAGTTCCGGCGGGATGACCGGAACGACGGTCAGAACCATCCATTCCGGACGGTTGCCGGATTCGAGGAACAACTCGACGATCTTCAGGCGCTTGATGATCTTCTTCGGCTTGAGTTCGCCGGTGGCTTCCTTCAGTTCCTCGCGCAGCTGCTCGGCGGTCGCCTCAAGATCGATCGCCGCCAGCATCTCGCGGATCGCTTCGGCGCCGATATTGGCGGTGAAGGCGTCCGTGCCGTACTGGTCCTGCGCGTCGAGATATTCTTCCTCGCCCATGAGTTGGCCGTAGGACAGGTCCGTCAGGCCCGGCTCGATCACGACATAGTTTTCGAAGTAAAGGATGCGCTCGAGGTCGCGCAGCGTCATGTCGAGCATCAGGCCGATGCGGCTAGGCAGCGACTTCAGGAACCAGATATGGGCGACGGGGGCAGCAAGCTCGATATGGCCCATCCGCTCGCGCCGCACCTTCTGGAGCGTTACTTCGACACCGCACTTTTCGCAGACGACGCCGCGATACTTCATGCGCTTGTACTTGCCGCAGAGGCATTCGTAGTCCTTGATCGGCCCGAAGATACGGGCACAGAACAGACCGTCCCGCTCCGGCTTGAACGTGCGGTAGTTGATCGTCTCGGGCTTTTTGATTTCCCCGTAGGACCACGACAGGATGCGCTCGGGCGAGGCGAGCGAGATCTTGATCTCGTCGAACTGCTTCGGCGGCGTCAGCGGGTTGAACGGGTTGGTTGAGAGTTCCTGGTTCATCTTGCGTCCTTCATATCAGGGGATGGGTAAGCGGGGCGGTGGCCGCCCTCACTCCTCCTCCGCATCCAGGAGTTCCATGTTGAGGCCGAGGCCGCGCACTTCCTTGACGAGAACGTTGAACGATTCCGGCACGCCGGCTTCGAAGTTGTCCTCGCCCTTGACAATGCTCTCATAGACCTTGGTCCGGCCCGCCACGTCGTCCGACTTGACGGTGAGCATCTCCTGCAGGGTATAGGCCGCGCCGTAGGCTTCCAGCGCCCAGACCTCCATTTCCCCGAACCGCTGGCCGCCGAACTGGGCCTTGCCGCCCAGAGGCTGCTGCGTGACGAGGCTGTAAGGCCCGGTCGAGCGCGCGTGGATCTTGTCGTCGACAAGGTGATGAAGCTTCAAGAGATACTTCACACCTACCGTGACCTTCCGCGCGAATTTCTCGCCGGTGCGGCCATCGAACAGATCGGACTGGCCCGACTGGTCGAAGCCCGCGCGTTTGAGCGCATCGTTCACGTCGGCTTCCTTGGCGCCGTCGAAGACTGGCGTCGCGATCGGAACGCCGCGCTTCACGGTGTCGGCGCGTTCGATCAGGTCGTTCTCGTCGAGCCCACCGAAGCCCTCTTCATAGGCCTCGTCGCCATAACCGTGCTTCAGCGCATCGCGCACCGGAGTCAGATCACCCGTGCGGCGGTAGTCCTGAAGCGCGTCGTCGATCCTGATGCCCAGACCGCGCGCGGCCCAGCCCATATGGGTTTCAAGGATCTGGCCGACGTTCATACGGCTCGGCACGCCCAGCGGGTTCAGCACCATGTCGACCGGGGTGCCGTCACCGAGGAACGGCATGTCCTCCATCGGCACGACTTTCGACACCACACCCTTGTTGCCGTGACGACCGGCCATCTTGTCGCCGGGCTGAAGCTTGCGCTTCACCGCGACGAAGGTCTTGACCATCTTCATGACGCCCGGAGGCAGGTCGTCGCCGCGGCGCACCTTTTCGACCTTGTCGTCGAAGCGATGCTCCAGCGCACGCTTCTGCGCTTCGAACTGGGCGTTCAGCGCCTCGACGTTCTGGGCATCCTGCTCCTCGCCGAGGGCAAGCTGCCACCACTGGCCGCGCGACAGGGATTCCAGCAGGTCCTCGTCGATCTTGGCGTTTGGCTTGATACCCTTCGGCCCCTTCACAGCGGTCTTGCCGAGGATCATGGACCTGAGGCGCGCGTAGATGTTGCGCTCCAGGATTGCCTGTTCGTCGTCGCGGTCGCGCGCCAGACGTTCGACTTCCTCACGCTCGATCTGGAGCGCGCGTTCGTCCTTGTCGACGCCATGTCGGTTGAAGACGCGGACCTCCACGACCGTACCGAAATCGCCCGGCGGCAGCCGCAACGAGGTGTCGCGCACGTCCGAGGCCTTTTCACCGAAGATGGCGCGCAGAAGCTTCTCTTCCGGCGTCATCGGGCTCTCGCCCTTCGGGGTGATCTTGCCGACGAGAATGTCGCCCGGTCCCACTTCCGCGCCGATATAGACGATGCCCGCCTCGTCGAGGTTGCGCAAAGCCTCCTCGCCGACGTTCGGGATGTCGCGGGTGATCTCCTCAGGCCCGAGCTTGGTATCGCGGGCGGCGACTTCGTATTCCTCGATATGGATCGAGGTGAAGACGTCGTCCTTGACGATACGCTCGGAAATGAGGATCGAGTCCTCGTAGTTGTAGCCGTTCCACGGCATGAAGGCGACGATGACGTTCTTGCCGAGCGCCAGTTCCCCCATGTCGGTCGACGGGCCATCCGCGATGACCTCGCTCTTGGTGACCTTGTCACCGACCTTCACCAGCGGGCGCTGGTTGATGCAGGTGTTCTGGTTCGAGCGCTGGAACTTCCTGAGACGGTAGATGTCGACGCCCGGATCGCCCGGCTCAAGTTCTTCCGTCGCGCGGACAACGATCCGCATCGCATCGACCTGGTCGATGATCCCGCTGCGGCGCGCCATGATCGCGGCGCCAGAGTCTTCGGCCACCTTGGCCTCGATCCCGGTGCCCACGAAGGGCGCATCCGCCTGCAGAAGCGGCACGGCCTGACGCTGCATGTTCGAACCCATCAGCGCGCGGTTCGCGTCGTCATTCTCGAGGAACGGAATGAGCGAGGCCGCGACCGAGACAAGCTGCTTCGGCGACACGTCGATCAGGTCGATCACGTCAGGCGGGTTGAGCATGAATTCGCCCGACTGACGGGTCGAAACGAGGTCGTTCTTGAACCGGCCGTTTTCATCGAGATTGGCGTTGGCCTGCGCGACGGTGTGGCGCATCTCCTCGGTCGCGGACATGTACTGCACGTCGTCCGTGACCTGACCGTCCTTCACGCGACGGTACGGGGTTTCGATAAAGCCGTATTTGTTCACGCGGGCGTAGGTCGCCAGCGAGTTGATAAGACCGATGTTCGGGCCTTCCGGCGTCTCGATCGGGCACATCCGGCCATAGTGCGTCGGGTGAACGTCGCGCACCTCGAAGCCCGCGCGTTCGCGCGTCAGACCGCCCGGCCCGAGGGCCGAAAGGCGCCGCTTGTGCGTCACTTCCGAAAGCGGGTTGGTCTGGTCCATGAATTGCGAAAGCTGCGAGGAGCCGAAGAATTCGCGCACCGCGGCCGCAGCCGGCTTCGCGTTGATGAGATCCTGCGGCATGACCGTGTCGATCTCGACCGAGGACATGCGCTCCTTGATCGCGCGTTCCATGCGCAGAAGGCCGACGCGGTATTGGTTTTCCATCAACTCGCCAACCGAACGCACCCGGCGGTTGCCGAGGTGGTCGATGTCGTCGATCTCACCCTTGCCGTCGCGCAGTTCGACCAGCGCCTTGATGCAGGCGATGATGTCGTCGCGATCCAGCGTGCGCTGGGTGTCGGGCCGGCCGAGGTCGAGGCGCATGTTCATCTTGACACGGCCGACGGCGGAGAGGTCATACCGCTCCTTGTCAAAGAACAGCGTGCCAAAGAGGGCCGAGGCCGCTTCAACGGTGGGCGGTTCACCCGGACGCATGACACGGTAGATATCCATGAGCGCACCATCGCGGCCCATGTTCTTGTCCGCGGCCATCGTGTTGCGGATGTAGGGGCCGACATTCACGTTGTCGATGTCGAGAACCGGGATCGTGGTGATGCCGTTGTCCAGAAGGACCTTCAGCGACCCGCCGGTAACCTCGCCCTCCTTGTCGACGGTCTGAGTCAACTCGTCCCCGGCTTCGACGTAAATCGCGCCGGTTTCCTCGTTGATGATGTCCTTGGCGACGAAACGACCCAGGATGTGGTCGAAAGGCACCAGAAGCTGGGTGATCTTTCCGTCTTCCACCCACTTCTTCACCATGCGTGGCGTGACTTTGTCACCCGCCTTGCAGATCACCTCGCCCGTTGCGGCATCGACCAGATCGTAGGTCGGACGTGTTCCGCGCACCCGCTCGGGGAAGAACTTGGTCACCCAGCCCTTTTTCTTCTCCAGCTTGAAACCGACGGTGTTGTAGTAGGCATCCATGATGCCTTCCTGATCGAGGCCGAGCGCGTAAAGCAGTGTCGTCACCGGAAGTTTCCGTCGGCGGTCTATGCGCGAGAAGACGATGTCCTTGGCGTCGAATTCGAAATCGAGCCACGAGCCACGATAGGGTATGATCCGGCAGGCGAAGAGGAGCTTGCCGGAGGAATGGGTCTTGCCCTTGTCGTGGTCGAAGAACACGCCGGGCGAGCGGTGCATTTGGGACACGATGACCCGCTCGGTGCCGTTGACGATGAAGGTGCCGTTCGGAGTCATCAAGGGCATATCGCCCATGTAGACATCCTGCTCCTTGATGTCCTTGACCGATTTCGCGCCGGTATCCTCGTCGATATCGAACACGATAAGACGCAGCGTCACCTTCAGCGGCGCGGCATAGGTCATGTCGCGGCTCTGGCATTCCTCGACGTCGTATTTCGGCTTTTCGAGCTCATATTTCACGAATTCGAGGATGGCGTTCTCGTTGAAATCCTTGATCGGAAAAACCGACTGGAATACGCCCTGAATGCCCTCGCCATCAGCCGCCTTCGGACCGTCGCCGGACTTCAGAAACAGGTCGTATGATGATTTCTGAACCTCGATGAGGTTCGGCATTTCGAGGACTTCACGGATTTTGCCAAAGTATCTGCGGATACGCTTCTGGCCAACGGTCGCTTGAGCCATGCTCGTCGTCACCTTTCGTCTCTTCGCGGGGGCGGCTCCGTCGGGGACACGGCGCCGCGCCGCTTGCGAATGAAGGGGGTCGGTTCAATTCATGCCCTCCGTCCCACCGGAAGGCTCCCGAACCGGAAAACCACGCCTTGGAAGGGGCATCGGGGCGCAATGCCCCTTCCAAGACAGGTTCGGCTGGGCCCGGGAAAGGCCCGGACCCAGCCAGATTTCGACGTCGGGACCGAAGTCCCGGACGATTACTTGAGCTCGACCTTGGCGCCAGCCGCCTCGAGCTTGTTCTTGATCTCTTCGGCTTCGCCCTTGGCAGCGCCTTCCTTGACCTTGCCGCCAGCTTCCACGAGATCCTTGGCCTCTTTCAGACCAAGACCGGTGATCGCGCGCACTTCCTTGATCACGTTGATCTTCTGAGCGCCGGCGTCGGTCAGGACGACGTCGAACTCGGTCTTTTCTTCAGCTGCTTCAGCGGCCGCAGCCGGACCGGCGGCCATCATGACGGCGCCACCGGCAGCCGGCTCGATGCCGTATTCGTCCTTCAGGATGGTTTTCAGTTCCTGGGCCTGGAGAAGCGTGAGGTTCACGATCTCTTCGGCGAGTTTTTTCAGATCAGCCATTTCTCTGTTCCGTTCCTATCTATGTGTTCCAACGTCGGGTTTCATCCCCCACGAAGTCACGAAGTTGCTCACGCGGCTTGCCGCTCCTCCAAGGTGGAGAGGATGCCCGCGATGTTCGAAGCAGGTGCGCCAATGGCCCCGGCGATGTTCGAAGCAGGTGCGCCGATGCAGCCCGCGATCGAAGCGATGAGCTCCTCACGCGACGGCATCGAGGCAACGGCTTTCACACCGGCCTGGTCCAGAGCCGTGTTGCCCATCGCACCACCAAGGATCACGAATTTCTCGTTCGCCTTGGAGTACTTGTCCGTGACCTTCGCCGCTGCGACGGGGTCCTCGGAATAAGCCAGCACGGTCATGCCCGTCAGAAGATTGCCGATGCTTTCGCAGGGCTTTCCCTCAAGGGCGATCTTGGCGAGCCTGTTCTTGGCGACGCGGACGGACCCACCTTGTTCGCGCATCGCTGCGCGCAGGTCCTGCATCTGAGCAACCGTCATGCCTTCGTAGTGGGCAACCACCACGACGCCAGAGCTTTCGAAGATCTGGCCGAGTTCCTCGACCACTTTCTCTTTCTGGGCTCTATCCACGGTTTCACTCCAAGTATGGGGGTTTCCCCCCGGCTCAAGTCAGCCCCGGACAAGGTCCGGAGCGTTCGGGTCCGTGATGGTCCCGAGGCCAGGATCGCCCGAGGTCAGACCCCGGAATTCCAGTCTCGTTCCCCATCTCAGGAAGGATTTATGGGGTTTCCCCCACCCTCCGTCTCGGACAGGACGGGGCGTGTCCGCCCCGTCATTCACCGGGCCGAGGCCCGGAGAATTATTGCCGGTCTCAGTTGCCCGAGCCCGACATCAGATCGACCGACACGCCCGGCCCCATTGTCGAGGAGAGCGAGACCTTCTTCAGGTACGACCCCTTGGCGCCGGTGGGCTTTGCCCTCGACACGGCGTCGATGAAAGCGCGGACGTTCTCGGCAAGCTTCTTCTCGTCGAAGGACACCTTGCCGATACCGGCATGGATGACCCCGGCCTTTTCGACCTTGAACTGTACTTCGCCACCCTTGGCAGCCTCGACAGCCGCTTTCACGTCCATCGTCACGGTACCGACCTTCGGGTTCGGCATCAGGTTGCGTGGGCCGAGCACCTTGCCCAGACGACCGACGATCGGCATCATGTCCGGCGTCGCGATGCAACGGTCGAACTCGATCTTGCCGCCCTGGATGGTCTCCATCAGATCTTCCGCACCGACGATGTCGGCGCCGGCAGCCTTGGCTTCATCAGCTTTGGCACCGCGGGCGAAAACCGCGACGCGCACCGTCTTGCCGGTGCCGTTAGGCAGGGTCACGACGCCACGGACCATCTGATCGGCATGGCGCGGGTCGACGCCGAGGTTCATGGCGATTTCGATCGTCTCGTCGAATTTCGCGGTTGCAGCGCCCTTGATGAGCTTGACCGCGTCCTCGACCGAGAGGTTCGACTTGCCTTCGAAGGCGGCGCGCGCCGCATTGGTACGTTTACCGAGCTTGGCCATGACTTACCCCTTCACCTCGATGCCGCAGGACCGTGCCGAGCCGAGGATGATCTGCATCGCGGCTTCGACGTCGTTCGCGGAAAGGTCTTTCATCTTGGCTTCGGCGATTTCACGCACCTGCGCCACGGTCACATAGCCCGCTACGTCGCGGCCCGGCTTTTCCGACCCGCGCGGACGGTTGCGTTTGCCGACCGGCTTCAGACCCGCTGCCTTCTTCAGGTAGAAGGAGGCCGGCGAGGACTTGATCTCGAAGCTGAAGGACTTGTCCGCGTAGTAGGTGATGATGACCGGAGTGGGCGCGCCCTGCTCCAGCTCCTGCGTCTTCGCGTTGAAAGCCTTGCAGAATTCCATGATGTTGATGCCGCGCTGACCGAGCGCGGGACCGACGGGGGGAGACGGGTTAGCTTGCCCCGCCTTGATTTGCAGCTTGAGGCTGCCGACTACCTTCTTGGCCATCTGGCCTCTCCTTTGTCACTATCGCCTTGATAAGGCGAAGTTTAGTGGTTCGGTCCGGGCCGTAGCCCTCGCCTCCCACGGGCTCACACGTCAGGCGACTTTGTGCACCTGTGTGAATTCAAGCTCGACCGGCGTGGGCCGGCCGAAGATCGAGACCGTCACCTTCAGACGGCTCGAATGTTCATCCACTTCCTCGACCATGCCCGAGAAGCCTTCGAACGGCCCGTCGGTCACCCTCACCTGTTCGCCCACTTCGAAGCGGATCAGGTTGCGGGGTGCGGCCTCGCCTTCCTCGACGCGGTTAAGTATCTGATTCACTTCGGAATCCTGCATCGGCATCGGCTTGCCCTGCGGCCCGAGGAACCCCGTCACCCGGTTGATCGACGTGATGAGGTGATAACCCCGGTCGCTCATGTCCATGTGCACCAGCACATAGCCCGGCATGAAGCGACGCTCCGACGTGACCTTCTTGCCGCGACGGATCTCGAGCACTTCTTCGGTCGGAACGAGAACTTCGTCGATCTCGTCCTCAAGGCCCTTCTCGGCAACCGAATGCTTGATCTGTTCGGCGATCTTCTTCTCGAAATTCGAGAGGACACTCACCGAATACCATCGCTTCGCCATCTGCCTTCGACCTCGCTCGACCGACGGCAAGCCGCCGGATTATTCACCAATTTCAATGGGTTGCCCCACCTTCACCCGAACAAAAAACAGCGCGCAGACCGAATCGTTGCGCGCCGGTGTCGGGAAAGTTGGCCTCGCTTACAAGCCTTTACCCCTGATTTCAAGGACGAAAGGCCAAGAAGTGACGTCAGCCCAAAACCGTCTGAAGCCCGGTACGGATGACAAGATCGACGAGGAAGAAGAAGACCGACGTGAGGGCCGCCATGATGAAGACCATGACCGTGGTCAGCATTACCTCGCGGCGGTTCGGCCATACGACTTTGGCGGTCTCGGACCGGACCTGCTGAAGGAACTGCAAGGGATTCGCCATCGTCTGTCTTTAGCCTCGATTTCCAGTCATTCACCCGGGGGCGAGATACGCGGCCTTTGCGGCGAATTCAAGCCCGCTGCGGCGGAATCGGCGGTACACCGCCCGTACACATCGCGTGCACCGCCCGTACAGACGCTGACGGCCACGAACAGACCGGCGCTGGATGTGGGGTGATAAACCTACCGGCCAGCGGCGCGGAGCAAGGCCGGTCGATCCGAACATGAGGAAGGCCTGGCAGGGGCAGCAGGGCTCGAACCCGCGACCTACGGTTTTGGAGACCGTCGCTCTACCAGCTGAGCTATACCCCTAAGGTCGAGCAGTCACCTACGATGCCCGCCGGACGAAATCAAGCGGGCTTTTGGCGGGAAAGTGCGGATGCATCGCCTGCAACTGACCGAAGGGTGGCTGCGGCGCCCCGCACCCCGCCGGGTGCCCGGTCGGCCGTCGCCCGCCAGTCCCCAAGTCGAAAGATTGACGACGGGGCAACCTGTTCACTCCGGTGCGCAATACGCCTCGGAACCCGCTGTCCGTTCAATCCCTGGCCTTTTCCGATCCCGCGAGAATCGTCGCTTCATCCCGAATGCCTTCGAGCATCTGCTCGGTCGTGGCGGCCGCGAGCGAACCAAGCTTGCCCGCTTCGTTCGAATAGTCTTTCAATGCCTTCGACCAGAAGCCGTTCCAGGCAGCCAACGCTTCGTTCGGATTGCCGGCACCGGCGAGCGTGGCGAAGAATGCCCGGTCGTTCTCGTAGCGGGCCTTGAGGAAGTCGAGCATCTCGATATTCTGCTTCAGCACCGCGTCCATCATCTTCGCCTGGGTCCGCATCATCGCGGTCATCCCGCCCCCCAGCTTGGCCGGGTCCATGCCTTGCGCCAGCGCCGCGAAGGGTGTCGAAGGGGTCTCTGTCTTAGCCATGGGATATCCTTTCATTGCCCGCCAAACGGTCCACGGGGGTCAAAAAGGCATCATATACCCCTATCGGGCTGCGCGGGTTGAGATGAATCAAACGGGCCATGCAAGGCGCGGGCGTTCCGGCCCCGAATTCGATCCGTTCACGTCCTTGCGTTCGTCCGTGGGGTCGTCCGGACGGACGACCCGCCCGCACCGCAGCCAAGATTCGCCATCCGGATGACGGGATTGCGAGCCGCTGCGTGAACACGGAACCGGATGCGCCATCGCGCAAGGGCGCGCGGATGAAGCGACCGCGGTCGGTTGCGGATGCGGGAAGGGCGCGCCGGAACCGCCGGCGCGCCATGTTCCTGCTTGCCTGCCTCAGATCGCCTGCGCGTTCATCTGGCTGGCGATGTAGTCGGCCTGCCGGATCGCCAGGGCGACGATCGTCAGCGTCGGGTTCTCGGCACCCCCTGTCGTGAACTGGCTGCCGTCCGAGACAAAGAGGTTGGCGATGTCGTGGCTTTGGCCATGCTTGTTCACCACCCCATCCTCGGGCTTTTCCGACATCCGGTTGGTGCCGAGGTTGTGGGTCGAGGGATAGGGCGGCGTCGGGAAGACACGGGTGGCGCCCACCGCCTTGTAGATCGCCTCGCCCTGCTGATAGGCGTGATTGCGCATGGCGGCGTCGTTCGCATGGTCCGAGAAGTTCACGTTTGCGACCTGAAGCCCATATTGATCCTTCACGTCCGAAAGGGTGACGCGGTTCGTCTCCTGCGGCATGTCCTCGCCGACGATCCACATTCCGGCCATGTTCTCGTAAGCGTCGAGCGCGGTGGTGAAGCTGCGCCCCCAGCCGCCGGGGTTGAGGAAGGCGGCCATGAACGGCAGGCCGAGGCTGAGCGTCTCAAGCTCATACCCGCCGACGAAGCCGCGGCTCGGGTCATGGCGCGCCTCGTCGCGGACGATCCCCGCCATGGTGGTGCCGCGCCACATCTTCACCGGCTTGTCGAAGACCGCATAGACCGATCCCGTGGTGTGGCGCATGTAGTTGCGCCCGACCATGCCGGAGGAGTTCGCCAGCCCGTCGGGAAATTTCGCCGAAGCGGAATTCAGGAGAAGCCGCGGGCTTTCGAAGGAATTGCCGGCGACACACACAATCCGCGCCTTCTGCATCTGGAGATTGCCGTCCTTGTCGAAATATTCGACGCCCGTGACCTTGCCGGTGTCGTCATGCAGGATGCGCGCGACATGGGCGTGGTCGCGGACCTCGAGATTGCCGGTCGCCTCGCCGCGCGGAATGTCGGTATAGGCGGACGACCATTTTGCGCCCCACTTGCAGCCCTGGAAGCAGAAGCCGGTCTGCTGGCAGGATTGGCGGCCGTCATACTCGGCCGAATTGATCGCCATGTTGCCGGTGTGAACTTCCTTGTAGCCGAGCGCCAGGGCACCCTTCTCCAGCACCTTGAAGTTGTTGTTGCCGGGCAGTCCCGCGCGGTCTCCGGTGCGGGTGACCTTCAGCTTGTCCTCGGCCTTGTCATACCAGGGTGCCATCTCGGCGGTGTCGAGCGGCCAGTCGAGGAGGTTGGCGCCATCGACCTTGCCGTAGCTGGTCAGCGCCTTCCACTCATGGTCCTGAAAGCGCAAGGACGCGCCCGCCCAGTGGATCGAGGTGCCGCCCACCGCCTTGACGATCCATGCGGGCAGGCCGGAGAAGTCCTTCGCCACGCGCCAGTCGCCGGACGTGGTGCGCGGCTCCACCCACGCAAGCTGGCCGAAGCTTTCCCATTCGTCGTTGACGTAATCCTCAGGCAGATAGCGCCCGCCCGCTTCAAGCGCCACGACCTTGACGCCCTTCTGCGCCAGTTCGTTGGCCAGAACGCCGCCGCCGGCGCCGGTTCCCACGATGACGACAACGCTGTCGTCGCCCAGTTCGAATTTCGCTGCCTGTGCCATGTTCAATCCTCCCTCACAGCCAGTCGATGTCGTCGAAGCCGCGGTTGATGTAGCCACCCTTGGAGAAGCTCTCGCCCTCGTAACCGAAGAGCGGCCAGATCTCCTTCTGGTTATAGAGCCCGGTCACGAGCCCGCCGCGGACGGTCTGGAAGAAGGGCGTATCCTCCATCGCCTGCAAGAGCTTCACGCGGTCCTCCTCCCAGCCGACCGAGGCATAGTCGGCATGGCCCGCCGCCTTGGCGGCCGCGTCGAGCGCCGCGACGCCGTCGGCCACCATCTGCTTCTTGTCCTCGGTGTCGTAGCCCTTGACGGCGGCGACGTAATGCTGATCGACCAGCCGGTCATGCGGATAGATGTCACGCGCCATCTGCACCAGCGTCGCCATCTCATGTTCGCTGATCGCCGTCACTTCCAGCGCCCAGGCGGCGTCCGGTGCCGCGATGAACCCCGCCCCGGTGACGCAGAGCGCCCCGGCGGCCACCGCACGCGACAGAAGCGCGCGGCGGGTCAGGCCATGTCTTTCGATCTTGCTCATGTTTTCCTCCCTGAAAACGATGCGCGGCGGGACTTACAGGAAGCGCCCCCCGCGCTGGATGACCTCGATCTGGTAGCCATCGGGGTCGGCGATGAAGAAGAACCGCGCGACGAGTGTGTCGCCGTTCCTGAAATCCACGAGTTTGCGGGGGGCGAGGCCGTCGGCCCCGAGCCGGGCGTGGAGGGCATCCACATCGTCAACCGACACGGCGAGATGGCCGTAGCCGTCGCCAAGCTGATAGGGATCGCTGTGGCCCTTGTTGACGGTCAATTCCAGTTCGAAGCTGCTTTCGCCATTGGACATGTAGATCAGCGTGAAGCTCTCGAAGTCGAGCCGATCGGCAACCTTGAGCCCGAATGCGCGGGAATAGAAATCGACGGATCGGCCCTCGTCGAGGACGCGAATCATCGAATGGATCAGCTTGGCCATCAGCCCTCCGAAATCGCCGTGATTTTGGTAAGGCTAAATGACCAGTTCAAGGGCGTGGTAGTAGCGGGTTACTACAGCACGATTTTTGAACGCTCACTCGGCGGCGACCCGCGCGGCCTCGTCCATCTCGTATTCGCCGAGATGGATGGTGCAGGCGCAGCGCAGGAGCGACGTGAAATTCGGCGCCTCGCCATGAAGCTGAAGCACCTCGGAATGCAGTTTCGAGATGAAGGCGGGGGTCGAGATCCCTTCCCTTTCGGCGATCCGGTCGAGGATACGCCAGAACGCGCGCTCCAGCCGGATCGAGGTACTTTGCCCGTTCAGGCGCAGGCGGCGGGTTTCGGATTCGTAGCGGGCCGGATTCTGACCCGCGAGGATCTGGCACATGGTCCGCTCTCCCCATCGGATTTCGGTGCTGGTCCCAAAGTCTGGACCGCCCGCTGCAAATCGTCAATCTCATGCAACAGGCAAGAAGGCTGTGCGATGGCTGCGCTTTTACGACTTTGGTCCTGGTTTCCAGAGATACCCGGCGATCGTGCCTTGGACCGCGCATGCGACGGCGACATGCCGGCTGTCGGCGCGTGTGGTTCTCTGATACGGTCGCGATATGCCACGATGGAGGAGGCGGCGATGCTGCCAAAGGCACAGAATGCCTGCTTCGTGATTGCCGATCTGTCGGGCTACACGAAGTTTCTCGCCTCGGTCGAGATAGAGCACGCGCAGGATATCGTCGCGGATTTCCTCTCGACCGTAGTGGAGGCGCTCAGGCCCGCATTTCGTCTCGCCAAGTTCGAGGGAGATGCCGCCTTTCTCTATTCCGCCGGAGAGGCACCGGACGGATCGCTGCTTCAGGACCAGATCGAAGGCGCCTATTTCGCCTTTCGGCGGCGGCGGCGGGACGTTCGGCAGGCCTCGGCCTGTCCCTGCGATGCCTGTCTCCGCATGGGCGATCTGGATTTCAAGTTCGTTGCGCATTGCGGGGCGATGGTGATCCAGAGGATGGCGGGGCTGGAGGAACTGGCCGGCCGCGACGTGATCCTGGTGCATCGGCTTCTCAAGAACGGGGTGAGCGCGCATCTCGGCCACGGCGCCTATGCGCTCTATTCGGACGCGTGCATCGCGGCGGCGGGCATCGACGCGGACGGCCAGGGTCTTGTCGCCACCCGCGAGACGATCGAGGAGATTGGCGAGGTCACGGTCTGGCACCGCGACCTGCACGACGCATGGCAGCGCGAAGAAGCGCGGGAGCGCCGGGTGGTGGGGCGCGACGCGGCCTATCTCTCATGGGAGTTCGAGATTCCGGCACCGCAGGAGATCGTCTGGCGATACGCCACCGTCCCCGGCCAGTGGCAGCAATGGTGGGACGCAGACGCCATCACCGAGATGTCCGAGGATGGCCGGCGTGGGGTCGGGACGCAAAACCATTGCATACACGGCGACGCCGTGGTGATCGAGGAAATTCTCGATTGGTGCCCACCCGAATACTTCACCATCGGCATCACGATTCCGGTGCCGGACGCGCCGCAGATCGTGATGACGCGGGCGGTCAGCGAGAGACAGGACGGCGGTTCGGTTCTCGAAATGCGGGTTGCCCGGCCGAAGCCCGAGGACAGGGCGTTCCTCGACCATGCCGGCGAACAGTTCGCGGGCCGTCTGATCCCGATGATCGAGCGGTTTCGGAGGACGGTCGCCGCAGAGGGCGCCCGCGAGCCGATCATCGAAGAGCCGCCGGTGCCGCAGGGCGCGGGCAGATTTCTGGACCCGCGCGTCCCGTCGGGCGGGACGGGCTGAGGACCGGTTCGCCGGTCGGTACGAGGCAGGGGCAGAAAAGGAAAGACGCCGGACCCTCAAGATCCGGCGTCTCGTCGCTTTTCCGTTCCGATCTTACTTGATGATCTTGGAGACGACGCCGGCGCCGACGGTGCGGCCGCCTTCGCGGATGGCGAAGCGGAGCTTTTCCTCCATCGCGATCGGCGCGATCAGCTCGACCTCGAACTTCAGGTTATCCCCCGGCATCACCATCTCGGTGCCTTCCGGCAGCTTCACCGTCCCGGTCACGTCCGTCGTGCGGAAGTAGAATTGCGGCCGGTAGTTGGCGAAGAACGGCGTGTGGCGGCCGCCCTCTTCCTTGGTCAGGATATAGGCCTCGGCCTCGAAGTTGGTGTGCGGCTTCACCGAACCCGGCTTGCACAGCACCTGGCCGCGCTCGACGCCCTCGCGGTCGACGCCACGCAGCAGCGCGCCGATATTGTCGCCCGCCTCGCCACGGTCGAGAAGCTTGCGGAACATCTCCACCCCGGTGCAGACCGTCTTCGAGGTCGGCCGGATGCCGACAATCTCGACCTCGTCGCCGACATTGATGACGCCGCGCTCGACCCGCCCCGTCACCACCGTGCCGCGGCCCGAGATCGAGAACACGTCCTCGATCGGCATCAGGAACGGCTGGTCCACGGCGCGCACCGGCGTCGGGATGTAGCTGTCAACCGCCTCCATCAGCGCCCGGATCGAGTTCTCGCCGATCTCCGGCTGGGTGCCGTTCATCGCATGCAGCGCCGAGCCCTTCACGATCGGAATGTCGTCGCCCGGATACTCGTAGGAACTGAGAAGCTCGCGCACCTCCATCTCCACCAGTTCCAGCAATCTCCTCGTCATCGACCTGGTCGACCTTGTTGAGATAGACCACCATGTAGGGAATGCCGACCTGGCGGCCGAGGAGAATGTGCTCGCGCGTCTGCGGCATCGGCCCGTCGGCCGCGTTCACCACGAGAATCGCGCCGTCCATCTGCGCCGCACCGGTGATCATGTTCTTCACGTAGTCGGCATGGCCCGGGCAGTCGACATGCGCATAGTGCCGCGCAGGCGTCTCGTATTCCACATGCGCCGTCGAGATCGTGATCCCCCGCGCCTTCTCTTCCGGCGCCGCGTCGATCTGGTCATAGGCCTTGAAATCACCGAAATACTTCGTGATCGCAGCCGTCAGCGTCGTCTTGCCGTGATCGACGTGACCAATCGTCCCGATGTTCACATGCGGTTTGTTGCGTTCAAACTTTGCCTTTGCCATTTCGCGGGCGCCTCGTGCTTGAGGGGGGCCGCCGGGCCCCCGTGTCGATATCGGGCGCTACGTATTGGCTGGGCGGCGGAAAATCAAGCGTCAGTTGGCCGGGAGGGCATTCTCGCGGATCGGAACGGAGGCCGAGGGAAGAGCCGCGGCCGACGGCGTGACCGGCACCGCCGGCGGGGGTGCCGAAAAGCTGCTCGGCGTGGGCGCGGCTGTGGGCTTTGCCGGCGCGGCGGGCGCCGGTGTGGCGGCGGGAGGCTGCACCTTCTCTGGCCCCTGTGCTGCGGTGATCGCGGCGCGTGCGGCGACCGCCTCGGGCGTGAACCACGCCTTGTTCTCGACCAGCCAGTCGTTGATGAGCCGCGCCGCATTGCGCGACAGGTTCTGCATCTGCGTGTCGCGGCTCTGGGTCAGGCCCGAGCCGACGAGGGTTTCCCCCGAGAGCCGCTCAAAGACCGTGAACTGCTTGCCTTCGGCGTTCACGGTCCGCTGCGCGGCATCGTCCCAGATATTCACTGTCACGACGAGGGCGGATTTCGGGCTGAGCACGAGGGGGATGCCCGGCACCGCCAGAGCATAGCCGTCGACGCCAATGCCGATGTGGTAGAGCCTGTCGCCCTGATAGCGGCCGAAACGCTCGGCGATGGCGGATTTGAGCGAGGCTTCCCACTCTTCCGGCGTGGCCTTGCGCGAGGGGCCGACGGGCTTGGCGTTCTTCGCCACGACGATGTTGTAGCCGAGCCGGAAATCACCGAAATCCTTCGGCGGCTCGGACAGGCCATAACCTCCGCAGGAGGCCAGAAAGAACAACGCCAAAAGGCCCGAGATCAGTCTTGTCAAGCTTCCGCCTCCCACACACAACACTTCCCAAGCCATAACGGAGCCTCGGCGCGTCGGCAATCAGGAAGGCTTTGTGTGACGCGACAGCGCACCTATATTCGCCACGAGAGGATCGCGCCGATGATGGATATAGCCACCGCCCCCGACCTTCCGGTTCAGGTTCCGCTGGCCCGAAAGCCCATGGGCGTCTGGGGAAGTTTCAAGACCGGTCGGCGCAACGTCCTTGAACTCATTCCGGAGATCGCGCTGCGTCAGCCCATCGTGTCCGGACGCACGGTCAAGCGCTGGCACATGGTGATGGACCCCGGCGCGTTGCGCCGCATCCTGAAGGACCGGCTTGAGGGTTATCCGAAATCCGACGTCACGAAAATGATCCTGATGCCCGCGATCGGGAAAAGCCTGTTCGTCGCCGAGGGCGCGCATTGGCATTGGCAGCGCCGGGCGGCCGCGCCGGCCTTTTCGGTGCGAAATGTCCATGCGCTCGCCCCGGTGATGACGGCGGCGGCCGAACGTGCGGCGGAACGGATCGGGGCGGCGGCGGGACGCGCGGCCAATGTCTTCGACGAGATGGTGACGACGACCTTCCAGGTCATCTCGGACGTCACCTTCTCGGGCGGCGAGGCGTTTGACCGCGGGGCGGTGCACCGTGCCATCAACGCCTATATCGAAGGCACCGCGCGGGTGTCGTTCCTCGACATCGTCGGCGCGCCGTCCTGGGTTCCGCGCCCATCGCGGATGATGACGGCCCCGGCGATGCGGGCGATGAAGGCGATGGCCGATCACGCCATCGACGAACGCCGCACGGCGGCCACGGGCGGCATCCCCGACCTTCTCGACCTGCTGCTTGACGGCGAAGACCCGGAAACCCATCGCCGCATGTCGACGACCGAGTTGCGCGACAACCTGCTGACCTTCATCGTCGCGGGGCATGAGACGACGGCGTTGTCGCTTGCCTGGGCGCTCTATCTCTGCGCCTTCGATCCGGACGTGCAGGACCGCGCCCGGGCCGAGGCGCAGGCGGTGCTCGGCGACCGCGCGGCGACCGTCGACGACCTGCCGGACCTGCCCTATTGCCGCCAGATCGTGGACGAGACATTGCGGCTTTATCCCCCGGCAGCCTTCCTGTCGCGCACGGCCAAGGCGAAGGACACGCTTTGCGGGCGGGAGGTCCTGCCCGGCGACACCGTGATGCTGCCGATCTATGCGCTGCACCGCAACCACCTGCTCTGGCCAGACCCGCATCGCTTTGATCCCTCGCGCTTTGACGGAACCGAAGCCCATGACCGCTTCGCCTACCTGCCCTTCGGCGGCGGCCCGCGCATCTGCATCGGTGCTTCCTTCGCGTTGCAGGAAGCCGTCATCATCCTTGCGACGCTCCTCGCGCGTCTCCGCTTCACCCGTATTCCCGGCCGCGATCCGCGCCCTGTCCTGATCCTGACCTTGCGGCCCGAAGGCGGTGTCTGGCTGGAAGTCGAACGGCTCTGACACTTGGGTGGAAAATTTCCCACTTTGGAAACGCCGAACTGGGGGTAAGTTGGCGATACCAGTCAACGGGAGGTTAGTCATGAGTTTGATGGGAACGCTCGCGAAGGTCGCGATCGGAGTGGCGGTCGCCAAGGGCGTCGGCAGCATGATGGGCAAGAAGGCGACCACGGGCGCGGGAAGTGGCGGGACGTTCGGCGGGCAGCACTCTCCCGGTCAGTCCAGCGGCGGGTTGGGCGACATGATGGGCGAGATTCTCGGCGGCAAGCGCAGCCCATCGCCGGCCTCGGGCGACGGGACATTCGGCGGTTCGGGCAGCGGCGGCGGCCTTGGTGATTTTCTCGATGAGCTTGGGCACTATGCGCCGGGCGGCGGCGCACCAACTTCTGGCGGCAGTACGACCCGAGGCGGCGGGCTTGATGACCTGATCGGCTCGCTCGGCGGCCGGTCGTCCGGTGGTGGCGGACTTGGCGATCTTCTGGGCGGCATGCTCGGCGGCGGGCAAGGCGGGTCGGGCGGCGGTATCGGCGATCTGCTCGGCGGTCTCCTCGGGGGCGCGGCAGGCGGTGCCGCAAGCGGGCGTGGCGGCAGCTTTGGCGACCTCCTGAACCAGTCGCTCGGCAATCGGGGCGAACCCGACGCCCAACCCACGCCAGAGCAGAATGCGGTCGCGGGCCTCATGCTCCGCGCCATGATCCAGGCCGCGAAGGCGGACGGAAAGATCGATGCGGCGGAGCAGAAGAAGCTGGTCGGCAATCTCGGTGATGTGTCGCCGGAAGAGGAACGTTTCGTCCAGGCGGAACTTCGTGCGCCGATGGACGTGCAGGGCCTGGCCCGGCAGGTGCCGCGCGGGCTGGAGGCACAGGCCTACACCATGTCCCTCATGGCGATCGATCTCGACAACCAGAACGAGGCGACCTACCTCCACCAGCTTGCGACAGCGATGGGGCTGGATCAGCGTGTGGTGAACGGGATTCACGCCAAGCTCGGCGCGCCGGCGCTTTACGGGTAAGGCGGGCGCAGTCCAATCAAGCAATGACAAAGCGGGCGGCCCTTGGCCTCGCCCGCTTTTTTATCGCCGAGACGTGTTTCCGACAAAAATAATCGGAAATTATCTTGACCCCTGCGATTTGCCGCTTTAAGCGCGAAAGAGCGAACAGAATATGCAGGAGACACAGATGTCCGCCGAAACAAGATCCCGCCGCGTCGCGCCCCGAAGCTGGGCAACGTTGACCCTGTCCGGCGCAGCCCTTGGTCTGACGGTATCGGCCGCGAATGCCGCCGATCGGCAGCAGTATGGCAATGCACCGGAAAAGCTCTGGCTGGCACAGGCTTCGACCGAGGGCGGTGAAGGAGGCGAAGGCGGCGAAGCCGGCGCGATCGAAGGCGATGACGCCGTTGCGCTTCTGAGCGGTCTCGGGCTGATCGAGGGCCATCTGCGCGCCGGAGTCGCCCTTTATGAGGCCGGGCTGAGCGATCAGGCGAAGTCTCATATGAAACATCCGCAGGATGAGCTTTACGCGGACCTCCTGCCGCTTCTGAAAGAGGCGGGCGCCGAGGATTTCTCGGGCGAATTGACCGAGCTTGCGGAAGCGGTCGAAAGCGGCGCGGACGTTGCGAAGGTCAAGGAGATCTTCGCCGAGGTGCAGAAGGAAATCGCCGAGGGTCGCGCACATGCGGGCGGCGGCGAGGCGGCAGAAGCGGCGGCCATAGTCGCGATGGTGCGTCAGGCGGCGGACGAATACGAAGAAGGCGTGAAGGATGGCAAGGTTGCCGAACTGCACGAATATCAGGATGCCTGGGGGTTCGTCGAAGTCGCACGCGATCTCTTGACCCATATGGCAGGCGAGAACGACGCGGCCGAGAAGGCCTTTGGCGAAAAGGCCCTGACGGCACTCGGCGAGGCGGCGCCCGCCCTGCCCGGCGTCTCGCCGGAGGGAAAGGATCTGGGCGATGCGTCGATGCTTTACGCCGCCGCCGCGTCCATCGAACTCGCCGCGTACAAGCTGAAGTAAACGTCGATGTTCCTCGCCGTCGAAAACGTGCTGAGCGAAGCCGAGGCCGCCGCCATCCGTGCGGCGGCCGAAGCGATGGACTTTGCTGACGGTCGCAGGACCGCCGGGGCGATCGCGCAGTCGGTCAAGGCCAACGACCAGGCCATCGCGTCGGACGACCTCGACGCGGTCCGGGGGAAAGTAACGGCGGCACTGCGGGCCCATCCCGTCTTCAACTCTGCGGCGCGCCCCAAGGCGCTGACGCCGCAGATCCTGTCACGCTACCGGCAGGGCCAGACCTACGGGATGCATGTCGATGACGCGCTGATGATGGGTATCCGTACCGACCTGTCCTACACGCTGTTCCTGAGCGACCCCGAAAGTTACGAGGGCGGCGCGCTGATCGTGGCGGACACGGTCGAGGAACGCGCCTTCAAGCTGAGGGCGGGCGATCTTGTCCTCTATCCCTCGACGACGCTCCATCGGGTCGAACCCGTTGCCAGCGGCACACGGCTTGCCGTCGTCGGCTGGGTGCAAAGCTGGGTGAAGGCGGCGGAAGAGCGCGAGATGCTCTTCGACCTCGACCGCGCCATCGCAAGCCTCGGCGTCGCGGAGGACAACCGTCCGCTGCGCGACATCCTGGTCAAGACCCGGTCGAACCTGATCCGCAAATGGGCGGACTGACCGGCTTTTCATCTTGCCAGAAATACCTCCGCCGGAGGCCGGCCGCAAGGCCGCCGCCGAGCGGGGGCTCGATGCCCCCCGAGGCGGTCCACCTCAACGAAAGAGATTGTCGCGCGGGAAGCCATGCGGCGGGGTCTTGCCCACACCGGCGCGGCGACCGATCCAGTCGGCCATGTCCTCGGTCCGCGTATTGCCGTTCGGCATCAGCCAGGAAAGACCCTTCGACAGTTCGAACGTGGTGACGTCCGCGAGGCCGCCATCCAGCTCCAACACCCCCTGACGCCCGCGCGCCATGTTGTATTTCTGAAGCCGGACGCCCTTGCCGCGCGACATTTCCGGCAGTTCGGCAAGCGGGAATACCAGGAGCTTGCGGTTCTTCGAGACAATGGCGACGTGATCGCCCCGGATATGACGGCAGATCGCCATGCGCCCATCATCCGAAAGGTTAATGATCTGCTTGCCGGCGCGGGTCTGGGCCACGACCTCATCCGTGTTGACGATGAAGCCCTCGCCCGCCGTCGAGGCGACGATCAGCTTCTCTCCCGGCCGGTGGATCAGCAGGTCCACGATCTCCGCCTCGTTCGGCAGGTCGACCATCAGCCGCACCGGCTCGCCAAGGCCGCGCCCGCCCGGCAGGTTCGCACCGAGGAGCGTGTAGAAGCGGCCATTGGCACCGGCGAGCAGGATCTTGTCCGTCGTCTCGGCATGGAAGAAAAAGCGGCCTTCGTCGCCATCACGGAACTTGACCTCGGCGTCGAGCGGCTGGTGCCCCCTCATCGCGCGGATCCAGCCCATCTTCGAACAGATCACGGTGATCGGCTCGCGCTCGATCATCGCTTCCAGCGGCACCTCTTCGACCACGGCCGCATCCGCGAAATCGGTACGCCGAGCGCCACCGGGCGCGTCCTTGCCGAACTGTTTTTGTACATCGCGCAACTGGTTCGCGATCTTCTTCCATTGCAGCGCGTCGGAGTTCAGCAGGTCGTCCAATTCGGCGCGTTCGCGCATCAGCGCGTCCTGCTCTTTCAGAAGCTCGATCTCCTCGAGCTTGCGCAGGGAGCGCAGGCGCATGTTCAGGATCGCCTCGACCTGAACCTCGCTGAGGCCATCTTCCGAATGCGGCAGCGACAGCGGCGAGACATAATCCTTCTCGGAGGTCGCGCGCACTTGCTTGCGGCCCCATTCCTCGGCCATCAGCGCGGCCTTCGGATCGGCGTCGTAGCGGATGATGTCGATCACGCGGTCGAGGTTCAGGAAGGCGGTGATGAAGCCTTCGAGGACCTCCAGCCGGTGGTCGATCTTGTCCATCCGGTGCTGGCTGCGACGGATGAGGACCGCGCGGCGATGGTCGAGGAAGGCCCGAAGCACCTCCTTCAGGCTGCACACTTTTGGCACCCGCCCGTCAATCAGCACGTTCATGTTGAGGCTGAACCGGGTTTCGAGGTCCGAATTACGGAAGAGCATCCCCATCAGCATCTCGGGATCGACGTTGCGGCTGCGCGGTTCCAGAACGATGCGGATGTCGTCGGCGCTTTCGTCCCGGACATCGGCGAGCAGAGGCACCTTCTTGGTCTGGATGATCTCTGCCAGACGCTCGATCAGCTTCGACTTCTGCACCTGGAAGGGGATCTCCGTGACGATGATGTTCCATGTCCCGCGCCCCAGATCCTCCACGGCCCAGCGCGCGCGGGTGCGGAAGCTGCCGCGCCCGGTGAGGTAGGCTTCGCGGATAGACTCCTTCGGCTCGACGATGACGCCGCCCGTCGGGAAATCCGGCCCCTTCACCATGTCGATGAGGGTATCGTCGCGCACGAGGTCGGAATTCTCGGCCTTCGCCAGATGCACGCAGGCGTCGATCAGTTCATGCAGGTTGTGCGGCGGGATGTTGGTGGCCATTCCCACGGCGATACCGCTCGCGCCATTGGCCAGAAGGTTGGGGAAGGCGGCGGGCAACACGACCGGCTCTTCCAGCGTACCGTCGTAGTTCGGACGGAAATCGACGGCGTTTTCGGCGAGTCCCTCCATCAGCGCCTCGGAGGCCGCCGTCAGCCGCGCCTCGGTGTAGCGCGAGGCTGCCGGGTTGTCGCCGTCGATATTGCCGAAGTTGCCCTGCCCGTCGACGAGCGGGTAGCGCATGTTGAAATCCTGCGCGAGCCGCGCCATCGCGTCGTAGATCGCCGCGTCGCCATGCGGGTGGTAGTTCCCCATCACATCGCCCGAGATCTTCGCCGACTTACGGAAACCGCCCGTCGGCGACAGTTTCAGTTCACGCATGGCGAACAGGATACGGCGATGCACCGGCTTCAGCCCGTCGCGGGCATCCGGCAAGGCCCGGTGCATGATCGTGGAGAGCGCATAGGTCAGATACCGCTCGCCGATGGCGCGGGAAAGCGGTTCGGACGTGGTCATCGGCACGATGTTGCGGTCGTCGGTGTCGTCGCTCATGGATGTGGTGTAATTCGTCGAAAGGGCCGGGTCCAGATCGAAATCCCGGTTGCCGCGCGGGATCGGGGCGGCCGCAATTCCGCGCCTTCGGGACGGCTGACTTGCGAACGACGGCCCGAGGAAACCCTTGAAGCAAGACATCCTGCCGATTGCAGACCGCACCGAAACCGCCTAGCGAGGGCGAAAAGGGCGCGACATGGCAAAGAGCATTCTCATCACCGGCTGTTCCTCGGGCATCGGCTACGACGCTGCGCATGCGCTGCGAAGCGCTGGCTGGAGGGTTTTCGCCACCTGTCGCGCGGAAGCCGATTGTGCGCGGCTGAAGGCCGAAGGTCTGGAAAGCTTCGTGCTGGATTATGAGGACGAGGCAAGCATCGTGGCCGCGGTTGAAGAGGCTCTGTCGCGCACAGGCGGTACGCTTGACGCACTGTTCAACAACGGCGCCTACGCCATCCCTGCGCCTTTGGAGGATGTGTCCCGCGAAGCGATGCGCACGATCTTCGAGGCGAACCTCATAGGATGGCACGACCTCACCAATCGCGTCATTCCCGCGATGCGGGCGCAAGGCCACGGCCGGATCGTCAACTGTTCCTCGGTTCTGGGCCTGGTGGGAATGAAGTGGCGCGGCGCCTATGTGGCCACGAAATTCGCGCTGGAAGGCATGACGGACGTGTTGCGCATGGAAATGGCGGAAACCGGCATCAAGGTCTGCCTGCTCGACCCCGGCCCGATCGCGACGGATTTCCGCAAGAACGCCATCCGGCAATTCGAGAAATGGATCGACTGGGAAAACTCTGCCCGTGCCGAGGAATACCGCGCGAGCCTTCTCGGCAAGCTCTACAAGGGCAGCGCGGGCGGGCCGCAATGGCCGGCATCGGCGGTGACGAAGAAGCTCATCGCCGCCCTCGATGCCCGCAACCCGAAGCCGCGCTACTACGTTACGACGCCCACCCATGTCATGGGGACAGCGAAGCGCATCCTGCCGTTTCGCGCCCTGCACTGGATGCTGGCGAAAGGCTGAAACCGAGAAAACGCGACTGCGGCGCTGGCGTCATCCACGGACGCAGGGTAAAAGCGCCCAACGAAGGAGTCCCAGATGACCAGAGATCCGCTATTCCTCGTTGCCGCATTCGCCTGTCTGGCGGTCCTCGTCATTCTGATGATCGGGATCGGGGGCTTTGCCAAGGGCGGCGACTTCAACCGCAAGCATGCCAACCGGATCATGCGCTACCGCATCATAGCGCAGGCGATCGCGGTGGCCTTGATCCTTCTCTTCGTCATCCTCCGGCGCGGTGGTATTTGATGGTCGTCCTGAACAAGATCTATACCAGGACCGGCGACGCGGGGGAAACCGCACTTGGCAATGGCGCGCGGGTCGCGAAATATTCGCGCCGGGTTCAGGCCTATGGCACGGTGGACGAGACGAACGCTGTGATCGGTCTCGCCCGGCTTCATGCGACGGGCGAGATGGATGCGGCGCTGGCGCGTATCCAGAACGACCTCTTCGACCTCGGTGCGGACCTCTGCCGCCCCGAAATGGCGAAGGACGCCGAGGCGGGTCATCCGGTGCTGCGCATGGTGCCGTCGCAGGTCGACCGGCTCGAACGGGAAATCGACGCGATGAACGCGCGGCTCGAGCCGTTGCGAAGTTTCGTCCTGCCGGGCGGATCGGCGCTGGCTGCCCATCTGCACCAGTGCCGCACCGTCTCGCGCCGCGCCGAACGGCTGGCGGTGGAACTGGCGACAGAGGAAGAGGTCAACGTGGCGGCGGTGAAATACCTCAATCGTCTATCGGACTGGTTCTTCGTCGCGGCGCGCAGCGCGAATGACGAGGGTCGGGCCGATGTTCTTTGGGTTCCCGGCGCGAACCGCTGAGGAACCACAACGCGCGACTCGGCGGTGTCTGTCGCTAACAGTGCAAAACGTGGCGTCCAGCGACCTTTCCATGTCGATTTTTCTCTGTCACCTCTTGCCCGAAGCCGCTAACACGGCGGGCGAGAGCTCGTCTTGCCGCTCCGTCAGGGACGGCGTCCGTTCAAGGGAGAATGACCAACCATGAAGGTATTGGTGCCTGTGAAGCGGGTGATCGACTACAACGTGAAGGTTCGCGTAAAGGCGGACGGTTCCGGTGTCGACCTCGCCAACGTGAAGATGTCGATGAACCCGTTCGACGAGATCGCCGTCGAAGAGGCGATCCGGCTGAAGGAGAAGGGTACGGTCGAGGAGATCGTAGTGGTTTCGATCGGCGTTCGCCAAGCGCAGGAAACGCTGCGCACCGCTCTGGCGATGGGCGCCGACCGGGCGATCCTGATTCAAGCGACCGACGACGTGCAGACGGACATCGAGCCTTTGGCGGTCGCGAAGCTCCTGAAGGCCGTGGTCGACGAGGAAAAGCCGGGCCTGGTTATCTGCGGCAAGCAGGCCATCGACAACGACATGAACGCGACGGGGCAGATGCTGGCGGCGCTTCTCGGCTGGTCGCAAGCGACGTTCATATCCGAACTGGGCATCGACGGCGACAGCGCCACCGTGACGCGGGAAGTCGATGGCGGTCTCCAGACGATCAAGGTCAAGATGCCCGCGATCATCACCGTGGACCTGCGCCTGAACGAGCCGCGCTATGCGTCGCTGCCGAACATCATGAAGGCGAAGAAGAAGCAGCTGGACGAGAAGACCGCCGCCGATTACGGCGTCGACGTCACGCCGCGCCTGACCATCGTGAAGACCGCCGAGCCCGCGGGCCGCAAGGCGGGCGTGAAGGTCGGCTCGGTGGACGAGCTGATCCAGAAACTGAAAGACGAAGCGGGGGTGATCTGATGGCTGTTCTTCTTCTGGGCGAAGTCAACCACGGCCATCTGTCGGTCGATGCGACCGCCAAGGCGGTCACCGCCGCCCTGAAACTTGGCGACGTGACCGTGCTTTGTGCCGGCGCACATGCCGCCGATGCCGCCGCCGAAGCGGCGAAGATCGCTGGTGTCAAGCAGGTGCTCTGCGCCGAGGATCCCTCGCTTGGCCATCGGCTGGCGGAATCGACGGCGGCGCTGATCGTGTCGCTGGCAGGGGACTACAGCCACATCGTCGCCCCGGCAACGACGGATGCGAAAAACGTGCTGCCGCGCGTGGCAGCCCTTCTCGACGTGATGGTGATCTCTGATGTCTCGGGCGTCGTCGATGGAGACACCTTCGAACGCCCGATCTACGCCGGCAACGCGATCCAGACGGTGAAATCGTCGGACAAGGTGAAGGTTGTCTCGATCCGCACCTCAACCTTCGAGCCGGCGGACATGGGCGGGACGGCTGCGGTGGAGACCATCTCAGCCGCCGCCAATCCCGGCCTTTCGGAATGGGTCGAGGACAAGGTCGCGGCCTCGGACCGTCCCGAACTGACCTCGGCCAAGATCGTCGTCTCCGGCGGGCGTGGCGTGGGGTCGCAAGAGGATTTCCACCTGATCGAGAAGCTTGCCGACAAACTCGGCGCGGCGGTCGGTGCCTCGCGCGCGGCGGTCGATTCCGGCTACGCGCCGAATGACTGGCAGGTCGGCCAGACCGGCAAGGTCGTGGCCCCCGATCTCTACGTCGCCGTCGGCATCTCGGGCGCGATCCAGCACCTCGCCGGGATGAAGGACAGCAAGGTCATCGTCGCGATCAACAAGGACGAGGAGGCACCGATCTTCCAGGTCGCGGATTACGGCCTTGTCGGCGATCTCTTCAGCGTCTTGCCGGAACTTACCGAGAAGCTCTGAGGGCCGGATTTCACGCATTTGCGGGCGTGAAGGCTGCGCCGTCGAATTGATGGGTCCGTCTGGAACGCGGGAGAACCGCAAGCGTTGTCGAACCGACCGGAAGGCCCGCCTCAAGGCGGGCTTTTTCGCTTGTTGTGGAGCGTGTGAAGCCGTCGCGTTCGGCGGTTATGCCTTGCACCCGGCCCGCCCGGATGCCTATGGTTTGCGGCACCGGGAAACGAGGGACGGGTATGAGCATCAACACGGTCGGGATCGTCGGCGCGGGCCAGATGGGCAACGGCATCGCCCATGTCTTCGCGCTGGCCGGCTTTGACGTCGTGATGAGCGATATCAGCCAGGAGGCGCTCGACAAGGCAATGGCGCTGATCGACAGGAACATCGAACGGCAAGTCAGCCGGGGCAAGGTTTCGGCCGCGGACAAGGCGGCCGCGCTTGGCCGCATCCGTACCACGCTGAAGCTTTCCGATGTTGCGCAGACCGATCTGGTGATCGAGGCCGCGACGGAGCGCGAGACGGTCAAGCAGGCGATCTTCGAAGACCTCCTGCCGAATCTGAAGCCGCATACGATCCTGACATCGAACACCTCGTCGATTTCGATCACGCGACTGGCGTCGCGCACCGACCGGCCCGAGAAGTTCATGGGCTTTCACTTCATGAATCCCGTTCCGGTGATGCAACTGGTCGAACTGATCCGCGGCATCGCCACCGATGCGCCGACATATCAAGCGATGCTTGAAGTGGTCGAGAAGCTTGGCAAGACAGCGGCGAGCGCCGAAGATTTCCCCGCTTTCATCGTCAACCGCATCCTGATGCCGATGATCAACGAGGCGGTCTATACCCTCTACGAAGGCGTCGGATCGGTGAAGTCGATCGACGAGAGCCTGAAGCTTGGCGCAAATCACCCGATGGGGCCGCTGGAGCTTGCCGATTTCATCGGCCTCGACACTTGCCTCGCGATCATGAACGTGCTGCACGAGGGGCTCGCCGATACGAAATACCGCCCCTGCCCGCTACTGACGAAGTATGTCGAGGCCGGGTGGCTTGGCCGCAAGACCCAGCGCGGCTTCTACGACTATCGCGGCGAGGTGCCGGTTCCGACGCGCTAGGGCGGAGACGTCAATTAAAACAGTGGTGTAGCGAATATTTGTTCGGCGCTTCCCTGGGGATGGTCAAGTCGGCATTTCCGGTGAAACGAACGGGAACGACGGTAAAATGACGGGAGTGCGCAAGGGTAGTGAGGTCCGCTGCGGCGGAGACTGGAATCCTGCGCACCAAGCAGATGCGGCTCCGCGCTACTTGCCGAGCGCCAGGGTCGTTTCGCGAAGCCAGCCAAGCAGACTGCGCGTGTCCGAGCCGTGCGCCTTGATCTCTTCTGCCGGGATGGGCGTGCCGATGACTGGCGACTGAGGCCTGTTCAGCGCCGAATAGATCTCGTGCAGCAGAAGTCCCTGCCGGAAGGTCGCGGAGAGCTTGTCGGCGATGTGATAGAGCCGCGTATTCGTACCGGGGAAGAAGATCGGCAGGACCGTCGCGCCGGAGCGCTGAACCATCTTTGCGGTAAAGGGGTTCCATTCGGCTTCGACTGCGCGGTCGAAGTAACCGCGGCTGGTCGCCACCTTGCCGGCCGGGAAGAGGATGATGACACCGCCCGCCTCCAGATGCTCCATGCAGATGTTGCGCATCTCAAGGCTTTGTGCGCGGGCGTTCTCCTCATGCGGGAAGGGCACGGGGAGCATGTGGTGCTCGATCTCAGGAATTCCGGTGAGGAGCGAGCGGGTGAGAATCTTGTAGTCGGACCGCACGCGGCCAATGAGTTCGCCCATGACGAGACCATCGACAAGACCGTGCGGATGGTTCGCGACGACGACGAGCGGCCCGGTTGCGGGAATGCGCGCAACCTGTTCCGCGGGGGTCGTGACCGCTATCCCCATCGTCTTCAGCGCCTTGGTGAAGAAGACCTGTCCGGTGGGCACGCCGGTCCGCTCGAACTGCCGGATGAGCTTCAGAAGAGGGTATTTGCCGGTCAGCCATTCGATCGTGCGAATCGTGCTTGCCTTCACGGGATTGCGGAACGTGCCCGCATAGGACAGGTTACGCATCTTGTAGGGTTTGTAGTCCGCTGCACGGTCGTCGCGCTGTGGGTTATCCTGCAAAATCGGGCTGCCCTCCCTCGTCGGTTGACCCGGCTCAGTACTCTTCGCCGAAGCGATTGGCAACCAGCGCTTCGAGCGCGTCGGCGAGTTTCGCCGCCTCGTTACCACTGGTCCGAACCTCGATGGTGGTGCCCTTGGATGCACCGAGCATCAGGAGCCCCATGATGGAATCGCCGGAGACGTCCATCCCGTCGCGGCTGACATCCGCGCGGGCGTCATGACCCTCGACCAGTTCAACGAATTTTGCCGAGGCGCGGGCGTGAAGGCCCTTTTCATTCACGATCTTGAACCTTCGCGTAGTCGCTGGTGCGTCACTCATTGGGCGGCGTGTCCAGTGCCGATATAACTGTTGATGTATTTGCGCGCGGCTTCGAGAGCCGAGGCGGTCGCCTCGCCGACAGAGAGGTGCCGTGACTTGGCGAGCTTGATGAGCATCGGCAGATTGGCACCGTAGAGGATGCGGCGGTCGGAGCCGGAACACGCGCACAGGCTGAGATTCGAGGGCGAACCGCCGAACATGTCGGTCACCACCACGACGCCCTCGCCGCTATCGACGGCGTCGGCTGCGGCGCAAATCTCGGCCTGTTTCGCAGCCCTATCGTGATCGTCCTCGATCGCGACGGTACGAATACCCTCTTGTCTGCCCACGACATGCTCGACCGCGGAAAGGTATTCCCGCGCCAAACCTCCGTGTGCGACGATCACGATTCCGATCACGTCCTGTCACCCTGCATCCTGTCGGCGGCTCCCCCCGCGCGCCGCTCCAATTCACGGTGCCTCTTAGACACCTGCCAACCGGCATCCGCAAGCAATTTGACCATCTCTTCCGTAACGGCAACCGACCTGTGTTGCCCTCCGGTACACCCGAATCCGATCGCGAGATGGCTCTTGCCCTCGGCGACATGGGCAGGAAGGACGAAAAGCAGAAGATCGCGCACCTTCGCAATAAAAGCACCGTAGCGCTGGTCATGCTCGAGATAGGCGGCTACCTCGGGCGCGCGACCGTCGAGGGGGCGCAGAGCGGCGCTCCAGAACGGGTTCTTGAGGAACCGGCAGTCGAACATCATGTCGAGTCCGCGCGGCACGCCACGCTTGTAGGAGAACGAGTGGATCGAGACGGCGAGCGGGTGATTGCCTGCCGTGCCGAACCAGCGGCCGATTTCGGCTTTCAGGTCATGCGGCGAGAGGTCGGATGTGTCGATCAGCACCTCGGCCCGCGCCTTGATCGGAACGAGGAGGTCGATCTCGACCGCGACGCCTTCCGCCGGGCTGTCCTCGGGCGCGAGCGGATGGCGGCGCCGGGTCTCGCCATAGCGACGGATGAGTTCCTCCGGCCGGCAGTCGAGATACAACACCTCGGGCGCGACCTCGGGAAGCCGGGTCAGGCGGTCGATCAGTTCGATAAGGCCAGCGGCGGAAAAGTCGCGGTTGCGGACATCGATCCCGAGCGCCACCGGACGCGATAGCGGTGGACCGTCGAGAAGCCGCGGAATGAGGCTGAAGGGGAGGTTGTCGATGATCTCGTAACCCATATCTTCCAGCACATGCAGCGTCGTGGAGCGTCCCGCACCCGAAGGCCCGGTCACCAGCACCACCCGCTGCACGTCCTGACCTTGATCCAATGCGTTCTCCGTCACGCGCTCCGCCCTGACTTAAGATATTGCAGGATTGCGGCGGTAAAATGGGAACTCTCGACCCTGTGAAGTACCGGAACCTCGACACCGAGAAGCGTGTCGCCGCGCAGGGGCGGCAGACGCGAACCTTCGATCTGGTCGAGATCGACGAGCAGCATGATCCGGCAGGCACGCCGGGTCCGCGCGTTCAGGATACCGATGCCTCGCGCCTCGATCTTGCCGCGGATCGCCTGCGGCGCGGCGGCGACGATGACACCGTTGCGCGCGGCGACGGCGGTGCGGTCGTCGCTGACAAGGTCGCAGCCATAAGCCATCAGCTGAAGCGCGAGTGAGGACTTGCCGGTGCCCGACGCGCCGAAGATGAGAACGCCGCGCACGCCGAGCGACACGCAGCCCGCGTGAAGGATGCGGGCGCGCGTCGGGTCTTTGGTCACACCGGCAGGCCGACGACGAAGCGGGCCCCGAGGGGGTCGGAGGTCATGTCGGCATCGTTGGGGCGGATGTTTTCGGCCCAGATCACGCCGCCATGCGCCTCGACGATCTGCTTGGAGATAGCGAGGCCAAGGCCGGAATGTTCACCAAACTGTCCCACGGGCCGTTCAGAATAGAAGCGCTTGAATATCTTCTGGAGAGCCTGATCGGGAATGCCGGGGCCGGTATCCTCGACCACCACCAGCACGCGGTTCTCGCGCTTGCGCGCCCAGACGCGGACGGCGTCGCCTTCCTGGCAAAAGGAGATCGCGTTGGTGATCAGGTTGACATAGACCTGCGCGAGACGACCTTCGAGCCCGGTAATGACGATCGGCTCCGATGGCAGATCCGAGATGAAATCGACGCCCTTCGATTTCGCGTCCGCACCGAGATATTCGGTCAGGTTGCCAAGCATCTTGACGAGGTTGAAGGTTTCCTCTTCTTCCTTCACCAACTCGCTGTCGAGCCGCGAGGCGTTGGAGATGTCGCTGACGAGCCGGTCGAGGCGACGCACGTCATGGTCGATCACATCCAGCAGCTTGTTGCGCTGTTCTTCCTTCTTGATCATGCGCAGTGACCCGACGGCGGAGCGTAGCGATGCAAGCGGGTTCTTGATCTCATGCGCGACGTCGGCGGCGAACTGTTCGTTCGCCTCGATGCGTTCATAGAGCGCCGAAACCATGCCGCGCATGGCACCGGACAGCCGTCCGATCTCATCCGGCCTCGCCGTGAGGTCGGGGATGCGGACGCGACTTGGCGACATTTTGCGGGCATTCTTGTCGCGCCCGAGTTCGGCCGCCGCAGCGAGGTCCGAGAGCGGGTTGGCGATCGTCGACGCGAGCACGAGGCTGAGTCCGATCGAGACGATGATCGCGATGACGAACATCTGCAGCACCTGTTCGCGCTCAACCCGCACGAGCTGGTCGATCTCTCCGGCGACGGAGGTGACCGCGGCGACGCCGATGACGCGGACGCCTTGGCGGATCGGCGTGGCAACGGTGAAAATCGCCTCGCCGGTCGCGTCGCGCCCGGTTCTGACCTGGGTTTCTCCATTCAAGGCCCCCGGCACAAGTTCGCGCGCCATATCTTCGGAAGCGTGGAGCGGGTCAGACGGGCTGCGCGGCGCCAGAAGGCTCGCGATGACTTCCCAGACCTTCGCGAGAATGTCCGTGATGAGCGTCGAACGGTGGTCGCGCTGAAGACCGGCAACGGTTTCCGGTGCGGGACGGTCCATGCCGACGGTCGATACGACGAGGCTCTCGGACGGGTCGAAGATAAAAAGCTCCGCGCCCTCGGGGAGTTCGATCGCCAACGCCGTTTTCACGGCGTCGATGCCTTCGCCGGCGTCGAGGTCGACCCGGCCATCCTGCGGAAGCTGCGCTTCGAAGACATTCGCGATAAGCTGGGCTTCGGCCACCAGCCCGCTTTCACGTTGCAGCACCAGACTGTCGCGGAACGGATTGAGATAGAGAACGCCAGCGACCAGAACGATCATCGCCAGCAGATTGAAGGTGATGATCTTCCGCGCCAAGGGTGATCGGTTGAGGGAGATGAAGCCGCGCCGTTCGCGCCCTGCCTTCAGTTCGGAATCGACAATGCCTTCGGCCGCCGTCCAGTCTTCACCCAAGACAACGTCGGCACGCCGGTTTCGCGTTTTTCCGCGCAAGTCGATCCCTGTTGAGGCCAATGTCATTCTTCGTTGTAACGATAGCCGATACCATAGAGCGTTTCGATGGCCGTAAAATCATCATCCACCGTGCGCATCTTCTTCCGAAGACGTTTGATGTGGCTGTCGATGGTGCGGTCGTCGACATAGACCTGATCGTCATAGGCAACGTCCATCAGCTGATCGCGGCTTTTCACGAAGCCGGGCCGTTGGGCGAGCGCCTGAAGCAGAAGGAATTCGGTGACGGTCAGCGCCACGTCCCGACCCTTCCAGGACACCGAATGGCGCAGCGGGTCCATCGTGAGCGAACCGCGCGTCATGATCTTGGTTTCCTCGGTGGTCGCCACCTCGCCTGTCGCGATAGCCTCCTGACGACGCAGGAGCGCGCGGATGCGTTCGACCAGAAGTCTTTGGGAGAATGGCTTTTTCACATAGTCGTCAGCGCCCATGCGAAGGCCCAGAACCTCGTCGATCTCATCGTCCTTGGAGGTCAGGAAGATCACCGGCATCGAGGTCTTCTGACGCAGGCGCTGCAAGAGCTCCATTCCGTCCATGCGTGGCATCTTGATGTCGAGCACGGCCATATCGGGCAGCTTCTTGTTGAACGCATCCATCGCCGCCTGGCCATCATTATAGGTCTCGACCTCGTATCCCTCGGCCTCAAGCGTCATGGCAACCGACGTCAGAATGTTCCTATCGTCGTCGACTAGCGCGATCTTCGCCATCTGAGTTTCCCTATTCTGCTCTCATTGCTTTATTTTTCAGGACATTGTCCATTCTACGCGTGAGGTTCGCAACTGATAAGTGCGAATCGCGAAGTTCTGTCGAATCACTGCGGCGAAAAAGCCCCAAGGCGCGGCCAATTTGCTTCACTCCGGCACATCGTTGCCGATTTTCGTTCCCTGGCCGATCATTGGTTGCGCTAAACCGACCTTGATGGCGCTAACAGAAAAAATGCGTTCTATTCCAGTCTTCTAGGCGCATGATATAGGGGCCGTGGCTCCTCGGTCCGGAGGGGTCCGGCACCTGCGCAAGCGGGCGCAAGTTCATTGAACCCAAGACAGGCCGCAAGTCGGCATCGGGAGCGAGCATATGATGAATGGACGGGTGAATCCCTCTCACACGCTGGAGCAACAGGGGATCACGGGGCTTGGCAACGTCTATTACAACGATCTTGAGCCTGCGCTGATCGAAGCGGCGCTGAAGCACGGCGAGGGTAGGCTGGGGCTTGGCGGGGCGTTTCTGGTCTCCACCGGCGCCCATACCGGCCGCTCGCCCAAGGACAAGTTCGTCGTGCGCACGCCGTCGGTCGAGGACACGATCTGGTGGGACAACAACAGGCCGATGGACCCGGCCGCTTTCGACCGTCTCCACGCGGACATGCTGGCCCATATGAAGGGCAAGGATTACTTCGTTCAGGACCTTTTCGGTGGCGCGGATGCCGAGCATCGGCTGGACGTGCGCGTGGTGGCGGAACTGGCCTGGCACGGTCTTTTCATCCGGCACCTGCTGCGGCGTCCGTCGCGCGACGAACTCGGCGACTTCATCCCGGAATTCACGATCATCAACTGTCCGAGCTTCAAGGCCGACCCGGAGCGGCACGGCTGTCGTTCGGAAACGGTGATCGCGCTCAACTTCGAGAAGAAGCTGATCCTGATCGGCAATACCGCCTATGCGGGTGAGAACAAGAAGGCCGTCTTCACCCTTCTCAACTACATCCTGCCCGGCAAGGGCGTGATGGCGATGCATTGCTCGGCCAATCACGGGATCGACGACCCGGACGATACCGCGGTCTTCTTCGGTCTCTCGGGCACCGGCAAGACGACGCTGTCCGCCGATCCTTCGCGTGTGCTGATCGGCGATGACGAGCATGGCTGGTCGGACAAGGGCACCTTCAACTTCGAAGGCGGCTGCTATGCCAAGACCATCAATCTTTCCGCCGAGGCCGAGCCCGAGATCTTCGCCACCTGTTCGAAGTTCGGCACGGTCATCGAGAACATGGTCTTCGACCCCGAGACGCTGGAACTGGATTTCGAGGATAACTCGATCACCGACAACATGCGGTGCGCCTATCCCCTGGACTATATTTCCAACGCCTCTGAGACCTCGTTGGGTGGGCAGCCGAAGAACGTGATCATGCTGACCTGTGACGCCTACGGCGTCCTGCCACCGATCGCGCGGCTGACGCCGGCGCAGGCGATGTATCACTTCCTGTCGGGCTTCACCTCGAAGACGCCGGGGACCGAGGTTGGCGTCGTCGAACCGACCCCAACCTTCTCGACCTGCTTTGGGGCGCCCTTCATGCCGCGCCGGCCCGAGGTCTATGGCAAGCTGTTGCAGGAGAAGATCCGCAACATCGGCGCCAACTGCTGGCTGGTGAATACCGGCTGGACCGGCGGCGCCTTCGGCACCGGCAAACGGATGCCGATCAAGGCGACCCGTGCGCTATTGCACGCGGCGCTCGACGGATCGTTGAACAGGGCTCAGTTCCGCAAGGACCCCAACTTCGGCTTCGAGGTGCCGGTGAGCGTGCCGGGCGTGGACGATCAGCTTCTCGACCCGCGCCAGACATGGGGCGACAAGGCCGCCTACGACGCACAGGCCAAGAAACTGGTCGAGATGTTCAGCGACAACTTCGCGCAATACGTGCCCTATATCGACGCGGATGTAAAAGCGGCGGCGATCGGCTGAGAGGTCGGAGTGGGGGCCCTGCCCCCACACCCCCCCGGAGTATTTCCGAACAGAAGAAGATCAGAGCGTCAGCGCACGGCGGACGAGATTGAGCCCGGTGATGACGAGGACGACGAGCGTCCAGCGCCGGAAGCGCTGCTGGTCGAGCCGGTCGTGGATCGCGAAGCCGATCCAGAGGCCGATCATCCCCGGAACGGTCAGGGCAAGCGAAAGCGGCAGCGTCTGCGCGTTCAGGACGCCCGAGGCGACATGGGCGGCTGTCAGCATCACCGCACCGATGAGGTAGACCACACCCTGCACCCGCACATTCTCGCGCCGGTCCACGTCGAGCGAGAGCAGGAGCGCGATCGTGGGCGGCCCCCAGACGCCGGAGATGCCGCCGAAGACCCCACCGACGAGGCCGGTTATGATCTCGGCCCGCGCGCGGTTTTCGGCATGGAACCTCACCTGCCAGCCGATGAGCTGGGTCACGGCGAAGATCACGATGGGAATGCCGAGCGTCATCAGAAGGGCCGCTTGTGAAACGTAGGGGACGAGCTGCGCCGTGGCCGCGATGACGAGGCAAAGCGTGATGAGGAGGAGCCGGTATTCGACAATTGACCTCCAAGCCGCGCGCCAGCCCTGCCGCGTCGCCTGCGCCAGATTGGTGGCAAGCGTCGGCACGATTAGCGCCGCAAGCGCCTGATCGGCGGGCAGGATCGAGGCCAGCGCCGAGATCATGATCATCGGCATCGCAAAGCCTACCGCGCCCTTCACGGTGCCCGCGAAAAGCGTGATGGCCGAAGCCACAAGCAACAGGATGGGGTCGGTCAGGGACATCGCGCGCCTTGTCTTGCGCCCTTCTTAGAGGCGATGTCGACGGGCCGCACCCGAAAACTGTCGCGTTATTTTCGTGCGCACTGATGCCACCAAGATGAATTAATATTGCGCTGCAACTGCAAAATCCCTATCACAATGCGACCGCAGAAAAGGAGCCGACTCATGGCCCATGACGGAGCCGATATGCCGCATTCCGCCCTCCTCTCCGATATCCTCTCGCTGACCGCGACCGCGCTGCCGCAAGTCGAAGCCGTGCTGGGCGAAGCGACATCGACGCTGCGCGCCAAGGTCGATGCCAAGGGCAAGGTCTCGGGCGCCGCACTTGAGGCGCATCAGTTCGCCGCGCATGCGCTGTCGTGGCTTTCGACCTATGTCGAGGCGTTGCGGCAGATGCGGGCTTGGGCCGGGCGGATCGAGGCCGAAGGCAAGTTCGGCGAGATGGAGGCGCTGATCCTGCAGATCGGCTTCGGCGAATACCTTGCCCAGATCGCCGGCGGCATCCCGATGAGCCAGGGCGAGACTGCGCGACTTTCCGACCTCGACGCGAAATGGGTGCCGGAAGGGACGGCGGCGGTGCTGATCGCGGGCGGCAACAGCCCGGCGGCGCGGGCTGCGCTTGTGGCGCTGATGCGCGACAACCATGGGCGGGCGACCTTCGGCGCGACAGGTCTGGATGACGAGTTGGAGATGATCCGCGACCAGTTCCGCCGCTATGCCGACGACCGTGTGGTGCCGAATGCGCATGGCTGGCACCTGAAGGATGAACTGATCCCGATGGAGATCATCGAGGAACTGGCGGAGCTTGGCGTTTTCGGCCTGACAATTCCGGAGGAGTTCGGCGGGCTTGGCCTATCCAAGGCGTCGATGGTCGTGGTCAGCGAGGAACTGTCGCGCGGCTATATCGGTGTGGGTTCGCTCGGCACCCGGTCGGAGATCGCGGCGGAGCTCATTATCTGCGGCGGGACACCCGAGCAAAAAGCACAATGGCTGCCGAAACTGGCGAGCGGGGAGATCCTGCCGACGGCGGTCTTTACAGAACCGAACACCGGCTCCGACCTCGGCTCTCTTCGCACCCGTGCGGCGAAGGATGGCGACGACTGGGTGGTGACGGGCAACAAGACCTGGATCACCCATGCCGCGCGCACCCATGTGATGACGCTTCTGGCGCGGACCGATCCCGCGACGACCGACTATCGCGGCCTGTCGATGTTCCTCGCCGAGAAGATGCCCGGCACCGATGCCGAGCCCTTCCCCACCCCCGGAATGACCGGCGGCGAGATCGCGGTGCTGGGCTACCGGGGCATGAAAGAGTACGAACTCGGCTTCGACGGCTTCCGGGTGAAGGGCGAGAACCTTCTCGGCGGTGTCGAGGGTCAGGGCTTCAAGCAACTGATGCAGACTTTCGAAAGTGCCCGCATCCAGACCGCCGCCCGCGCCATCGGCGTGGCGCAATCGGCGCTGGAGGTCGGCATGAAATACGCCGAGGACCGCAAGCAGTTCGGCAAGGCGCTGATCGAGTTTCCGCGCGTCGCCGGCAAGCTTGCCATGATGGCGGTCGAGATCATGGTGGCGCGCCAACTCACCTACCATTCGGCTTGGCAAAAAGACCACGACAAACGCTGCGATCTCGAGGCCGGGATGGCCAAGCTCCTCGGCGCGCGTATCGCCTGGGCCTGCGCTGACAACGCGCTGCAAATCCACGGCGGCAACGGTTTCGCGCTCGAATATCAGATCAGCCGCATCCTTTGCGATGCGCGCATCCTGAACATCTTCGAGGGCGCGGCGGAAATTCAGGCGCAGGTCATAGCGCGGCGGCTTCTGGACGGCGCGAACTGATCCGGAAAAGGAGCTTTCCGAATGTCAGATTGCAGCAGCGACGAAGTTCGCCGGGTGCAAGAAATTGACCCAAGTCAACGGCCACTCCGAATTCTCTGAGTAACATCGGTGAAATGTGCGAATGGGCCCAGAGTGGCAGTAGAGAGTTTCCGTTTATGTCACTGACAAAGATGCGGATTTCCCGCACATTTTGACGATGCGCCCTGGGACGATGGTAGGACGGTCATGTCAAGAATACGCGCGGGAATCCGCGCGGCGCGGCAGTTCCACGCGGACCGGCTGGTTCCGTTCACCGACGAAAACGAACTGGTCTTCCTGACCTAGAAGCCAAACGGCCAGGCGATGAGCTTTCTCAGCGCCTATCTCGGCCAGGAAACCCTCGACGCGCATGTCCGCGAGCGGCTGGATTATCCAGCTGCGGTTGCGCCCGGCACCACGATGCCGGATCCCGGCATATACGATCCTGAAGACATCAAAGAGGTCATCGACTACCTCGCCGCAATGGAATCGCCGCTTGAATTGACGCCGGAGAATGTAACGCAGTAGGTCCCAGCAGCTAAGTCTGCGCGGCGCGGCGCTCGCCCAGCCGGGGGTGAAGCCGACCCGCGATAAGCGCCGCGATGCCGAGACCACCCGCACAGGCGAAAAACACGCCGGCGAGCGGCGAAACCAACAGCACCAGCCACGCAACTCCGGGTGTGAGGATGCCTGAAACGTCACGGTAACTCGCATAGACGGCCGACATCTCGGTCCGTTCCGCCGGGCGGACGGCGAGGAGGAAGGGCAGCCCGCCGAACGCATCGAGCATCACGAGGAAGAGCGACGAGACGATCAGACCGATCACCGCGGCCGGCGCCCAGAGATGGCCGAACGTCGCGAACACGAAGCAGAGGGCGCCCCAGGAAAACGCGAATCGGACGCCGTGGCGTAGTCCGCGCGGCTGCATCCAGCGCAACATCCAGGGCGCGGCGAGAAGGAGCGCGTTGGAGCCCGAGAACGCATAGCTCGCCACCCGGTCGCCGAGCCCCGCCTCGATGCAGAAGATCGGCAGATAGACGACATAGACCCACCAGGCCGACGACCTGAGCACGGCGAAGAGCCAGCCCGCGACAAGGCGTGGCTGGCGGAAGAATCGGCCGAGATAGGCCAAGGGATTGGGCGCGGGGGCGCGCGCGCGCGTGATGAGGCGGCCATTGCCGAGGCGCATCGCCCAGAACGTCGCGAGAAGGATCAGCGCGAAACCGATCGCGACCAGGAACGGCAGAGGCGACCATAACTTCCACAGCGCCACACCGAGGATCGGACCAATCACCCAGGAGAGCGCGCTGTAAAGCATCTTCTGCGATTCGGTCCTGCCCAGCTCATGCCGCGCGATGTAGTCCATCAGATAGGCGTTGGTACAGATGAAGACGGTGACCGTCGCGAAGTTGTTCAGCGCCATGGCGAGGGGCGTCAGGACCGCGCCGCCGATGATGGCGAGCGTCGAGCCGACGAGATAGAGCGAACAGCCTCCGGTATAGGTCCAGCGGCGGGGGATGTGGCGGCTGATCCATGGCACCATGAGGCCCCAGACAAGCGAGGCCACACCGGCGACGAAATACGCGAGGCTCACATGGCCAGCGTTTTCCGTGAGCGCCGAATACATGACTAGCGGCCAGACCGAGACGAGCGTGCCGCGTAAGGACGCCTCGATCCCGGCAAGAATCGCGAAACCGCGCACGCCAGGCGTCGGCGGATGGCGCAGAAAGATCGGGATGTAGCGAAACGCCATGTGGCCTCCGCCTGCCACTCAACGGCGGCCAAGCCCCGGACGTCTCGACATTTTGCGACAGGATGTGTCGGCGTCAGACCGAACGTGCCAGAAGGTCAGCAAGCCGCCGCCGCGCCTCGGGCAGCGGGCGGCCGGCAAGGTCATGGGCCAGCCGGTGTTCGAGGAAATAGCAGGTCAGCCGCAATCCTGCGGCGATGTCTTCCGGCTTGGCCGGGCCCTGACCGAGAAGGCAGGCGGGAAGCGGCAGCAGCCGGTCGGCCCACTCCCCTGCCGCGCCGCGCGCGACGGCGCGGCCGGTTTTCGGGCTGACATAGGCGAGATCGTCGCGCGATCCGGTCAGCGCGCAGCGGCCGAGGTCGAGGCCGTAGCCCATTTCCTCCAGCAGACCCAGCTCCCAGCGCAGATAATCGATCGCCCAGTCGCCACCTGCGTCGATGCGGCCAAGAAGCTCCATCGTCGCCCCGTAGAGCGCCGCATGCACTTCACGTTCGGGGAGCAGGAACGACAGAAGCGCGCAAACGGCGTTCAGCCCGGCGAGCGAGAGGCGGTCCGCCATCAATCCGGACCGTGACCTGAGGGGTTCGACCGAATAGGTTCCGAGGTGTTCGTCGAGTCGCGCCCGCCAGGTCACGTCAAGCTGCGCACCGGGCTGAAGAAGCGGCGCGAGCCGGCGCGAGGCACCGCCGTGAACCAGACCCGCATGGCGACCATGCGCGACGGTGAAGACCTCGATGATCGTCGAGGTCTCGCCATGCCGCCGCGCGGAGAGAAGCATGCCTTCGTCACGCCAGTCCATGACGCAGCCTTTCATCGGATTGGTGCGGCGACAAGGGGGCAGGAAGCTTGTGCACATCCCCGACGCCGGTGACAATTCCCGTGACCGGAGCCTTCGATGACGGCAGGCGCGCGACGGAGCGCGCGACTTCGGGCAGCCGGGACGCGCTCCTGCTCGTCGCCCGAGCGGTGCGGCGCAATTCACTCCGCCAGTCCCTCCTCGTCGAGAAGCGTCCGCCCCTCGCGGCTTTCGATCTCGATCACCCAGACGTCCGGATCGGTGCGGCGCTGGCGTTGTGCGGCCTCGTCCACCTCGGCCTCCGGTCCATCGGCCAGAACCACCCACGCCCGCGCGCCGGTCATCAAGTCGAAACTGCGCTGGAAAAGCCTTGCCTTGCCGTCGAGTGTGGCGAGCTTCACCAGTACCGCGCCCGCCGTCGCGTCGCCCTTCGAGGTTACATAGGCCGGGATATGTGCTGCCTGAAGCCGTGCCAGATAGGCCCGCACCCAGAAATCGGCGGTCAGCCGCGGCTCAGTCGCCATCGCGGAAATCGAGGCCCATTTCCGAATACCGCTCCCGTTCCTCCTGCCAGTTCTCCCGCACCTTCACCTGAAGGAAAAGATGCACGGGCCGGTCGAGGAACTCCATCAACTCGGTCCGCGCCGCCTGCCCCACCGCCTTGATCGTCTCGCCCTTGTGGCCAAGGACGATCCCCTTGTGGCCGTCGCGGGCGACATAGACGATCTGGTCGATACGGGCAGAACCGTCGGGTTTGTCCTCCCAACGTTCGGTCTCCACTGTCAACTGGTAGGGCAGTTCCTCATGCAGACGTAGCGTAAGCTTTTCGCGCGTGATCTCGGCAGCGATCACGCGCATTGGCAGATCGGCAATCTGGTCCTCGGGGTAGAACCAGGGGCCATCAGGGACGCTTTCTCCAAGCCACTTCTTCAGATCCTCGACGCCGTGACCGCGCTCGGCGGAGATCATGAAGGTTTTCTCGAATGGAAAGGCGTCATTCAGATCCTGAGACAGCGCCAGCAATGCCTCCGCCTTCACCCGGTCAATCTTGTTGATGGCAAGGGCGACGCGGCGGCCGCCGCCCAGACGTTCGCGCAACGTGTCGAGAATAGCGCGGACACCTTCCGTCCGCCCGCGATGTGCTTCGACCAGCAGAACCACGATATCGGCATCCGCCGCACCACTCCACGCCGCTGCAACCATCGCGCGGTCGAGCCTGCGACGGGGCCGAAAGAGGCCGGGCGTATCCACGAAGACAATCTGTGCGTCCCCCTCCATCGCGATGCCCCGAATGCGTGCGCGGGTCGTCTGCACCTTGTGCGTGACGATCGAGACTTTCGCCCCGACCATGCGGTTCAGAAGCGTGGATTTGCCCGCATTCGGCTCTCCGATCAGCGCGACAAAACCTGCGCGGGTGGTCATGGCGTATCCTTTCCAGTTGCATTGGCGGAATAGTTGAAAACGCGACCCAACGCCAGTGAGTGTGCCGCGATCGAGTGGCGCGCCTGCCCGCGAACGCGCGATCCCGACATCTGTCAAGAAATCGCCCGATTTCTGCGCAGGATCAAAGCTATACGGAATCACCGCGCCGAAACATTCAGACACGGGTCGAATATTGGGAGTGTTGCGACAGATTTTCAGGGCGTTTTTCAGCGCCGATGGGAGCGGACAACCGCCATCAGACCCGCCGACGAGGCGTTCGGAGCCGCTTCCGCGCCTTTCGGTCACCGTGGCGCGAACCCGCTCGGTCACCGTCGTCACAACTGAACAGTCGCTTTGCGGCAAGGCCTGGGTGATCGACGGCGACACGATCGCGATAAGCGGTGTGAAGATACGTCTGGCAGGAATCGACGCGCCCGAAATGGATCATCCCTATGGCAAGAAGGCGAAGTTCGCGATGATGGCCATGTGTAACGGGCAGACGATCACTGCGCGCTTCGAGGGCACACTCTCGCATGACCGGTCCGTGGCCACTTGCTATCTGCCGGATGGCCGCGACCTCGGGGCCGAACTTGTAAAGGCCGGGCTGGCCATCGACTGGCCTAAGTTTTCTGGCGGAAAATACCGGCATCTCGAGGCGTCCGATGCGCGGCGCAGGATGTGGCGGGCGCATAACCGCCAGATCGGGCGCTTCAACTACTAGGCAGCTATATCTTCTCCATCCGTGCCAGAAGCACTTTGGCGGCGGCCTGTTCGGCCTGCCGTTTCGTTCCGGCTTTCGCGATCTCTGTTTCACCGCTGTCGAGCCGCACCGCGACCGTGAAGATCGGCTGGTGGTCCGGGCCTTCGCGGCCAAGCTCGGTATAGTCCGGTGGCGGCAGGGCACGCGCCTGCGCCCATTCCTGAAGGGCGGTCTTGGCGTCGCGCGCATCGGCCTTGACCGACCCGATCCTGTCCTGCCAGAGCCGCAGGATCACGGCGCGCGCCGCCTCAAGCCCGCCGTCGAGATAGACCGCGGCCACCACCGCCTCCATCGCGTCGCCCAGAAGCGCCTCTTTCCGCCTGCCACCGGACATCATCTCGGAACGGCCCAGTTTGAGCACATCGCCGAGCGCTATCTCCCGCGCGATGGCAGCGCAGGTTTCCTTGCGGACAAGCGCATTGAAGCGGGGCGCGAGCAGCCCTTCGCTCGCACCCGCGTCGGCCTTCAGCAGCGCCTCGGAAATCACGAGGCCAAGCACTCGGTCGCCGAGGAATTCCAGTCGCTGATTGTCGGGCCGCTGCGGTGTTGCGAGCGAAGCGTGAGTTATGGCGTGGATCAGAAGCTCTGGCTGCGCGAAATCGTGCCCCAGACGCGCCGTGAATTCCCTGATATCCGCTGCCAATCTCACTCGATCGCCTTGAAGAAACGGTCGCTCCTCCACGTCCAGAAGAAGAAGAGCGATTTGCCTGCCGAGGAGAACATGATCCGGTCAGCTCGACCGATCAAGTACTCCGCGGGCAGCATGCCAACACCGCCGGTCGCAAGCGGAAAGCGGCTGTCCTGACTGTTGTCGCGGTTGTCGCCCATGAAGAAGTAATGGCCCGCCGGAACGGTGAAGATGGGGGTGTTGTCGGCACCGAAATTGCCAATGTTGAGGATGTCATGCGAGACGCCGTTCGGCAGTGTTTCGGTGAAACGCTCCTTGATGCAGGTGCCGCCCATGCCGACCGGATCATTGGCGCAACGCGGGATATTGCCTTGCGCGCCCTGTGGTTCCTTGATCTCTTCGAAATTGCCGCCAGACTGCTGCTGCGTCTGCTGGCCGTTGATGTAGAGAACGCCATCCTTCATCTGGATCGTATCGCCCGGCAGGCCGATCAGCCGCTTGATGAAGTCAGCGCCGGTGCCGGGATGACGGAAGACGACGACATCCCCGCGCGCCGGTTCGGAGGCGAAGATACGGCCCTTGATCGGACAGGCCGAAAAGGGACACGAATACTGGGAATAGCCGTATGACATCTTGTTGACGAAGAGAAAGTCGCCGATCAGCAGCGTGTCCTTCATCGACCCGGAGGGAATCCAGAAGGGCTGAAAAAAAAGGGTCCGGAAGATGCCCGCGATGATCAGCGCCCAGAAGACGGTCTTGACCGTCTCCATGACGCCATCCTTGGCTGTACTGCTCATAAGACCCTGCCCTGCTTGCCTGTTTCGAGGCGCTTCTTGCGCGCCCCAATGGGGGGAGTCAAGTTTCCGAGGTCATGGCGCGCGCCTCGATCACCACGAATGCCTGCGCCCAGGGGTGATCGTCCGTCAAAGTGACGTGAACGATGGCCTCATGCCCCGGAGGGGTCATTTCCGCGAGCCGTTCGGCGGCCCATCCGGTCAGGTGCATGACCGGCTGGCCGGAGCGAAGGTTCGACACCGCCATATCCTTCCACGAAATGCCCATGCGAAGACCGGTGCCGAGGGCCTTGGAGCAGGCTTCCTTCGCGGCCCAACGTTTGGCATAGGTTCCCGCCTTGTCCTTGCGCCGTTCGGCCTTGCGCTGTTCGACCTCGGTGAAGACCCGATGGCGAAAGCGTTCGCCGAAGCGGTCGAGCGTTCCTTGGATGCGGTCGATATTGCAGAGGTCGGTGCCGATGCCGAGGATCATCCGTCGATCTCCAGAACGACGGTGCCGAGCTTCTTCCCGGCTTCGACGATACGGTGCGCCTGCGCGCAGTCCCGAAGGCTGCCGCCCGGCACGACGGAATGGCTGAGGGCTCCGTCTTCGAGCCACCTGGTCAGTTGCACTTCGCCCCGGCTGTGGGTTTCAACGTCGAGCCGATAGACGATCAGCATCCGGAGCGTCACGTTACGGAACATGAAACCGTAGAATTCGAGCGCAGGCTTCATTCCGGACGCGGAGGCGTAGGATGCGATTGTGCCGCCAGGTTTCAGAACGACAAGCGATGTATCTTGGTTCGCCGCGAAGTCGACCTCGACAATACGGTCCACGCCCTTGCCGCCGGTCATCTCCATCACGGCTTCCGCCACGTCGGCCTCCCGGTAATTGATCCAGTCGGCCACGGTGGAATGCGCGGCCTTTTCGGACGAGGACACGGTGGTGATGACCCGCGCCCCGCCAAGCCGCGCCATCTGGCAGGCATAGCGACCGACCGCGCCCGCACCGCCGGTGACGAGTACCGTCTTGCCCGCGATCGGGCCATCTGCGAAAAGCGCATACCATGCCGTCATTGCCGGGATACCGAAACAGGCGGCTGAGGCAAAGCTGGTTCCATCTGGCAGCCGCACCGCCTGTTCGGACGGCAACGCGATGTACTCCGCTGCCGTGCCGAAGGCGCGCTGCCACTGGCCATTCCAGATCCAGACGCGCTCGCCGACCCGCCCCGCATCGACATTTGCGCCGACCGCCTCGATAACGCCCGCGCCGTCGGAATGGGGCACTATGCGAGGCCAGTCCATCACGGCGCCCGCGCGGGCACCTGCCCTCAGCTTCACGTCGGAGGGATTCACGGCGGAGGCGCGCAGACGCACCAGAACTTCGCCAGGCCCCGGCGCGGGATCGGCCATGTCGCCATGGGTCAGAACCTCATCGGCGGGGCCGAAGCGCTCGTAACAGACCGCCTTCATGCGCCCGCCCGCGCTACGTCCATCAGGCGGCGCATCTCGGCGATGGAAACCTTCAGCCCCGCAAAGATCGCCTCGCCGATCAGGAAATGGCCGATATTAAGCTCCATCACCTCGGGGAAGGCGGCGACCGGGCTGACCGTGTCGTAGGTCAAGCCGTGTCCCGCATGGACTTCAAGCCCGAGTGAAAGCGCGAAGGCCGCCATGTCGCGCAGGCGAGCGAGTTCGGCATCGCGTTCCGCAGGTTTCCCCTCGGCGTGGAAATCGCAATAGGCGCCGGTGTGGAGTTCTACCACCGCCGCGCCAATCCTGTGCGCGGCCTCGATCTGGGCGCGGTCGGCAGCGATGAAGATCGAAACCCTGCATCCGGCTGCGGCCAGAGGCGCTATGAAACGGGCGAGCCGGTTTTCCTCGCGTGCGACTTCCAGGCCGCCCTCGGTCGTCCGCTCTTCGCGCTTTTCGGGGACGATGCAGACGGCGTGGGGCTTGTGGCGGAGCGCGATCCGCTGCATCTCGTCAGTCGCGGCCATCTCGAGGTTCAGCGGGACGGTGAGCTGTTCCATCAATCGTTCGATGTCCGGATCGGTGATATGACGGCGGTCCTCGCGCAGATGTGCGGTGATGCCATCCGCCCCCGCCTCTTCCGCGAGGATGGCGGCGCGTACCGGGTCAGGATAGGCCGATCCGCGCGCGTTCCGCACGGTAGCCACGTGGTCGATATTGACGCCGAGCCGAAGCTTGCCGGTCATGCGCGATCTCCTGTCTTCAAGCAGTCAGATGCAGGATATTGTCTTGGGCGGCCACTGTGAACGGCGGAAGTGTCACCCGCACAATCCGCCTCAGCCGCGCTCCGTCGGCTCTTCGGCACGGGCGTGAAGCTTTGCCTTCAGCTTTTCGAACCGTTCCTTCAGCTTCTTGCGCCGGTGCTTCTGATAAGCTGCGATAACCGGCTCGGACAGGTAGTAGGCGATCACACCCGCGACGATTCCCGGGATCAGCCCACCGATGAGATAGGGCAGGAAGATGTCGTGATAGAAATACGAAAGATTGCCCCAATGCGCCCGCTCATCCGTGAACATGGCGAAGAAATTGTGCTTGAGGTCAGCTGCCGCCCCCATGAACCGCTTGGCGAGCGTTTCGTGCTGGCGTTCGTCGAATCGCGTGCCGAGCATCCATTTGCCCAGCTTCATCGAGAAGAAGGCGATGATCGGGAAGGTGATCGGATTGCCGAAGAAGGTGCCGAGAAGCGCGGCAAGAATGTTGCCGCGTGCGATCTTCGCAGAGACGACGGCCGTGATGAAATGCAGCCCGAAGAACGGCGTGAAACTGACGAAAACGCCGGCACCGACGCCCCGCGCGATGCGGTGGGGATTGTCCGGCAGGCGGCGGATGCGGTGCTTGACATAATGGAAGGCACGGGTCCAGCCGCCGCGCGGCCAGAAAACCTCAGCTATCAAACGAAAATAGGACCGCGGATCACGCCGCTTGAAAACCACGTCCGTTCCCTTCCGCCCCTCAGGGCTTGCGACCGAGGTCGCGATAGCGTTCCACCTGCGCCACGTCGCTTTCCGCTTCAAGCGCCGTCAGCACCATGTGGAGATGCTCGGCATCCCTCAGATCAACTTCCACGATAAGACGGTAAAAATCCGGCTTTCGATCGACGAAAGTTAGATCGGAGATATTGGCCTTCTGTTCACCGATCAAGGTGCATATACGGCCAAGTACGCCTGCATCGTTGGCGATGGTGAGGTTCAGGTTGACCGAATAGGCCGCGGCGTGGCGGCCCGAATGCCATTGCAGATCGACCCAGCGACCGGGCTGTTCCTCGAACTCGGCAAGGGCGGGGCAGTCGATGGCGTGCACCACCACGCCTTGGCCGCGATAGGTGATGCCGACAATGCGTTCACCCGGCACCGGCTGGCAGCAATTGGCGCGCCGGAAGGATTGATCGGCTGTCAGGCCGACGACCGGACGGCGCGCATCGACCTCTTCGGTCAGCGGCGCGGTGGCGAGTTCGGGATAGATCGCCTCGATCACCTCGCGGGTGGTCAGTTCCGCGCTGCCAAGGCGCGCCAGGACCTCGTGCTCATCCGCGAGCCCGAGCGTCTTGGCGGCGGTCCGAAGCGCCTTGTCGGTGACCTTGCGGCCGTGATGTTCGAAGGCGACGCGCGCCAGCTCGCGTCCGAGCTTGATGAACCGTTCGCGATCCTCCTCGCGCAAGGACCGCCGGATCGCCGATTTCGCGCGGCCGGTAACGACGATGTCGATCCAGGTCACCTGCGGGCGCTGGCCGGTCGCGGTGATGACCTCGACCGACTGGCCGTTCTTGAGCCGGGTCCAGAGCGGAACGCGAATCCCGTCCACCTTGGCGCCGACCGTAGAATTGCCGATGCGCGTATGGATCGAATATGCAAAGTCGATCGGCGTCGCGCCTTTGGGCAACTGGACGACATCTCCCTTTGGTGTGAAGCAGAACACCTGATCGGAGTACATTTCGAGCTTCACGTTCTCGAGAAACTCGTCGTGGTCGTCGCCGGTGTCGATGCGTTCGGTCAGCGTCGCGATCCAGCGCGCGGGATCGACGGCGAAGGGGTTCTGGGCGCGGACGCCATCGCGGTAGGACCAATGGGCGGCGACACCCGCCTCGGCCACTTCGTGCATCTGGCGGGTGCGTATCTGCACCTCGACCCGCTTGCCGTCGCGGCCTGAAACAGTTGTATGGATCGAACGGTAGCCATTCGATTTCGGCTGGCTGATATAATCCTTGAACCGCCCCGGCACGGCGCGCCAGCGGCGGTGGATCGCACCGAGAATGCGGTAGCAATCCGTCTCGCTCCTGCAAATCACGCGGAAGCCGTAGATGTCGGACAGCCGCGAGAAGGCAAGCTGCTTTTCCTGCATCTTGCGCCAGATCGAATGGGGCTTCTTCGCACGACCGAAGACGTCGGCCTCGATGTTTTCGGTCTCCAGCTCCAGCCGTATGTCGGCGGTGATCTTGTGGATCACATCGCCGGTTTCCTTCTGCAACGTGATGAAGCGGCGGATGATCGAAGACCGCGCTTCGGGGTTGATGACTCGGAACGAGAGATCCTCCAGTTCCTCGCGCATCCACTGCATGCCCATCCGACCTGCCAGGGGCGCGAATATGTCCATCGTCTCGCGCGCCTTGCGGGTCTGCTTTTCGTGCGGCAGCGACTTGATCGTCCGCATGTTGTGCAGCCGGTCGGCAAGCTTCACAAGAATCACGCGCAGATCCTTCGACATCGCCATGAAAAGCTTGCGGAAGTTCTCGGACTGCTTGGTCTCGGTCGAGGACAGCTGAAGGTTGGTCAGCTTGGTGACGCCGTCGACGAGTTCGGCGATTTCCTCGCCGAACTGCCCGGCGATCTCGGAATAGGTCGATTTGGTGTCTTCGATCGTGTCGTGCAGCAGTGCTGTCACGATCGTCGCGTCGTCCAGGCGCTGTTCGGTCAGGATCGCGGAGACGGCAACCGGATGGCTGAAGTAGTCCTCGCCGGAGCGGCGCTTCTGCCCCTCATGCATCCGGCGCCCGTAGTCATACGCGCGCCGGATCATGGTCTCGTTTGTGCGGGGATTATAGTTGCGGACCAGCGCGATCAGGTCTTCGACGTCGATCATGGCTGTCCGACCATCCGGGAACTAGCCCTGCCCCTGCGCTTCCATCAGTTGGCGCAGAAGTCGCTCTTCATCCATGTCGTCCTGCGCCGGGCGATCGACCTCGGCCCCCATCAGAAGCGCCATCGCGTCATCTTCCGGCTCATCCACCTCGATCTGGGTCTGGTGGCTTTCGATCATCCGCTCACGCAGATCGGCGGCGCCCTGAGTCTCATCGGCGATCTCGCGGAGCGACACGACGGGGTTCTTGTCGTTGTCGCGATCGATGGTAAGCGGCGAACCCGCAGTGATTTCGCGCGCGCGATGGGCGGCGAGCATCACAAGCTCGAAACGGTTCGGAACCTTGTCAACGCAGTCTTCGACCGTCACGCGGGCCATGGACGAACTCCAATCGGATTGGGAGATATTGAACCCGCTATTTAGGGCCTCACATCCCTATTGACAAGCGGAGTTTCCTCCTCAAACCGGGCAAATCGCAGCTTTGTCATCGTCAGAAAGCGCCTGGGCCATCTCCCCCACGCTCAGCCCCGTGACCGGATGACGCCATCCGGAGCAGATCTCGGCAAGGGGAATCAGCACGAAGCCGCGATCCTGAAGGCGCGGATGCGGCAGGATCAGGCAGTGGGGGGTCTGCCGCCCCTGCTGCCGGGGCGGCAGCGCCATCCAGTCGCGCTGCGTCATCGCATCGGGCAGAACCACGTCGCCTAAGGCAAGCAGATCGAGATCGAGCGTCCGCGCGCCCCAGCGGATTTCCCGGACCCGTCCGGCCTCGGCCTCGACCTCGTGAAGGTTGAAGAGAATTTCGTCCGGACAAAGTACGGTTGCAACCGCAACCGCGGCATTCACGAAATCGGGACCGGAACTTTTCGGGTAGGCAGGCGTTCTGTAGAACCTTGAAATGGAAACAATCGGCCCCAGTTTAGCTTGAATATATGCAAGGGACGTGAGAATGGTTTGAATCGGCTCGCCAAGCGTTGACGGCAGGTTGCCGCCCAATCCAATAAGCGCGAGCCTGTTCTTTTGTATAGCTACCGTAGCTTGTACCAATTTGCCTATTCCTATAGCCTCAAGCCCGTGCTGTCAGAGTTCTGTTTGACCACCCGAACGTACAATGAATTTCTGGCAGCAAATTTTGAAGGGAACAATTAATGTTCTACAAGGACGAACGGCTTGCGCTGTTCATTGACGGTTCGAATCTTTACGCTGCGGCCAAGTCGCTTGGGTTCGACATCGACTACAAACTGCTCAGACAGGAGTTTGAGCGTCGGGGTAAGCTGCTCCGCGCCTTCTATTATACCGCGCTTCTGGAGAACGAGGAGTATTCCCCGATCCGTCCGCTGGTCGACTGGCTGCATTACAATGGCTTCTCGATGGTGACGAAACCGGCCAAGGAATACATCGATACCCAGGGCCGTCGAAAGGTGAAGGGCAATATGGATATCGAACTTACTGTCGATGCCATGGAGCTTGCGCCGCGCGTCGATCATATCGTGCTGTTTTCCGGCGATGGGGACTTCCGGCCTCTGGTCGAAAGCCTGCAGCGTCAGGGCGTGCGGGTATCGGTTGTCTCGACCATCCGGTCGCAGCCGCCGATGATCGCGGACGAACTTCGCCGTCAGGCCGACAACTTCATCGAACTCGATGCACTACGCGATGTTATCGGACGCCCACCGCGCGAACCGCGATTTGAGCGCGAGGAAGAAGCGGCGAGCAGCAAGTAGGCGCGATGCGTTCGCACGCGCGGGCGGGGACCGGTTGTCGCTGGCGCCGCGGCTCTTTAGTGTGCGACCGCAACTGACAGGACTTCGAGACGATGCGCCCCGCACTGACCCTCTATCTCGCCGCGCCGCGCGGATTCTGCGCCGGAGTGGACCGCGCCATCAAGATCGTCGAAATGGCGATCGGCAAATGGGGCGCGCCGGTCTATGTGCGCCACGAGATCGTGCACAACAAATTCGTGGTGGACGGGCTGCGGGCCAAGGGCGCGATCTTCGTCGAGGATCTGGACGAATGCCCGGATGACCGGCCGGTCATCTTTTCCGCCCACGGTGTGCCGAAGGCCGTGCCGGCCGAGGCCGCGCGGCGTCAGATGGTCGTTGTCGATGCGACCTGCCCGTTGGTTTCGAAGGTCCACATCGAGGCCGAGCGGCATCACGAGAACGGCCTTCAGATGGTGATGATCGGGCATGCCGGGCATCCCGAGACGCTCGGCACGATGGGGCAACTGCCCGATGGGGAAGTTCTGCTGGTCGAAACCGTGGACGACGTCGCCGGGATCGCGCCGCGCGACCCGGAGAAGCTGGCCTTCATCACTCAGACGACCCTGTCGGTGGACGACACCGCCGCGATCGTCGCCGCGCTCAGGGTCCGCTTTCCGGCCATCATAGGGCCGCACAAGGAAGACATTTGTTACGCAACGACGAATCGTCAGGAAGCAGTCAAGGTGATCGCGCCCAAGATCGACGCGCTTCTGGTCATCGGCGCCCCGAACTCCTCGAACTCCAGACGGCTGGTTGAGGTCGGCCGCACGGCGGGCTGCGCCTATGGGCAGCTTGTGCAGCGCGCCACCGACATCGACTGGCGCGCGCTGGACGGAATACGGACGGTCGGAGTCACCGCTGGAGCCTCGGCCCCGGAGGTGCTGGTCAACGAGGTCATCGACGCCTTCCGAAACCGCTTCGACGTGACCATCGAGATGGTCGAGACGGCGAAGGAGAGCGTTGAATTCAAGGTGCCACGCGTGCTTCGCGAACCGGCATGAGCGTGGACCCGCGCACCATTCCCTGAGAGACCCTGCGCTCCACCACCTGATCGGCCTTGACAGGACGGTTCACTCACGCGAGCGTGCAAAATCCGTAACCGGAGATACGCCATGTCCCCCGAATATCTGCTGACCAGCTTCGTCGTCTGCCTCGCGCCGGGTATCGGCGTCGTCTATACGCTTTCGGTGGCACTGGCGCAGGGGCTACGCGGTGGGTTCTGGGCCGCGATCGGCTGTACGCTCGCCACGATCGTCCACCTGGCGGTCGCGGTGGCGGGGCTGGCGGCGATACTGCATTCCTCCGCCGTTCTCTTCCAGACGGTGAAATTCGCCGGCGTCGCCTATCTTATGTGGATGGCCTGGGGCACGTTGAAGGGCACGGGCGGGCTCAGCATCAGGGCCGCCGCGCCGCGAGCGTCGCGTCGCATCGTCTGGCGGGGTATCGCGCTCAATCTGCTCAACCCGAAGATACCGATGTTCTTTATCGCCTTCCTGCCGCAGTTCCTGTCGCCCGGCGACGGCACGCTCGTGATCGTCGAACTGGGCCTCGGCTTCGCGGCGATGACCTTCGCGGTCTTTCTCGGCTACGCCACGCTTGCCGCTTCGGGGCGCGAAGCAGTGCTCGATCGCCCCGCCGTCATGTCCTGGCTGCGCCGCGCCTTCGCGGCTTCGTTCGCGGCGCTTGGTCTTAGGCTGGCACTGGAGCGTGCGTGAGCGGCGCGGTTGACCGGCGCGCGCCCGGCCCCTAGACGGAGCGAAACGCCGTGGGGAACCGATGCCCGAGCTTTTCGCCTATACCGACGGAGCATGCTCCGGCAATCCCGGCCCCGGAGGCTGGGGTGTGCTGATGATCGCGCGCGAGGGCGAGGAGGTCGTCAAGACGCGCGAGATGTCAGGTGGAGAGGCCGATACGACGAACAACCGGATGGAATTGCTGGCCGCGATTTCGGCGCTCGAGGCACTCAGGCGGGGGGCTGCAATTACGATCGTCACCGATTCCGCCTATGTGAAGAACGGTGTCGGCCAATGGATCCATGGCTGGAAGCGGAACGGCTGGCGGACCGCGGACAAGAAGCCCGTGAAGAATGTCGATCTCTGGCAGAGGCTGGACGAGGCGCGGACGCGTCACGACGTCACGTGGGAGTGGATCAAGGGTCACGCCGGCCATGCCGAGAACGAACGCGCCGACGAGTTGGCCCGCGCCGGGATGGCGCCCTTCAAGCCGAAAAAGACGAAGGCCGATGACGCTTCTTGAACTTCTCGACTATGCCTCGGTCATCGTCTTCGCGCTGTCGGGCGCGCTGGTGGCGAGCCGAGCGCAACTCGATATCGTGGGGTTTGCCTTCGTCGCCAGCCTGACGGCGGTCGGCGGCGGCACGGTGCGTGACGTTCTTCTGGACAGGAATCCGGTTTTCTGGGTGGCACAACCTGCATTTATCGGCGTTGCCGTCGTAGCGGCGGTTCTGGTGTTCCTCACCGCCCATCTCCTCGAAAGCAGGCTCAGGGTGTTGACCTGGCTCGACGCGCTGGCGCTGTCGGTCGCGGTCCCGGCGGGCGCGGGCGTAGCACTCGCCATGGGGCAGCATTGGGCCATCGTCCTCATCATGGGGGTCTCGACCGGCTGTTTCGGAGGCCTTCTGCGCGACGTAGTGTGCAATGAGGTGCCGCTGGTCCTGAAGCAGGGCGAGTTGTACGTGACCGCCGCCTTCGCCGGCGCAGGAGCAGCGGTCCTTGCACTCATGGTCCTGCCGATGGGTCCCGCGCTGTTGATCTGCGCTGCGGTGACATTCGCGCTTCGCGCCGGAAGCCTTACCTTCGGGTGGCGCCTGCCGGTCTACAAGGCGCGCCCCCCGCGCCGTTAGCGGCGCCTCGGCCCGTATGTATTCCACAGCCAGATCAATGCCATAGCACCCAGGATCGCACCGACGAACCCGGCGACGAAGCCGGTGATGGTCAGGAGGATGCGCAGCACAAGGCCGCCGATGAGCGCGCCGAAAATACCGATGGAAACGGTCGTGACGAGGTCGGTCTCGACCTTCATCAGCCGCGTGGCGATGAATCCCGCAGCGGCGCCGATGATGATGAGGGCGAGAATGGGCATGCGTGTCTCCGATTGCTCCGCCCCCAATATGGAGTGCAGCGCAGGGATTGGAAGCGTTTAGCTTAGCCGTTCTGGCAAGGTCACGCCGCGCAAGACCTCCGGACCGGGCATCGGCTTCCTGCCTTCGCGCTGTGCTTCGGTGATCTCGACGGCGCCCGTACCGCAGGCGATGGTGAAGCCGGCCAGCACCTGACCCGGCGCGCCCTCACCTTCAGAAAGACGCGAGCGGAGGAGTTTGACACGTTCGCCCGCGATCTCGCACCACGCACCCGGAAAGGGCGACAGCCCGCGAATCAGCCGGTCGACCTCTTCCGCCGGACGGGTCCAGTCGATCCGCGCTTCGGCCTTTTCGACCTTGCCGGCATATGTCACGCCCGCGTCGGGTTGGCGTAGTTCATCCGTAGCTATACCCGCCGCCAGTGCGTCGAGCACTTGCACGATGAGCCGCGCGCCCATCGCCGACAGCCGTTCGTGCAGATCGCCCGTCGTCTCCTCCGGTCCGATCCTCGTCCTTTCGCCGAGAAGTACCGGCCCGGTATCGAGGCCTGTCTCCATCCGCATGATGCAGACGCCCGTCTCCCGGTCGCCGGCCATGATCGCGCGATGGATTGGCGCCGCGCCCCTCCAGCGCGGCAGCAGCGAGGCGTGAATGTTGAGGCACCCCTTCGCCGGGGCGTCGAGCACTGCCCGCGGCAGGATCAGCCCGTAGGCCACGACCACAGCGACATCGGCGTTCGACGCGGCGAATTCCGCCTGCGCTTCGGGCGATTTCAGACTGGCGGGATGGCGGACCGGCAGTCCCAAAGCCGCGGCCCTTGCGTGCACCGGCGACGGGCGGTCTTTCTTGCCACGCCCGGCGGGACGCGGAGGCTGGGTATAGACACAGACGATCTCATGCCCGGCACGGACCGCCTCGAGGGCGGGCACCGAAAACTCCGGCGTTCCCATGAAGACGACCCGCAATTCCGTGCCTCCTGCTTCTTCGTTGCGCAAATACCCCGCGGGGGGTCGGGGGGACGCGACGTCCCCCGGCGCTATCCGTTCCGCGCCAATTTCGCCGCCTTCTGAACCAGCATCCTTTTCCTCAGCGCCGACAGGTGGTCGATGAACATCCGGCCGTTCAGATGGTCGATCTGGTGCTGAACGCTCGTCGCCCAGAGGCCGACGAAATCACGCTCCTCGACCGCGCCCGCCTCGTTCAGGAACCGCACCGTAACCGCGCGCGGCCGTTCGACTAGTGCGGAGATGCCGGGCAGGTTCGGACTGGCCTCCTGATGCTTGCGAAACTGTACCGAGGCGTGAAGCAGCTCGGGGTTCGCCATCTTGACCGCCTGCCCGCGCTTGTCGGAACAATCGACGACTGCGAGGCGCAGCATGATGCCGATCTGCGGTGCCGCAAGGCCATAGCCCGGCATAGCATCCATCGTATCGACCATGTCGTCCCAGATCATGCGGACGGTCTCGTTGACCTCCGCCACCGGCTCAGCCGCGGTACGAAGCCGCTTGTCGGGATAGGGAACGAACGACCGGATGGTCACAGGCGCGCCCGGTCGCGCTTCAGCTTCTGCATCTTGCGGGTGATGAGCTGACGCTTGAGCGGAGTCAGGTAGTCGATGAAAAGCTTGCCGTTCAGGTGATCGATCTCGTGCTGCACGCAGGTCGCCCAGAGACCGTCGAACTGCTCTTCCTGCTCGCCTCCATCGAGACCCATCCAGCGCACCTTCACCTCGGCGGGCCGCGTCACCTCGGCATATTGCTCGGGGATTGAAAGGCAACCTTCCTCGTAGGTGTTCAATGCCTCGGAAGACCATGTCACCTCGGGGTTGAGGAGCACCATCGGCCGCGGCGCCACTTCCGGATCCTTGATGCAATCCATCACGAGGATGCGCTTCATCAACCCGACCTGCGGACCGGCAAGGCCGACGCCCGGCGCGTCATACATGGTTTCCAGCATATCGTCCGCCGCCTTGCGCAGGTCGTCCGTGATGTCAGTCACTTCATCGCAACACTTTTTCAGGCGCGGGTCTGGATGGATCAGGATCGGGCGTGTCGTCATGCGCGAGGATTTAGGCCACCCCGCCGGATTTCGCAATAACCCGCAGGGCCTTGCGGTCGCCGACAGGCCCGCTAACCTGCCGTCGTCACCGAGGAGTCCCCATGTCCAGATTTGATTTCGACACGTTCGTCGACCGCCGCGGCACCCATTCGTCGAAATGGGACCTGATGGAGAAACTCTTCGGCGTGTCGCCCGAAGACGGACTTGCCATGTGGACGGCGGATTCGGACTATCCCACTGCGCCCTGCGTCCGCGAGGCCGTGCGCGATGCGGCAGAGTTCGGCATCTTCGGTTATTTCGGGGACTATGGCGCCTATCATGATGCGATCGCGTGGTGGATGCGAACCCGCCATGGCTGGGATGTCGACCCCGACTGGATTCTGACGACGCAGGGCCTTGGCAACGCGATCGCTCTTTGCATCGATATCTGGAGCGATCCGGGCGACGCGGTTGCGATCTTTCCCCCCGTCTATCACGAGTTCGCCAACAAGGTCCGACGGGCCGGGCGCGTCGTCACGGAATGTCCCCTCGCCCGGGCCGGCGACCGCTATGAGCTTGATCTCGACGATGCGCAGAGCCGACTTACCGGGAAAGAGAAGCTCCTGATCTGGTGTTCGCCGCAGAACCCCTCGGGCCGTATCTGGACGGTTGAGGAATTGCGCGCGGTCGCGGAATTCGCCGAGCGCAACCGGTTGGTCCTGATATCCGACGAGGTGCATCACGACCTGATCTATGCCGGTCAAGAATTCGTGCCGATGGCCGTCGCCGCCCCGGAGGCGCGGAGCCGCCTCGTGATCGCCACCGCTGCGTCCAAGACGTTCAACATTGCGGGCCAAAGGACGGGAAACCTGATCATCCCGGACCCCGAACTGCGCGAAGTTCTGGCGGCGCGGCTACGCGCGCTCGACTATGCGCCGAACGGGCTAGGGGTGAGAATGGTGACCGCCGCCTATTCACCGGACGGCGCCGCATGGGTCGATGCGCAGATCGCGCATCTCGACAGCGTCCGGCAGATGTTCGATGCGGGCATCAATTCCATTCCCGGCATCCGCTCGCTTCCGCTGCAATCGACCTATCTTGCATGGGTCGACTTTTCGGGCACCGGCATGGCGTTCACTGAATTCAGCGCTCGCACCCGCGACATTGCCCATATTGCCGCAAGCCCCGGACCGGATTTCGGCGCGGGCGGCGAGAGCTTCCTGCGCTTCAACCTTGCAACGACGCGCGCGCGAGTTGAAGACGCGGTGGCGCGGATGCAAAAGGCTTTTGCCGATCTGCAGTGAGGCGCCACCGCCCTTTACTCGCGCGGCAGATAACCCACCGGCGCGTCGTCGTCGCGTACATAGTCGAGCGCCGGATGCTCTTGCGTCAACGTTGATCGCTTCATGGTACAGATAAGCTCGCCGTTCTCGATGTCAGAGGCGATGATCAGCGAGTTGTAGATATGCCTCGGACCGTCGTAGATATCGACGATGCCCCTGAGCGAAACAACCTGATCGGCGTCGAGGGCGAAGCCCGTCTCCCAGAAGCGCAGAATCGGGTAAACTTCGTCCCCGGCGTGAACGCGCAGGCGAGACCTGCGCTTCAGATCACGTTTGCGCGCCTCTTCCAAACCGGCCCTGACAGCCTCCGGCAGATAATCCGTCATCACCCACACTCCCCCGCGCATTCAGCATGGCCCCCTTTGAAAAAATTGCAACAAATGACGGGCTTGAGTGTTGATTCAACTCTAGTGCGCGCCTTTTGCCGTGCTGTGATGCGCGACCGGCAACAATTCACGTGCACCTGCGCAGGGCCGCTCCGCGCGTCTGAACATTGGGTATCGGCGCGAGAGGCGCTAGTCAGGGCGCGCGACCGGGAAGGTGAATTGGATGGGTCAGTTGGTGAATGGTGAATGGAAGAGTGGCTGGTATGATACCGGTTCTTCCGGCGGCGCATTCAAGCGCGACACGGCGAAGTTCCGAAACTGGATCACGCCGGACGGAGCACCCGGACCATCGGGGGAAGGTGGATTCGCGGCCGAGGCAGGCCGCTATCACCTCTACGTCTCCTATGCCTGTCCGTGGGCGCATCGCACGCTCATTTTCCGCGCGCTGAAGGGGCTGGTCGATCTGATCGGCGTCTCGGTCGTCCATCCCGAAATGCTTGACGACGGCTGGACCTTTCGCACGGATTTTGCCGGCACGACGGGCGACACGCTGTTCGGCTCCGCTTTCCTCCGCGACATCTACCTGCGCGCGCAGCCCGACGCGACGGGCCGCGTAACGGTGGCCGTTCTCTGGGATCGAAAGCGCAACACGATCGTCTCGAACGAAAGTGCCGAGATCATTCGGATGTTCAATTCCGCCTTCGACGGGATCACCGGCAACGGCGATGACTACCGGCCCGAGTCGCTGCGGGGGCGCATCGACGAGATCAACGAAAGGGTCTATTCGACCGTCAACAACGGCGTCTACAAGGCAGGATTCGCGACCACGCAGGAACCCTATGACGAAGCGGTTCACGCGCTTTTCGACTCGCTCGACTGGCTTGAGGGGATGTTGGGGCGGTCGCGGTTCCTGGTAGGTGAGCGTCCGACCGAAGCCGATTGGCGGCTATTCACCACGCTCGTCCGGTTCGATTCCGTTTATCACCTTCATTTCAAGTGTAACCGGAAGCGGCTGATCGATTATCCCGATCTATGGGCTTATACGCGAGATCTCTACCAGTGGCCGGGGGTGGCGGAAACGGTGCATCTCGACCATATCGTGCGACATTACCACTACAGCCACGACACGATAAATCCGCACCGGATCATCCCGATCAACCCGATCCTGGATTTCGACGCGCCGCACGGACGCGGCTAGGCGCTACTGGGTCGAACCGTAATGCTCCACCACGGCCGCCAGATCTTCGGGCGGTGTGCGCGAGGGCAGGAACGCGCAAGCATTCGGTATGTGCTGGAAGATCGAGCCGTCCGAAAAGAAGGTGGTGTTGGTGACGAAGACGATCTTCGTATCCGGTCGGCGATAGGCGGCATAGTCGGCGACCGCAATGGCGCTGCCGCCCGCCAGAATGAGGTCGAGCACGATGATCTCGACGTCATCATGTTCGATATGTGTGACGGCGGCCTCCTGGGTCTGGACAAGCGTCACTTCCGCCGAAAAGCGCTCAACATGCCGCTTCCAGAGCCAGCCCAGGTTCGGGTCGCTTTCGACGATCAATACCCGCATCGACCCTCCTGCGCTCTCGAAGCGGCGTGTGGACGCGCTTCATGTGCTGTTGTTAGAGATTCGTGAACAATGCTTAAACAATTCTTAACGCTTCCCAAAAGGTTTTCGAGTTTGTTCGCTTGCCCATGTTTTTCGGCCTGTTAGGGTCCGGGCAAAAGCGAAACGGAGGATCCTGATGTCCCGGCTCTTGCCAGCACTCGCCCTCGCCATCATTCCGCAGATCGCAGGTGCCGATTGTGGCGGCGGTTTCAACGGCTTTGTCGGGGGCCTTGCCTCCGAGGCGAAAAGCCGGGGCTATGACGCCGCCCTCGTCGGCAGCTTCTTCGATGGTGTCCGGCAGGACCCAAGGGTACTGCGCGCGGACCGCGCCCAGGGCGTGTTCAAAAAGGACTTCATCGAGTTTTCCCGCGCAGTGATCAGTGCAAACCGGCTTCAGAACGGCGCGCGAAACGCCAAGACATACGCCTCCGTCTTCAAGCGTGCCCAAGGCGAATACGGCGTCTCGCCCGGCGTGCTTCTTGCGTTCTGGGCGCTCGAAACTGATTTCGGCGCGGTTCAGGGTGATTTCAACACGCGGAACGCCCTCGTCACGCTTGCCCACGATTGCCGTCGCCCGGATCTCTTCCGGCCGCAGATTTTCTCGGCGCTCGAGCTCTACAAGCGCGGCGATTTCGATCCCGGCCGCACGATCGGCGCCTGGGCGGGAGAGATCGGGCAAGTCCAGATGCTGCCCGACGACATACTGCGCAACGGTGTCGATGGCGACGGCGACGGTCATGTCAGGCTTAAGGCCTCATCGCCCGACGCGCTTATGACCGGCGCCAAGATGCTGCATGAGTTGGGATGGAGGCGGGGCGAGCCATGGTTGCAGGAGATCACCGTGCCGCCCGGTCTCGACTGGACAAAGACCGGCCTCGATCATCAGTTGCCGGTCGGTCAATGGGCGGCGATGGGTGTCAAGGGGCGCTCCGCCCCGCTGGAGGGCAACCTCGGCGGTTCCGTTCTTCTGCCGATGGGGCGCAAGGGACCCGCATTCATGGCCTATCCAAATTTCCGCGTCTATTTCGAATGGAACAAAAGCTTCGTCTATGTCACAACCGCCGCCTATTTCGCGACGCGGCTGGAAGGCGCACCCGCCTACGACGCCGGCAATCCTGAAGCCGGGCTGTCGGATGGTCAGATGAAGATGCTTCAGCAGAAGCTCGCGTCACGCGGCTACGATGTCGGGGCAGTGGATGGCATCCTTGGCGAAAAGACGCGCGAGGCGGTGCAGCGCGAACAGGAGCGCCTCGGACTGCCTGCGGATGCCTGGCCGACCAAGGCGCTGTTGGGCAAGCTCTGACCGCCGGTCAGCAGGTGAGCGAAAGGAACGCGGCGACCGCGCCGGTTCGACAAAATTTAGGGGCTTTCTCCGCGTCCGCCTTCACGCCCGCTGCGGCAAGCATCAGGAACACGGTTGCAATGGAGATGACTTCACGCATGGACGGACCCTTTATGGTTTGTTCACGTCCTGTTCTAGTGATTCATCATTAACGCAGGGTTAGCGCGACGCCCGCGATCAGGCAACCAGCGCCTCCGCCTTCTTCAGATCGACGCTAACGAGCTGACTGACACCCTGTTCCTGCATGGTCACACCGAAGAGGCGGTCCATCCGGCTCATCGTAACCGAGTGGTGCGTGATGATGAGGAAACGGGTGTCGGTCTGCCGCGTCATCTCGTCCAGGAGATCGCAGAATCGCGTGACGTTTGCGTCGTCCAGGGGTGCGTCCACCTCGTCCAACACGCAGATCGGTGCAGGGTTGGCGAGGAAAACGGCGAAGATCAGCGCCAGCGCGGTCAATGTCTGCTCCCCGCCCGAAAGAAGCGACAGCGTGGCGAGTTTCTTGCCCGGCGGCTGGCACATGATCTCGAGCCCGGCTTCCAGCGGGTCGTCGCTTTCGACGAGCACCAGATTCGCCTCGCCGCCGCCGAAGAGATGGGTGAAGAGCAGGCGGAAGTTGCTGTTCACCTGCTCGAAGGCGGTGAGCAGCCGCTCACGTCCCTCGCGGTTCAACCCGGCGATGCCTGCGCGCAACTTCTTGATCGCCTCTTCCAGATCGGCCTTTTCCGTGACCAGCGTGTCGTGTTCGGTCTGAACCTCCTTGGCGTCCTCCTCAGCCCTCAGGTTCACCGCGCCCAAGGCATCACGCTGGCGGCGAAGGCGATGGACGTCGTTGTCGAGCGCCTCGGCTGAGGGCATCTGTTCGGGATCGGCGTCGAGGCTTTGCAGAAGTCCTGCCGGCTCAAGTTCGGTTTCTTCGTGGAGGCGAACGGCGGCACCGGCGACCGCCTCGCGCGCGGCGTCGGTGCGGGCCTCGGCACGTGCGCGAGCCTCGCGGGCCTCGGAGGCGGCGCGTTCGGAGGTACGCTCCAGATCGGTCGCATCGCGCAAGGTGGTTTCCGCTTCGGCCAGACGGTCGGCGGCGGCGCGACGACGCATCTCGGCGCCGTCGATCGCATCGCCAAGCTCGACGCGCTTCGCCGCGATCTCGTCGGGGGCGGCGGCGGCTTCCAGCAATTCGGCTTCCGAAGCCGCCTTGCGGTCGGCCAGTTCTGCGCTGCGCTTTTCGGCGGTTTCCAACCGATGCCGCCAGCCGGAAGTCTCTTTGGTGATCTCCTGCCGCCGCCCTGTCCGCGCCTCGCCCTCACGGCGGATCTCATCATGGGCGGAGCGCTTGGCGAGCATCGTCATGCGCGCCGCCTCGACGGTCAGTTTTACGTCCTCAATTTCGGCGCGCGCGGCGTCCAGATCGGGCAAAGCGGCAACGGCGGCTTCGGCTTCCTTCAGGTGGGTGCGAGCCGCGAGCGATTCTTCTTCATATCGTGAGACGGCCAGTCGGGCGCTTTCCAGTTTGCCGCTGGCGATGGATCGGTCGGCCTCGGCCTTCGACAGGGCGCGCGAGGCATCGGCCATGCGCCGGTCCGCCTCGCGCCGCGCGTCACGGGCGGAACGGTCGGCCTCGGTCGTCTCCGACAGGCGGCGGGTCAGGTGTTCATGCGCGCGACGGGCGCCATCGGCACGGCCCGTCGCCTCTTCGAGGTCGCGCTTGAGGTCCGTGAGGCGGTTCAACTGCTGGAGCCGCAGCGCCGCGGCGGTCGGCGCGTCCTCCGCTCCGGCACGGAATCCGTCCCAGCGCCAAAGGTCGCCCTCTTCGGTCACAAGTCGCTGGCCAGGCTGCAATCTGGATTGCAGGCGAGCACCATCCGCCTTGCTGACCAGCCCGATCTGGCCGATTCGCCGGGCGAGAACCTCGGGCACGTTGACCACGCTCGATAGCGCGATGACGCCGTCCGGCAGCGCCTGCGCCTGCGGATAGCCGGGTAGCACGACCCAGCCAGAAGCCGCATCCTTCGCGATCTCGGGCGCGCGGAGATCGTCGGCCAATGCCGCGCCGAGCGCCTTTTCATAGCCCTTCTTGACCTCGACGCGATCGAGGATCTGCTTGCCGCTCGACGCCTCGCGCTCCACGAGCTTCATGAGCGCCGAGGCTTCGGCCCTGAGGGCGCCAAGCTCGCCGTCCGCCGAAGAAAGCGCCGCACGCGCTTCCGCCTCTTTCGCTTGGGCATGGGTGCGCGCCTCATCCGCGGCAGCCAAGGCTACTTCGGCATCTTCGGCGGAGCTCACCGCCTCGTCCTGCGCGGACTCGGCGGCCATGTAGTCCTCGCTCGCGTGGGCCAGCGCCGCCTCGGCCTCGCCGGCGGCGGCCTTCGCGCGCCCGGCCTCGGCATCGGATCGCTCCAGCGTCGAGCGGCTGTCGGCCAGAAGCCTGAGCGCCGATTGATGGCGGGCGGAGAGGCGCGCGACATCCTCGGTCAACTCGGAATGTGCGGCTTCGCGGTCCGACAGGATGCGCGCCGCATCCTGGGACACTTCCAGCGCATCGGCCAGACGGCCCTCATGCCCCTCCGCGCTTTTCAGAAGCTGCGCCTGCTCCCATTCCAGCCGCTCGATCGTCTCGCCCGCGTCGCGGTTCAGCCCCGCCTCACGCTCAATGTCGCGTGCGAGCTGGTCGATGCGGCCTCTGAGCGTCTCGATTGTCAGGAGCGCCCGATCTTCCTGGTCCTTCAGCGTGTCGCGCTGGACCTGAAGGCGCTGAAGGATCGCGGCCGCTATCGCCTCTTCCTCGCGCAAGGGCGGCAAATCATGTTCGCGCTCGGCCCGTGCCTTTGCGGCCTGTCGCGCGGCTGTCTCCGCCTGCGCGGCGAGCATGGTCCGTTCCGTCAGCTCGGTCTCCGCCGAACCGCGCGCCAGATCGGCCTCGCGCCAACGGCGGTAGAGAAGCATTCCTTCGGAGCGCCGGAGTTCCTCACCGATCTCGCGATAGCGTGCCGCCTGGCGTGCCTGGCGCGCAAGTTGCGAAAGCTGCTGGGCAAGCTGTTCGACCACATCGTCGACACGCACGAGGTTCTGTTCGGTCCCATTCAGCTTCAACTCCGCCTCGTGGCGGCGCTGATAAAGGCCCGAGATGCCTGCGGCTTCCTCGAGGATGCGGCGGCGGTTCTTCGGTTTTGCGTTGATGAGTTCCGAAATCTGCCCCTGCCGGACCAGCGCGGGGGAATGCGAGCCGGTGGAGGCATCGGCAAAGAGCATCTGCACGTCGCGCGCACGCACGTCCTTTGTGTTGGACTTGTAGGCGGAGCCTGCGTCGCGCGTGATTCGACGGACGATTTCCAGCATGTCCTGATCGTTGAAGCCCGAGGGCGCGAGGCGTTCGGTATTGTCGATGGTGATCGCGACTTCCGCGAAGTTCCGCGCCGGACGGCTGGCGGCGCCCGCGAAGATCACATCCTCCATCCCGTCGCCACGCATCGCAGTCGGGCGATTTTCACCCATCACCCAGCGGAGCGCTTCCAGAAGGTTCGACTTGCCGCAGCCATTCGGTCCGACAACACCCGTCAACCCATCATGGATCAGCAGATCCGTGGGGTCCACGAAGCTCTTGAAACCGTTCAGTCTGAGGCGGGTAAAGCGCAATTCGGGTCCGCTCGATGATTCCGACAGGTCGCCAATCGTCGGCCCGATACGCGGCGCTGTCAACATCGGTGCACCGCATATGGCGGAAAGGCGGGAGTTATCCCCAAGATATTGGTAGCCCGCAGCACTTGACCGGTGATCGAAATCGCCGCCAAATCGGGCTGCTTGCGCGGGAGGTCAACATGGATGGTGGAACCGGGCGCTGCCTTTGCGGCGCGGTCAGATACCGTTTCGAGGGTCAGCCCAACTGGCAGGCGCATTGTCATTGCGAAAGCTGCCGCCGCGCGACCTCATCGCCGATCACCAGCTTCTTCGCGGTGGATCACGACCGCATCGCATGGTCCGGCACCGCACCGCATCTCTATGAATCGTCACCGGGAATATTCCGCAGTTTCTGTCCCGGATGCGGATCGCCTCTGACCTATCAGAGCGATGTCCGGACCCATGAGGTGGACGTCTACGCCCTGACACTCGATGCGCCGGAGCACTTCGAGGCGGACACGCATGTCATGTGGAACGAACGCTTGCCCTGGTTGCAGATCGTTGACGATCTGCCGAAGCGACGCCTGCCGCGACAACTCGGCACAGACGCGGATTTCGCCGCCGTCCTCGCCCTGATCCGCGAGGCATTCGCCTACATGGACGGCCGCATCGACCCGCCAAGCTCCATGCGCCGGCTGACGGAAGCGGCGCTGGCCGAACAGGCGCGAGAGGCGGAACTCTGGGTGGTGGAGGAACTTGGCATCCCTGTCGCTTGCGTGGTTCTGACGTCGCGCGTGGACGACCTCTATCTCGGCAAGCTTGCGGTGGCGGCAGCACACCGGGGGCAGGGCCTGGCGCGTGAATTCGTCGATCTCGCGATGCGGCGCGCAAAGGCGCTTGGCAAGGCAGCCGTAACCTTGCAGACCCGCATCGAGTTGACGGAGAACCACAAGGCGTTCGAGGCGATGGGATTCCGAAGGGTCGGGGAAACCGCGCATGAGGGCTTCACGCACCCGACATCGCTGACATATCGCCGGGACGTGGAGTGACGCCTCAGGCGCGGCCCGCCGATCCGGAGAGAGAGATCGGATCGACGCCCAGCGTCCCGAGCGCCCGGGTCCATTTCTTGTCGTTCCGGTCAGAAAAAACCAGATCGGGCGATGCGTCGCAAGTCAGCCAGCCGTTGCTGAGGATCTCCTCTTCCAGCTGACCTGGTCCCCAACCGGCATAGCCAAGCGCGAGAAGCGAAGATTCCGGCCCCTCGCCCCGCGCGATGGCCTGAAGGATGTCAAGCGTCGCGGTCATCCCGAAGCGGTCATCGATCTGCAAGGTCGTGCCCTCGCCACCATAATCGGCGGAATGCAGGACGAAGCCGCGGACGTGTTCCACCGGCCCGCCGAAATGCACGCGAATCTCGCGCGCCGGGTCGTCGGGTGCGGGAATGTCGAGCTGTTTCAAAAGCTGATCGAAGGTCAGATCGGGGGCGGGTTTGTTGACGATCAGCCCCATCGCGCCATCGTCGGAATGCGCACACACGAATACGACGCTGCGTTCGAAACGGGGATCGCCCATTCCGGGCATTGCGATCAGAAGTTTTCCGCTGAGGTTCATGTGGCGGCCTCCGCTTCAAGGATTGCGCCCCACGCGACGGGATACAAGGGCCGCGAATGCCACGCCACGGGCAAAACTCTTCGTGAGATCGCGGTAATGCACTTTCAATCGGCAGGCTGCCGCCTACTTTCGGCCTGATGAAGCATATCCTGCGCCATTTCGCCCTGGCTTCGGCCGCCGTGCTGTCGCTTGCTGGCGATGGCAGCGCTCAAGACATCCCCTCACCTATTCTCAGAGCCGAGATCGTGGATGGATGGCAAACTGTGTCGGGAACTGAAATGGCCGCTTTGCACCTCGTCCTCCTAGCCGGCTGGAAGACCTACTGGCGCGCGCCGGGCGAAGCGGGAATCCCGCCGCGCTTTGACTGGGCGGGGTCAGAAAACCTCGCCTCGGTCACTTTTCACTGGCCGCGTCCCGAGATGTTCGATCTGAACGGAATGCGGACCTTCGGCTATCACGACGACCTGATGCTGCCGATTGAATTCACGCCGCGGGATGCGACCGCGCCGATTCGCATCAAGGCGGATGTGGAACTGGGCGTCTGCAATGAAATCTGCGTGCCGATGTCTCTCGAACTTTCGGGCGATCTCGCGCCGGGCGGCGCGTCTGTCGCCGCGATCCGCGAGGCGCTGGCCGATGCGCCGGAACCGGCGAAGAATGCCGGCCTAAGCGCTGCGCATTGCGACGCGGAACCGATCCGTGACGGGATGCGGCTGACCACGCGCCTGACCATTCCTCCGATCGGTCCAGACGAAGTGGCGGTCTTTGAGTTGCCTGACCAGACGATCTGGGTGTCGCCGGCCGAAACCCGGCGCAATGGCGCGGAGCTTCAGGCAACCTCCGACCTTGTACCGGCGACGGCGAAGCCCTTCGCTCTCAACCGCTCCGACATCCGCATCACGATCTTCGGCGGGTCCGGACGAATGGTGGAGCTTCAGGGCTGCGCCGGCTGAACCCGCCTGAGATAGGCCGTGCCGATGAGCCAGAAGATCACCGCCACCACGACCGCGCCGAGGGCGAAATAGCCTAGGGCCGGTCCAAGCGGCGCCGAACGCCAGATCGCGCGCCCGAGCGTCCCGGCAAAGACCGCGAGCATCGCGCCCGCAGCGGCGCGTACGAGACGCTGTAGCGCAGGTGCCCTTCGGGCGCGTCGAAGCGCCTTGAAGTGACGTGAAAGATCGTGCTGGACGCCAATCATCGCAGGCACGACAAGCAGGACCAGGACCATGCCAAAGCCGAGACCGTAGCACAGCGTGATCACGGTCGGCTTCAGGAACTGCGCCTGCCGGGACCCCTCATAGAGAAGCGGGGCGAGCCCGAGAACGGTTGTCGCCGTGGTCAGGAATACCGGCCTCAGGCGATCTGCCACGGCGTCGATCGTGGACGGTATCAGGCCGCGCCTTTCGGCATATTCGTCGATGGTGGAAATCAGAACAATTGCATCGTTGATGATGATGCCGGCCATACCGATCATGCCGACAACGGAAAACATGCTGACCGGCACTTCCCAAGCTGCGTGTCCGTATAGCGCACCGATCAGACCAAGCGGAATGACCAGCATGACGACGATGGGTCGCGTCCAGCTTGAAAAGATCCACGCCAGAACGGCGTAGATGCCCAGAAGCGCGCCGATCAGGCCGATCATCGCATCGCTCAGGAATTCGCTTTCTTGTTCGCTCAGACCCGAAACCTCATATGACACTCCGTAATCCGCCGCGATTTTCGGCAAGATCTCCTGATCCATTCGGTCGATGATCTCGGCAGCGCGGCTGGCATTTTCCTCCGCGATGTCTCCGGTCACAGAAACGACCCGTTTGCCGTTTTCCCGTCGCACGCTCGAAAAGCCCGATTGCGCCTCGATCTTCACGATATCCGACAGGGGAACGTAACCGCCGGAGGCTGTACGCATGAGAGTTCGCTGCAGGAAATCCGCGGAAAGGTCAGGCTCCGCGAGCTGCACCATGATCTTCGCGCTGCGCGGGCCGTCGGGGAAGCTCGCCGCCTCGATGCCGGCAAGTCGGTTGCGGAGTTCCGAGCCCACATCTTCAACCGTGAAACCCAGCGCGCGGCCCTGCGGCGTGAGATTGAGAACAAGCTGGTCCTTGTCGTAGGGCAGCGTGTCCTCGAGTGCGGATACTTCGGGAAAGACGACGAGCGATTGTTTCAGCGCCTCGGCCGCGATCTTCAACGTTCCCGCGTCCGCCCCTGAAAGCTGCACGTCGATTGAATTGCCACCGGGACCCCAACGCCCCCCGCGGAACGAAAGCTCCTCCAGCAACGGATGGCTGGGCGCCGCTTCCTGCAACGACGTCACGAAATCCGAACTGGTCCAGCGACGTAGATCAGGATCGCCGAGTTCAATGGAAACCGCGCCCAGCAGATCGGGATCCTTGGTGTCCGCGATTGCCAGACCACGCCCGGCATTGGCGCCGATCTCTCCAATCACGTATTTCAGCGGCTCGATACCATAGTCGTCACGGTATTTCTGCGCGACCTTGTCCACCACGGCCTGGAGCGACTTCAGCATCGCGACGGTATCTTCGCGTCCGGCCCCCTGAAGCATCGCGAAATTTCCGTCGATGGTCGATTCTTCCGGCGAGGAGAAGAAGCGCCAGGGAATTTCACCCTTCAGAAACTGGCCCCCTTCATAGGCAAGAAGCGCAATCGCCCCGGCGATCACCGGATATCGCGCCCAGATCACCGCGCGGGTCAAGGGCCGCATGAGTTCGTCCCGCACCCAGGAGAAACCCCGATTCACCACACGCGAGGGCGCGTCGTACCAATGTCGTTGCGCCGATGACGCCAGCGCGTGCGCCATGTGGTTTGGCAGGATGATGAAGCATTCCAGAAGCGACGCTGCCAGGACGACCGACACGGTGAAGGGAATGTCCTGTATCAGGTCGCCGAAATGCCCCGTCAGCGCTGTCAGCCCAAGAAACGCGACGATTGTCGTGATCGTCGAGGAAAGCACGGGCGCCGCCATTCTGATCACCGCCGTTTCGGCGGCGACGAGCGGCGGCTCACCGAGCCGTCGGTGGCGAAAATCCGTGTGTTCGCCGATCACGATCGCATCATCCACGACGATGCCAAGCGTGAGGATCAGCGCGAAAAGCGAGATCATGTTGAGAGTGATTCCGAAGGCCTGCATCATCGCTACGGCGGCGAGCATCGAGACCGGAATACCGGCCGCCACCCAAAAGGCTGTCCGCGCGTTCAGGAACAGAAAGAGGATACCGACCACCAGCCCCAGGCCAAGGGCGCCATTTTGCACGAGTATGTCGAGCCGCGCCCGGATATCGTCCGACCTGACACGCGTCGGATCGATCTTGACGCCGGCCGGAAGCGTCGCGCGCATCTCTTCCGCGACCTTTTCGACCGCGGCCTGGATCGCGAGTGAATCCCCTTCAAGAGCGCGATCCGCCCTGAGCGTGATGGCCGGGTTGTCACCCACATAGAAGGAATGAATCTCGTCGCTGCCACGATCGGTAATGGTTGCAATGTCCGCGAGCCGCAGATCGGTGCCGTCGGGTGCGGATTTCAGCACGATGCCACCCAGCGCCTCGGGTGTACGGCGCTCGGTCCCTGCTCGCAGGCGCGCCGCTCCGTCGGGCGCATCGCCCGCCGGATTGGGCGCGGCCTCGGCCGCAACGCGCTGGCCGATTTCCGTCAGCGTCAGCCCGTGGCGCATCAGTTCCTCTAGCGAAACCTCGATCTGCACCTCGGGATCAGCGACGCCCACGATCTGCGCACGGGTCACGCCGGCCTCGAACAGGCGCGACAGGAATTCGTCCGCCAACCGCAACAGCTGCGCGGAATTTATCGGGCCGGTGATCACCAGGTCGGTCACACGGTCGCGCCAGGCGCGCCGGATGACTCTCGGGGAATCAGAATCCGCCGGAAGGTCCCTGACACCCGCGACCGCTGTTTCGACGTCGTTCAGCGCGCGTGCCATATCCCAGCCAGGTTCAAATTCGAGCACCATTCGCGCGGAACCTTCCCAAGATATCGAATTGAGCTGTTCGACGCCCTCGACGGTAAGCAGCCCTGGCTCGAGCAACTGCACGATCCCGCGGTCCACGTCCTCCGGGCCCGCATCGTTCCATGGCACGGTCACGACGATCTGCTGGATCGCAACATCGGGGAAATACTGCGCACGCATCCTCGGCAAGGCGGCGAGACCAGCGGCCAAGAGAAGTACGAGCACAAGGTTCGCTGCCGTAGCATGACGCGCGAAGTAGGACAGAAAGCCCTGCGCTGCGTTGAATCTGGTGCCGAGCGCGGCCATCACCCGCCCATCCGCGCTTCGATCCGTTCGATCATCGTCGCGGGCACCCGGCCTTCGCGCAACTGCGCCAAAAGCCGCTCCTTCGCGTCCTCGGGCATCTTGCTGTTGCTCTCGACCATCGCCATCAGGGCGGCGCGGCGCTCGGGCGTCAGGTCGACCATTGCGGTTTCGGTCACGCCCTTGTCGGCGGCCCCGGATTGTTCATCATCCCGTACGGGACGGATCAGAATCCCGGCGCCGAGCAGCGGCGACCGTTCCTTGACAACCTCGCGCCCGGCGAGATCGCCGACCCGGACGATCACCTGATCGCCCTGGCGCCGGACCAGATCGGCCTTTGCCGATTGCAGCCTGTCACCCTCTCCGACCAACAGAAGCATTCCGTCCGCCCCGATCGCCGCCGCTGGCAGAAGCGCTACCCCTTCAAGTGCGGGTGCCTGTACCTTGACCGTCACGAAATCACCGGGCTTCAATCCTCGGGCCTCGTCAAGCGCGGCAAAGACGAGCCGTCCGCTCAGCCCCGCCCCGACCGTCGCATCGACGCGCTCCAGCGTTCCGGTGGCGGTGAACTCCGCCCCGTAAATATCGAGCGACACCGTAACCGGCAGCGGAATCAACACTCCCTCGGCGTCGATCAGTTCGCTGAACTGAGATGTCGAGATCCGGAAGGAGACTTCCAGATGGTTCGGGTCGATCAGTTCGCCGAGCTTTTCCGTCTTCGCGACCAGCCCTCCCGCAACCGCATTCACGGCGGACAGCACGCCATCGAACCCGGCCCGCAACTCGGTTTCGCCAAGTCTTCTTCCGGCATCGGCGATGGCGAGTTTCTGCGTTTCTATCGCCATTCGCGCCCTGTCCACGCGCGCCTCGCTTTGGGCTACGGTCTGACGGCGCGAAACCAGGTTCTGGTTTGCCGTCGAGAGCGCGAGTTCTGCGGTCTCGATATCCGTCGCCGTGCCGAAGCCGCGGTCGCCGATACCCTTCTGGCGATCATAGGCGCCCTGACGAAGCGCTACCTGTTCCTGCGCGACTTTCAGGTCGTCGCGCGCGAGTTCGAGCGAGCGGCCGGCATCGCCCAGTTCAAGCTCGGCATCGCGCAGGCCCGCCCGTGCGAGCGCCAGCGCCGATTGTGCATCGGCGGGGTCGACGCGCACCAGAAGCTGCCCGGCTTCGACGTGCGAGCCATCCGTGAAGCCGGAAGCCAGTTCGACGATCTGCCCCGCCGCCGTCGCGCGCAGTTCGAGTGTGCGGCGGCTTTGAATCTCGCCATAGGCCATCATAACCGGGGAGACTCGCCCCGGTTCGAGTCGTGCGACGCGCGCGCTGAACGATCTCTCGGCGGCGGGCCGCCCCGGCGCGGACGGCGCCATCCGAACCTCGACCGCGGATTTCAGCGTCGCGAGGGCGACCGCGATAAGACCCAAGGTCACCGCGAACAAAAGAAGTCCGGCTAGACTTCGTGTCAGAAACCGCATATTTCCCGTCACTTATGGCCGCTGGAAATGGTATAACGCGCCGCGCCAAGGTCAAAGCATTTCACGTTGCACGCGCGAAGCTGTTACTTCCGTCGCAAATGCTCGTCCAGTCGCGGCATTATTTCCACGAAGTTGCAGGGCCGGTGGCGGAAGTCGAGCTGCCATTTCAGGATCTCGTCCCATGCGTCGTTGCAGGCGCCGGGACTGCCGGGCAGCGCGAAAAGGTAGGTGCCGCCCGCCACACCGCCCGTCGCGCGGCTTTGCACCGCACTGGTGCCGATTTTCTGCATCGAAACGATGGTGAAGACCGTGGCGAAGGCCTCGATCTCCTTCTCATAGACATCGCGATGCGCCTCCACGGTCACGTCGCGTCCCGTCAGGCCGGTGCCGCCCGTCGAGATGATCACATCGACCTCCGGATCGGAGACCCAGGCGCGAAGCTGCGATGCGATCCCGGCGCGTTCGTCCTGCACGATCCTGCGGTCGGCAAGGACATGCCCGGCCGCTGTCAACCGCCCGACCAGTGTGTCACCCGAGCGGTCCTCGGCCAGTGAACGGGTGTCCGAAACCGTGAGCACCGCAATCCGGATGGGGATGAAGTCCTTGCTCTCGTCTATGCGGCTCATGCGCGGCTATCCCATGCGAGTTTTGCCGCCAGTGCGCCGAAGACCGAGGCGGACGTCCAGCGCAGCGCCCGTTCGACCCTCAGATCGCGCGCCAGCACCCGGCCTATTCCGCCCGCGCCCCAGCCGACCGCGCCGTTGATGGCGAAGCCCCCCGCGGCAACGATCGTCCCGAAGATCAGGAACTGCCCCAGCACCGAGCCTCGCTCCGGATCGACGAATTGCGGGACGAAGGCGAGGATGAAGAGGATCACCTTTGGATTGGTGACGTTGACGAGGAACCCGTCGCGGAACGCCCGCGCCGTCCGCACCTTCGGCGCATCCGCGATCACAAGCGGCGCGCGCAGCGTCCGCCATGCGAGGAAGAGGAGATAGGCGATCCCGACCCAGCGGATCACCTCGAAGAGGCCGGGCAGCGAGGCAACCAGCGCTCCGAGGCCAAGGCCCGCCAACGCGACGTTCAGCATCGACCCTGCCGAAACGCCGGCGCTTGCCGCCACCGCCGGGCGCGGTCCGCCGCGCAGCCCTTGGGCGAGGCAGAACATCATGTCCGCCCCGGGCGTCAGGTTCAGCGCCAGCGCCGCGGGAACGAAGGTGGCAAGGGTCCATGGATCGACGATCATTCCGGCGTCCTCAGCTTCGCCCTGATCTCCAGAAGGTCCGCCCATGCCTCGCGCTTCGCCGCCGGATTGCGCAGAAGATATGCCGGATGCGTCATCGGCATCGCGGGGCGCCCGAAGGCCTCGGTCCAGTTCCCGCGCAGTCGCAGGATGCCGCGCTTTCCCAAAGCCGCGGCGCAGGGTGTGTTGCCCATCAGCACGACGACATCGGGGTTCACCAGTTCGACATGCCGCGTCACGAAGGGCAGCATCATCGCAATCTCGTCCGGTTCCGGGTCGCGGTTCTGCGGCGGGCGCCAGGGCATCACATTGGTGATGTAGAGCGCCTCGTCGGCGTGATGCGCCGACCGCGCGAGGCCGATGGCCGCGAACATCCGGTCGAGAAGCCGACCCGCGCGGCCCACAAACGGCCGCCCCTCAAGGTCCTCATCCCGCCCCGGCGCCTCGCCGAGGATCAGCACCTTCGCCTCGGGGTTGCCGTCGGCGAAGACGAAGTTCCGCGCGCCCTTCCTAATCTCGCAATGCTCATAAGCCGCCTGAGCCTCGGCCAGCGCCGCAAGCCCCGTCGTGGCTGCGGCCATGGCGCGTGCCACCTCGACAGGGTCGGCCTCCTGCTGCGCCAAAGGCTCCGTCGCGGCGGCGGCGGCCACCTTCGGTGCCTCGGCCGCGGCCTCATAGCGGTTGACCGGTGCTTCACCGATCGGCTCGTCCGCGCCAAGCTCCATCTGCCACTCAAGAAGCGCGCGCGCGGCCTGATAGTCGATCTGGGATACCCTCGAGTCCATGCCCGCCAAGCTATGCCGCACGCCCCGCCGGGACAAGGCGGCGCATTCGCCGTTGCCCGATCCGCGTTCCTTTGCCATAAGCGGGCGAAACGGGACCGGAGCCACCATGACCTTCCGCGCGCGTCATCTTCTCGGCATCGAACATCTGGAACCGGAAGAGATTCGCACCATCCTCGACCTTTCCGAGAAATACGTCGAGCTGAACCAGCGCACGGTGAAGCACTCCGATGCGCTCGAAGGCATGACCCAGATCAACATGTTCTTCGAAGCCTCGACCCGCACGCAGGCGTCCTTCGAACTGGCGGGCAAGCGGCTGGGCGCGGATGTGATGAACATGTCGATGCAGCATTCCAGCGTGAAGAAGGGCGAGACGCTGATCGACACCGCGCTGACGCTGAACGCCATGCATCCCGATCTTCTCGTGGTCCGGCATCCCTCGTCGGGCGCGGTGAACCTTCTGGCCTCCAAGGTCAACTGCGCCGTCCTGAACGCGGGCGACGGTCGGCACGAACACCCGACACAGGCGCTGCTCGACGCCCTCACGATCCGCCGCGCCAAGGGGCGGTTGCAACGCCTGACCGTCGCGATCTGCGGCGACATTGCGCATAGCCGCGTCGCCCGGTCGAACCTGATCCTCTTGGGCAAGATGGAAAACCGCATCCGCCTCATCGGTCCGCCGACGCTGATGCCCTCGGGCGTCGCCGACCTCGGCTGCGAGGTCTACGAGGACATGCGCGAAGGACTGAAGGACTGCGACGTGGTGATGATGCTGCGCTTGCAGAAGGAGACGGATGGACGGCGGCTTCATCCCGTCGGAGCGGGAATATTACCACCGCTACGGGCTCGACGTCGAAAAGCTGGCCTTCGCGAAGGAGGACGCCATCGTCATGCATCCCGGCCCGATGAACCGGGGCGTGGAGATCGACGGAGAGCTTGCCGACGACATCAACCGATCGGTGATCCAGGACCAGGTCGAGATGGGAGTCGCCGTGCGCATGGCATGCATGGATTTGCTCGCGCGGAATTTGCGGGCGGAGCGAGGTCGGCAGGCGGTGGGGGTCATGGTGTGATCGCCGCCTGCCACGACAGAGGACCGCGACCGGCCGGGGCGACGGCGGGAACCGCCTCCGCCTGGGGGTGGGCGGACGCGGTCCGGTCCGCAAGTGGCCCGGGAAAGCTGAGAGAACAAGCTGCATGACCACCCTCCTCACCAACGCTCGCCTGATCGACCCCGAGGGGTTGACCGAGATCACCGGCAGCCTGCTGATCGAGAACGACCTCATCGCCCAAATCGGTGACGTCACGGCACCGAAGGGCGCGACGGTGATCGACTGCCACGGCAAATGCCTCGCTCCCGGCATCGTCGACCTTGGGGTCAAGATCGGGGAGCCGGGCGAGCGGCACAAGGAGAGCTTCCGATCGGCCGGCCTCGCCGCCGCCGCCGGCGGCGTCACCACCATCATCGCCCGCCCTGACACGCATCCCGCCATCGACACGCCCGAGACGCTCGAATTCGTCACCCGCCGCGCGGCGGAGGCCTCGCCGGTCCGCATCCGCCACATGGCCGCGCTGACCAAGGGCCGCGCGGGGCGTGAGATGACGGAGATCGGGTTCCTCCTCGACGCCGGCGCCATCGCCTTCACCGACTGCGACCATGTGGTGACCGACACCAAGGTCCTCGCCCGCGCGCTGACCTATGCGAATTCGCTCGGCGCGCTTGTCATGGGTCATCCGCAGGAGCCGATCCTGTCGAACGGCGCCGCGACGACCTCCGGCAAGTTCGCCTCGCTTCGCGGTCTGCCGGGTGTCAGCCCGATGGCTGAACGCATCGGCTTCGACCGCGACATGGGGCTGGTCGAGATGACCGGGGCGAAGTACCACTTCGACCAGATCACCACCGCCCGCGCCCTGCCGCCTTTGGAACGCGCCAAGGCCAACGGCTTCGACGTGACGGCGGGAACCTCGATCCATCACCTGACGCTCAATGAATTCGACGTCGGCGATTACCGCACCTTCTTCAAGGTCAAACCACCCTTGCGGTCGGAGGATGACCGGATCGCAGTCGTGGAGGCCGTCGCCTCTGGCGTCATCGACATCATCTCCTCCATGCACACCCCGCAGGACGAGGAGAGCAAGCGCCTGCCGTTCGAGGATGCGGCAAGCGGCGCGGTGGCGCTTGAGACCCTGCTGCCCGCCGCGATGCGGCTTTACCATGCGGGACACCTGACCCTGCCGCAGCTTTTCCGCGCCATGGCGCTCAACCCGGCGAAACGCCTCGGCCTGCCGCACGGGCGTCTGGCCGAAGGCGCGCCTGCCGATCTGGTGCTGTTCGATCCCGACGCGCCCTTTGTCCTCGACCGCTTCACGCTGAACTCAAAGTCGAAGAACACGCCGTTTGACGGGCAAAGGATGGAAGGTAAGGTACTCGGAACCTGGGTGGGCGGCGCCCGCGTCTTTCCGAGGGAGGGATAGATGCCACCGATCGAAACTAGCTCGGCCGCGCTTCTTCTGATCGGCGTGCTGGCCTACCTGCTCGGCTCCGTGCCCTTCGGCGTGCTGGTGACGAAGGTGATGGGCCTCGGCGATCTGCGCAAGATCGGCTCGGGCAATATCGGCGCGACCAATGTGCTGCGCACCGGCAACAAGCCGGCGGCTTTGGCGACGCTTCTGCTCGACGGCGGCAAGGGCGCGGTCGCCGTACTGATCGCCCGCGCCGTGACCGGGCATGAGGATGCCGCGCAGGCGGCGGCACTTAGTGCGTTCCTTGGCCACATCTTCCCCGTTTGGCTGGGCTTCAAGGGCGGCAAGGGCGTCGCAACCTTCCTCGGTACGCTGCTGGCGCTCGCCTGGCCGGTCGGGATCGCCGCCTGCCTGACATGGCTTGTCACAGCGGTAGTCGGGCGCATCTCCTCGCTCGCCGCCTTGGTTGCTGCGGTCCTGGCAGTCGCCTGGGCGCCGCTTCTCGGGCAAAGCCACCTGATCTACCTGATCGTGATCCTCGCCACGCTGGTTTACGTCCGGCACTTGCCGAACATCGAACGGCTGAAAGCCGGGACCGAACCGCGGATCGGCGGCGGCCAGTGAGGCGGATCACGGCCTTCAGCAGCGACAGCGCGGATCAAGGTAATTCTTTATGCGCCGCGCCCTCCTCGCACTCTTGACGCGGATATTGCCCAGAGGACCGACATGGATTTCACAACAGCCATAAGAACCTGCTTCAGCAAATATGCCACCTTCCTGGGTCGCGCGCGGCGTGCCGAATACTGGTGGTTCGTGCTGTTCAACATCCTGGTTAATATCGCACTGAACATCGTCGATGGCGTGATCTTCGGCTTTGGCGGCGGTCCGATGCACGAAGGCGGACCGCAGTTTCTCTCGGGCCTCTATTCGCTCGCGGTCCTTCTGCCGTCACTCGCCGTCGGAGTGCGCAGGCTCCACGACCTTGGCCGCTCGGGCTGGTGGCTCTTGATCTGGCTTATCCCGCTTCTCGGCTGGATTATCCTGATCTGGTGGTTCGCGACGAAGGGCGAGGACGGGCCGAACGACTACGGCCCCGACCCGCTTGCGGGCGACGGATATGGTGGCTCCTCCGTCCCGCGCGTGCCGCGTCAGTAGCTGTAGTCCGCGTAGATCCGCGTCAAATCGCCGTTCCAGTCGCCGTTATAGTGGTCGAGTAGTTCGTCGGCGGGCACCTTGCCCGACTCCACGCTTTCCTGAAGCGCGTTGAGGAAATGCGTCTCGTCGGGGACCATGCCCCCGGCGCCCTCGATCCGGCGCGCCTTGAGGCCGGCCTCGGCGATCGCCAGAACCTCGCGCGCCAGATCGTGCATCCTGACGCCTCCGACCTCGGCCTGGAGCGCCGAGACGGACGCGCCGACGCGCAAGGCTTCGCGCGTCTCGGCATCCCAAGCCTTGACCAGATCCCAGGCGGCATCGAGCGCCGACTGATCATATAAAAGCCCCACCCACAACGCAGGCAGCGCACAAAGCCTGCGCCACGGGCCGCCATCGGCACCGCGCATCTCGATGAACTTCTTCAGCCGCGCTTCGGGGAAGATCGTGGTCAGGTGATCCGCCCAGTCGGATAGCGTGGGCTTTTCGCCGGGCAGCGCGGGCAGTTCGCCACGCATGAAATCGCGGAAGCTCTGGCCCAGCGCGTCGATATATCTGCCGTCGCGGTAAACGAAATACATCGGCACATCCAAAGCGTAGTCGACGTAACGCTGGAAGCCCATCCCGTCTTCGAAGACGAAAGGCAGCATCCCGGTCCGTGCATCGTCAAGGTCGCGCCAGATCCGGGCGCGCCAGCTTTTGAAGCCGTTCACCTTGCCTTCGAAGAACGGCGAATTGGCGAAGAGCGCGGTGGCCACGGGTTGCAGCGCGATGGCCACGCGGAACTTCTGCACCATGTCCGCCTCGGACGCGAAGTCGAGGTTCACCTGAACGGTGCATGTCCGGTACATCATCTGGGTTCCGTGGGTGCCGACCCGGCCCATATAGTCGGTCATCAGTCGGTAGCGGCCCTTCGGCATCATCGGCATCTGGTCGTGCGTCCATATCGGCGCCGCCCCGAGCCCGATGAAGCGCGCACCGATCTGGTCGGCGATACTGTGCACCTCGCGCAGATGCTCGTTCACCTCGTCGCAGGTCTGGTGGATCGAGACGAGCGGGGCACCGGAAAGCTCCAATTGCCCGCCGGGTTCGAGGCTGACATTGGCGCCGTCCTTGACGAGCCCGATGATCTTGCCCTGCTCCTCGATCGGCGCCCAGCCGTAGCGGTCGCGCAATCCCTCCAGCATGGCGCGGATTGAGCGCGGTCCGTCATACGGCAAGGGCTTCAGCGTGTCCTTGCAGTAGCCGAACTTCTCGTGCTCCGTCCCGATACGCCAATCGTCCTTGGCCTTGCAGCCTTCGGCGAGGTATTCCGCCAGTTGCTCGAACCGTTCGATCGGGCCGCCGCCCTGCTGTGGTATGGACATTTCGGGGCCTCGGGCCAGGTCGGTCTCGGAACGCTAGACCTGAAGCGCACCGCACCGCAAGTCAAGAGCGGGCAGGCCGACGAAGCGGTGTGTCGCCATGACAAATCGTGATCTGTCAGCCGGGGAGCCTTGGATCTGGCCTGCGCCACAGCGGGAGCGTCGCCGTGCCGGCGTCGAGAGCGGATGAAAGCCCAGCCATGTCGACGCCGGGCAGCGTCGCGAAGGCGTCATAGAGCTTGTCCGCGCCGGTCGCATCGACCGGGATCGTCAGCACCTCGTTCAGCGCAGTCTTCAGCCGCCAATGCTGCGCGCCGTGGAACTCCATCAGGCGGAGTTCCACGAGATCATCAAGCGCGACGAAGCCGCCAAACGTCGGTCCGAAATAGCCGACCTGTCCTTCGATCACCTCGACTATGCCCGGTGCCGCGATCTCGCGCTGAAAGCTGAGACGGCGGAGTGCCGTCATCGCCCAGCCGAGCGACAGGAGCGTCAGCAGCGCGCCGATCGGCAGGAACAGGAATCCACCGAGGCGCATGATCGCGCCGCCGATCAGCGCCGCGACGACGGCGGAGGCCAGTTCGCTCCAGCGGGCGAGGCGGCGCGACAGATCGGGGCGAACGAAACTCATGCCGCAATCCTCGTTCCTTCGCGAAAGAGCATCATCCTCATGTGGCCGTTGGGCCGGAACCCGATCGACCGATAGGCCCGTGCCGCCGCCTCGTTCGCGGCGAAAAGGACGGCGCGGAGAACGCCTGCATCTCGTGCCTCTGCCAGATGCAGGGAGACGGCGGCCCGCGCGTAGCCCCTGCCCCGCAGTTCCGGAGGTGTGAAAACGCCGCCGATCTGCACCGCCTCGGGCAGGGTCGCATTGAATCCGGTGAAGGCGACCGGCTCACCATGCCGCATCAGAAGCCGATGGCTGCCGCGCGCCAGATAGGTTTCTATTTCCTCCTTCGCCACGGCCTCGCGCCGGTCGGGAGGCGTCCCCATCACCTCTCCGAGATATGTCGCGCGCCAGAGCACAAGGCGGGGACTGTCCGAGTCATCCGGCTTGCGGAGCTTCAGGGACGGATCGCCCGGAACCGCCAGCGCGGCAAGGTCGAGCGCGAAGCCCGGCTCGTCGTCGATGTGCTGAACGGCCTCCGGCGGGATTTGCAGCGCGGCGGCAATGTGCTCCGCCCAGTGCGGCGCGCCGATGATCCCGCGAAGGGTTTCTCCGCCCAGCGTTTCACGGAAAGCGACCAGGTCGCGGGTGGCCACTCCAGGCAGGACCGGCAGGAGCACGCCCATGGCGGAAAGTCCCAACGCCGCCTCGATGGCGCTCCCCCGCCCCTTCAGCCAGAAGCGCATCTGGTAGCGCCCCTCCCGTCCCATGCCGTGACCGACGAGATTGGCGAGCGGAAACATCGCTTGGTCGAGATACTTGCGGAGGAAACCGGCTATGTTCGCCGCCTCATCCGGCGACGCCTCACGAAACCTCATTGCCAGTCCCCGAGATGCGCCTGCCAAAGCGTCAGCGCGGCGATGGCCGCGGTTTCGGCGCGCAGGATGCGCGGGCCGAGCGAGACGGACACGACGAAGGGCGCGGCCCGCAATCCCGCGCGTTCCTCCCCGGAAAACCCGCCCTCAGGGCCGATCAGGATCGCCCACGGCCCCGCTCCGGCGGCCTCCAGAATGGCGGCGGGAGAGGCGGCGGGCGCGCTTTCATCGGCCCAGAGGAGGCGGCGATCCTGCGGCCAGTCGGAAAGCACGCGCCGCAGGGGCGTCACCTCGTCCACCTCCGGCAAATGAAGCGCACCGCATTGCTCGGCCGCCTCGCGGACATGCGCCTCGGCCTTTTCACGGCGGAAGCGTTCGGAATTGCTATAGTCGGTCATGACCGGCAGAATCCGCGCGGCGCCAAGCTCCACCGCCTTTTCGACGATCATGTCGGTGCGTGCCTTCTTGACCAGCGCGAAGAGAAGCCAAAGATCGGGCAGCGCGGTTTGCGGACGCGTCGGCTCAAAGCAGGTAAGCGTCCCCTTGCGCTTCCCGGCTTCGACTACCTCGGCGAGCCATTCCCCGTCACGTCCGTTGAACACCAGAACGCGCGACCCGACGCTCTCCCGCATCACGCCGAAAAGATAATGCGCCTGCGCCTCGTTCAAGGGAAGCAATTGCCCCTCCCTTAGCGGGTGGTCTACACAGAGCCTGATCTTCGCCATCGACATGAGGCTGACAATATGAGCGCGACCCGCCGAACGCCAGATGCCGCCGGGCAGGTCGCCGACGCGGTCACCGGCAACTGGGTCGATCATCTCGCCCCGGAATTCACCCGACCCTATCTGCGCTTGTCGCGCGCCGACCGCCCGATCGGCACATGGCTTCTGCTGCTGCCCTGCTGGTGGGGCGTGGCGCTTGCAGCGGGAGGCGACGGCTGGCGCAGGTTCGATCTCTGGATCATCATCGGCTGCGCGCTCGGTGCCTGGCTGATGCGCGGGGCTGGCTGTACCTGGAACGACATCACCGACCGGGAGTTCGACGCGGCGGTCGCGCGGACGCGGTCGCGCCCGATCCCTTCCGGTCAGGTGTCGGCCATGCAGGCAGTGATCTGGATGTTCGCGCAGATGGCGATCGCTGGCGCGATCCTCTTCACATTCAACTGGATGACTGTCTTCCTTGGTATCGCATCTCTCGGCCTCGTCGCGATCTATCCTTTCGCCAAGCGGTTTACCTGGTGGCCGCAGGTCTTTCTGGGCCTCGCCTTCAACTGGGGCGCGATCCTTGCCTATGCCGCCCATGCGGGCCGGATCGAATGGCCCGCGATCCTGCTCTACCTCTCCGGCATCGCCTGGACGCTTTTCTACGACACGATCTACGCCCATCAAGACAAAGAGGACGACGTCCTGATCGGGGTGAAATCCACAGCCCGGCTTTTCGGAAAGACGACCGGCAAATGGCTTGGCCTCTTCCTCGTGCTGACCGTGATACTGATGACGCTGGCCCTTCTCGCCGCGCTCCTGCCGGCGTCCGGACCAATGAAACTCGGCCTCGCTCTGATTGCGCCATGGGCGATGGGTTGGCATCTGCTCTGGCAGCTCGGGAAGCTCGACATCTCCAGCCCCGACACCTGCCTCCGTCTCTTCCGCAAGAACCGCGATACCGGACTGATCGCTGCGCTGTTTCTTGCCGCAGCGGCGTTCCTCTGATTGATCCTTCCGCGTTCGCGGCTTAGGAACAGTGCGTTGTCCTGCGTCCCCGAAAGACCTCTGCCGATGCGCCCTGCCCTGCGGTTTCTGAACAAACTTCGCCTGCCACAAGCTTCGCGGCCCCGCATTCCCCTGAAAGCCATTGCGCCCGCGGCCTTCGCGCTTGCCGCGCTTCTCAGCGCGCTTGGCGCGACCTGGGCGGCGACGGTGATCGAAAATCGCTCTGCGCAGGGCATCACGGCGGCTTTGCATGGCGTGGGCTATGATTGGGCGTCGGTGGCCACGGACGGCCTTCTCGTCACGCTAAGTGGCACCGCGCCGACCGAGGCGGCACGCTTCCGGGCCATTTCGATCGCGGGTGGGGTCGTCGATTCCGACCGGATCACAGATGCCATGGATGTGGTCGATGCCGCCGCGCTCAAGGTGCCCGACTTCAAGATCGAGATCCTGCGCAACGGTGACGGTATCTCATTGATCGGACTCATCCCCGGCGGGGAGGCGCACGAACATATCGTTGCCGAGCTGGAACCCATGGTCGGCTCAGGCACACTGACTGACATGCTCGAAACCGCGGATCATCCCGTCCCCGAGGGCTGGGACGACGCGGTGGAGTTCGGAATCTCGGCCCTTCAGGCGCTCCCGCGATCGAAGATATCGGTGGCGGCAGATCATGTCGCCGTCACCGCTATTTCCGACAGCGCCGCCGAAAAGGCGAAACTCGAAACCTCTCTGGCGCGGCGGCGGCCCGAGGGCCTGAAGATCGCGCTCGACATTTCGGCGCCGCGCCCGGTCATCACGCCTTTCACATTGCGCTTTCTTATCGATGGAGACGGAGCGCATTTCGATGCCTGTTCCGCCGAGAATGAGCAGTCGCGCGACCGGATCGTCGCCGCAGCACTCGACGCCGGTGCGACCGACAAACAGAAATGCACCATCGGCCTCGGGGTGCCGACCACGGTTTGGTCCGACGCGGTCACCATGGGGATTGGCGCGCTGAAGGAGCTGGGTGCCGGATCGATCACCTTCTCGGACGCGGACATCTCGCTCATCGCCGCGGACAGCGTGCATCAATCCGATTTCGACGGTGTGGTCGGTGAGCTTGAGTTCGAACCTTCCTGAAGTCTTTTCGCTGCACGCTGTCCTGACGCCGAAGCCTGACCAGAACGCCGAAGCAGTGGTCCCGGAATTCACCGCCAATCTCAGCGACAAGGGGATGCTCGACATGCGCGGGAGGCTCGGCGACGAATTGTCGCGCGACGCCGTTGATAGCTACGCCCGCGCGCGCTTCGGAACGAAATCGGTGCACACCGCAACCCGTATCACCCCAGACATGCCGAAAGGCTGGCCTGTCCGCGTTCTGGCAGCCCTGGAAGCCCTCGGCGAACTGTCAAGCGGCCAGGCGGTCGTACGACAAGACACTATGGAAATCGGGGGGCTGACCGGGTCGACAGACGCGCGCGACACGGTTTCACGCATTCTTTCTTCAAAACTGGGAAACGGGCAGAAATTCACCCTGAACATCCGCTACGATGAAAAACTTGATCCGCTGCTCGGCCTTCCGACACCCGAAGAATGCGTTGAAAACATCAACAAGCTGCTGACCGCCCACAAGATCAACTTCGAACCCGGTTCGGCCGAATTCACGTCGGACGCCGGCAAGACACTTGATCAGATCGCAGAGATCATGAAGCAGTGCGCGGATGTGCCGATGGAAATAGGTGGTCACACCGACAGCCAGGGACGCGAAGAGATGAACCTCGATCTCAGCGAAAAGCGTGCCGATGCGGTTGTCGCGGCCCTGATGGAGCGCCGCATTCTGACCGGCAACCTCAGCGCAGTCGGCTATGGCGAAACCGTGCCGATCGCGGACAATGAGACGGAAGCCGGACGCGAAACCAACCGCCGCATCGAATTCCGCCTGGTAACCCCCGAGAGCGCGGCGAATGCCGAAGCGGCGCGCGCGACACAAATCGATGGCGAAGGCGCCGATGGCGCTTTGGCGCCCGGTGACGGGGAAGTTTTCGGCACGGACGACATGCCGATGGATGGCGCGGAGTCCACCGACGGGGCACCTGCGGATGGGGGAGACACAGCCGACGTGGCGGACGGCGATACCGGGGCGCTGATCGACGCACAGCCGGCTACCGAAGACACGCCCCACCCGAAGCTGCGCCCCGAAAGCGGCAGTACCGACAACTGATGCTGCGACCGGCAGGGCTTGACCACCGCCGGACAGAGGGGCAAAGCAAAGTTCATGAACAGAACCGAATTCATCATCGCGACGGCGATCATTCTCTTCGTCGCTTTCGGCCTTGGCTGGTTCGCCTGCTGGCTGATCCATCGCCTGTCGCGCGTTACCCAGGCCGAGATCGGCGAACTCGAACAGATGGCCCGCGATCTGCACGAAGCCGAGGAAACCCGCGATCAGGCCATTGCCTATCTCGAAACGCGCGAGGCAGAGCTTACCAACCAGCTCAACCAGTCGAATGCGGAGCTACGGGCGGCGATGGACGGCCTGCGCGACGCCCGGCGCGAGGCGCAGGAACTGCGCGCCTATATCGAACGCATCAACGCGGGCTGAGCGCTTTCACAATTGGTCATGCCGCCAATTCGGCAGAGGTTCGGTTTCAGATCCGGTGAATCGATCGGACACACATGCTTTGCCGTATTCCAGCAATGAAAGACTGCGATGATCGATCGTGCGAAAGCCAGGACTTGGGCAACCCGTGCGCTTATCGGCGCTGCATGCGCATCTTCAATTTCCATGCAACCCGGAGGCGCCGGCGCACAGCGGTACATGAGCGAAGGGAAGGCGCCTGATGTCCATCGAAGCGGCAAGAAGCAGAGGAACCGCAAGACCGAGTGACGGTCTGGTCCGGCGTTAGGTTGCGCCGTATTTCCGATCGCGGCGCTGCGCTTGGCGAGGAGTTTGAGTGCAACCTTACCACCGGGTCAGCGCGTCCTCGTCCTCGTCCTTCGCGGCGACCCATTCGGAACCATCCGCGCCAATTTCCTTCTTCCAAAACGGCGCGCGGGACTTGAGGTAGTCCATCAGGAATTCGGCGGCCTCGAACGCCGCCCTGCGGTGTCGCGCAGCGGTCGCGACCATCATGATCGCATCGCCGGACCGAAGCGGCCCGTGGCGGTGGATGACGAGCGCATCGGCGAGCGACCATCGGCTCATCGCCTCGTCGACCATCGTGGAAATCGCCTTCTCCGTCATGCCCGGATAATGCTCGATCTCCATATGTCGGAGCGCGCCACTATCGTCGCGCACAACACCGAGGAACGTTACGACCGCGCCCACGCCGTGCTTGCCCTGACCAAAACCAGCGCATTCGACGCCATAGTCGAACGGCCCCGCCTGAACCCGCACCTGCATCCTCAGCCCCCGGTCATTGGCGGGAAGAACGCAACCTCGCGCACACCGGCAAGGGGAGCGCTGAAATCGGATAGATCGTGATCCAGGGCCACGCGCAACGCCGAGACATCGGCGAAGGCCGCCGCATAGCGATCCTCGCGCGCCTTCAGTTCTTCCACCAGATCGGCGACGGTCGCGGCGGACGTCTCCATCCGCTCTCGCGGCAGGCCGATGCGTTCACGCACCCAGGCAAAGTAAAGCACGTCGATCATTTCTCATCCTTCAGGAAAGGCAGCGCCTTTCGGAAGTAGTCCCATCCGGTAAGAAAGGTGAGCACTGCGGCGACCCAGATCAAGGTCAGCCCCACCATCGTTGCATAGGAGGAACAGCCGCGCGGTCCGCAGGATCTGATCGGATCGGCGAGTCCCTGGCTGACGAGTTCGGCATATTGATCGGGCGTCAGACCGCGTCGCGCAATACCTTCGAGATGCTCGAGACCGGTGCCGAGGAACAGCACCGCGATGGCGACCATCTGCGCCGTGGTCTTCCACTTGGCGAGGTTCGTCACCTTGAGCGTCCCGGCGGTCGCACCGAGGAATTCGCGCAGACCGGACACGAAAACCTCGCGAAAGAGAATCACGGTGGACGGCAGGATAAGCCACGGATTCATCCCGGAATAGCCCGTCAGAACCATGATCGCGATCACCACCATCGCCTTGTCGGCGATCGGATCGAGCATAGCGCCGAACTTCGATTCCTGCTTCCAGAGCCGGGCGAGATAGCCGTCGAAATAGTCGGTAATGGCGGCGGAGACGAAGAGCGACAGCGCGAACCAGTCCGCCCACGGCCGATGAAAATAGAGGAACATCACCGCCACGCCAGGCGCGGCGAGCAGGCGAAGAACCGTCAGCGTGTTCGGAATAGTCCATTTCATTCCGGCACCCTAGCCGCTACCCCTGTGCTCGGGAAGGGGTATGCGGCAACTCGCGTCACTGCACCTCGCGAAGTGCCCGGTCGAGTGCGGGCCACAGCTCTTCGGCCGGTTCGCAGCCGATGGCGAGGCGGACGAATCCGGGCGCTACGGCGTCGCCCCAGCGGTCCCGGCGTTCAGCGGAACTGTGAACCCCGCCGAAGGATGTCGCGGGGCGCAGGAAAGGGCATCCAGTGATGAAGTCTTCCGCTGCCTTCGCCGAGTTCAGCGTCAGCCCGATGAGAAAGCCCGCGGTCGCCATCTGCTGCCGCGCGAGGTTGTGCGACGGGTCAGAGGACAGGCCGGGATAACGTAGCTTCACGCCGGCATGGGCCGAGAGGCGTTCGGCGATCACACCTGCGGTCCGACACATCCGGTCGAAGCGGATCTCGAGCGTCTCGAGGCTCCGGTGCAGGAGCCATGCCTCAAACGGGCCGGGGATCGTGCCGGAAATCTTGCGCCAGTCTTTCATTGCAGCCATCAAATCGCCGTTGCGGCTGGCGACGTGGCCCATCAGGATGTCAGAATGTCCGCCCGGCGCCTTGGTGTCGGACGCCACGACAATATCCGCGCCAAGATCCAGCGGGCGCTGTCCGAAAGGTGTCATCGTCGTGTTGTCGACTACCGTGACGCCCCCCGCCGCCCGAACCGCCCCGGCCACCTCGGCGATGTCGCAAAGATCGAGGCCGGGGTTTGAGGGGCTCTCGACGAAGACCATCCGGTAGTGCTCGAAGCCGCCGTCGGCGAACCCGGCGGTCGGGCGCTGATCGAACGTGATGCCGAGTTTCGCGAGGAAACGATCGGCCAGCAGACGGGTCGTATAGTAGCCGTCCGAGGGCAGCAGCACACGATCTCCGGCGGAGAGAAGCGCGAAGAAGGGCGCCGCTATGGCGGCCATGCCGGAGGGGAAGAGGAGCGTCTCCGCCCGTTCGAGATGGGCGAGCATCTCCTCGGTTGCCTCCCAGGTCGGGTTGTCGGTGCGACCATAACCCGGAAATCCCGCGGGGCTGCCCGGCAGGTGGTACATCGAGGTCAGGGTCAGAGGCAGCGAAAGAGCCTCGCCCTTGCTGAGCGTTCGGCCCCTCAGATGCAGAAGCTCGGCGGCGGAAGGGGTCTTTTCGTCGGTCATCTCGCGGATCCTGTGCATAGGGTGGCTTCAACCGCCGGCATGGCCACACCCTAGAGGCAGGACGGGATGCGGGAAAGCGGGATGCGTGACGGCGCCTCCAGACGTGGGAGAATTTTCACCACTGTTTTTATTGCATTTTATGAAGCCCGTCATCCCGATCTTAGCCACCTGCCGGCGATGTGCGCCACCCGGTTGAGCGCCCTGGTGCCGCTTCGATTTCCGCCACGAGGCGGTGCGAAGGCATTCAAACGCCGCACGTCGTTCACCCTGCTAGGCACTTGCCCCGTTTTGGTGCCGACTTTGCGATGCCGCTGCCAGAGCAAACCGCGCGCGACTTGCTCGGCGCGGCAGCCATCACCCCTTGCCCGCACATTCAATGCCTCTTAGATGACTGAAGACGCAGCGCGAGGCATGATCAGATGGATTACGGCAAATCAGGCACGGCCAAGACCGGGAAGAACACTCCACGCCACGCTGAGCACAATGCCAAGGGCAGCGACAGGAACCCATTTGGCAAGCAATCCCCAAAGCCCGAACTTCTCAAGCGCATAAAGGCGGCAGCCGCGAAAAAGGACTGATACCGCCCGTCTGCCGAATGCTCAGTGATCGTCGTGGGCGTGTTCGCGGTCGATCAGGTATTTCTTGTCGCAATAGCCGCATTCGACAAAACCGGTGCCCTGCGGGATGGTCAGCCAGACCCGCGGGTGGCCCAAAGCACCCTCGCCCCCGTCGCAGGCCACTTTCCAGGTGGTCACAACCTCGGTCTCGGGGGCGGGAATGGGCATGTGCTGGGCTCCGACAGAATAATGTTGCGACATGATACCGATTGCGCGGGCATGGACAAGCGGGCGGGTGCCGTCAATCCGACCGTTGCAGCATCCGGCCAAGCACGCGGCCGCCGAGGATGTGCATGTGGTAATGCGGCACTTCCTGCACGCCATGGATGCCCGCGTTGGAGATCGTGCGGTAGCCCTGCCCCGCGTCGTCGGGATTGACGCCGACCATGCGGCAAACCTCGGCGGCGGTGCGCATGAAGTCGATAAGCTCTGCCTCGGACGCGTCGGCGGCGAAATGGTCGAAGGTGACGTATTTACCCTTCGGAATCACCAGAACATGGACCGGCGCCTGCGGACCGATGTCGTGGAAGGCGAGCGTATGCCTGGTTTCCTTCACGGTCTTGTTCGGGATTTCGCCACGCAGGATGCGGGCGAAGACATTGGTGTCATCGTAGGTATAGCCCATGTCCGTCCTCAGTCCGAAAAGAGGTGATCCATCGACGCGATCATCTGCGCCCTTTCCACATCGATACTGAGAAACGCGGCCAGAGGCACGGCATTTTCCCCGGGCGCGTCACTTTGCCGGATGACATGGAAATGGCGAAATTCCGCGTCCCGGATCAAGTCGCTTTCGTGGCGCGTGTCATGGCGGATCGTCGGCAGAAGGCGGCGCAGGGTTTTATCCTTGGTGTGTTCCCCCGCGAGGCCAACGCGCTTCGCGTGACCGATCAGATAGTCGTCAGTGAACTCACATTCGACCTCGAGCATCCGCACTGTAGCCCGGTCCGCCGCGAAATCGCGCAAGATGCCGGCCCCTGCGGGATCGACGCATATCATCAGCCGGTCGCTGCGATGATAGTCGAAGAGCATCCGCACCAGCGCCCGACGGTGGCGATTGCGCTTATTGAGTGTCGTCTGGATCCCGCCGAGATCCGGCAAACCGGTCGAAGCTTCGTCGAACAGGTATTCGACCGCGGGAACCTGAGCTTCCGCAGCCATGCGCTGCACCAGCCGTTTGGCGACGTGCCATTTTTTGCAGATCACGACCAGAAGTTCCCGATGGCGGCCGAGCGTCGATTCGGTTTCCCAGAAGCGGCGGGCGAAACGGCGACCGATCCGTCCCCGGCCAGTGAGAAAGCTATAGAGGTTCCGCCCCTCGTGGGAAATATCGAACTGCGCGTCCCTGGCAGCGTAAAGCTCGCCCAGCCGCGCCTTGAGCTCCTTCGCCTCATCGCTGATCTTGCGCGCGAAAAGCGCGTCCTGGCCCAGAAGAAGGTCATAATGATCGTTGTAGAAGGTGACCGGCATGCCGTAGTCGGAGAACATCAGGAAGGTCAGCGTGCGCGAGCGGATTTCGCCTTCCGGCACGACATGACGGACGAGCGTCTGGAAGAAGGTCTCGTCGGGAATCCAGGTCGTGCGGAAGAAGCGGATGATGTCACGCCGCCTGGCGATCAGGTCGAGAATCCATTCGATCGTTTGCCGCCTCAGGCACCACCACTGGCTGCCGATCATGATCTGAAGATCGGCGGGGATTTTACGCGTCAGATTGAGTCGCTTCTGAAGATTGTAGGCGCCGTAGAACAGCCGTTTCTGTTGGCGTTCGTTGAACCAGTGGCGGTAGATCAGGCGATCGTCGCGCATCCCGGTCTTGATCCAGTCGGAGCGGAAGAAGTCGAAACTTTCAATAAAGTCGGCATCATCGGCATCAAGGAAGGCATGGGCATATTCGGCGGATTTGATCGCCATGCAGTCGCCGGAAAGCATGTAGAAATGCGTCGCCGCCGGAAAGGCCTTCTCGGCCGCTTCGACGGCCCTCAGCGTCGCAGCGACAAGGCTCCATTCGCCCCAGCCGCATTTGACGCGGCGCTTGGCGAATGTGACGTTCCGGTTGTTCCTGAGCGCCGCGCGAATCTTTGTGAAGTCGGCGGGCTTGGCGCGTGCGTCGAAATGGATCGCCATACAATCGCCCGCCGCCGTGAGACGCTCGGCCTGCGCAATGATCCCCTCAGGGTCCTTGTGGCATAGCAGGATGAAGGCGATTCTTGCCATTTGCGAAATCAGACACCCGCTCTTCCGGCGATTGTTGGGCTAGATAGCTTTATCAGCCGTTGAATTGATAGAGTTTCTTTGCTCTTTAGGCCTTAATTGTTGCCTATCTACGCCTACCTACAGTCGCACACAGGATTTCAGGAACGGTTTCATGGGTTTTCCCGGTACGTGGATGACGGAAAGCGAAAGCATGGTCTATCGCGTGGTGCCGAAATGCGCCTGCTCGACCATCGGCCAGACCATGTTCTTTTCCGACCATGGAAGGTTCTTCGACGGCGACATCCACGACGCGACCGACGGACTCCACAAGTGGGCCAATGAGGCCAGCCAGAAGCTGATCGAGGAGCGGGTGAAGGCACATTCTACCTATACGTTCACCTGCGTCCGCAACCCCTATACCCGCGTCCTTTCTTCGTTCTTCGACAAGATCGCGGGAATTCAGAGGAACGGGCAAAGGTATCGCGGCAACCTCGTTCCGATGCTGATCCAGAAATATGGGGTCGAAGTCGGTAGCCCGGGAAATGACTTCGACTTCGATCAGATCAAGAGCTTTCGGCGCTTCCTTCTCTTCGCGCGCGACACGATCCGCTGGAAGAAACCGATGGAGCCGGACATCCACTGGTCGGCCATGTCGGGCCATATCTCGACCTTCATCGTCAATGGCGGGCGTTACGACAACATCTTTTTCACCGAGACGTTCGACGAAGGGATGCAGAGCGTTCTCGATCATACCAAGACCCCGAAGAAGGTCGACCTGAAGAAGATTCCCCGCTTCAACGAAAGCGAAGGCCACGGTCCGAAACGCGCCTTCCCGGTCGAGGATTATTTCGACGATCTGTCGATGCACCTGATGTGGGAAATCTATCACAAGGATTTCCAGATCTTCCGCTACGACTTCGAGAATCCCGCAAACAAGATGCCCACGGGCGAGGTTGACCTCGACGAGGTGCATGCCAAACTCGGCTAGCGGCTAGCGGCGATAGGCCGGAGAGGCCGGCGCCGCGTGGGTCTTGCGGTCAAGCAGCGCTTCGGAGTCCACTTTCCGGCATTCAGCGCGCTTGGCACGATGCCGTGCGTCGGGCAGTCCGATCCATCGCCACGACCTCCACGTCAGTGAGATGGTCCCTACGCAGGCGGCAGGCGCAGCAGGGGCCTTCGCCTGCGCCGCGCTCGCCCGCCATCTTTCGCAGCGGGGTACGATCGAGCGGGAGGACGACTGAGCGCTCAGATCAGCCCCTCGGCCTTGAACAGCGCCTTCACGTCCGTGTCAGGCCGCGCGCCGAAGTGGCTGATGACCTCTGCCGCCGCGACACAGCCCATGCGGCCTGCCGTCTTCAGGCTCTGCCCCGTCGCCAGACCATAGAGAAACCCAGCCGCGAACTGGTCGCCCGCGCCGGTCGCATCGACCGGCACGACACGGTGGACGGGCACGTCCACCCGTTCCTCGCCGCGCAGGATCACCACGTCGGCGCCTGACCGGGTGCACACAACGACGCCGCAATCCTCGCGCGCCCGCGCCAGCGCCCCGTCGAGATCGGTCTGGTAGAGCGATTCCCATTCGTGCTGGTTGCCGATGACGTAGTCCATCTCTTCGGCGACGAGTCTGCGGAAGTCGGCGCGATGCCGGTCGACGCAGAAGGGGTCGGAAAGCGCGATCCCGGCCTTGCCGCCGCCCGCATGACAGGCCGCCGCCGCTTTGTGAAACGCCGCCTTGCCGTGGTCCTTGTCGAAAAGATAGCCTTCGAGAAACAGGTAGTCGCTGTTCCTGACGACTTCTTCGTCCAGATCGTCCGGCCCGAAATCCGCGCCCGCGCCGAGATAGGTGTTCATCGACCGCTCGCCATCCGGCGTCACGAAGATCATCGACCGCGAGGTCGGCAGTTCCGCCGAAGCAATCGGCGGGTTGGGGAAATCCGTGCCCTCAAGCTCCAGCGACTTGGCGTAGAACCGGCCCAGCGCATCGTCCTTCACCCGCCCGACGAAGGCCGTCCTAAGTCCGATATTGCCCAAGCCCGCAAGGGTGTTTCCGACCGATCCGCCCGGCGCTTCGGTCCGTTCCTTCATCGCGCCGTAAAGCATCTCGCCGCGCTCGCGGTCGACGAGTTGCATGATCCCCTTCTCGATCCCCATCCAGTCGAGGAAATGGTCGTCGCATTGGGTCAGCACGTCGACGATGGCATTCCCGATGCCCACCACCTGATATGTCTTCAAAAGGTCTTCTCCTCGAAAGGGCAAAGATCGTGGATGATACAGGCGCCGCATTTCGGCTTCCGCGCCACGCAGATATAACGCCCATGCAGGATCAGCCAATGATGGGCGTGAAGCTGGTACTCGGCGGGGACGTTATCCTCGATCGCGCGCTCGACTGTTTCCACATCCTTGCCGGGGGCGATGCCGGTGCGGTTGCCGACGCGGAAGATATGGGTATCAACCGCCTGCGCGGGCTGGCGAAACCACATGTTCAGGACGACATTCGCCGTCTTGCGCCCGACGCCGGGCAGGGACTGCATGGCGGCGCGCGAGGAAGGCACTTCGCCGCCGTAGTGATCGACGAGGATGCGGCTCAGCTTGATGACGTTCTTCGCCTTCTGGCGGAAGAGTCCGATGGTCTTGATATGGTCGAGCAGCCCCTCTTCGCCCAGCTCAAGCATCTTCTCCGGCGTCGCGGCCACCTTGAATAACGCGCGCGTCGCCTTGTTCACGCCCGCGTCCGTAGCCTGCGCCGAGAGCGCGACGGCGATGAGAAGCGTGTAGGCATTGACATGCTCCAACTCGCCCTTCGGCTCCGGCTCCGCCGCGTGGAAGCGCCGGAAGATTTCCTTCATCGTCAGATAGTCGAGCTGCTTTGCCATGAGACGGGCGTAGCGTCCCGGCGGCGAGGCGGCAAGCCTTCGGGCACCGGATTCGCGCGCGCGAGGCGCGTTAACCGCGTTTTCTTCCCTTTCGCCGATCCTGACCGCTCGAACCGAAGACGGGGCGCAGATTGGGGAAGCATTTCCGAAACACGGGAGGCGCGGAAGACGGGGGCCCGCAGGGTACCCGCGCCGCAGGCATCGCCGCTTCCGTCTGGATTGCCACGCGGCGCGGCTTCGTCGCGGCGGGCGACCTTGCCGCAGGCGAGGCGATCCTGACCCGCGACAACGGCTATCGACCGATCCGGCGCATCGAGCCGATGGGCTTCCTGCCATGCGCCCTGCTGCGCGGAACAGCAATCTGGCTTTGCCCTGGCCACGGAGTCCTCCACCGCATATCCGCCGATGCAGAAGAGGGGCTGGTCCCCGCGCGGACCCTCAGCGTCGCACCGACATCACATCTCTCACGCCACTTCGCCCTCGCCCTCCATCTCGACCGACACGAGATCCTGCTGGCCGAGGGGGCCTGGATCGAGAGCCAGCCGGGCACCGGCACTGCCGCACGGCCACGCATCTTCGAAATCGCGCGCGGAAGCAAAATGCGCAGAATCCGGGTCGCGGACGGCGGCGTGGAAGCCTAATCTCCTGTGCAAGGAGAAAGCCATGACTCAACTCAGCCCCGACCCCGGCTATCACTACGGCGTCATCGCCCGCGCGCTCAAAATCATTGATCAGGGCGGCACCGCGATGCCGCTCGACGATCTCGCCCGCGAACTCAAGATTAGTCCCGCCCATTTCCAGCGCGTCTTCACCCGCTGGGTTGGCGTCAGCCCCAAGCGCTATCAGCAATACCTGACGCTTGACCACGCCAAGCGCCTTCTGGCGGAAAAGCACACCGTCCTGGACACCGCCGATGCTGCAGGACTGTCCGGCTCGGGCCGGCTCCACGACCTCTTTGTCCGATGGGAGGCGATGAGCCCCGGAGAATATGCGCGTGCCGGCGCGGGCCTGAAAATCCGCTGGGGATGGCAGGAAAGCCCTTTCGGCCCGGCGCTTGTCATGGGTACCGAGCGTGGCATCTGCGGCATCGGCTTCGCCGCCGAAACCGGGGCCGAGGCGGTGATGACCGACATGCTTGGCCGCTGGCCAAAGGCGGATTACGTCGAAGACCCGACGATGCTCAGGCCCTGGGCGCTGTCGGCCTTCGGCGCGGGAAGTGACCCGACACCCGTCTATGCCATCGGCGCACCTTTCCAGATCAAGGTGTGGGAGGCGCTGCTGACGATCCCCTCGGGCCATGTCACGACCTATTCCGACATCGCCACCGCCATCGGCAATCCCCGTGCCGTCCGCGCGGTCGGTTCGGCCGTTGGCCGAAATCCGGTGAGCTGGCTGATCCCCTGCCACCGCGCGCTGCGCAAGACCGGAGAGCTTGGTGGCTACCACTGGGGGCTGACGGTCAAACGGGCGCTTCTTGCATGGGAATCCGCGCGCGACGATGCGGGGGCCATGCGCGGATAACCGCCGCAACCGGCGACACATTTGCGTGTTATTGCTTAACAACGGCCGAAATCCGAGGTACCGCGAAGAAAACCACTCGGAGCAGCTTCAGATGTATATCAAGACCTTTCTCGCCGCCGGTTCGGTCGCGGCGCTTGGCCTTTCGGCCTGTACCCCCGTTGGCGAGTATTCCGCCAACCCCAACCAGCGCACCAAGGAAGGCGCCCTGACTGGCGCTGCGATCGGCGCGGGCCTCGGCGTCCTTACCGGCAAGGGCGGCAAGGACAAGCTCGACCGCGCAGTGGTCGGCGGCGCTCTCGGCGGGTTGGCCGGCGGCGTCATCGGCAACAACCTCGACCGGCAGGCCGGCGAGCTTCAGGCCGAACTGAACGACAGCCGCATCCGTATCATCAACGAAGGCAGCCAGCTTCGCGTCGTAATGCCCGAGGGACTTCTCTTCGCAACCGACAGCGCCTCGGTCCAGCCCTCGATCCAGAACGATCTCTACGCCGTCGCGGACAACCTCAACCGCTATCCGAACTCGCGTGTCGAGGTAGTCGGCCATACCGACAATACCGGTTCCGCCGCCTACAATCAGACGCTTTCGGAAAACCGTGCCGCTGCCGTTGGGGCGATCCTGCGCGGCGCGGGCGTCGCGGGCGGCCGCCTCGTCACCTACGGGCGTGGCGAATCCATGCCCGTCGCGTCGAATCTCACACCGGAAGGCAAGGCGCAGAACCGCCGCGTCGAAATCGTCATCATTCCGAACCGCTGATCCGGCGCGCGCCTGATCCAAGGGGGCCGGGCCGAAGGGTCCGGCCTTTTTCATTGTGCCGGTTCCTGCGCGGTCATATGTTCTGACCAATTCAGACCGACTTGAGACATCATGCCCTTTCAGGAAATTGCATCCGAAAAGCTTTCGCACGTCGTCGTGCGCCAGATCGAGCGGCTGGTGCTTCAGGGCGTCCTTCGACCCGGCGAGCGCCTGCCCGCAGAACGAGAACTCTCCGAGCGCCTCGGTGTCTCGCGCCCCAGCTTGCGCGAGGCGGTGGCGGAATTGCAGGCGGCCGGGCTTCTGACAACGAAGGCCGGTGCCGGCATCTTCGTGGCCGAAGTTCTGGGGTCGGCCTTCTCGCCCGCACTGATCCGCCTGTTCGGCGCGCATGACGAGGCGGTGTTCGATTATCTCGACTTCCGCAGTGACATGGAAGGGCTCGCCGCAGACCGCGCCGCGCGGCTTGGCAGCGATACCGACCTCGCTGTCGTGGCTTCGATCTTCCGAAAGATGGAAGCGGCCCACCTCAAGCGCAACCCGGAGGATGAGGCCGCGCTGGACGCCGAATTCCACATGGCAATCATCGAGGCGAGCCACAACGTCATCATGCTGCACATGATGCGCTCGATGTATGATCTTCTGCGGCAGGGCGTCTTCTACAACCGGCAGATCATGTTCCGCCAGAAGAATACGCGCGGTATGCTGCTCGACCAGCACCGCGCGATCAACGCCGCAGTTCAGGCCCGCGACCCCGAGGGTGCCCGCAAGGCCGTCGAGGCCCACATGACCTTCGTCCGCACCGCCTTCGCCGAGGATCGCCGTGCGAAAAAGAACGAGGCGGTGGCCAAGCTGCGGCTGGCGCAGGAGGCGGAGCGCGATTGAGGTTGCGCGTGCGCGGTCAGGCGACCGGGATGCCAGCGCCCTCCAGCCCTTCGCGTAGATGCGCGAGATCGGCCTCCCGGCAATAGTGCAGTGTAGCGAGGTAGTCGGGCAGCGTGAACTCCGGCGCCAGCGCGCGCACCTGTGCGGCATGGGCGCCGGCAGCGGTGCGATCGCCAAGCCAGGCATAGGCGGCGGCCAGAAAGGCGTGATGGCTGAAATCCGGTGTCGAGATGCGCATGAAGGCGCTGATCGCTTCATGATACTGGCGTGCCGTGAAATGGGCCTTCCCGAGGTGGCTCCAGAATCGCTCGGGATGATGCGGGTTGAGCCGCATGGCCTTGCGGATCCACTCTATCCCTTCCTGCGGATCGCCGAACCAGGTGAGGATCTCGCCCTGCTGAACGACAACGAGGTCATAGTTCGGATTGAGCGCTAGGGCGCGCTCCTGATGCACGCGGGCCTTGGCGAGGTCGTTGCGTATGACGTGCAGCGCGGCAAAGATGCGGTGCACATCCGCGTCGTTTTCGTCGAGCGCCAGCGCGCGTTCCACTTCGGCGCCGATCTCGTCCTGCAGCGCGTCGCGGTCGTCGCACCATGAATAGGCCCAGCACTGGCCCAGAATGCACGCGCGCCAGGCCCGGGCGTGGGCATAGTTCGGATCAAGCTTGATCGCCCGTTCGATCAGCGCCCGGGCTTCGGCATTGTCCTGCCGCGTGCTGCGATGATGAAGTACCTTGGCGGCCAGCGCCAGTTCATAGGCGGCCATGTTGGCGGTCGTCTTCCGCTTCACCAGATCTTGCTGTGAAGCCTCCACGCGGCCGGGCAGCGTTGCGACGATCGCCGCGGTCACCTCGTCCTGAATTTCGAAAATGTCTTCGAGTTTGCGGTCGTATTTCTCGGCCCAGACATGGCTGTCATTCGCTGTGTCGATAAGCTGAACGCTGATCCGCAGGCGGTCACCCGCGCGCCGCACGCTGCCCTCCACCACGTATTGCGCACCAAGCTTCTGCGCGATCTCGCGGACATTCACGGACTGGCCCTTGTAGACGAAGGTGGACATGCGCGAGATCACGAAAAGCTCGTGGTGGCGGGAAAGCTCCGTCAGAATGTCCTCGGTCAACCCGTCGACGAAATGGTCCTGCTCGTGATCGGCGCTCATGTTGGCAAAGGGAAGGACGGCCACGGCGGGCTTGACGGTCGAACGCGCGGGCGGTGCAGTCGGAACGTCGGTCTGCGCTCCCGCGCCGAGCACCACCCGATACACCCGGATCGGACGGCTTATGTTCTTCAACATCTTCTCGCCCAACGCGTCGAATGCGACCTCCAGCCGCTCGCCGACCTGGTCGCGAACCGCTTCGGAAACACAGATGCCGCCGACTTCGGCGAGCTGCTCGAGCCGCGCGGCGACGTTGACGCCATCGCCGAAGATGTCACCCTCTTCGAAGACGATGTCGCCAAGGTTGATGCCGATACGAAACTGGATGCGGCGATCCTCAGCGACGTCGATGTTGCGCCGTGCCATCCGGAGCTGGATTTCCACCGCGCATCTGACGGCGCTGACGACGCTCTGGAACTCGACCAGAAGCCCGTCGCCGGTGGTCTTGATGATATTGCCATTGTTCCGGGCGATCACAGGGTCGATCAGCTCAATCCGGTGGGTGCGCAGCCGCGCCAGGGTGCCGATCTCATCCAGTTCCATGAGCCGACTGTAACCGGCCATGTCGGCCGCCAGCACCGCAGCAAGTCTGTGTTCCATCGCCCTCTCGATTACGTCCGCGCCAACCCTGGAACGCTGACTGGGTACATGGGACGGCGACACACTTTGAAATCGACGCCGACCAGAGGCAACGCGCCTGCACCCCTACCCACGACACCACGTCGTCCGGGCAGCATAACCATGTTCCGCCACTTGACCTAGGGATTTGAAAGATCGTGCCGGCGGTGGCAGGACCGCCGCCGGGCAAGCAACGTGTCAGTCAGGCGCTTTTGAATCAAAAAACCCGGCCATGCCGGCCGGGTCCTCTCGTCTCAAACGTTTCTCTTCGTCTCGGGGCGCCCAGGCTCAGTGCAGCTTGGCTTCGACGTCGCCGATCGCCTTGTCGACAAGACCGTTCTTCTCGGCAGCCGACATCTTGGCCGCGATCACTTCGGCCGCCGCTGCGACGGCGATGTTCACGGCCCGGTCGCGGATTTCCTTTACTGCCGCGGCCTCGGCCGAGGCAATCTGGTCCTCGGCGCCAGCGAGCCTGCGCGTGATCGAGGCTTTGAGATCAGCCTTGGCCTGTTCTGCGGCGGCAAGCGCCTCGCGCTTGGCGGTCTCGACGATGCGCTCGGCCTGCTCCTGCACTTCCTTCTGCTTCCGCTCGTAGGAAGCCAGGATCGACCGCGCCTCGTCGTGCAGCGCGCGGGCTTCATCGAGATCTTTCTTGATGCCCTCGGCGCGCTTGTCGAGATGCGAACCGATCAGCGACGGAACCTTGAAGTAGACCAGGACACCGATGAACACGAGAAACGCGATCGTGACGACGAATTCCGTGCTGCGCAGCGTGAAGAACGGTTCGCCCTCCGCCGCGACAGCCGGGCTGGCGAGAAGGAGTGCTGCGGTCCCGAAGAGTATGCGGTTCATGGCTTTACCCCTTCAGCCGTGCGGTCACGGCGCTCGTGACGGATTTGACATCGGCCTTCACGCCCAGGGCCGCGACAATCTCGGCGGCGGTATCCTTCGCCACCTCTTCGACGCTCTTCGTGGCTCCATCACGGATTTCCTCGATCCGTATGGCGGATTCGGCGGTCTTCGCGGCGATCTCGGCATCGGCCTTGGCCGTCGCCTTGTCGAGGTCCTTCTGAATATCGGCCCGCGCCTCGGCGACGATCTTGTTCGCCTCTTCGCGCGCATCAATGAGCGCCTGGTTATAGGCCTTCTCGGCCGCCTCTGCCTTGGCCTTCAGTTCTTCCGCAGCCGCGATGTCGTTGGTGATCGTGCCCTGACGGTCGGCTATTATGCCGCCGATGCGCGGCAGCGCGATCTTCGTCAGGATCAGGTAGATCACGACAAGCGCCACCACGAGCCAGAAGATCTGGTTCGGGAAATGCGTGAAATCGAGCTGAGGCATCCCGCCGGAGGCCGCCTCGTGGCCGCTCTCGATGCCCGTGACATCGGCGAGGCCCTGGCCCGCTGCCGTTTCTGTCGTTGTGTTTGCCATCTCGGCCCCTTTGATGCCCTTTTATACAACCCGGATGGGTGCCATTGCACCCACCCGGCCGTAAGGATGGTCAGTCGAGGGTCAGACGGCGAACATCAGGAGAAGCGCCACGAGGAACGAGAAGATCCCCAGCGCTTCGGCGAAGGCGATGCCGATGAACAGCGTCGCGGTCTGGCCACCAGCCGCCGACGGGTTGCGGAGCGCACCGGCGAGGAAGTTGCCGGCGACGTGACCGATACCGATGGCCGAGCCGCCCATGCCGATGCACGCGAGGCCCGCGCCGATGAATTTGCCAAGAGCGGCTGCTGCTGCGAGTTCCATGTTGATCTCCTTACGGGTTGGAAGTGTTGGAATGGTGATATCGTGTCGGGCCTGACGTCAGTGTCCCGGATGCAGCGCATCCCTGAGATAAACACAGGTCAGGATGGTGAAAACGTAGGCCTGGATAAATGCCACGAGGATTTCGAGCGCGAACATCGCCACGATCGCAAGGACCGAAAGCGGCGTTACCGCGATGCCGATGCCCGACATGAGGATCAGCGGCGCGAACCCGGCGAAGACCTTGATCACCGCATGACCGGCCATCATGTTGCCGGCAAGTCGGATGGAGTGGCTGACCGGCCGCACGAAGTACGAAATCACCTCGATCAGCGCCAGGACCGGTCGCAGCGCCAGAGGCGCGGAGGTGACCCAGAAGAGTTCGAGAAAATGCATGCCGTTCTTGACGAAGCCGACGATGGTCACCGTAACGAATACGGCGATGGCGAGGAGCCCGGTCACGGCGATGTGGCTGGTCGAGGTAAACGCCCCGGGAATAAGCCCGAGGAAGTTCGAGAAGACGATGAAGCAGAAAAGCGTGAAGACGTACGGGAAGAACTTGAGGCCGTCCTTGCCGGTCACGTCCTCGACCATCTTGTGGACGAAGCCATAACCGAGCTCCGCGATCGACTGGATGCGCGAGGGGACGATGGCCCGACCGCGTGTGCCGAGCACGAACAGCCCGACGATGCAGAGGATCGCGACCCCCATCCAGAGCGTCGCGTTGGTCGGCGTGTACCAGTGGATCGGAGCGTCACCGAACAACGGCCGGATCCTGAACTGATCCATCGGGTGGAACACCAGACCTTCGCTTTCCGCCATTTCGTTCGCCACGGCTAGTCCCTTTCATCGCCGGCGGAAGCACCCGCCGCGTTTCTTGTCTGAATTTCCCTGGCGGTGCGAAGCATCGTCTTCACCCCGGCGGCAAAGCCCAGAAGTATGAACAGCACCAGGAAGATGGGCATCGTCCCGAAAAGGGAATCCAGCCCGTATCCGATGCCGAAGCCGATGCCGAGTCCCGTCACCAGCTCGATTACCATCCGCCAGCCTTGGCTCGCGGCAGAGTATTGATTCCCCTGAGCGGGCTTGGGTTCCGAAGCGCGTTTCGCGGCGGCGATCTTCTCGTCCAGCCTTTGCAGCCGAACGGGATCCGGTCCTTCCTGCATCGCAACAGCCCCCGTATTCCCGGAGAGATAAGCTGCGCGATAGCTAGAATCCCTCGGGCCTTAAGTCAATGCGCCTGAATTGCTGGCGCAGACAACGCAAGGCACTGAAATTGTTTTATTTCTTGACGGCCACATTGAGATCGCCCATTCCGCGCCTCGCGCAAGCTCACGAAATCCGGCGCTTTCGCATATTCAACCTTCCGGTTGACGATTATCCCGCGCCATCGCAGATAGGGACCATGATCCAACGCCCGCCCCCCTCTCTCGACGCGATCTTCGCCGCCCTCGCCGACCCGACGCGGCGCGCGATCCTGACGATGCTTCTGGAGGACGACATGGCCGTGACCGACGTGGCCGAGCCTTTCCAGATGTCGCTCGCCGCAATCTCCAAGCATCTTGGTGTTCTGGCGGAGACCGGCCTCATCAGCCAGGAAAAACGCGGCCGGGTGAAGTGGTGCAAGCTGGAACCCGACGCGATGCGCGCGGCGACGGTCTGGATACAGGGCTTCGGCCAGTTCGATCCCCTGGATTTCGACGCGTTCGAACGGTTTCTGGTTCAGGAAATCGGTGCGGCGGAGACGCCAGAGGCTTAAGTCACCCGCCCTTCCCGGCTCATACCTCGTACAGTTCGATCGGCAACCCGTCCGGGTCGGGCAGGAAGGTGAACCGCTTGCCGGTGTATTCGTCCATCCGGATCGGCTCCACCGCCTGCCCTTTTGCCTCCAGATCGCGTTTCGCCGCCGCCACATCCGCCACGGCGAAGCACAGATGTCGCGCGCCGCAGGCTTCGGGGCGCGAGGGCCGCGCGGGCGGGGACGGAAACGAAAACACCTCGACCTGCCCGCCATCCGGCAGGGCGAGGTCGAGCTTCCAGCTCCGCCGCGCGGCGCGATAGTTCTCGGCCACGACGCGCAACCCCAACACCTCGGTATAGAACCGCTTGGAACGTTCATAATCCGACGAGATCAGCGCAACATGATGTATCCCGAGAAGCATCAGTGTTCATCCTTCAACAACAGCCACAGCGCGCCCATCACCGCCAGAACGCCCAGCACCACCCGCGCGGCCGGTGGGCCGTGGCCCAAGGCCGCCTGCCAAAGGATCACCCAGGCGGGCGTCAGGTAGGTATAGGCCATGACCTTGGCCGAGGGCAGCCTCAGCGCCGCGAATTGCGTCAGGACGAACGTCGCCGCCGTCGCAAAGACCGTCGTATAGGCCAGCGTAAACCAGACGATGCCCGGCAGCGCGCCCCAGTCGGTCGCCCGGATCGCCGCCGATCCCGTGACGCCCAGGACCAGCGCCCCGGCGACCAGGGTGCCAAAGGTGAAGACCATCGCCCGCTCGCCTCGGTTCAGAAGCCGGACCAGCGGCACATAGACCGCATGGGCCGCGCAGCCGACGAAATAGATCGCCTCGCCGCGCCCCACATCGAACTGCACGAGCGCCGCCAGATCGCCCCGGAAGATCACCCAGAGCGCTCCCGCCGCCCCGACCGACAGGGCTGCAGCCATCCTGGCGGTTGTCACTTGCCTGAGGATCAGCCAGCCGAGCAAGGCAGACAGGACCGGCGTTAGCGTGAAAACGGCGGCGGCAGAGACCGGCGGCGCCGTTTTCAGCCCCTCGAACATCAGGACGAAATAGGATGCAAAAAGCCCGCCCAACGCCAGATATCGCCAGGGGGCCGCGAAACTGAGCGGCGCGAAGCCGCCCGTGGCGAGGGTGGCCAAGCCGATCACCAGCGAGGCCAGCGCGAAGCGCAAGGCGGTAAAGGCGATCGGCGCGATCTCATTGGCCATCATCGCGCCCAGCGCGAAGGATCCGGCGACCAGTACGGAGAAGGCCAGCATCGCCAGATGCCCCTTGGCGACCTCGCTCATCTCAGTCCAGAACACATCCGCTCCGCGCGTCCTCGCGCAGAGCCTTGACGAAGCTCTGGATGCGCGGCGTACGGTGCAGATCGACATGGGTGACGAGCCAGAGGACAGAGTCCCATTCCGGCCGGTGCGGCAGCGCCTCGATCAGGCCGCTATCGCGCCGCGCCGAAAGGAGCGAGAGAAAGCCAAGGCCGACCCCCTCGAAGACGGCATCGCGCATCGCGGCCAGTTCATTGGTGCGCAGGACGATGGCATCCTCGTCCACCCGCGTCGCCAGCCAACGCATGAAGGGCGCGCGGCTGTCGAGATCGACCGGACCGATGAAGCGGTGGCCCTTCAGGTCATTGGCGTCCCTCGGCAATCCGTAGCGGTCGATATAGGACTGCGCGGCGTAAAGCCCCGTGTAGTAGGTGCAAAGCGGCTGGACAACGTTGTCCGGCTCTTGCGGCCGCCCGCCGGCGCGGATCGCCACATGCGCCTCGCCATACTCCAGACGGAAAAGCCGCGCGTCCGAGACATAGCGCACGCGAAGGCCGGGATATTCGGCCTGAAGCCGCCCGAGCGTCGGCAGGACGAGGTCGGTCAGGCCGGGCAGAGAGGTGACCACCAGTTCTCCTGCCACTTCGGTCGTCGCCCCGGTGATGCGGGCCGCGAGGTTCGCGAACTGATCGTCCGTGGTCTGCGCCACCTTCAGAAGCTCTTGCCCCGCCTCGGTCGCCGTATAACCGCGTGGATGGCGCTGGAATAGCTTCGCGCCAAGCCGCGCTTCCAGGGCGTCGATATGGCGGATGACCGTGGCGTGGTGGACGCCCAGCACCTCCGCCGCACCGCTGACGGTGCCGATCCGCGCCACCTGATAGGCGGTGCGCACCTCATCCCAGTTCTCGAAAGCCATTTTTATGTGCATCCATCAACAGTTCCGGTGCATGAAACCGCGTTGTGTTTGTCTGCGCAAGGGTCATCTTTCACTCGAACGTCACTCCAAAGGACACTTACCATGACCAGGATCCTCCGCATCGAATCCTCAATCAAGGGCGAGGCTTCTGTCTCGCACAAGCTTACCGACCGTATCATTGACCGCCTCACCGCGGCCGACCCGAATGCCGACGTGACCCTCCGCGACCTCAGCGCAGGTGTTCCGCATATCGACGGCGCCTGGGTCAGCGCCGTTTACACGCCTGCTGAGGCGCGCTCACCCGAGCAGGCCAAAATCGCCAGCTACTCCGACGTCCTCCTGAACGAAGTAAAGGACGCCGATCTTCTGGTGATCGCTCTGCCCGTCTATAATTTCGGCGTCCCCGCACCGCTCAAGGGCTGGATCGACCATCTCGCCCGCAAGGGTGAAACCTTCCGCTACACCGAAGCCGGACCCGAGGGCCTTCTGAAAGGCAAGCGCGCCATCGTTGCGCTGTCGTCGGACGGCACCAGGATGGGTTCGGGGATCGATTTCGCGTCGGGCTATATCCGCCACATGCTCGGCTTCTTCGGCATCACCAATGTCGAATTTGTCGCCGCCGATGCGATGGCCTTCGGACCGGAGAAAGCCCTGAAGGCCGCCGAGGCGCAGATCGACGCGCTCGCCGCCTGATCCCGGTCGCGGCGGTGCGAACCCCTCGCCCGCCGTGCATTGCGGGGCCGAAAGCGACCCAAGCAAGAGCGGCATCGCGGTTCTCCTCATCACCAGACCTTTGAAGAAACCAAATCGCCCGCTAGACCTGTCGGCAATGTTTGCGAAAGGTCAGCCCATGCCCCGCACGAAAGCCCCCGCCGGACTTCCTGCCTATGCCCGCACCCGCAAGGGACAGCGCGCGGACTATGACCGCGAAACTATCGAGCCTATCCTTGAGGCCGGCATCGTCGGCCATTTCGGCTTCGTGGCGGAAGGCAGACCGATGGTGATCCCGATGGCATATGCTCTCGACGGCGACCGCATTTATCTGCACGGCGCAACGAAGACCCGCGCGATGAGGTCCACACCCGGTCTGCCCGCCTGTCTCACCGTCACGCTTGTCGACGGTATCGTCTGCGCCCGTTCAGGCTTCAATCACTCCGTCAACTACCGCTCCGCGATCGTCCACGGCACCGCGCGTCTTGTGACCGAGCAGGACGAGTTCGAACGCGCTCTCAAGCTCATCACCGAACATATTCTTCCCGGCCGCTATGCCGAAATCCGCGATGCGACCGCGAAAGAATGGAAGGCCACGTCCGTGGTCGCGCTCGACATCGAGGCGGCCAGCGCCAAGGTCCGCTTCGGCGCGCCGGAGGACGAGCCGGGCGATACAGACCTCGGCCTCTGGGCTGGCGTCCTGCCGGTCACGACGTCGCTCGGGCGCGCCGTCCCCGATGCCCATACGCCCCCGGACATGCCCGAGCCGCCCTCGATGTCCGCGGCACGCATGAAATTCGCGCGGTAACGCCCTCGGCGAGGCGCATCCTTGGCCGCCGCCTCCCTGCAAGCGCCGACCACGGCGCGCCCATGCTTGACTCCGCGCCGTTGCTCACCTAAACCCCCGCCGATCCCGGAAGTCCCGATGCTTCCGGTCCCCGACCTGATCGGGGATCGCCACCAGTCAGCGCGTCGCGCCCACTGGTGCGTTTGTCGTTTAGACGCCCGCTGCCTATCTTGGCGGGCAGATGTAACTGGCCAAGGAGGGCCCACATGTTCGAAACCCTGTCAGAACGCCTTGGCGGCGTCTTCGACCGGCTGACGAAACAGGGTGCGCTATCCGAAGAGGATGTGCGCGTCGCCCTCCGCGAGGTGCGCGTGGCGCTGCTTGAGGCCGACGTCTCCCTCCCCGTCGCCCGCGATTTCGTCAAGGCGGTCGAAGGCAAGGCCACGGGCCAGGCCGTCACCAAATCCGTCACCCCCGGCCAGCAGGTCGTGAAGATCGTCCATGACGAGCTTATCAAGGTGCTGGAGGGCGAAGCCGATCCCGGCGTCCTCAAGATCGACAACCCGCCCGCGCCGATCCTGATGGTCGGCCTGCAGGGCGGCGGCAAGACCACAACGACCGCGAAACTCGCCAAGCGTCTCAAGGACCGCGAGAAGAAGCGCGTCCTCATGGCCTCGCTTGATACCAACCGCCCGGCGGCTATGGAGCAGCTTCAGATCCTCGGCACCCAGATCGGCGTCGACACCCTGCCGATCGTGAAGGGCGAAAGCGCCGTCCAGATCGCGAAACGCGCGAAACAGCAGGCGACGCTCGGCGGCTATGACGTCTACATGCTCGACACCGCCGGCCGGCTCCAGATCGATCAGGTGCTGATGGATGAGGTGGCCGAGGTCGCTGCCATCGCCAAACCCCGCGAAACGCTCCTCGTCGTCGATGGCCTCACCGGCCAGGTCGCCGTCGAGGTCGCGACCGAGTTCGACGCCAAGGTCGGGATCACCGGCGTCGTGCTGACCCGGATGGACGGCGACGGGCGCGGCGGTGCCGCTTTGTCCATGCGCGCCGTCACCGGCAAGCCGATCCGCTTCGTGGGCTTGGGCGAAAAGATGGACGCCTTGGAGACCTTCGAGGCCTCCCGCGTCGCCGGCCGCATCCTCGGCATGGGCGACATCGTGGCGCTTGTCGAAAAGGCCCAGGAAACGCTCGAACTCGAACAGGCCGAGCGCATGATGAAAAGGTTCCAGAAGGGCCTTTTCAACATGAACGACCTGAAAAGCCAACTTGAGCAGATGCTCAAGATGGGCGGCATGCAGGGCATCATGGGGATGATGCCGGGCATGGGGAAGATGCAGAAACAGGCAGAGGAGGCCGGTTTCGACGATGGCGTGCTCCGTCGCCAGATCGCGCTCGTCAACTCGATGACGAAGAAGGAACGCGCCAATCCCGACCTCCTGCAAGCCTCGCGCAAGAAACGCATCGCGTCGGGCGCAGGGCTCGAGGTCTCTGATCTCAACAAGCTTCTGAAGATGCACCGCCAGATGGCGGACATGATGAAGAAGATGGGCAGGATGGGCAAAGGCGGCATGCTGAAACAGGCCATGAAGGGCATGTTGGGCGGCAAGGGATTCGGCGGCGGGATGCCCGATCCGTCGAAGATGTCGCCCGCCGAATTGGAAGCCATGTCGAAGGGCATGCAGGAAGGCATGGGCAGCGGCAAGTTGCCGGGCGGCCTCGGCGGCATGGCTCTTCCCGGCGGCCTTTCCGGCCTCGGCGGCTTCGGGAAGAAGAAATAGCCGATGCCTTCCCTCTGGTCCAAATATGCCCGCCGGGGGCACGATCCTTCGCAGAAGGATCGCGCGATGAAGGGCATCGGCCAAGCGCCGGATCTCCTGACGGACCGTCTCAAACTCAGAATGCCCCGCATCGAGGATTTCGAACACCGCGCAGCCTTCTACGCCTCGCCCCGTTCCGTGCATGAATGTGGCCCGGTCTCGCGCGAAATGGCCTGGCGCATCTGGGCATCCGAAGTCGGTCAATGGCCGCTTCTGGGCTACGGACCCTTCTCGGTCGAGGATCGCAGCACGCGCGCCTATCTCGGCGAGGTTGGCATCTATCACCCGGTTGGTTTTCCCGAACCGGAGCTTGGATGGTTCGTCATTCCCGACGCCGAGGGCAAGGGCCACGCTGCCGAGGCCGCGCGCGTCGTGATGGGCTGGGTCCGCGCCGCCTTTGGCTGGGACCATGTCATCAGCATCATCGCACCCGGCAACGGCCGCTCCATCGCGCTCGCGCTTCGCCTCGGCGGGGTGCATTCCGACCGCCCCGGCATCGACGAGGGCGACGTGGTGATCCTGCACGACCTGCGGGGGCTGCCATGACGACCCGATTTACCTCCGCACCACGGCTCGCGACCGCGCGGCTCACACTCGGCCCGGTCACCCCTGCCCATGCCGATGCCTTCATTGCCTTCTGTGCCACGGATGCCTCCCGCTTCATCGGCGGCCCGGCCGGTGCCGAGGAATCCTGGACCGGCGTCGCGATGCAGGCCGGGCAATGGGCGCTCCGCGGCTACGGCACGTTCTGGGTCAGCGACGCGAAGACCGGCACCCCTGTCGGACGCGTCGGCATCTACCATCCCGGCTGGCGCGAGGAGCCTGAGTTGAGCTGGCTCACCTACCCGGAGTTCCAGCAACGCGGGTTTGCCACCGAAGCTGCCCGCGCCGCCCGCGAGTGGGCCTACGGAACCCTCGGCCTCACGCCGTTGATGAGCCTGATCGACCCGGCAAATCCGGCATCCGAGGCCGTCGCGCAAAAACTCGGCGCGCAGTCCGAGGGGCTGCACCGCAAGGACCGCATACCGGTAGTCAACCGCTGGCGCCACCCCGCTCTGGAGGTCGCCGCATGATCGCGCTCTCGCCCACGCCGGTGCTCGAAACCGAACGCCTGATCCTGCGCGCCCCGCAAGGCAGCGATTTCGACGGATGGACCGCCTTCGCCACATCCGAACGCTCGCGCTTCATCGGCGGCCCGCATGACCGGGCGGTGGCGTGGCGCGCCTGGGGCCATGTCATCGGCCACTGGGCGATGCGCGGCTACGGCATGTTCGTCCTCGCCGACAGGACCGCGCCTGACGCCCCTCTCGGCATGGCCGGCCCCTGGTATCCCGAGGGCTGGCCGGAACGGGAGGTCGGATGGACGCTCTGGACGGACGGCGCCGAGGGCAAGGGCCTTGCGCGCGAGGCCGCCAAGGCGGCGCTTTGCTACGTGTTCGATACGCTCGGCTGGGACACGGCGGTCAGCTACATCCGCCCCGAGAACGCCCGTTCCATCGCCCTTGCCGAACGTCTCGGCGCGCGGCGCGACCGCGGTGCCTCCTGCCCGGACGGAAAGTCCTGCCTCGTCTACCGTCATCCAGCGCCGGAGGCGCCCGCATGAGCGTCCCGCTTCTTCGTTGCCCAAATACCCAAAAAGCCGTCTTCGCCGCGCGACAACGTCGTCGGGGCGCTGTTGCTGTTGATGCACGACGCAAACCCTACGGAGGCCAGGCACATGCAGGAGGCCCGAATGACTGACGCCACGACCCGTGCGGCCGCCCTGCTCAAAGGGCATCGCGAAAGCATCGACCGGCTCGACGCCATCCTCGTCTATACGCTCGCCGAACGCTTCAAGCACACCCAGGCGGTAGGCAGGCTCAAGGCCGAACACGACTTGCCGCCCTCCGATCCCGCGCGTGAGGCGCAGCAGATCGAGCGGCTTGAGACGCTCGCGCAAGAGGCCGACCTCGACCCCGATTTTGCGCGGAAATTCCTGAGCTTCGTCATTCGCGAGGTCATCAGGCACCATGAGAAACTGCAACGATAACAAAAGAATAGCAGGCATTTGCCTGTTCAAAAGCCAGATATAGGAGAAACTGACATGGCTATGAAAATCCGCCTCGCCCGTGGGGGCTCCAAGAAGCGCCCGTTCTATTCGATCGTCGCCTCCGACAGCCGCATGCCGCGCGACGGCCGCTTCCTCGAAAAGCTCGGCACCTATAGCCCGCTCTTGCCGAAAGACAGCGAAGATCGCGTGAAGATGAACATGGAACGGGTCCAGTACTGGCTGAGCCAGGGCGCCCAGCCGACCGACCGCATCGCGCGGATGCTGGAAGCCGCTGGCGTGAGAGAGAAACCCACCCGAGCCAACATGAAAAAAGCCGAGCCGGGCGACAAGGCGAAGAAGCGCGCGGACGAGAAAGCGGCCAAATCCGCTGCCGTCGCTGAAGCTGCTGCTGCGCCGAAGGAGGAGCCGAAACAGGAAGCTGTGGAAGCCCCCGCCGAGGCACCTGCCGAAGCCCAGACCGAAGAAACGACAACCGAATAAGGCTCTGAAAACACATGCTGATCGGCTTTTTCCTCCGCCGTATCGTCACCGTCACACTCTGTGCCGGATCGTTCTGGCTGGGGATCAAGGCCGATCGGCTGATCGCCGCGAAACCGGTCGCCGCCCCTATGGCGGCCGATTGCATGCAGGAGGCGCCGAATGGCAACTGACCGCATCTGCGTCGGCGTCATCGGCGGTGCCTTCGGTGTGCGCGGCGAGGTCCGGCTGAAAAGCTTCTGCGCCCAGCCCGAGGCCATCGCCGCCTACGCACCCCTCTGGACCGAGGACGGCAGCCGCAGCTTCACCCTTCGCATCACCCGCACCATCCCCAACGGCTTCGCCGCCCGTCTCTCGGGCGTTGGCACCAAGGAAGAGGCCGACGCGCTTCGCAGTGTCGAGCTGTTCGCCGACCGTTCCCTGCTTCCGAACCTGCCGGATGATGAGTTCTACCATGCCGACCTGATCGGGCTTGCGGTCTTCGACACCGGCGGGGCGAAGCTCGGCACCGTCCGCGCGGTCCACAATCACGGCGCGGGCGACATTCTCGAAATCTACGCGCCCGGCCGCAAGACCGCGCTCCTGCTACCGTTCACCAAGGCCATCGTGCCGACCGTGGACCTGACCGCAGGCCGCATCGTCGCCGACCCACCCGAGGAATCGGACGCGTGAGCGAGGGCGAAAAACCCAAATCGCACGGGCGGTTGCGGGTGTCCGTCACGACGCAACCCCGCGATCTCATGGCCGAGCCGCGGCGGCTGAAGGGCGCGTGGGCCGCTCGGATCGTGACGCTTTTTCCCGAGGCGTTTCCCGGCACGCTCGGCCTTAGCCTGACCGGCAAGGCACTGAGCGAGGGGCTCTGGGCGTTCGAGACCATCGACCTGCGCCCCTTCGGCATCGGCAAGCACCGCAACGTCGACGACTCTCCGGCAGGCGGCGGCGCGGGCATGGTACTGCGTGCCGATGTCGTGGCCGCCGCGCTCGATCAGGCGTCTATCGGCACGCCCGCCGACCGCTCCCGCTGGCCGGTCGTTTACCTGTCGCCACGCGGAACGCCCTTCAATCAAGCCACCGCCCAAAGCTGGGCCGCGGCGGAAGGCATCACCATGCTCTGCGGCCGGTTCGAGGGCGTCGACCAGCGCGTCCTCGATCACTACGCGGTCGAGGAGGTCAGCCTTGGTGATTTCGTCCTCACCGGCGGGGAGATCGCGGCGCAGGCGATGATCGACGCGGTGGTGCGGCTTCTGCCCGGCGTCCTCGGCAATGCCAGTTCGACCGAGGAGGAGAGCCATTCCCACGGGCTTCTGGAGCATCCGCAGTACACAAAGCCGGCGGTCTGGGAGGGGCTAGAAATCCCGCCTGTTCTCACCTCGGGCCATCACCGTGAGATCGAGAAGTGGCGACGGATGGAGGCCGAGGCACTGACGAAGGCGCGACGGCCAGACCTTTGGGCGGCGCTTCAAGACGCGCGGCGGAAAAACTGACGTTCAGTCCGCGCATCCGTCGCATAAATCCCTTGATTGCGAAGTTGACCACCCCTATACCCCGCCCGTCCTGGGCTCACATGAGTCGACCGGATACGTTGTCTATTTGCCCATGCCCTTCGCCTTCTTCGGCAAGGTGCGGCGGAAGGCAGCACATGAAGTAATGATGACCTGATCTCCGGCGGGCGCGGATGCGGACCCGATGAAGACCTGGAGCTCTCTGGCGCGCACACCATCGCGGGACCACCGCGAGCATTGAAAGGATCACGCGATGAATCTGATCGCGCAACTGGAGGCCGAGCAGATCGCCGCTCTCGGCAAGTCCGTACCGGACTTCAAGGCGGGCGACACGGTTCGTGTCGGCTACAAGGTGACGGAAGGAACGCGGTCGCGCGTTCAGGCCTATGAGGGCGTCTGCATCGCGCGCAAGGGCGGCAGCACCATCGCGGCGTCCTTCACCGTCCGCAAGATTTCCTTCGGCGAGGGCGTCGAGCGCGTCTTCCCGCTTTACTCGACCAACATCGATTCGATCGAGGTCGTGCGCCGCGGCCGTGTCCGCCGCGCCAAGCTTTACTACCTGCGCGACCGTCGCGGCAAATCCGCCCGGATCGCCGAAGTCACCAACTACAAACCCAAGGCCGAGGCATAAGGAGCGGGACCATGAGAAAAAACATTCATCCCGAATACCACACGATCTCGGTCAAGATGACCGACGGTACGACCTACCAGACCCGTTCGACCTGGGGCAAGGAAGGCGATACCATCTCGCTCGACATCGACCCCCTGGCGCATCCGGCCTGGACCGGCGGCTCGGCCAAGCTGATGGATACCGGTGGCCGCGTGTCGAAGTTCAAGAACAAGTACGCAGGCCTCGGATTCTGAGTCCATCGCGCTTTGCAAGTCGAAGCGCACAACATATAGTAGAGGCGCGCTGGAAACGGCGCGCCTTTTGATTCCGGGTAACGCGGAATTGGTACGGGGACAGTAGCGTGGCGCATATCATCGTCGTTGGGAACGAAAAGGGCGGGTCTGGCAAGTCGACGACCTGCATGCATGTGGCGACGGCCTTGGCCCGAATGGGCCACAAGGTCGGGGCGCTCGACCTCGATCTCCGGCAACGCAGCTTTGGGCGTTATGTCGAAAACCGTCAGGCTTTCACACGTCGGGAGCGCCTGGACCTTCCGATGATCGACTACCACGACCTGCCCGAGGTTGATCAGGCGTCGCTTGCCGAGGGTGAGAACGCCTTCGATCACCGCTTGTCGGCCGCTGTGGCAGGGCTGGAACGGGAAGCGGATTTCATCGTCATCGACTGCCCCGGCTCGCATACAAGGCTGAGCCAGGTGGCACATTCTCTGGCTGACACGCTCATCACACCCCTGAACGACAGTTTCATCGATTTCGACCTGCTTGCGCGCGTCGATCCCGATACAAGCCGCGTCATCGGCCCGTCGATCTATTCCGAAATGGTCTGGCACGCACGCCAGCTTCGCGCGCGCGCCGGGCTGAAACCCATCGACTGGATCGTGCTGCGCAATCGTCTCGGCGCACAGCAGATGCACAACAAGCGGAAAGTGGGGGCCGCGCTCGAGCAGTTGGCGAAACGGATCGGCTTCCGGGTCGCGCCGGGCTTTTCCGAGCGGGTGATCTTTCGCGAACTCTATCCGCGCGGCCTGACGCTTCTGGATCTGCGTGACATCGGAGTCGAGAACCTCAACATCTCCAATGTCGCCGCGCGTCAGGAAGTCCGCGATCTGGTCAAGGAACTCAACCTGCCCGGCGTCTCAGTGACCTTCTGATCCCTGGTCCGAGGATCAGGCGTTCGCGTGGCGGACGAAAAGCGTGGGCAGAACGGTGCGGCCGCGGCGCTGCGCTTCCTTGCCGAGATTGGTCAGGCGCTTTTCGAACGCATCCGGCTGATCGGACTTCTTGCGAACAAGCTGGCTGATAATCTTCTCTGCGAGTTTCATCTTTTCCGTCCCGTTTTGTCCTGCCCCTTGTCGATATTGATGCCGGCAACGCGTGGCCGAATCATGGCGCAGTCGCGGAGTTTCATGGGATTTATCGGGACGACTTGGTGCGGAATTGGCCCTGGTCGCGTAACAATCCACATTCCTGCAGGCAGATCATTCATGACGACGATTCAACGCCGCAAAACGGGCATAATCGCGGGCGTTCGGGCCGTCCAAATCTGGCCAAAACCGGACAAGCCGCTGCGGAGCATGCGGCCCACCGGGCTTGCATTTTCGTGCAGCCTGGCCGAGATGGAACGGGCGTTAGGCGACAGGGGGCAGTCTGGTGGCAATGCGTATCGCGGTGATTGGCGCAGGCTCCATCGGCCAGCGCCATCACGGCAATCTTCAGACGCTGGGCGTGGATGCAGTGATGATCCCGTATCGGGACTTTCAGCTTGGCGGCGCGCAACTCGACGGGATTGACGGCGTCGTCATCGCCACGGCAACTCAGATCCGCCGGCCGCTGATCGCGCTTTGCGCCGAACGTTCCCTGCCTTTCTATGTGGAAAAGCCGCTCGCGTACGATCCGGCGGACCTTGACGCGATCGTGGCCCTGGTCCGCCCGATCGCTGAGCGTTCGATGGTCGGCTACATGATGCGCTATCACCCGGCCTTTCGGCATCTTGCGCGGATCGATCTCTCGGACATCTACCGCGCACGGTTCGAGATTGGCCATGACGTGCGGCAATGGCGGCAGAACTGGACCTTTGCCGAAAGTTACGCCGCGCTGAGGGAGGGAGGCGGCGTCCTTCTCGACCTCTGCCATGAGATCGACATGGCCGCGACGCTCTTCCCCGGCCTCGCGCTCGGCGCGGTGGCGAGCATCGGTCATGCGCGCTACCCCGGCGTAGATTTCTCGGACGAGATCACGCTGACCCGCGACGGCGCTGCCGTCACCGTGGCGATGGACTATCTCTCGCCCGTCTTCCTGCGCCGCCTCAGTCTTCGCGGGACGAAGCATACCGTCGAGTTCGACCTGCATGGCGGCCACTACCTGATCGCGACTGACGGCACGTGGGAACAGCTTTCGCTGCACTTCGCTCGCAATGAGATGTTCCTCTCGGCGATGGCCGATTTCGTGGCGCTCATCAAAGGCACGCCGGTCTCGGCGGTGGAGCATCTGCCGCGCTTCGATCTTGCCTTGCCCTCAGCCCGGATGATCGTAGAAGCCTATCAGTCCCGGCGTTTCTCGGGAACTGTCGCGGGGGACTACTGAATGATCATCGGTCATATCGGCGTGCGCAAAGGGTCGAAGGGCGTTCCGGGCAAGAACTTCCGGCCGCTCTGCGGGCGACCTCTGATCGACTGGTCGCTCGATCAGCTTCTGGAGCATCCGGAGGTCGATACCGTCGTCGTCTCGACCGACAGCGAGGAAATCCTTGCCCATGCGGTGTCGCGCGGCTGCCTCGATATCGGGCTGCGTCCGGCACATCTGGCGACTGATACGGCGGGCAAGTGGGGCGTCTGGCAGCATGCGCTGGAAGCGACCGAAGCGCTGGCGTGCGAAGCCGAGGCATTCCTCGACCTGGACGCTACGTCGCCCCTGCGCGATCCCGAGGACATCACCAGGGCACTGGCGCTCTTCCGCAAGGAACGCCCAGACATGGTCATGTCCTGCTGCGAGGCGCGGAAGAACCCCTATTTCAACTTGGTGGAACCGGACGAGACCGGCGCGCTCCATGTCTCCAAGCCGCTTCCCGGCGGCGTCGTGGCGCGACAGCAGGCGCCGGTGGTCTATGAACACGCAGCCTCGACCTATGTCGTCGCGCCCGAGTATCTACGGACGGCCAAGGGTCTCTACGAGGGCCGCGTCATTCCTTATCTCATGGCGCCCGAAGCCTGTGTCGATATCGACAGCGAGTTCGACTTCCGCCTCGTGGAATTCCTCATGTCCGAAAAGCTGAAAGGTCAGGCCGATGTCTGAGCAACTGAAGGGCCGCACCATCTTCATCACCGGGTCGGGCGGCGTGCTCGGCACGACCTATGTGCGCAGGATGCTGGCATCGGGCGCGCGGGTCGTCGCCTCGGACCTGCCCGGCAAGCGGGCGGACGCCTTAGTGGCGGCGCATGAGGGCAATGACGACTTCCGCTTCTACGACCTCGACGTCGGCGATGAGGCGGCGGTCGAAGGCATCTTCCAGCGCATCATGGCCGATGGCTGGAAGCCGAACGTGGTCCTGAACAACGCCGCCATCACCGGCGAGTTGCTGATGGGCGCGGGCAAGAGCTTTCCCGATTTCGCCAACACCACGGTGGCGGATTGGGAAAAGACGCTCCGCACAAATCTCACTGGTGCTTTCATGATCGCCCGCCAGATGGACCGCGACATTGTCGGGCGCTATCCGGCGGTACTCATCAACGTGGCGTCGATGTATGCGCTGAACGGTCCGCATCATCATATCTACGAGGGGATGCCGTTCAAGAGCTTCTCGGCCTATTCCACGACGAAGGCAGGCATCCACGGGTTGACCCTATGGCTCGCGGGCTATTGGGCGAAGCGCGATGCGACGGTGAACACCATCGCGCCGGGTGCGGTCTTCAACGCGCATTCCGACGAGTTCCAGCGCCGAGTGGGCGAGTTGATCATGGCGGGGCGCATGGCGCAGCCGGATGAGATTGCCGACGTGATGCTGTTCCTCGCGTCAAAGGAAGCGGGCTACATGACCGGACAGCTCGTGAACGTCGACGGCGGGTTCAGCGGCTGGTAGTGGCGAGAAGCTCCGGGATTGCGGTGAGCGTCCGTTCCGTCGCCCCGGAATGGGCCGCGAAAAAGGCGGCGATCTGTGTCTCTGACGGCGCGAAATCTGCGTCGGGCGCAATCGCCGCGTCCAGCTGCGCACGGCCCGTCACATGCAGGCAGACGCCCGCCGCGATGGCCTCGACGGCGGGATATTCGATCGTATGTATATCGGGACCGACGATGACGGGTTTCTGCACTGCCAGAGGTTCGATTATGTTATGCGCGCCGTGCGGTGTGAAGCCGCCGCCAACAATCACCTTGTCGGCCATCGCGAGGTAGAAATACATCTCGCCCATGCTGTCGCCGAGGAGGATGTCGGCTTCGGCGGGGTCGCCACTCAGCGCCAGATCGGCGTCCAGCACCGCGCTGCGGCGGTTGCAGGAAAGCCCCCGCGTCACGATCGTCTCGGCCACCGCGTCGAAGCGCTCAGGCGCGCGGGGGATGTAGACGAACAAGGGGCGACGCTTGCCTGCCGCGTCATGGGCGGCGAAGGCCCTTTCGATCGCGTCGAGGTAAAGGTCGTCCTCGCCCACCACGACGCTCGCCAGCGTCATCACCGGCCTGTCGCCCGCGAGGGCAATCCGCGCGGGCGCGGCGGCGGCCAGAAGCTTGGGAGAGATCGGCTGGTCGAAGCGGGTCTCACCCGTCACGGCGATGGGGGCGACGCCGACCGACGCGAAGCGGTCACGCTGGAGGGCGGACTTCACCATGGCTCCGGAGAAGCCGCGCATTAGTTCTGCGCGAAAGCCATGGCCCCTGGTGTCGCGAGCGAAGGATTTCGACGGATACTGCGCGTTGCACATGAAGAGAGGCACCCGCGCCTTCCGGCACTCGAGGATCATCACCGGCCAGATCTCGATCTCCATGACGAGGCCATAGCGCGGCCGGAAGGCGCGGAAGAACTGCCGCCAGGCAAAGCCCAGCTCGAACGGTACCCAGACCGAGCGGACCCGCCCGGAGGCGATATCTTCCGCGAAGGTTTTCTGCGCTTCACGCCGCCCGGCCGGAGTGAAATGGGTGAGCACGACCCTTTCGCCCCGGTCGAGAAATGCCCGGACCAGCGGTGCGGCGGAACGCATCTCGCCCAGCGAGACGGCGTGGAGCCATACCGGCGGCGCGCCCGTCATCGGGTTGTAAACTCCGAGGCGTTCAGACAAATGGCGCGTGTAGTCGGCGTCCTGTTTCCCGCGCCTGCGCAGGTAGAGCAGCACGGCGGGCAGCCCGGCCCACCAGAGAGCGCGGTAAAAGATCAGGACGAGCCGGAGTGGAAGCGATGGGAAGCGAAGGTCAGACATTCCCATTCCCCGGCATCAGCGCGACGAGTCGGTCCGCCAGATCGGCGATGTCGCGAGAGCCCTCTTCCGCAAGCATCTTCGCGCGTTCGCCGACAGGACGAAGGTCGCCGGAAAGTTGCGCGGCCAATTCATCGGCTCCCTGCACGAGCCGCGCAGCATCGGCGCTATCCAGTGCGCGATAATCGGCGGCGAAATTCGCCACGCGCGGCCCGTGCAGGACCGCCGCACCCAGCCGCGCAGGCTCCCAAGGGTTGTGGCCTTCGGTGGGCCCAAGGCTGCCGCCCATCAGCACGCGGTCGCAGAGCCTATACCAGAGCCCCATCTCGCCGAACGTATCCGCGATATAGACATCCAGCCCCTCGGAGCCAGCACCGGAGGAGCGCTGGCTGGCTGTCAGTCCGCCGGCCTTCGCGGCTTCCGCGATCTCCGCCCCCCGCTCGATCCGGCGCGGCGCGATGATTAGGAGAGACGCGTCACCCTTACCTCGCATCTTCCCCAGAACGTCCAGTGCCACAGCCTCATCTTCGGGATGGGACGAGGCGAGGCACCAGCGCGGACGGTCCCGAAGCGTGGCTTTGAGTCTTTCAAGTTCAGCCGCATCGGCGGCAAGTGGCGGTGCCGCGACCTTGAGCGAGGTGTGCCGCAGAACCGGTCCCGGCGCGCCGAGGGCCTCCAACGCTCGGGCGCTGCCCTCGTCCTGCGCGGCGATGAGGGCGAAACGCGTGTAGAGGTCGGCGTAGAGCCGCCCAGCCCGTCCGCGCGCCTTTCCAGCCCTATCGTTCATCCGCGCATTGACCAGCGCCAGAGGGATCCCCCGCGCATGGATTTCCCGTACGAAATTGGGCCAGAGATCCTGTTCGGACCACACCGACAGGCCGGGACGCCAGTGGTCGAGAAAACGCCTGACGAAGCGCGGCGCGTCGAGGGGGAGGAACTGATGAATGGTGCGGGGCGGCAGGTTGGCGCCGACGACTTCCGCGGAACTGCGGGCGGTCGAGGTGATGAGGAAGTGCAGGTCGTGGCGGCGCGCGGAAATCTCGCCGATCAGCCCGCGCAAGGCCATGACCTCGCCAAGGCCCACGGCATGGAGCCAGATCAAGGGCCCGTCAGGGCGCGAAACGGCGGTCTCCGCCAGCTTCTCACGCCAGCGGGCGGGGTCTTCCTTGCCGCGCTTCAACCGTCGCCTGAGCGCCAGTGGCGCGATCAGCCCCAGGCCCCGCGCCGCCCAGCCATAGAGGCGCAGGGCGATGCCCGTGGGCGCTGTCATGCGTCGTCCCGGCCGTAATCGTGGAATTTCTTCTGAAGCGTCCCATCCCAGAAGGCAGGATCGTTCAGCACTTCAACGAAGCGTTCCGCCGCGAGGCCTGCGCCGAATGCCTCATGCCGAGGGAAGGACTTGCCCCAGTCGTCGCGCAGGAATCGCGCAATGGTTTCGGCGTCCTCAGCAGCGGCACAGGTGATCGACGGCGCATCCGAGCGGTTGGTCTGCCGCGTACCGATGTCGAGCGACGGGATGCCGAGAAACGGCGCCTCGCGCACGCCGGCGGATGAATTTCCGACCATCGCCTTTGCATTCTTCATCAACGCGGAAAAATGCGAAAAGCGCATTGAGGGCAACACGCGGAACCGCGCGTCCGACAGGCCGCGCAGGGTCGCGAAGACCGCATCAGAGCCCGGATCGTTGTTCGGCGCGATCACCACGAAGTTTCGCCCCGAGGTATCCAGCGCACTGAAGAGTGCCGCTGCCTGATCGCCCATCGTCTCGGCCTCTGACGTAACCGGGTGAAACACGCAGATGCCGTAATCCGCGAACGGAATGTCGTAACGCGATCGCACCGCATCGATGCTGACGCCGGATGGTGCGGCATGAAAATCAAGCTCAGGCGAGCCGATGACATGGATGCGGTCCGCCGGTTCGCCCAGCGCCTTCACACGCTCGGCAGCGGCCTCGGACGAGACGAAGTGATGGCTCGCCAGCTTGGTATTGCAGTGCCGGAAGACCTCGTCGATCGTGCCCGAAACCTCGCCGCCCTCGATATGGGCGGAGCGGATGTAATTGGTCGCGGCCACAAGCGCGGTCGACAGCGCCTCAACCCGGTCGCCGTGGACGACGACCAGATCGGGCCGGTGTTCGGTCACGAAGTCCGAAAAGCCGGTCACGGTCTTCGCGAGGATGACATCCTGTGGATCACCGGGCCGTTGGTTCAGGAACTCGTGAACGCGCACGCCCGACAGCCGATGAACCTCGTTCTTCGTCAGCCCGTAGCGGTCGAGCATGTGCATGCCGGTCACGAAGAACCCGACCTCGAACCCGGCATCCCGAGCGGCGATGGCCAAGGGCTCCAGCTTGCCGAAATCGGCGCGGGTGCCGGTGACGAAAAGGAGGGATCGGTTCATGGGGTCGCGCCTACGAGATGGCGAACCCACGCAAGATAAACAGAGCGGCCGTCGAATGCATTCCGTTTCTGCCACACATTCATCGACTTACCTGAAGCTGTACTTTCGCCCTTCGCTTTTCCGTAGGCGAGAAAATGTTCTTCGGGATCTACCCCTGCCGCCGCAACATCGGGATTATGAAAGAAATACGCCTCCTCTGTCGAAGTCGTCCGGGAAGTTCCTTTCACTTGCGGTCTCCCAAGAGAACGCGCGAGCATTCCTTAATCCGGTCAAGGAGGCTTTTCGTTCGTAACATCTTCCTCTGCTTCTGAAAAAGCCGATCTCCAAGCACTTTAGCACGAAAATTGCATCCTCAAGAGTTATGAGTCTTCGTGTCTGTCCATGTTTCACGCGTCTGCAAGGATAGTTTTCATCCTCCGGGTAGATAATTGTTGATTAGCGGCACTGCTCTCGGAAAATAAATCTATTATTCGCTCATGGCATGCGCGATCATAGTATCTGGCGTTCCTTCGGTGTGGTCTCCTAAGAAGGATTGAATGACGGTCGCAGTAATATTTTATTTCGTATGCGTTCGCGACGGCAACGGCGAGTTCTGCCTCAGAAGGCGTTAAAGATGGATTATGTGCAGATTTTGGCGCATCAATGTGCCAGAAGGAAAATATGCTGTCAGTCCGATCTCTCGAAAAAATGCCACTGAAACATTTTTCGTTGGTGAGTTTCATACCTTAAGACATGAATATTGATCGAACACATCCGATAAAAGTTCTCGAACCCGGAAGACATGGAAAGTTGAAGATTTGGATCGTAAAATAAATTCCGGAACGACTTCGCGCAGTTTCCGCTTTACTTCCTGGCGCCATGCGGAATATGTAAAATCGAACGGATCACGAACAAAGAAAACATCTCCACCGAGAGCAATCTTCGTGTAGATCTTCTGAACAATCCAACCTGTTCTTCAGGGGATAGCTTTCCTAAGAACTCTCCTGACAAAATAACGACTTCATTCCTTGCTCGACCTATAATGTCACCAATGGTCAAAATAGCCTCTCTGACGCATGAGCTGCAAAAGCCACTCATCCATGCCTTCTGCGGAACCCCAACCTTCGCGAAACAGAATTTGGGGCAAGTTTCCGCTACATGCTCCAGCTGCGATGACGCTTTCAGACTCGGCATAGGGATACGAAACCCCGTTCTCCTCCAAGAAAGGTGCGAGCTGCGACAGGTGCGCCTGAAGTGCCGATGAACCGGTCTTGTGAAAACCGCCATGAACGATCACGCGTTTCATTGTATTTCCCATTCTCAAGCCTATCTTGCGGCGCAGCCCTGCAGACTTGCGGACGCGCGATCATCTTCCCGGTCGCCGTAGACGAAGCCTGAAGCATAGTGGATGGTTGCTGGAACGAAAAGCCGTCTCGCCCCACCAAAGGCGGTCCTTATGGTATGTTATCAAGGGAGGCCCCGGGCTTCCTGCGCCAATCAAATGGCGGCTGCCACTTGGCCACGGCCTTCTCCATCTCCCGGCGGACCGCAGGGTGAAGCTCCGGAATTCGCCCTTCTTTCTCCAGTGACAGGACCTTCATCCTGGCCAGGTGAAATCGTCGCCCGGAGGACTTTTTCACAAAACCCTGGCCACCATAGACCATTGCCGGCGCAATGAAGGTTGCCGAAAGCAAATGCTGAAGTGAGTTCGAAAGTTCGCTATCCACCCAGGCAATAAAATCCTCGCGCCAGTTGTCTCCCTCGCGTGAAGATTGCAACAGACGATCACAGTGCTTGCTGGCATCTTCGCGATGATGGACCACGTCAAGAAGCACTTCCCGCAACTGATTATCGTCAAGCTCTCTGAGAGCGCCCACCAGCCATTCGCGCGTAAGGAGGCCGCGAACGGACCAGCCTTCGGCCAATCCCATTTGAGTAATGCCCTTCTCGCCCTTCTCTATTGTGGTGTCGCGAGAATCCGACATGACGTAGTTTCGCCAAAAGTTCTTGAACGCCTGGCTTCGCATCATGTTCTCGCCAAACATAAGCAGGTGCGATTCCACATGATCGTTCCAGCGCCGCGCTGGATCTTCAATCTTATAGATGTGCCCAATCACATCTGCACCTTCCGCTTCCATCCTTTGAAGGGTATCGTCCGCCTTCCTGAGTGGAAACCATGTGCTGTCGTTCAAGAGGATCAAGCGGTCGAGTTTATGGGAGGTGTGCTCAAGGTGATTGATAGCTTCGCGGTAGGCGCCAAAATCATAACCGACATTGGGACGCTCGATAACAAGAGCCGAACGGCTGGCAATCTCTCCGGCATCTCTCCCGCTCAGATTCGCGTTCGAAACGATGAGTGGTGACCACCGGTTCGCTATGAGATGATCGAGAGTGAAGAGTGTTGATGCTGCGATGCCCTTGGGTTGAAACAGCACGACTACCGCGACCCGTTCAGTCAGCGGAAGCAAGCCCTCGCGGATCGATACGGATTTCCTTGCCAATCGGTCGTAGATGTATTGCCGCGGACCGTCGAGGATTGCGGAGTTGACCCTGCGTTCGATTTGATCGCGAATGCGCCAGAGCTCTCGCTTGACTTTCCAACGGGGAGGAAGGGTCATCGATTTTCCTCTCGTGAATGGACCTCGTTCAGGATCGCCGCCGGCGGCGCAGGCAGATCGCCTGCCACGACTGCGCCCAGATAGGCGCTTCGCCAGGCGGCACTCACCGCTTCGGACGACTTCTTCAGCACCGGGTATCCGAGCAGCCGAACCATTGCAAAAGGAAAGCTGGAATAGGCCTGCCGCTTTCGGAGAGTGTCTCTCAAGTGCGCCGCGACCCGGTCGCGCCAGGCGCCGCTGCGGTCGGCCAGCAGACGGTCGCGCTCCTGCCGGAGATCTTCGTCGATGTAGGCGGCGTGGTGCAAGGTGGCTTCCAGGAAGGCATCATCCTGCAGGACAGCGCGCTCGGGAAGCGATGCGGCATCGTAAACCCCGCCGATGGTCAATCCCACTTTGCGCATCGCGGCGCTGAAGCCGCGTTCGCCGCGGCGGATCACGTGGTACTTGTTCGACGTCAGTTGGAGCGACCTCCAGTATTCCGCAAAAGCCGGGTGGCGCAGCGCGCCAGCGTCGATCCGGTAGAGATAGCTCTCCAGAAAGCGTTCGTCGCCGCGCGCTCTCAGGATCGTGCCGGCGATGTCCGCCGGATGATCCTCCAGACGGCGCAGGATGTCGCTGTCGGGGATCACCGGCACCCAGATGCTGTCGTTGAGGATCAGGACCCTCGCAGGCTCCACTCGCCAACGGGCGAGGCACGCCAGGCCGTCGCGGTATCCGCCGAAATCGTAACCGAAGTTCGGTCGCTCGACCCCGCGCCATATTACGCGTCTCAGCCTCTCGCGGTCGACCGCTGGCACCGGCGCGTTCGAGACGATGAGCGGCGCGTAGCCGTGATCGGCAAGCCAGCGACATGTGTCGATCGTGCTTTCGGCGATGCCGGCGGGCTGGTAGACGAGGTAGAGCGCGACCTTACCTGCCACCGGCACCGCCCCTTCGAACTGCGGCAGACCCGCCGCGACGGCACGGTCAAGACGGCGCTGCGCCAGCGGGTCCGTCAGTCGTTCGGGGATGGCGCGAATCTGCTGGCCAAGCCGCGATATTTCGCGCCTGAGCTTCCAGCGTGCGATCATCCTGCCAGATCCGCCCATTTCAATTGCGTGTTTCGCGTGACCGCCCGGGTCAGGCGCTTGCCGACGACCTTGTCGAACTCGTAGCCCGGTATTTCACCCGATCCGGGTCGGCGCGCCCAGATGTCGGCTTCCCCAATGACATGGCCCTTGGGCAGGTCGCGGTCGGCCACTACCGAGGCGCGGGCAAAACGATAGACGGGTTCCTCCGCCTCGCTGCGCTGCTTGGGATTGTTCGCGGCAATCCAGATTTCCTTTGACCGGTCGATGAGAAAGCGCAGTTCCGCCGGGTCCATCGAATTGACTATGTCCGGCCCCTTGCGGTAGCGCGTGTCGGTGTAGTGGCGTTCCAGAATGCACGCGCCGAGTGCCACCGAAGCGAGCGCCATTTCGGGGCCGATGGAATGGTCCGAGAACCCGACGGCGGCGTTCGGGAAGGCGTTCTTCAGTTCGGTCACGCCCTGAAGCGACACGATCTCGGCCGGGCTCGGGTAAAGATTGGTGCATTCCAGAAGCGCGTATTCCACCCCCGCCCCGTCCAGGATCGCGACGCTCGCACGGAGCGTCTCGATGGTCTGCATGCCGGTCGACATGATGACGGGTTTGCCTTTGCGCGCGATGTGCCGGATCAGCGGCAGGTTGTCGGCTTCGCCCGAGCCGATCTTGTAGGCCGGCACATCCAGCTCTTCGAGGAAATCGGCGGCGGCGCGCGAAAACGGCGTCGAGATCCAGATCATCCCGAGGCTTTCGGTGTAGCGTTTCAGCTCCCTCTCGTCCTCCTGCTTTAGTGCGCAGGAGGCCATGACGTCCCAGATCGAGACGTCGGCATTGGGCGGAAAGATCGACTTTGCCTCTTCCGTCATCTCGTCTTCGATGATGTGGGTCTGGTGCTTGATCATCTCGCAGCCGGCGCCGGCGGCGAGGCGCACCATCTCCTTCGCAACGGAAAGATCACCGCCGTGATTGATGCCGATTTCGGCGATCACGAGCGGCGGACGGGAGGGAGAAATCTCACGATGGGCGATCTTCATCTGGCTCACGCTTGTCGGGGTTCGGGGTTGTCGCTGTGATTACACGCTCCGACCTGCGATGAACAGGGCGGCGGATCACGCGGGCGCGCGGCACCAGTCGAGGATCGCATCGGCATCGGCGGGAACCTGCACAGCGAGACCATCGGCAAAAGCTGCGAAATCGGCCGCGTAATCATGCGCAACGCCGGTCAGGACGGGGATGCCCGCGGCCAACGCTTCGGCGATCACCGAGCGGAAGCCGCGACCCTCTCCTTCCTGACGACCGAACTTGTTGACGATGAGAAGCCGCGGCGGGTTGGTGGCGCCCAGGCTGAACAGCACCCGGCCCACCGCTTCTTCCAGCCCGGCGGGATCGAGACGGCAACCTTCCGACAGCGCGCCGAGCGACTGGCTTATGCGGATCGTGCCGGAGCCGTCGAGAAGCCGCAGGTCCATGTCGCAGTCGCCGCCTTCGCAACGGCCGGAATTGATCTGCACCGCCCCGGCAATCGGCCAGCCATCGGCGGCGAGCCGGTCGGCCACATCGACGAGCAGCCGGTCGATCCCGCCGCGCACGCCCCCGGTCGTCACATAGCCTAACATCGCCCACTTCCGCTTGAACCTTCGCGCCGAGCCATACAGGATCGCTGCGGGTTCCGAAAGCGGGACGAGGGAGCGATGGGTCACGGGATGAGCGAAGACTTCCGCCCGGCGAGCGACGAGGACGTCCCCGCCGTTCTGGCGCTCTGGCGGCGCGCGGGCATGGTGCGTCCCTGGAACCCGCCCGAGATCGATATCACCGCGATCCGCGCCAATCCGAGATCGGCGCTGCTGATCGCCTTTTCGGAACGGCACCTGGCCGCAACCGTAGTGGTCGAGGATGGCGGGCATCGCGCCTGGGTCTACTACCTTTGTTCCAACCCGGATCTCCGCGGGCTGGGCTGGGGGCGGCGGGCGATGGCGGCGGCGGAAGACTGGGCGCGGACGTCGGGGCATCCGAAGCTCCAGCTTCTGATCAGAAATTCGAATACGTCGGTTCGGTCATTCTACGACGCCCTGGGATACGAGGAGAGCGCCGTGAAGGTCCTCCAGAAATGGCTCGATCCCGAACGAGAGCAGGCATTCCGCGAAAATCCCGATGCCCATTGAGACTACGAAACGGCTGCCCGCCGTCATCCTCGCCGGCGGACTAGGGACGCGGATGGGTGGCGCCGACAAGGCATTCCTGACGCTCGCAGGGCGTCCGTTGATCCGACACCTTGCGGAGCGGCTGGCTCTGCAATGCGCGCCCATCGCGATCAGCGCCAATGGCGATTTGATGCGGTTTGTGGCGACCGGCCTTGCGGTGCTGAAAGATCCCATTGACGGACGTCCCGGGCCGCTTGCGGGCATTCTCGCCGCGCTAGACTGGGCGGAGAAGGTCGGGGCCAAGGCCGTGGTGACCGCGGCGGTCGATACGCCCTTCCCGCCCGCCGATCTGGTCGCGCGCCTCAGACAGGCGGCGGAGAGGTCCGGCCTCGCAATCGCCGCAAGCCCTGACGGCAACGGCCTGATGCGGCTTCATCCGACCTTCGGACTGTGGCCGGTCGCCTTGCGTGACGAACTGCGCGTTGCACTGGCGGCAGGCGAACGAAAAGTAATGCTCCTGGCGGAAGCCCACGACGCGGGCATCGCCGAATTCGCGGCCGAGCCTTTCGACCCTTTCTTCAACATCAACACGCCGGGTGACCTCGCCGCAGCGGAAAAGCTCGCTGCGCGATGAGTTCGACGGACATGCGTTTCGACACAATCGTCATCGTCGACTGGTCAAGCGGCAAGGATAGCGGCCCCCGGCCACGCAAGGACGCGATCTGGGCGGCGGTCGTGCGTGACGGCATCGCGGAAGCGCCGGAATACCTGCGCAACCGTGTGGCGGCGGAAAGCTGGATGTCCACGCTTTTCGCCGAGGAGATCGAAAAGGGGCGGCGGCTCTTCGCCGGGTTCGACTTTCCCTTCGGCTATCCGCGAGGCTTCGCGAAGCGCGTAACCGGCCGTACCGATCCGCTCACGCTTTGGGACTGGTACGCCGCGCATCTGGTCGACGGCCCCACAGGAAACAACCGCTTCCACCTCGCCGCACGGCTGAACGGTCTCTTCCCCGGCGACGGCCCGTTCTGGTTCAATGGCCTGAAAACGGCCGTTCCCGGACTGCCGCACAAGGGCCGTGCGCGCCATGGGCACGGCATGGTCGAGCGAAGACTTTGCGAGAAAGCGGCGAAAGGCGCGTTCACCTGCTGGCAGATGGGCGGCGCGGGGGCGGTTGGCGGGCAGGTGATGACCGGCATGGCGAGTCTCGCGCGGCTTCGCGCCGCCTTCGCAGACCAGATCGGCGTCTGGCCGTTTGAGCCGCTCACGCGCCCAATTGCATTCGTCGAGGTCTGGCCGTCGCTCTACGCTGCCGAGATCGCCAGAGATCAGGCTGCGGGAGAGATCAAGGACGCCGCACAGGTCCGTGTCCTCGCCAAGCGCATCGCGGCGATGTCGGCGGCGGGTGGTCTGAGTAAGGCGCTCGACGATGTGCCAGCGGAAGCGATGACCGAGGAAGGCTGGATCTTCGGCGCGCCGGCGCAGGTTCAGTTGTCCTGAACCGCCCTGTCCCCACGCTGGATGTAGTAAGCCGTCGCCCCATCCGCGTCGTTGGCCGCAAGAAGCGTATGTCCCGCCTCACGGCAGAAATGCGGCATATCGACAATTGCGGCCGGATCGGTGGCCAGCACCCGCAGCACGGCCCCCGGCCGCATCGCCATAAGGCGCTTCCGCGCCTTCAGCACCGGCAGCGGGCAGAGGAGTCCGCGCGCGTCGATTTCCTGATCCCACTCCATGACGCTCCGATAGGCAATCGCGCAGTGCCCGGCAAATGAAAAGGGCGGGACCGAACGGTCCCGCCCCGTCATTCCGGCTGCTCAGGCAATCACTCTTCGGCTTCTCCGCTCGCGCCCTCGGCTTCGTCGTCGCCTTCTTCGGCTTCGGACGAACGCAGACCGGATGGTGCCGCGACGTTGGCGATAACGAAGTTACGCTTGATCGACGGCGTCGCCCCCTTCGGCAACTCGATGTCGCCGATATGGATGACGTCGCCGATTTCGCGCCCGGTCAGGTCGACGGTGAGGTGATCGGGAATATCACCCGCAGTCACTTCCAGCTCGACTTCCGGACGCACGATCACAAGCGTGCCGCCCTTCTTCAGCCCTGGCGCCTTCTCGTGGTTCTCGAAGGTGACGTGGATGAAAAGGTTGATCCGCGAGGTGCGCTTCAGGCGCATCAGATCGAGATGCGTCGGCAGGTCCTTCACGATGTCGCGCTGAACGCCACGGCAGATGACGCGGACGTCATCGTGACCTTCGACCTTGAGGTTGAACAGCGTCGACAGGAAGCGGCCCGCCTTCAGCTTTTTCAAAAGCGCGTAGTATTGAACGTTGATGGCAACAGGGTCCTGCCCTCCGCCATAAACGATGCCGGGTACGTAGCCCTCACGACGAGCTTGACGAGCGGCCCCCTTGCCTGTCCCCGTCCGTACCTCGGCGATAAGATCCGGGATCTCACCAGCCATTGGTATCTCCATATGTAAACCGGGCATCCTCCAAGGGTGCATGCCCATGAACGGCGGCCTATAGAGCGGATCATTCCGGAAGGGAAGCAGATTCTGCGCCCCAGACTCAATGTTGCGATGACCTACAAATCGTGACTCCACCCTTCCGGCGCCGCATGTTAGCGCACAACGGATCGGGCATCAGGCGGACGGCAGGCGGACATGTCGATTTTCGAAGAGGCGAGGATTGCGCGCGCGCCAAATGCGGCGCTGGCAGCGGTGGGCGTATTCTGGGGCGGTTTCTCTGCCTACGTCCCCGATCTCAAGGCCGGGATTGCCGCGCCCGACGCGGCGTTCGGCCTCGCCATGATGATGTCGGCGGTCGGTGGCATCTCTGCCATGGCTCTCGCGCCGAGGATCATGGCCCGTCTGGGTGGGAACGGGCTTTGGATCGCGGGGATCTTCCTTGCTGTGGCCTTCTTCTACCCGGCCGTCGCAACCGGCATTCCCGGCTTCGGCATCGCCATGTGCCTTGTCGGCGCCAGCGTTTCCTTGCTCGACATCGGGGCAAACATGCACCTTTCCGTGCTCGAGGCGCGGCACAACCGCCACCTGATGAACGTCTCCCACGCGATGTTTTCCTTCGCATTCGCGGGCGCCGCATTTCTGTCCAGCATCCTGCGCAGCGCCGGCGCCGCCGCACCGGTCGCGTTTTCGCTGCTTGCGGCGATCTCGCTGATACTCGTCATCGCAATGCGGCAAGCACGGGACTGGCAACCGGAAGACCCAGCGCCGGATGGGTCCGACAGACGTACCCCATGGGGTCCGATCAGCATCACGGCCGCGATCCTCTTCATCTCTTTCGTCAGCGAGAACACCACCGAGACGTGGTCCGCCCTTCATATCGAGCGCACGCTTGGCGGCGCGGCGGGGCACGGAGGCTTCGGCCCGGTGGCGCTTGGCCTGACGATGGGCTTCGGACGCCTCGCAGGCCAGGTCGCGGCGCGGAGCCTTGGGGAAGCGGGGCTCGTCCTCTGGTCCGCCATCGTCGGCGTCATCGGCGCGGTGGTCATCGCCCTCGCCCCGGCGCCTGCCGTCGCGGTTCTGGGCGTCGGGCTTCTCGGCCTCGGCGTCGCCGTGACGGTGCCCTCAGCCAATTCGATCCTCGGGAAGCTCGTACGTCCCGATCAGCGGGCGCATGCGATCTCGCGCGCCTGGATGGTCGGCTTCGCGGGCTTCTTCATCGGCCCTTCCGCGATGGGCGTGATCTCGCAGGCCCTGGGGCTGCGCGCGGTCTTCCTGACGGCTGCGGTCATGCTCGCCGCGATAGTTCCGCTCGTGATGGCAATGAAGCGCCGCGCGCCGGGCCGTCAGGTGTAGGCGTTCAGGAAATCTTTCGGAACCAGTAGGTTGTGACGCCCGACATTGGCGACCTTCGTCTCGCCGCAGAGCGCCATCGACACATCGAGTTCCTTGTGGATGACCTCGAGCGCTCTGGTGACGCCCGCTTCCCCCATCGCGCCAAGGCCATAGACGAAAGCGCGTCCGATCATCACGCCCTTGGCACCGAGCCCCAGCGCCTTCAGCACGTCCTGGCCCGAACGTATGCCACCATCCATCCAGACTTCGGTCTTGCTGCCGACCGCCGCCGCAATCTCCGGCAGAATCCGGATCGAGGTCATGGCGCCGTCGAGCTGACGCCCGCCGTGGTTCGACACGACGATGGCATCGGCCCCGGAGAAGGCCGCCTTCTCGGCGTCCTCGGCATCCAGTATCCCCTTCAGGATCACCTTGCCGCCCCACATGTCCATCAGCTTCCTGATCTTGTCCCAGTTGAGCGCCGGGTCAAACTTTTCCGCCGTCCACGCCGACAGCGACGAGGGGTCGCTGACCCCCTCGGCATGACCGACGATATTGCCGAAGAAGCGCCGCTTGGTACCCAGCATTTCGATCCCCCAGCCCCATTTCGTGGCGAGGTCCAAAAGAACGGGAAGGGTGAATTTCGGCGGCGCCGACATGCCGTTCTTGAGATCCTTGTGGCGCTGGCCGAGGACCTGCAGATCGACCGTGATGACCAGCGCCGAACAGCCCGCCGCGCGCGCCCGGTCGAGGATGCGGCGATTAAAGTCGTCGTCGTTCAGCGTGTAGATCTGGAACCAGAATGGTTTGGAGGCATGCGCCGCCACATCCTCGATCGAACAGATTGACATGGTGGAGAGCGTGAACGGCACGCCGAACTTCTCTGCCGCCCGCGCCGCCTTGATCTCACCATCCGCGCTTTGCATGCCGGTCAGTCCGACGGGGGCGAGCGCCACCGGCATCGCCACATCCTGACCGATCATCCGGCTCGCCGTGCTGCGGCCCGTCATGTCGACCGCGATGCGCTGACGCAGCCGGATCTTCGCGAAGTCGGTCGTATTCTCGCGGAAGGTCTGTTCGGTCCAGCTGCCCGTCTCGGCATAGTCGTAGAACATCTTCGGGACGCGGCGCTTGTAGATCCGCTTCAGATCCTCGATGCAGGTAATGACGGGCATCGTGTGGCCTCACTCCATTGGTCATTTTTGCTTACCAATCGACGGACTGCGTCGCAATGCAATTTCTCGCGCGACGCCGAAGGGGACAGTCCCGGAAATCCTGGTTCGGACTACCGACACGCCCGAGCGGCGTGCTCACGCCGACGCTTTGACGATCCGCGTCAGGGTGTTCCAGTTCCGCGCCGTTCCCGGCGCGCCGATCAGGCGTTCCAAGATCACAGGCGTCAGCTTCGAGCGCCCTATTCCGTCGGGAAAATCGAGATGGACTTCGCGCCCCGATGCCCGGCACCGCTCCGGCCCCATCCATCCCTCCAGCGCCGCCATCGGCATCTTCTCGTGCGTCTTGCCACCGATGGCCCTGAAAAAGGCGATCCATGTCTGCCCGGCCATCGCGCGGCCTCAGGCCGAATGCGCGCCGTCGGCGAGGCCCTTTACGAAATCGAGGATCGCTGCAACGGACTGCCTTTCCTCGACCATCTTGACGATGGCCGAACCAACGACCGCGCCATCCGCCACGCCCGCGATGGCCTTCGCCGTTTCGGGGGATCGGATGCCGAAGCCCACGATCACCGGCAGATCGGTCTTGGCCTTGATCCGCGCGACGTCCGGTGCGACATCGACGGCCTCGGCTGCCGCCGCGCCGGTGATGCCGGTGATCGAGACGTAATACACGAACCCGGAGGTGTTCTGGAGCACCTTCGGCAACCGGCGGTCGTCGGTCGTGGGTGTCGCGAGGCGGATGAAGTTGATTCCGGCTTTCTGGGCGGGGATGCACAACTCCTCGTCCTCCTCCGGCGGCAGGTCCACGACGATCAGCCCGTCGATCCCGGCAGCGACGGCATCCTTGAGGAAGCGCTCGACGCCGCGCGAATATATCGGGTTGTAATAGCCCATCATGACGATCGGGGTCTCATCATCGCCCGCGCGGAATTCTGCCACCATTTCGAGCGTCTTCTGCAACGTCTGCCCGCCTTCCAGCGCACGCTGACCGGCCAGTTGAATTGTCGGCCCGTCCGCCATCGGGTCGGTAAAGGGCATTCCAAGCTCAATGATGTCGACCCCCGCCGCAGGCAGGCCCTTCATCAGATCGAGCGAAAAGTCGCGATCCGGATCTCCCGCCATGATGTAGGACACGAATGCCTTATGGCCTTTTTCACGAAGGGTCGCGAACTTGCGGTCGATCCGGGTCATCTCATGCTCCTGCCACGTCGCGGCGGTCTTGCAGAAAAGCGGTCGGAAGTTCAATGGGCGTCAGAACGCACGGCGCAGCCGTATTGCCAGCGCATTGGCGCCGGGATTGCGCCTGCCGATCCCCGCATTGGAAGTGTGCGTCACTGCGACGGACAGGCGCGTGCCGCCATCACCGAGCTTGTGGCCGATACCAATGAGGCTGCGGATCTCAAAGGCGCTGCCGAGATCGCTGAGGGCGCTGGACGAGACGTAGAGACCCGGCATGACGCTGGCCTCCGCGAACCAGCCGGCCCGCCCGATCGGCATCACCGCCGAAACACCGCCGCCGGCCCAGAGGTCGCCATCGAAATTCGCCACAGCGCCCGCTCCCCAGCCAAGGTCGATCCGGCCAAGGTGCCATCGCGGGACACCGTGGACCTCCAAGGTCGCAGACAGGTCATTCTTGGCGATCTGGGCGTTGAAATCAGTGGCGCCGAGCCCGACGATCCAATCCGCCGCGGCAGCGGACTGGGCAAAGAGTAGCGCAGACAGGACAGCAACAATTTTGCGCACGGTATCCTCGTTTCGATCAATCTCTCCAAGCGAGGATGACGCCGAGATTGCGGTTTTGAAAGAAACACTTGGAGGCGTGCGCGATGAAGCCGGGGACTGTGTCCCCGGAACCGCGCCCCGGGCATGCTTGCGGACCGGGTGCGGACTGCGTAGAAGCGATCGCGGGCGAAGGAACGAGGAGCGGAAATGGGTTTCAGGATGGGCATCGTCGGACTGCCAAATGTCGGAAAGTCCACACTTTTCAACGCGCTGACCCGTACTGCCGCCGCGCAGGCGGCGAACTTTCCCTTCTGTACCATAGAGCCGAACGTGGGCGACGTCGCGGTGCCCGACCCGCGGCTCGAAAAACTCGCCGCCATCGCCGGGTCGAAGCAGATCATCCCGACGCGGATCACCTTCGTCGATATCGCCGGCCTCGTCCGGGGTGCCTCGAAGGGCGAGGGCTTGGGCAACCAGTTCCTCGCCAATATCCGCGAGGTCGATGCCATCGCGCATGTGCTGCGCTGTTTCGAGGATGACGACGTCACCCATGTCGAGGGCCGGATCGACCCGCTCGCCGATGCCGAGACGATCGAGACCGAGCTGATGATCGCCGACATGGAGAGTATCGAGAAGCGGCTCGCCAATATCGCGCGCAAGATCAAGGGCGGCGACAAAGAGGCGGCGGCGCAGGAAAGGCTTATGAAGCAAGCACTTGCCGCGCTTGAGGCGGGCAAACCGGCGCGGACGATTTCTGTGTCGAATGAGGACGAGAAGGCGTGGCGGATGCTCCAGCTTCTGACTTCGAAGCCCGTGCTTTTCGTCTGCAATGTCGAGGAATCCTCGGCCGCGAACGGCAATTCGCTGTCGGCGAAGGTGGCGGAAATGGCGGCCAAACAGGGGGCCGGGTCGGTGGTGATCTCGGCGAAGATCGAGGAGGAACTGGCGCAGATGCCCGCCGAGGATGCGGCGATGTTTCTTGAGGAAATGGGTCTTCACGAGGCGGGTCTCGACCGGCTGATCCGGGCGGGTTACGACCTTCTCGGGCTTCAAACCTACTTCACCGTCGGACCGAAGGAAGCGCGCGCCTGGACCATTGAAAAGGGTACTCTGGCGCCGCAGGCGGCGGGGGTGATCCACGGCGATTTCGAGCGTGGATTCATCCGGTCCGAGACCATCGCCTATGACGATTACATCGCCGGAAACGGCGAGGCAGGGGCGCGCGAGGCGGGCAAGTTCCGGGTCGAGGGCAAGACCTACGAGGTCAAGGACGGCGACGTCCTGCACTTCCTCTTCAACGCCTGAGGCCGGGGCGTTCAAGCCCGGATCGGGTATGCACAACCTGTACACCGGGCGTACACACCCCGTGCAGACGCGGGGTGGCAGATTCGTTTGGGACGGAATGGGGAGCGTGCGGCACGCCCTCTCCCGGATGCGAAGGGCAAACCCGCCTCGCATCTGTAGCAATCGACACGATCGAAACCACATATCTTTTTTGGAGCAGGAGTCCGGAATGGAAGCGGCCCGCCAACTGGTCGACGGGCCGGCAAGGTAAACTCAGTCCCGGCGTGGTTACTCCGGAACGCTTTCGCCGCTACCTCCCAACTCGGATGGAAAATCCTTCATCTTCGGCAGACCATCTTTCATGGGCAACACGGTTTCGGCGTAGTTGACATGCACCCCGGGCGTGAATGTCTGGCTCGGGATTGTCGCTGCGTAAACGTCCATCAATCCCCAATGGGGATGATAGGTCATGAGGTGGCCGCCACATTCGGTGCAATACTGACGATCACTGCGCTCGGTCTTCTTGAAGTGACCGACATGTCCCTGGCCCTTCGTGACCTTCACGTTCTCGTTCTTGAACAGTGTGAACGCATTGACCGGTCCTGCAGACCACGAACGACATGAGCTGCAGTGGCAGTATCCCATTGCCTCGGGATCGCCCGTCACTTCGATTTCAACCGCGCCACAAAAGCACGTTCCTTTCTGTGTCTTGGTCATCCTGTTGATCTCCTTCGTGCGCGAAGCTGACATTGCAAGCACTCGCCAGGAAGGTCGAGCCTAGCACGGGTTGCTCCGGGCGATGATGATGATTTTTCATCGAACCTGGTGGAAGCCGATTTGCCGGGCATGCAGTGCTTGCCCGCATCCGCTTCGGGCGCAAGCCAATGCAACTGAAGACGGTAGAGAAAGTTACCCGATGATCTCGAACTTCTCGACATCCACCATCCCCCGGTCGGTGATCTTCAGAGCGGGGATGACCGGCAGGGCGAGGAAGGCGAGTTGCAGGAACGGCTCCTCCAGGGTGACGCCGAGGGACTTGGCGGCGGCACGGAGGGTGGTGAGAGTTTCGCGGACCTCCTCGAACGAGGCGAGGCTCATCAGGCCGGCGACCGGGAGGGGGAGTTCGGCGAGGATTTCTCCGCCCTGCGCCACGGTGAAGCCTCCCTCTATCTCCGACAGGCGGTTGGCGGCGAGCGCCATGTCGGCGTAGTCGGTGCCAACAACGGCGATGTTGTGGTGGTCGTGGCAGACGGTGGAGGCGATGGCGCCGGACTTGAGGCCGAAGCCCTTGACGAAGCCGGTGGCGATGTTGCCGTTCTTGCCGTGCCGCTCGACGACGGCGATGCGGATGAGGTCCCGCGATGGATCGGGGCGCTTGTCGCCATCCTCGATGGCAATCTCCTCATGCAGGTGTTCAGTGATGATCTTGCCTTCGATGATGCCGATGACGTCGGTCTCAACCCGATTGGCGCGGGTGCGGAAATCCTCCGGTTTGATCTTCGGGGCCTTGACCGAGTGACGACCGACGGGCGGGATCGTCTGCCGCGCGGCGAAGGCTTCTGCGGTGACTTTGCGACCCGCGCAGAGGACGAGTTTCGCGTGGCAGCCCGCGAGGCTCTCCACGGCGACGATGTCGGCCCGTTTGCCCGGAGCGATCTGGCCGCGATCCTTCAGGCCGAAGGCTTCGGCGGCGGAAAGCGAGGCGGCGCGGTAGACGGCGAGGGGCGGGCAGCCGCGCTCGATCAGGCGGCGGATCATGTAGTCGAGATGGCCGTGCTCGCCGATGTCGAGGGGGTTCCGGTCGTCGGTGCAAAGGCAGAGATAGGCCGAGGTGATGTCGGTCAGGATCGGCGCGAGAGCTTCGAGGTCTTTCGAGACGGAGCCTTCGCGGATCAGGACGCGCATGCCCTTGCGGAGCTTTTCCAGGGCTTCCTCGGCGGTCGTTGCCTCATGCTCGGTGCGGATGCCGGCGGCGATATAGGCGTTGAGGTCGCGGCCCGTCAGTTGCGGGCTGTGGCCGTCGATATGGCCGCCCTCGAAGAGCCTGAGCTTGGCCATGCATTCGGGGTCGCGGTGGATCACGCCGGGATAGTTCATGAATTCGGCCAGCCCGATGGCGGAGGGATGGCCCATGACCGTGGCGAGATCGCTCGCGTCCAGCGTCGCGCCCGAGGTTTCCATATGCGTCGAGGGCACGCAGGAGGAAAGCTGCACACGGATGTCCATCAACGTGTGGCGGCTCGCCTCCTGAAAATAGCGGATGCCGGGCAGACCGATGACATTGGCGATCTCATGCGGGTCGCAGATCGCGGTGGTGATGCCACGGGGGGCGACGCAGCGGTCGAACTCAAAAGGCGTGACGAGCGAGCTTTCGATATGGAGATGCGTGTCGATGAAGCCCGGCACCAGTGTCATGCCGGTAACGTCGATGACCTCACGCCCCTCATAAGCCGCGCCGATGCCGACGATCGTGTCGCCGCAGATCGCCACGTCGTCGTCGATCAGGGCGCCCGTCACGACGTCGAGGACACAGGCCCCGCTGAGGACGAGATCGGCGGGTTCGTCGCCCCTTCCTTGCGCGATGCGTTGTTCGAGGTCCGCCATGACTGCCGCCTTTCCTTGCTTTCCGGCAAGAGAAACCAAAGCGTCGCGCGCGTCCAGTGGATGACGCTTCCGGACGCCTGAGCGGCGGTATTGCGCACGCAGGATTGATAGTCCCCGCCTATGAAATGACGGAACATTGGTATTGAATACGGAATGAATACCTATGATGAGCAACAGGAAATCAACGCGAGGCACCGATGACCAGCGCAGCCCCGACAGATGCCGCGATCGCCGCGCGCACGGATGAGATCATATCGGACCTGATCGGCCTCGAAGGGCCGCTCTTGCCGATCCTTCATGCGGTGCAGCACGAATACGGCCATGTGCCCGGCGCCGCCCTGCCCCGGATCGCCGACCGGCTGAACATCACGAAGGCCGAAGTGCATGGCGTGATGAGCTTCTATCACGACTTCCGCACGCACCCCGCGGGCACGCATGTCCTGAAGCTCTGCCGTGCCGAAGCCTGCCAGTCGCTGGGCGCGGATCGGACGGCGGAGGCGGCGCAGAAGAAGCTCGGCACCGGGTTCCACGGGACGAGCGCCGATGGCAAAGTGACGCTGGAACCTGTATACTGTCTGGGTCTTTGCGCCTGCGGTCCGGCTGCCATGGTCGATGGCAAGGTCGTGGGCCGCGTCGATGACGCGCGTCTCGATCAACTCCTGAAGGAGATCCGCGCATGAAGATTTTTGTTCCCCGTGATGCCGCCGCCCGCGCCCTTGGCGCGGACGCCGTTGCCGATGCGGTTCTGAAGGAGGCGAAGGCGCGCGGGCTTGACGTGACGCTGGTCCGAAACGGCACGCGCGGGATGATCTGGCTGGAGCCGCTGGTCGAGGTCGAGACGGAGACGGGCCGCGTGGGCTTCGGGCCGGTTTCGGCGGCGGATGTTCCGGGCATTCTGGACGGGTCGTCGGACAAGGCTTTGGGGCCGGTCGAGGAAATCCCCTATTTCAAGGGCCAGACACGGCTGACCTTCGCGCGGGTCGGGCTGACCGATCCGCTGTCTTTGACAGAGTATGAGGCGCATGGCGGGCTTGAGGGCCTGCGGAAGGCACTGGCGATGTCCGGCGAGGATGTCGTCAAGGAAGTGACCGAAAGCGGGCTGCGTGGCCGTGGCGGCGCCGGGTTCCCGACCGGCATCAAGTGGGAGACCGTGAGGAAGGCCGACGGTCCGCGGAAATACATCGTCTGCAATGCCGACGAGGGCGACAGCGGCACCTTCGCCGACCGGATGCTGATGGAAGGCGATCCCTTCTGCCTGATCGAGGGCATGGCGATTGCCGGCGTCGCGGTAGGCGCGACGAAGGGCTATGTCTACCTGCGTTCGGAATATCCCGATGCGATCGCGGTGATGAACGCGGCCTGTGACATCGCGAGGGCCGAAGGGTTGCTGGGCGCGTCGGTTCTGGGGTCCGGTCCCGCCTTCGATATCGAGGTGCGGGTTGGCGCGGGCGCCTATGTCTGCGGCGAGGAAACCTCGCTTCTCAACTCGCTCGAAGGCAAGCGCGGCGTTGTGCGGGCGAAGCCGCCGTTGCCGGCGCTCCAGGGATTCCTGGCCAGGCCGACGGTCGTCAACAACGTGATTTCGCTGGCGTCTGTGCCGGTGATCATGGCCAAGGGGGCGGCGTTCTACAAGGATTTCGGCCTTGGCCGGTCGCGCGGGACGATCCCGTTGCAGATCGCCGGGAACGTCAAGTACGGCGGCCTTTACGAGACTGCCTTTGGCACCACCCTCGGCGACATCGTCGAGAAGATCGGCGGCGGCACCGCTTCGGGCCGCCCCGTCAAGGCGGTGCAGGTGGGCGGCCCGTTGGGTGCCTATTTCCCGGTCTCGGACTTCGACACGCCCTTTGGTTACGAGGAATTCGACGGCAAGGGCGGGCTCATTGGCCATGCCGGGCTCGTGGTCTTCGACGACGCGACCGACATGCGGAAAATGGCGCGCTTTGCCATGGAGTTCTGCGCCATCGAAAGCTGCGGCAAGTGTACGCCCTGCCGCATCGGCGCGGTGCGCGGCGTCGAGACGATCGACCGGATCGGGCGCGGAGACGCGGCGGCGATCCCGCTGCTGACGGACCTCTGCGAAACGATGAAGGACGGCTCGCTCTGCGCGCTCGGCGGGTTCACGCCCTTCCCCGTCATGTCGGCGCTGAAGCACTTCCCCGACGACTTCACCGCGAACGCCAAGGAGGCAGCGGAATGAAAGATTTCATCATCCCATGGACCGATGATCGCGACATGGGAACGCCGGCCGCACGGTCGGACAAGACCGTGACGCTGAACATCGACGGCTTTGCCGTGACCGTGCCGGAAGGCACCTCGGTCATGCGGGCGAGTGCGGTGGCGGGCATCGACATCCCGAAGCTCTGCGCGACCGACAGCGTCGATGCCTGGGGTTCCTGCCGCCTCTGTCTGGTCGAAATCGAGGGGCGGCGCGGTACGCCATCTTCCTGCACGACGCCGGTGGCGGAAGGCATGGTCGTTCATACCCAGAGCGACAAGGTACAGCGCCTTCGGCGTGGGGTGATCGAGCTTTACGCCTCGGATCATCCGACAGTTGGCCTGACCGACGCCGCCAATGGCGACAGCGAATTGCAGCGCATGGCGGCAAATGTCGGCCTGCGCGAGATGCGCTATCAGCCGGTGACGGATCACGTTCACCCACGGGGCGCCGATGGCGCCGAGAACGCCGAATGGCGTGCGGTCGATGACAGCAACCCCTATTTCGCCTTCGATCCGGCCAAATGCATCGTCTGTTCGCTTTGCGTACGGGCCTGTGAAGAGGTGCAGGGCACCTTCGCGCTGACCATCGAGGGGCGCGGCTTCGACAGCCGGGTCTCCGCGGGGACCGGGCTCGACAACTTCCTGACCTCCGACTGCGTATCCTGCGGCGCCTGCGTCCAGGTCTGCCCGACCGGCAGCTTGCAGGAAAAATCGGTGATCGAGATGGGCCTTCCCGACCGCTCCGTCATCACCACCTGCGCTTATTGCGGGGTGGGCTGTTCCTTCAAGGCCGAGATGCGTGGCGACGAGCTCGTGCGGATGGAGCCCTACAAGCACGGCAAGGCGAACCGGGGCCATTCCTGCGTGAAGGGCCGTTTCGCCTATGGCTACGCCTCGCACCAGGATCGCATCCTGAAGCCGATGATCCGCGAGACGATCAGCGATCCATGGCGCGAAGTCGAATGGGACGAGGCGCTGAGCTTCGCCGCGACCCGGATGCGCGGATTGCAGGAGAAGTACGGCAAGAAATCCATTGGCGTCATCACGTCGAGCCGCTGCACGAACGAGGAAACCTACCTTGTGCAGAAGCTCACCCGTGCGGTGTTCATGAACAACAACACCGATACCTGCGCCCGTGTCTGCCATTCGCCCACCGGCTATGGCCTTGGCCAGACCTTCGGGACGTCGGCGGGGACGCAGGATTTCGACAGCGTCGAACATACCGACGTGATGATCGTCATCGGCGCCAACCCGACCGACGCCCACCCGGTCTTCGCCAGCCGCATGAAGAAACGGCTGCGGCAGGGCGCGAAGCTCATCGTCATCGACCCGCGCCGGATCGACCTGGTGAAATCGGCGCATGTGAAGGCGGAGCATCACCTGCCGTTGCGTCCTGGCACCAACGTCGCCGTCGTCTCCGCACTTTCCCATGTCATCGTGACCGAGGGGCTGGCGGATGAGAAATTCATCCGTGAGCGCTGCGACTGGGACGAATATAGCGACTATGCGAACTTCATCAGAGACACGCGCCACAGCCCGGAAGCAACCGAGGCGCTGACCGGCGTTCCGGCGGAGGAACTGCGGAAAGCGGCGCGCCTGTTTGCCAAGGGCGGCAACGGGGCGATCTACTACGGTCTCGGCGTCACCGAGCACAGCCAGGGCTCCACCACCGTCATCGCCATCGCCAACCTCGCCATGCTGACCGGCAATATCGGCCGCAAGGGCGTGGGCGTGAACCCGCTTCGCGGTCAGAACAACGTGCAGGGGTCGTGCGACATGGGGTCGTTCCCGCATGAACTGCCGGGCTATCGCCATGTGAAGAACGCCGATGTGCGCGCGATCTATGAAAAGCTCTGGGGCGTGGAGATTGACCCGGAGCCGGGCCTGCGCATCCCGAACATGCTCGATGCCGCCGTCGATGGCACCTTCAAGGGGCTTTACTGTCAGGGCGAGGACATCCTGCAATCCGACCCGGATACCAAGCACGTCTCGGCCGGGCTTGCGGCGATGGAATGCGTCATCGTGCATGACCTCTTCCTGAACGAGACGGCAAACTATGCCCACGTCTTCCTGCCCGGTTCGTCCTTCCTCGAAAAGAACGGGACGTTTACCAACGCCGAGCGCCGCATCAACATGGTGCGCAAGGTGATGGCGCCGAAGAACGGCTATGAGGACTGGGAAGTGACCCAGATGCTGGCGAACGCGATGGGGGCGGACTGGACCTATACCCATCCGAGCCAGATCATGGACGAGGTCGCGGCGACGACGCCGTCCTTCGCTGGCGTGACCTACGAGAAGATCGACGCCTTGGGGTCCGTGCAGTGGCCCTGCAACGAGAAGGCGCCGGAAGGTACGCCGCTCATGCACATCGACGGCTTCGTGCGCGGCAAGGGGAAGTTCATCGTCACCGAATACGTGGCGACGGACGAAAAGACCGGCCCGCGCTTCCCGCTCTTGCTGACGACCGGGCGAATCCTGTCGCAGTACAATGTCGGCGCGCAGACGCGGCGGACGGCGAACGTGGTCTGGCACGATCAGGATATGCTGGAAATCCACCCGCACGATGCCGAGGTGCGCGGCGTGAAGGATGGCAATTTCGTGCGTCTGGCCTCGCGGTCCGGCGAGACGACGCTCAGGGCCAAGCTGACCGACCGGGTCAGTCCGGGCGTGGTCTATACCACCTTCCACCACCCCGACACGCTCGCCAACCTCATCACCACCGATTATTCGGACTGGGCGACGAACTGCCCGGAATACAAGGTGACGGCGGTGCAGGTCGGCCTGTCGAACGGGCCGAGCGAGTGGCAGGAGGACTATGCCGAACTGACCGAACGGTCGCGGCGCATCCTGCCTGCGGCGGAGTGAGCCTTGGTCGCGCCGGTCACATCGGTGAAGACGGTCGTCATGCGCGGCAAGACCGCGCATGAGGGCACGCGCGCCGTACCGGAGGAAACCGCCATCGCCATCGTGCTGAACGGAACGACCCAGGCGGTGATGATGGCGACGCCCGCCGATCTGGAGGACTTCGCCATGGGCTTCGCGCTGAGCGAGGGCATCGTGGCCAAGGCCGGTGAGATCGAGGGGATGGAGGTCGTCGAACAACCCGAGGGCATCGAGGCGCGGCTCTGGCTGGCGCCGGACCGCGCCGAGGCGGTCGCCGCGCGCAGGCGCATGATGGCGGGGCCGGTCGGATGCGGGCTTTGCGGGATCGAGAGCCTCGAAGAAGCCTTGCGTCCGCTGCCCCCGGTCGGCGAAGGCCGCGCGATCAGCGTCGCCGATGTGGACCGGGCGGTGACGGAGCTTGCGTCCATGCAATCCCTGAATGCCAAGACCCGTGCGGTGCATGCGGCGGGGCTTTACCTGCCGGGGCAAGGCGTGGTGCTGGCGCGCGAAGATGTCGGGCGGCACAATGCGCTCGACAAGCTCTCGGGCGCGATGGCGCGGGAGGGCATGGACGGACGTGCCGGGGCCGTCGTCATCACCAGCCGCGTGTCGGTCGAGATGGTGCAGAAATGCGCGATGGCGGGCGCTCCGATACTGATCGCCGTCTCTGCGCCCACCGCCCATGCCTTGCGCCTGGCCGAGGCCGCCGGCATCACCCTCGTCGCCATCGCGCGCGGCGACGGGTTCGAGATTTTCACCCATCCCGAGCGTATCGAACGCGGAGAGCAGACCCATGTCGCCTGACAAACTCATCTATATGGCCAAACAGATCGCCACCTTCTTCGGCAGCCAGCCGGGGGCCGATCAGGCCGACCGCGTGGCCCAGCATATCCGTGATTTCTGGGAGCCGCGGATGCGCGAGCAGTTCCTCGCGATGGCCGCCGATCCAAAGCAGGAGATGCCCGATCTCGTTCGCGCAGCGGCGACGAAACTGGCAGAGGCCGCCTGACAGCGCCAAAATTGGTCAGCATTGCTGACGCTGCAACGCGGCATTGACGAAACCGGCCTTGTCGCAGGTACGCGGGCGACGCATCTTTTGGCAAGGGGGGAACGTCAATCAAGGAGACGGCCCTTGTCCGCAGCACTTTCCCAATCCTTCAGCGCTTTTCGCGTCATCGGCCACAGGATCGCCGTCGCGGCGACCATGGTGGGGCAACTTCTCGTCGCGATTGGCGAGGCCGGTCCGCGCATGGCGCAGATCCGCAAACTGAACGAGACTACCGACGAGGAACTGGCGGAACGCGGCCTGACCCGCGCCGGTGAGGTCCATCGCATCTTCGGTGCGAGCTTCTACATGTGAAGCGCGTGGTATGAGTTCCGGTCTGCTGCGGTCTGTCGGCGACGTGTCGATCACCGGCCGAGCCTTGTGGCGAATCGGGCAACGCCCATCGTCGCGACCGAGTTATCCACAAAGCTTTCGCGGAATCGCAGCCGCTTACCCCCTGAAATGGCCGAGTTCTGCCAATTGTCGGCCGTTTCCTTAACAATTCGCTGCACATCGTTTGAATGAAGACGGGTTCGCGTCTAATATGGCGGATGCGGGCCGGGAATCCCGCGAGCGGTTGTTTCGACTATTGAAGATGTTCCGGGGTCTGCTCCCGGTGCTGCATTTGTCGAGGGCGGGGTATGAACAAGGTTGCGACGTCTCGGACGCCGTCGCGTGCTGCTGGCGTTGAGGGGCCAAGCATTGACGAGCTTCTCAAGAACGGGTCGTTTCACGAACGACTCGCTGCGGCGCGTGCGCAGCGGGAAAAGCTGCTCGCCAAAAACGGCGAAGAACCGAGTCAGTTCGTTTCCGGTCCAAAGCCTTGGGAAACCGCCGAATATATGCGCGGTGAGCCGCAGGGTGCACGGGGCGACGATCCAGCGCAGGACCGCGACGATTCCGCGGATGACTGCGTTGTCCCGATCGGGCCGCAAGCAAGGAAAACCGAGACCCGACCCGAGGCGGTCGTGGCGACAGACACGACGACGGATGCGCCGCTCAGGCTGACGGATCCGGCAATCGCGGCAATCCCCGCGACCCCGGCGAAAGCGCGGTCCAGGCTGCTTCAGGTGGCGGGCGGCGCGATCTTCGGCATCGCAATCGGCATTGGCGTTGGCTACTGGTTCGCCGGAAATTCGCTGCCCGCCCCGCGCAGCCCCCTGGCGCCGACTGCCCAAATCCCTACCCCGCAACAACCGCCGGAGGCACAGCCCGCAGACCTTGCGCGGATCGTTCTGCCCGGAACAAATGCGGCGCCATCTGCTGCCGCGCCGCCGCAGCTTGCGAGCGCGGTCTTCCTGCCAGCGACGCTTCCCGCCATTTCGGGCGGTGGCCCGGTGTTGCCCGCCGCGCAGGTCGCGCCACGGCTTGAAGCGATCGCCCCCGAAGTGCGGCTGAACGACGTCGAAGCCCCGGCCACGGTTGCCGCGCCCGAACCGGCCCGAAGCCCCAGCCTTGGGCTGCCGGCGGACGAGACCGACCTGCGGTTCGCCGGATCGCCGGCGCCCGACCTGATCGCGACGTCTTCCCGGATCGCTGCGCTGGCGTTTGCGGGGGATGCGACGACCGCCCGACCCACCACGCCCGACGCGCTGAGCTATCCGGTATCGCTGCGGATGCCGGACGCCGTCGAGACGCCCGCAACCGGGTCCGACGCGCCATTTGCGCGGCAGGATGTTCCGCGGCCGCCGAGCCGCCCCGCCGACCCGGCCCCACGAGCGTCGGATCTGACGCTCGTCGTGCATGCTCCGGGTGCTTTGTCGGAAGCCGAGATTGGCGCCGTGATGGGCGCGATCAAGGCGGTGGGTTTCGAACCGAGCCCATCGAAGCGCGTGGAGTTCACCATCAGTCAGACCAACGTACGCTATTTCTACGCCGCGGATGCCGGGGCCGCAGCGAGTATCGCCAAGGCCCTCGGGGCGCGGGTGCGCGATTTCACGAATTATTCCCCGCCGCCGCCCAAGGGCACGGTCGAGATCTGGATTGCCGGAACGGGCGACGCGCCGTTCGTCGCCGCGGCAGCGCCCGCCAAGGTCAAGAAGACTGCCGTCCCGGCCCCCTCACCTGCTCAGCAACTCAAGAAGCGGCTGATCCGCCAGTTGCGGGCAGGAACGTTCAATTGATTTGACAGACAACCGCACCAAGACCCTTTTCAACAATCCGAGTGTCCCGAAATGCCCGCACCCAGACTGATCGCCATCGTGACTGCCCTTATCATGTTGTCCGGCCGGATCGCCCAGGCCGAATATTCCATGGAGCAGTTGCAACAGATCGAACGCTATATCATGATGAAGGATCGCTCGGCGTTGTGGCAGCTTCTGCGCGACAATCCCGACCTGATGATCGGCAGCGATCCGCTGGCGCAGGAACTGCGGTCTTTCATGGAAGACAGTATGCGGCAGGGTCTGAACTGGTTCGACGCGCCGACGGCGACGATACCGACTGTGCCGACCGGTCCCGATGGAGATCACGGCTCCACCGCCACACGCATCTATTGATGCGGGCGCGGGAGTGACATGACGCCGCCCTTGCGCATCAGCTATGTCATCGACCCGCGGTTTCCGGGCGGCACCTCCTCGGCGGTCGCTGCCGAATTGCGCGTCACGAAGGGCTTCGGGCAGGTGACGGTCCATGCCGTCGAAAGCCAGATGTTCCGTGGCCGCACGATATCGCCCCAGCTTCAGGAGTGCTTCGACGATCTCGGAATCGTTCCGGTCTGGAACGCGCCGGTGATCTCCGGCGATATCGTGCTCTTGCACAATCCGGCCTTCCTCAAGTTCCAGAAGGCGCTGCCCGCGCGGATCCTCTGCCGCCAGCTTTACGTCATCGCGCACGAGAACTTCGAGCGGCCCGGGGGGCACGAAGGTTTCGACGTCGCCAATACGCTGGCGCAGATCGACCGTGCCACCCTCGCGCTTGAGAAGGTGATCGCGCCGATCTCGCGCGTCAATCGCGACACGGTAGATAGCTGGATCGCACGGCGGCCCGGCTTCGGCGGCTGGTCGGTGCTGGCGGAGGACTGGTTCAACATCTTCTCGCTTGATCTCACGCCGCCGACCGCGACGCCCAAAGACCGGCGGGGGCGACATTCGCGACCCGGATTCGAGAAGTTCCCGACGCTTGGCGACCTCGACCGCTGCTTTCCGCCGGAGGCCAAAAGCAATGTCATTCTTGGCGCGGACAGCCTGATCGCACAGGGGATCGTCAGACATCACTGGAAGCTTCTGCCTTTCCGGGGGCTTGAACTCGACCGTTATTTCGAGATGGTCGACTTCATGGTCTATTTCACCGCTTCCACCTGGCGCGAGAGTTTCGGGCGCGTACTGGCCGAAAGCCTTGCGGCCGGCAAGCTCGTGATCTCCGATCCGGCACGGCGTGCGAGCATTCGGCGGCGGCGTGATTGGCGCGCGGCCCGAAGATGTGGATGCAATCGTGGCCCAGCATGTCGAGCAGCCCGGTCGCTACCGCGAACAGGTAGAACGCGGGCAGATGGCGCTCGCACGCTTTTCCGCGGAACGGTTCGCGGAAAAGTTCGAGGCGCTGTGCGTGCGGGTGCGCCATAGGACCGCCGCATGATCCTGATCGAGGCCGGAGAAAGAAACGAGCGCAGTTTCGAGGCAAAGGTTCTGTTCTGCGCGCGGCTGAGCGGACGCGGCCACGACGCCGTGATCGACGACGACACCCTGCCCGAGGGGAGCGATCGCAACACCGCGTATGAAGCCGCCCCGTTTCTGCGCAGCCTGTCGGGCGGAACGGTTAGCCGGCTGATCGTGATCGGGGCCGAGACGATGACCGAAGAGGTGCTGGGCCGGCTGAGAAATATCGAACTGGCCGAGGATGTTCCGGTCCATCTGATCGCGCGCTTCTCCGATCACCAGACGCGCATCTCTGCGCAATCGAGGCTCGCCTATGTGCTTGGCCGCGAACCGGAGGTGATCGACCTTGCGGCGCAGAGGCCGCCGCCTCTGTTTTCCGGTGCCATCGCGCCCACGGCGGCGCTCGCGGATATTTCCGCCCCCGATGGCGCAGACGGCCCCGTGCGCGTTATTGTCGTTCTGCCGGACGAAGCTGTCGAGGAACCGGCGACGCTTTCGATCCTCACGGCGATTGACGCGCTGCCCGATATGCGGCTTTCGCTGGTCCTGTCGGGGCGCGCGAAGGAACAGGTGCGGTCGTCGAAATACGCCGCGCTCGAAGTCTTTGGTCTTGCGGAACATTCACCCGCAAGCCTGGCAGGATATGGCGATGTCGCCGTCATCTTTGGAAATGGTGTGCCCGGGGAACGCGTCGCGGCGATGGCGACCGACATGTTCGCCGCCGGCAAGATCGTGATCGATTGCACCGCGACCGCCGCCATGGTGGAGGCCTCGGCCCCGGCCATCCGCGGCCCGCTCGATCTGGCAGCGCTACCGAATTACCTGCGCTACACGGTCCTGACGAACAAGGGAGAGATCACGCGGCAGGTTGGTGAAAGCCAGTGGATCGCGGCGCAGCGGATCGAGGTGCTGGAAGGTTTGCTTGGCCTGCCCGCGCCGGTACCGAATGTCGGGGGCAGGCAAGAAGATCGAACGATCTTTCTGCCCACCAACGGCGCCGGGCTGGGACATGCCCGCCGCTGCACGCTCATCGCGCGGGAGATGCCGTCGGGCGGCACGATAGGTTTCGCCGCTTTCCCAAGCTGCGTGCCGCTGATCCAGTCGGCGGGCTACGATTGCCTGCCGCTGGTTCAGAAAAGCCCGTTCCATCCGACCGAACATGCCAATGATCTGGTCAACTACATGCGGCTCAGGCGCAGTTTGGGCCATCGCGACCGGCTGGTCTTTGATGGCGGCTATGTCTTTGATTCCATCTATCGCACGATCGTCGACAAGGGGATCGACGCGGTCTGGGTCCGGCGCGGACTGTGGCAGGCCGGACAGATCCACGCCCCCGCGCTCGACCGCGAATGGGTGTTCCGCCGGGTGATCGTGCCTCAGGAGGCATTCGAGGAACTGAACGGCGACATGAGCTTCGGCGACCATATCCGCAAGGTCGGGCCGATCGTCGGGGATCGCCCGGCGACGGATCCCACCGCGTTGCGCGGGCGCCTGTCCGAGCGGCTGGGCCGGAAATTCGACGCGCTTGTCGTCACAATGCTCGGCGGCGGGGTGGCGGCCGACCGGACGGCGCAGGCCCAGATGCTGAGCGCGCTGCTGGAGCGGCGCAAGGATTGCCTTCACCTCGTCCTGATCTGGCCCGGCTCCACCGTGTCGCCCGCGCTTTACGGCTGGAAGAACACGCTTGTAAGCCAAACCCGCAGCGCGCTCGATTTCGCGGCGGCGGCCGATCTGGTCGTATCTGCGGCGGGATACAATTCCTTCCACGAATGTCTCTATCATGGCGTACCGGCAATCTTCATCCCGCAAATGGCTGCCTATATGGACGATCAGGAACGCCGCGCCCGCGCGGCTGCGGATCGCGGGCTTTCGCTGATGGTCGCCGCCGAGGATCTTCTGCTGCTCGAGCGCGAGGTGAGGGCTTGTCTCGATGGCGGCAAGGCGGGCGAGCTCCGCGCGGCGCTGGCCGGAGCGGCGCTGCCCGAGCGTGGCAACCGACAGGCGGCCGAGCAGATCGCGGAGGACTGGGCATGACGGAGACCTTCGCGCTCGATATTCTTGGCCGCTTGCAGGACGCGGCACCCTTCGATCTCGACGCGGTTCTGGGCGATGGCGATGTGGCGAAGGGCGGAACCCTTGCGATGGGCGCTGCCGTTCCCCTGTCTCCCGCGCTTTGGGAGCGACGTGAGAGTTGGGCCTGTCTCGGCATACGCGTGACAGAGCCGCCCGAGGATGTGACCGCGCTTGCCCGGCGGCTGGCGGCGACGGCTGTGGAGCGCGGGATCATCCCCGTGATCCTTTCGTCGCTCGACCAGAGTGGATTCGAGCGGTTCGGGTTCCGCGTCGAACGCCTGTCCGGCGCGACCGAGGAGGAACGCGCGGCCGAGGAAGCAGAGCTTCAGGGCTTCTGGAACTTCGCGCTGATCCTCGACGCAAGAGATCTCTCGCTCATCGGCTGAACTTCTGCGTCAGTTGGCGTGAAAGCCCCGGATGAGCTGGCGCAGCCCGACAAGGCCGCCGACCGCGATGGCCGCCAAAGTCACCGGAGCGGAGATGGCGAGCGTCGACATCGCCGTGACTCCCTGACCGATCGAGCAGCCAAGCGCCAGCGTACCGCCCACCCCCATCAGCGCCGCGCCCGAAACCTGACGGCCAAGTTCGCGCGGGTCTTCGCAGGCTTCCCAGCGGAAGAGGCCCCGGATGGTCGATCCGGCGAAGGCTCCGGCCAGGACGCCCGCCACCATGCCGACAGAGAAGGTGATGCCACCCGCCGTCGACGTCATGAAGAAGATGATGGTGCGACCGAGCGGCGCGGTAAAGGACGGCCCTTCGACGCCGGTTTCACCGAAGCCGAGATCGGCAACCAGGGTCGTGCCGACGAAGCACCATACGACGGCCAATCCCGCCGCGACGCCCCAGGCGATCTGCTTGGGACGTGCCCGGAGCGGCTGGTGCGACAGTGCCCACGCCAGGGCGCCAGCGCCGATGAACAGAGCGAAGACAAGGGGCGGCAGGCCGGTGCGTTCGGAAAGCCAATGGGCGACGCCCTGCGTCCCGGTTGCCGGGCCTTGCGGGAACAGGAAGATGCGCAAGGGTGCGAGAAGGCCCGACATGGTGATGAAGGCGAACATGCCGATGACCACGACGACGACGAGCGACCGCAGGTCGCCGCCGCCGAAGCGGACGAGCGCGCCGAAACCGCAATTCCCCGCCAACGCCATGCCGTAGCCGAAGATCAGGCCGCCCACCACCGAGGCGGCGGGATTCCAGCCAATGGTATGATAGAAGCTCTCGGTCGGCCGCGCGTAACCCAGAGCCTCGGCCAGAAAGGTGCCGATGATGGCGGTGCCGAGGACGACGCCCCAGAGCCTGAGCCGCCGCTGGTCGTTGCCGTAGGCCGCCGCTTCGAGTGCGCCGAGGGTACAGAACTCCCCCAACCGCGCGGCAAGCCCGAGGACGATGCCGCCCACGAGGCCCACAAGTGCAGCCAGAACGCCCGGTGAAAGGTTCTCCATAAGCTCCCCTCTGCCGGCACTGCCGGCTAGTCTTCGCCCAGCGATTCGCGTCGCCCGCAGAAAGATTCGTAGATCACGCCGAGCAAATGCGCGGCACGCGGATCGCTCAGCGAATAGTAGATCGCCTTGCCGTCTCGCCTGGTCTTGACGATCCGTTCCATCCTGAGCCGCGCCAACTGCTGGCTCACCGCAGCTTGGCGTGACAGCAGCAGGTTTTCAAGCTCGGTCACCGAACGCTCGCCACCGGCAAGATTGCACAGGATCATCAGGCGGCCATCATGGGCGAGCGCCTTGAGGAGATTGGCCGCCTCCATGGCGGCATCAGCGAACGCATCCGGATCGATATCGGTCAGGTCCGCCCCCGCTGAGTCGGGTTCACTTTTCCTACGCTCTACGCCTTGCCCTTCGCTGGCCACTTGTCCTCCTCAGCCCTCCGCGCGACCACGCGTCAGAAGGCAATACCCCCCGTAACATCGGCAATCCCGTGTATCGGCGCCGGCATCGTCCGCCATGAAATCGGGCGGTGCGACCCGCAACAGGCGCTCGGCGCGTCCCGTTTTCCTCATTGCGTTGGCTCCGCCTTCTGTTTTTCGGTCTCGATCATCTTGCCGAGCAGCCCCCAGAAGAAGTCTTCGCCCGGATAGCCTTCGATGCGGTCGATCTCGCGCCCGTCATCCATCAGCACGAAGGTCGGCGTGAAGACGACCGGCACGGCGAAGCCGAGGCCCGAGGCGTGCATGTCGCGGATGTTGACGCGGATGAGCGGTGCGGCCTGGCCTTCGGGCGTTTTCGGATAGATGGGCGCGACCCTGGCGTCCCAAGCCGCACAATAGATGCAGCCGTCCCGCTCCACCATGACGAGGTTCAGCGCGGTCGCAGGCGTCGCGGCGATCAGCGAAAGAACCGCAGCGACCTGCCTCAGCACAAGCAGCATGTTGACGCCTCTCACTTTACATATAAAGATTGTAATGTGTTTTTATGTTTGCGGCAAGGCAAGGCAACCGATGTACATGGACCCCTCATTCGGCGGCGCGCTCATCGCGGGCATCCTTTCGTTCCTGTCGCCCTGCATCCTGCCGATGGTGCCCTTTTATCTGTGCTACATGGCCGGCATCTCGATGGCGGAGCTGCGCTCGGACCAGACCATCGCGCCGGGCGCGCAGAAGCGGCTTGTGATCTCGGCCATCGCCTTCGCTCTGGGCGTCACCACGATCTTCATGGCGCTTGGCATGGGGGCGACGGCGCTTGGGCAGGCGTTCCGCGAATGGCTTCGGCCGATGTCCTGGGTCGCCGCCGCGATCCTTCTGGTCTTCGGGCTCCATTTCCTTGGCATCCTGCGCATCCCCTTCCTCTATCGTGAGGCGCGGATCGAGGCGAAGGTGGAACCGACGACCTTTGTCGGCGCCTATGTCATGGGCCTTGCCTTCGGCTTCGGCTGGACGCCCTGTGTCGGGCCGGCGCTGGCGGCGATCCTGATGGTCGCGTCGAGCATGGATTCGGTGGCGCGCGGGGCGGCGCTGCTTTTCGTCTACGGGCTTGGCATGACCGCGCCCTTCATCGTGGCGGCGGTCTTTGCCAAGCCGTTCCTGCGCTGGATGAACCGCAACCGCAAATATCTGCGCTATATTGAAAAGATCATGGGTGTGATGCTGATCCTTTTCGCCGTGCTGATCGCGACGGGATCTGTGAACGCCATCGCCGATTTCATGATCCGCTACATGCCGTGGACGACAAAGTTCATCTGATTGCCTGAGGGAGGAGAGAGAATGACCCGTTTCTTCGCAGCCGCCGCCGTCGCCCTGACGCTCGCGCTGCCCGCAGGTGCGGCCGAGGTGCCGCCGCTTGGCGATGACGGCCTGCACAAGCCGACCTGGTTGCGCGACACGTTCAAGGACCTGCGCGAGGACCTTGGCGAGGCCAATGCCGAGGGCAAGCGCCTTCTGGTCATCGTCGAACAGCGCGGCTGCATCTACTGCACGCGGATGCACGAAGAGGTGTTTCCGCTGCCCGAGATCGACGCACTGATCCGCGACAACTACTTCGTGGTGCAGATGAACCTCTTCGGCGATATTGATGTCACCGATTTCGACGGGGAGGTCCTGCCCGAGAAGGACATGGCGATGAAATGGGGAATCATGTTCACGCCCACCATGATGTTCCTGCCGGAAGAGGTGCCGGAGGGACAGACCGCCGCGGATGCCGCTGTCGCCAAGATGCCGGGCGCCTTCGGCCCGCAGACCACTGCCGCCCTTCTCACCTGGGTCAAGGATCACGAATATGCCAAGGGCGAGAACTTTCAGAAGTACCTCGCGGGACGTGTGACAGGTGGCCCGCAGAATTGATCCGGGCGGCCTGACACATTCTCATATTCACGCTCATGAATTTTTAGTTGCACGCGACACGGTGCCTCGGTTAGGCTCCGAGTCGGAGGAAACGAGGGAGGACTTCGATGAAGCGCCAGATCGCGATGGGAATCCTGATGTCCCTGGCCGCCGGAATGGCATTCGGCGATACCGCACCGGGCGAAGTCGACCTATGCCGAGGGAGCGGTTGCGCAGTCATTGACCGGCGCGCCGGGCGATGCCGCCGAAGGCGCCAAGGTCATGGCGAGCCGCGCCATGGGCAACTGCGTTGCATGCCACACGGTTTCGGCGATGCCGGATGTCGCGTTCCAGGGCAATGTCGGGCCGACGCTCGACGGGGCTGCGGGGCGCTGGGATGAAGCGCAACTGCGCGGCATCGTGTCGGACGCGAAGATGACGTTCGACGGCACGGTGATGCCGTCGTTCTACAAGAATTCCGGCTATATCCGGCCGGGCGATGGCTACACCGGCAAGGCGCCCGCGGACGTGGCGGCGATGGAGCCGATCCTGACCGCGACGCAGGTCGAGGATGTCGTCGCCTACCTGATGACGCTGAAGGAATAGTCCGGCCGCCTTCGCGCGCGCCTGACCGGCAAAGGAGTATTCGATGCAACTGACAAGACGTGAAACGCTGGCTTTCGGACTGGGTGCACTTGCGCTTGCGGCACTTCCGGGCGCGGCCCTGGCCGAAGGAACGGTCGAGGACCTGACCGCCGCCTTCACCGGTGGCGCGGCGGTGGGTTCGGAGGGCATCACGCTCACCGCGCCCGAGATCGCCGAAAACGGCAATACCGTGCCGATCTCGGTTTCCGCTCCGGGCGCGACCTCGATCATGCTTCTGGCCTCGGGCAACCCGACACCGGCGGTCTGCACCGTCAATTTCGGCCCTGCGGCCGGGTCACAAGCCGTTTCGACGCGCATCCGCCTCGCCAAGACCCAGGACGTCATCGCGCTCGCGAAAATGGCGGATGGCAGCGTGGTTCAGGCCTCGTCCACCATCAAGGTTACCATCGGCGGCTGCGGCGGCTGAGCTTAGGGAGCAACAAACATGGCAAAAGACGTCAAACCCCGCGTGAAGGTCCCGAAATCCGCCAAGGCGGGTGAGGTGGTTTCGATCAAGACCCTCATCAGCCACCCGATGGAATCCGGTCAGCGCAAGGACAAGGACGGGAACCTCATTCCGCGTTCGATCATCAACCGCTTCACTTGCGACTTCAACGGCGCGAACGTCATCGACATGACGCTCGACCCGGCGATCTCGACCAACCCGTATATCGAATTCGACGCCAAGGTGGACGCTGCGGGTGAGTTCAAGTTCACCTGGTACGACGACGACGGCTCCGTCTACGAGGACAAGAAAACAATCGAAGTCGCCTGACGCGGGCAGGGGAAAGGGGCGCAGCCGTCAATGCGGACGCGACCCCTCAGGGAGGAAAACGCATGAAGATGAGAACACTCGCCAGCAGCTGCGCCGCCGCCGCACTCGCCTTCGCCGGCCTCTCGGCCTCGGCGGATCCGGCGGAAGATACGCTTGTCATCAACGATGAGATCGACATCGTCACCCATACCGACAAGGCGCCGGCCTATATCGACGGCCTGTCCGAGCAATATTCCGGCTGGCACTTCCGTGAGGCAGATACCCGCGACATGCAGCGTGACGATTTCGACAATCCTGGGATGCTCGGCGTCGAAGCGGCGCAAGGTGTCTGGGAAACGGCCGATGGCACCGAAGGCAAGGCTTGCGCCTCGTGTCACGATGCGCCGGCAAGCATGGCGGGTGTGCGTGCCGTGATGCCGAAGTTCAATACCGAGAAGAACGAGATGTACACGATGGAGATGTACATCAACCAGTGCCGCACCGAACGCATGGGGGCGGAGGCGTGGGATTGGGACAGCGCCGACATGGTCAACATGACTGCGCTGATCTCATCCGAATCGCGTGGAATGCCGATGAACGTTGCAGTCGATGGTCCCGCCGCCCCCTATTGGGAGCAGGGAAAAGAGATGTACTACACGCGCTATGGCCAGCTTGAGCTCAGCTGCGCGAACTGTCACGAACAGAACGCTGGCAATTACATCCGCGCCGACCACCTCAGCCAGGGCCAGATCAACGGCTTTCCGGTCTATCGTCTGAAAGATGCGGCGCTGTCGTCGATCCACAACCGCTTCAAGGGCTGCATTCGCGACACGCGGGCGGAGACCTTCAAGCCCGGCTCGCCTGAGTTCATCGCTCTGGAGGTCTATGTTGCCTCGCGCGGCAATGGCCTGTCGGTGGAGGGGCCGTCGGTGCGCAACTGACCGATACGTCCGGGCGGGCCCCCTCGCCCGGATCATTCGTTTGTCAATTTTCAGGTAGACGCGGGATGCGACCCGACGTGCCTTGGCGCGCCGATCCGGTTTTCCCCAACGAAGGACAAGGCGCATGATTTCAAGGCGGGATTTCCTGCAGGCAACCGTTGCCGCATCGGCACTATGGGGCGCATCCGGCGTCGGCAACTGGTCACGTCTTGCCGCCCAACAAGTGTTGAGCCAGGACAAGCTTCTGGAGTTCGAGGACTACGGCAACGTCACGCTCATCCATATCACAGACATCCACGCGCAGATGAAGCCGGTCTGGTTCCGCGAGCCGGAGATCAACCTTGGCGTCGGCGATGCCAAGGGCCAGCCGCCGCATGTCACGGGCGCGGATTTCCTGAAGATGTTCAGTATCGAGCCTGGCAGCCCGCATGCCTACGCACTGACCTATGAGGATTTCGCTTCACTGGCCAAGACCTACGGCCGGATGGGCGGTCTCGACCGCTGCGCCACCGTCATCAACGCGATCCGCGCCGCCCGGCCCGATGCGCTGCTGCTGGACGGCGGCGATACCTGGCAGGGCTCGCTCACCGCGCTCAGGACCAACGGGCAGGACATGGTCAACGTGATGAACGCGCTGAAGCCCGATGCGATGACCTCGCACTGGGAATTCACGCTCGGCATCGACCGGGTGACCGAGATTGTCGAAGGCCTCGCCTTCCCCTTCCTCGGCGCCAACATCTTCGATGCAGAGTGGGAAGAACCGGCTTACGAGCCCTACAAGATGTTCGAGGTCGGCGGCCAGAAGGTCGCGGTGATCGGGCAGGCATTCCCTTACCTGCCGATCGCCAACCCGAAATGGATGTTTCCCGGCCTGTCCTTCGGCGTGCGCGAGGAGCGCATGGCCGAGGTCGTGCAGGAAGTTCGCGACGCCGGCGCCGCCCTGGTCGTCGTCCTGTCGCATAACGGCTTCGACGTGGACCGCAAGATGGCCGGCAATGTCGAAGGGATCGACGTGATCCTGACTGGCCACACCCATGACGCGCTGCCGGAGCCGGTGATGGTCGGCAAGACGATCCTGATTGCCTCCGGTTCCAACGGCAAGTTCATCAGCCGGGTGGACGTCGATGTGCAGAACGGCCAGATGATGGGCTTCCGCCACAAGCTGATCCCGATCTTCGCGGATGTGATCGCGCCGGATGCGGAGGTTGCCGCGCTGATCGACGCGGAGCGTGAGCCTTACAAGGCGGACCTCGAAGACGTGCTCGGCACCACCGACAGCCTGATCTACCGCCGTGGCAACTTCAATGGCACCTGGGACGACCTCATCTGCAACGCGCTGATCGAGGAACATGAAGCCGATATCGCGCTGTCGCCCGGCTTCCGCTGGGGTCCGTCGCTCCTGCCGGGCGAGAACATCACCCGCGAGGATCTGATGAACGCCACCGCGATGTCCTATCCCGCCGCCTATCGCAGCGAGATGACGGGCGAGACGTTGCATACGATCCTTGAGGATGTGGCGGATAACCTCTTCAACCCCGATCCCTACTACCAGCAGGGTGGCGACATGGTCCGCGTCGGCGGCATGGGCTACCGCATCGACGTGACCAAGCCACAGGGCGAGCGGATCACCGAGATGACCATGCTGAAGACCGGCGAGAAGGTGGACCCCGCCAAGACCTATGCGGTCGCGGGTTGGGCCAGCGTCAACGAAGGCACCGAAGGCCCGGCGATCTGGGATCTGGTCGAAGGCTGGATCAGGAAGCAGGGCACGGTGACGATCGACCCCAATACCTCGGTTCAGGTGACGCGGGGCTGTGAGATGAGCGAAAAGACGAAACAGGAGGCTTCCATGGCCGAAACCGGCAAGACAGGCACCAGCCGCCGGGCCGTGCTGCGCGCGGGCCTCGCGGCGGGCGCGGGCGTCGCCACGGCGGGTCTTCGCACGGGCGCAGGCGGCGCCCGATCCGTTGATCACCGAAGTGCAGCCCTGGGCGTCGCAGTTCGGCGATGCGGTGGATGCGACGCCCTACGGCATGCCGATCCATTTCGAAAGTCAGGTCGTGCGCCGCAATGTCGAATGGCTGACCGAAAGCACCGAAAGCTCGATCAACTTCACGCCGATACATGCGCTGGAAGGCACGATCACGCCACAGGGCTGTGCGTTCGAACGCCACCATTCGGGCGCGATCGAACTCTCCAAGACCGACTACCGGCTGATGATCGACGGGCTGGTCGATCGGCCTCTGGTCTTCAGCTACGAGGACCTGACTCGCTTTCCGCGGACCGTGATGACCGCGTTCTGCGAGTGCGCGGCGAATGGCGGCATGGAATGGGGCGGCGCGCAGCTTGAGGGCTGCCAGTTCACCCAAGGCATGATCCACAACATGGAATATACCGGCGTGCCACTCAGGCTTTTGCTGGAAGAAGCGGGCGTGAAACCGGAAGGCAAATGGGTCTATGCCGAGGGGGCCGATGCCTCCTCCAACGGCCGCTCCATGCCCTTGGAAAAGGCGATGGACGATGTGCTGGTCGCCTTCTTCGCCAATGGCGAGGCGCTTCGGAAAGAGCACGGCTATCCCGTCCGCCTCGTCGTGCCGGGCTTCGAGGGCAACATGTGGGTGAAGTGGCTGCGCCGGATCGGTGTTTACGATCAGGCGGTCGAAGGCCGCGAGGAAACCTCGAAATACACCGACCTCATGCCCGACGGACGGGCGCGGAAATGGACCTGGCTGATGGATGCGAAATCCGTCATCACCTCGCCCAGCCCGCAGGCGCCCATCTACTATGGGCCGGGACCGATGGTCATTACCGGCCTTGCATGGTCCGGCCACGGCAAGATCGCCCGTGTCGATGTCTCGCTCGACGGCGGCAAGAACTGGCAGGAGGCGCGTTTATCGGGCGACGTGAAATCGAAGGCGCTGACCCGCTTCCACCTCGACATCGACTGGGACGGCAAGGAGATGATCCTGCAATCCCGCGCGGTGGATGAAACGGGCTATGTCCAGCCCACCAAGGATGCGCTGCGCGCGATCCGGGGGCAGAACAGCGTCTACCACAACAACGGCATCCAGACCTGGTGGCTGCATGAAAACGGAGAGGTCGAGAATGTCGAAGTCGCTTAAGTTCCTCCTCGGCTCCGCGCTTGGCCTCTCCGTCCTTGTCGCACCGGCCTTCGCAGAAAAGCTGGGCCTCGGCCGCACCGCCCTGCCCGAGGAGATCGCGGCATGGGACGTTGCGGTCCTGCCCGATGGCACCGGCCTTCCCGAAGGCTCGGGCGATGTCGCGACGGGTGATGCGGTCTTTGCCGACAAATGCGCCGCCTGCCACGGCGATTTCGCGGAGGGGATCGACAACTGGCCGGTCCTCGCGGGCGGTCAGGATACGCTCAAGAACGCGCGTCCGGTCAAGACCGTCGGCTCCTACTGGCCCTATCTTTCCACAGTGTATGATTACATCCATCGTTCCATGCCGTTCGGCGCAGCACAGACGGTCAGCCCGGACGAAGCCTATGCGATTGCGGCCTTCCTTCTCTATTCCAACGGGATCGTCGAGGATGACTTCGTGCTGTCGAAGGAGAACTTCACCAGCATCACCATGCCGAATGCCGAGGGCTTCTATGCAGACGACCGGCCCGAGGCGGAATACGCGCAGTTCTCGGGCGAAGCCTGCATGACCGATTGCACCGCCGAGGTGAAGATCACCAAGCGCGCGATTGATCTGAAGGTGACTCCGACCGACCCCGACGGCCAGCCCGCCGGAACGTTGCCGAACCTGCATCTCGCGGCCGCGACGGATGCCGCTCCGGCTACGGAAGCGCCCGCAACCGAGCCCGCCGCGGCGACCGAACCCGCGGCTGCGGCGGAGGGTTCCGACCCCGCATTGATCGAGGCCGGCGCGACGGTCTTCAAGAAGTGCGCCGCATGCCACAAGGTTGGTGACGGAGCGAAGAATGCCGTCGGCCCGATCTTGAACGGCGTGATTGACCGCGCGGCCGGCTCGGTCGAGAGCTACAAATACTCCAAGGCGATGGCCGATGCGGGTGCCGCCGGTCTGGTCTGGAGCAGCGCTTCGCTGCATGAGTACCTCGCCAACCCGAAAGCTATGGTAAAAGGCACGAAGATGAGCTTCGCGGGCCTGAAATCGGCCGACGATATCGACGCGGTGATCGCCTATCTGCAATCGGTGGGTAGCTGACACCGCAAACCCAAGGAGGAGACGATGAAAAAGCTGTTCCTTCCTGCGCTTGTCGGCGCGGCCCTGATCGTTGCGCCGGTGGTTTCGCTGGCCGAAGAGGGTGCCGCGACGACATATGCCTATGACGGCTCCTTCGAGGACGCGACCTTTGCGGTCGAAAACGCGATCATCGCCGAAGGCCTGGTCATTGATCACGTCAGCCATGTAGGCGAGATGCTTGACCGCACCGGAGCGGATGTCGGCAGCGATGTGAAGGTCTTTGACGGGGCCGACGTCTATCTCTTCTGTTCGGCAAGCCTGTCGCGCAAGGTGATGGAAGCCGATCCGATGAACCTGCGATTCTGCCCCTACGGCGTCTTTGTCATGGCCGATGCGGGCGAGGTCAAGGTCGGCTACCGCCAGATGCCCGAGGGCCCGATGCAGGAGGTCGAGGCGCTTCTCGACAAGATCGCGAAGGCCGCGGTCGAATAGCCACACTGGTTGCGGCGCACGCCGTCCCGGCATAGCTTCTGACGCGAGATCGCAAGGGCTGGCGCATGAAGCTTTTTGTCGGGCTGGGAAATCCCGGCCGGAAATATCAGGACAACCGCCACAATATCGGCTTCGTGGCCGTGGATCGCATTGCGGCCGACCACGGATTTGCGCCTTGGCGCGCGCGGTTTCAGGGCGCGCTCAGTGAGGGGCGGCTTGGCTCCGAACGCATCGTCCTTCTGAAGCCCGCGACCTTCATGAACCTCTCAGGTCAATCGGTCGGTGAGGCGATGCGGTTCTTCAAGCTGGAGCCTGCTGACGTCGTGGTCTTTCACGACGAACTGGACCTCGCGCCCGGCAAGCTCCGGGTCAAGACCGGGGGTGGCCATGCCGGCCACAATGGCCTGCGCTCGCTTCACCAGCATATCGGCGACGCCTATGTCCGCGTGCGTATCGGCATTGGGCATCCCGGCGACAAGGACCGGGTGGCGGACTATGTGCTGTCGGATTTCGCCAACGCCGACCAGGATTGGATCAGGGACCTGCTGCGCGGAATTTCGGAGGGCGCGCCTGCCCTCGCTGGGGGTGATGCCCCACGGTTCATGAATGCCGTGGGCCTGCGTGCCGCGCCGCCACGGCCCGCCAAACCGGCGCCGGCTGCGGATGCTGCGCCGAATCCTTCGGCACCCGAGCCGGAAGACAGGCGCAGCGCATTGCAAAAGCTGGCGGACAGGTTCCGATGACCTGGAAGGGTGCCTTCCTCGGGCAGGCGGAAAGCTGTGAAACGCTCGGCTCGCCCTTCACGGCGCGCATCCTCAGGCTTCTGGCGTGGGGCGGGCTGCCGACGGGTGCCGGGCGGGAAATCCAGTTTCTCGGCCGCGCCGATTTCCACGGGCGCTGGATCGACGGGCAGGCGCCAAGACCGGAGGACGTGAAATGGTGACACCCTACCCGCCCCTGAATGTGCTTGGCTCCGCGCTCGAGCCTTGTTCCACCGAACCCCTGACCGGCTTCTTCCGTGACGGGCACTGCAACACCTGCGCCGAAGATGCGGGCAGCCATACGGTCTGTGCCGTGATGACGGCGGAATTCCTCGCCTATTCGAAATATGTCGGCAACGACCTTTCGACACCGCGCCCGGAGGTCCGATTTGCCGGGTTGAAGCCGGGCGACCGTTGGTGCCTCTGCGCCGCGCGGTTCCTTCAGGCACATGACGAAGGATGCGCCCCGAAGGTCAAACTCGGCGCCACGCATGAACGCGCGGCGGGGATCGTGCCTTTCGATATCCTGAAAATCTACGACGTGGACGGCCAGGTCAGCTGACCGCTTGGAGGATTGTCTCGACCGCACCGTCGTTCGCGTGCGCGCCGGCTAGCGTGGGCATCATGTCCTCGTCCATCAGGTCTTCGATGAACAGGCTCAGGAGCTGCGATCGGCCGTTGACCCCCGCCTTGCGATAGATCGCATTGGTCTGCGCCTTCACCGTGCCGCCGGCCGTGCCGCGCAAGCTTGCGATTTCCTGCGTGTTCATGCCCTTTATCGCAAAGAGCGCCACGTCGCGTTCCGCCGAGGTTAGACCCCAATCGACAAATCGTGTCTGCATCAGTTCCATGAAGGCGCCTGAGACTTGGCGCAACTGCTCCTCGGCCCGTTTCTGGCGGCGCATGCTGCGCCGAAGCACCACGACGCCCAGAACCGCGCCGAAGACAAGACCGAGCGCGGCGGAGATTTCAAGGATTTCGTGCAACTCCCAACTGATCGGGCTGTGTTCGATATCCATCATCGTCATCAGCGTCTGCCCGACGAAGAAGAATGCACAGACGAGTTGCGTGACGAGCAGAAGCGAGATCAGGACCAGATCACGCATCCGTATGGTCTTTCGCCGGCCGAGCGGCACGCCCGATGCAACGCCGAGGCGTTTGGATGGCGTTGGGAAGCCTCATTTCCTGACGCTGTCCCGTCCGCGCGAAGGCTCTTTGGACGGTTCCTTTTTGCCGCCGGCGGAGTCTTTTCCGTCACCGCCCGAAGAGTCCTTTTCGCCGCCATCCGAAGGTCCATCGCCTCCGCCGGACGAAGGCTCGCCGCCCGAGGTTCCCTCCCCCCCTGACTGCGATCCGCCATCGGAGGCCCCTTCGCCACCGGAAGCCGAGCCTGAGCCGGTGTCGCCACCATTCTTGTTGCCCGATCGGACGGAACTCTTTGCACCGTCACCGTTGCGTGAGTAGTCGCGAAGAACCTCACCGGAGGAAGGATCGACCACGACCTCGCGCTGGACCTCGCCCCTGACCGCCGTAAACCGGACTCGGCCGAGCCAAGTCCTGTTTTGGCTGGTAATGCGGTAGCCTTGGCCAACAAGCGCGCGCGCTATGTCGTCCTCGTGCGCGGGTGCTGCGAGACCCGGGCTGGAGAGAATGAGTGATCCCGCCGAACTCAGCAAGAAAACGCGTCTGTTCATAATCGCACGCCGTACATGCCCCCGCGCTCAATGTCGCAGCATCTGCGCCGTCGGGCAAGAAATACGCCTAAACCAGAGTGATACGTTGCAGCACGATCAACGATCGTCGGAATTCGCGAAGATATTTTCGTGTACGAGCGCAATTCCGTCGGCACCGAAGAACCGTTCGACAGTGATTCCCCGTTCCACGATCTTTTCCATTGCCAGATTGCCGATGGGTGAAAACTCCCGGCGGATAATCGTTTCGTCGTTGCGCGCCTCGATCGACAGCGCTGTGCCGTTCCAGCGGACGTCGAAGTCCGAATATCCGTCGGCCGAGATCGCCGTCACCTGTTCCTTCACGATGGCGCCGAGACGCTCCGGCGCGACGCTGACCGAGATAGCTTGGACGCGGTCAGCAAATGCATGGGCGGGATGGATCATGGTCGTATCCTCGTTTGCTGCGTTTCATCAGGTGCGGCGGATGAGTGGGCCCCGTCGCCTATCTAGCTGAAATCCAAACGCTTCCCGACGCCATAAACCGAAGGCCAACTCGAATAAACCGAGGTTTATGTCGAGGTTTACTGACGACCATGCGTCACCAATGGAGCGAAGAGGCCGTGTTTCGGTTCAGATTGTACACGCTGAGGAGAAATGCGGACAATCCGAGGAGCGATTTCGTGTGACGATTACGGCAAACTCATTCCGTGTGACGGCACATCGAATCGGCAATGGCAGGGCCACCGAAGGTGGCTGTTGTGGTGTCAGGTCTTGATATCGAAGCCCAGATGCTTGGCCACGGCGAAAATATCCTTGTCGCCCCGGCCGCACATGTTCATCACGATGATGTGGTCGCTCGGCATTGTCGGCGCGATCTTCATCACATGCGCCAGCGCATGGCTCGGCTCCAGCGCCGGAATGATTCCTTCGAGCGCACAGGAAAGCTGGAACGCCTCCAACGCCTCCTTGTCGGTGATCGCGACATATTCGGCGCGACCCGTCTCGTGCAGCCAGGAATGCTCCGGCCCGATGCCGGGGTAGTCGAGGCCCGCCGAAATCGAGAAGCCTTCAAGGATCTGGCCGTCCTCGTCCTGAAGAAGATAGGTGCGGTTGCCGTGCAGCACGCCCGGACGTCCGCCGGTGAGCGACGCGCAGTGTTGCATCTTTTCGTCTACGCCTTTGCCGCCCGCCTCGACCCCGATGATCTTCACCGAAGCATCGTCCAGGAACGGATAGAAGAGTCCCATCGCATTCGACCCGCCGCCAATCGCGGCGATCAGCGTATCGGGCAGGCGGCCTTCGCCCTCCTGCTCGGCCAGTTGCCAGCGCACCTCCTTGCCGATGATCGACTGGAAATCACGGACCATCGCGGGATATGGATGCGGACCGGCAACGGTGCCGATGCAATAGAAGGTGTCGCGCACGTTCGTGACCCAGTCGCGCAATGCGTCGTTCATCGCGTCCTTGAGCGTGCCGCGCCCGGACGTGACCGGCACGACCTCTGCGCCGAGAAGCCGCATCCGGAAGACGTTCGGCGCCTGACGCTCCACGTCATGGGCGCCCATGTAGACGATGCATTTCAGACCGAACTTGGCGCAGACGGTCGCGGTCGCCACGCCATGCTGGCCCGCGCCGGTCTCTGCGATGATCCTGGTCTTGCCCATGCGGCGGGCGAGGATGATCTGGCCGAGCACGTTGTTGATCTTGTGCGCGCCGGTATGGTTCAACTCGTCGCGCTTCAGGTAGATCTTCGCGCCGCCGAGGTGATCGGTCAGGCGTTCCGCGAAATAAAGCGGCGATGGCCGGCCGACATAGTGTTTCCAAAGCCACTCCATCTCGGCCCAGAAGCTCTCGTCGGTCTTCGCCTTTTCGTATTCGGCCTCAAGGTCGAGGATCAGCGGCATCAGGGTCTCGCTGACGAAGCGCCCGCCGAAATCGCCAAAACGACCACGCTCATCGGGGCCGTTCATGAAGCTGTTGAACAGGTCGTCGGCCATGGTCGCCTCCTCTCAGGACAGATCGCGTTTATAGCCAATGTGGGATGGCGTAAAGCCGAGGCTGTCATAGAAGTCCTGTGCCCGGCTACGGCCCTTCTGCGTGGTGAGCTGCATCAGTTTGCATCCCGCCGCGCGCGCCCGTGCCTCCGCATCCTGCATCATCTGCCGCCCGATGCCTTGCCCGCGCAGATCGCTGGCCACGCGTACGCTTTCGACCTGCGCGCGCCGCGTCGCCCGGTGCGACAGGCCGGTGATGAAGGTCAGTTGATAGGTGGCGACGATGCGACCCTGCATCTCGCCGACGATCAGATGGTTCGCGCCTTCCTCCTTCATCGCATCGAACGCCGCGAGGTAGTCGGACGGGGCGCCGGTTTTTTCGCGTTTCGCGCCGAATGCGTCATCCGCGAGAAGCGCCACGACCTGTGCGACATCCTCGCGACGGGCGTCGCGGAAGGCGATCATGGCTTTCCCGCCCGCAGTGCCGCTGCGATGAAGGCGCGGATCAGAGAGTCGTCCTTCACCCCCGGCGCGCTTTCGACGCCCGAAGACACATCGACCTGGCGCGCGCCGGTCAGGCGGATCGCCTCAGCGACGTTTTCGGGCGTCAGGCCGCCGGCCAACATCCAAGGCACCGGCCAGCGCCGTCCCGCAACCAGACGCCAATCGAAAGGCAGTCCGTTGCCGCCCGGAAGCGCGGCCCCCTTGGGCGCCTTCGCGTCAACCATCAGTTGGTCGGCGACTCGGCCGTATTCAGCCAGCTTCGTCAGGTCGTCTGGCGTGGCGATACCGATCACCTTCATCACAGGAAGGCCATAACGCGCCCGCACCTCACTTACGCGCTCAGGGGTCTCCGACCCATGTAACTGAAGCATGTCGAGCGGCACCCGCGCGACAATCGCATCCAGCCCGGCGTCGTCCATGTCGACAGCCAACCCCACCTTGGCAACACCCGGCGGCACCGCGTCGGCAAGGGCAGCCGCCTGGTCGGGAGTCACGCTCCTGGGCGATTTCGGGAAGAAGTTGAATCCCAGATAGGTCGCGCCGGCCTTGACCGCCGCCTCGACATGCGCCACTTCGCGCAGACCACAGATTTTTACGCGGACATCCATCGCGCCGGTTTACCGCTTGGCGGCGCCGCCCTCAAGCAGCGCAAGCACATCATCGTCAGGCTTACGCGTTTCTGTTCTGAGCTTGCTCATCTCGCGCCTGAGTTGTCCCGTCTCACGCTTGTGTTCGGCAAGCGCGGCGCGGTGCTTGGCCTCGCGGAACCATTCCCAGACGAGGCCAATACCGAGGCCCGCAAGGATGCCCGCGAATATCACGATGAACAGTGGCAACTGGAACTGCCAGTCAGATCCGAAAACCGTCGCCATCTCTTTGGGCAGCGCACGAACGGTCACGGGCTCAAGATTGGCGGAGGCCACGGCGAGAAGAATGATGCCGAGAACCGCCAGGAACAGTATCCGCAGAAAGCGCAGCATGAAGCCGGATCAACCCCCGTTCAGCCTGTCCCGCAAGAGCTTGCCGGTCTTGAAAAATGGGACATGCTTTTCGTCGACGGGAACGGATTTGCCGGTGCGCGGATTGCGCCCGGTACGTGCGTCGCGCTTCTTGACGGAAAAGGCGCCGAAACCGCGAAGCTCAACCCGATCGCCGCGCGCCATCGCCTCGACGATCTCCTCGAAGATCGTGTTCACGATGCGCTCCACGTCGCGCTGGAAAAGATGCGGATTCTCCTCCGCGATCTTCTGGATCAGTTCCGACCTGATCATCGACTTAACCCCCCTGTCAGACCGCCTTCGTCGGCAACCGTCTTTTTTGTTCACCCCAACTATAGCGCAAACCATCCAACAGGAAACAAGAAAGCCATTGGAATAATGGGGTTTTCTCGCTGCGACACAGTGATCGGCAGGGGTTTTTCCGCAGCTTCACCATGTTGCGATGCAGCATCCGACGGAATGAGCCCTTTGCGTGCCCGCCGACGACCCGGCAAGCAAGCGCGATTCGCAAACGAAAACGGCCCCGCCATTCGCAGCGGGGCCGTCCAATTTCGTGTGATCGCGGACTACTTGTCGGTGCCGCCCTTCAGCGCTGCGCCAAGAATGTCGCCAAGCGAGGCACCCGAGTCGGACGAACCGTACTGCTCGACGGCTTCCTTCTCTTCGGCGATCTCGCGCGCCTTGATCGAGAGACCCAGACGGCGGGTTTTGGCATCAACATTGGTTACGCGCGCGTCGACGTGGTCACCCACCTGAAAGCGCTCGGGGCGCTGTTCGGCCCGGTCGCGACTGAGGTCAGAACGACGGATGAAGGATTTCATACCGTTATACTCGACTTCGATCCCGCCATCCTCGATCGCGGTGACGGTGGTCGTGATGACCGAACCACGCTTCACGCCATCGATGGCTTCGCTGAAGGTATCTTCGCCCAGTGCCTTGACGGAGAGCGAGATGCGCTCCTTCTCGACGTCGACCTCGGTGACCGCCGCCTTGACGATATCGCCCTTGCGGTAGTTCTGGATGGCATCCTCGCCGCGCTGATCCCAGCTGAGATCGGAGAGGTGGACCATGCCGTCGATGTCGTTGTCGAGGCCGATGAACAGACCGAATTCGGTGATGTTCTTGACCTCGCCCTCGATCTGCGTGCCGACCGGGTGGGTTTCCGCGAAGACTTCCCACGGGTTGCGCATCGTCTGCTTGAGGCCAAGCGACACGCGCCGTTTCGCGGTGTCGATCTCGAGCACCATGACGTCCACTTCCTGCGAGGTGGAGACGATCTTGCCCGGATGGACGTTCTTCTTGGTCCAGGACATTTCCGAGACGTGGACAAGCCCCTCGACCCCGGCTTCCAGTTCGACGAATGCGCCGTAATCGGTGATGTTCGTGACGCGGCCCTTGTGAACCGAACCAAGCGGGAACTTCTCTTCGACCGAATCCCACGGATCCGACAGAAGCTGCTTCATGCCAAGGCTGATGCGGTGGGTTTCCTTGTTGATCTTGATCACCTGGACCTTCACGGTCTCGCCGATGTTCAGGATCTCGTTCGGGTGGTTCACGCGGCGCCACGCCATGTCGGTGACATGGAGAAGGCCGTCGACGCCACCAAGGTCAACGAAGGCACCGTATTCGGTGATGTTCTTGACCACACCGTCCACGACCTGACCCTCGGACAGGTTGCCGATAACCTCGGCGCGCTGCTCGGCGCGGCTCTCTTCGAGGATGGCACGACGCGATACGACGATGTTACCCCGACGACGATCCATCTTGAGGATCTGGAACGGCTGCTTCATGCCCATCAGCGGACCGGCATCGCGCACCGGACGGACATCGACCTGCGAACCGGGCAGGAACGCGACGGCACCACCAAGATCGACGGTAAAGCCGCCCTTGACGCGACCGAAGATGGCGCCTTCGACGCGCTCTTCCTTGGCATACGCCTGTTCGAGCCGGTCCCATGCCTCTTCGCGGCGGGCCTTCTCACGGCTGAGCACAGCCTCACCCCGGACGTTTTCGACGCGGTCGAGATAGACCTCGACTTCGTCGCCGATGGCGATTTCCGCGTTCTCGCCGGGATTTGCGAATTCCTTGAGATCGACGCGGCCTTCCATCTTGTAGCCGACATCGATGATGGCCTGGCCCGCCTCGATGGCGATGACCTTGCCCTTGACGACCGAACCCTCTTCGGGCGTGTCAATTTCGAAGCTTTCGTTAAGGAGGGCTTCGAATTCCTCCATCGTGGCTTTAGCGCACATGCGTTTTCAGTTTCCTTTTCATAACGTTTGACTGGCCATGCGGTTGGCTCCGCCGGTCTCTGGTTTCGTGCCCATCAGGCGCTTAAGGACAATGACAAAGGGCCGGCGCTTACGTCCGACCCTGCCCCATCCGTTTTTCTATGGCTTCAATCGCCTTATGGACGGCTGCGTCTATAGAGAGTTCCGTCGTATCTAGCAAGAGCGCATCCTCGGCAGGCTTCAGCGGCGCGATCGCGCGCGCGGCATCCCTTTCGTCTCTTTGCATGACCTCAGCCAGCACCTGATCTTCGGCGCCACCCACCTCGAGCCACCGGCGATGCGCCCGAGCCTCGGCGCTCGCCGTCACGAAAAGCTTCACGTCCGCCTCGGGGCAGATCACTGTACCGATGTCGCGACCGTCGAGCACCGCGCCGCCCTCGCGCTGCGCGAACTGGCGTTGGAAATCGGCAAGCGCCGCACGGACCTCGGGGATGATCGCCACGCGGCTCGCCGCCTGCCCGGCTTTGAGTGTGCGAAGATCGCCGCGCTTCAGGTCGTCTTCCGTCAGGTTCGTTGCCACCGCGACCGGATCGCCACCCCTCGCGCCGACAGCCCGGTAAAGAAGCCCGGTGTCGAGATGGGCGAAGCCGAACCGCTCCGCCACCGCGCGTGCGATCGTGCCCTTACCCGCCGCGGCCGGCCCGTCGATTGCCACGGTGAAGATCATGGCGCCGTCACCTTGAGTCACGCCGGATCTGTGCGCCGAGACCGGCCATCAGATCCTCGAACACTGGAAACGACGTGGCGATGGGCGACCCGTCATCGACGCTGACCGGTTCCTTCGCGGCAAGACCGAGGATCAGGAATGACATCGCGATCCGGTGGTCGATATGGGTCTTCGCCGTCGCCCCGCCCGGCACGCCGCCCGGACCCATCCCATGCACGATGAGTACATCTTCTTCCTCTTCCACGCGGACGCCACAGGCCTCAAGCCCCCGCGCCATAGCGTCAATCCGGTCGCTTTCCTTGACGCGCAGTTCCTTCACGCCCCGCATTACGGTGGTCCCTTCGGCGCAGGCCGCGACCACCGACAGGATCGGATATTCGTCGATCATGCTCGCGGCCCTCTCCTTCGGCACCTCGATGCCTTTGAGCGCCGAGGCGCGTATCCGAAGATCGGCGACCGGCTCTCCACCCTCTTCTCGGGGGTTCTGGAACTCGATACCGGCCCCCATCTCGACCAGCGTGGTGTAGAGCCCGTTCCGCGTCGGGTTCTGGCTGACGCCGGGAACGAGGATGTCCGAGCCTTCGACGATCAGCGCCGCGCAGACCGGAAACGCGGCCGAGGACGGATCGCGCGGAACCGCGACGGTCTGGGGCTTCAGCTCCGGCTGCCCGGTCAGTGTGATGATGCGGCCCTCGCGCGTATCTTCGACCGTCAATTCCGCACCGAAGCCGCGCAGCATCCGCTCGGAATGGTCGCGCGTTGGCTCCCGCTCGATCACCACGGTCTGGCCGGGCGCGTTAAGGCCCGCCAGAAGCACCGCCGATTTCACCTGAGCGGAGGGCACCGGCACTTCATAGCGCACCGGAACCGGATCGGCCGCGCCAACGATGGTCATCGGTAGCCGCCCTCCCTGCCGTCCGAAAGCCTTCGCCCCGAACAAAGCCAGCGGGTCGGTCACCCGCCCCATCGGCCGTTTCCTGAGCGAGGCATCGCCGGTGAAGGTTACCGTAATGGGAGAGGTTGCCATCACCCCCATGATAAGTCGGACACCGGTGCCCGAATTGCCGCAGTCGATCACTTGCCCAGGCTCGGCGAGCCCGCCGACCCCAACGCCATGCACGGACCATTCGCCGGGCGCACGCCGCGTCACTTCCGCCCCGAAAGCGCGCATCGCCGACGCGGTGTCGAGAACATCCTGACCTTCCAGCAGCCCCGTCACCCTTGTCTCGCCCACCGCCATCGCACCAAGGATCAATGCGCGGTGCGAGATCGACTTGTCGCCCGGCACCTCAGCGCGACCTTTCAGCGGCCCGGACTTGCGGGCAGTCATTGGAATGGGGGTGCCGTTGCCGGACATCGAGCTCTCCTCGGGCGGAATCGCCCCGCTGATAGCGCAAGCGTCAGGGCCGGTCCATGCCCCTTTCACTGTGGAAAAATACTCCCGCCGGAGGCGTCGCAGCCTCAGAGCCGCCGGAATGTCACATAGTGAGGCACACGGCCTTCGCGCAACGCCTTCTGCTCGTAACGGGTCGAAAGCCAGTCATCCCAGGGAACGCGGCATTCCGACACCAGTTCAAACCCCGCCTTGGGAGCCTCATTCAGCGCCTGGCGCACATAGTCGGGAATATCCGTCGCCACGCGGAATTCCGCACCGGGCCGCATGGTGCGGGCCAACGGCAGAAGGTGATCCTGCGTCACGAAGCGACGACGATGATGGCGACGCTTAGGCCAGGGGTCGGGGTAGTTCAGGAAAGCTCTTGCGACCGATGCGTCCGGCAGCACCTCCATCAGATCACGCGCATCGCCCGGATGAACGGCAAGGTTCGTAACGCGCGCATTGCGGATCTTACCCAGAAGCATCGCAACGCCGTTGACGAACGGCTCGCAGCCAACGATGCCAATAGCGGGATAGCGCGCAGCCATGTGGACCAGATGCTCACCGCCGCCGAAGCCGATCTCGAGCCAGATCGGGCGGTCGTCTCCGAATATCGAATTGCGGTCTATGGGCGCACGGTCGGGATTTTCCTCTCGTGTCACCCCTTCGGGCCGCAGATCGCCCAAGTCCTCCGACAGATACGCCTTCTGACTTGGCCGCAGCGCCTTGCCATGGATGCGCCCATAGAAATTGCGGCGTTCGTCCTTCGGGGTGATGTCTTCGTCGCTCATGGCGCGGGCACTATGCCGCGGGGGACCGGAACGTCAAGCAACTGAGAAGCCGAAAGGGCGCGCTTTCGTAGCGCGCCCTTTCCGATTGCGTAGTCCTGTTGTGGCTCTTCGCGCTCAAACAGCGTTCTTCAAAGCTTCGATCAGGTCTGTCTTTTCCCAACTGAAGCCGCCATCCGCCTCCGGCGCGCGACCAAAATGGCCGTAGGCCGCCGTGCGCTGGTAGATCGGCCTGTTGAGCCCGAGATGGGTGCGGATGCCGCGCGGTGTCAGGTCCATGACCTTGCCGACCGCGGCCTCGATCGCCGACTTGTCCACCACGCCAGTGCCGTGGGTGTCGACATAGATCGACAGGGGTTTCGCGACGCCGATGGCGTAGGACAGTTGCAGCGTGCAGCGTCGGGCAAGCCCCGAGGCCACCACGTTCTTCGCCAGATACCGCGCCGCATAGGCCGCCGAACGGTCCACCTTGGTAGGGTCCTTGCCGGAAAATGCGCCGCCACCATGCGGCGCCGCGCCGCCGTAGGTATCGACGATGATCTTGCGGCCCGTCAGGCCCGCGTCGCCATCTGGCCCGCCAATGACGAACTTGCCCGTGGGATTGACATGCCACTCGGTTGCGGCGGTCAGCCAGCCGTCGGGCAGAACCGCGCGGATATGCGGTTCGACGATGGCGCGGACATCCGCAGATGACAGCGTGGGGTCGAGATGCTGGGTCGAGAGAACGAGAGAGGTGACTTCGACCGGCTTGCCGCCCTCGTAGCGGATCGAGAGCTGCGACTTCGCGTCGGGGCCGAGCCTCGGTTCGGTGCCGTTCTTCCGCACCTCTGCCAGACGGCGGAGCATCGCATGCGCGTAGAGGATCGGCGCCGGCATCAGAGCGGTCGTCTCGTCGACTGCATAGCCGAACATGATGCCCTGATCGCCCGCCCCCTCGTCCTTGTTGCCCGCGGCATCGACGCCCTGCGCGATGTCGGCGGATTGGGCGTGCAGGTAGCTGTTCACCTTCAAATTGGCCCAGTGAAAGCCATCCTGTTCGTAGCCGATATCCTTGACGCATTCACGGGCGATATCCTCGACCCGCTCAATGACGGAACCGGGGCCGCGCACCTCGCCGCCGATCACCACGCGATCGGTTGTCGCAAAGGTTTCGCAGGCAACGCGCGAATAGGGATCTTCGGCGAGGAAGGCGTCGAGGACGGCGTCCGAAATCCGGTCGCAGACCTTGTCCGGGTGCCCCTCCGAAACGCTCTCGGAGGTAAAAATGTAGTTCTGTCGGGACATGAAAATGCTCCATTGAGGGTCAACCCTGCCACGCCAGGAAGCCGTTGTGACAAGTGATCGGCTCTGCCTAGCTTTTCAATGCGGCAGGGTCAATCGCGTTCGCGCTGCCGATAAAAGGTTAGCGCCAATAGCGACGCAATCAGGAGGATTGTCGCCGGAAGATCGCCCGTTCGCGCGTAAAGCGTCGCCGGCAGTGCCGGCGGGACGACCGTATCGATCACGCCATCGCTGTTCAGCCGCAGGGATTGAAGCACCCGCCCCTTCGCGTCGATCACCGCCGAGACGCCGGTATTGGCCGAGCGCAGAAGCGGCAGGCCCTGTTCGACCGTTCGCAGCCGCGCTTGCGCCAAGTGTTGGTAGGGACCGGCCAGATTGCCAAACCAGGCATCGTTCGTGATTTGCAAGATCCAGTCGGCGCGTTCCGGCGCGGCATTCAGATCTTGCGGAAAGACAGCCTCGTAACAAATGAGCGGCAGCACCTTCCCCGCGCGGCCGAGTGTCAGGACCTTCGCCCCGGACCCGGCCGAATAGCCGTATCCTTCACGGGCGGCAAAGGCGTGAATTCCGAGATCGGCGAAGACGTCGCCGAAGGGGATGTATTCACCGAAAGGGACGAGGTGCCACTTGTCATAGATCGCCGTCACCTTGCCACCCGGTCCGATCACGGCGAGGCTGTTGAAATAGCGGGACCCTTCATTGCGCTGGATACCCACCGCGATGGGAACGCCCGCCGCAACCATCGACATATCCTCGAAGAATGGCCCGGCGCGGTCGAGCAGATAAGGAACGGAGGTTTCGGGCCAGACAATCAGATCAGGACGCGGACCGTCGCCCGGCGCGCTGTCGCGAAGCTGCCGGTCGAGGAAGACGCGCCACATATCCTCGCGCCACTTAAGTTCCTGCCTGGCATTCGGCTGGATCAGGCGGACACGGATATCCGGGTCGCGCGGGGCGGGATCGGACGAAAGCCGGACCGCGCCCCCGCCCCAACCGAGACCCAGCAACATGGCGGCCACCAAGGTCGCCGCCGCCCGTGCCCCAGGCCGGAGGACGGCGACCGGAAGCACGGCCAAAATCATGGTCAGCGCGCTGAGGCCGATAGGCCCGACAAAGGCCGCAAGCTGCATCACCGGCGTGCCGATCCAGATATGGCCGACAAGCGCCCAGGGAAAGCCGGTGAAGATGTAGCCGCGCAGGAGGTCCGTGGCGGTCAGGCCGATGGCGAAGGCCAGGGCGCGGCCCATACGGCGACGGCAAAGCGCGGCGATGGCGCCCGCCAGCGCCCAGAAAAGCGCCATGCCGATCGCCATGAGCACGACTGCAAAGGGCGCCATCCAGCCGTAGATATTCGCCTCGACCTGAAACGGCTCGTAAATCCAGAAGAGCGAGGCCGCGAAATAGCCCGACCCGGCGACCCAGCCGGTCCAGACCATCTGGCCGACTGCTTCGCGGCGGACCATGATTTCCGTCAGGAGAGCAAGCGCGGGCAGCGTCAGCCACCAAAGGTTCAGCGGCGCCTGGCCCGAAGCGGCGACGACCCCCAGAACGGCGGTGAGCGCCAGTACCCGAAGCCCCGGCCGAACGGGTGGCCGGATGGCTGCGCAAGCCCGCGAGAACACGGTCAGTCTTTGGCTTGAGGCAAGCGAACCCTCAGCCGCTTCAGCCGCCGGGGATCGGCATCGACGACTTCGAACTCCGCGCCGCTTTCATGCGGGATCACCTCACCTCTCGCCGGCACTCGACCCACGCACATAAAGACGAGTCCGCCAAGCGTATCGACCTCTTCAAGCTCTTCATCCTCGGCGAGTTTAAGTCCGATTTCCGACTCGAATTCGCGAAGCGGCGCGCGCGCCTGAACCAGGTACTGGCCGGGTTTTTCCTGCACCCAGAGACCGTGTTCGGAAGTATCGTGTTCGTCCTCGATCTCACCGATGACGGTTTCGATCAGGTCTTCGATGGTGACGAGGCCGTCGACCCCGCCATATTCGTCGATGACGAGCGCCATATGGGTGCGCTCGCTCTGCATCTTCTGCAAAAGCACGCCGATCGGCATCGACGGCGGCGCGTAAAGCAGGGGGCGAAGCATCTTTCGTAGATTGAAACGCGGCTTCGGATCGGAGAATGCCTGTTGCAGCGCAAGGTCCTTCAGGTGGATCAGGCCAAGCGGGCTGTCGAGCGTACCCTTGAAGACCGGTAGCCGCGAAAAACCGCTTTCGCGGAAGAGTCCGACCAATTCATCCAGCGTCGCCGTGACCGGCGCCGCCACGATCTCCGGTTTGGGAACGGCGACATCCTCTACCCGCATCCGCCGAAGGTTGCCGATGCCGGGCAAGGGTGCCGGCGAGACTTTCGCCGTCGCGCCGTCGCCCGCATCGGGGTCTGCCTCGGGATCCGCAGGTGAAAAGGCATCAATGATCCGGCCGAAAAAACCGCGCTGCCCGTTACTGTCCGAAGGGTCGGGCGCTTCCTGCGCCGTCGTGGACCCATCCAAGCTATCGCCCATCGTTCCTTTCCAACTCATCCGGCGCAACTCCGGCGCCGGTCCACACATATGGGTCATCCACACCCAGTTTCGCAAGTATCCTGACCTCGGCCGCTTCCATCAGTGCGGCATCAGAGTCGCGGTCGTGATCATACCCAAGCAAATGCAACAATCCGTGGACAAGAAGATGCGTGACATGATGCTGCACCTCCTTTTCCTGCGCATCGGCTTCGCGCTCGCAGGTTTCGAAGGCAATGGCGATGTCGCCGAGTTCGGTCGGCGTGCCTTCGTGACCGGCCTTCGGCCGCGTCGGGCGCGCACCGTCGCGCTCGGCACACCGATCTTCGGCGGGCCATGACAAGACATTGGTTGGCACAGGTTTGCCGCGGAAATCCTCGTTGAGCGCGGCAATCCGCCGGTCGTCGCATGCAAGCAAGCTGATTTCGAACCCGGCCTCCGGCAGCTCCTGATCCGCCATCACCGCACGCGCCACGCTTTCCGCAAGATCGTCGATGCCGATGGCCTGCCAGCGGGCATCCTCGATCAATGTTTCAACCAGCGGCTCCATCGTCGCGGTCATAAGCCTCGATTACCCGCGCCACAAGCTGATGGCGGACAACGTCCTTTGCGGTGAAATAGTTGAAGCTGATCCCTTTCACGCCGTCAAGGATACGCTCCGCATCGCTCAGGCCCGATGCTTGCCCCTTCGGCAGGTCGATCTGGGTCCGGTCGCCTGTCACGACCATGCGGCTGCCTTCGCCGAGACGGGTCAGGAACATCTTCATCTGCATGGTCGTGGCATTCTGCGCCTCGTCGAGCACAACGAACGCATTTGACAGGGTCCGGCCGCGCATGAACGCGAGAGGAGCGATCTCGATTCGCTTTTCCTCCATCAGCTTCTGCACCTGCTTGGCGGGCAGGAAGTCGTTCAGCGCATCGTAGAGCGGCTGCATATAGGGATCGACCTTCTCCTTCATGTCGCCGGGCAGGAAGCCGAGCCGTTCTCCCGCCTCGACGGCGGGACGCGAGAGGATGATCTTGTCGACGTGACCGCCGATCAGCATCGTCACGCCGACCGCGACGGCGAGATAGGTCTTGCCAGTGCCCGCAGGGCCGATGCCAAAGGCAAGCTCGTGCTGGAAAAGTGCCTTCACATAGGCTTTCTGCGCCTCGGTGCGCGGCTCGACCTGCTTTTTCCGGGTACGCAGTTCGTAGCGGCCTCCCGCGAACATTTCGAGTTGTTCGTCCAGATTCATCGGCTTCGCAGGGCCGCCCTCGCCCAAGCGGATCACTGCGTCGACTTCACCCGCATCAATCGCGCGACCGCCTTCGAGCTTGGCGTAGAGTGTCTGAAGTACGACCGCAGCGCGCCCCCTGGCCTCGGCGCTGCCGACGACGGCGATGTGATTGCCGCGTCGCAGGATATGAACCCCAAGCTGATGTTCGATCTGCGCCAGATTGCGGTCAAACTCACCACAGAGGTCGATCAACAACCGATTGTCGGAAAATTCCAGAAGAGTTCTCATGCAGGTCTTCGGGATGCGGCGGCGGGGTCAAGGCGCTAATGCCCAAGCAAGTCTCCTGTGCGCAAGGTTACTACTAGGTATGGTGCAGCCACATACATTTCAACGCAAGCGTCGAGCACGAGGTTGAATAAGAAAGTGACAAATTGTGCAGTATGGCAGCGATTGCGTCTTGTTAGACCGCAGATTGTAACAATCGGGCGTCAGTCACCTCCCGATAATCGCTCCGCAAAGCGAGTTCGGCGCGGTTGCCGTGATACCGACACGGGCCAATTCGCCCGCCGATAGGCCCGGTGCCGAAACGTGAACGGCATGCAGGTAGTCCGACTTGCCGACCATCTGACCGTCGAGCCGGCCCGGTTTCTCGAAAAGCACCGATACCTCGCGCCCGACCATGGCCTCCTGCGCCGCGCGCTGCTGTTCGGTCAGAAGCGCCTGAAGGGTCTGAAGACGGGCATCGGCCACCTCGGCCGGGACCGGCGCTTTTTCGGCGGCGGGGGTTCCGGGACGGGCGGAATACTTGAAGGAATAGGCCATGCCGTAGTTGACCGCCCGGATCAGATCAAGCGTCGCCTCGAAATCCCCATCCGTCTCACCGGGGAAGCCGACGATGAAATCTCCCGACATCAGGATGTCGGGCCGCGCGGCGCGGATGCGTTCGATGAGGCGGAGGTAGTCGTCCGCCGTATGCTTGCGGTTCATGGCCTTCAGGATGCGATCGGACCCCGATTGCACCGGAAGATGCAGATAGGGCATCAGCTTCGGTTCATCGCCATGCGCGGCGATGAGGTCGTCCTCCATGTCGTTCGGGTGCGAAGTCGTGTAGCGAATACGTTCCAAGCCATCGATCTTCGCCAGCGCCCGCACCAGCCGCGCGAGCGACCAGTCACCGTCTGCGCCCGCGCCGTGATAGGCGTTGACGTTCTGACCCAGAAGCGTGATCTCCCGCACGCCCTTCTCGACCAGACCGCGCGCCTCGGCCATGATCCGCCCCGCCGGGCGGCTGACCTCAGAGCCCCGCGTATATGGCACGACGCAGAAGGCGCAGAACTTGTCGCAACCCTCCTGCACGGTCAGGAACGCCGTCGGGCGGATCGTGGCCTTCGAACGCTCGGGCAGGTGGTCGAACTTGTCCTCCGCCGGGAAATCGGTATCGACCGTTTTGCGCCCTTCCTCCGCCGCCTTCGCCATCGCCGGCAGACGGTGATAGCTCTGCGGCCCGACGACGAGATCGACCAGCGGCATCCGGCGCAAGATCTCCTGCCCCTCGGCCTGCGCGACGCAACCCGCGACACCGATCCTGAGATCCGGCTTCGCGGCCTTGAGCGGCTTCAGGCGGCCAAGATCGGAATAGACCTTCTCCGCCGCCTTTTCCCGGATATGACAGGTGTTGAGCAGCACCATGTCCGCCTCTTCCGCGACATCGGTGGTGACGTAGCCCTCGGCACCCATGGCCTCGGCCATGCGCTCGCTGTCATAGACGTTCATCTGACAGCCATAGGTCTTGATGTAGAGCTTCTTGTTCACGGGCTGGTCCATCGGCGCGAGGATCGGCGTTTCCTACCGCAAATCCGCCCACTCCCGCAATGGCGGCGCTTGCATCGGGTCGGTTTCTGGCCGAATCTGTGCACCGATATGACCGAGTTTTCCTCACTCACCGATCTGTGCACCGGCGGCGCGGCCCTTCTGGCCAAAGGCCCCGTGGCGTTAATCTTCGTCGAGGACGCGGTGGAGATCGCCTCGACAATAACACATCACGCCGCATTGGGGTTTCGCGCCATCATAGTCTTTCTGCCGGAAATGCTTGCGCTGCCCGATGAGGTCAAGGAGCGCGCCCACTCTGTCCGCTACGATACGCACGGGCCGGATGCTGTTCCGAAAGCCGTCAATCTCCTGATCGCTGCCGCCCCGAGGATCTGGTTTTACTACTGCTACAACGCGGAATACCTAATCTTCCCGTTCTGCGAACACCGCAGCATCGGCGAGATGATTGCCTTCCACGCCGAAGAACGCCGCGACGCAATGCTGACCTATGTCATCGACCTGTATGCGACCGACCTATCGCGGTTTCCCAATGCCGTCGATCGCGAAAATGCGCATCTCGACCGGTCGGGCTATTACGCGCTCGCGCGCCACGATGCCGAAACGGGGGAGCCGAAGGAACGGCAACTCGACTTCTTCGGGGGCCTGCGTTGGCGGTTCGAGGAACATGTGCCGTGGGAACGACGCAAGATCGACCGCATCGCGCTTTTTCGCGCCAAGCCGGGCCTGAAGCTCCGCACGGACCACAAGTTCGACGACGAGGAATACAACACCTACGCCTGCCCGTGGCATCACAATCTGACGGCCGTGATCGCGTCGTTCCGCACGGCAAAGGCGTTGAAGACCAATCCCGGCAGCATGTACGACATCCCGAGCTTTGACTGGCACAATTCCGTTCGCTTCGAATGGGAATCGCAACAACTGATGGATTTGGGGTTGATGGAGCCGGGGCAGTGGTTCTGAAAGCGCCGGTCAGCGCTTGCGGACACGGATCACCACATCGACACGCGAAAGTTCCGCGCCTTCGGGCAGCTTCGGCAACTGCGCGATCTTGAGTTCGTCAGCGGGCGCGTCAATCAGGGAACCTTCGTCCTCCCAGAAGAAATGCGGGTGATCGTCGAGCCGGGTGTCGAAGTAGCTGCGGCTGCCATCAACCGAAATCTCGTTGATGAGACCCGCCTCGCAGAAGCTCTTGAGCGTGTTGTAGACCGTGGCGAGCGACACCGGCTCCCCCTTTGCCTCGGCCGAAGCGTGCAGGCTTTCGGCGGTGACATGGCGGTCGCGGCCGTCGCCCACCAGAAGCGAGGCGAGGCAAAGGCGCTGACGCGTCGGCCTCAGACCGGCTTTGGTCAGCCAGCGCGCGGTGAAATTCTCTGTCTTGTCCTTTGCCACCTTTCGGCGCCTTTCTGCGTCCCGATGGGATATATAGTCTCGGAAAGGGCTGGAATTCAACGCCAATCCCTTCAAACTGTGGGACGGGCAGCACACTTGCTCTAGGGCTTGAGCCGATGATAGAGGGATCAAAGCCAACAAAGCTGAAGCAGGGTGCGGGGGACAGATGGGGCTATTTCCAAGCAGTTTCGACAAGGACGACCTGCTGAAATGCGCGCGAGGCGAGCTTTTTGGGCCGGGGAACGCACAGCTTCCTGCGCCGCCAATGCTGATGATGGACCGCATCACCGAAGTTTCGGAAGATGGCGGCGAGCACGGCGAGGGCCATGTGGTCGCGGAGTTCGACATCACGCCGGACCTTTGGTTCTTCGAATGTCACTTCCCCGGCAACCCGATCATGCCAGGCTGCCTTGGTCTTGACGGCCTCTGGCAACTCACCGGCTTCAACCTCGGCTGGCGCGGCTGGCAAGGGCGCGGCTACGCGCTTGGCGTCGGCGAGGTCAAGCTGACCGGCATGGTGCGGCCCGACCGCAAGATGCTGACCTATTTCGTCGATTTCACCAAGGCCATTCAAACCCGCCGCCTGACGATGGGTGTCGCCGATGGTCGCGTTGAAGCCGATGGCGAGACGATCTATCTGGTAAAGGATATGAAGGTCGCGCTGTCCGCGAACTGACCTTAGTTAAGGAGATTACCCATGCGCCGCGTCGTCATCACCGGAATGGGGATCATTTCACCCATCGGCAATTCCGTGGCCGAGGTCGAAGCCAGCCTGCGGGCCGGGAAATCGGGGATCGTCTTCGCCCCCGACTATGCCGAACGCGGCTTCCGCAGCCAGGTGAAGGGCCAGCCGCAGATCGTGCTCGAAGACCATATCGACAAGCGGAACCTGCGCTTCATGGGTCCGGGTGCGGCCTACAACTTCCTCGCCATGGAGCAGGCCATCGCCGATAGCGGGCTTGAGGAAAGCGACGTCTCCAACGAACGCTCGGGTCTCATCATGGGGTCGGGCGGGCCGTCCACCTCGAATTTCTTCGAGGCCCACCGCATCGTGATGGAAAAGGGTGCGCCAAAGCGGATGGGGCCCTTCATGGTCACGCGCTGCATGTCGTCCACGAATTCGGCCTGCCTTGCCACGCCCTTCAAGATCAAGGGCGTGAACTATACGATCACCTCGGCCTGCTCGACCTCGGCCCATTGCATCGGCAACGGCACCGAACTCATCCAGATGGGCAAACAGGACATCGTCTTCGCAGGCGGCGGCGAAGAACTGGACTGGACGCTTTCCTGCCTCTTCGACGCGATGGGGGCGATGTCGTCCAAGTACAACGACGCGCCGGAAACCGCGTCCCGACCCTATGACGCGACGCGGGACGGCTTCGTCATCGCCGGCGGCGGCGGCGTGGTGGTTCTTGAGGAACTGGAGCATGCCAAGGCCCGTGGCGCAAAGATCTACGGCGAGGTCACCGGCTATGGCGCAACGTCGGACGGCTACGACATGGTGGCACCTTCGGGCGAGGGTGGCGAACGCGCCATGCGCCTGGCGCTTTCGACGCTGCCAAAGGGTCGTCAGATCGACTACATCAACGCCCATGGCACATCGACCCCGGTCGGCGATATCTCCGAGGTCGAGGCCGCGCGGCGCATCTATGGCCGGGGCAAGACGCCGCCGATCGCCTCCACGAAATCGCTCACCGGCCATTCGCTCGGCGCGACGGGCGTGCATGAGGCGATCTATTCTCTTCTCATGATGAACCGCGACTTCATCGCCGCCTCCGCCAACGTCAAGGAACTCGACCCCGCGCTTGACCCGTCGGAGATCGTGACAACCTTGCGCGACGGCGTGAAGCTTGATTCCGTCCTGTCCAACTCCTTCGGCTTCGGCGGCACCAACGCCACGCTGGTGATGAGCAAATATCTGGGGTGACCTGAAATGGCCGATCTGATGACGGGCAAGCGTGGGCTTGTCATGGGCGTCGCGAACGAGCGCTCCATCGCCTGGGGCATCGCTTCGGCTCTGGCGGCGGAGGGCGCGGAATTGGCGTTCTCCTATCAGGGCGACGCCTTCGGCAAGCGGGTAGAGCCCCTCGCCGCTTCGGTCGGATCAGATTTCCTCGTCGACGTCGACGTGACCAATGACGAGAGCATGGACGCCTGCTTCGCCGCGCTGAAGGATCGCTGGGGAACGATGGATTTCCTTGTCCACGCGATTGCCTTTTCGGACAAGAACGAACTCACCGGCCGCTTCATCAACACGACGCGCGGGAATTTCGCCAATTCGCTCACGATTTCCTGCTTCTCCTTCATCGACGTCTCGCGCCGCGCGGCGAAACTGATGCCCGAGGGCGGCAGCCTCGTGACTTTAACCTATGGCGGCGCGAATCGCGTCACGCCGAACTACAACGTGATGGGTGTCGCCAAGGCGGCGCTGGAAAGCGCGACGCGCTATCTCGCCAACGACCTCGGTCCGCAGCATATCCGCGTCAACGCCATCTCGCCCGGCCCGATGAAGACCTTGGCCGGGGCCGCCATTGGAGGCGCACGCGCGACCTTCCGCCATACCGAGGCGAACGCGCCCTTGCGCACAAACGCGACGCTGGAAGCGATCGGCGGCACCGCTGTCTATCTCTGCTCGGACTACGGCGCCTGCACGACAGGCGAAATCATCCGCGTCGATGGCGGCTACCACGTCCTCGGGATGCCTCAGGCAGAGAATCTCTGACGCTCTCACGAGAGCCGCGCCACATTGTGCCTGCCACATTTCGGCCCTTGCCCCCTGCCTCGGCCCGCGCCAGTCTGACGAAGGGAGAGGCGCATGACCATCACCACCTGTATCTTCGACGCCTACGGCACGCTCTTCGACGTGGCCGCCGCCGCGCGCATCGCGGCCTCGGAACCGGGGCGCGAAGACCTCGCAGAGGTCTGGCCGGCGCTGGCGGAAGAGTGGCGGCGCAAGCAGCTTGAATATTCCTGGCTGCGCGCGGTCATGGGGGCGCATTGCGATTTCTGGCAGGTCACCCAGGACGGACTCGACTGGGCCATGGAGGCGTCGGGGCTGGGCGACCTGGATCTTCGTGAACGCCTTCTGGCGCTCTACTGGGAGCTTGCCGCCTACCCCGAAGTGCCGCGAATGCTGGCTGCGCTGAAGGACCGGGGCCTCAACACGGCGATCCTGTCGAACGGCTCGCCCGCCATGCTGGAGGGCGCCGTCCAATCCGCCGGGATCGGAGAGTTTCTGGACGATGTGCTGTCAGTCGAAAGCGTCGGTGTCTTCAAGCCGCACCCTCGCGTCTACGCCCTTGTCACCGGTCGCTTCGCTTGCCGCCCGGACGAGGTGATGTTTGTCTCCTCGAACGGCTGGGACGCCGCGGGGGCATCGGCGTTCGGCTTCCGCACCGTCTGGGTCAACCGGGCGAACCTGCCGGTAGACCGGCTCCCCGCGACGCCCCACCATCAACTCCACGATCTCACGCAGCTTCCGGATCTCTCCACCCAATGACTCTTCCGCATTTCACCGCGTCCGACGGCGCGCGCCTCGCCTTTCAGGATCACGGCGAGGGGCTGCCCGTCCTCTGCCTCGCGGGTCTTACCCGCTCTTCGAGCGACTTCGACTTTCTCGGGCCGCATCTGAGTGATGTCCGCCTGATCCGCGCCGACTACCGTGGACGCGGCGCGTCGGAGTGGACCGGCGCCACGACCTATACGGTCCAGCAAGAGGCGAAGGACGCACTCGGCCTTCTCGACCATCTGGGGATCGAGCAGGCCGCCGTCATCGGCACCTCGCGCGGCGGGCTTGTTGCAATGGTGCTGGCTGCGACGGCGCATGACCGGCTTCTGGGCATTCTCTTCAACGATATCGGCCCGGTGATTGAACGCGCGGGGCTTGAGAAGATATTCGACTATGTCGGACGGAACCCGTCGACCAAGACGATGGACGAACTTGTCGCGAACCTGCCGCGCGCCATGCCCGGTTTCGCGAATGTATCGCAGACCCGCTGGCGCGCCTTTGCGGAACGGCTCTATACCGAGACCGACGCGGGCCTCCATATCCGTTACGACCCCGAGCTTCGCTCGAGCTTTCTTGCCGCCTTCGACGGACCGGAAGCCGATCTCTGGCCGCTCTTCGATACCTGCGCCGGTCTGCCGCTGGGGCTGATCCGCGGTGCGAATTCGGACCTTCTGTCGCCAGAAAGCGCCGCCGAAATGCGACGGCGCCGCCCCGAGATGATCTTCGCGGAAGCCGCCGACCGCGCCCATGTCCCCTTCCTCGACGAGCCGGAGAGCCTTGCGGCGATCCGCAAATGGCTGGAGCTGATGCGATGAACATCGAGATGATCGAAGCTGCGGCCGAGCGCCTCAACGGCCATGCCATCCACACGCCGCTTCTGAATTCTCCGTTTCTGGATGAAATCGCTGGCCGCAGGGTTTTCGTGAAGGCGGAATGCCTGCAAATGACTGGCTCATTCAAATTCCGCGGCGGCTGGTCGGCGGTCTCGGCCCTGGCGCCCGAACTCCGGGGGCGAGGCGTCATCGCATTTTCCTCCGGCAACCACGCTCAGGGCGTGGCGCTGGCGGCGCGGCTCCACGGCGCGCCTTGCGTGATCCTGATGCCGTCGGACGCGCCGCGCGTGAAGATCGACAACACCCGCGCGCTTGGGGCCGAGGTGGTGCTCTATGACCGCGCCAGCGGCGACCGCGACGCCATCGGCGGTACGCTCGCCGAGGAACGCGGGCTGACACTCATAAGGCCCTTCGACGAACCGCAGGTGATCGCCGGCCAGGGCACGACCGGACTTGAGATTGCGCGGCAAGCTGCGGCGGCCGGGGTGACAGAGGCGGACGTCCTCATCTGCTGCGGCGGCGGCGGCCTGACGTCGGGGATCGCTTTGGCGCTCGAGGCCCGTGCACCGGGCCTGTGCGCCCGCCCGGCGGAGCCGGAGGGCTTCGACGACGTGAAACGCTCGCTCGCCTCGGGCCGGATCGAACGCAACACGCGCCTCTCCGGCTCGATCTGCGATGCGATCATCACGCCGCAACCCGGCAATCTTACCTTCCCCATCATGGCGCGCCTTGCCGGTCCGGGGCTCGCAGTGACCGAGGATGAGGTGCTGGCGGCGATGTCGGCCGCCTTCAACCGGCTCAGGATCGTGCTCGAACCCGGTGGCGCGGTCGCGCTGGCCGCGGCACTTTTCCACAAGGATGAGATCGCGGGCGACGCGGTAGTCGCGGTCGCCTCGGGCGGCAATGTCGATCCGCAAGTCTTCCGCCGGGCGCTCGACCGCTTTCCGGGGCTCTGAGAGGATCAGTTCACCCGCGAAACGACGTAGTCTGCAAGATCCGACAGCATGTCGCGCAACTCATGCTCAGGCAGCACGTCGAGCGTCGCCTTGGCTATTTCCGCCCAAGACAGCGCATCTTCGCGCGTCCGTTCCATCGCACTATGCCGAGCCATGATCGCCAGCGCCTCGTCAAAATCGCCGACTTCCTGCTGGCCCTTCTCGATGGTCCGCCGCCAGAAGGCCCGCTCCACCTCGCTGGCCCCGGCCACCGCCTTGATGACCGGCAGGGTCAGCTTGCGTTCGCGGAAATCGTCGCCGGGATTCTTGCCGATGACCGTCGCAGTGCCGCCATAGTCCAGAAGATCATCGACGATCTGGAACGCCACCCCCAACGCGTCACCAAATACATGCAGCGCCCGCACCTGATCCTCTGGCGCCCCCGCAATGACGCCGCCGACCTCGGTCGCCGCCGAGAAAAGCGCTGCGGTCTTGCCGCGCACGACCTGAAGATAGATTTTCTCGTCGGTGCGCAGATCCTGCGCGGCGGTCAGTTGCAGCACCTCGCCCTCGGCAATCGTCGCCGAGGCATTGGCGAGAATGTCGAGCACACGCAGTGACCCGGTTTCCACCATCAACTGGAACGACCGCGAAAAGAGATAATCGCCAACGAGGACCGAGGACTTGTTGTCCCACAGCAGGTTCGCAGTCGGTCGCCCCCGCCGCTGGCCGCTTTCATCAACCACGTCGTCGTGCAGCAGCGTTGCGGTGTGAATGAACTCAACCGTCGCCGCCAGCCGGATGTGATGGTCGCCCGCATAGTCGCAAAGCCGCGCCGCTGCGAGCGTCAGCATCGGGCGCAGGCGTTTGCCGCCCGCCTCGACCAGATGCGCCGTCACCTCGGGAATGCGCGGCGCATGTTCCGACGTCATCCGGTCGCGGATCAGCGCGTTCACGGCATCCATATCCCCCGCCAGATACGCGGCGAGCCGGTCGTGGGGTTTATGCGATGTCTCGTCCAGACTCATCATTGTGCCGTGCTTACTCGACAAACCCGGTGGGCTGTCCTTAAGAGTTGGATTATGAAAGAGCTTCTGCGCACCAATGACCCAACTGTAATCGCATTCGCGACCGCTCTTCTCGACGGTGAGGGTATAACGGCGTTTCAGATGGACGTCCACATGAGCGTACTGGAAGGATCACTGGGCATATTGCCGCGCAGAATCATGGTGCGCGATCAGGATCTTTTCCTCGCCCGGGCGATTATGCGCGACAACGGTATCGCGACCGTGGGCTAAGATGTTCTCGGAAGACACCCTGACGCATGACCGCTTTCTCGACGGGCGGCTGACCATCCGGCAACCCAAGGACGGCTACCGCGCGGCGATGGATCCGGTATTTCTCGCTGCCGCGGTTCCGACGCGATCCGGCCAGAGCGTGTTGGAGCTTGGCTGCGGCGCCGGGGTGGCAAGCCTTTGCCTTGCCCGGCGCGTTCCCGGTGTGACGATTACCGGGCTGGAGAAGCAGGAGGACTATGCCGATCTCGCGCGGCGGAATGCGACGGGGAATGGCCTGACCTTCGAGGTGGTGGCGGGCGACATCGCCGCCCTGCCCGCCAGCCTGCGCGAACGCAATTTCGATCATGTGATCGCCAATCCGCCGTACTTTCGGAAAGGCGGCGGAACACCCGCCCGGGACGGCGGGCGCGAGGCCGCCCAGCGTGAGGATCTCGCCCTGTCCGAATGGGTTCGGGTTGGGTTGCGGCGCTTGCGGCCCGGCGGCTGGCTGACCGTCATCCAGTCGGCGGAACGCCTGCCCGACATGCTCCGCGCGCTGGAACCTGACACCGGCAGTACCGCTGTCCTGCCCATAGCGCCGCGTCCCGGCCGCCCGGCAGGGCGGGTGATCGTGCAGGCGCGCAAGGGTGGGCGCGGCGCTTTCCGCATGCTTGCACCCTTCGTCGTCCATGACGGGGCCAGCCATCTCGAGGACGGCGACGACCAATCCGAGGTCGCGCGCGCCGTCCTGCGCCACGCGCAAGCGATCATTCTTTGAGCGGGTATTTGCGCAGCGGCGAAAATCTGCGTGCCAACCGGCCTGCGGTCGGATGACGCGCTTCTTCCGCGTGACACGACTCAGGTTCTATGATGGAATTGTGACAGAGTTCACAGGAGAGGAGACGTCTATGTCGCTTGGTTCGCACCTGCAGGAACTTCGCAAAAAACACCAACATCTGTCCGAGGCCGTGGAAGAGGCCCAGCGTCATCCCGGATACGATGATCTCGCCATTGCCGAAATGAAGAAGCAGAAACTGCGTCTCAAGGAAGAAATATCGCGTCTTAGCCAGAATTAGGCATTCAGCGTCGCGCGCCCGCCCGCGCAGCCATGAAAGCGCCGCCCGTGATAAGGGCGGCGGCAATGGCGATTGTCGGTGTGGCGGGCGCAAGGCCAGCCACGATCAGGATCAGCGTGGAAATCAGTGGGGCGGCATAGGCCGACACCCCGAGAAGCTGGATGTCACCCTGTTTGACACCGATGTCCCATACATAGAAGGCCAGCCCCACCGGGCCGAGGCCCAAGGCAATGCACGACATCCATCCAAGTGCATTTGTCGGCCAAACGGTGTCTTCCACCATAACATGTGCAACCGCTGAAACTAGCGCCGTACCGAGGCAGAAGATCGTGACCGAAGCTGTTGGCACCCTGCCGAAACGCCTCGACACGACCGAATAGGTGGCCCAGGTCAAGGCGGCGAGGAAGGCGAGCGCAAGCCCCTTGATGTGGGCGGGATCAAAGCCCGCACCCGAGCGCATCACGATCAGTGAGGCGCCGATGAAGGACATGACCGCGCCGATGATATGACCAACGGTCAGCGTCTCGCCGGGCAGAAGGCCCGACAGAAGCACGATGAACAGTGGCCAGAGATAGGCGATCAGGCTCGCCTCGGCCGGTGGCGCGAGGCGCAGGGCGGAGAAATAAAGCAGATGATAGCCGCATAGCCCCACCGTGCCGAAGACATAGACGCCGAACGGCACCTGAAAGAGCTGACGCCACGTTCCGGTGGCGACGATCCAGACGACACCCAGCGTGCCGCCAATCGTGAATGTGATGACGTTCAGCAATAGCGGCGGCACCGGCGCGGACCCTACCGTGAAGAGTGCCAGCAGCGCCCAAAGCAGCACCGCCGCGAAACCGATCGCCGTTGCGTTGCCGCGTGTCATACCCGCCCCCTGCCTGCACGGCCGCAATAGCCGAGGCGGCATATGTCCCGCAAACGAAAAGCGCCGGCCCGGCGGGCCGGCTCCGTATCGCCACCCGGCCGGCTAGACGAAGAACTGCGCGCCGTTGGCCGAGATGGTCGAGCCGTTGATGAAGCCGGCATCGTCCGAGGCGAGGAAAACGACACAGCGCGCGATCTCCTCCGGCTCGCCCAAGCGGCCCGCCGGGATCTGCCCGATGATGGCTTCCCGCACCTTCTCGGGTACGGCCATGACCATTTCGGTCGCGATGTAGCCCGGGCAGATGGCGTTGGCGGTAATGCCGGCACGAGCACCTTCCTGCGCCAGCGACTTGATGATGCCCAGATCGCCCGCCTTCGTCGCCGCGTAGTTCACCTGCGCGAACTGGCCCTTCTGCCCGTTGATCGATGAGATCACGATGACGCGGCCGAACTTACGCTCGCGCATGCCAGGCCAGACCGGGTGTACGGTGTTGAAGACGCCGGTGAGATTGGTGTCGATCACCTCTTTCCACTGCTCAGGCGTCATCTTGTGAAACGGTGCGTCGCGGGTAATTCCGGCATTGGCGACGACGACGTCGATCGGCCCCAGATCGGCCTCGACCTTCGCGATGCCGGCCTTGGACGACTCATAATCCGCGACATTCCACTTGTAGGTCTTGATGCCGGTCTCGTCGGTGAAGGCCTTCGCCTTCTCGTCATTGCCGGCATAGGTCGCGGCGACCTTGTAGCCTGCGGCTTTCAACGCCTTGGAGATCGCCTCGCCGATCCCGCGTGACCCGCCTGTGACCAAAGCTACTCTCGACATGATTCCTCCTCCGATTTAAGTCCTTGAAATCGTGTTACCGAAATGAAAATGCGGGCGCAACATTATTGCGCCCGCATTTCTCGATTCGAAGAAATATTGCCCGGCCCTCAGGCGCGCTCGAGACACATGGCAACGCCCATGCCGCCACCGATGCAAAGCGTGGCAAGACCTTTGTTGGCCCCGGACCGCTGCATCTCGAAGAGAAGGGTGTTGAGAATGCGCGCTCCGCTTGCCCCGATCGGATGGCCGATAGCGATCGCGCCGCCGTTCACGTTCACCTTGGCGGGGTCCCAGCCCATGTCCTTGTTGACCGCGCAAGCCTGCGCGGCGAAGGCTTCGTTCGCCTCGATCAGATCGAGGTCGGAGGCTTTCCAGCCCGCCTTCTCAAGCGCCTTGCGCGACGCATAGATCGGACCAACACCCATGATCGACGGGTCGAGACCGGCCGTCGCGTAGGAGGCGATCCGGGCAATCGGCTTCAATCCGCGCTTCGCCGCCTCTTCTTCCGACATCACCAGAACCGCGGCGGCGCCATCGTTCAGGCCCGAGGCGTTGCCCGCAGTGACCGTGCCGTCCTTGGAGAAGGCAGGGCGCAGCTTCTGCATCGCATCGAGCGTCGCGCCGTGGCGGACGTATTCGTCGTTGTCGACGACGATATCGCCTTTGCGGGTCTTGACCGTGAAGGGGATGATCTCGTCCTTGAACCTGCCGGCCTTTTGCGCAGCCTCGGCCTTGTTCTGACTGGCAACGGCGAACTCGTCCTGCTGTTCGCGGCTGATCTGCCACTTCTCGGCGACGTTTTCGGCGGTCGTGCCCATGTGATAGCCGTTGAAGGCGTCCCACAGGCCGTCCTTGATCATCGTGTCGATAAATTTCAGGTCGCCCATCTTCTGCCCCGCGCGCAGATGTGCGGCATGGGGGCTGAGCGACATGCTTTCCTGACCGCCCGCCAGAACGATGGCGGCATCGCCAAGCTGAACGTGCTGGGCGGCGAGTGCCACGGTGCGAAGACCCGAGCCGCAGACCTGGTTGATCGACCAGGCGGCACTTTCCTTTGGCAGGCCGGCATTGATATGCGCCTGGCGTGCCGGGTTCTGCCCCTGAGCGGCGGTCAGGACCTGACCGAGAATCGTCTCGCTGACTTCCGCCTTGTCGATCCCGGCACGGTTCACCACCGCATCGAGCACCGCCGCACCGAGGTCATGGGCGGGCGTGTTGGCGAAAGAGCCATTGAAACTTCCGACAGCGGTACGGCCCGCAGATACGATTACGACGTTGGTCATTGGCTGATCCTCTCTCCCGCCAAAAGGCACGGCGACATGGACGGCATCCGCCCCGCGTCGCTCTGCTGATTTACCTAAGGGAGAGGCGCCGAGAGTGCAACCGGCACCATTGTGTCGCAGGATACACGCATGTGTTCAGGCCGAGCGTTTCAAGTCGGGTAATTTCCAGGGTGGCGTCACCGTCGGCGCGCCAAAAAAGTAGCCCTGCATGCAGTCCATGCCGATAGCGACGAGATAGTCGGCATCGCGCTGCGATTCGACCGCTTCGGCGACGGCGAACATGTCGAACTGTCGCGCGACCGCCAGCATCGCCTGTGTCAGCACCTGATTGTCCGCGCTGTCCGCGATCCCCCGGACGAAATCGCCGTCGACCTTGATCATGTCGAAATAGAATTCGCGAAGCGCGCGGAACGAAGTGGCGCCGGTTCCGAAGTCGTCGAGCGCGAAGCTGACGCCCTCACTTTGGAGGCCCGCCATGAAGGTCGTCACGAGTTCCGGCATCATCATTGCCGAACTCTCGGTAATTTCGAGGATCAGCCGTTCGCCCGCAGTTGGGCAGCTGCGCAAGCCCTGATTCAAGGTGCGGACGAAATGCGGATAGCCGATGGACCGCGCCGACATGTTGACGGAAAGTCTGAGCGCCGAATTGCGCCGGAGCGCCAGCAGGCCCATTCCGAGCGCGAGGCAGTCGATCTCGCGTCCCAATTCGCTGGTCTCGACCGTCGCGACGAAATCCCGGGCGGGGATGATGCGCCCACTCGGATCGACGATGCGGATGAAAGCCTCGTAGAATGCGGGGCGCCGCAGATCAGCGGACTGCATCACCGGCTGATAGGCCAGAAGCACCTTGCGGCGCTTGACGGCATCCGTGACCAGTTGGATCACGTCGCTATCACGTTGCGCGACAGCGGCACTCAGAGGGCTGTCTTCGCCTGCATCAATCACCTTCTTCCGCCTGAACACCGTCGCGGGCATGGTCTTCTCCTCAGCTGCCGTTGGAACCCTGAGGCCAAAGCGATAAGAAGCGGTAAACGCGGAATGGAGGAGGCGGCGCATGTCGGAACGATGCGGATGGTGCGGGACCGATCCCCTCTACATCGACTATCATGACCACGAATGGGGCGTGCCGGAGCGCGATCCGCGAGCGCTCTGGGAAAAGCTGATCCTTGATGGGTTCCAAGCGGGTCTGAGCTGGATCACGATACTCAGGAAGCGCGACAATTTCCGCACCGCCTTCGAGGGTTTTCAACCCGAGGTCATCGCCGGATGGGGCGAGGCCGACGTCGCCCGTTTGCTCGCCGATCCCGGCATCGTGCGGTCGCGTGCGAAGATCGAAGCGACCATCGGCAATGCTCAGGCGTATCTGAAGATCGCCGAGGGCGAAGGCTTCGATCGGTTCCTCTGGCGCTACATGAATGGAGCGCCGCTCCAGAACCGTTTCGCAAGCATGAAGGAAGTTCCGGCCGCCACGCCGTTGTCCGAACAGATTTCAAAGGACCTGAAAAAGGCGGGCTTCCGCTTCTGCGGACCGACGATAACCTACGCCTTCATGGAGGCAGTCGGCATGGTGAACGATCACATCGTCACCTGCCCTGCGCATCGACGCGTCGCGGTGCTCGGCTAGGACTTGTCCGCGATCAACGCCTTGACGATGCCACGGGCGCTGTCGCTGTCCCATTCCGCATCGCCCGACATCCGCGCGATCTCGCGGCCATCGCGGTCGAGAAGGATGGAAACGGGCAGTCCCATCACGCCCATCTCACGAGACAATTGCAATTTCGGATCAAGGTAGACAGCCAGCGTCTTGACGCCCACTTCGTCGAACAGCCGGTTGATGCCCGGAAGCGCGTTTCGGCCTGCGGCGATCGTGAGGACTGCGAAATCCTCGCCACCGAGGTCGCGATTCAGCGCATCAAGCGCCGGCAACTCCTTGCGGCAGGGCGCGCACCAGACCGCCCAGAAATTGACCAGCGTCACCTTGCCTTTCCAGTCGGATAAAGCATGTTCGCCACCTTCCTTGTCGGTGAAGGCGGTGGCAGAAACCTCTACCGGGGTGTTCAGCACGGCGAGCTTCAGCATCGACCCTTCGCGCAAGGAGGATATGTCGGCGGCAAAGGCCGCGTTTGCACCCAGACTGAGGGCCGTATAGAGAACGACGGAAAGAATTAGATGCATGCTTGGCCTCCGGGGGCAGAGAATGGCAGACAAGATCCAGAACGCAATGTGGGGCGGGCGCTTCGCCGCCGGGCCGGACGCAATCATGGAGGCGATCAACGCCTCGATCGGGTTCGACAAGCGGCTCTATGCCCAGGACATCGCAGGGTCCCGCGCCCACGCGGCGATGCTCGCCGCGACAGGCATCATCAGCGATAAAGATGCCGAGGCGATCCGGGAAGGCCTCCTCACGGTGTTGTCAGAGATCGAGGGCGGAAACTTCGCGTTTTCGACGGCGCTGGAAGACATCCACATGAACGTCGAGGCGCGTTTGAAGGAGATTATCGGCGAACCCGCCGGGCGGCTGCACACTGCGCGGAGCCGGAACGATCAGGTTGCCACCGATTTCCGCCTCTGGGTCCGCGACCAGTGCGATGCCGCAGCCGAAGGGCTAAAGGCATTGCAAAAGGCGCTTCTGGCCCAGGCGGAAGCCGGGGCGGAATGGGTGATGCCGGGCTTCACGCATCTTCAGACGGCGCAGCCGGTGACCTGGGGGCACCACATGCTCGCCTATGTAGAAATGACGGCGCGCGACATGGGGCGATTCACGGACGCGCGGAAGCGGATGAACGAAAGTCCGCTTGGCGCCGCAGCGCTCGCCGGCACAGGTTTCCAGATTGACCGCGAGATGACCGCAGGGGCCTTGGGCTTCGACCGGCCTATGGCGAATTCTCTGGACGCCGTCAGCGACCGCGATTTCGCGCTGGAATTCCTCTCCGCCGCCGCGATCTCGGCCGTCCACCTGTCGCGGCTGGCGGAGGAACTGGTGATCTGGTCCTCGGCACAGTTTCGCTTCGTCACGCTCTCTGACCGTTTCTCAACCGGCTCGTCGATCATGCCGCAGAAGAAGAACCCCGATGCTGCGGAGCTGATCCGGGCGAAGATCGGCCGTATCCTCGGCGCGACCGTAGCGCTGTTCACCGTGATGAAGGGCTTGCCGCTCGCCTATTCCAAGGACATGCAGGAAGACAAGGAACAAGTCTTCGACGCGGCAGACACGCTCATGCTGGCACTCGCCGCGATGACGGGGATGGTCAGCGACATGACCGCGAACCGTGCGAACCTGGAAAAGGCGGCGTCTTCGGGCTTTTCCACCGCCACCGATCTTGCCGACTGGCTGGTGCGCGAGGCGGGGCTGCCGTTTCGCGACGCGCATCATGTCACTGGCGCGCTTGTTGCCATGGCCGAAAAGAAGGGCGTTGACCTGCCGGATCTGACGATCATGGAAATGACCTCGGTTCACCCCGCGATCACGCAGGATGTTTATTCGGTGCTCGGAGTTCAGAACTCGGTCGCCTCGCGGAAGAGCTATGGCGGCACCTCGCCCGAGCGCGTGGGTGAGCAGATCGCGGACTGGAAGGTTCGGTTGAGATGAGCCGCCGCGCTGTTCTCATGGCGTCCCTTTGCCTTATCCTTTCATCCTGTTCTCAGCCGCGCGCGCATGCGGCCTTGCACGTCGGCGACGGCGGCGTCAAGGTGCGGCCATCTCTCTCCACGTCCATTGCCGGTATCGGTCTTTCGGTGAGCCAATGAAACGCACTATCGCAACCGTCAGCCTTCTTGCCATGCTCGCCTCCTGCGGCGCCGACGGCGAGCCGACGCCGCCCTCCTCCGTAGCAAAAACCGGTGTCACCATCAGCGGAACGGCGCGCATCGGAGTGGCCGGCAAGCTCTGAGCGCGCATTAGCGTCAGTCGAGCGTTCTGCGGAACCGCAGCAGCGCGAGCGTCGAATACGCCACCACGAAGAGCACGAGCGCCGCCATCGGCTGCGCCACGCCCGTATAGTCCGCGCCTTTCAGCATGACCGCACGAATGAGCCTTAGAAAATGCGTCAGCGGAAAGATCTCGCCCAGAACCTGCGCCCAGTCCGGCATCCCGCGATAGGGGAACATGAAACCCGACAGAAGGAGCGACGGAAGAAAGAAAAACACCGTCAACTGCATCGCCTGCATCTGTGTCCGGGACGCAGTCGAGATGAGGTAGCCGAGGATCACCAATGCCGCGACAAAGACGAAGACGCCGATGAGCAGGAGTGTCAAGCTGCCCACGAAAGGGACGCCGAAGACGACTTTCGACGCGATCAGCACGACCGCAACCTGCACCGCGCCGACGCCGAGATACGGCAGCACCTTCCCGAGCATGATCTCCAAAGGTGTCGCGGGCATGGAGAGCAGGTTTTCCATCGTTCCCCGCTCGATCTCGCGCGTGAGCGCCATCGCTGTCATCATCACCATCGTCATCTGAAGGATCACGCCGAGGAGTCCCGGAACGATGTTGTACTGCGTGATGCCCTCTGGGTTATAGCGCCGGTGCACGACGACCTGCATTTGCGAAACGGCCGCCTCCGCCGCCTGCGCCTCGGCCCCGGTTTCACGCAGCAGTGCGTCGGCAGCGACCGTCCCGAGCGTCGAGATGGCACCCGAGGCGACGGACGGATCGGTCGCGTCCGCTTCGATCAGGATCTGCGGATTGTCGCCGCGCATCACGCGCCGTCCGAAATCGGAGGGTATGGTCACCACGAACGAGACCTCGCCCCGCGTTATGAGCGCCTCGGCCTCGGCGGCGGAGGCGTGCGGATAGTTGAAACGGTAGTAGCCCGTCAGTTCCAGCGCGGAAACGATGGCGCGGGTGAATCGGTCCTCGGTGGGCGCGACCAAAGCCGCGGGCAAACCCTTCGGATCGGAGTTGATCGCGAAGCCGAAAAGCATCAACTGGAGCAGCGGAATCCCGAGCATCATGGCGAAAGTGATGCGGTCGCGGCGCATCTGGATCACTTCCTTCCGCAGAAGCGCAAAAAGCCGGTTGAACGAGAAGAAGCGCGCCATCATTCCATGTTGTCCTTCGCGCCGCCCATCAATTGGATGAACACGTCTTCAAGGCTGGTTTCCGCATCTTCCAGGCGAGAGCCGGTTTCCTTGGCGACCTTTGCGGCCGAGGCGCGAAGCGCAGCGCCGTCTCGCCCCACGACGTGAAGCGTATTGCCGAACGGCGCGATTTGCTCCACGCCCGGCGCGCCGCGCAAAAGCTCGGCGGCGCGGTGCGTCCCCTTGCCATCCAGTACGACGGTCGTCAGCCCGGCATCACGCACGACCTCAGCAACCGTACCCTGCGCGACGAGCTTGCCGTAAGAGATGTAGTTGATCCGGTGACAGCGCTCTGCTTCGTCCATGTAGTGGGTGGAGACGAGCACTGTCAGTCCCTCCCCCGCGCGTTGGTGGATTTCATCCCAGAAGTCGCGTCGCGCCTTGGGGTCGACGCCCGCAGTCGGCTCATCCAGCATCAGAAGCTGCGGCTTGTGCATGATGCAGGCGGCCAGCGCGAGTCGCTGCTTCCAGCCGCCAGACAGCGCGCTGGCGAGTTGACCTTTGCGTGAGGAGAGACCGAGATCGGCGAGCGTGTCGGCGACCGCGCGGCGCGGCAGGCCGTAAAGCCCGGCGACGAAGGCAAGGTTCTCCTCGATCGTCAGGTCCTCGTAGAACGAAAACCGCTGGGTCATGTAGCCGACCTCGCGCTTGATCGCGCGGCCTTCCTTGCGGATGTCGTGTCCAAGCACCCTGCCCTCGCCCTCGTCGGCGGTCAGAAGCCCGCACATGAGGCGAATGGTCGTCGTCTTGCCCGAACCGTTCGGACCAAGGAATCCCGCGATCTCGCCCTTTTCCACACTGAGCGATACATGATCGACTACCGCCCTTCCGTCGAAGCGTTTAACGAGATCATGGACATCGATGGCGGCTTCGCCCGTCATCCGGCTTCGCCAGGCAGGATGACATCGACAATCTGGCCAGGCTTCAGCGCTTGGCTGTCATCATCCGGGCGCGCCTCGATGAGATAGACGAGGGTCTGCCGGTTCTGAAGCGAGTAGATCACGGGCGGCGTGAATTCCGGCGAATCCGAGATGTAGGTGACGCTCGCCGTCTCATCCGGAGCGCAGCCATCGCAGCGGACCTTGAGTATGGTGCCGAGGTTGATGGAGCGTATCTCCGGCTCGGGCACATAGAGGCGTAGTTTCACCGCGCCGTCCGGCAGCATGGAGAGAACAGGAGCGGACGGCCCGGCAATCTCGCCCGCATCCCGGATCACGTCGTTGACGACCCCCGGAGCCGGAGCCGTCAGGCGGCGTTGCGAGAGGTTCCATGCGGCCATCGCCCTGGCCGCCTTCGCCCCGGCCAGCGCCGCCTCTGCCGCCTCGATTTCCTGCGATCTCGCGGGAAGTTTCGCTACGGCCAGATTGGCCTCGGCTTGCGCCACCTGAGCGCGCGCCACGCTCGCCGCCGTCGCGGCATCATCCGCCTGCGCCGTGGTCGCCGCTCCGCGCGCGGCAAGGCTTCTTGTCCGCGTCTCGGTCCGCTCCGCGTCGGCGAGTTGCGCCATGGCGGAGTCGAGCGCTGCCTCGATCACGCGGATTTCCTCGGGCCGGCGCCCCTCTCGCAGATCGGCGAGTTGGCTTTCCGACCTAGCTTCCGCTGCCTCGGCCTCCTTAAGTGCAATTTCGGCGTCGCGGCGCTCCATCTCCACCAACGTCTGGCCTCCCTCGACGCGATCGCCGCGCTTGACCGACAGGTTGTTGATCTGGGCAACCGCCACCGGCGCGACCAGAACGAATTCACCTTCGACATATCCCGTTGCGAATGGCGGAACCGGCATGCAGGCGTTGAAAAGGCTCGAGACAATCGGGATGGCGCAGAGAAAACCGCTCATGTCCGTCGTTCCCTTTCGATGATGGCGTGGAGATTCATGGAAACAACGTCGGCGATCTGTCGCGCCTCGTCCGGGCCTGCGACCTGCCAACCCATGCGGCGCAGGACGATCGGTCTTCCAATCCGGAAGTAGACAAGCGCGCCGATCAGGGAGAAAATCGTAAGCCGTGTCCGATCAGCCTCTGCGGGCCGACCGGTCGCCGCGGACCAGAGGCCGCAGAGGCGGGAGTGGGTTGGCGCGAACAGCGTGTCGTAAACCTCATCCAGCACCGGCCCTTGCTCCAGGATTTCCCGAAGCATGAAGGGCACGAAATCCTCGGCCTCGGGCCGGGTCAGAAGAAAGGCGGTCATCGCCCGGACCACCCCTTCGAGAACCGCCGCGGCGACAGCGGGCGACTTCGCTTCGTCGTCGGGCAGAGCCGGCGCGATCACGGCGCCCATCCGCCGTATCACCTCCTGCCCGCAGGCGCGGCGCAGGCCGTCCTTGCCGCCGAAGTGATAGGCGATGGAGGCGACGTTGGTCTCCGCCGAAGTCGCAATCTCGCGCGTCGATGTGGCGACGAAACCCTTCGCGCCGAAAAGCCGGATCCCCGCCGCGATCAATTGCACGGCAGTGCCTTCGGCTTTTGGGGTTTGCGGCGATTCGGGCATGCGGTCCCTCAACTCTCGCCAGAATTTAATCAATCGTTTGATTAAATGCAAGCATTTGATAGCGTGCTTCCACTGTCCGCGTCGATGCTCTAAATCAGCGCGGTGGGATGCTGCAAGGAACCGGGCCGATGGATCATTTCCTCTACAGGAGCGGCGGGCTTTTTGCCGAGGACGTGGCCATCGCCGATATTGCTGCCGCAGTCGGAACCCCATTCTATGTTTATTCGACCGCAACTCTGGAGAGGCATTACCGGCTCTTCGAAGAGGCTCTCGCCGGGATGCCGCATCTCATCTGCTTCGCGCTGAAAGCCTGTTCCAACGTCGCCGTCGTCAAAACGCTCGGCAATCTCGGCGCGGGCGCGGATGTGGTTTCCATCGGCGAATATCTCAAGGCGAAGGCGGCAGGCATTCCAGGCGATCGGATCGTCTTTTCCGGCGTCGGCAAGACGCGTGAGGAAATGCGCATGGCGCTCCAAGGCGGCATCCGGCAGTTCAATGTCGAGAGCGAGCCTGAGTTGCTTGCGCTGAACGAGATTGCGCAGAAGATCGGCAAGCGCGCAGCGATCACCGTGCGGGTCAATCCCGACGTAGACGCCAGGACGCACGAGAAGATCGCGACCGGCAAGAAGGAAAACAAGTTCGGCATCCCGATTTCCCGTGCCCGCGCTGTCTATGCCGAGGCGGCGGCGTTGCCGGGGATCGACGTTGTCGGGATCGACGTCCATATCGGTAGCCAGTTGACGGACCTCACGCCGTTCCGGGAAGCCTATGAGAAGGTCGCCGAACTCGTCGGGCGACTACGTGCCGACGGGCATGATATCCGCCGCCTCGACCTCGGCGGCGGGCTCGGCATTCCCTATGAGCGATCGAACTCCGCGCCGCCGCTGCCCATCGAATACGGCGCGGTGATCCGCGACACGCTCGGCGATCTCGGCTGCGAGATCGAGATCGAGCCGGGTCGGCTGATCGCGGGAAATGCGGGTCTGATGGTGAGCCGCGTAATCTATGTGAAATCGGGCGAAGAGCGCGATTTCCTGATCCTCGACGGTGCGATGAACGACCTCGTCCGCCCGTCAATGTATGGCGCACATCATGACATCGTGCCGGTGATCGAACCGGAACCCGGACACCTGCCGCAGCCTTATGACGTGGTGGGCCCGGTCTGCGAGACCGGCGACACCTTCGCCAAGCAGCGCGCCCTGCCGCAGATGAAGGCGGACGATCTCGTCGCTTTCCGCTCCGCAGGGGCCTACGGCGCGGTCATGGCCTCGGAATACAACACGCGCCCACTGATCCCTGAAGTCCTTGTGAAGGGGGATCAATTCGCTGTCATCCGGGCACGTCCCGCCTATGACGAGATGATAAAGCGCGATAACATCCCCGTGTGGCTCTGAAACGCAATCCCGCGCGCGAGCCTTTGAGGAAGCAAACCTCGGGCGGATGAACGAAACCAAAACCATCTCGGAAGAGGCGCTCCGACGCCTTGCATGGCCCTTGCGTCTGACGCGGGCCGGGATGGTGGCCGAGCGCGTCACGCGCGGGTTCTGGCCGGTTTGGACGCTTTTGTTTGCGATCATCGCGGCCTTGGCCTTCGGACTGCATGACTGGCTGCCGGTCGAGGTTCTCTGGATCGGTTCCCTGGTGGTCTTCGGCGCGCTCCTCTGGTCATTGATCCGCGGCGCTATGCGATTCCACTGGCCGACCCGCATAGAGGCCTTGGCGCGGCTCGACGCGACGCTGCCGGGTCGCCCGATCGCGGCACTGACGGATGCGCAGGCGCTGGGGGCGGCGGATGCCGGTTCGCTCGCGGTCTGGCGTGCGCATGTGGCGCGGATGGCGCAACGCGCGAAGGCGGCAAGGGCAAGCGCGCCAGACCTGCGGCTTTCCCGGCGCGACCCCTACGCCTTGCGCTACGCCGCGCTGACGGCGTTGGTGGTGGCCTTCGTCTTCGGCTCCATATGGCGGGTTGCCGAGGCACCAAAACTTGCGGGCGGCATCGGCCTCGGCGGCGCCGCCACCGGACCGTCGTGGGAAGGCTGGGTCGAACCCCCCGCCTATACCGGCAAGCCAAGCGTCTATCTGAACACTGTCAACGCCACCGATCTGTCGCTGCCTGAAGGCAGCCGGATCATCCTTCGGCTTTACGGCAGGCCCGGCTCGATCTCCGTTGACGAGAGCGTATCGGACACGCCGCAAGAAAACGCGGCCACCGACGCGGTGCCCGAAAGCACCGTGCAGGCAGTGGAATTCGAGGCGGTCCGCTCCGGCAGGTTGAGCATCGGCGGACCCTCGGGCCGCGACTGGCAACTGACGGTCCTGCCCGACAGCGCGCCCAGCGTGAAGTTCGACGGCGCCGTCATGCGTGCCGCCGAGGGTACGATGTCGCAGCCCTTCGCGGCAAGCGACGACTATGCTGTCACCGAAGGCCGCGCGATCATCGAGCTTGATCTTGCGAAGGTCGATCGCCGCTACGGTCTCGCGACCGATCCGGAACCGCGTGAACCGCTGACCTTTGACTTGCCGCTGCCGATCAGCGGGTCGCGCGCCGATTTCACCGAGACTCTGGTCGAGGACGCGTCGAAGCACGCCTGGTCGAACCTGCCCGTCCGCATGACCTTCGAGGTTGCCGATGGGCGCGGACAAAGCGGGAAGAGCGAGACGGCGGAACTGTCGCTGCCTGGCCGCCGCTTCTTCGACCCGGTGGCGAATGCCGTCGTGGAACTACGCCGTGATCTCCTTTGGACGCGCGACAACGGGAAGCGTACGTCGCAACTCCTTCATGCCATGACCCACCATCCCGAGGGGTTGCTGAAGAACGAACGGGCGTATCTGATGTTGCGCGTCGCGATGCGCAGGCTCGACGCGGCCCTGGCACAGGGCAAGCTAGGTTCCGAGATGCGGGACGAAACCGCCGACGCGCTTTGGGAAATCGCGCTTTTGATAGAAGACGGCGGAGTATCGAGCGCGCTTGAACGGATGCAGCAGGCGCAGGAACGGCTCTCCGAGGCGATCCGCAACGGCGCCTCGCCCGAGGAAATCCAGAAATTGATGGACGAGTTGAGGCAGGCGACGAACGACTATATCCGCAAGCTGGCCGAGAACATGAAGCGCAAGGGTGCGGACGAGCCCAACCAGCAGGCCGATGCCGGACAGCAGATCTCCGGGGACCAGCTTCAGCAGATGATGGACGAGATTCAGCGCTTGATGGAGGAGGGCCGCATGGCCGAGGCGCAGGAACTTCTCGACCAGCTTTCCCGGATGATGGAGAATCTGCAAGTCACCGAGGGCCAGAACGGGCAACAACAGGGGCCGGGCGATCAGGCGATGAACGACCTGCGCGACACCCTTCGCGACCAGCAGGGTCTGGCGGATGACACCTTTCGCGACCTGCAGCGCCAGTTCGGCAATCCCGAAGGCGGCCAGCAGGGACAACAGGGCCAGCCGCAGCAACCCGGCGGGCAGCAACAACCCGGCCAGCAGGGCGACCAGCAGGGGCAAGATCAGGGCCAGGGCCAGCCGAGCCAGCAGGGACAGGGCCAGGAAGGCGGCAGCGGCGATCAGGGCCGGAATGGAACAATGCCACAGCCCGGCGGCAGTCTCGCCGACCGCCAGAACTCGCTGCGCGAGATGCTGCGACGCCAGCAGGGCAACCTGCCTGGCGATCCTTCGGCCGACCGCGATGCGGCGGGGCAAGCTCTGGACGATGCTGGCCGGGCGATGGACGGCGCGGAAGAGGCGCTGCGGCGCGGCGACACGGCGGATGCCATCGAACGCCAGGCCGACGCCATCGAGAACCTGCGCGAAGGCATGCGCAATCTCGGTGAGGCGCTGGCGCAGAACCAGCAGGGCACAACGTCCGATCAGGGACAGACCATCCGCGAAGCGAACCGCGACTTGCCGCGCGATCCCTTGGGCCGGACGACGGGACAGTCCGGCCGCATCGGCACCGACGAGAACATGATCCAGGGTGAAGACGTCTATCGGCGCGCGCGTAACCTGCTGGACGAAATCCGGCGCCGGCAGAGCGATCAGACACGCCCGACGCTGGAACTCGACTATCTCAAGCGGCTTCTGGAACGGTTCTGAGTCGCAGCGACCGCGTCAGTTTGCATCACCTGTCATCGAAGCGGTAAAGCTCTGCAACGTGGCGTCGATCCATGCGCGCACGCCATCTATGGCAGAGACATAGGCCGCCATGATCGGCGCACTGGCCGGTATCTTTTCGGCGATGGTCGGCGCCATGATGTAGAGCAGAAGCAGAACGGCCGCGATCAGGATCGCGGTGGAAAAGCCCATGCGAAATCCGCTGCGGCGACGGCGCAGGGTCGCGGGCGCGTCGACGGACGCGGCCTCGGCACCGCGATCCGACGTCGCGCGCAGCGTCGAATTGATCTCCTCGATATCGGGCAGCAGTTCGCGGCGCGACGCGCGCGACATCACTGCGTCCGCATCGTCGCGTTCATCGTCATCCACGAACCCGATCTCGTCATCGTCGTCGCGCTGTGCCGACGACGCTGCGGCGGCTGCCCCGATCGGTGCAATTGGGGTGACGGCAGCAATGCCGAGATCCGGTTGCGTCTCGATCACGCTACCTTCGGCCTCACGCGCCCGATGTTCGCGTTCCGCCTCTTCGCGCAGAACATTCAGCATCGCATCGTCGAGCGTCTTGCGCCTGGATTCCGGCTCGGGTCCGGCTTCCGGCCCGGCAGCATCTTCGTCCTGCGCCGGCGCGACCTCCGCTTCCGGTTCCGTCGCAGCCTCGGACGCAGTCTCTTGCACTTCCGGCGTGGGTTCGGCGGCGGCCGTGACCTCTGACGGCGCACTGGCGGGTTCTTCGGGCTCGGGCTCGGGCTCGGCCGGTTCGAGCGCGTCCTCGGCGGCCTCAGCCTCTTCGGCTATCTCTTCGGAGACTTCGGCTCCGGCCTCGACCTGAGTTTCCTCTTCGCCGGAGGGTTCCTCTTCGGTCCAGACCTCGGATTCGTCCGGTTCCGCCTCTGACGCAGCCGCCTCGCGTTCCTCCTGCGCCTTGAGTTGCGCAGCGGACATCTGAAACCAAGCATGTCCACAGTTGGAACATTGAACATCTCGCCCGGCTTCGGGGATGACACTTTCGTCCACCTCGTAGGTGGCGCCGCAACTTGGGCATATCAAACGCATGTGACCCTAACCCGCTCTGTCCCTCGTTGGGCTCGTTCCGGCTCCATCAAGCCTTTCTGGCCATTCTTGTTCACGTGTTGTAGCAAGCAAAGCACAATCGTCCAAGCGTTTGTCGCCGAAGTCGAAAAATCGACGCGAGGCGCGGCAGATTGGCACCGGCGGGCGGAGAACGGGCATTGATCGCATTCCAGAACGTGACGCATGGCTATGGCGACGGACCGCTCTTGTCCGATGTTTCGCTGACCCTTCCTGCCGGGTCATTCCACTTTCTGACCGGGCCTTCGGGTGCCGGAAAGTCCACCTTCCTGAAACTCTGCTATCGTGAACTGATGCCTCTCGCCGGCACGGTCGAGCTTTTCGGCGGCGACGTAACGCACATGTCGCGCGACGACGTCGCCATCGCGCGGCGGAAAATCGGCATAGTCCATCAGGACTGCCAGTTCCTCGAGCATCTTTCCCTCGCCGACAATGTCGCCCTTCCCCTCACGGTTGCGGGCCGTGAAGCCGACCGTGGGGAACTGAAGGAACTTCTCGCATGGGTCGGACTGTCGGGACATGCCAAGGCCCTGCCGCCCTCGCTGTCCGGCGGCGAGCGCCAGCGCGCGGCCCTCGCCCGGGCCGTCATCACCGCGCCTGATATGGTGCTTGCAGACGAACCGACGGGCAACCTCGACTGGGACATGTCGGTGCGTCTTCTGACGCTGCTCATCGAACTGAACCGCATGGGGAAGACCATCCTGATCGCCACTCATGACATGAACCTGATCCGTTCGGCCAAGGCGCAGGTCGCAGCCCGTGTCCTGCGCATCCGCAACCGCTCCATTCAACTTGCCGGAGCGGACCTATGAAAGCCTTTCTTCCGGACGGGCTGTCGCGCGCATCGGCGATGCTGATCGGCGATGCGAAGGGCCACGGCGTTGTGCCGCCTTCTGGCGCGGCGGCCTGGCTCACACTTCTGACTTCTGCTGCGATGGCCTTCCTCGCGGTCTTTGCGCTGGCTCTGTCGGTAGCCACGGCCCGTCTTGCCGACCGCTGGGCCGGGGCGTTGGCCAATGGCGCGACGGTGCGGATTTCGGCGCCTGTCGACCAAGTCGCGGCGCAAACCCAACTCGTCCTTGATATCCTTGCCGTAACGCCCGGCGTGGAAAGCGCCCGCGCTCTTGGTGCCGCCGAGACGAAAGGTCTGCTCGCACCCTGGTTCGGGCCGGATCTGCCTGTCGAAAGCCTTCCGATCCCGCAGCTTGTAGAGGTGCGCGAAACGCCGCAGGGGTTCGATGCCGAGGGTCTCCGGCTCAGGCTTTCGGCAGAGGTGCCGGGCGCAACGCTCGACGACCATCAGCGCTGGCGCCGGCCGCTTGTCGCCGCAGCAGGTCGGCTCAGGATGCTCGGACTTCTCTCGCTCGGTCTCATCGCAGCGGCGACCGCCGCAATGGTGACTTTGGCCGCGATGGCCGCGCTTTCGGCCAACGGTCAGGTGATCCGGACGCTGCGCCTGATCGGGGCGCGGGACGGCTACATCGCCCGCGCCTTCGTGCGGCGCTTCACGCGGCGCACATTTGTCGGCGCCACCGCCGGAGTGGCTGCGGGGATGATCGTCGTGGCGCTGATGCCAGCGGCAGCGGAGGAAGGCGGTTTCCTGACCGGCCTCGGATTCCAGGGTGCGGAATGGCTCTGGCCTTTGGTCATTCCGCTTTTGGCCGCTATCGTGGCGTTCGTGGCGACCCGCGCCGCGGCATTCCGTTCGCTGAGGAACGTACTATGAGAACCGCGCTGCAATACATCCTGTCGGTCATCTTCATCGCCCAGATGTACCTTGCGATGTTCGTGCTCGCGCTTTTCTGGACGCCCTTCGTTCTGTTTCGCAAGGATGCCGCCTTCGATGCGGTTCATTCCTATTGCCATTGGGTCCGCGCCTCGGCGGCTTTCCTCGTCGGGCTGCGATCCGAAATCCGTGGCGAGGTGCCGCAGGACGAGGTGATCGTCGCGGCCAAACATCAGTCCTTCTTCGATATCATCCTCATCGTTTCGGTGCTTCCGCGTCCAAAATTCATCATGAAGAAGGAGCTTCTCTGGGCACCGATCGTCGGCTGGTACGCGCGCAGGATCGGTTGCGTTCCGGTGGACCGTGGCAAGCGCAGCGAGGCGATGAAGAAGATGGTCGCGGACGTGAAATCAGGGGCGACCGAGCCAGGACAACTTATCATCTACCCGCAGGGAACCCGCGTCGCGGCTGGGGCCACGAAGCCCTACAAGGCAGGTGTCGGCGTTCTTTACACCGAGCTTGGGCAGGACTGCGTGCCCGCCGCAACCAATGTCGGCGTCTTCTGGCCGCGTCACGGCGTGCTGAGGAAACCCGGCCTTGCCGTGGTTGAGTTTCTGCCACGCATCCGGGCGGGGCGGAGTGTCGGCACATTCATGCGCGAGATCGAGCCAGTGGTGGAAAGCGCATCGGACAGACTTATGGCCGAGGCGGGCTTCACTGCAAAAACATGAGCGGTGGAGCGTATTGCTTCCATCGAAGATCTCGAGAACCTCTACGGCAAGCCGGGCGAAGCTCGCTCTCAGGTCGCGCGACGGATGACGCCGGCGGCGCTGCCTATGACCATGAGTGGCCCGAACGCGCCGCCAGATCCCTGTGGTAGCTCGGATCGGCGGCGTCAGGCGGCCAACCCCTTTTCGCCCATCGAAAGGAACTTCTGGCGCCGGTCCTTGACCAGATCGACGGGTTTTTTGCCGGAAAGTTCCTTGAGCATCGTCGCGATTTCCTTCCCGACGCCATTGATCGCATCGTTGCGCTGACGCTGTGCACCGCCGAGAGGCTCCGCGATGATCCGATCGATCACGCCGAGCTTCAGAAGGTCCTGAGCGGTCAGACGCAGCGCATTCGCCGCCTCGCGCATGCGTTCGGCATCCTTCCACAGGATCGAGGCGCAGCCTTCCGGCGTGATGACCGAATAGATCGAATGTTCGAGCATGGCGACCCGGTTCGCCGTCGCCAGCGCCACCGCGCCGCCGGAGCCGCCCTCGCCGATGATGACCGAGACCAGCGGCACACCGATCTCAAGGCATTTCTGCGTGCAGCGCGCGATGGCCTCGGATTGGCCGCGTTCCTCAGCGCCCTTGCCGGGATAGGCGCCCGGCGTGTCGACAAGGGTCACCACCGGCAGCTTGAAGCGGTCGGCGAGGTCCATCAGCCGGATCGCCTTGCGGTAGCCTTCGGGCCGCGCCATGCCGAAATTGCGCTCGATCCGGGTCTTGGTGTCCGACCCCTTCTCCTGCCCGATCACCACGACCGGCTGGTCGTTGAACCGGGCGAGGCCGCCCATGATCGCGTGATCCTCGGCGAAGTTCCGGTCCCCGGCAAGCGGGGTATATTCGTTGAAAAGCGCTTCGACATAATCCTTGCAATGCGGCCGGTCGGGATGCCGCGCAACCTGGCATTTGCGCCAGGGATCAAGGGTCCTGTAGAGATCCTTGAGCATGTCGGCGGCCTTCTTGTCGAGCGCGACGGCCTCTTTCTCGACGTTCATTCCCTCGGATTTTCGCGCCATCGCCCGCAGCTCTTCGGCCTTGCCTTCGATCTCGGCGAGGGGCTTTTCGAACTCGAGGTAATTCATCATCCGCTCCCGTTTGGATTTGGCCTGTATGGCCTTAAGGAAGCGTAAATGCAACGCGTCGCAGAGACGGGAACGCCCGTTTCCGCAGTCTCGAATATCAGCCTTTGGCGATCATCTCGGACTGGCGGACGATCACCTCGGCCTGCTTGATCGAGGCGATATCCACCAGACGGCCCTTATAGACCGTTGCACCCTCACCCCGCGCCTTGGCGGCCGCCATCGCGGCGAGGATCTCACGCGCTTCGGCGACGGCGTCGTCCGACGGCGTGAAAACCTCGTTCGCGAGCGTCACCTGCTTGGGGTGGATCGCCCATTTGCCGACCATGCCGAGCGTTGCCGACCGCCGGGCCTGGGCGCGGAAGCCTTCATCATCCGAGAAGTCTCCAAACGGACCGTCAACGGGCAGCACACCATGCGTCCGGCAGGCCGCGACAATGGCGGTCTGGGCCCAGTGCCAGGGGTCGGACCAGTGCTTAACCCCTTGGTGCATCATGTAATAATTCTCCTGCGTGCCGCCGATGCCGGTGGTCTGCATCCCCATGCTGGCAGCAAAGTCGGCGGCGCCGAGGCTCATCGCCTGGAGGCGGGGGCTGCTGGCCGCAATTTCCTCGACATGGGCGATGCCGGCGGCGGATTCTATGATGACTTCCAGGGAGATACGCTTCCTGCGGCCCTTCGCGGCCTCAATCGCAGTCACCAGCGCATCGACGGCATAGATATCGGCGGCGCAGCCGACCTTGGGGACCATGATCTGGTCGAGCCGGTCGCCCGCCTGTTCGAGCAGATCCACCACGTCGCGATACCAGTAGGGCGTGTCCAAGCCATTGATCCTGATGGACAAATACTTGTCCCCCCAGTCGACGTCGCCGATCGCCTGGATGATGTTCTTGCGCGCCTCGGGCTTGTCGTCGGGTGCGACGCTGTCCTCCAGATCGAGGTTGATGACATCGGCGGCGGAGGCCGCCATCTTCTCGAAAATCGCAGGGCGCGAGCCGGGGCCGAAGAGCTGGCAGCGGTTCGGACGGGCGGGGGCGGCGGGCTGGAGGCGGAAGCTCATCGGCGGTTTCCTTCGGCAATGAAGTTACGTTCAGGCTTTGCGTTCGGATAGAATATTGCGTCATGACACGCAAGTATCCTTTCGCATGTGCAGAAAGATCGGCCGGAATACAGCATGCACAGCGCGTACACCGGGCGTACACACCCCGTGCATACCGCACTCGCAGCGTGGCGGCTTGACCTCCGTCGCCGGGTTGCCGAGAGAGGAGACGACTGAGCGGGGCTCGGGATTGCGCGAGGGAGAGGCGATGACGTTGACCATGGCGACAGAGAGCTTTCCGCTGGCCGAAGTCTTTACCATTGCGCGCGGATCGAAGGCCGAAGCGGTCGTGGTGACGGTGACGGTCGCGCGGGATGGCGTCCTCGGGCGCGGCGAATGCGTACCCTATGCGCGCTACGGCGAGAGCGTCGAGAGCGTTCGCGATGAGATCGCGGCTCTGCCGGAAGGCGTGAGGCGGGAGAGGTTGCAATCTCTCCTGCCGTCAGGCGCGGCGCGGAATGCGGTCGATTGCGCGCTTTGGGACCTTGCGGCGAAGCGGGCGGGTCGGCCGGTCTGGGAGATCGCCGGACTGCCCGAGCCGGGGGCGCTGGTGACGGCCTATACGCTCTCTCTCGATACGCCGGAACGGATGCGGGAGGCGGCGGCGCGGAATGCGGCGCGGCCGGTCCTGAAGATCAAGCTCGGGACGGCGGAGGACATGGCACGGCTGGAGGCGGTCCGGTCGGGGGCGCCCGCGTCGCGGATCATCGTCGATGCGAACGAAGGCTGGACGGCGGAGGTCTATGCCGACCTCGCGCCGCACCTGACGCGGCTGGGCGTCGTTCTGGTGGAACAGCCCTTGCCCGCGGGACATGACGGGATGCTGGCGGAGATCGCGCGGCCGGTGCCGGTCTGCGCGGATGAAAGCTGCCACGACCGCGGCGACGCTGGCGGGGCTCGAGGGCAAGTATGACGCGGTGAACATCAAGCTCGACAAGACCGGCGGGCTGACCGAGGCGCTGGCGTTGCGGTCCGACGCGGTGGCGGCGGGATTTCAGGTCATGGTGGGTTGCATGGTCGGGACTTCCCTTGGCATGGCCCCGGCGGCACTGGTCGCGCAAGGGGCGGCGTTCGTGGATCTGGACGGCCCGTTGCTACTGGCGCGGGACCGGGACGCGGCGATCCGCTATGAGGGATCGGTGATGGGGGTGCCCGAGGCGGCGCTTTGGGGGTGAGGGGTTTCGCCGCGCTGGCGCGCGGCGATCCGGTGGGGCCCTGCCCCACACCCCGGAGTGTTTTTGAACAGAAGAAGATGGGGAGAGACGCTTGACCTCGGATGGCGGGCGGGGGATGTCTTTGCGGCGACCGCAGGGAGATCGAGATGAGCCGCATCGTCTATGTGAACGGGGAATATGTGCCGGAGGAAGAGGCGAAGATTTCGATCTTCGACAGGGGCTTCCTGATGGCGGATGCGGTCTATGAGGTGACGAGCGTGCTTTCCGGCAAGCTGATCGACTTCGCGGGGCATCAGGCGCGGCTGCATCGGTCGTTGAACGAACTCGATATGGACGCGCCGGTGACGGACGAGGAGTTGCTGGCGATCCACCGCGAACTGGTTGCGCGGAACGATATCACTGACGGTCTGATCTATCTTCAGGTCACGCGCGGCAATCCCGGCGACCGCGATTTCGCCTTCCCCGATCCGGCGACGGTAAAGCCGGGGATCGTGCTTTTCACCCAGTCGAAGCCGGGCCTTGCCGACAATCCGGCGGCGAAGGTCGGGATGAAGGTGATCTCGATCCCCGATGAGCGCTGGGGGCGGCGCGACATCAAGACGACGCAGCTCCTCTACCCCTCGATGGGCAAGATGATGGCGAAGAAGGCGGGCGTGGACGATGCGTGGTTCACGGAAGACGGGCTGGTGACCGAGGGCACGTCGAACAACGCCTATATCGTGAAGGGGCGGCGGATCATCACCCGCGCCCTCAGCCACGATATCCTGCACGGGATCACGCGGGCCGCCGTCCTGCGGTTCGCCAGGGAAGCGCAGATGGAGGTCGAGGAGCGGTCTTTCGGCATCGACGAGGCGAAAGACGCGGACGAGGCCTTTGTCACCTCGGCCTCGGCCTTCGTGATGCCGGTGGTGGAGATCGACGGCGTGGCGCTTGGTCAGGGGAAACCGGGGCCGGTCGCTCTGCGGCTTCGGGAGATCTATCTGGAAGAAAGCCGGAAGGCGGCGGTCTGACCCTTCGCGGCTCAGCCCTTCCCGACCTCGCCGTGGAGAAGATAGTCGCGGTCGGCCAAGGGCAGTTCGCGGCCCTCGAAGGCCGCCTCGAACGCCCTCAGGCGCTTGTGGACCGACAGAAGCTCGATAATCGTGGTCCAGGAATTCACGAGGTATTGGAACGAGGCCGAGACCTGGCCGAACGCCGTCAGGATCTGTTGCAGGATGCCGAAGGTGATCTTGCCCGCCGCGATGGTTGGGATCAGCCCGTAAAGGTCCGCCGCCGTGGTCTTGCCGCCACCCGAAAGGGCCGCCTGCACATCGTCGAAGAAGGGCCGGCGCCAATCGTTGATCGCGACCGAGACCTGGACGTTGAAATAGGTGGCGAAGAGGATGAGCGCGGTGCCGGCGATGGACCAGCCCTGACAGGGATGCGGCGCATAGGTGAACCAGAAGCCTGCGAAGAGCACGAAGAAGGCGATGCAGCAGAGGTAGAACCAGATGAATTGCGGGGTGACGAAATAGCCGAGGCCGAGGACGGGTTCGGCATCCGGGGCGGCCGGCGGAAAGCCGAGCAACGCGCCTGCGGCCGCGCCGCAGGAATACCAGTGCGCCACCCCGACCGCGACCCAGCCGAGAACCGAGGGAAAGAAGAGCCACGGGCGGGGGAAAAATGACCTGAACACCTGACCGTCCCTCTCGAACGCAACCCGCCGGTCCGACCGTCGGCCGGAACGGGCGCGGGCCATGTCAGGTTCTATGAACCTGACCGAAGAAGACCGCGAGAGGGGGAACGGCTATTTGATCGGCCGTTGTTCGGGCGTTACGGAGAGCGGAGGTACGGAAGGTCCGGGGTCAGGCCGTCTGGACGACGTGGAGCGTGACGGCGGCATAGAAGACGAGGCTCGCCGCGAGGACGAAGACGTGCCAGATCGTGTAGTGATAGGGCAGCCGCTCGGCGAGGTAGAAGACGACCCCTGCCGTATAGAGCAGCCCGCCCGTGACGATCAGCGCGATCACCGGCGTCGACAGCGTCGCAAAGAAGGTGCCGCCCGCAAGAAGCCCGGCCCAGCCCATGCCGAGATAGAGCGCGAGGGCGAGGCGGCGGAAACGGTCGGGCGCGACAAGCTTGATCCCGACGCCGGTCAGCGCCGCGCCCCAGAGTGTGGCGAGCAGCCAGAAGCCCTGCCCGCTGAGAAGCGTGAAGGGCGTATAGGTGCCGGCGATCTTCACATAGATCGCCGAATGATCGAGACGTCTCAGAAACCCTATCCAACCTGGGCTGACGATCAGGTTATAGAGCGCCGAGCAGAGGATCATCGCGATGAGCGCGAGTCCGTAGACCCCGATCCCGAGAAGCGCTGTGAAATCGCCGCGCAGGTAGGCGGTCACGGTGACGAGGACCGGCACTGCGATCAACACGATGGCAAGGCCCGAGACGTGGACCACCGCATCCGAAAGCCATTCGGAGCGGGTGTAGTCCTTCCGGGTCACCAAAAGACGCATGATGAAGCAAGCGTAGCAGCTTGTTCGGTGTTCCCCTACCGGCGGAAGGCGAACATTGTGTTTCCATCGGGACACAAATGCGTGTCAGGCCGCGGGCTTGCCGTAAAAGCTCGAAATATCGAAAAAGACCTTCTCGGACTGGGTACCCTTGGCGATGACGAAGAGGTCATAGGCTTCGCCGGGGCCGCCGAGGACCAGGGTTTGCTGAACCGGGCGCCAGCCGGGCCGGTTGGCGGCAAGCCAGGCGTATTCGGCATCGACGCCGGACACCGGGATCGCCGCCGCGGTGGAACTGCCATCGAGCACGACCGTCCGCTTGAGGGTCAGGACATCGGTGAAGCAGCCCGAAAGGGCGGCGGTGAGTGCGGTGGCCATGACGGTCCGTACGATCCAGCGCATGTTTCGTCCTCCTGAAATCCGGCGGCAAGGATAGCGCACGCCGAGGGAGCGCGGCAAGCAAACGGAGCGGGCCGAACCGGCGCGGTCGCTACGGTTTGCCGCCGACATTCTCGCGGAACGCCCTTTCGAACGCGGCCTTCTTGCCCGCGTCCGCCCCGGTCTGATGCTTTGCGCGCCACTCTTCATAGGGCATGCCGTAGTAGATCGCGCGCGCCTGCTCCTTGTTCATCTCGATTCCGCGTTCGTTCGCGGCCTCCTGATACCAGCGCGACAGGCAGTTGCGGCAGAACCCGGCGAGGTTCATCAGGTCGATGTTCTGCACTTCGGGGCGCTTCTCCATCAGGTGATGGCGGAGCGCGCGGAAGGCGGCGGCCTCAAGCTCGGTTCGGGTGGCGTCGTCCATGGGATCCTCCGGTCAGCCGATCAGCCCGGCGCGGCGGGCGCCGTCGAGAAGGCTTTCGGCGATGAGATGCGCGGCGCGCGACTGCGGCTGCGCCATGTCGGGAATCTGCACCACGCGCATCCCGGCGGCAAGGGCGGCGGCGACGCCGGTATCGGAATCCTCGAAGACGAGGCAGTGCTCCGGCGCGACCGAAAGGCGGCGGGCGGCCTCGGTGAAGAGGTCGGGGGCGGGTTTCGGGCGGGGCACCGCATCGACACCGACGATGTTCGCCGCGCCGAAATGATGCAGCAGCCCGGCGCGGTCGAGCTTGTGGAGCGCGCTTTTCGTGCGGCTGTTGGTGGCGACGGCGCGGGGCAGACCGCGCCCCGCGAGTTCGGCGAGAAGGATCTCCGCCCCCGCCATGACGGGCAACGCCCCGTCGAAGGCGGCGCGTGCAGCCTTGTTCCAGGCAGCGTCGAAGGCGTCCATGTCGAAATCCGGCCCGGCATGTTCGCCGAGGCGGCGATAGCCCTCGTTGGCGTCGATGCCGACGAGGGCGGTCAGGACAGAACGGGCATCGGCCACGCCCAGATCGGCAAGAAGGACGGCGCCGACGTCGATCACCACACGCTCACTGTCGATGAGCGTGCCGTCGAGATCGAAGATTACCGCGGCCGGCTTCACAGACCGGAATCCGCGAGGGCTTCGACCAAGATCGGCGCGAGGCGGTCGGCCCAGGCGATCTGGCCATCCTCGGCGGCAATGAGATCGTGGCGGAGTTCGATCAGCACGTTCGGCCGGCCGGGCGTGAGGGCGTGGCGGTCAATGGAATCGCCGTCGAGGTGGCCGCCATAGGGTTCGTTTTCGCCAACCACGAGACCGGCTTCGCGGCGCAGCCGGTCAAGGAGCGCGATCGCGAGGCGCGGGTCGCGATGCGAATAGAGGATGCCGACGTGCCAGGGCCGTTCGGACCGCCCGACGAGACGCGGGGTGAAGCTGTGGATGGCGCAGATCACGGTGTCGGCGCGACGCGCCGCCATCGATTCACAGGCGGCGTGATAGGGGCGGTGGAAGGCGTTGAGCCTGCGTTCGGTCTCTGCCGCGCCGACCTCGCGGTTCGCGGGGATGATGGTGCCGTCGTAGAGCTTCATCACGAGGGTCGGATCATCCTCGCCCCTGTTGGGGTCGATGACGAGGCGGGAGAAATCGGTCAGGATCGCAGGCGCGTCGAGCCGGTCCGCGAGATGCCGCGTCAGCCCCGCGGCGCCCACGTCATAGGCGATGTGGCGCGCCATGTCGGCGGACGCGATGCCGAGCGAGCCGGCGCCGATGCAGTGCGGCACTCGGTTCGTCGCGTGATCGCAGGTCACGAGCCAGCGCGAAGCGCGGTCGCCGTGGTGGGTGTGAAAAGGTTGATCTGTCATGTTATCGTGATCGTGCGCGATGAAATCTTCGTTTAGACGAGCGAACAGGAAAGCGCCAGTTGTCGCGGCCAGAGATTTGGGCCATATAGCCGGTGGCCGCGTGGTAGCGCAAACATACTGAGGGGACGCCGGGGATGAGACGACTACGCAACGTGAAAATCGTGGCAACACTGGGCCCCGCATCAAGCGATTACGAGACGATCCGGGCGCTCTTCGAGGCCGGCGCCGACGTCTTCCGGCTGAACATGAGCCACGGCAGCCATGAGGAACAGGCCGCGCGCCATGCCATCATCCGGCGGATCGAGAAGGATGTCGGCCGCCCGATCGCCATCCTCGCCGACCTCCAGGGGCCGAAGCTGCGTGTCGGCGCCTTCTCGTCCGGCGCGCATGATCTGGAGGAGGGCGACAAGTTCCGCTTCGACCTCGACCCGGCCGAGGGCGACGGCACCCGCGTGAGCCTGCCGCATCCGGAGATTTTTGCCGCGCTCCGACCCGGTTCGGCGCTTCTGGTCAATGACGGGAAGATCCGGCTGAAGGTCGATGACTGCGGCAAGGATTTCGCCAACTGCACGGTGACGACCGGCGGCACGATCTCGAACCGCAAGGGCGTGAACGTGCCCGATGTCGTGCTGCCGCTGGCCGCGCTGTCGGAGAAGGACCGAAAGGATCTGGAATTCGCCTGCGAGTTGGGTATCGACTGGCTCGCCCTGTCCTTCGTGCAGCGACCGGAGGACGTGACGGAGGCGCGGGCGCTCGCCAAGGGCCGGGCGGCGATCCTGTCGAAGATCGAGAAGCCGGCGGCGGTGAATGCCTTCGCGGCAATTCTCGAAGCGTCGGACGGGATCATGGTGGCGCGGGGTGATCTTGGCGTGGAACTGCCGGTGCATTCTGTGCCGCCGATCCAGAAGCAGCTGGTCCGCAGCGCGCGGGCGGCGGCGAAGCCCGTCATCGTGGCGACGCAGATGCTGGAGAGCATGATCGAAAGCCCGATGCCGACGCGGGCCGAGGTGTCCGACGTTGCGACTGCGATCTACGAGGGCGCCGACGCGGTGATGCTGTCGGCCGAAAGCGCCGCCGGACAGTACCCGGTCGAGGCGGTCCGCACGATGGACAGCGTGGCGCTGTCCGTCGAGGCCGACCCCACCTACCGCGAGGTGATCGATGCCTCGCGCCGGGTGAAACGGGAAAGCGTGGCCGATGGCATCGTCGCCGCCGCGCGCGAGATCGCCGAGGCGACGAACATCCACGCGATCTGCTGCTTCACCCATTCCGGGACGACAGCGGCGCTCGTCGCGCGGGAACGGCCCTCGGTTCCGATCATCGCGCTGTCGCCGATGATCGGAACGGTGCGGCGGCTCTGCCTGACCTGGGGGGTCCATTGCGTACAGACCCACGAGAGGATCGACCGCTTCAAGATGGCGGTGGTGAACGCGGCGAAGGCGGCGCGGGACTATGGCTTCGCCACCGAGAAGGACCAGATCGTCGTCACGGCGGGCGTGCCCTTCAACGTTGCCGGCAGCACCAACATCCTGCGCGTCGCGCCCTGTGACGAGCGGCTGATCTTCCGCACCGATCCCGAGTGACCGCGCGCGGGCCGCTATGACCGGCGGGTAACAGATCTGCCGGACCTGCCGCCAACAGCTTGATTTTGCGCGCGACCTCCGACTAGGCTCGGCCCGATCCTCTGTGGCGGAGCGGGAAGCATGACCCATGACCTTCTGATCGTCTTCGGCCTCGCCTGCGTGGCGATCGGGCTGATCCGCCTGATTTCGGCATTCTCGAGCGACCATCCCGTCGCGGGTGCGGTGATCATGGGGGGCCTCGGCTTCGCCATGATCCTGGCCGGGGCGGCGATGAACCCGATGGGGTTCCATCCTCAGGACATACCGGCGGCGGTGATGCGGGTCGTGGACCGGTTCGGCGGGTGAGGCGGTGCGTTCGGGCGCGAGGTTTCACGCGTGAAGGCGGGGGCAAGGGATTGGGAAGGCGGGGGCTTCTTTGGCAGTGCTGGATTGGTGCAAGGGGGCTTTGCAGGATGATGGCGGGATGAACCCCGCGATACGGACGATCACATCAATGCGTCGTGCGGTCTGCCTGCTCGTCCTCTGCTGCGTGGGTTGCGCCGGTCTTGCGCAGGCCGAGAGCCATAAGCCTTTGCGGGCGACGCCGGAATTCGGCTACCGACGGGCGGAATACGATCCGACGGCCCCTTACTGCCGCCCTGACACTTACGCCCCCGACGGGGTCATTGTGCATATGGGACCGTATTACTTTCGTCTCTGCTGGGCCCCGGAAAGACCGCATGGCCAACGCCTTGCGAGAGTCACGATTGACCCGCGCCGGGTTCCGGGCCTGACCTTTGCGAACTCGGTCTTCGGGATGACGCTCGATGATCGCTTTCCGTACAGAGAGCACGAGTTTGAACTCGATAAAAGATGGAAGAAGGCGGAAGGGACAATCGTGTTCGGAGGCGCGACCTACGAGGTCTTCAACAGCGGGGCGGTCACCAAGGATGGCTTGCCTGGTGCGATGTCTTACGTACTCGCGGATGACACGGCTTCAGCGAGTACGCCTTTGCCGCTGCATTCGATCTCCTGCGCCGGCAAGATCGGCATCGAATACCCGGTTGCGATCACCTGCATCATGCATGTCTGGTACGATGGGGTCTGGGCCCACCTGATGTTCATTGGCGGCGGCGGGCGGTTTGGCCCGATCCCCGCCGACGACTTTCCCGAGTTCGCACGGGATGTGGTTCGGGTTCTGAATGCCGCGGACGTCACGGAGAACCGGTCAACGCTGGCGAAATTGCTTTCTATCGTTGAGTGAGCGGCGAGCGGGACAGTAAACCCTGCCATAGCGCTCCACGCGATCCCCGTTTCCAACTCAAACACGCCCGCGCCCCCTTGCCAGATCGGACTGGCGCGCGTATACGCCGCCCCTTGAATACCCCGCGCTTCCGGCCAGTGGCATTGCCGAGTTGCGCGTTCACTCTGATCCAAGGAGATGAAAATGCCCAAGATGAAGACCAAATCCGCTGCAAAGAAGCGGTTCAAGATGACGGCCTCGGGCCGCGTCAAAGCAGGTGTCGCCGGCAAGCGGCACGGCATGATCAAACGCTCGACGGACTTTATCCGCAAGGCGACCGGGACAATGCTCCTGTCGGATGCGGATGCGAAGATCGTCAAGAAATACATGCCGTACAACCGCTGAGGAGCCTGACCCATGTCCCGCGTTAAATCCGGCGTCGTCACGCACGCCCGTCACCGCAAGGTCATCAAGAAGGCGAAAGGCTACTACGCCGCGCGTTCGACCAACTTCCGCACCGCCACACAGGCGGTCGACAAGGCGCAGCAATACGCCACCCGCGACCGCAAGGCCCGCAAGCGCAACTTCCGCGCGCTGTGGATCCAGCGGATCAACGCGGCGGTGCGTGCGATCGACGCCGAAATGACCTATTCGCGCTTCGTCAACGCGCTCGGCCTTGCCGGGATCGAGGTGGACCGCAAGGTTCTCGCCGATCTCGCCGTGCATGAGCCGGCAGCGTTCGAGGCCATCGTCGGAAAGGCGAAGGCCGCGATCGCCTAGTTTCCTCTCTCCGAGGGACAGTAGGAACCCCGCGAGTGCCGGAAAGGCGCCGCGGGGTTTTTCATTAGCGCTTGCCCGCTCCTCCGGGCGCCGTCGGCCGGTCGCCGAGCAGGGTCACCCTCAGAGTCATCCCGCCGCGCGGCCAGAGCGTGACGCGGCCGAGCGGTTCCGGTGGCGGCCCTCCGGGCCAGTCGAACCGCGCGCCGCGCAGCAGCGTGGCGAGCATCGCCACCCCCTCGACCCGCGAGAACATGGTGCCGATGCAGATCCGCGGGCCGAATCCGAAAGGCATGTATTGCGTGCGGCGGATCGCCTTGCGCGCATCGGGGGCGAAGCGTTCGGGGCGGAATTTCCCGGACTCGGGCCACAGGTTCCGGTGCCGGTGAACCGCCCATATCGGGATGAAGATCACAGAACCCGCCTTCAGCCGCACGCCGCCGAGTTCGCAATCCTCGGTCGCGAGCCGGGTCAGCACCGGCGCGGGGGCGTAGAGCCGCATCGCCTCTTCAAAGACCTGGCGGGTCAGGGTCAACGCTTCGACATGACGTCCCTCGATCGGGTCGCGGCCCGCGACCGCGCTGGCCTCTTCGCGCAAGCGGGCCTGCCAGACAGGCTCCTGCGCGAGAATGAAGAGGGTCCAGATCAGCGCCTTGCCGGTCGTCTCATGGCCGGCATTGAGAAAGGTCAGGAGGTTGTTGACAAGCCGTTCACGCGAAATGCCGCCGCCGATGCCGGGCTCCTCTGCGGCCAGAAGCCGGCCGAGCAGGTGATCGCCGCGCGTACCGCCCTCGGTCTGCCAGCGGTCGAGCAGCGCTTCGACCGCGGCGCGCATGGCGCCGCTCGTCCGGCGCAGGCGGCTTCGGGCCGGGTGCCAGCCCCCGGCGGGCATCCCCGCCAGCGCGGCGGCGATCTCCCAGCTTGTGGCGTTCAGATAGCCGTCAACGGCGGCCTGGATCGCCGCCGCCTCGGGCATTGCCCGTCCGCCGAACAGCGTCCGCGAGATCGCCTCGTAAGTGGCCTGGGTCATGTCACGGTCGATCGGCCGCAGCGTGCTTTGTCCCGCCGCGCGCCAGCGCGCCAGCAGGTTTTCCGCCGCCAGTGTCATGTCGGGCACATAGCCCAGGATATCTTCATGGCGGAAGAGACCGGAGACGGCATGACGCTGCCAGCGCCAGTCGTCCCCCTGCGAGGTGAGGATGCTCTGGCCCAGCGGGTCGGAAAAGACGCGCTGTTCCAGCGGCGGTTTCGGGAAGACCGCGTGACGGCCGAGGAACACCGTTTCGGTCAGGTCGGGGTCGGTGACCCAGGCGGTGCGCAGCGCGCCGACCCGATAGGGCACGATCGGCTCCTCGTAGACCGATCGCGGCAGGCAGCGCAAAGGGTTGCGCAGGAAGTGGTAGAGAAAGAGCGGCGCGGGATAGGGTCTCGGGGGCGGCGAGATGCCGATCCAGTCCCGTTCCGACGACAAGGGCGTGCTGTCCAGCATGCTCGGTTGTACCCCCCGGATCGACCTCGCATCTGGGCGGACGCGGGCGATGTGGAAGTCATGCACAAATTCGCATGTGTTTCAACATCCCTTCGGTCGTCCGCGGGCGCTGCGGCGCTCCGTCTTGCATTCGCCGGGGCCTGCCGCTACGCACAGGCGCGGAAATCCCCGGAGGCCACGATGGACGGACTGGATACCCTCAAGGCGGGCTACCTGACCCGCATCAGCGCCGCGCCCGACGAGGCCGCGCTGGAAGAGCTGCGCGTGGCGGCCCTTGGCAAGAAGGGCGAGATTTCGCTGAAGATGCGCGAGCTGGGGCAGATGGAGCCTGCGGTGCGGCAGGCGGCGGGGGCTGCGCTCAACCGGCTGAAGGATGAGATCGACGCCGCGCTGCGCGCGAAGAAGGCGGCCCTCGGCGATGCGGCACTGGACGAGCGGCTGAAGTCCGAGTGGCTCGACGTGACGCTGCCGGGGCGGCCCCGGCGGCAGGGGACTATCCATCCGGTGTCTCAGGTCACGGAGGAAATCACCGCGATCTTCGCCGATATGGGATTCTCGGTGGCCGAAGGTCCGCAGATCGAGTCCGACTGGTACAACTTCGACGCGCTGAACATCGCGCCGGAACACCCCGCCCGGCAGGAGCATGACACCTTCTTCATGGCGCGCGAGCCGGGCGACAACCGCCCGCCGCATGTACTGCGCACCCATACCTCGCCGGTGCAGATCCGGGCGATGCAGACCCACGGCGCGCCCGATCAGGGTGATCGCGCCGGGCCGCGTCTACCGGATGGACATGGACCAGACCCATGCGCCGATGTTCCACCAGATCGAGGGGCTGGCGATCGACCGCGATATCTCGATGGCGAACCTGAAATGGGTGCTGGAGGAGTTCTGCCGCGCCTTCTTCGAGGTCGACAACGTGGAGCTACGCTTCCGCGCCTCGCATTTCCCCTTCACCGAGCCTTCGGCCGAGGTCGATATCCGCTGTTCCTGGGACAAGGGCCAGCTCCGGATCGGCGAGGGCGATGGCTGGATGGAGATTCTGGGCTCTGGCATGGTCCATCCGCATGTGCTGCGCTCGGCGGGCGTCGACCCGGACGAATGGCAGGGCTTTGCGTTCGGGATGGGGATCGACCGGCTGGCGATGCTGAAATACGGCATTCCGGATTTGCGGGCGTTCTTTGAGAGCGACCTGCGGTGGCTCAGGCACTACGGGTTCAGCGCGCTGGATATGCCGACGGTGAGTGGGGGGTTGAGCAGGTGAGATACGAAGAAATAACCAAACTAGCGATTCTTCGGAAACTCGAACTTGCTGACAGCAAACTTACTTTTCAGTGCTTTAGCGAGCACGAGATCGGCGGCTTCGAGGAGTGGCGCACGCCTGATTGGTCGGCTGAGGAAGCATACTGTATAGAGCAGATGATAGATGACGGACTTTTGGCCGTATCTAAAACCAAGTCGGTGATGAGCCCTGGTTAGAAGGTCACATTGCCCGGCGGAACATTTGCAGAGTCTATACATTCAGGCTGACGCCAAGCGCCCATCGTCTACTCGACGCAAGCACCCTTCGCGGGAAAGCAATTGCGGCTGCTTCGCTGTTGGCGCGCGGTTTTGCGCTAAGCACCGGGCAAATAGTCGTCTCAGTGCTAAGTGCGGTGCTGACTGTCTTCGCATTGAACTTCTTTGGGTACCCGAAATGAAATTCACCCTCTCCTGGCTGAAAGACCATCTCGAGACCGAGGCGAGCCTCGACGAGATCACCTATGCGCTGACCGATCTTGGGCTTGAGGTCGAGGAGGTCGAGGACCGGGCGGCGAAGCTCAGGCCCTTCACGCTCGCCAAGGTGGTTCATGCCGAGAAGCATCCCGATGCGGACAAGCTCAGGGTCTGCCGGGTGCAGACCGACGAGGGCGAAAAGCAGATCGTCTGCGGCGCGCCGAATGCGCGCGAAGGCATCACGGTCGTCCTTTGCAAGCCCGGCGACTATGTGCCGGGGATCGACGTGGTGCTGGGCGTCGGCAAGATCCGGGGCGTGGAGAGCCACGGGATGATGGCGTCCGAGCGCGAGCTGGAGCTTTCCGACGAGCATGACGGCATCATCGAGCTGCCCTCGGGCGAGGTTGGCGAGAAGTTCGTCGACTGGCTGGCGAAGAACCGCCCCGGCGCGGTCGATCCGATGATCTACATCAAGATCACGCCGAACCGGCCCGATGCCTTGGGCGTGCGCGGTCTTGCGCGTGACCTTGCGGCGCGGGGATTGGGGCGGTTGAAGCCCTTGGAGCTGAAGCCGGTGAAGGGCGCGTTCAAGTCGCCGATCGGCGTGACGCTCGGCCGATGATGTGAAGGACAAGGCCTGCCCGCATTTCGTCGGCCGTTATATCCGTGGCGTGAGGAACGGGCACTCGCCGGTCTGGTTGCAGGAGAGGCTGAAGGCGATCGGGCTTCGCCCGATTTCGGCGCTGGTGGACATCACCAACCTCTTCACCTTCGACCTGAACCGCCCACTTGCACGTCTTCGACGCCGACAAGGTGACGGGCAACATCATCGTCCGGCAGGCAACGGAGGGCGAGAGCCTTCTGGCGCTCGACGGCAAGACCTATGATCTGCGTCCCGGCATTACGGTGATCGCGGACGAGGCCGGGCCGGAGGGCCTTGGCGGCGTCATGGGCGGCGAGGTTTCGGGGGTCACGGAGGAGACGGTGAACGTTTTCGTCGAGGCCGCGTATTTCGACCCGATCACCACGGCGGCGACGGGACGGGCTTTGAAAATCAACTCCGACGCCCGCTATCGCTTCGAACGCGGCATCGACCCGGCCTTTACCCGCGACGGCATGGAACTGGCGACGAAGGTGATCCTCGAGCTTTGCGGCGGTGAGCCGTCGGAGATCGTCGAGGCGGGTATGCCGATCGACACGAGCCGCGCCTATCGCTTCGACCCGAAGAAGGTGGTGAGCCTTGTCGGCATGAACATCGCCGAGGGCGACCAGCGCAGCACCCTGGAGGCGCTCGGCTTCACGCTGAAAGGCGACATGGTGGTGCCGCCGTCGTGGCGGCCGGATATTCTGGGCGAGGCGGATCTGGTGGAGGAGGTCGCGCGGATCGCGTCGCTGACGAAGCTGGAAGGCAAGCCGATGCGGCGGGCGAAACCGGGGGTTCCGAAGCCGATCCTGACGCCGATGCAGGTGCGCGAAAAGGCGGCGCGGCGGACGCTCGCGGCCCTGGGCTACAACGAATGCGTGACCTATTCCTTCATCGACGCGGAGGCCGCCGCCTTGTTCGGCGGCGGGAGCGAGGCGGTGCGTCTGGAAAATCCGATTTCCTCGGAAATGACCCATATGCGGCCCGATTTGCTGCCGGGCCTCCTGCAGGCGGCGGCGCGCAATCAGGCGCGTGGCTTCATGGATCTGGCGCTCTTCGAGGTCGGGCCGGTCTTTTCGGGCGGCGAGCCGGGGGAACAGGCCCTGCAGGCGACCGGACTGCTGGTCGGCGCGGTGGCGCCGCGCGATCCTTACGGCTCGCGCCGGACGGCCGACCTTTACGACGCCAAGGCGGATGCCGAGGCGGTTCTGGCCGCCCTTGGTGCGCCGCAGAAGGTCCAGATCAGCCGCAAGGCCGAGGGTTGGTGGCATCCGGGCCGGTCGGGCGTGATGGGGCTTGGACCGAACCTGCTCGCGACCTTCGGCGAGGTGCATCCGAAGGTCCTGAAGGCGATGGATGTGAAGGGGCCGGCGGTCGCCTTCACCGTGCGCGTCGAGGCGGTACCCTTCCCGAAGGCGAAGACCGCGACGCGCGCGGCGCTCGGCGGGTCGGACCTTCAGGCGGTGGAGCGCGACTTCGCTTTTGTCGTGGACAAGGGCGTGGAGGCACTGGCGCTTCTGAATGCCGCGCAGGGTGCGGACAAGGTTCTGATCGAAAGCGTCGCCGTCTTCGACCAGTTCGCGGGCGACAAGGCCGAGGCGCAGATGGGCGCGGGCAAGAAATCGCTGGCCATCACCGTCAGGCTGCAACCGCGCGACAAGACCCTGACGGACGAGGAAATCGACGCCGTCAGCGCCAGGATCGTGGAGAAGGTCGAAAAGGCGACGGGCGGCATGTTACGCGGCTAGGTGTTCAGTCAATCGCGCGATCTGCCGTCAACGCAACCTCGTGGAGCGATACTTCAACAAGCTGAAGCACTTCCGCCGTACCGCGACGCGGTTCGACAAACGCGCCGTCACATACCTCGCCGCCGTCGCGCTCGCCTCGGCAAGGCTTCGGACGAGAGTTTATGTGTCCACTACCTAGGTGTCGGAGCGGGGGGGCGCCGCCCCCCCGAGACCCCCCGGGGGGTATTTCGGCAACGAAGAAGCAGGGGCGGGATGGCGCTGCTTCCGACAGGTCTTCCGGATCGTCGCGACGGTCAAGGCAGCTACCAGGGCACAGCCTCACCCGCCCAGTCGAAGAAACGGCCGGTATCCTCGACGCTCAGCCGGTCGATCACGCGGAGAAGATTGGCGGCCGCCGCAGATGGTGCCACGGCATCGTGGCCGGGATAGCCGCGCGAGAGGTCGGTGGCGACGGTGCCAGGATGCAGAACGACGCAGATCGCCTTTGGGTGCGTGCGCGCCAGTTCGATGGCGGCTGTGTGGATCAGCTGGTTGAGCGCAGCCTTCGAGGCACGGTAGGAATACCAGCCGCCAAGGCGGTTGTCGCCAATCGATCCAACCCGCGCAGAGAGCGCGGCAAAGACCGACCGGCGGTCGCGCGGCAGGAGCGCAAGCGCATGTTTGAGGACGAGCACAGGCCCGGTGGCGTTCAGCGCGAACTGCGCGGCGAGCGTCTGTGGGTCGAGTGCACGAAGGGTCTTTTCCGGGCCGTTGCTGCTTACCCGCAAGGCACCTGTCGCCACCAGGATCATGTCAAACGTGCCGTCGAGACCGCCGAGCCCGCGCGCGACGCTCGTCTCGTCGGTAAGGTCGATGCCGTCGCTGCGCCGGGAGAGGGTCACAACAGCATCACCGCGCGCCCGGATCGCATCGGTCAACGCGGTGCCGATCCCTCCTGACGCGCCGATGACAAGAATGCGACCCACGCAGGCTCCGATTTTGGGTTAGCTGTCTTTTGCCGGGATCTTCAGCCCGCGCTGAACGGCGGGCCGCGCCAGAAACCGGTCGAGCCAGCCGGGAACGTTCTTCAACGCGTCGAAGCCTACCTCGGCGCGGGCGCCGTAGAAGTCGCGAAGCGTACGGAGCCAAGGGCAGATCGCGATATCGGCGATGGAATAGTCGCCCGCGACCCACTCGCGGCCTTCGATCTGGTCGTCCAGCACGCCAAGGAGGCGCTTCGCTTCATTGTAATAGCGCTCGCGCGGGCGCGCATCCGCGATCTCCTTGCCGGCGAAGTGGTGGAAGAAGCCCACCTGGCCGAACATCGGCCCGACACCGCCCATCTGGAACATGAGCCATTGGATCACCTCCCAGCGCTTCGGGCCTCCGGGCAGCAGCTTGCCGGTCTTCTCGGCGAGGTAAAGAAGGATCGCGCCACTTTCGAACAAGGGCAGCGGCTTTCCGTCCGGCCCGTTCGGGTCGATGATGGCCGGGATCTTGTTGTTGGGGTTGAGCGAGAGAAATTCCGCGCTCATCTGGTCGTTCTTGCCGAAATCGACATAGTGCGCCTCGTAAGGCAGGCCCATCTCCTCGAGCGCAATGGAAACCTTGACGCCGTTCGGCGTGGTCAGGGAATAGAGCTGAAGCACCGACGGATCCTTGGCCGGCCAACGCTGATTTATCGGAAAGCTGGTAAAACGGGTCACTTTTTCCCCCTGACGACCGATCTGCAACAGTCTTATTAGCTAGCTTCGTGCGCCGTGGATAAAAGGGCTTCGGCCATGAATATTCGTGATAAAAACCGGCCATCCGGTTGACAAGCCGGGGCTATAGGTAAGTGGGGACACATCAATGATCAAAGAGTTCAGGGACTTCATCGCCAAGGGCAATGTCATGGACATGGCCGTCGGCATCATCATCGGCGCGGCTTTCACGGCGATCGTCTCGTCGCTGGTCGATGATCTCATCAACCCGATCATCTCGCTTTTCACCGGAGGGCTGGACTTCTCGGGCCTCAAGGTTGCGCTGGGTGACGGTGCGGATGCGGCATCGTTCAACTACGGAAGCTTCATCAATGCGGTGATCAATTTCCTTATCATCGCTTTCGTCGTCTTCCTTCTGGTGAAGATGGTGAACCGCGTCAAAGACGCCGCCACGAAGAAGGATGAACCCGTTCCGGGCGCGCCCACGGGCCCGACCGAATTGGAAGTGCTGATGGAAATCCGCGATAACCTGAAGAAATAAGGGCGGTCTGACCCGCTGGTGAAGGCCCGCCAAAACGGCGGGCCTTTGTGCTGACCCTCCACCACCCTTCCGACAATGCGCGGGGCCCGAGGCTTTGCGCGGCGGTTTCCCGCCGCAAAGTCAGATCTTCAGGGCCTCGGCGGCCGGAACCCATGACAGGCCCAGCGCCTCGCCCACGGCGGCATAGGTCAGTTTGCCGGCATGGACATTGAGCCCGGCCAGAAGGTGCGGATCGTCGGCGCAGGCGCGTTTCCAGCCCTTGTTCGCCAGTGCGATCATGAACGGCATCGTCGCATTGCCAAGCGCGATGGTCGAGGTGCGGGCGACCGCGCCAGGCATATTCGCCACGCAATAGTGCATGATGCCGTCGACCTCGTAGATCGGCTCCTGATGGGTCGTCGCGCGCGAAGTCTCGAAGCAGCCGCCCTGATCGATGGCGACGTCGACGAGCGCCGCGCCAGGTTTCAGTTCTTTCAGCTGTGCGCGTGAGATCAGCTTCGGCGCGGCTGCGCCGGGGATCAGCACGGCGCCGATGATCATATCGGCCTGGCGGGCAAGCTCGATCGTGTTGCCGGCTGAGGCATAGGAGGTCTTGAACGTGCCTCCGAAGACATCGTCGAGATAACGCAGACGCGGGATCGAGCGGTCGAGCACGGTTACATCCGCGCCCATCCCGGCGGCGATTTTCGCCGCATGGGTGCCGACAACGCCGCCACCGATCACCATCACCCTCGCCGGACCGACGCCCGGCACACCGCCCATCAGCACGCCGCGCCCGCCATTGGCCTTTTGCAGCGTCCACGCGCCGACCTGCGGCGCGAGACGGCCCGCGACCTCGGACATCGGCGCCAGAAGCGGCAGGCCGCCACTGCGGTCAGTCACCGTCTCATAGGCGATGCAGGTGGCGCCGGAGGCCAGGAGGTCGCTGGTCTGCTCCGGATCGGGAGCGAGGTGGAGATAGGTGAAGAGGATCTGACCCTCGCGCAGCATCTTGCGCTCGACGGCCTGGGGCTCCTTCACCTTGACGATCATCTCGGCGGTGGCGAAGACTTCCCCGGCGGTGGGCAGGATCTTCGCGCCGATGGCGCTATAGTCGGCATCCGCGAAACCGGCGCCAATGCCGGCCCCGGTCTCGACTAGGACCTCGTGGCCGTGGCCGATAGCTTCCTGCGCCGCTGCCGGCGTCATGCCGACGCGGAATTCCTGCGGTTTGATCTCTTTCGGGCATCCGATCTTCATGGCGAACCTCGCTGAATTGCATTGCGCCGAGTCTGCCTGACCCGACGCGAAATTGCTTTGAGATTTGGGGTATGAATCGCAACTGGCTTGGTGATAAATTCGATGAAAGTGTTCACACGTCGAAGGATATTGCGCGGATATGAACCCTGACGCGACAGACAAGCGCCTTCTCGCTGCATTGCAGAAAGAAGGGCGCATCACCAATGCGGAACTCGCGGAGCGGGTGAACCTTTCACCATCCGCCTGCCACCGACGCGTGCAGCGGTTGGAAGCGGAAGGATATATTTCGGGCTTCGTCGCGCTCCTGAACGCCCGCAAACTGGGCCGCCCGACGACGGTCTTCGTGGAGATCACGCTGTCCGGTCAGGCCGACGAATTGCTGGACGCGTTCGAAAAGGCGGTGACTCTGGTGCCCGACATCCTCGAATGCCACCTCATGGCGGGGTCTGCCGACTATCTTCTGAAGGTGGTGGCCGAGGATACCGAGGATTTCGCCCGCATCCACCGCCAGCACCTCGCCCGGCTTCCGGGGGTGGCCCAGATGCATTCCTCCTTCGCGCTGAGGACGGTCCGCCAGACCACTGCGATACCTGTCTGAGCGTCGGTTTTGCGATCTGCGCCAGAGGTGCTATGAAAGCGCACGACTTCTGGGAGGAGTTGCGATGGCGCATGGCAAGCATGCTGAGACGGTGCTTCGGACGGTAGAGTCGAATTCCGCGGCTGCGGCGTCGCGTCTGGCGGCCTCGTGGCGGCGCTCGGCGGTCAAGCACGGGCTCGATCCGACCCGCGCCGGGGCTCCGGAACGGCTGGACGGTCCCGCCATGGGTGTCCGGCGCGAAGCGCTCGACCCGTTGCTACGGGTCGCGACGCCGCGCATGGATCAGCTTTTCGGCCTCGTCGGCCTTTCGGGTTGCAGCGTGCTTCTGACCGATGCCGACGGCGTCGTGCTCGATCACCGCTGTGCCGACGGCGATGCCGATATCTTTCACGACTGGGGCCTCTGGTCCGGCGCGGTGTGGAGCGAGGAGGCCGAAGGCACCAATGGCATCGGCACGTGCCTCGCCGAGAGCCGTCAGGTGGTGATCCACCGGAATGAGCATTTCCTGTCGCGCAACATCGGGATGAGTTGCATGGACGCGCCGATCTACGGCCCGGACGGACGGATCGCCGGTGCGCTCGACGTATCGTCCGCCCGCGCCGATCAGACCGAAGCCTTCACCCGCCTCATCGCCGCGATGGTCGCTCAGACCGCCCGTGCGATCGAGGCCGATCATTTCCGTGCCTGCTATCCCGGCGCGCGGATCGTGGTCGCGCCCGGGGAACGTTCCGAAGGCGCAATGCTTCTTGCCGTGAATGACGACGATCTCGTCATCGGCGCAACGCGCGAGGCGCGGCGGGCTTTCGGGCTTGGCCAGACCGGCGAAATCCGGCCCCTTCCGGCGGTCGATCTTCTGGGCCGGGAAACCGCCCTTTCCGGTTTCGACAGGGCCGAACGCGCCGCGGTGATTCGCGCGCTGGCGCGGGCCGACGGCAATGTCTCCGCGGCCGCGCGGGGTCTCGGCATCGGCCGGGCGACGCTATATCGCCGGATGAAGCGGCTTGGCATCGGCGAAAACGACCTCTGACCTGTCTCAGATCTGAGACAACCGGAGCGCTGTCGCAGTCGCGGCCGGGCTGACTTCTGCATCGCCACGCCTCACCCTTGCGGAATGCGGGTCGAGGAGCCCGCCCCAGAGGAGGACTTCCATGAACGAGATGACCAGCGGCGCAGCCGCGCGCTTCGCATCGCCCTTCAAGGCGCGCTACGACAACTTCATCGGCGGCACTTTCGTGCCCCCGGTCAATGGCCGTTATTTCGACAACGTGACCCCGATCACCGGGGCCAAGGTCTGCGAGATCGCGCGGTCGGATGCGGCCGACATGAAACTGGCGCTGGACGCCGCCCATGCGGCGAAAGACGCCTGGGGCAAGACCAGCGCCGCGGAGCGGTCGAACATCCTTCTGAAGATCGCCGACCGGATCGAGGAAAACCTTGAGCTGATCGCCACGGCGGAAACCTGGGACAACGGCAAGCCGATCCGCGAGACGGTGAATGCCGATATCCCGCTGTCGGTGGACCATTTCCGCTATTTCGCCGGTGTCCTGCGCAGCCAGGAAGGCACCATGTCGGAAATCGACAATGACACGGTCGCCTATCACTTCCACGAACCCCTTGGCGTCGTCGGCCAGATCATCCCGTGGAACTTCTCGATCCTTATGGCCGCGTGGAAACTCGCCCCGGCGCTGGCCGCAGGCAACTGCATCGTGATGAAGCCCGCCGAGCAGACCCCGGCGGCGATCATGGTGCTGGTCGAGTTGATCAGCGACCTGCTTCCTGCCGGTGTGCTCAACATCGTCAACGGCTTTGGCGCCGAGGCGGGCGACGCGCTGGTCCGCTCGGGCCGGATCGCCAAGATTGCCTTCACCGGTTCTACCGCGACCGGCCGCAAGGTGGCCGAAGGCGCCGTGGCCAGCCTCATCCCCTTCACGCTCGAACTGGGCGGCAAGTCGCCGAACATCTTCTTCTCGGACGTGATGGCGGCGGATGACGCCTTCCTTGACAAGGCGGTCGAGGGCTTCGTCCTTTTCGCCTTCAACCAGGGCGAGGTCTGCACCTGCCCCAGCCGCGCGCTCATCCAGGAAGACATCTACGACCGCTTCATGGAACGTTGCATCGCCCGGGTGAAGGCGATCAAGCAGGGCGACCCGCGCGATATGACCACCATGGTCGGCGCGCAGGCCTCCAAGCAGCAGCATGACAAGATCATGTCCTACTTCACCATCGGCCGCGAAGAAGGCGCCGAGGTGCTGGTCGGCGGTGATGCCGCGCTGTTCAATGGCGATCTGTCTAACGGTTTCTACATTCAGCCCACGATCCTGAAAGGCCACAACAAGATGCGGGTCTTCCAGGAGGAAATCTTCGGCCCGGTGGTCTCCGTCACCACCTTCAAGGACGAGGACGAGGCGCTCGCCATCGCTAACGACACGATGTACGGCCTCGGCGCGGGGGTCTGGACCCGCGACGGCACCCGCGCCTACCGCTTCGGCCGCAACATCGAGGCGGGCCGGGTCTGGGTCAACAACTACCACGCCTATCCGGCCCATGCGGCGTTCGGCGGCTACAAGCAATCCGGCATCGGGCGTGAGACCCACAAGATGATGCTCGACCACTACCAGCAGACCAAGAACATGCTGGTGAGCTACAACCCGAACAAGCTCGGTTTCTTCTGATCCGGCGGCGGGGTCCTCCGGGACCCCGTCACCCTTCCGTGGCAGGCACGTCGCGCGACCGGTCAGGTCCGCAGCCCGGTCTTCCTCAGAAGCCCGCGCCGCTTGGCCTCGTAATAGTAGCCCTTGGAATACCACATCACCGCGCGGTCGCGGTTGCCATCCGCGACGATCCAGGCGCCGCGCAGGTATTTCACCGCATAGCGCAGGTTGGTGTCGGCATCGAGCAGCCCCCTGGGCGCGCCGCGATAGCCCATGGTCCGCGCGGTTTCGGGCAAAATCTGCATCAACCCGTAATAGGGCCCGTTACGCGCCGCCGGGTTGTAGCCGCTCTCGCGCCGGACAACGCGGTGGACGAGGTCTTCGGGCACGTCATAGGTGCGCGCATATTTCGCGATCAGCCGGTTGACCTCCGCCGACCCACCCGGTCCCCGGCGCGGCTCGGGACGGCGCCCGCAAGCGGCAAGAAACGCAAGACCGAGGCCCAAGGCGGCGCGGCGCGACATTTCGGTCATGCGGATCCCTCATTCGAACGGACATGCTCCCCGCCCTCATAGCTCCTGCCGCAATGCGGGGAAACCCGCCTGCTTCTTCGTTGTGCAAATACCTCGGGGGTGTGGGGGCAGCGCCCCCGCATGGGTCGGCCGGGCGCCAGCCGGGCGAAACCCTCAAACGAAAACCCCCGGGCGGTGCCACGGGGGTTCCGTCTCTTGCGGGGACAGAAGACCCCGCCAGCGTCTTGGGTCGCCTCAGAGCGCGCCTTCGCGCTGGGCCTTCTTGCGTGCCAGTTTGCGGGCACGGCGGATGGCCTCGGCCTTCTCGCGCGCTTTTTTCACGGACGGCTTCTCGAAATGCTGCTTGAGCTTCATTTCACGGAAAACCCCCTCGCGCTGAAGTTTCTTCTTCAGAGCACGAAGCGCCTGTTCGACATTGTTGTCGCGAACGCTGACCTGCATGTGGTTGTCACCACCTTCCTAAGTTAGAGTTGCATATTCTTGCAGGAAGCGCCCCTATAGCAAAGCCCCCGGCCTTTGTCTACGGCCGCCAGAAACGATGGAGACGGCGATGCAGGACGGCCCCGACACCCCGCGCGACAGGCTTCTCGACGCGATCCTGAGCCACGTGGCCTTCGATGGCTGGAGCGAGACCGCTTTCCGAACCGCCGCCGGGGATTGCGGTATCCGGCCGGCCCTCGCGCGGGCCTATTGCCCGCGCGGCGCGGTCGATCTGGCCGCCGCCTATCATCAGCGCGGCGATCGGGAGATGGCGGCCGCCATTGCCCAGGAGCCGATGGATGACCTCCGCTTCCGCGACCGGATTGCGCGTGCGGTGCAATTGCGGCTGGGTACGGCGGATCGGGAAATCGTGCGGCGTGGCGCGGCGCTCTTCGCGCTGCCGCAGAACGCGCCGACGGGCGCGTCGCTGATCTGGGGCACGGCGGACGCGATCTGGACAGCGCTCGGCGACACATCGGACGACATCAACTGGTATTCCAAGCGCGCGACCCTGTCGGCGGTCTATTCGGCAACGGTGCTCTACTGGCTCGGCGACGAGAGCGAGGGGAAGACCGCGACTTGGGGCTTCCTCGATCGACGCATCGAAGACGTGATGCGGTTCGAGAAGACCAAGGCGCAGGTCCGCGACAGCCCGATCCTGTCGAAGGTGCTATCGGGTCCGCTCGCAATGATGGGCCGCATCCGCGCGCCGCGAGGCATGTCCGACATGCCGGGACAGATGAAGGAAGACGAGACGACATGACCTTGCCGAAGACCATGCGCGCCGTCGAGATCACCCGGCCTGGTGGGCCGGAAGTCTTGCGCGCCACCGAGGTTTCCGTGCCCGAACCCGGCGCTGGGCAAATCCTGATCCGCGTCGATTGGGCCGGGGTCAATCGCCCGGACGCCTTGCAGCGGGCAGGTTCGTACGCGCCGCCGCCCTCGGCGTCGCCCCTGCCGGGGCTTGAGGCGTCGGGCACGGTCGCTGCGCTCGGCCCCGGCGTGTCGGAGTGGAAAGCCGGCGACAAGGTCTGCGCGCTTCTGCCGGGCGGTGGTTATGCGGAGTATGCCCTGACATCCGCCGCCCACGCCCTGCCAATCCCCGACGGGATGAGCCTGAAGGAAGCCGCCTGCCTGCCGGAAACCTGCTTCACCGTCTGGTCGAATGTCGTGATGCGGGGCGGCCTCAAGGCGGGCGAGCGGTTTCTCGTCCACGGCGGGTCTTCCGGCATCGGCACGACGGCGATCCAGATCGCCTCGGCTTTGGGCGCGCGGGTTTTCACCACCGCCGGATCGGCGGAGAAATGCGCGGCCTGCATGGATCTCGGCGCCGAGCGCGCGATCAACTACCGCACGGAGGACTTCGTTGCGGTGCTGTCGGCCGAAGGTGGGGCCGATGTGATCCTCGATATGGTTGGCGGCGAGTATATTGCGCGGAACCTCAAGGCGCTGGCCGAGGATGGGCGGCTTGTGCAGATCGCCTTCCTGCAAGGCCCGAAGGCCGAGATCAACTTCGCGCCGATGATGATGAAGCGGCAGACCATCACCGGATCGACGCTGCGCCCGCAGAGCGATCTGGCCAAGGCGCGGATCGCGGCGGACCTGCGCGCGCAAGTCTGGCCGATGATCGCGGCGGACAAACTTCGCCCGGTCATTGATTCGGAATTCTCTCTGGAGGACGCCGCCGCTGCGCACCGCCGAATCGAAAGCCCGGACCATATCGGCAAGATCGTGCTGAGGGTCGGCGGCTAGGTCGCTGCGGCAAATCGACCGGAACGCTGGCCACAGCGCGCGCCAATGCCCATCTTTGGTTTGCTGACGCGACCTTGCAGCGCCAGATGCGGAAGGAGGCAGCCATGACCAAGGACAAATCCGGCTCATTCAGTTTCGCCGAAGGTTTTCCGGCAGATGTGATCGCGGTCACCGCGCACGGCCACATCACGCGCGCGGATTATGAGCGTGACCTGATGCCGAAGGTTCTGGAGCGCATTCGCGCGGAAGGCCGTGTGAAGTTCCTCTACGAAATCGGCCCTGATTTCTCTGGCTTTTCCGCGGGCGCCGCTTGGGACGATGCGAAGCTGGGGTTTCTGCACCTCGCTGATTTCGCCAAGGTCGCGGTGGTGACGGACCATGAATGGATGCGGTTCGGCACCAAGATGTTCGCGCCGCTGATCCCCTGCCCGGTCCATCTCTTCCATCTCTCGGAACGTTCGGCGGCAAAGGAGTGGATCTGCGCCGGTGTGGACGAAAAACCCCACAAGCCCGGTGTCGATGCGACGCACAAGATCCCGCCGCTGGAAGACCGTATTCCACCCGAAGCCTGAGCGTCCGCGCCCTCTTGGCCCGTGCAATCCCCGCATCCATGCTCTATGCTGCGCCGCAGAAAACCAGCCGCGGGGATGATCGATGCCGGGAAAAGTGATCGCTGTCGTTCAGCAAAAGGGCGGGTCGGGCAAGACCACGCTCGCCGTCAATCTCGCGGTGTGCTGTGTCCGGCGCGGCCTGACGGTCGCGCTTCTGGATACCGACCCGCAGGGATCGCTGGGGCGCTGGTTCATGGCGCGGCGCGAGCGGCTTGGCGAGGCCGGGATGGAGTTCTCGACCTCCTCCGCCTGGGGTGTGTCCTACGAATGCGAAAAACTGAAGCGCAGCGTCGATATCGTGATCGTCGACACGCCGCCGAAGGTTGATGCCGACCTGCGCCCTGCCTTGCGCGAGGCCGATCTGATCCTCGTGCCGGTCGCGTCGAGCCATGTCGACCTCTGGGCGACCGATGGAGTGCTCGATCTCGCCGCGCGGGAGAACAAGGCAGCGTGGCTCGTGTTGAACCGGGTGCGCGCCAATACCCGGCTGTCGGAGGATGTCGCTCGCGCGGCGGGTGAACTGACGGCGGAGCTGGCCGCGTCGCAGCTTGCCAACCGGGTGGTTTATGCCGAGACGCTCGGCCAAGGACTGGGTGCGGAAGAGGCCGGGACGAAGATCGTCAAGGATGAAGTCGCGGCATTCACCGACGAGGTGCTCGCCCGTCTGGCGGACTGACATGCCCCGGCTTTCGGCCCCTGATCCAAGGCTTTACAGTCGCACCCCGGCGGCGCGATAGTCGAGTTGAAGCGGCCCGGAGCGGAGGAAGAGCCATGACCAAGATTACCCCGGATTTCGACGGCCAGACCGTCCTCACCACCTTCGAGATGACGCCCGGAACGGCGCAGGATCTGATGGACGCGCTGACCGACGCCTATCAGGAGTTCATCCGCCACCAGCCGGGCTTCATTTCCGCCGGCCTGCACATGAACGACGCTCAGACCCGGATCGCCAATTATTCGCAATGGCGCGACAGGAAGGACTTCCAGGCGATGCTGAGAACGCCGGAGATGCGCAAGCGGAACAAGCACATCCATGACCTCTGCTCGCGGTTCGAGCCGGTCATGTACGAGGTCGTCGCGGGATTCTGATCGCGCTCAGGCCGCGTAATCCGACCCTTCGGCATAGAGGATCGCCTTCAACTCATTGAGATGCGCAGTGGCGCTGTCGGGATAATCCTCCCATTCCCGCGCGGTCTTCTCTGCGATGGCGTCCGAAAGGACACGCAGCGGCTGCCCGGTCTGGAGCGCACGGATATAGGTTTCGGCCGCGCGTTCAAAATAATAGAGTTGGTTGAAGGTGTCGGCCACGCTCCGGCCGATGACGAGAACGCCGTGATTGCCCATGATCATGGTCTTGACCTTCGGGTTCTTGAGCATCGAAGCGCAGCGCGCGCCCTCTGCCTCGAACGCCATGCCGCCATAGTTGCCGTCAATGACATGACGGCCGAAGAACATCGCGGTGTTCTGGTCGATCGGCGGCAGCCGGCTGTCGGCGAGGCTCGCCAGCACCGTGGCATGGATCGAATGGACATGCATCACGCAGCGCGCATGGGGACAGGCGCGGTGGATGGCTCCGTGCAGGCCCCAGGCAGTCGGATCCGGCGCGTCGGCGCGCTCCATCGCCCTGGGGTCGTTCGCATCAATCTCGATAAGGTCGGACGCCTTGATGCGGGCAAAATGGCGCGCATTGGGGTTCATCAGAAACCGCGTGCCATCGTCGTTGACGGCAAGGCTGAAATGGTTGGCGACCGCCTCGTGCATGTTGAGCCGGGCGGTCCAGCGGAAGGCGGCCGCAAGGTCTATGCGTTCGGCGAGATGCGTCGGATTCCCGATCGGTCTGTTCATGGCGGCGACTCCTCCCCGTGAACCGCCGCAACGGTATGTCCGCTGCATGAGGCAAGGCAATAGGGCAAGGGCGCACAAGTGGGTGACGACGGCCAAAGTCGCCCACCCGCGAGGTGGCTTCGCAGCGCCCGTCCGCGCCGCCGAGGACGGGCGCTGAGGGCGGACATTGACCCGGCTTCGCGCATTATGTCTTTCCAGTGCTTTGGAAGGACGCATTTCGACCGGCATTTGCCTTTGGTCGCACCTAGGTTCCGTCGCATATCACAACCGGCATCCAAGGTAATACTCCATGCTGTCCAATTCCGACGTGCTCTCGCTTCTGATGACCCGGCGCGCCTGGCACTCGCTGCCGCAGCCCTTCTACACGGACGAAGATGTCTATGAGGCCGATCTCCGGCATGTCTGGTACAAGGACTGGATCTATGCCGTCGCGGGCGCTGAACTGCCCAAGGTTGGCAGCTACGTCACCGTCCAGCTTGGTGCCTATTCGGTCATTATCGTGCGTGGCGCGGACCGGGTGATCCGTGCCTTCCACAATTCCTGCCGCCACCGCGGCAGCCGCATCTGTTCGGTCGCGAGAGGCACCGCACCGAAGCTCGTCTGCCCCTATCACCAGTGGACCTACGATCTCGATGGCAAGCTCCTCTGGGCGCGCGAGATGGGCGCGGATTTCAACCCCGCCGATCACGGCCTCGGCATGGTCCATTGTCGCGACATCCAGGGCATGGTTTTCATCTGCCTTGCGGATGTGGCGCCGGATACCGCCGGGCTGGAGCAGCAGGCGGCGCGGTATCTCGCACCGCACGACCTGTCCAATCTGAAGGTCGCGCACCAGTCGCAGATCATCGAGAAGGCAAACTGGAAGCTGGTGCTGGAGAACAACCGCGAATGCTACCATTGCAGTTCGAACCACCCGTCGCTCTGCATTACCTTCCCGGATGATCCGAACCTTGTCGGCGCCGATGATTCCTCGTCCTCCAACATGGGCAAGGCCCATGTCCAGCGCTGCGAGGCAGCCGGGCTGCCGTCGAAATACCTCATTTCTGCGAATGAACAGTGGCGCTTCGTCCGCATCCCGTTTCTCGGCGATGGGGTGAGCTATACGCTGGACGGCAAGGCGGCTGTCGCCAGGCGTGTCGGGAGCGTGCCCTTCGACAATGCGGGATCGTGCCTCTACTTCCACTACCCCAACACCTGGAACCACTTCCTGTCGGACCAAGTGCTGACTTTCCGCGTCATGCCCGTAGGACCCGAGGAAACCGAGGTCACCACCACCTGGCTCGTCCACAAGGACGCCCAGGAAGGCGTGGACTACGACCTCAAGCGTCTCACCGAAGTCTGGATCGACACCAACGACGAAGATCGGCGGATTGTCGAGGAGAACCAGAAGGGCATCAACTCACCGGGCTATATTCCCGGCCCTTACAGCCAGGTGCAGGAAGGCGGCGTGAATCAGTTCGTCGACTGGTATTGCCGCACGCTCCAGAACCGGCTGGTCGGCCACGCCCTTCACGCCGCGGAGTGACGCCATGATACCTATGCCGCGCGAGGATACGCCGACCTGGAAGGACAGCGAACCTCTGGAATGCGTCGCGGTCATCCCCGAGGCGCCGGAAGTTCGCACCTTTTCATTCCGTCCGCCGTCTGGCGCGACCTTCGTGTACCGTGCCGGGCAGTTCGTCACGCTGGACCTGCCAGTGCCAGGCGGCAACGTCCAGCGCACCTTCACGATCTCGTCTTCGCCGGTCACCAACGCCTATATTAACGTGACCGTGAAGGCCCAACCGGGATCGGTTGGCGGACGCTGGATGATCGACCATCTCAAGCCGGGCATGCGCGTCAACGCATACGGGCCAAGCGGCATCTTCCACCTGCCGCGTCAGCCAGACGGCAAGTATCTTTTCATCTCGGCGGGGTCCGGCGTCACGCCGATGATGTCGATGGCGACGACCCTCTTCGAGCGCGGCGAGGACCCGGACATCTGCTTCATCCAATGCGCCAAGCGGCCGGTCGAGCTGATATTCCGGAAAAAGCTGGAATACATGGCAAGCCGGATCGTGGGACTGAAGCTGCACTTCGTCGTCGGACAGAGCGACCCCTACGAGGTCTGGACCGGCTATCGCGGCACGTTCAATCAGCTGATGCTCGGCCTGATGTGTCAGGACTACCTCGACCGCGAAGTCTATTGCTGCGGTCCAGAGGCGTTCATGAATGCGGTGCGCGAGATCCTGATTTCGCTCGGCTACGACATGGACAACTATCACCAGGAAAGCTTCCAGGCCCCGGCAGAGACAATCGCGGACATCAAGGAGTTCGACGATCCGGTGCCGGACGATGCGGTGGCGGCCGAGGTGGTGTTCCTCAGGACCGGGACCAAAGTCCTCGGCAACCAGACCGACACGGTGCTGAGCCTGGCAAAGTCAAGCGGTGTCAGGATTGCGTCGGGCTGCAATTTCGGATTGTGCGGCACCTGCAAGGTCCGCAAGACTGCCGGAGAGGTTCACATGGTCCACAACGGTGGGATCAGCGAAGAGGATATCGAGGAAGGCTACATTCTGGCCTGCTGTTCGCATCCGATCGGGCAAGTCGAAGTCGAAGCCTGAGCGCTTCGTCGCCAAGGAAACGCTCTCCCGCAGGCCGTTTCCGCCGCGCAACGCGCGATCTCGGGCGGGCGCGGCCCGATCGTCTCGGCACAGGCGGAGATCGCGCCCATCGCTCCGCGCGATGCCCCCGCCTGCGACGCGGCGATGGCGCGTAGCGCGCCCACGACTTGGCCGATCTCGCCAAGACCATTCAGCGGACGCGTCGGGCCGCTCCGTCATTTGGCCAACGCGCTGCGCATCACGTCGAGCTGCGCCGCCTTTGCCGCAGCGTCGAGGTCGTCCGGCGTTCCGCGCAATCCGTCCAATCGAGGTTCGGCGGCCAGCAAGGGCGGCAAGGCCGATTTCAGCGCCTGAATGAGCGCGGGATCGACGTCGTCCAGAAGCCCTTCGTTAAGCGCCGTGAGAAGCGCGATTTGGGTCAGTACGGCAAGTGGCGCTAAACGCGGTTGGGCAAAGCAACGCCGCGATACGCTCTCTCCGCGCCATGCGATCCTTCATGCGCTCGTCACCCATTCCGCCGAAGCGCGAGAACATTTCATTTCAAGATACTGCGCGTAATCCAGCCTGAGCCGCCCAGCGCCCGCCTTCATCGCGCCCGATTGCGCCTTGCCCCCGACGCGGCTGACCGACAACCCGATATCCACCGCGGGCCGCTGGTTCGCGGCAAAAAGCGCCTGCGAGGTGACGAGTTGTCCGTCAGAGATGGAAAAGAGGTTCGTCGGGATATAGGCCGAGAGGTTTCCGGCCTCGATCTCGGCAATGGGCAATGCGGTCAGGGATCCGCCCCCCTTCGCGGCGGACATCTTCGCGGACCGTTCGAGAAGTCGTGCGTGCAGGTAGAAGATGTCTCCCGGATAGGCCTCCCGGCCTGGTGGCTGGCGCGAGAGTTCCGGATCGCGCCGCTTTCCGACCGCAGTTCAAGGCCCGCGATGATAGGCGGGTCGGTTTCGGCGCTGGGCCGCATGTCGAATTGCGCGACCGCATTCTGCACCGCGTCTTTGTCCAACGCGGAGAGCGGCGTCGCGGAAACCAGCCGCAGGTTCGCGCCTTCAAGGAGCGCTTTGCGTTCCTCGGGCGACAGCTCTTCCAAGGCGGCGGTGAGCCGTTCCGCATAGCCCGCAATGCCCGCCGGCTGCGCCGAAAGCGCGCGTTCGGCGATGGCGACGGGCATTGCGGGCGCGCGCAAGCGCGTGATCCTCCGCCGCCTCCGCCGGCGACGGGACGGAACAGGAAATGCCGCAGGATTGCCAGCAGAACCAGCACGTTGACCAGTTGGAAGCCGAAAGTGACCCAGTCGAAAGTCATTGCACGAAGGGATTCGCGAAGAGGAGGAGGAGCGCGATGACGAGGCAGTAGATCGCCGTCGTCTCGATCATCGCGAAACCGACGAAGAGCGTCCGCGAGATCGTTCCGGCGGATTCCGGCTGGCGGGCGATGGCCTCGAGCGCGGCGGTGACCGCGCGTCCTTCGGCGAGCGCCGGGCCGAGCGCGCCGAAAGAGACGGCGAAGGCGGCCGAGAAGATGCTGACGATTTGGATCAGATCAGTCATGCGGAGGCTCCTTGGGGTTTGGCTTTTGGCCAGGTTCGGGGGTTTCGCCGCCGCTGACAGCCGATCCGATGAAGACGAGCGCCAGCGTCGCGAAGATGTAGGCCTGAACCGCGCCGGTGAGCATATCGAGCGCCATCAGCGGGATCGGCACCAGAAGTCCGGCAAGCGAGAGGACGATGCCGACGACGAAGACCCCGCTCATCACATTGCCGAAAAGGCGGACCATGAGCGAAAAGTGGCGGGTGATCTGTTCCACCAGATTGAGCGGGATGACCCAACTGGGCTTGACGAACCCTGCGAGCCAACCGACCGCCCCATGCGAACGGATGCCCCAGTAGATGCCCGCCACGAACACGACAAGCGCCAGCGCCGCATCGGTTTCCAGATGCGCGGTGGGCGGTTCGACGCGGGGGATCAGCGCCGACCAGTTGGCGGTCAGGATAAAGAGAAGCAGCGTGCCGATCAGGCTGCGGAACCGGGCGGGATCGCCGCGGATCGTCGCGCGGATCTCGCTGTCTAGCGTGGTGACGATCAGCTCCAGCACGGCCTGCGCGCGCGAGGGACGCAGCGGCAGATGCCGGGTGAGCAAGAACGAGACAAGCATCAGGGCCGCCATGATGCCCCAGGTCGTGACCAGCGGCCTGGTCACGATAACGGGACCGAGCGCGAAGGCCGGGGCTGCGATGAGCGGCGTGTCGATCATCGCGCCCTCCTCAGAGCCACGGAGCGGCCCGCCAGAACCCCCGCCGTGCCGGCAATCAGCACCCAAACCCCACCTTGGGCAAAAAGCCAGAGCAGGACGGCAAGCAGCCCGAGCCGCACCAGTTGCAATCCGACCGCCGCAACCTTCCCCTCGGCGAGCATATCGGCGATCCGCGCGAGGCTCGAGAAATGCAGCCATCCCGCGCCAAGTCCCACGAACGCGGCGAGAAGCGCCAGAAGAAAGCTGATCGGATCGGGTATTGTCATTGGTCGCGCATCCATCGCACGGACAGCCAGAACCCGAGCGCCGCGCCAAGCATCAGAAGCGCCGCCGCCAGCGTGATGCCACCGCCGAGCCATTGATCGAGCCAGTGACCGAGGAGCGCCCCGGCCAATGACGGCAGCACGATGATCCAGCCCAGAACACCCATCTGCCCGAAGCGGCGGGCGAGCGAAGGCTCCGGATCGGCCTTTCCGGCGCGGTCGCGGGCCTCTGCCCGGCGGGCGGCTTCTTCGGTGCGATCCGGGGCGTGGTCGATCATTGCTCTGCCTCGGCGCCAAGTCCGAGCGTATCGCCGCCTGACGACAGTTCCCTCATCAGGCGGCGAATTGCGCGGGCGTGAAGCCGCGTGTCGCGGGTTCGCGTGCGGCGCGCCGCATCGAGCGCCTCGATCCGCGCCTCGGCGATCCGCGCTCTGAGTGACGGCAGGTCATCGCCGAGGATCGCCTCGCGGCAGGCAACCCGCACCTCGCGTCCGCCGGTCACCGTAAGGACCCCGCCCCTGAGCGCGCAGTACTGCCAAGGCCCGTCCCCGTCGCGCCAGCGCAGGACACCCGCATCGATCACCGTCAGGAAATCGGTATGGCCGGGCAGGATACCGAAATTCCGCTCGCATCTTCGCCGCGCAGCGATGCCACCGCGTGCGCATGAAGCACGATCTGAAGGGGTGTGGTCACGGTCACGGAAAGGCCGGAGTTCATGCCGCCGCCTTCCGCCGCGCGTCTTCGCGCACCCGCGCCTCCTCCAGCGTCCCGATCATGTAGAACGAGTTCTCCGCCCAGTCGTCGCAGTCGCCCGACAGGATCGCGCGGCAACCTGCGATGGTTTCCCCGACCGGCACGCTTTTACCCTCCATTCCGGTGAAGGCAGCGGCGACGTAAAAAGGTTGCGTCAGGAATCGCTGCAGACGCCGCGCGCGGGCAAACAGACGCTGCTCTTCACGGCTCAGTTCCTCGACCCCAAAAGGGCGATCACGTCGCGCATCTCGCTGTAATGCTGGATGAGTTCGCGAACCTCCGCGGCGGTGCGGGCATGATCGTCGCCCACGACGGAGGCGTCGAGCAGCACCGAATTGGTGCGCAGCGGATCAATCGCCGGATAGATTCCTTCGGCGGCGAGTTCGCGCGACAAGACCACCGTGCAGTCCATATGGGCACTGATCGCGGCGACTGCCGGATCAGTGAAATCGTCTGTGGGAACATAGACCGCCTCGATCGCCGTGCGTCGCGAACGTGTTCGGCCAGCGTCAGGGCCGTCATCGGGATGCGCCAGCGCGCGCCGCGCGGCTCGTTCATCTGGCCGTGGACAAGGACGGTGCGGTCGAGAACTCCGTAATCTTTCAGATCGTGCAGCATCTCATGCCCCTCGCGTGAACGCTCGCCTACGCCAGCGAAGACCGAAACGCCGTCGTATCCTGCAACCATCGCATCGATGAGCTCGGTGACGAGGACCGTCTTGCCCACGCCCGCGCCGCCGAACATCGCCGCCTTTCCGCCTTGCGCAAGCGGCGCGAGAAGGTTCAGAACCTTGATGCCTGTGGAAAAGAGCTTCACCTCTGCCCGCCGCCCAGACAGCGGCGGTGCGGGCTGATGGATCGCCCGGCAGGGCGTATCCTCCGGCAATTCGGGACCGCCATCACCAATGTGACCAAGCACGTCCAGCATGCGCCCAAGTACCGCCGACCCGACCGGGACCATGATCGGCGCGCCGGTCATCCGCGCGCTCATGAGGCGCGACAATCCCTGCGTCGGTTGCATCGCAATGGCGCGGAAGCGCCGGGCGTCGATATGTGACTGCACCTCGCAGATCACGGCAAGGCCGTCGGGATCGACGATCACCGCATCGTTGACCGAAGGCAAACCGACTTCGCTGGAAAGCTCGACCACCGGGCCGCGAACCGCCGTCACCCGTGCCAGATCATCAGGCAAAGTAGCCTCCTGTCACAGATTGCGGGGCGGATCGTGCCTCGTTGATTATGGCCCCAGTTCGGCCCTTGGCGAGGTTAGCACAGCCATGTGGCCACCCAACGGACGGTTGGTGCCCGGATCTTTATGTCGCAGATCCGAACCGAGGAGGGATAGTCTCGGGGCTTATCCCCAAATAGCGAAAAGCGCTGCATTTTGCCGCCCGAAAAGGTCGGGCGGGAGACCTGCCCGCCTCAAACCGGATTCCGTCGACGACGCCCTTCCGGAAGCTCTGGAATGGTCCAGAAGTAGCACTTTTGTCCGCGGTTGATTTCCCGAGGTGTGCAGCTCCCATCGATGGCGTGGATGCCACATTTGGGCAGAAAGCTGCGCTGCGTCACACCCACGCCACCTTGCGCGCCTGTTCGATCAGGGCGGTGAGGACGGGGGTGTAGGGTTCGCGGAAGGCCGCGATCAGGCCAACCGTGTGGCGCGCGTCCGGGTCGCGGATCGGGATCGCGGTCAACCCGGTGCCGCCGGTATGCATGTCGCCCAGCGTATGCGCGACGATGGACGCCCAGTGGCCGGTCGCGACATGCGAGATGAGCGCGATGGAGGAATTCGAACTCGACCCGGGCATGGGCGACAGCCCCCGCCTCGGTCAGATGCTGGTTGATGATCCGGCGGTTCTGCATGTCGCCGGTCAGAAGGCAAAGCGGCAGCTTCGCCGCCTCGGCCCAGGAGATCGAGGGCCGCTTGGCCTCGGGCCGCGTCGCGGCGATCAGCAGCTGATAGCCCTCGCGGTAGAGCGGTACCTGCGTGACCCGGCCCAGGGGTTCGTTCTCGAGATAGGTGATCCCGGCATCGAGCTCCAGCCGGTCTATGCCTTCGAGGATCTCGATGGAGGTCCGCGACAGGATCGTCAGGTCGACATTCGGATTGCGGTCGAGGAAGGGAACCGTCAGCCGCGCCGTGATCGGCAGCGCCGTCGGTATGACCCCGATCCGCAACTTGCCCGACACGCCGCGCTTCAGCGCCCGCATCTCCTCGCGCATCGTCCGCGCGTCGCCAACGATGCGAAGCGCCCAGTCGAGGACGCGCTGCCCCTCGGGCGTCAGCCCCTGAAAGCGCGAACCGCGAAAGACAAGCTGGACGCCAAGCTGGTCCTCCAGCTGCCGGATCGCCGAGGAGAGCGAGGGCTGCGTCACACCGACCGCCTCCGCCGCGCGCCCGAAATGCCGCTCGTTGGCAAGGGCGATGAACATCCCGAGTTTGTCGATCATGGGAATGTCCCGCTAGGCAGCGAGATTCCTGTAAGGACCGGAAAAGCTATTGTCGTCCGTGTTCTCCACCAAAAACATTCTTGCGCGTCTTCCGGCTGACGCAGGTCGTTCCAGAGGTGGTCGGGCCGAAAAGGATGTCGAGCCCTACGAGCGCCGGACAGGGACGCAGGAGCCCGGATTATGCCAATTCGAGAGCGAGTCATTGTGACTCGTCGGCGTCGGAACGACCCCCCCAATCCTTGAGGTCATTGACCAGCATCATGCAGATCCTGCGGAAGACTCCGCGCAGGCGGTCGATTTCCATCCCGGACAGGCCGTTCCTGGCTAGCGCCTGATCCATGCAACTTAGCCAATCCTCGGCATCCTGAAGGGAGATGGGCACATGGGCGTGCATCCGCCGCACATCCATGTGCCCGTGCTTTTCCTCGTAGTACCTGCGACCACCCAGAAAGCCGCTCAGGAAATTGAACTGCTCTTGGCGCACATGCGCCAGACCATGGCCGCGCAGGTGATGTTTCCTGAGAACCTCGCCCTCGGGCAGGATTTCGATGAGGTCGTAGAAATCCTCGACCAGATGGCGCAATGCGGTTTCGCCGCCGATAGTGTCGATCATTCGCGTGGACATTGCATCGTCCTCCTCTCCGTGCAGATGCGGTCCGGAAACCGTACGCCTATCCCAGGTTCGCCTTGGCGCGCTCAGTATTTCAGGCGATCCAGCCAGCCTGGCGCTGGCGCCGGAACGCCGCCAGCGCGTTGCGCATCAGGATCGCCACCGTCACCGGCCCGACGCCGCCGGGCACGGGTGTGATCCAGCCGGCCATTTCCTTCACCGCCTCCGTATCCGCATCCCCGACAATACGCGTCTGGCCTGCCGCATCCGTGATCTGGTTGATGCCGATATCGATGACCGCGGCCCCGGGGCGGATCATGTCGGGTTTGAGGAAGTTGGGTTTGCCCACGGCAACCACCACCGCATCCGCGCGCCGCGAATGCATGGCGACAGACCGGGTCATGTGGTGGCACACCGTCACCGTTGCGCCCTCCGCCATCAAAAGGAAGGCCGCCGGCTTGCCGACGATTTCGGAATGACCGATCATCACGACTTCGAGGCCTTCGAGATTCAGCCCGGTCTCCTTCAGAAGTTCCACCGAAGCGGCCGCCGTGCAGGGCGAGAGCGCAACGTCGGAATAGACGATGTTGCCGATGGAGGCCGGATTCATCCCCTCGACGTCCTTCAGGGGGTGGATCGCCGATTGCAGCGAACGGACATGGATTTGTCGGCGGAACTGGCCGTTGCAGGATGATGCCGAGCACATCCGGATCGTCGTTCATCGCAAGGATGCTCGCCTTGCACTCCTCCTGGCTGATGCTCTCCGGCCACGTCTGGGCGTCAAAGCGCAGGCCCGCCTCAGTGGCGCCCCGTGCCTGATTGCGGACATAGACCGCGACCGCCGGCGTATCGCCTATCGAGATCGACACCAGCCGACCGACCTTGGCGGTGCGCGCCTCATCGGCAAGACCCTCGCGCACCTCCGCGAGAATGCGGGCGCGGACCCGGCGCCCGTCGATCAGGCGGTGATCCTGAACCCGAGTGTCCATCACGCGGTGAGCCCGTCGGGTTCTTGCAGGTGGTTTGCGCGGCATGTGGCGGTGAGGGTATTGGCGAGGAGGCAGGCGATGGTCATCGGGCCGACGCCGCCGGGGACGGGGGTGATGGCACCTGCGACGGCGGCGCAGCTTTCGAAGTCGACATCGCCGACGAGCCGGGTCTTGCCGTCCTGGAGGGTCCGGTTGATGCCGACATCGATCACCGTGGCGCCGGGCTTGACCCAAGTACCGGGGATCATCCCGGGCCGGCCCACGGCGGCGACGAGGATGTCGGCGCGGCGGCAGACCGCGCCGAGGTCCTTCGTGCGGGAATGCGCGATGGTCACGGTGCAGCTGTCGCCCAGCAGCAATTGCGCCATCGGCTTGCCGACGATGTTCGAGCGGCCGACCACGACCGCCTCGAGGCCCTCGAGCCTGCCCAGATGATCGCGCAGCATCATCAGGCAGCCGAGCGGCGTGCAGGGCACCATCGACTTCTGCCCGGTGCCGAGCAGCCCGACATTCGAGATGTGGAACCCGTCGACGTCCTTCGCCGGATCGATCCGGTTGATCACCAGTTCCGCGTTCAGATGCTTCGGCAGCGGCAGCTGCACCAGAATGCCGTGGACCCTGTCGTCGGCGTTCAGCCGGTCGATCAGCGCCATGAGATCGGCCTCGGACGTCGCGGCGTCGAGCTTGTGCTCGTAGGAGTTCATCCCCGCCTCGAGCGTCGAGCGGCCCTTCGAGCGGACATAGACCTCGCTCGCCGGGTCCTCGCCCACCAGCACCACGGCGAGGCCCGGCACGATCCCGTGCTCCGCCTTCAGCCGCGCGACGTGCTCCGCCACCTGCCCCCGCACCTTCGCCGCGAAGGCCTTGCCGTCGATGATCGTCGCGCCCATTCCGCTCTCCCCGGTCGCCTGCTTCTTCGTTGTCCAAATACCTCCGCCGGAGGCCGCGGGCGGGCCGGGCTCGAGGCCCGGTCCGCCCGCCTCTTCACCTCAGAACAGCCCTTCGACCTGGCCCTTGTCGTTCAGCCGGATCACCTCGGCCGACGGCACCTTGGGCAGGCCCGGCATGGTCATGATCTCGCCGCAGATCGCGACGATGAACCCCGCCCCGGCCGACAGCCGCACTTCCCTGACCGGCACCGAATGCCCGGTCGGCGCGCCGCGCACATTGGGGTCGGTGGTGAAGGAATACTGGGTCTTGGCCATGCAGACCGGCAGATCGCCGTAGCCCGCCTTCTCCCAGGCATGAAGCTGGTCGCGGACCGACTTGTCGGCCAGCACCTCGTCGGCATGGTAGATGCGCTTGGCGATGGTCTCGATCTTCTGAAAGAGCGGCATCTCGTCGGGATAGAGCGGCGCGAAGTTGGCCGTGCCGCTCTCGGCCAGGCTCACCACCTTCCTGGCCAGCTCCTCGATGCCCTCCGATCCCTTCGCCCAGTGCTGGCAGAGGATCGCCTCGGCGCCCTGCTCGGCGACATAGGCCTTGACCGCCGCCACCTCGGCATCGGTGTCGGAATAGAAGTGGTTGATCGCCACCACCACCGGCACGCCGAAAGATTTCACGTTGGCGATGTGGCGGCCGAGGTTCGGGCAGCCCTTCTTCACCGCCTCGACATTCTCCGCACCGAGATCGGCCTTGGCCACCCCGCCGTTCATCTTCATCGCCCGGCAGGTCGCCACGATCACCGCGGCGGCCGGCTTCAGCCCCGCCTTGCGGCACTTGATGTCGAAGAACTTCTCGGCCCCGAGATCGGCGCCGAAGCCGGCCTCGGTCACCACATAGTCACCGAGCTTCAGCGCGGTCTTGGTGGCGATCACCGAGTTGCAGCCATGCGCGATGTTGGCGAACGGGCCGCCATGCACGAAGGCCGGGTTGTTCTCCAGCGTCTGCACCAGATTGGGCTGCATCGCGTCCTTCAAAAGCACCGTCATCGCGCCGTCGGCCTTGATGTCGCGGGCATAGATCGGGGTCTTGGCCCGGGTATAGGCCACGACGATGTCGCCAAGCCGCTTCTGCAGGTCCTCGAGGTCCTTCGAGAGACAGAGGATCGCCATCACCTCCGAGGCCACCGTGATGTCGAACCCGGTCTGCCGCGGGAAGCCGTTCGAGACGCCGCCGAGATTGACCACGATGTCCCTGAGTGCGCGGTCGTTCATGTCCATCACCCGCCGCCAGCTGATCCGGCGCGCGTCGATCTCAAGCGCGTTGCCCCAGTAGATGTGGTTGTCGATCATCGCGCTGAGGAGGTTGTGCGCCGAGGTGATCGCGTGGAAATCGCCGGTGAAGTGGAGGTTCATCTCCTCCATCGGCACCACCTGCGCATAGCCGCCGCCCGCCGCCCCGCCCTTCATCCCGAAGTTCGGCCCGAGCGAGGCCTCGCGGATGCAGATCACCGCCTTCTTGCCGATCCGGTTGAGCCCGTCGCCCAACCCCACCGTCGTCGTCGTCTTGCCCTCGCCCGCAGGCGTCGGGTTGATCGCCGTCACCAGAATCAGCTTGCCGTCCGCCCGACCCTCCAGCGACCGGATGAACTCCTGGCCAACCTTCGCCTTGTCGTGGCCGTAGGGCAGAAGATGCTCCGACGGAATGCCCAACTTCTCGCCAATCGCCATGATCGGCTGCTTCTTCGCCTCGCGCGCAATCTCAATATCCGTCTTGAACGCCATGTCTGTCTCCCTCTGGATGTGTTCCGAGTGGCACGCTGGAAGTTGCGCACCCGAGTTGATACTGGATCGGTTGCAGCGGATCGGTCCGTGATCCCTCCCCAACCCTCATTAATTCCCAATAATAAAATAATATTCTCTAGGGTCAAACAGTTGTTGGTCGATTTGCCTCAAGAAATTGTCGGCTGAACCTCTTCTCAGCGCGGGCTGCCGCATTCCTGCGCGCTCCGTCCCTGAAATTCCCCATGCCTGAACTGAAAAGCCCAGCAGGTTGCGAAACCTGCTGGGGAAGGCGCAGCTCGGGGAGAAAAGCTGCGAGAAGTTGGAAACCCGCAATCTAGACGACGAGTTCTTCCTGAAGATAGGCCGCCATCGAATCGTCAAGCGCGTCTTTCCATGGGGTATGATGCAATGGCGCCATCGTACCCGTGATGACGGATCGGTACCGATTGTTGCGGAAGCCCATGATGTCCTGTTTCTTGTGGTCCTTCCATTCGAAGAACGCCTCGCAGGCGCCATCCACGTCGAAGCTGGGATAGTCCGTCTCGGAGATAAGTTCCTTGACGTACTCGCCCTGGTAGTGGATCGCATCATGCGCATCCTTGCCCGCATCCTCGCCGGCAACCCGGTTCTCGACATCCTTCATGAGGACCTTCTTGTCCGTGGGAATGGCGATGCGGCCCATGATGGCGTCCCGAACCCACCATGCCTGGGCGTCGAACATGTTGAAGGTGAACCACTGGTCCTGCATCCCAAGGAAGAAGAGCTTCGGATTGTGGACCCACGCCACGCCTTTGTAGAGGTCGGCGGTTGCGAGACGGTTCGCGGTCTTGAGCCGAAGATCGTCGGGCAGGAAAGGAAAGTGGTGCTTGTAGCCGGTGCAGAGAATGATCGCATCCACCTTCTTTGATGACCCGTCCGCGAAATAGGCGTGCGTTTCATCCACCCGCTCGAGCTTTTGCACTTCCTTCCAGTTCGCCGGCCACTTGAAGCCCATCGGCGCATGACGATAGGCGGTCGTGATCGACTTCGCGCCATATTTCCAGCATTGCGAGCCGATGTCCTCGGCCGAGTAGGACGCGCCGAGCAGCAGCAGATCCTTGCCGGCGAATTCGCGGGCGTCGCGGAAGTCATGCGCATGCAGCACGCGACCGTTGAACTTGTCGAAGCCGGAGTATTCGGGGACGTTCGGGACCGAGAAATGCCCCGACGCGACTATGACGTTGTCGAAGTCCTCACGATACATCCGGTCGTTCTCGAGATCATGCGCGGTGACCGTGAAATTGCCCTTGTCCTCGTTGTAATCGACCATCCGGATCGTGGTCGAGAAGCGGATCTGGTCGCGTACCTGCGCCTTCTTCACGCGTCCCTCGATATAGTCGAAGAGCACTGCGCGCGGCGGGTAGCTGGCAATCTGCTTGCCGAAATGCTCCTCGAACGAATAGTCGGCGAATTCCAGGCCCTCCTTCGGGCCGTTGGACCAAAGGTAGCGATACATCGAGCAGTGCACCGGCTCGCCATGTTCGTCGAGTCCGGTGCGCCAGGTGTAGTTCCAGAGCCCGCCCCAGTTCGCCTGCTTTTCGAAGCACACAATTTCAGGGATATCGGCCCCATCCCGCTTTGCGGATTGGAAGGCCCGCAGCTGCGCCAGCCCGGACGGACCCGCACCAATGATCGCCACGCGTTTCTTCACTTCAACCTCCTTCTGGTTTGGACCAATTCCTGCATTTGGTACTTTTGGTTTGGACCAGATTGACGAACTGGTCCCATGCATGTCAATAAATAAATTTGCCTCCGGATAATATTATACCGAGAGGATACTACCCATCGGCAACGAAAGGCCTAATCATGCCTCCCATGAGTTCAGGAAGTTTCGCGCACAGACTGGCGATCAAGGGCGCGCTGCCGCGGTTGACAGCCGGGGTGGCTGACACGATCAATATCGGTTTTCTGGGGCCTCTCTCCGGTCCGGTGCAGTCATGGGGTTTGCCAGGCCTCAACGGCTGCCAGATCTGGACGGACAACATCAACCGCGGCGGCGGACTCGCCTTGGGTGGGCGCCGCCATCATGTTCGCCTCATTCCCTTCGATTGCGGATATGACCCGGCAATGGCGCTGGAAGGGGTCAGGCGGCTCGTCCAGGATCACGACGTCAAGATGCTCCTGACGTTGGGTGGAGATATCCTGGTTCCGGTCATCGATTACCTGACGGATCGCAAGCTGCTGACGGCGACCCTGTTGCCGAGCGACCTGTCGCCGGACACGCCCTATCTGATAGCGCCAAGTGAATCGCACCCGATCTACAACGTCACTGGAATCGACTGGCTGGCCCACCACAAGCCTGCCCTGCGTCGGATCGCGCTGTGTTCGCAGACCGATGCCTTGGGGCTTCCCTCGATCGCTACCTATCGCGCCGCTTGCGCGGCGGCGGGCATTTCGGTTGTGAAGGAAATCCTCTACGACCCAAAAGACCGCGATGCCGACGGTATGGTCGCGGCCATGATGGCCGAAGACCCGGACATTCTGTGCTGGTGCACCAGCTATAGCCCGATGGTCCATGCCCTGACCGAGGCGGCCCATGCGGCACGGTTCGAGGGGCAGCTTCTGTCCTGCACGCTCGATTCCTATCCGCGCCTGATCGACAGGACCTCACCGGACTTCATGGAAGGCTTCGTCTTTCAGTTCCCCGATTTCGACGATCCGGCCCTCGCGGAGAAGGCGTTTTTCTTCAATCGTCCCAAGGATTTCTACATCGAGTATCAGCGCCGCTTTCCCGACAGCTGGTCTGCGGTGTCATGGGAATATGCCGCGATCCTCGATATCTGGCGCACGGCGGCGGAAAGGGCGGGCAGCGTGGCGTCGGTTTCGGTTCTTGCCGCGATGAAGCAGTCGGGGGCGGTCATGCACGCCTTCGGACCCGCGATCTGGTGGGGCTCGGAGATCTTCGGGATCGACAATGCGCTCATCGGCGACTGGCCTGTCGTGCAGGTCCGCGAAGGCCGGGCGCGTATCGTCGCGTTCGGCTCAATCCCGGCCTGGCTCGAACGTCATGGCGCATTGCTGAAAGAGCAGATGGTGGCGCTTGGCCAGATGTGGGATCAGCGTCAGGCGAAGGCCGGGTATGCGACGCCGCTTTCCCGGCGCAGCCTCTGATTTCAGGCTTCCTGCAAGAGAAGCTTCTGCTCCTCGATCAGGTGCAGTTTGATGAACTCGACCGCAGCCTCGATATCGCGCGAGGCTATGGCATTGAAAAGCGTGTTGTAGCGCTGCTGATAGTCGCCGATCCGCTTCGGCGTCAGATGACGCCGCAACAGGGCCGAGCGGAAGTTCTGGCGGCAGGCGTCGATCGTCAACTCGTAGCAGGCCACAAGAAGCGGGTTGCCCGTGCCTTGGGCGATCTGGCGGTATAATTCCTCTTCATGGCGCGCAAAGGCAGCCGCGTCGGTGCGCACCTGCTCCATCTGCGACAGCGTCGCGCCCAATGTCTCGATCTGGCGAGGCGTCATGTTGATGATGGCGAGGCGGACCATCTCGGGTTCGAGGATGCCGCGCACCACGAGGTGATGAAGCGGGCTGGTATCGGAGGCGATCGCCGACGGCGCGGCGTTGCGGCCCAGTTCGCTTTGATAGGTGACGAAGCTGCCGCTGCCCGCCCGGCGCCGGATGACGCGGCGGGTCTCGAGCAGATCCAATGCCTCGCGTACGGTATTGCGGGCGACGCCCAGTTCCGCGGCAAGCGTTCGTTCGGACGGCAAGCGTTCGTCGACTTCGTATTCCTTGGCCTCGATGCGCGCGAAGAGCGTATCGATCACACCTTGCACGGTTGCGCTGACCGGCGCGTCGGGCGAGGTGAAGGGTACGATGCGTGTGGTCAAGCGGGAACTCCCTTTGTCCATGCCATCAGTTAAGCCGAAAGCCGTAATTACTCAACAGCGCCAGCCGAAACGTAAGCGGGCGGCCCCTGCCGGGCCGCCCGTCATGATCTGCGCCGAAGTGGGTCAGCCCGGAAGAACGAAGAACCAGTTCGCCCAGAGAACGATGATCGCCCCGAGGATCAGCGCAAGATAGGGCAGCATGCCTGCCTTGCGCTCCCCCAGATCACCGTTTGAAAGGCCAAGGTCCTCCAACGCCTCGGGTGGAAACTTGCCGCCGTCCTGAACATAGTGGCGGAACCAGAACACCGGAATGATGAGAGCCGCGAAGACGATGCCGGACCAAAGCGCGCCGGAATAACCCCAGACCTTCGCACCGGCCCCGAGCAGGAGTGCGTTGACAAAGGCAAGAAGCGTGTTGAACCCGATCAGCGCGGTCGGCGCCTTCCACGGGCGGTACACATGGCCTGAGTTCGATCCGGTGGATCCAGCCTGCGTTGAGGTTGAGGAAGTTGAAGGTCAGGTAGCCGACATTCGAGATCGCGAGGACATAGAAGTAGCCGCCGGCATCCGAGGCGAGCGCCAGCAGGAAGAGGTTGAACCCCAGATCCGTCCACATGGCGTTCGTGGGGGCGCCGTGATCGTTCACATGGCTGAGATATTTGGGCAGCCAGCCATCGCGCGAGCCCTGGTAGAGCGTCCGCGAAGATCCGGCCATGGCCGTCATGATCGCAAGGAACAGCGCAAGGATCATCAGGATCACGAACACCTGCGCTATGGCATTGGACGAACTGACCATCGATCCAAGCGCATGGGCGATACCGGTGCCGTCCACGATTCCCGGATCGAGCATTCCGGCGGCGCCGAAGACGCCCTGAAACGAAAACGGAATCAGAAAGTAGAAGACCATGCAGAGGAGGCCGGAAAAGAAGATCGCCTTGAACGTGTCCCTCGCCGGATCCTTCATTTCGGCGGTGTAGCAGACAGCAGTCTCGAAGCCGTAGGTTGACCATGCAGCAATGTAGAGGGCGCCGAGAAACAGCGTCCAGCCGCCGACGTTCCATGACCCGACATCTCCGCCATAGGCGACCGATGGCGGGATGATGTCGCTCACGTTCATGTAGTCGATTGAACCGGTCACGATCGGCACGACGCCGACCAGAAACAGCGGTACCAGAACGATGACGGCCAGAATCTTTTGGGCGCGCGCCGTCGAAGCGATGCCGCGGTGCTGGATCGCGAAGATGATCAGCATGAGAACGGTGCCAATCACGAAGGTCGAGTTGAAGTGCAGCGTGCCGAGGCCGGGAATGGTCACGTTGAAGGCTTCCCAGACCCGCGCGACCGGTGTCAGCGCGTCAACCCCCGCAGCTGTAGATACCGCGGAGATCGCGTCGGCCGTCGAGGTGCCGGCATTCGCGGCAATGTAGTCGACGACCGCCTGGCTTCCGGCGGTGAACTGGGCGCCGTTGGCGGCAATCCAATCAAGCACTGGCTGGCTGTCGCTCGCAGGGATCGCAAACAGCGCGTTGAGGATATAGCCCGCTGCGATGGCACAGCCAAGGGACAGGACTGGCGACCAGGCGAACCAGTTGCACCAGACGGACAAGGGCGCGATCAACTTGGAATAGCGCAGCCACGCCGTGGCGCCGTAGATTGAGGTTCCACCAGACTTGTTGCCGAACATGCCGGCGATCTCAGCATAGGTGAACGACTGGGAAAAACCCATGATCATCGAGATGATCCAGACCACGAATGCGGCCTGGCCCGCCACGCCGGCGATACCGCCAATCGAAAACAGGACCAGGGGAGGAACCCCTGCCGCGACCCAGAAAGCGCCGCGCCAGTCGAGCGATCGTTGCAAGGTCCCGGATTTGGCGGGGGTTTCGCCGGATAAGGCCGAAGTAATCTCACTTGGCATGATGGTTTCCTTTTCCCTGTTGGCGGCACGCATGCTTTCCGACGCCTGCGGTATGCCGAGTATCCCGTTATTCGCGCATCGGTGCCGTCGGAGCGCCGCGATCACCTCGCGAGACATCAGACGCCGACTCGCGAGACAATCTGCCGCAGGTTTGGGCTCGATCAAAGCAAAAAAGTTGCATCTTGTGAAATAAACATTCACTTCGCTTAGAACTTGCGCAGTGTTCCGGACGGCCCGCACACCGACCGGCTCTCAAGGATGAAACTTGACAGAGTGTCGCATCTCATGTTTCCTCTGCATTAAATTTTTTTACGAGCGGAGAATCCATGGAGTGTCGGCGATTGCCGGCATGATCAAAGAAAACGGGAGGGGAAAATGACTGATCTGACGAGTCGCATCGAAAAGATGCACCGACTTGATGTGAAGATTGCCTGGGCGTTTGTGCTCGGCCTTTGGTTCGCCATCGGCTTTGTCGCTTGGGCCACATGGGATCTTGCGCCGAGTGCGGCGGCCCGGGCGGTGCTGCTTTGCGGCGGCGCGGCTGTGCTCATCTTCAACACAGCGGCGATCATGGCGATGCTTCGCCACTACCGAGAAGACCGCGACTTCATGTACGGCCTCGACATCAAGTTCCTTGATGCCGCCCGCGCGGCGAAGGGGTGAGCGACATGGCAAGATATACCCCGCCGACCCAAAGCAAGTTCGGGCAGATCATCGACGTGATCGTCCTTCTGGCTCTGACAATCGGCGCACTCTACATTCCGCTCTGGCTGAAGATGGCCGGCAGTGCCCATGTCGCCAATGTGCCGGAAAACCCGACCTGGGAAAGCCTTGGCCAAAACCCGGTGATGGTCGAGAAATGGAACCAGCTCGGCTATGCCGATGCCGCCTCGGCGGCAGAGCTGATCACAAGCCGCTTCGACTACTCGTTCTCTGTGGCAAGCCTGTTGGTGATGATTGTCGTCATCGTCGGCTACTACGCGATCATGCTGCGGTTCTCCGAAAAGGAATACCGCGAAGTGATTGCCGAAAAATTCAACGGCAACTGAGGGGGGCGGTTCATGGATATCTGGAACATCATGGAATATGCGGCCTGGGCCTTTTCTGCGGTCTTCGGCCTTATCATCGTCGCGGACTGGCTCAAGACCGACAGTACCTATTCGGAGGACGTCCTGATGTCCTCGCGGGAAGGCGAGCTTGAGGCCATGACCGAAGAGCACAGGGGCTGAGGGGGCAACGATGACCGATTTCGACATCACTTCCAAAACTATTGACGGCATGGGGCCTCATGGCGCCAAGGTCGGTCTTCTCAGGGTTCTCGGCCCGGCCCATGTCTGGGCGCTTGGCGTGGGGATCGTTCTGGTCGGCGAATACATGGGCTGGAACTTCGCGGTCGGCAAAGGCGGCGCATATGCGGCGCTGATCGCCTGCTGGTTCGCGGGCCTTCTGTATACCTGCGTCGCAATGATCGACAGCGAGGTGACCTCGACCGTCGCTGCGGCAGGCGGCCAGTATACCCAGGCCAAGCACATCGTCGGGCCGCTGATGGCGTTCAACGTGGGCCTTTACCTTGTCTTCGCCTACACCATGCTGGAAGCGGCGAACGCGATCACCGTCGGCTTTCTGATCGACACCGTCGCGGTCATGTCGGGGCATGAAGGGCTCGACCAGAAACCGTTCATCGTTCTCGCGATCATGTTCCTGGCTTGGCTCAACTATCGCGGCGTGCTGGCAACACTGACGTTCAGCCTTGTCATCACCGCAGTCGCCTTCAGCGCGATCATCATTCTGTTCCTGGCGACCTCTCCGATCTTCGGTGGCGACGTGCTGCGGCACACGGACCTGATAACCGACCTGCCCTATGGCTGGCTCGGCATTCTCGCGGCGATGCATTTCGGCCTGTGGTATTACCTCGGCATCGAGGGCACCACGCAGGCCGCTGAGGAAGTCCGCTCTCCCGCGCGCTCCCTGCCCTTCGGAACGCTGGCCGGGATCATGACGCTACTGATCGCGGCGACGCTGACATGGTATGTTTGCGTCGGTCTGATGCCCTGGGAATATCTCGGGCAGGCCGGGGTGCCGCTTTTTGACGCGGCGCGGCTGTCCGGCTCCACGTTCCTGATGGTGCTTCTCGGCATCGGCACGTTGTTCGCCACGCTTGCCTCGGCCAACGGTTGCATCAACGACGCCTCGCGCGCCTGGTTCGCCATGGGTCGGGACCACTATCTGCCGTCATGGTTCGGCGCGGTGCATCCGGTCTATCGGACGCCCTACCGCTCGATCATCTTCCTGGTCCCGATCGCACTCATATTCGCGCTCGGGGCGCCCCTGGACCAGGTTATCACCTTCTCGATCCTCTCGGGACTGCTGGAATACACCTTCATGCCGATCAACGTGATCCTGTTCCGGAGAAAATGGCCGCTTGAAACCATCAAGCGGGGCTACGAACATCCGTTCCACCCGCTGCCTGCAATCGTGCTGCTCGTCCTCTGCGGTGTCGCGTATTTTGCCGTGTTCCTCGGCTATGGGACGCAGCTTGTCGCGATGATCGCCTTCTACGTCATCGTGTCGCTGTGGTTCCACTTCTGGCGCTATCGCTTCGTGCGGCGGGCAGCTCAGTTCACGATGCCCTGGCCGCGTCCGCAAGGCTACTGAGGCCATTCCGATAAATACCGATGGCCCGCCCTTCAGGGTGGGCCATTTCAATCCGGGGGACGGAAATGGAACGACTGGGACTTGGACTGCTGGCGGCGGCGCTCGGCGCGGGCCTTGTCGTCCTCATCCTGCAAATCCTGCGGGCGAGCCGCGCGCGCGCCGCCGCCCGCGCCAATTATTTCAGCGCCGTCGCCGGGTCACTGGCGTCCGCCCGAACAGGTCCGGGCATCGGCGGGTTTTCGCGGCTCTCCGGCGCATACCGCGGAGAGACCTTCGATCTTCAGGCTGTGCCGGATACGCTTACCTTCCGCAAGCTGCCGGCGCTCTGGGTGCTCGTGACCCTGCCCTGTCCCCTGCCTCTGCGGTCGAAGTTCGACCTCATGATCCGACCCACGGGAGTGGAGCCATTCTCGCATTTCCACACCTTGCCGGAGCAGATCGCCGTTCCATCCGGATACCCCGTGGATTCTGCCATACGAACCGATGACCCTGACGCCCTGCCGCCCGAAGCACTGCTGCGCCCGCATCTCGGTCTCTTCGACGACCTGACCGTGAAGGAGCTTGTGCTGTCGCCGCAGGGTATCCGCGTCACCTTTCTTGCCGAGGAGGCCGATCGCGGGCGCTACCTCATCTTCCGCGACGCCGAACTTGGCGCGACGCCGCTTGCGCCGGAGCGACTGGCTCCACTTCTGAATGCGCTTCTCGCAATTCGGGCGGACGTCCTTGCGATGGATGTGCCGTCTGTGGCAAGAGCCAGTGCAAGATGACCGCCGGCCCGCCCAAACCCGCTCTGGTCCTTCTCGCTGCCCTGATCCTGCCGGGGAGCGGGCAGGTACTGAATCGCCAACCGATGCGCGGCCTGATGTTCCTTTTCTTCATATTGCTGTTGGGTGGCTATACGCTCAAGACCGCCGCGCCGGACGCCTCGATCGTGGGGAAGCTGTCCGGTGGGATCTTCGTCTATGCGATGTCGCTGTTCGACGCCTACAAACAGGCGCGAATCCGCAAAGAAGTCTGGCGGCATCGCGCCGGGAGCGCGGAAACCGATCGGTGAAGACCGGTTTCACGCCGTTGGCGCTGATTCAGTAGTTGCCCTTCACACGTTCCTTCGTCGGATCGAAATGCGGGAACGGAACCACCTTTGCCTTCAGCCGCTTCTGATCTCCGTCGAGGCGGCCGATCTCCAGTTCCGTCCCGTTTTCGGCATGCGTGATGTCAACTCGGGCCAGCGCGATCACCTTGCCCAGGATCGGCGATTTGACCGCCGACGTCACGACCCCGATCTGAGGCTTTCCGAAGTGTACGCAATCGCCCGGCGTCGGCACGACGCCGCCTTCGAGATCTAGCCCGACAAGCTTCTTCTGCGGACCTGCCTTGCGCGCCTCGAGCGCCGAGCGGCCTATGAAATCGTCGCTCTTGCCCTTCAGCGGCACCGCGAAGCCGATTCCGGCTTCCATCGGATCGGTCTGGTCGTCGAATTCCGACCCCGCGAAGATCAAACCGGATTCGATGCGCAACATGTTTAGCGCCTTCAGGCCGAGCGGTATCATCCCCATCGGTTCTCCCACCGCCCAGATAGCGTCGAATATCTGTTCGGCGTCCTTCGGGTGGCAGAAGACCTCATATCCCAGTTCGCCCGAATAGCCGGTGCGGCTGACTACGACGGCGGGCCCTTCAAAACCTCCGAGGCGGCCGATGGTCAGACGGAACCAGCCGAGTTCCTCGACCGTCGGCTGGGCCGGTGGTGTCCAGATCACCTGCTTCAGGATGTCGCGCGACAGCGGCCCCTGGACGGCGATGTTGCAGTGATGGTCCGTGGAAACCCGGACCCAGGCATTCAGGCCGCGTTCCTGCGCCTGCTTGCGCAGCCAGAGGCCCGACTGGTCATTGCCGCCGATCCAGCGGAAGTTGGTCTCGCCGAGACGGAACACAGTGCCGTCGTCGATCATGCCGCCGTGGTCGTAACACATCGCGGTGTAGACGATGCCCCCGACCGGTAGCTTCTTCATGTCGCGGGTGACGCAAAGCTGCATCAGCGCTTCGGCATCCGGACCCGTCACCTCGTATTTGCGCAGCGGCGACAGGTCCATCACCACCGCCTTTTCACGCGCCGCCCAATATTCCTCGATCGCGCCGTGGTTGGTCATTTCATCCGGCAGCCAATAACCGTTATACTCGACAAAGTTCCGCGTGTGCCTTGCGAAACAGTCATGAAACCCAGTTTTTTTTGTCTCTTCCAAATCAGCCCCCGGTGTTTTGCGCCAGCCAATGGAGCGCTTGAAGTCTTCGGTCTTGCCGTAAAGCCGCAACTGGATATCGGTCGGGTTCCAGCCGTTGGCCGGATCGATGTCGCAGGGGCAGGCGGTTGAGACGCAGACCAGATCGGTCAGCGCCCTGAGGAGCACATAGTCGCCCGGACGCGACCACGGATCGTCCATGCCGATCGCATGGGTGTCGTCCAGAAGCGTGTTGAAAAAGAAGTTGATTGCCGGCCATCCACCGCGCGGCCTTATGCCATAACTCGCCAGTTCGCGGTTCATGTTGTCCGAGCAGTTGATGTGCCCTGGATAGCCGAGGTCTTCGTAGTAGCGCGCCGTGCAGGACAGACCGAAAGTGTCGTGGCGCCCGACCGTGTCCTGCACGATCTCCACCAGCGGCTCGTGATCGACCGAGAAGTATTTCGCGTGCAGCCCCGGCATCGGGTAGAGCGAGCCCATCAGCGACCGCGTCGTCGTCGGGTCGATCTCGCGCTCCAGACCCTTGTCGAGGGCGCGCACCGAGAACGCCTGGAAGTCGGAGCATTCCCGGCCCTTCACGTCGAGGATCTGGATGTACTGCCCGGCCTTCACCTCATAGGGAAGCGCCTGACCCGGCTGGATATTGGCGTCCAGAAGCGGATCGGCGAGCGGGTCGGGCGCGACAATCGACGCCTTGCCGTCCGGCAGGATCGCGCGGCGGACATAAAGGACGACGTCGGTCGGCGCCCATTGTTCATGCGGCTCCATTTGCCCGCCGACCGCGCAGACGATCAGAAGCCCGTCGAGCGAGGCCATGAAGGTCGCGAAATCGCCGGGACGGGAGCCTTCCTCGAACACCAGCGACGCGTCCGCCTTGCCAAGATCGAAGCCTGCCTTGTCGAGCGCGCGCACCACCTTCGTTCCCGAAGGTTCGCCGAGCAGCGCCGCCTTGAGGCCCTTGGGATCACGCCCACCCTTCGCGCCGATCATCGCGGCATCCGATCGCCCGTCATGTGCGAAGAACACCATCTCGACGGGTTGAAGACCCTCGCGATCCTGGATGGTGATCTGGTCGCCCTTGTAGATCTGCACGGCGCGGCTGCCGCCGCCCGGCACCGGATGCCGTTCGACGCCCGGGGGCAGAACCGGCAGACCCGGGACGACTACGCCCGCCCTTTCAAAGGGCTTTTCGAAAGCTGTCTGTAAATTCATGATATTGGCTCCAGATAACCGATTCCGACGGGCTCGTTCCGGCCCCATTGTGTGACGAGAAGTTTGCAGCCGCCGGGCGAAAGCGAGGTATGCGATGTGCCCTGTTCAAGCCGCACGAAATCGCCGGCGCGAGTAGATATGTCCGTCGAAATCGACAAGTTCCCCTTCCAGCACGAAGAACTCTTCGGCTCCGTCATGCCGATGCGGCACGCTGCTGGCACCCGGCGCCATCACCATCAGGTAGCTCCCACGACCAGTCACGGCGTCATAGGACATGTTGTGCCAGGCCATCGTGCCTTCCGCGCCGCCGAAGGCCGCCATTGGCACGAAGTCCGAACTGTCGAAGCGGGCGATACGCCTGGATTTACCCTGCCGAACCATGAGCCATCAAACCCCAAGCGCCTTACGCTGCGCCCCGGACCACCGCATGATGATGTGATCGAACGTCAACGCCATGAGCGCGACACACATGCCGAGGACGAAGTTCTTGCCAAGCTGATTGCCCGCCAGCGTCCGCTGAAGCTCCTGCCCGAGGTCCTGCGTGCCGATGAAGGCCGCGATGATGACCATGAAGAAAGCGAACATAATCGCCTGATTGAAACCGATCGCCATGGTCGGCAGAGCAAAGGGAATCTGCACTTTCCAGAGCTTCTGGCTTCGCGTCGCGCCGGACATGTCCGCCGCTTCGAGCAGTTCGCCGGGAACTGCGCGGATGCCTTCGATCGTGTAGCGCATCAGAGGCACTGTCGCGAAGATGAAGATGGCGAAGATGACCGACACGTCGTTCACCCCGAAAAGCATGATTGCCGGGATCAGGTAGATGAAACTCGGGAAGGTCTGTGCGGTGTCGCAGATCAGAAGGACCGGCTGCGCCCATTTCTTGCGCCGTGCGGCGAGGATGCCCAGCGGCAGGCCGGCCGCGGCCGCGATCACGACGGCGGAAAGGACGGTATAGAGCGTGATCATCGCGCGGTCCCACCAGCCGGTCAGCGCAACGATGGCAAAAAATCCGCCGGCCAGCAGTGCCGAACGCGGGCCTCCGACCGCATACCCCGCCGCTGCAAGCATGAAGATCACTGACAGCGAGGGCAGCCACAAAATCGCGTCGCGGAACGGGATCAGAACCGATACCGTCAGAAAGCCACGAAGCCAGGTGGTGATGGCGTCAATCGTGTCATTGGCGAGAACTGCGCGGATGACGGTGTCGATTTCGGAACCCATCGAGAGTTCGTGCTTGCGGTCGATCTCGCCGGCAAGCGGCATAACCTGCGCGAGCAGGATGCATCCCGCAAAGGCGGCGAGACCGATGAGAAACAGCTTGTTGCGTTCCCACCAGGGGGTTCCACGCTCAAAATGCCGGGGTTGAGCGACGACCCATGCCTTGGAAATCCGGTCCAGCGTCACCGCGATGAGGACGATGGTCACGCCGATCTCGAAGCTGCGGCCCAGCTTGAGCGAGTTCATCAGCGACAGGAGCTTTGCGCCGAGGCCGGGCATCCCGATGAACGCCGTCAGGACCACCATCGCCAAGGACAGCATGATCACTTGGTTCACGCCAATCAGAATCTCGGTCCGGGCGGAGGGCAGATAGACATGGCGCAGCATCTGCCAACGCGTCGATCCGCTCATCTGGCCGGCTTCGACCACCTCCGCAGCAACCCTTTTCAGCCCGAGCGCAGTCATCAGGACCATCGGCGGGACTGCATAGACCACCGTGGCGACGCAGCCTGCCGTCGGGCCGACCTTGAAGAAGATCACCGCTGGCAGGAGATATGTGAAGAACGGCAAGGTTTGCAGCACCGCGAGTATCGGCAGCAGCGCCGCCTCGAAGCGCGGAAGCTTCCATGCGAGAATGCCGAGGACCAGCCCCAGGAGGAAGGCCGCGGGCGCGGCAACGGCGATCACGGACAGGGTCTGCATGGCCAAGTCCCATTGCCCGATCAGCGCGATCCAGGCGAAGGTGCCGCCGGCCAGAAGCGCCAGCCGCCACCGCCCGACCGCGTAGCCGATCACCACCGCCACAGCTGCCACCGCCGTCCAGGGCAACGGGCCAAGATAGGGCCAGCGGTTCTTGCCGTAGAGGAGGTTCGCTGTCACATCGAGAAACCATTCGAGAATGGCGGAGATCGTCCGGGTGAGATGCATCAGGCCGAGATCGTCCTTGATGAAGTCGAACAGCGCCTGCATCCAGTCCTGATAGGGTGGAATGGCCCAATCGGGAACGCGCACCAGCAGATCGGGCAGGATAGGCCGCGCGACGGCCAGCGCGAGCGCCGCGGCGAACAGGATAGCGGCGCCTCCGGGAACGAACCGTTGCGCCACGCCTCTTGTTGTCATGGGTACCGTAGTGTCGGTCATCAGGTCGTTCCCAAGAGGATATCGAGAGCCTCCTGGCGGTTCATCGCGCCGATGAGCTTGCCGCCCGCATCGGCGACGGGAAGGTATTCCCTCCGTTCATTGACCAACTGCCTTGCGAGTTGCATCACCGTCGCGTTTGCCGGAACCGCCGGACCTTCGACCGCGTGCCCGTTCATCGGCTGCGCCAGCCCGCGCGCGTGAACGACGCGCGACTTTTCGACGTCTTCAGTGAACTTCCTGACATACTCCGTAGCCGGCTTGAGCACGATCTGGTCAGGCGTGTCGCACTGTTCGACCGCACCATCCTTCATGATCGCGATGCGGTCTGCGAGGCGAAGCGCCTCATCGAAATCGTGGGTAATGAAGACGATCGTCTTGCCGAGCATCTCGCGCAGACGGAGAAATTCGTCCTGCATCTCGCGTCGGATCAGCGGGTCGAGCGCCGAGAACGGTTCGTCCAGGAACCAGATGTCGGGTTCGATAGCAAGGCTGCGGGCGATCCCGACGCGCTGTTGCTGTCCGCCGGACAGTTCACGCGGGAAATACGCCTCGCGTCCTTCAAGACCGACGAGCTTGATGACTTCCATCGCCCGTTCACGCCGGTCATGGCGGTCCTGTCCGCGCATCTCGAGCGGGAAGGCGACATTGTCGAGCACGTTCCGATTGGGCAGAAGGCCGAAGCTCTGGAACACCATGCCCATCTTGCGGCGCCGCAGTTCGATCAGTTCCTTCTCGTTCAGCGCCATGACGTTCTGGCCGTCGACGATGATCTCGCCGCCGGTAATGTCGATCAGCCGCGACATGCAACGCACCAATGTCGATTTGCCCGAGCCGGAAAGCCCCATGATGACCAGAAGCTCGCCTGCGCCCACCTCGATCGAGACATCGCGAACGGCGGCGATATAGCCTGCCCCGCGAATTTCCTCGAAGCTCTTTCCCTTGGCCTTGCCGACAAACAACTCCGGCTTGTCGCCAAACAGCTTCCAGACGTTGCGGCAGGATATGACGGGTTCAGCGGCGGACATGTGTCGGTGCTTCCTGTTTCAGGGCTTCGGGGGATGGCCCCCGAAGCAGTGTCGTCAGACCGGGATCACTCGGTCCAGGGCTTCCAGATCGAACTCGTTCGCATCGAGCCATGCCTGCGCGGCGTCTTCGGCCTCCATCTCGTCGACATCGACGAGCTTGGCCATTTCCGAGATCTGGTGGTTGTTGAAACTGACCTTCTGAAGCGCTGCAAACGCGCCGGGCCACTTGTCCTTCATGCCGTCCCATGCGGCGATCTTCAGATAGCCGTTAGCGGGATTGCCGCAGTCGTAGGTCTTGTCGGGAATGGGGCCGACAGCGGGATCGGTATCGCAATTCGCGACCCATTCCGGGAAGTTGACGAATTCACCCGGCCAGACGGCTTCGGCAAAGTTCGGGGTCCAGTTGAAGACGACGATCGGCTTCTTGTCCTTCTCCGCCGCCGCGAGTTCGGCCCAGACCGCTGCCGCGGAACCCGCGTTGACCACCTGGAAGTTCATGCTGAGCGCATCGACCTTTTCCGCGTCGTGCTTGAGCCAGTCCACCGGACCGCCCAGGAAGCGGCCCTTGTCGCCGGTTTCCGGCGTGGCGAACAGGGCGGCGCATTCATTCAGCGCCTTCCAGTCCGGCAGCCCTGGGCAGGCCTCCTTGGTCCACATCGGATACCACCAGTCTTCGCGGGTGACCGCGGCATGGGTGGCGACGTCTTCGATGCCGCCCTTGTCCATTGCAGCACGGAAGGACGCACCAAAGGCGCCTTCCCAGACTTCCGGTTCAAAGGCGACGTCGCCAAGCCGAATGGATTCGTAGACCGCCTGGCTGTCGGTGGTCACATATTCGACATTGTCGCCCATGGATTCGAACATCTTGCCGATGACATGGCTCATCACGATCTGGCTGGACCAGTTGTGGATCGGGATGATGATCGGATCCGAGCTGTCTTCAGCCTTCACCGAAGATACCGACGCCGCGAGAAGCGCCGCTATCGAAACGAGTTTGAGGGTTTGCATCTTTTCTCCCTGAAATTGTATGGTGTGTCGCCCTGGTCTTGCGTCAGGTTGCAGCGAGGATCATGCCAACTCTCGCCCGGAGTTCTGCGTAGAATCTTTGCGGCCTTTGCCTCTAATTTGTGATGGCTAACAGGGATTGTGGCGCTAGGATCGCGCAGCCACCGAGTTGGCGCAGGGGCGACCAAGGGAAAAGAGTACGCTGTGGTGATCGACCGAAGGAAGACCCAGTCGCGGCCGGCCGCGGAGCGGCGCAGGCCACTGCCGCCACTGGACTATCTTCTCGCCTTCGAAGCCGCGGCCGAGCATGCGAGCTTTGCCGGCGCGGCGCGGCAGATCAACATCAGCGAAACCGCGATCAGCCGTAAGGTCCGTCTGCTCGAGCAACATTTCGGCCTACCATTCTTCGCGCGCAGCCACCGCTCGATCGAACTGACCCCCTATGGGCGTGAATTCCTGGCCCGCATTTCTCCGGCCATCGAAATGTTGCGCGAGGCGGCGGACGACGCGCTCAAGACCAGCAAGAACCGGCCCGTAATTCTGGCGGCGACGATTTCGGTCGCATCGCTCTGGCTGACGCCGCGCCTGCACGAGTTTCGTCAGGAAAATAAGCATCTCAGCATCATGCTCGTCGCCTCGGACGTCGACGAAGAGTGTCTCGCCGATACGGTGGATCTGGCGATCCTGCGCGGTGACGGCAACTGGAAAGGCTTCGATTCTCATCTCGTCTTTGGCGAAACGATCTTTCCGGTCTGCTCACCCGAATTCCTGGAACAAAACCCCGAAGTCGCCGACATTGCCAATCTTGCGACCGCGCCCCTCATCGAGGTTTCGAGCAGCCACACCGAATGGATGAACTGGCAGGCCTGGCTGGAAATGGTCGGTGCGAAGCCGCCTCGATTGGAACGGACGACAGTTTTCAATTCCTATCCGCTTTCAATCCATGCGGCCATGGACGGTGTAGGCGTCGCTCTTGGCTGGGGGCATCTGGTCGATCAACTGCTGAACAGCGGCAAGCTGGTGCGGCCGATGGGCGAAACCCAGGTTCGCACACGTTTCGGCTACTATCTGCTGACTCCGCAGAACCACCCCGCCTTTCAGAGCCGCACCGAGCTTTCGGACTGGCTGATGGGCGTGAGCGCCGCGCGCACCCGATACGGCGAGTAAACAGACGCACGGACGCCGCGCGGTGTCGGAATTCGCCACAACCTTGTCTGAACCGGCGCTATCTCGCATGCCAGGTCTGATGCATCCTGGAACCGAACTGTTCCGAGGTTGACATGCACTATTCGGGTTTCAAGGTCTTCAAGGAAGCACTGACGGGTCATAGGGGCTGGAAACCCGCCTGGCGTGAGACTGAGCCGAAATCCCGCTATGACATCGTGGTGGTCGGTGGCGGCGGACACGGCCTGGCGACGGCCTACTACCTGGCCAAGGTGTTTTCGACGGCCAACGTCGCGGTGATCGAGAAGGGCTGGATCGGCGGCGGCAACGTCGGCCGCAACACCACGATCGTCCGGTCGAACTACCTGTTGGACGGGAACGAGCCTTTCTACGAATTCTCGATGAAGCTTTGGGAAGGGCTGGAGCAGGATTTCAACTTCAATGCGATGGTCAGCCAGCGCGGCGTTCTCAACCTCTGCCACACCGACGCGCAGCGCGACGCGTTCCGCCGGCGTGCCAACGCGATGCGGCTGCACGGGGTAGACTCTGAGCTGCTGGATACGGAAGGCGTCCGCAAGATGGCGCCTTTCCTCAACTTCGACAGCGCCCGCTTCCCGATCAAGGGCGGGCTATTGCAGCCCCGTGGCGGAACGGTACGTCACGATGCGGTCGCCTGGGGCTATGCCCGCGGCGCCGACCGCCGCGGCGTGGACATCATTCAGAATTGCGAAGTCACCGGATTCCGGATCGAGAACGGCAAGTGTCTCGGTGTGGAAACCACGCGCGGCTACATCGGCGCGAGCAAGGTCGGCGTCGCGGTGGCGGGATCTTCCGGTCAAGTCATGGCCAAGGCGGGATTGCGCCTGCCCATCGAGAGCCATGTGCTTCAGGCTTTCGTGTCGGAAGGACTGAAGCCCATCATACCGGGCGTCATCACCTACGGCGCCGGGCATTTCTATGTCAGCCAGTCGGACAAGGGCGGGCTCGTCTTCGGCGGTGATATCGATGGCTACAACTCCTATGCCCAGCGCGGCAACCTGCCCGTCGTCGAGGATGTCTGCGAAGGCGGAATGAGCCTGATGCCGATGATCGGCCGTGCGCGGCTTCTGCGCATGTGGGGCGGGATCATGGACATGTCGATGGACGGCTCACCCATCATCGACCGCACGGATATCGACGGACTCTATTTCAACGGGGGCTGGTGCTATGGCGGCTTCAAGGCGACGCCCGCCTCGGGCTGGGCCTTTGCCCATCTGCTGGCCACCGACCGACCCCATGAAACCGCAACTGCCTATCGTTTCGACCGGTTCCGCAAGGGGCTGATGATCGACGAAAAGGGCGTGGGCGCGCAGCCCAACCTGCACTGAGGAAGACACGATGATTATCCCCCATCCCCTGCTCGGTCCACGCGACAGCCAGGAGTTTACCTATCTCGGCGACGCGAGCCTCATTGACCGACCCGACTGGCAGGCCGAAGGCGCGGTCGACCTCTTCCACGACTATCTTTATCTGCGGGACAACCCGGCGGGCGAGCACAGCGAACTCTGGTTCCACGAACAGGGCGACCGCAGCTGGCTGGTCGTCACCCGCGACACCCGCACGCATGAGATTTCCAAGGTCGAGCTGGCCCGCGACGTGGCCCGGGCGAAAGGGCGCAGCAAATGAACCGGATCGACCCGAATAGCGGCCAGATTGCCGAAGCTGTGCCACAGCGCAGCGGCGGGCAGGTGGCCGGACAGGTCAACCGACTCTCAGGTGGCCTGATCGACCATTCAAAAACGCTCAGCTTCCGCTTCGACGGCAAGACCTTTCGGGGTCATCCCGGCGACACGCTCGCCTCCGCACTTCTGGCGAACGGTGTGCGGCTTATGGGACGGTCGTTCAAGTATCACAGGCCGCGTGGGCCGATCTCCGCCGGCTCGGAGGAACCAAACGCGCTCGTTGAGCTTCGCACCGGCGCCCGGCAGGAGCCCAATACGCGTGCGACGACCGCGGAGCTTTTCGAGGGACTGGAGGCCCGCAGTCAGAACCGCGTCGGCTCGCTCTCCTTCGATCTTTTGGCGGTGAACGACCTCCTGTCGCCCTTCTTCGCGGCAGGGTTCTACTACAAGACCTTCATGTGGCCGAAGGCGTTCTGGGAAAAGCTCTACGAGCCGATGATCCGCCGCGCCGCCGGCCTCGGCAGCCTGACGGCTGAGCCCGATCCGGACCTCTACGACAAGGGCTTCCTGCACTGCGATCTGCTGATCATCGGCGCAGGTCCCGCCGGCCTTGCGGCAGCGCTCACCGCGGGGCGAGCGGGCGCGCGACGTTATCCTCGCCGACGAGGACTTCGTTCTGGGCGGTCGCTTGAACGCCGAGACCTTCGCGCTCGGCAACGCGTCGGGTTCCGATTGGGCGCGGGCGACGCTTGCGGAGCTTGGCGCGTTGAACAACGTCAGGCTGATGTCGCGCACGACCTTGATCGGCGCCTTCGACCACGGCATATACGGCGCGCTTGAGCGGGTGTCCGACCACCTGCCCCAACCCGCGCCGGGCAAACCGCGCCAGACACTGTGGCGCATCTATGCCAAGCGCAGCCTGCTCTGCGCCGGCGCCACCGAACGCCCCATCGCGTTCGAGAACAACGACCGCCCCGGCATCATGCTCGCCTCGGCGCTGCGCAGCTATGCAAACCGTTGGGCGGCGGTGCCCGGCAGGGACGTGGCGATCTTCACCAACAACGACGATGGCCACCGCACGGCTACAGACCTGCTCGCGAAGGGCATCAAGGTGACGGCCGTCATCGACAGCCGCAGATCGGAAGCCCCGAGGACCAACCGCTACGAGGTTTTCGCCGGCGCGCAGGTGATCGGCTCCTCCGGTCGGCTCGGGCTGAGTTCAATCTCCGTGCGTCTTCAGGGCGGCGAGACGCGGAGCATCGCCTGTCAGGCGCTCGGCGTGTCGGGCGGCTGGAACCCGAATGTCCACCTGACCTGCCACCAGCGCGGGCGACCGGTCTGGAACGACGCACTGGCCGCGTTCCTCCCCGGCGGCACACTGCCCCCCGGCATGAGAGTCGCGGGTGCCGCGAACGGCATGATGACCACTGCGGGTGCGCTCGCCTCGGGCGCGGCGGAAGCGGTCGCCGCGCTTTCCGACCTTGGCATCAAGGCCAAGCCGGCGGACGTACCCGAGGCCGAGGATGCGCCGGTGCGGATAACCCCGCTCTTCCATGTGTCCGGCAAGGGCCGCGCCTGGCTCGACCAGCAGAACGACGTGACCGTCAAGGACGTGAAACTCGCCCATCAGGAAGGCTACCGCTCGGTCGAGCACCTGAAGCGCTACACGACGCTCGGCATGGCGACGGATCAGGGCAAGACCGCCAATATCGGCGGGCTTGCGGTGATGGCCGAGATGACGGGGAAATCCATTCCCGAAACCGGCACGACGATCTTCCGCCCGCCCTATACGCCGGTGCCGATCGGAGCCTTCGCAGGCCGCTCGGCGGGCAAGGATTTCCGCCCGACCCGTCTCACACCCAGCCATGTATGGGCCGCCGAACAGGGCGCCGTTTTCGTCGAAGTAGGAATGTGGCTCCGGGCGCAATGGTTCCCGCGCCCTGGCGAAACCCATTGGCGCCAATCGGTCGACCGTGAGGTTCTGGCCACCCGCAAGTCGGTCGGCATCTGCGACGTCACGACGCTCGGCAAGATCGACGTGCAGGGCACCGATGCGGCCGAATTCCTGAACCGCATCTACGCCAACCCCTTCGCCAAGCTCGCGGTCGGCAAGGTCCGTTATGGACTGATGCTGCGCGAGGACGGGATGGCGATGGACGACGGCACCACCGCGCGTCTGGCCGAGGATCACTTCGTGATGACCACCACCACGGCCAATGCGGTCGGCGTCTACCGTCACATGGAATTCTGCCGCCAGTGCCTCTGGCCCGACATGGACGTGCAGATCATTTCCACCACCGAAGCCTGGGCACAGTATTCCGTCGCCGGCCCGAACGCGCGCACGCTTCTGCGAAAGATTGTCGATCCGGCATTCGACATTTCGAACGAGGCCTTTCCCTATATGGGCTGCGGCGAGATCACCGTGTGCGGTGGTCTCCGCGCCCGGCTCTTCCGGATATCCTTCTCAGGCGAACTGGCGTTCGAGATTGCCGTCCCGACCCGCTACGGCGACGCGCTGATCCGGCGGATGGTCGAGGCGGGGCGCGAATTCGACGCGGTGGTCTACGGGACCGAGGCGCTGGGCGTCATGCGGATCGAAAAGGGCCACGCGGCGGGGAACGAGCTGAACGGCACGACCACGGCGCTCAACCTCGGGATGGGCGGGATGGTGTCGAAGAAAAAGGACGCGATCGGCTCCACCCTCTCCGAACGCGAGGGGCTGAACCGCGACGACGCTCTGAACCTCGTCGGTTTCAAGCCGGTGAACCCGGCCGAGACCTTCGCCGCCGGGTCGCATCTGATCGGCAAGGCCGATACCGCCAACGCCGCCAACGATCAGGGCTATCTGACCTCGGTCTGCCACTCGCCGAACCTCGGCCACACGATCGGGCTCGGCTACCTCAAGGGCGGCGCGGCGCGCAAGGGCGAGGTACTGCGCGCTGTCAACCCGGTTCAGGATAGCGAAACGCTGGTCGAAGTCGTCAGCGCCCATTTCATCGACCCTGAGGGGGAACGTCTCCGTGCATGACCTTGCAGCCCTGACACCGCTTGGTGCAACCGAACCGAAAAACGAACGCATCGGCGCAATCCGGATTTCGGAGGTGACCGACCGGGCGCTTGCCTCCGTCGCCTGCCGCACCGACAAATCGACGCCCTTCCAGACCGCCGCCAAGGCGCTTTTCGGCGTCAACCTGCCTGCGCCCGGCGCCTGGGCCGAAGGCGCGACCTACAATCTGATCTGGACCGCGCCGGAACAATGGTTCGTCGAGGCGCCCTTCGCGACGCACGAAGATATCGCCCGGATCGTCAAGGAGGCGTTTGGGGACGCAGCCTCCGTCACCGAACAGACCGATGGCTGGGTCCGGTTCGATCTTGAGGGTGCGACCGTGGTGGACCTCCTGGAACGGCTTTACCCGGTTCCCTCGCGTCGGATGAAGACGGGGGCCGCGACGCGCAGTATCGTCGAGCACGTTGGATGCTTCGTGATCTGCCGCGCTGATGCCACCCTGTTCAGCTTGATCGCGCCGCGTTCCTTCGCAGGGTCCCTGCACCACGCGCTCTGCGCTGCGGCCATAAGCATCGCCTGATCCGTCACGCCGACGGCAGCGGCCGGTTGTCCTCGACCCGGAAGCGGTTGATCTTGTTGCGGTCCTCATTGGGGCTGATGCCGAATTCCTCGCGGTAGTAGCGCATCAGTGGCGATACGGTTTCATATCCGACCGCTGCGGCGATGCGGGGCATCGGTTCCTTGGAGAAGAGCACGAGCTGTCTGGCCGCCTTCATGCGAAGTGTGCGGTAGTAGCGTGACGGACTCTGACCCGTCGCCTTCTTGAACTGACGTTCCAGCTGACGCGGCGAGACGCCGACAGTACCGGCCAGTTCCTCGACCGCGATCGGATCAGAGACATGCCGGCCCAGAATCTCGACCGCCTTCGCCACCGGGTCCGGCAGAAGGTCGGCGGTACTTTCACGGCGGAAAGTCGGCGTCTTTTGGCGGACCCCTCTACCCCGGACCACGGGATGCTGGAACCAGCAGGCGACCTCGGTCGCGACGTCGGCACCCAGCCGGTCCTCGATGAAGGACAGCATCAAGTCGAAGGCCGCGGCGGCGCCCGACACGGTATAGCGTGGATGGTCAAAGACGATCACATCGTCGCGCATCGGCAGGTCCGGGAATTCCTGCGCGAAGGCGGCCTCGTAGCACCAGTGAACCGAAACGGCATGCCCATCCAAAAGACCGGACCGGGCCAACGGAAAGACGCCCCCGCTTACGCCGCCCACAGCGGCGCCGTGCCGCGCCAGCCGCCGGAGCTGTCCTTCGGCGCCCTTGCGATCCAAGAAGCTCGCCGTCGGACTGCTGAGGAGGAACAGGTAGTCGATGTTGGTGGCGTCGGTAAGTGTAATGTCCGGATCGAAGACCACCTGCGCGCTCGACGTCACGCGGTCTCCGGTTTCCGAAAGGATGCGCCAGTTGAATGCGCGGCAATTCGCGATCTCATTGGCCGCGCGCAATGGCTCTATCATCGACGTCAGGCAAGACATCGGAAAACCTGGGAAAATCAGGAATCCGATGGTTATTGCGCGTTGATGAGAAGACGTTTGCATATTACCATCAGGAAACATATGTGTCAAAGTGGCCGAGACTTTCGGGGGTCATCCAGCTGTACCGGGGGATACCGGTTCGCCCTTCAGGTTTCCAACCCATGAACCGGAGTTTGTATGAGCGCAGCACTTTTGGCACAAGACCCCCACAAGGTCAGGGAAGAACGCGAGAAAATCCTTGAAGTCGCCATAGGGCGCGAGGTCCGCGCCTTCCGGCACCAAAGCGGCCTGACGATCGCCGATCTGTCGAACCGCACGGGTCTTTCGATCGGGATGTTGTCCAAGATCGAGAACGGCAATACTTCCCCCTCTCTTTCGACGCTGCAATCCTTGGCCCACGCCATGAGCGTGCCAATGACCTCTTTCTTCCGCCGTTTCGAGGATGTCCATCACGCGGTGCATACCAAGGCTGGCGAAGGGGTGGAGACGGAGAGGCGCGGCACTCGCGCCGGCCACCAGTATAATCTGCTCGGCCATCTCGGCGCCAATTCCACCGGCGTCGTGGTAGAGCCGTATCTAATCACCCTGACCTCGGATTCCGATGTTTTCCCGACCTTCCAGCATGAGGGGATCGAAATGCTCTACATGCTCGACGGCGAGGTGGATTACCGACACGGCAACAACGTCTTCCCGCTGAAGCCCGGAGATACGCTGTTCTTCGACGCCGACGCTCCGCATGGGCCGGAAGTGCTGGTCAAGCTTCCGGCCCGATACCTGTCGATCATATCCTATGTGCAGGGCAAGTAGGGATTAGTCCGCGAAGATGCCGGGAGAAGTCGGCGCGCCGTCGTCAAATTTGGACAGATATTCCACGATCATGGGACGGTTGCGGATGAAGCCCTTGTAGGTGGCCAGTTCCTCGGGCAGATCGCGCAATACTCGGTGCAGGCGGCGACCCCATTTCGGAACGGTCACGATATCTTCGAGCCGTATCAGATAGCAGCGGATCGGGAAGGCCATCGCGTTCGAGCGGGGCAGCCGGAACAACGTCTGCAACTCTACCCTAAGGTGCTGTTTGGATCCGACATTTTCGGGCGCGAGCTCGGTCTTCTGAACGCCCCATTTATGGTAGTTTTCGGGGCTGGTGTCGAGGAGCGGGTTCACCGTCATGGTCCAGTTGAGGCGCCGCACGGGCGCACCCTGTTGCAGGTTGAGCAGGAATTTCAGCGCCCGCTGGAACACCCCGAGTTCATGCGCCATCGGTACCGGCGCGTGCCATTCGTAGAAGTTCATGCCGATGTCGAAATCGAGGCTCCAGTCCGCCTGCGTCGTCACCATCCCGGCATCCATCCACAGGTTTTCATCGCGCTGATCGAGCAGCGCGAAATCACCCTGTGCCTGCCGCGTAATGTATTCCATCGGTCCACACGGCAGCGTGGTTTCGTCGAGGAAGACGAATTTCTGTTCGATTTCCAACGGCTTGTTGATCCAGTGCCAACGATCGCCGTCGCGGTGAAGCTCGAATAGGTCTGGATAATCCCGGGCCTTGGATTCCATGATGAGTTCGAGAAGATCCCAGCCCGCGAGCGTCATGTGCGGCAGTGACTGACAGCGCAGCGGGTCGTCGGCCAGAACACGGGCGCGATCACGCATTTCCGCGACGTAATGTTCGTCCACGTCAAAGGTCTTTTCGAAGACCGAACCGGGATGCAGAGACAGATGTGGCTCCAGGTTCACCGAATACATGTAGCTGTCTTCATGGAACGGAAACGGGAAACGCCGGATTGCCCATTCGGAATTGCGGAAAGTGAAATCATCACGAAACGTCTCGTCGTTGAACTGGATGGTCATGTAGCTCTCCTATCGGTCGAGAACGAGGGAGCGGCCCTCGAAACGCGAAACGCATGGCATGATCTTGTCGCCACAAGCCTTCTGGTCATCGGTCAGCCAGTGATCGCGATGGACGAATTTGCCATCGTGGCTGACCACATCGGTTTCGCACTGGCCGCAGGCGCCGCCGCGGCAGAGATACGGCGCATCGACACCTGCCGCCTCGAGTGCCTCGAGCAGGCTCTGGTGTTCGCCGACCGCGACAACCTTGCCCGACTTCGCCAGCGTCACTCTGAAGGGCACGCCAGATTGGGGCGCGAGAAATTCCTCGTAGTGGATGGCTTCGGCAGGCCAGCCTTGCGCCGCCGCCGTCTTGCAGACCCAGTTGATCATGCCCTTCGGACCACAGACATAGAGATGCGTTCCGAGCGGCTGCCCGTCGAGCAGATTGACGAGGTCGATGACCTGCTTCTGGTCGTCGTAATAGATATGGACATTAGCCGGGTGCTGTTCCGTCAACTCATCCACGTAAGAGCCAAGCGCGGCTGTACGCGCGGAATAGTGCAACTCGAAATGGCCGTTCATCGCGCTGAGTTGCTTGATCTGCGCCAGGAACGGGGTGATCCCGATTCCGCCTGCGATCATCAGATGCTTGCGCGCGCGAAGGTCCAGCGAGAAGAGGTTGACAGGGTAGCTGAGAACCATCTTGTCCCCAGCCTTGACCGTCTTGTGCATGAAGAGCGATCCGCCGCGTCCCTGATCGTCGCGGCGCACCGAAATCGTGTACGCGGACCGGTCGCGCGGATCTGACATCAGCGAATAAGGGTTCAGTCGAGTTATATCTCCGTCGCGCATTTCAACGACGGTATGCGCGCCGCCCGAAAACGTCGGCAGCAGCTCCCCATCGCCGCGTTTGAAGCAGAACCGCTTGACCAGTTCGTTCACCTCAACCACCTCAGCTACGGTGACGTCGATTTTTCTTGTTCCGGCACTCATTTGTACAACTCCCTCGTGGCAGGGATCTCTCCGTGGTCCTCGGCATCAACGCGAACGCCCTGGAACGCCGCGATGCGGCGCGAATAGTGGTCGCGGACAAAGAGGTTCAGCCCGCAATGCGCGCAGACGAATGGATCAGTACTCACGTCGTCGGTTATTCCTTTGCAATGCACGCACTGAACCCGGCGCGCGACCGAGCCGCGATGCTCGGTCTGGATCGCGCCTGCCACATAACCGGCGCTCGTCGCCTCAAGCATCGCCTGCCCGATCAGCCCTTCGGTGCCGGCAAGATAGATCTGCAAGCCCATATGCGCGTCCACCAGCGTTCTGCGCAGCCGCGGCACTGCGGCGGAATAGCTCGGTCCGACGTAAAGCTGCGCCGGTGCAAGCGCACGAAGCTTCTCCACATAGTGGTCACCCGCGCCACCGGGGAGGTAAATGACTTGGGCCTTGGCCATCAGATCGGGCGCGGACAAGGCCAGATCGAGAAGCGCCTCGGCGCCTTCGGCATCGGCGACCATCAGGTGGGCCTTGCCGGGCCGGGCAGTGAGCGTGCCATAGACCGGCCTGCTCTGGATTGATTTCGGAAACTGGAATTTGGACATGTCGAAGACATTTCCTTCTTGAGTCAGTGGGTGGATGCGGACCGATCCGGCCCGCATCCGCAGCGTGTCAGCCCTTTGCGGTACGCCGCTTCTTTTCGGTGTCATAGAACGGCATCGAATGGGTGGTCGCGGCGATCTCGCCATGCGTGGAACAGCGCACCGTCAGCTTGGTGCCGTTGTTGGCGCAATCCACCGGCAAACGGGCGATGGCGATATTATGCTTGTTGAGCGGCGAATACATCGCCTGCGTCACCACACCGACCTGCTTCTTGCCCTGGAACACCGGCGCGCCGTTGCCCGGCGCATTCGTCCCTTCGAGCTTGAGACCCCAGATCTTGAAGCGTTCCTTGCCCTTGAGGCGGTAATGCTCCTCCGCACCGCGGAACCCGGTCTTGCCCGGTGAGACGGTGAAGTCGAGGCCAAGCTCCCAAAGCGTGTCGCCGGGGCCTTCGTTCTCGAACGGATACATTTCGGAATTGTCGTAGGGGAAGAACAGCAGGTAGCTTTCCGTCCGAAGAAGATCGAGCGTCGTGAACCGGCAGGGCATGATCCCCATCGACTCGCCCTCGTCCAGGATACGGTCCCAGATGGTCGGCGCATCCTGCCCGCGGCAGAAGATCTCATACCCGCGTTCGCCGGTATAGCCGGTGCGGGAGATCATCACCGGCAGACCGAAAAGCGAGGTCTGCATATGGCTGAAGTAGTTGAGATTGCGGATGCCCTCGACGTACTTCTGAAGATAGTCGACCGCCAAAGGCCCCTGCAATGAGAGGTCGTGCAGGTTGTCGTCGAAGCGCACCGCGACATCGCGGCCGGTGGCCGCCATCGTCAGTTGTTCATGCGCGCCGCCTGAGCCGTGGACGACCATCCAGCTGTTCGGGCCCATCCGGTAGATGACGCAGTCATCGACAAACTTGCCGGCATCGTTCAGCATCGTCGCATAGACCGACCGTCCCGGCATGATCTTCTCGACATTGCGCGTCGTCGCGCGGTCAATGACGTGGCTTGCGGCCGATCCGGTGATGTGGACCTTCTTGAGGCCCGACACGTCCATTAGCCCGGCCTTGGTCCGAATGGCGAGGTATTCCTTTTCCGGATCGCCCTTGCTGTAGGACCACGCCGTTCCCATGCCGCTCCAGTCTTCGAGTTCCGACCCAAGCGCGCGGTGACGATCGCCGAGCGCGGAGAACCTCCAGGATGCCGTCATTGATTACTCCCTTTTCCTTTGTGTTGGCGGTTTCCGGAACCGGGCACGACAGGCAGCTCTTCGCCTGGTAGCCTCGGGCATTTGCCGTGACATTCTGTTCGGGAATACGACAACTTCAGCGAAGAATCTTCGCGGTCGAAGCCCTCAGAAATTAGAGGCAACGCTCCCTTGGTTCTGAATATGAGGACGAGTTGGCCTCACACGCAAGAAAAAAACATTACTGCCAGTAGAAATATTGGGTGACACTTCTTGCGCCGCCGGAAAATCGTCAGTTGGCATCTTTCAAGTCTCAGGATGTGGGCCGGGTATCGTCGGCCGAGCGCGAATCTTTTCTGGCAAGAATATTTTTTTCTTCTTAGTTGCTGCAACGCTGACGTGCTGCTAGCCTATGTCAGAACCAGGAAGGGAATCAGCCTATGTGCGGCATTGTCGGACTATTCCTTAAAGACAAATCACTCGAACCGAAGCTCGGCGCCATGCTGACGGACATGCTCATCACCATGACCGATCGTGGCCCCGACAGCGCCGGCATCGCCATTTACGGCGGCGGCGGCGACGGTCTTACAAAGATCACGGTGCAATCCACGGATCCCGACCGGGATTTTGCGACACTCGATCAGGACCTCAAGGACGCCATCGGCAAGCCGGTTGCGATGAAGGTAAAGAGCACGCATGCGGTACTGGAATTTCCCGCCGACCAGACTGACGCCGCCCGTAGCGCGCTCGCGCATATCCGGCCTGGGCTCAAGGTGATGAGCGTCGGTGACAGCTTGGAAATCTACAAGGAAGTTGGGCTGCCCAAGGATGTGGCGATCCGCTTCGACCTGTCGAAGATGACCGGAACGCACGGCATCGGCCATACCCGCATGGCGACCGAATCCGCCGTCACGACGCTCGGGGCGCATCCGTTCTCGACCGGCTCTGACCAGTGCCTCGTCCATAACGGCTCGCTGTCCAACCACAACAGTCTGCGCCGCCAGCTTGCCCACGAAGGTATCTACACTGAAACACAGAACGACACCGAAGTCGGCGCGGCGTACATCACCTGGCGGATGCGTGAAGGCGCGTCTCTGGGCGAGGCGCTTGAATCGAGCCTCGACGACCTGGACGGCTTCTTCACCTTCGTCGTGGGCACCAAGGACGGTTTCGGCGTTGTGCGCGACCCGATCGCCTGCAAGCCCGCCGTGATGGCCGAGACCGATCAGTACGTCGCCTTCGGCTCGGAATACCGGGCGTTGGTGAACCTGCCGGGCATTGAAACCGCCCGCGTATGGGAGCCTGAACCTGCCACCGTCTATTTCTGGAACCATTGAACATGAAAATCGATGTACTGGAGCCAACGGCCATGGAGACCTTCGACCTTGCGGCGCGTGGCCTGCGTGAGCTCAATTCCACGCTTCATGCCCTTCATGGCAAGACTAACATGACCGCTTGGGAGATCGTCAATCCCAAGGGCGCGCACGCGATCGCCGCGGGCGTGGATGCGCCGGTCGAGATCCTGGTGAAAGGTTCGACCGGCTACTACTGCGCGGGCATGAACAAGCAGGCGACGATCCGCATCAAGGGATCGGCTGGCCCCGGCGTGGCCGAGAACATGATGTCCGGCGCTGTCATCGTCGATGGCGATGCCAGCCAATATGCCGGCGCCACCGGACGCGGCGGGCTTCTGGTCATCAAAGGTAACGCATCATCGCGCTGCGGCATCTCAATGAAGGGCATCGAGATCGTCGTGCATGGCAACATCGGCCACATGTCGGCTTTCATGGCACAGTCCGGAAGTCTCGTCGTCTGCGGCAACGCGGGCGATGCGCTTGGCGATTCGCTTTACGAGGCGACGCTCTTCGTGCGCGGCTCGGTCAAGAGCCTTGGGGCCGACTGCATCGAAAAGGAGATGCGGCCCGAGCATCTCGAGCAGCTCGCCGAACTGCTGCGCCAAGGCGAGTGCGATCCCAAGATCAAGCCGGAAGAATTCCGCCGCTACGGCTCGGCGCGCAAGCTCTACAATTTCAACATCGACAATGCGTCGGCCTACTGAGGCAGAAGAATGACCAGCGAGTTCCCCCACACCCCGCCCCGCTTTTCGGCCACCTTCACCCCGGCCGTGAACGCCGAGATTCGCCGCGCCGCGGCTTCGGGCATCTATGACATTCGCGGTGGCGGCACCAAGCGCCACCTCCCGCATTTCGACGACCTCCTGTTTCTTGGCGCCTCGATCAGCCGGTATCCGCTGGAAGGCTACCGCGAGAAATGCGCGACCGACGTCTGGCTCGGAACACGCCACGCGAAGAAACCCATCCACCTCGATATTCCCGTGACCATCGCCGGGATGAGCTTCGGCGCCCTGTCGGGTCCTGCGAAAGAGGCGCTGGGACGCGGCGCGTCCGAGGCCGGCACTTCCACCACCACCGGCGACGGCGGCATGACGGAAGAAGAGCGCGGGCATTCCAAGACTCTCGTCTATCAGTACCTGCCCTCGCGCTACGGGATGAACCCCGACGACCTGCGCCGCGCCGACGCGATCGAGGTCGTCGTCGGCCAGGGCGCCAAACCCGGTGGCGGCGGCATGCTTCTCGGCCAGAAGATCTCCGACCGGGTGGCGATGATGCGCAACCTGCCGAAGGGAATCGACCAGCGCTCGGCGTGCCGCCATCCCGACTGGACCGGCCCGGACGATCTGGAGATCAAGATTCTGGAAATCCGCGAGATTACCGACTGGGAAAAGCCGATCTACGTCAAGATCGGCGGCGCGCGGCCCTACTACGACACTGCACTTGCGGTGAAGGCCGGGGCCGACGTCGTGGTTCTGGACGGCATGCAGGGCGGCACTGCTGCGACGCAGGACGTCTTCATCGAACATGTCGGGATGCCGATACTCGCGTGCATTCCGCAGGCAGTGAAGGCGCTCCAGGATCTCGGCATGCACCGCAAGGTGCAGCTCATCGTGTCGGGCGGCATCCGCACGGGCGCGGACGTGGCCAAGGCGATGGCGCTTGGCGCCGACGCGGTGGCGGTCGGTACGGCGGCGCTGATCGCGCTTGGCGATAACGACGCCAAATGGGAAGATGAATACCAGAAGCTCGGCACCACCGCCGATGCCTATGACGACTGGCATGAGGGCAGGGACCCGGCTGGCATCACCACGCAGGACCCCGAGCTTTTCAAGCGGTTCGATCCGGTCCTCGGGGGACGGCGGCTGAAGAACTATCTGAAGGTGATGACACTTGAAGCGCAGACGATCGCGCGCGCGTGCGGCAAGAACCATCTCCACAACCTCGAACCCGAGGATCTGTGCTCGCTGACGATCGAGGCAGCGGCCATGGCCGGGGTTCCCCTTGCCGGCACAAGCTGGATTCCCGGACGTAACGGAGGATACTAACAAAATGAGACATGACAGGGAGTTGTCGATGGTCACAGACCTCGAAAAGTGGGCGAAGTCCAAAGGCGTCAAGTACTTCATGGTATCGTTCACCGACCTCTTCGGCGGTCAGCGCGCCAAGCTGGTTCCCGCGCAGGCGATCAACGACATGGCCGTGGACGGTGCTGGCTTTGCCGGTTTTGCGACCTGGCTCGACCTGACGCCCGCGCATCCTGACATGATGGCGGTTCCCGATCCCAGTTCGGTGATCCAGCTTCCGTGGAAGCCTGAAGTCGCCTGGGTTGCCGCGAACTGCGTGATGGAGGGCAAACCGCTCGCCCAGGCGCCGCGCAACGTGCTCCTCAAGCTCGTCGACGAGGCGGCGAAAGAGGGGCTGCGTGTCAAGACCGGTGTGGAGCCTGAATTCTTCCTGCTCTCGCCAGATGGCGAGAAGGTCTCCGACCCTTGGGATACGGCCGAAAAGCCCTGCTACGACCAGCAGGCAATCATGCGACGCTACGACGTGATCGCCGAAGTCGCCGACTACATGATGGAGTTCGGCTGGGAACCCTATCAGAGCGACCATGAGGACGCGACAGGCCAGTTCGAGATGAACTGGAAGTATGACGACGTGCTCCAGTCGGCCGACAAGTTCTCTTTCTTCAAGTTCATGATGAAGTCGGTCGCCGAAAAGCACGGCCTGCGCGCGACGTTCATGCCAAAGCCGTTCAAGGGCCTTACCGGGTCGGGTTGCCACGCCCATATCTCGGTCTGGAGCCTCGACGGCAAGAGGAACGTGTTCGCCGACGACAGCAAGGAACTGAGCTTGTCGGATCAGGGCAGGCACTTCCTCGGCGGCATCATGAAGCACGCCTCGGCGTTGGCCGCCATCACCAACCCCACGGTGAACAGCTACAAGCGCATCAACGCACCGCGCACCTCATCCGGCGCCACCTGGGCACCGAATACGGTCACATGGACCGGCAACAACCGCACTCACATGGTGCGCGTTCCCGGCCCCGGTCGGTTTGAGCTGCGACTGCCCGACGGGGCGGCGAATCCCTATCTGATGCAGGCTGTCATCCTCGCCGCCGGTATCGACGGCATCCGCACCAAGGCCGATCCCGGTCGCCGCTACGATATCGACATGTATCAGGATGGCCACAAGGTGAAGGGCGCGCCGAAACTGCCGCTCAATCTGCTCGATGCGCTGCGTGAATACGACAAGGACAAGACCCTGAAGTCGATGATGGGCGAGGAGTTCTCGACCGCCTATCTCAAGCTCAAGCAGAAGGAGTGGGACAGCTTCGTTTCGCACTTCTCCCGTTGGGAGCACGAGAATACGCTCGATATCTGACGGATAACCGCTGCGGGGTGCCTCGTCCTTCCGCCGCCCTCTGGGCGGCGGCGCTTTTTTGTGACTCAGAGCCCCGGGTAAAGCGGAAAGCGCGCGCACAGCGCCTGGACTTCGGCTTTCACCTTGGCTTCGACGGCGGCGTTTCCATCTTCGCCATGCGCGGCAAGGCCATCGACCACCTCGATGATGAGCTTTGCGATCTGGCGGAATTCGGGCGCGCCGAAGCCGCGCGTGGTGCCGGCCGGCGTGCCGAGGCGGATGCCCGAGGTCACCGTCGGTTTTTCCGGATCGAACGGGATGCCGTTCTTGTTGCAGGTGATATGGGCGCGGCCGAGCGCCTTTTCGGTATCGTTGCCCTTCACGTTTTTCGGGCGCAGGTCGACCAGCATCACATGGGTGTCCGTGCCGCCGGTGACGATGTCGAGGCCGCCGCGCGTCAGCTCGTCCGCCAGGGCTTGCGCGTTCTTCACCACCTGCGCGGCATAGGTCTTGAACTCGGGGCGCAGCGCCTCGCCGAAGGCCACCGCCTTGGCGGCGATGACATGCATCAGCGGGCCGCCCTGGATGCCGGGGAAGATCGCCGAGTTGACCTTCTTGGCGATCTCTTCGCTGTTGGTCAGGATCATGCCGCCGCGCGGACCGCGCAGGGTCTTGTGCGTCGTCGTCGTGGCGACATCGGCATGCGGGAAGGGCGAGGGATGCTGTCCGCCGGCCACGAGGCCCGCGAAATGTGCCATGTCGACCAGGAACCAGGCGCCGACGCTGTCGGCGATCGCCCGGAACTTGGCGAAATCGATGACCCGCGGCACCGCCGAGCCGCCGGCGATGATGAGCTTCGGCTGATGCTCTTTCGCGAGCGCCGCGACCGCGTCGTAGTCGATCCGGCTGTCCTCTTGCCGCACGCCGTACTGAATGGCGTGGAACCACTTGCCCGACTGGTTCGGCGCGGCGCCGTGCGTCAGGTGGCCGCCAGAGGCGAGGTTCATGCCAAGGATCGTGTCGCCGGGCTTCAGGAGCGCGTTGAACACACCCTGGTTGGCCTGGCTGCCGGAATTCGGCTGCACGTTGGCGAAGTCGCAGCCGAAGAGCGCCTTCGCGCGGTCGATGGCGAGGTTCTCCGCGACATCGACATACTGGCAACCGCCATAGTAGCGCCGCCCCGGATAGCCCTCGGCGTATTTGTTGGTCAGCACGGAGCCCTGCGCCTCCATCACCGCCCGGCTGACGATGTTCTCCGAGGCAATCAGCTCGATCTCGTCGCGCTGGCGGCCAAGCTCGTCGCTGATCGCGCCGAAAAGCGCAGGGTCGCGGGTGGCAAGGCTTTCCGTGAAAAAACCGGCATCGCGGGCGACTACTGTCATGGTCATCTCCTTATTCAACCGGTCCATCCGAGGCCGGCAGCGATACAGTTCATGGATTGCATGAGCGGGATGGCGGTTCGCAGCGAGGGGTCCGCGCGGGCGCTGCGCAGAAGCGCCACCTGAAGCCGGTTGATTCTGTCAAGCTGCGGGCGAAGACGCTGGAACCGGTCGCTCATGATGGGGAACCGGGCGCCGATTCCATCGCCGTCGGTCAGATCGCGTATCGCTGCCGCTGTGCGCAGATGTTCTTCCAGAATGCTGGAAAAGACGCGGTCGCGGATAGCCGCGTCCTCGACCAGTTCGGCGTAACGCGCGGCAATCTCCATGTCCGACAGGATCAGTGATTTCTCGACCTCGTCCACCATCAGCCGGAACAGCCGGTGCTGCGCGAACATCTCGCCGAGAAGGCGGTCGCCATCCTTGCCGCGCACCTGCCGAAACGAGGCGACCGCAGCACCAAAGCCATACCAACCCGTCAGGAGATGCCGGTTCTGCGACCACGCAAAAACCCACGGTATCGCCCTGAGATCGGCAAGGCTCTTGGCGCCGAACCGCCGCGCGGGTCGCGAGCCGATCTTGAGCATGGCCAGTTCTTCGACCGGACTTGCCTGCTGGAAGTACTCGATGAAGCCCGGCAGCGAGAGCAGGTTGGAATAGGCGGTCTGCGACATGCCGGCCAGCGCATCGAGCGCATCGACATGCTCGGGGTTCGCCGCCTTCTGCACACGGGTCTGCATGTGGACCAGCACCGATGAGGCGAGAAGTTCGAGCTGATTCAGGGCAGTGCCACGATTGGCATATTTGGACGAGACGACTTCGCCCTGTTCGGTGATCCTCAGGCGGCCGTGGATTGTTCCCATGGGCTGTGCCGCGATAGCCCGTTCGGTCGGCGCGCCGCCCCGGCTGACTGATCCGCCGCGACCGTGAAAGAAGATGGGTTGCGTGTCGTGCCGGGCAAGCGTCTGCGAGATGCGCCGCTGGGCCTTGTCAAGTTCCCAGGTCGAACAGACGAAACCGCCGTCCTTGTTGCTGTCGGAATAGCCGAGCATCACCTCGATCGTGCCGTCGCGCGACCGGATGCTGCGATGGGCCAATGGCACGCTCAGGAGGTCGTCGAAAACCGCCGGGGCGTGCCGCAGATCCTCGATGGTCTCGAAGAGCGGCACCACCCGGAGATCGACTTTCTCCGCACCGAAACCGGCGTAACGCGCGAGAAGATAGACGCCGAGGATATCGTCGCTCGACCGGCTCATCGACAGGATGAACGGCCCCATCGCGTCCGGGTCGTCGGAGAGCCGGGCATCGCGCATCAGGGCAAGGAGGTCGAGCAGTTCGCGCGCCTCAGGTCCAAGTTTCGCGCGATCATCGAACACCGGATCGGGTTGCGCGAGTTCCTTGCGCAGGCGGTCCGACCAGGCCTTGCTGCCATAGGCGGGCGCGGCGCGGCGAAGGCCCCAGATTTCGGCGATGACTGCTGTCGTCACTGTGGAATTCTGGCGGATGTCGAGGGTTGCGGTCCGGAAGCCGAAGGTCCGCGCCTGCCAACCTATCGGCCGCAGATGTCGCTCGGCGACAGGCCCGGCCCCGATAGCGACCAACGCGTCATCTAGCGTCCGAAGGTCGGCGACGAACAGGCCGACGGTCGCATAGGCATGCGCCCCGCCATCGATCGTGGCTTGCAGTCGCTCCGAGACGACCGAAAGGGCCTGCCGGAACAGCTCTCCGGGGTTGCGAGCCTCAAGCTCCGCCGCCTCGCCCGTCTGACTGATGATCGCCAGAACGCGCTCCCGATCCGGGGCCGGAATGGCGACGATACGCGAGGTAATGCTGATCTTGGCGGCAGCGGCGCGCACGGCGTCCCGATACTTCTCAAGGATTGCCAGCCGCGACCGGCGGAGCGCGTCGCGCGTTACTTCGGCAGTGACGTTCGGGTTGCCGTCGCGGTCGCCACCGATCCAGGAATGGAACCGGATGCAGGGCGTGATCTCCAGTTCCTTGCCGAAACGCGCCCGTGTTACCTTCGTGAACCGCTCAAAAAGCTGGGGGATGGCGTCGTAAAAACTGTCCCGGAAGAATTGCAGGCCCCATTCAATCTCATCCTTCAGGCTCGGCCGTTCGAGCCGCAGTTCGCCCGTCATCCACAGAAGGTCGATCTCGCATTCGATGTCGAGAAGGAAATCCTCGCGTTCCCGGGGTGTCCAGCGTTGTGTTTCCAGCGCGACGAGCAGCCGGTAGATGCGGCGATGGATTTCAAGAATGGTGACGCGCTTGGCTTCGGTCGGATGTGCCGTCAGGGTTGGTCCCACCGAAAGCCGACTGGCCATTGCCTCGAATGCGTCGGGCGTCATCTGCGCGTCGATGTCGGCGAATGCCCTGGCAAAGCTTCCCTCGACCGCCTCGGCGCCGTTTCGCGCTTCCGTCTGCCGGCGGTCGCGCATCGCGATGTTTTCGTCGATGATCCGGGTGAGCTGAAACCAGATATTGATCGCCTGGAGGCAGGGTATCGCCTCGTCGCCGGGCGGCAAACGTTCACCCGCATTCTCGATCAGTTCCGCAACATGTGGCGCACGCCGGGTTATGACGTTGCGCCAGAGCCGAAGCATGTCATTTCGCAGAAGCACGGCATAGTCGGGTGTTTCTGCGCCGTCTGCCTCCCGGTCTTTCCGAACCGTCTCCATGGCTCAGGCGACCCGGTCGCGCGGGGTCTTGCCGTCAAAGAAGTCCATCAGGTTGTCCAACACGCGGAACCCCATCGCCTCGCGGGTTTCGCGTGTCGCGGAGCCGAGATGCGGCAGCATGACGAGATTGTCCGCGCCGAGGAGTTCTGACGGAACATGCGGCTCACGCTCGAACACGTCGAGGCCCGCGCCGCCGATCGTGCCGAACCAGAGCGCCTGCGCCAGCGCATGTTCATCAACCACCTCGCCGCGCGCGGTGTTGATAAGGAAGGCCCCCGGCCGCATCAGGTCAAGCCGGCGCGAGTTGATAAGGTGGCGGTTGGCGGCACCTCCGGGGCAGTGCAGCGACACGAAATCGCACAAGGGCAGCAGGTCGTCGATGGCGGGAACCTGTTTCGCATTGTAGCGCGCCAGAACCTCGGCCGGGACGGGCGAGCGGTTCTGCACGATGATCTTCATGCCAAAGCCGAAATGCGCGCGTTGCGCCATCGCCTGACCAATGCGGCCAAAGCCGATGATGCCCAGCGTCGCGCCGGACACCTTGGTGCCGATCAGATGCGTCGGGCGCCACCCGGACCACCTTCCCTCGCGCAGTTCACGCTCCCCCTCGCCCGCGCGCCGCGCCACCATCAGCATCAGCGTCATGGCGATATCCGCGGTGCACTCCGACAGGACGTCCGGGGTGTTGGTCACGGCGATGCCCCGGCTTTTCGCGGCCTCGGTGTCGATATGGGCGAAGCCTACGCCGTAGTTCGCCAGAATCCTCGTGCGCGCCGACGGCTGGTCGAAGACCGGGGCGGGCAGACGGTCCGTCACCGTTGGCAGGATCGCGTCATACTTGCCCATGGCATCACGCAGGTCCGCCTCGCCAAGCGGCGTGTCGGCGCGGTTGAGGTCGAGGTCGAAGACCTCTGCCATGCGCGCTTCGACCGCTTCGGGCCAGCGCCGCGTCACGAGAATTCTGGGTTTCGTCATTGGCTCCTCCTCTTCAGGCGGCCTTCTTCTTCATGACCCGCGCGACGGTTTCCCCGATGACCGAGGGGTTCTCGGCCACGGTGACACCGGCGGCGGTGAGGATCTCCACCTTCTCCGATGCGCTCTCGCCGAAGGCCGAGATGATCGCGCCGGCATGGCCCATGGTGCGGCCCTTGGGTGCGGTCAGGCCGGCGATATAGGCGATCACGGGCTTGGTCATGTGCTCCTGGATATAGGCGGCGGCTTCGGCCTCTTGCGGGCCGCCGATCTCGCCGATCATGCAGATCACATGCGTTTCGGGATCGGCCTCGAAGCGCTCGAGGATGTCGCGGAAGCTGGATCCGTTGATTGGGTCGCCGCCGATGCCGACCGAGGTGGATACGCCGATGCCGCGGTCCTTCAACTGCTGGGCCGCTTCATAGCCGAGGGTGCCGGACCGGCCAACGATACCGACATTGCCCGGCAGGTAGATGTGGCCCGGCATGATGCCGAGAAGTGCCTTGCCCGGGCTGATCGTGCCCGCACAGTTTGGCCCGGTCAGCACCATCCGGCGCTCGCGCGGATAACGCATCATGTAGCGCTTCACGCGGATCATGTCCTGCGCCGGGATGCCGTCGGTTATGCAGACGCAGTAGCGGATGCCGCTGTCGGCCGCTTCCATGATGCCGTCGGCCGCGAAAGGCGGCGGCACGAAGACGAGGCTCGAATCTGCGCCCGTCGCCGCGACCGCCTGTTTCACCGTGTCGAAGACAGGCACGCCAAAAACCGTCTCGCCACCCTTGCCCGGAACGACGCCGGCCACGACGTTGGTCCCGTAGTCCAGCATTTCCTTGGCGTGGAACTGCGCCATGCGGCCGGTGATGCCCTGCACGACCACGCGGCTTTCCCTGTCGAGAAAAATGCTCATCAGATCGCCCTCATCTTGGTGTTTTGTTTCTGGTCGTTCTTCCAGGCCGTGACCGCCCGCTCCGCCGCTTCCATCAGCGAACCGGCGCGTATGATCGGCAGGCCGGATTTGGCGAGGATCTTCTGACCCTCCTCGACATTGGTTCCGGCAAGCCGGACGATGACCGGCACGTCGACCGGGTTCGCGGTCAGAGCCTGTACCACGCCTTCGGCGACCCAGTCGCAGCGGTTGATCCCGGCGAAGATATTGACGAGAATCGCCTCCACGTTTTCGTCCGACATCACCAGACGGAATGCTTTCGCGACCCGCTCGGGCGTCGCGCCGCCGCCAATGTCGAGGAAGTTGGCAGGTTCGCCGCCCGCAAGCTTGATCGTGTCCATCGTCGCCATCGCCAGGCCGGCGCCGTTAACGATGCAGCCGATGTTTCCGGTCAGCCCGATATAGGCAAGCCCGCGATCTGCGGCGCGGGCTTCGCGCGGGTCTTCCTGGCTCTTGTCGCGGAGTTCAGCGACGTGCGGGTGACGGAACAGCGCGTTACCATCGAAGGTCATCTTCGCGTCAAGCGCAAGGATGCGATTGTCCGAGGTGATGACAAGGGGGTTGATCTCGACCATGGTCGCATCGAGGTCTCGGAAAGCGCGGTAACAGCCCTCCAGGGTGCGCACCATCTGCTGTGTCAGCGCCGCGGGGATGCCGAGCGCGAAGGCGATCTCGCGCGCCTGGAATTCCCTGAGACCGACCGCGGGTTCGACAGTGGAGCGAACGATCGAGTCGGGCTTCTCCGCCGATATTTCCTCGATCTCCATGCCGCCTTCCGACGAAGCGACGATCATCACGCGTTGCGTGGTCCGGTCGAGGACGAACCCGAGGTAGATCTCGCGGTCGAATTCGACGGCGTTCTCGACATAGATGCGATAGATGCCCTTGCCTTCGGGTCCTGTCTGATGAGTGACCAGCTTGCGACCGAACATTTCGTTGGTGGCGTCCTGAATCTCATGCTCCGAATCGCAGAGCTTTACGCCGCCGGCCTTACCGCGGCCGCCGGCGTGAACTTGCGCCTTGACGATCCAGCGGTTTCCACCCAGTTCGCGGGCGCGATATGCCGCCTGTTCAGGACTGTAGGCCAGGCCGCCCTGTGGAACGGTCACGCCGAACTTGGCAAGGATTTCTTTAGCCTGGTATTCGTGAATGTCCATTTTTGCCTCCCATAATTTCAGACCTATTCGGCGGCCATCGGTCGCTTGTAGTGGTTGGTCAGGCCCTGCCGGATCCGGTCGATGTCGATCTCTGCCCCCATGTCGTTAAGAGCAGTGGCGAAGCGCGTCACGATCTCGGTGATAGCCGGCTCGGACAGTTGGTTCAGGATGCCGATACGCACTTGCACCGGCTCCGACAGGGTCGGCCAGATACCGAAATTCTTGGCCCGGCAGCTTTGCACCAGCTCCTTCTCGCGGCCGGCAAGCGCGGGCGGCAGGTTGAGAACGACGAGGCTGGTCATGTTCGACGTAACCTCGCACCCCATCGCCGCGACGGCTTCGCGCAAGGCGCGTTCGTGATGCGCGTAGTCACGCGCCCTCTGCGCGCGGCCGTGCTGAAGGGTGATACGAAGCGCCTCGTGGAAGGCCGCCACAGCGTAGCCGGAATGGGTCCGGTGATAGCTGCCCGCGGCGACGTCCTTGCCATCGACGATGCCCCAGTGCCGCGCCTCCAGCAGCGGATGATGCACATATGTGTGACAGCCGGTCGCCTTGATCTCGTCGATGTAGCGGTCGCTGAAGCTGACCGGCGCGTATGTCAGGGGCAGGCAGAGCACACCCTTCTGGGGACAGGACGCCCAGCCGATCACGCCGGGATAGTCGTCGATGGCAAAATCCTCGATGCCAAGCGAAGACACCGCATCTACAAGCCCCATGACGCCATGCCTCTCGCAGGCCTCCGAAAAGCCGCGCAGGTCATTGATCCGGCCAGATCCAGTTTCCCAATGCGCCATGAATGCCCATTTCGGCTTCTTGTCCGCGAGCACCGACTCGATGAGTTCAGCGTGCACCGACTGGCCATGCGGCACGGTGACCATGGTCACGTTCGCGGGCTTCGGGTCGAGCGGATTGGCCTTCAGATCTTCCCGGCTCGAGGCCTTCATGCGGATTGTCAGCCCGTCGATTCCGCTGAAGGTCCCGTTGGTGAAGGCAACGACCTCGTCGCCGGGCAGGATCGCACTGAACAGGCAATCGAGACCGCTGAAGCCGGTGCCGCCGACGCCGTAGGTATAGGTGTTGCGCGTGCCCCAGACCGAACGCAGCATCTCCTTGCATTCGATCATGCCACGCAGCACGTCGGCCTGCATGTGATCGGCGAGACCCGCATTCGAGAAGCAGGCAAGCACGCGTGGATCGGTGTTGCCGGGTCCAGGTCCTGCGGCCAATGTCTCGGGAATCTGAAGCTGCGGGAAAATTTCAACGTCGCTCATCGGTCACCCCTGCCTTGCACTGTGGTTTAGCTGATCCTCAAGACCTCCCGTCACCGCCGGTGGTCTGAAAGGAGGAAAGGGCACTTCCGGGGCCGATGCGGCGTTTAACAAGAAAAATTCCCATCAGTTAACTTTCCTAATGCCAGTGAATACCGAGTGGACAAACGGCGCAATATTCGAATATCCTGCTTTTGGGTATCTATTTTGATGGGGAATAACCTACCCAAATAGATTGATATACCGTAGTATACGATGAAATCACCTGTATAATCGGGTAGGTTTTTGGAAGTTTCGATGAAGGCCGAACAAGCGAACAGCGCTGAAACCCAAGTGACGGTCATGTTAGCGGACAACAATCCGCTTGTGCTGACCGCGATGTCGGAGATTTTCGAACGCGATCCCCGATTCTCTCTGATCGCGACCTCATCGACGGCCGAGGGTTTTTTGGGAACGGTCATGCGGATGCCGATTCAGGTCGGGGTGATCGACTGGAACCTTCCCGCTCTGGGCGGCGCGAAGCTGATCGAAGTGTTGCGCGAACAGGAGGCTGCGCCGCGCCTGGTTGTCTACGGTGATGAATCATCCGAGACGCCTCGCAAGGCGATGTCGGCGGGCGCGGCGGGGTTCGCGGCCCGCTCGGGGTCGGTGGAGCGGCTTCTTGAAACCTGTCTCGCGGTCGCCAAGGGGCAGATGGTCTTTCCGTTCCTCGACGTCCGCAAACTCCAACAGGATCCGATCGAACAGCTTTCGCGCCGCGAAAGAACGCTGCTCGAAGGGCTGTCAAAGGGTGCCACAAATCGCGAACTGGCGCGGGAATTCGAGATCAGCCCGAACACGGTAAAGTTCCACCTGTCGAATCTGTTCGAAAAACTGTCGGTCAGAAATCGCGCCCAGGCGATAGCGTTCTACTATGCCAATCGCGCGGCGAAGGGCGACTTCTGATCGCAGGATGCGCATGGTGAATATTTTATTCTTGACTGGAAAGGTGCCCATGGTCGATGGCTAGAGACAAGTCTAGTTTCCCTAAATTCCCCGAACGCAAGGAGCGCACAGATGTCCTTCCACGTCATTCAGCAGGCCCCCGCCCGTCTTAATCGGAGCGAGTTGGCGGTTCCGGGGAGCGCCCCGCAAATGTTTGAAAAAGCGGCGGAGTCCGAAGCCGACGTGATCTTCCTCGACCTTGAAGACGCGGTCGCGCCGGATGACAAGGCGCAGGCGCGCAAGAACATCATCAAGGCGCTGAACGAGATTGATTGGGGCCGCAAGACGATGTCGGTCCGAATCAACGGTCTCGACACACACTACATGTATCGCGATGTCGTGGACGTCGTCGAACAGGCCGGCGAGCGGCTGGATCTCATCATGGTTCCGAAGGTCGGCACTGCCGCTGACGTCTACGCGGTTGACATGCTGGTGACTCAAATCGAGGACGCGAAAGGCTACAAGAAACGTATCGGCTTCGAGCATATCATCGAGACCGCGCTCGGCATGCAGAACGTGTCTGAAATTGCGGCGGCCTCGAAGCGCAACGAGTCGCTTCATTTCGGCGTCGCCGACTATGCCGCCTCGACCCGGGCGCGGACGACCATCATTGGCGGGGTCAATCCCGATTATTCGGTCCTTACCGACAAGCTCGACGATGGTTCGCGCGCCGTCCATTGGGGTGACATGTGGCACTATGCGCTCGCCCGGATGGTGGTGGCGGCGCGTGCCAACGGCCTGCGACCGATCGACGGCCCGTTCGGCGACTTTTCCGACCCAGACGGCTACAAGGCTGCCGCCCGCCGCGCGGCGGTGCTGGGTTGCGAGGGCAAATGGGCAATTCATCCAAGCCAGATCGCTCTCGCAAACGAGGTGATGAGCCCGTCGGACGCGGAGGTGACGAAAGCGGGTCGCATCCTCGAGGCGATGAAAAAGGCTGCGGCGGAGGGCAAGGGTGCGGTCTCGCTCGACGGCAGGCTGATCGATTATGCGTCGATCCGGCAAGCGGAAGTGCTTGTCGAGAAAGCCCGGCAGATCTCGGCGGCCTGAGCGATTGGCCGGCCTGCGCAACAGGGCGATAGAGTTGTTTTCGGTGGCCTGTCAGGCCGCCGACCCGGCCCGCGCGCTGACAAACGCGCTGGAAACAACTCCTTTGCCGCGCCCGGATCCGGGCGGGCGCTATCTCATCATCGCGGTCGGAAAGGCTGCCATCCCTATGGCGGTCTGCCTGCTCGCGCGGATCAGCGGCGTCGCTGTCGAGGCGCTCGTCGTGACAAACTACGAGAACGCCCGCGATCTGCCCGGCGCGAAGGTCCTGGCCTCGGGTCATCCTGTGCCGGACGAGAACGGCGTCGCGGCGGCGCAACAGGTTGAAAGAATGCTGAACGCGGCCAGCGCCGCCGACCGGGTGATCGCTCTCATCTCCGGCGGCGGATCGGCGCTCCTGCCGGCGCCGGTTGCGGGGCTGACCTTGCGCGACAAGGCGGACCTGAACCGCATCCTGCTCGCCAACGGGTACGAGATCACCGAGATCAACCTGATCCGCCAGCAGCTTTCCCGGCTCAAGGGCGGCGGGTTTCTGCGCGCCACCGCGGCCCAAGTCACCGCCTACATCCTGTCAGACGTGATCGGTGACGATCTGCGAGTCATTGCTTCCGGTCCCACCGTCGCGCCGATCGGATCTCGAGCAGATGCGCGGGCGCTCCTGAAATCCAAAGGCGTATGGGACAGCATACCTGCCGCCGCAAGGGCGGCGCTCGACCACGATGCGCCTCCCGCGCCCTTGCCCGAAGCGCATAACGTCCTCATCGGATCGAACCGCAAAAGCCTCGATGCCGTTGTCGAGGCGGCCGGACCCGATGCGAGGATCGCGAACGACCATCTCACGGGCGACGTTGCCGACGCGGCGCAAGCGATCGTGACCGCCGCGCGGAATGCCCCGGCTAACCGCAGCGTTAGTCTGATTTTCGGCGGCGAAACCACCGTCACCCTGCGGGGCAGCGGCCGTGGCGGGCGCAATCAGGAACTGGCGCTGCGCGTCGCCCTCAGCATGTTCGGACTGGACCGCGAATGGGTGTTTCTGTCCGGCGGGACGGATGGCCGCGACGGCCCAACCGATGCCGCTGGCGGGATCGTGGATGGCGGCACGGTCGCCCGGATGAGGAAATCCGGAGCCGAACCCGAGTCGCTTCTGGCCAATAACGACAGCCACGCGGCATTGAAGCTTTCGGGCGATCTCCTCGTCACGGGCGCGACCGGAACCAACGTCGCAGATGTCCAGATTCTCCTGCTCGGCCCGGTTTCGGGCGATCGCTGAGCGGCAGTCTCATGCTTCGGTCGCCACCTCCGCCTTGTCAAGGATGCGCCCAGCGTCGGCGGCGATGATGGCGACGCGCTCTGCTGCTGGCATGACCCGGTCAATAGCGCCTGCCCCCTGCCCGGAGTAGAGCGCCATCGCTTCCAGATCGCCCGTCGTGGTGCGCAAGGGTGAATCCGTACTGAAGCGCAGCCGGGCCTGGTCGCCGTCCCAGGCGATGGGCTCGCGCGGCAGGCGTTCCGGATCGTAGCCCAAATAGCGGCCGTTCAATATCTGGGTCACGCTGTTGGAGATCACCCGCACCGCAGCCCCCTTTGGCCAGTTCAGCACGAATATGTCTGTGAGGACCGTCTCCTCTCCCGAGGCTGCGATCACGCGCTCCTTGTGGTAGGGGTGGGCGAAGGACTCCTCTGTCGCGAGAAAGGCGGTTCCGCACTGGATGCCCGCCGCGCCCATCGTCAGGGCAGCCGCCAGGTCCGCGCCAGTTGCGAGGCCACCGGAGACGACGACCGGAACGCTTGCCCTTTCAAGGATTTCTCCCGCGAGGTCAAAGGCCGGTGTTCGTCCGTGAACGTGGCCACCCGCTTCGACGCCCTGCGCGATGATGACGTCCACCCCGGCGGCTTCCGCCATCCTGGCGGCTTCGAGCGTTCCGACCTGATGCAGCACGAGACAGCCCTCATCCTTCACCCTTGCCACAACTTCAGGCATCACGTCCCAGAAGAAGCTGAACGCGCTGACGCCAAGATCAAGGCAGCGACCGATCTGCGCCTCGAGCAGACGGGGCTCCGTCGCCGCAGGAATCACGTTCACCGCGAACCGCCGGTCCGTGGCTGCCTTGAGCATCAAAACCTCTTCCGCGATCAGCGCAGGGTCTTCGCGCACCATGCCAAGCATCGCGAAGCCACCCGCATTCGCGACCGCCGCGGCCAATTCCCACCGCGACACTCCGCCCATGCCCGCAAGGAGGATTGGAAAATCGCATTCCAAGATATCGCACAGAGACGTGCGCAAACGGTCATGCGGTTTCACTGTATCCTCCGATGCCGCCAAGAATGATTGCTCAGCTGCCGGCTGAGAACGACGGCGAGATTATGCTCGCAGACTTGCTCTCGGTAAATCAAAGAAAACTTACGCCACTGACCTCCAGTCCAGGGTCAGAACCATTGACCTTGCGCTTGCAGCGCATGCCGTCACCGATGCCGATGGCCGCCCGATCCGCTTCTGCATGACTGCGATCAGGTCGGCGACTATACCGGCGCGGCGGCCCTGCCGGGCAGGCTGCCATTCGCGGCTATGATGCTGACTGGTTCAGAGATGCGCTGAAAGACAAAGGGATAAAGCCCTGCATTCCGGGCCGGAAGTCCGGTGGCAAGCCGATCAAATACGACAGGCGCCGCTCCAAACGCCACAACCGCATCGAGATCATGTTCGCGCGTGTGAAGGCCTGGCGCAGGGTGGCAACACGCTACGCAGATGCCCGAAGGTCTTCCTCTCCGCCATGGCACTCGCCGCAGCCGTCATGTCCTGGCCATGAACCGAGAACGAGCCCGGACATTAGTTCAGAGAGCGGCGTAATCGCGTGAGGCGCTTTCATAGGTGAACTTCATCGGCACTGGTAGCGCAGTCCGCCACACCCGCGCCACGCCGCCGCCGATCAGCGACACGGCGCGGTCTGTATCGGCCACCGCTCCGCCGTAAAGCCGGTTCGCCATGTTCAGAACGGCGGTCTCGTGCATTGCCGGACTGCCCGACCCGCAGGCATCCTTGACCAGAAGGATATGCGTGCCGCGTTCAATGCCGTCCTTCACGGTCGCCGCCACGCAAGCCTCCGACCAGCAGCCACCGATGATGAGCCAGTCGACCCCCGCTCGCTGCATCGCCGCGGCAAGTTCGGGTGTGGTGAAACAACTCGCATCCCGCTTGACGATGACAGTCTCGTCGGGGAGAGGGGAGAGTTCGGGGGAGATATTTGCCCCCGGCGTGCCCGCGTCGCTAAAGGCCGAGCGACCATCTTCGCCCTTCGGATGGAATGGGCGGGTCGCGTCGATGCCGGTATCGACGAGATAGACTGTATGCAGCACAGGAAGTCCTGCGGCCCGTGCTGCCGCCAGAAGCCGGGCGCAATTCGCGACGACGGCGTCATAGGCGTGAACAAGGTACCGGAAATCGCTGCGATGCTCCTCCTGCATGTCAATGAGAAGAAGCGCGGCTCTCCCACGCGGCAATGTCAGCGTTTCGTGCATTCGGCTTCTCCCGGAGGGGGTCGATAGGCGCGGGCATGGCGCTCACTGCGCGCGCGCATCTCGCGCGGCGAGCAGTTGAATTCGCTTCGGAAGGCCCGCGAGAAGCACGATGCGTTGGCGAAGCCGCAGGATAGTGCGATCGCATCGATCCGCGCTTTGGAATGAAGTAGAAGGTCGGCCGCGTGCTTCAGGCGTAGTTGCCGCAGATAGGATGCCGGTGGCAGACCGGTTTCCTTGTGGAAGGCGCGTTCCAGCCGGTCCGACGACACTCCGATCCGGTCGGCGAGGGTGCGGATTTTGACCGGTTCTTCGAGGGCCCGTTCCATCGCCGCGACGGCCGCAAGCACTATGTCGTCACGAATTCCCGTGCGCAGGCGAAGCGGCATACCTTTGCGTTCGGCCTCATCCCTCAAGGGACTGTGAACGAACCACTCCGCAATTTCGTCGGCAAGCTCTGTGCCGTGGTCTGAGGCTATCATTGCCAGCATCATGTCGAGCGCACCGATCCCTCCGGTCGACGTGAAGCGACCCCGGTCGATGACGAAGAGATCCTGTCGCATCTCGATCTCGGGGAAGGCTTCGCGGAACGCGGGCTGGCTCGTCCAGTGCAACGTACAGGCATGACCATCGAGCAACCCCGCGCGGGCCAAAAAGAAGGCCCCGTCGGCGACGGACCCCAGCGCGGCGCCGGCGCGGAGCCGGCGGCGTATCCACGAAAGCGCGCGGTCGGCAGTGAGGTGGTCGGCATCTCCCCCCGAACAGACGACAATCCGGTCCGCATCAGGCGCACCCGCGGCGTCGTGATCGGGTTCGATGCGCAGCCCGTTCGAGGCGTGCAGAGGTGCGGCCTCGTTGGCGACCACCGCCCAGTCATAGAGCCGACGGTCGGCCAGAAGGTTAGCCGCGCGCAACGGTTCCATCACCGCCGAGAAGGCCATGAGCGGAAAGCCCGGAAAGACAAGTACAGCGTAGCTGATGGGCGGCGCCTCGCGGGTAGCCGGATGGGCGGGCGGGATGTGTGGACCCGGCGGCGGCGGACGCATCACGGTGTCACCCCGAGCGCTTGGCGAAGATAGCCTAATGCGGGTTCGGCGGGCAGGCTGGCCAAAAAGCCGTGCGGCTGAGCCTCCGCCACGATCAACCGCGCGCCGGTCCGGCGCGCCAGTGCCTCGGTCTGATAGAATACCGAGTCTGCCCCGGCCCCGACGAGGGTCATGCGCGAGGGGAAAGCAAAACCGAGGGCAATCGGATCATAGAGCGGATTGCCCTTCGCGATGCGGTTCGGATCCAATTTCCGCTGATAGGCGGCAAGCGATTTCGGTCCCAACCCATCGGATTCGTCCTCGCTGAGAGACGCAGGGCGTGGCACCGAGGGGCCGCCCCCAGCATAGAACAGGACCGCGTCCTCGATTCGTGCGCGCTCTTCGCGCGCGAGACCGGCAAAGGCCCAGAGCGCGACGAGTCCACCGGCGCTGTCGCCCATCAGCCTGAGTCTGGGATGACCGCACAACTGCCGGCGCACCGCCGCGACGGCATCCTCGGCCTGCGCCGGAAGCGGGTGCTCGGGCGCGAGCCTGTACCGGACCGAATGGACGGGCGCGCCGGTGAGGTGAGCGATCCAGGCGGTGTTGATGCGATGGGTCTCCGGCGAGCCGACGATGAAACCGCCTCCGTGGAAATAGACGATCGGTATGCCGGTTGCTGCGGAAGGCATGAAGAGAAGCCCGCCCGGACAGCCTCCGCCGGGTGCGAACGGCGAGATCGCGACGTTCCCGGGCAGCACCGGATTAACGACCTCGGGGCAGGCGTTGCGCCAGCGGCGCAGATCCTCCGGGTCACCATCTATCCAGTCCGGGGCGGCATCGGCGCACATCTTCAGTCCCAATCGTGCTTGCGGAACAGCTCTGCCGCCCGCGCGACGGCGTCTTCGTCCAGCATGAAACCAAGGCCCGGTTTCTCCTCGAGCGCCAGCCGCCCTTTCACCGGGGTCAGTGCGGGGTTTTCCACGATGTCTTCCTGCAAAAGCTGCCACATGATCTGGTTGCCATCGTCGAGGTTCGCGATCGCGCGACCGACATGGTGTTCGGCGCAGGTCGTGATGCCCGTGGTCATCGAGGAATGGATGCACAGGTTAAGCCCTGCGCCCTCGGCGATCGCCGCCGCTTTCATCGTCCCTCGCAAGCCGCCGATCTCGCGCGGGCCAACGGCGATCATGTCGGCGGCCCCGGTGGCGCAGGCGCGCCAGACCTCCTCCAGCGTGAAGACCGACTGATCGGCGCCGATGGCAATCGGTGCGCGTTCGGTCACGCGGCGCAAAGCCTCGAGCGAGCGTGATGTGGTGGGCTGTTCGATATACTCGATCCCGTAGGGCGCGAATTCCGTCATCCGGCGGATCGCGGTCGAGACGTCCCAGGCCTCGTTCGCGTCCAGCCTGAGGCGCGCATCGCCGATGGCCTCGCGCACCAGGTGCACGGCCTGCCGGTCATGCTCGGTCCCGACACCGACCTTGAGGTAGATCACCGGCTCGGCGATCTTTGCCGCATGGGCGGCGTCCGCCGCGATCTCCTCGGGGGTTTCGCCCTGAAGGAAGTAGAAGTAACCCACATCCTTGCGCCGCTGCCCACCGAGAATATCCCAGACCGGACGGCGGAGAAGCTTGCCCTGTAGGTCAAGCGCGGCCATCTCGATCCCGGACTGCAATTGGTTGGCATAGCGCGGCATGTTGCCGCCAAAGGTCAGGAACAGCGCGCGATAGGCGCTAGCCCAGTTTTGTGCGATGTCGAAGACCGATGTTCCGATCAGCCGCCGGCCGATCTTGTCCAGCACGCGGGCCTGCGCGGTGGCGTCGGGCGCGGTCGTCGTCTCGCCGTAGCCTATGGTGCCATCCTCGGTCTCCATCGCGATCAGGTTGACGTGGAAGGCATCTTCGACACCCTGCGACCAGATATAGGGCACCTTCAGCGGCAGGCGCAGAGAGGTGACGCCGACGGATTTGATCTTCATGGTGGTCCTTCGCCGGATGGCCCCGTCCGGCAGGGGCGGGGCAGGTCAGTGTCACGCCGAAAGCCAGACATTGTCCAGATGCGCCTCAAACGCCTGCTGCATTCGAAGACCGTTCACCCCCTCGCGGTAGGAGCGGTAGACCGAGCGCCAGTAGGGCTGGATCATAACGCCCGCGTCGCGAAGGATCGCCTCGATATCCTTCATCAGCGCGCGACGCGCCTCCGCGTCCGGTGTGGCAAGCGCCTGGTTCAGAAGCTGGTCGAACTTGGGATCGGCGAAGCCGCTTTCGTTCCAGGCCTCGCCAGAGCGGTAAGCCAGCGCCAGAACCTGCACACCAAGCGGGCGACCGTTCCATTCGGTCGCCGAGAACGGGTATTTCGTCCAGTTGTTCCAGAAGGTCGAGCCGGGCAGGACCGAACGCTTCACATTCAGCCCCGCGTCGCGCATCTGTCCGGCGACGGCATCGCAGGTCGTCGCCTGCCATTCGTCATCGAGCGAGATGAGTTCATATTCATGGTCGGTCGCGCCGGCTTCCTCGAGCAGCTTTTTAGCCCGATCGGTGTCCCGCACCGCCGGACCGATATCATAGAACTCCTCGTGCATCGGACCGACATGGCAGTTGGCCGCGACCGAACCTGCGCCGTTCACGCCAAGCTGCAGGACCGTCGCGTTGTCCACCGCAAGTTGCGCCGCGCGCCTGACCCGGATGTCGGTATAGGGCTCCTGCTGGAGGTTGAAGCGGCAGACGATGGTCGAACCCGTGGCGATCTCGCTGGTCTGCGCGCCAACACCTTCGAACAGCGGCAGGCTGTCGGCGGGCGTTTCATCGGTCGCGTCGATCTCGTCCGCTTCTAACGCCGCGACGGCGCTGGACGGATCGAGCCCGAGGTCGACCCACCTCACACCATCGAGCCAGAACTCGCCTTTCCACCAAGGCGCTTCCTTGCGTTTGACCTCCGCCCCGACCGATGGTTCCCATCTCACCAGTTCGCACGGGCCGGTTGATATCGCGAGCGCCTGCATCGGGTCTTCCGCGCCGTCGTAGCTGCGGTGCATGATGAGCGCTGGATAGTCCGTCAGTCCGGCTACGAGCGTAATGTCGGCGCGCGGCATGTGGATGCGGACGGTGAGGTCATCCACTTTCTCCAGCGCGTCGGAGAGGATGGTCTTGGTTTTCGGATCTACCAGCACACTGAAGCGCGAGGCCATCGAATTGCCCTCGACTGTCTGATCGCACCACCGGGGGATGTTGGTCATTACGTCGTCGGCGTTAAAGATGTCGCCGTTCGACCATTGCACGCCGGGTCGCAATTTGAGCGTGAGCATCTTCGCGTCGTCGCTCGTTTCCCAGCCTTCCAGAAGATACGGCTCGAAGGTGAAGTCGCTGGTCCACCGCACGAGGTATTCGTTCACCGTGCGCGCGACCTGCGCAATCTGATGGCCGTCGAAAAGCCGAGGATCGCGGAAGGGCTTGACGTTCATCGACACACGGAGCGTGCCCCCTTTCTGCGGTGTCTCGGCACGCGCAGGCGTCGCAGTCAGTGCGATACCGCCGAGGGCCGCGGCCCCTGCGGAAGAGACGCCCAAGGCTGCCATCGTGGCAAAGAATTCGCGCCGGTTCAGGCGGTCGTCTCGATATTGCGCGGCAACGGGTTCGGCCAGCGGGTGTAGCGGGCGGTCGGTCAGCATGAGACGAGGCATCGAAAGCTCCTGATCTGGAAATGACGTCGTCCCAGTATCTGCTCGGATCCGCCCGCCAACTTTGCACTGATCCGCGCGTTATATGCCGGATGCCGCAAAACTCACGGTGTCGATCGCCGCGACAGAAACGCGTGGAACCGCCTGTCGCACAGCGACGTCGGGCTGCATCGGCCGACGCGTTTCGTTGGCGTCAGGCGGATCATCGCCTCGGCCGACCATCCCGATTTCGTCGTGAACCGGAAGGGATCGCCGCTCTTGCTTCGTCTCGGCGAAAGCGAGTTCGACCTGTACCGGCCGCCGAAAAGGACTTCGGCTGGCACCGTGGCTTCTCCCGTTATCGGTTCGTCGGCTCACAAGTCTCCGACACCGGCGATTCGCAACTCATCGGTCGATGCTCAGGCCTGAGGGAACAGCGTCGGGAATGCCCATTCGTCCCCCAGCGGCCGCGACTGGGTCTTCGAGGGATCTAAGGAAGGCGAGAATATCCTCGATCTCCGCTGCGTCGAGCGGCGTGCGCGGAGCGCGCGCAGCCGCAGCCGCGATTCCGCTGTAGTCTGCTCCGTTCTGGGCGGGTGCGAAGTCGGGTTTGCCGAGTTTCATATCGGGTAAAATCGCCATGACCACATCATAGCTCCTCAGACCGATGCCCGGATCGTCATGCTGCACCAGATAGGCGCGAAGTTCACGGTAGGCCCCCGCGTGCCCGTAAGGAGACGTCAGCGTGACATTGCGAAGCGACGGTGTGCGAAACACGAAAGCCTGGGCAGGGTCGTTCGACACCTTCATCCGCCCGGTGTCGCGCTGGTGGCTTTCAAAGCGTTCCGCCTTTCCAGGGCCGATTTGCGGATCGCCCATGGCGTGGAATTTCATGTCCGTCAGAAGTGGGCCGGAATGACAGACTGAACAGCCCGCCTTGCCATAAAACAGTTCCATCCCCGCTTCGGCCTGCGGCTCCAGCTTGCGCTCGCCGCGTAGCCTTGTGTCGAAGGGTGCGCTATCGGACCGAAAGTCGAAGGTCATATAGGCGGCAATCGCGTTCGAGATGTCGGTGAAGCCGATCTCCCGCCCGTCGGCGATGTCTGGATACGCGGCGCGGAACATCTGCCGATAGACAGGGATCGCCGCAGCTCTTGCGGCGATTGCCGCCCAGGCACCGCCGGGTCCTGTCAACCTTCCCTGCCGGACAAGGGTCGAGATGTCGTTCTCCTCATAGTGTCCGGCCATCTCGTCGCTCGACAGCACCGGGAACATCGTCTGTGCCGAGAGAAGCGAAGCAAAGCCCGATACCATGTCGTCTTCCAAAGGCGTTCGGAAGCCGGTGGGCCGGTTATGATCGATCTCGATCCGGCCATCGGCAAAGAGGACCGTGAAGCCCTTGGCGCCAACGTTCCATAGGCCGGGGGCATTGCGGGGAATGCGCTGCTCGGGATAGTCGGCCTGATCCGGCTTACGGTCTGGGCCGACGCCGCGGCCCCCTTCGCCAATGCCCAGCGAAAGCCCGTCCGAGGTGCCAAAGCGCGGATGGTGGCAGGTAGCGCAGGCGATGTTGCGGTTGCCCGAGATTATCGGGTCCCAGAACAACAGGCGCCCCAGATCGATCTCGGCCTGCGAATGCCTGGGAAAATCGGCGTCCGTCAACGGCCGCGGAAGCGCCACGGCTGTGTCCTCGGCTATAGCGGGGAAGGGTCTCCCAGAAAGGGCCAGCAGCAGCGTCAGGCAGATCAGTATCCTTCGCAGAACAGTCATGGCGCCAGTTCCTTCTGAACAATGCTCAATTTCTCCCCCTCCCCCGGGGCGAGACGCAGCACCGCGTCGGCGTTGATCGTCGACCACGCTGACACGACCCCGCCTGGCCAGATAACGCGAACCTCGACCGACTCGGCGGCGCCTAGTCCGAAGTGCAACGGCACCGCCTCGCCCGAGGCATGGCCGCCGCCAACCGTGTTTTCGCGCGTGAGAACTCTCCCACCGGGCAGCCGCACTTCGACGATAGCACCCACTGCGCGACAATTCGCGCCCGACTGGGCCAGATCCAGCGCCAGCCAGTGGCCGGTACCCGCGGTCACGTTTTGCCACACCTCCATCGGCGCGCGGCGGTTGATAACCAGGATGTCCAGCAGGCCATCGCCGTTCAAATCCGCCAACGCGGCTCCGCGCGAGCGTTCCATCGTGCCGATCCCGGCAGCATCACCCTTTTCCGCGAAGGTTCCGTCGGATAGCTGCATCAACAGGTTGTTCGGGTCATGGATCGCATTCGTCGGCATCTGGTCGACGTTACCCTTGGCAATGAACAGATCGTCGCGCCCATCGTTGTCGATATCGCCGAATTCGGCGTGCCAGCCGGTCGAAGGACGACCGTCATCTCCCTTGTAGGGAACGGAGGAATAGGTGCCGATAGTCCAGGCGGCGTTCTTCATCGCGCCGCCCCCCTCGTTGATCTGCAGCACCTGATCGCCCATTGAGGTCAGCACCACCTCGGGCAGCCCGTCGCCGGTGATGTCGCGACTGGCAATCCCCATCCCCCATAGCCTCATCGTAGGCCAGCCCTCCCCCTCGGTGTATTCCGCCAAAGGATCGAGATGCCACATCTGTTCACGTCCATTGCGGACGTAGTATTGCCGGTCATTCGAGATGCGCAGGTCCGGCACTCCATCGCGCTTCCAGTCCGAGATTAGCATCGACAGCGCACAGAAGCCGGGTTCGAGCGGCGTGCGCGGGCCGAACGCGCGACCCTTCGGGCGGATGAGGTAATTAAGGTCACATGTCTCGAAGGGGCCCTTCGGGTTGCCTTCGTCGACGTAGTTTCCGAATGCCAGCGTGGGCCAGTGCTGCCCCGGCTCGAACGTCGCGCTGAACGAGGTAGTCCATTCATTGCCGCCGTCGAAATTCCACTCGGCGGGGGCGGGCGAAAAGCGGCACTCCCCCTCGCCGCGCAAGATCACATTGGGCCCATCGCGCAGGACGACCAGGTCAAGATGACCGTCGCCGTCCACATCGAGCGGATAGGCGCCAGTCACGTTGGTCAGCGACTGGATCGGGCTTTCGGCGAATGTGATCTGGCCGCCGTCGGGCGTAGTGTTGACGAATAGGCGCGATGGCGCCGCACCGCCCGCAGCATAGAAGTCCGGCCGCCAGTCCTCATTGCAGTCCAGCACTGCCACTCCACCGCCGACAAAATGGTTCCACTCCCCCTCATAACTCTGACGCAAGGGCAACTCTGTCGCCCTATCAACAAACGCGACCCCGACCCCGCCATCGGCGCACGCATGTCCCGGCGCCAGCAGGATAGCCAAAGAGATCGGCGAGAGCCTTGTCATTAGGTTCACTTTCCCACCCGTCGTGTTTGAGCCGTGCGCCTTCATGCAGTTATCCGACTGTGCCACCCCCGCAGTGCTGCAAGCGCTGTCAGAGCACCAGCCGCCTCTCGGTAGTTGGCAGAGAACGTAGCATAGCGGGCGCTATGCCCAGGCCAAAGTCACGCTGTTCCGGCATTTCAGTCTCGCCCGAGCGCGCCGCTTGATCAATGGCAAGCAACACGCGCATGTCGGCAAGTCCTTCCTCACCGTAAGCTTCGGGTCGCACACCCTGCGCGATGCAGTCCGAGAAGTAGGCGATCGCTGGCGCAGAGCGCGTCAAAATCGGCATAGGACAGATCTCGGGAACCCCGTAAAACTCGGCCAGTTGCCGCGCGATACCCGGGCTTCCGGACACGAGCGCCTGCATCCGTGAGTTTCCAGTAGCGGCGACGGCAGGCATGAAGGCTTCGTCGGCGATCCAGCCCGCACCTGCGACGGCGTATCTTTTCACTTTGTTCCCCCGGACCGTTTGGTTAGAGGGCGCGCCGCGCGGCGCGTCCGTCAGGCCGCCAAATGAGCCGGCATCTTGCCGAGGATGATCATGCCCAGGATGTCGTCATCCGTCACATCCTTGACGTTGACGGTGCCCACGAGCTGGCCGTTCTTCATGACCGATGCCCGGTCGCAGAGCTTCATCACATTGTGGATGTCGTGCTCTATAAGGAAGATCCCCAGCCCCTGCGCTTTCAGCTCCTCGATCAACTCCGCCACCATCTGCGTCTCGTGTGGGCCAAGAGCGGCGGTGGGCTCGTCCATGATCAGAATCTTGGCGTTGAAATATACCGCCCGCGCAATGGCGACGGACTGACGCTGGCCGCCCGACAGTGCGCTGACGGGCACGTTGAACTTGCGGAAGTTGGGGTTCAGGCGACCCATGATCTTGCGCGCCTCGGCTTCCATCTTGGCGTCATCGACGAAGCCGTTCCTCATCAGTTCCCGTCCGAGGAAAAGGTTCGAGGCCGCGTCGAGGTTGTCGGCGAGGGCGAGCGTCTGGTAGATCGTCTCGATGTTGAGATCGCGTGCATCGCGCGGATTTGCGATCTCGACCTTTTCGCCGTTGATCCGGATCTCGCCGTGATCGGCCTCGTAGGCACCGGCAAGAACTTTAATGAGCGTCGACTTGCCGGCGCCATTGTGACCAAGCAAGCCGACGACTTCACCCGGGCAAAGGTCGATTGACACATGGTCGACGGCCTTGATCCCGCCAAAGGCGATGGAAATGTCGCGCATCTCGACAAGTGGCGTGCGGGTATCAGTCATTTTGTAAGTCCCATGCGCTTGCGGTAGATGATGTCGACCCAGACCGCGATGACGAGAACCAGACCAACGACGATGTTCTGGAAAGGCGTGTCGACGCCGACCATGGCCATGCCCGATTGGAGGGACTGCATGATGAGCGCCCCGAGAACGGCGCCGTAGATCGTTCCGACCCCGCCTGCCAACGCCGTCCCGCCAATCACCGCGGCCGCAATCACGCGAAGCTCCTCAAGCATGCCGATGTCGTTGCCATGGCTCTGCAGACGTGCCTGGGCGATCAGCGCCGCCAAGGCGCAGAGAAAACCCATCAGGGCGAAGATCCTGACCGTCAGCGCGCGTGTGTTGATGCCGGACAGTTCGGCAGCGTCGGGATTTCCTCCCATGGCGAAAATATAGCGACCGAATCGCAATTTCCGCGCCGTGAGGGTCATCGCGACGACGACGATAACCAAGATCAACACTGAAATGGGCAAGCCGTGCATGGCCGTGTAACCCTCGGGGACAATCTCACCACGGGCCTCAAACATCCTTCGGATCTTGCTTGGGGGGATCGGATAGCGTGACAGCCAGCCGACAAAAAGCATGATCACGCCGACTATCATCGCCATCATAAAACCTTCGGCCCACATCGGCTTTACGATGAATCCATGGCCCAACTTGTTTCGACGCGACGAGAGAATTGCGAATACCGCGAAGACCGACGCGACAGCGCCGAGGGCGAGGCTGAGTGGTGCGCCAAGGACGCCTTCGGTGCCGCCGAACATCAGCAGGTTGGGATCGGTCAGCGACACGGATTGGCCGTTCGTCGTGAACCAGTTGAGATTGCGCCAGACAAAGAGGCCACCGAGGGTGACGATAAACGATGGGATGCGCTGATAGCCGATCAGCCAGCCCGACAGAGCGCCGATGGCGGTGCCGGTTGTGAAACCGATCAGGATTGTCAGCATGAGAACAAAGGGATTGCCGTATTCGAGCCCGAACAGGGACGGCAGCCAGTAGGCCTGGCTCATCGCCATCACGGCCGAACACATCGCCAGCATGGACCCGACCGAAAGGTCGATGTTGCGCGCGACAATGACGAACACCATGCCGCAAGCCATGATGGCAACGGGAACGGCTTGCACCGAAATGTTGAAGACGTTTCGTGGACTGAGGAACGTCCCGCCCGTCCACACTGTGAAGACAGCTGCGATTACCGCGAAGGCGACCAGCATTCCAAGCAGTCGGACATCAAGCTCCAGCGTCTCGATGATGCTGCGTTTGGTTGCCGGGTCGGTCCGGACATATCCCGTGTCAGCCATGTTCTTGCTCCTCCCCAGAGCGCACGTTACGCTCTTCCCCGATAGTCTGCGGCGCTCCTCGCTCCGAAAGCGCCGCAGTCAGTTCTCACGCCGCCTATTCGCAGACAGGTACACCGGTGACGCCGGCGCAAAGCGCGTCCTTGCTGATCCATTCCGCATCGAGAACGACGTTGAGGTTGTCCTTGGTGATCGGGACCGGCTTCAGCAGAACCGAGTTCAGCTGCTTGCCGCCGGGCGACGTGAAGACAGCTGATCCTTCCACGGCATCCATCGCGGTGCCATTGGCCAGGGCCACCGCGATTTCACCGGCTGCCTTGCCGAGGGCGCGGCTGTCCTTCCAGACAGAAACGGTCTGCGTGCCAAGCGCCACGCGGTTCAGAGCGGCCATGTCGCCGTCCTGGCCCGAAACCGGAATACCTGCCATGCCCTGCGCGCTCAGTGCCGCAACGACGCCACCCGCGGTGCCGTCGTTTGAGGCCACGACCGCGTCAACGCCGTTGTTGGTCTGGGTCAGGATCTGTTCCATGTTCTTCTGCGCGTTGGCCGGCTGCCAGTCATCGGTGTAGGCTTCGCCGACGATCGTGATGTCGCCCGCGTCAATCGCCGATTGGAGCACTTCCTGCTGGCCGCCGCGCAGGAAGTCCGCGTTGGGGTCGACAGGCGAACCCTTGATCATGACATAGCGGCCCTTCGGCATCACCTTCAGCACCTCGCTTGCCTGCATACGCCCTACTTCGACGTTGTCGAAGGTGAGGTAGAACGCACGTGGATCTTCGATCATCCGGTCGTAACCTACCACCGGGATTCCCGCATCTTCTGCGGCGTCCAGCGCCGGCGCGATCGATGCGGAGTCCTGTGCCAGGATGATCAGCGAAGAACAGCCCTGTGTGATCATGCCCTCGATGTCGGCAAGTTGCTTGGTCGCCGAGGTCTGCGCGTCCGCCGAGGTGTATTCGGCTCCGGCTGCGTCCAGCGCGCCCTTGATCGCGGCCTCGTCGGTCTTCCAGCGCTCTTCGCGGAAGTTCGACCAGGATACGCAGACCTTGAGATCGGCAGCCGATGCAACCGACGTCAGGCTCGCCACCGCCGCCGATGCGAGCAGAAGGGTCTTCCTCATACGTTTTCCTCCCATGGAATCACCGGCCTCCGCCGGTTTGGCGATTGTCGCCTGAGATGATTTGATGTATTTCCATCGCAGTTGTCAATTATAGTTTTTTGCAATTTTTCTTGCATTCCCAAATTGCACGCGGTTCGAAAGATCCGAGACGGCGCTCAATACGCCGCTGGTGCTCACAGAAAGCACAATGACTGGTTGGCGTCAGCCTGCGGAATTGAGCAGGGTCGACACATATTCCAGGCTCGCCCCAAGATGTGCCGCCAATTGGGGATCGTTCTGAACCGCGGGGCTGAAAGGCTCCATCGACACGAAACCATCGTAGCCAGCGGTTTCAAGAGCCTTGAGTTGAGTGATGTTTCCTACCCGATCTCCGATGAAGATCAGGCCGCGGTCCGGCTCGACCAACCCCGCCGGGGCCAGATCGGTTCTTTCGATGCCCGACATGTGGGCCAGCCCGATCCGTTCGGGGAACAAGCGTGTATCGCCGCAGCGGAAGAACTGGAACGTATCGTAGCAGAGTTCGTAGGCGTCCCAGCCGTCGATGTCCGACACCGCCGCGACGGCCGTCTCCTGCCGCTTCATTGTCGAACCTTTCATGCCAAGCGGCTCGACATATCCGGTGACGCCGTGGTTCAGCAGGATTGGCCGCAGGTTGCGCAGCCCGTTACGGATGTTGTGCTCGGCATCGGCATCGGACCAGCCGTGATCCACGTTGTGAACCGGGCAAAGCACCACGCCTGGCGCACCGAGAGCGGCGGCATAGGCGATGATTGCCTCAGCCTCTCTCGCGCGGTCCGGGGTCCATTCGTTGAATCGCTGCAACGCGTTGACCGAGGCGACCGCAAGTCCGGCCGCATCGAGTCGGGCGCGCACATCTGCCGCAGGCGTCCCGTCCGCGAATTCGCGGCCTTCGATGTCGTTGCGGATCTCCACCGCCCTGACGCCGACAGCACCGGCAAGGGCGATGAAATCCCGCAATGGCAATTGCGGGGCGCAGGTGCGGTTCAGAGCGAAGCGGAAGGGCATTTCAGATTCCTGTGGAGAGGTCAAGTCAGGTGTAGAGATCGGGGCGCGAAGCCAGGGAGAGCGTCACCATGCCGCAAAGCGGCAGGTATGCCGCGATCTGCTCGGCAATTGCCGTTGCCACGTAGCCATCCCAGGCCGAGGCGCCGACCGGACGGCCATCGGTCACCGAACGCACCCAGGCATTCATCTGGATCCGGTAGGCATCACGGAAGCGCGGCACCCAGTTTTCTGGCCAGCTGTGCCCGTGGCGAAGGTCGTGATTTTTCACCGTGGCGGTAGGCGCAGCCATTTCGACCGTGCCTTTACGCCCTACAAGCTGCGCGTGGACGTGATAACCGTAACGGGCATTCATGAAGACTTCGGTCGATACGATCTCGCCTCGCGACGTCTCCATCGTGATCAGGAGGGGATCGCCGCCGGGCGCGGCGTTGACCCGCGCGCTGACCATTTCGGAGTTCGAGCAACCAGCGGCTGATGTCGATTTCATGGACGAAGGAGTTCGTCACCGACATCGCGCCCGAAAACCAGTCCGGCGCCGCCGCGTTCCGGTGGATGTTGTGCAAAAGGACAGCGTCGCCGACACCGCCATCAACCCTGACGCGCTTCATTTCAGCATAGGCAGGGTCGAAGCGCCGCATGTAGCCGACCTGGACGAGCCGCCGCCCCGCCGCCGCCTCGGCGACGACGACCGACAGCGCTTGTTCCGCATTTGCCGCCAGGGGCTTTTCGCAAAGCACCGGCTTGCCCGCGGCGAGGCATCTCATGGCGAGGTCTGCGTGGGTGGCGTCGGGCGAGGCAATTACCACTGCGTCGACCCGGTCGTCGGCGATCAACACCAACGGATCGGTGAAAACCGCGGCGCCCATTGCGACAGCCTGAGCACGAGAAGCGTCCGCATCGCAGAGAGCCGCGAGCGAGGCCCCCGCAGTCTCCTCCCGCAGTATGCGGACATGTTCCGCACCCATCACGCCCGTGCCGATGACGCCGACTGCGAGATTCATTTCACTTCGAGCCAGCGCTGCTCACGGCATGACGCCTGGATCGTCTCCACCAGGGTCTGAATGCGCAGGCCCTTGCGGAAGCCGAAGGGTTCCGGCGCGTTGCCGGAAATGGCGTTGACATAGCCCGCCACCTCGATCGCCTTCAGGTCGTTGAAACCAAGCTGATGGCCGGGCGCAACGCAAAACAGCCCGTAGGGCGCATGATCCGGCCCGGCCTCGATGCGGCGGAAGCCCTGGCGTCCCCTGGCATCCGACGCGCTGAAGAAATGCAGCACGTTGAAGTGTTCTTGGCTGAAGGCGAGCGCGCCTTTCGTGCCGAAGATTTCAAAGTCGTGTTGCATCTTGCGGCCGGTGGCGATCCAGTTGCCCTCGATGCTGCCGATCGCGCCGTTCTCGAACCGCAGGAACGCCCGGCCCACGTCATCGACCTCGACCTTGCGGGTTCCGCCTTTGCCGTCAGGGCGTTCGGCGATCATGGTCACGCAATCGCCCATGACGCGTGAGATCGGTCCGCAAAGATGTTCCGCAGTCGCAAGCGCGTGCGACCCGATATCGGCCAGCGCGCCGCCCCCGGCGGGATCATGGCGGAAGGTGAAGATGCCGTTTGCGTCGGCCATATAATCCTCGCAATGGATGCCGCGATAGCCGCGGATTTCACCCAATTCGCCAGCGACAACCATCTCGCGCGCAAGGCCCAGCATTGGATTGCAGAGGTAGTTGAACCCGACCTGCGTCTTCACGCCGGCCGCCTCGGCGGCATCAGTCATCTCCCGCGCGTCCTGCGCCAGAGGTGCCAGAGGTTTCTCGCAATACACATGTTTGCCTGCGCGAATGGCGGCGAGCGACATCTCCTTGTGCAGCGCGTTCGGGGCGGTGACAGAGATCACGTCGATATGGGGATTTTCCACGACGTCCTGCCAGCGCGCGGTGGCGTGGGAAAAGCCCAGCCGTCGCGCCGCGTCGGCCGCCGCCTCGGGGTTGATGTCGGCAACCGTGTGCAGGTCGAGATCGAACGGAAGGTCGAAGACGCGCGGCGCCGAAGTGAAACCGAAGACGTGGGCCTTTCCCATGAAGCCGGTGCCGATCAGGCCGATGCGAAGCGTGGGTTTGGTCATTTGACGAATTCCTTTGTGCCGCTCAGTGCGGCAGCATTGACGACAAGTGCCGGATCGAGGTGACCGGCAAAGAAATCGAGCACGTTTTGCACCGAGGCGACGGCCATCCGTTCAGCGGCCTCGGCAGTCAGCCCGGCGGTATGCGGGGTCAGGATCACCTGATCAAAAGCCAGAAGCGGATGGTCGGGGCTGGGTGGCTCGGCGTCGAATACGTCCAGCGCCGCGGCCGCGATCTGCCCCGACCGAAGCGCATCGCACAAAGCCACCTCGTCCACGATTCCGCCGCGTGCGGTGTTGACGATGATCGCCCCGCGCTTCATCGACGCAATCTCGGCGGCCCCGATGATCGGCTTCTCGGCCTTTGGAATATGGACCGAGACGAAATCGGCCCCGGCAAGTGCGGCGCTCAGATCACTGGCGCAGGCCACGTTCCCGTCGGGCCAGCCCTTGGCGGCAAGGTAGGGATCGTGGGCCAGAATCTTCATCCCGAAAGCGGAAGCCATGGTTGCGAGATGCCGCCCGATGCGGCCAAAGCCGATGATTAACAGCGTCTTGCCGGAAATCTCGCCTTGTTCGAGCTTGTTGCGCCAACCCCAAGGACCATTCCGAACGGCACTTTCTGACCGGATCAGTTGCTTGGCACAGGCAAGGATCTGCATCATCGCGTGCTCGGCTACAGAAACCGAGTTCACATCGCCGACGATGCAGAGCGGTATCCCCCGCGCGTTCAGCGCCGCCACATCAACCGCATCATACCCGACGCCGTGCCGCGAAACGATCTGCACGCGTGCCGCCTTGGCCACCGATGCCGCCGTCATCGGCTGGGTCCGGATCACCATGCCGTCGGCCTGTTCCAGATGGTCCTGGTATGAGGCTTCGCTGATCTCCTCGACATGGGTGTAGGTCACGCCCGCCGTGGCATCCAGGAGCGCAAGCCCCGCTGGATGAAGCTTTCCGGCGATCAGGATATGCGGCATTAGTAGCCCCCCTTTTCCGTCTTTCCGGTGATGCCGTCGGTCAGCTTGCGGAAGCCCGCGACCGAGGCTCCCGCAGCGGCGGCAAGAAACCTGCTGTCGCCGCCGACCGTGGTCATGTCGAAGCCCCAGGCGATGGCGCGAGCGGCATACTCCGGCGTGCCGCAATGAAGCGCCGCGCGGATGCCGTTTCGCTTGCAGGCCGCGACGATGGTTTGCAGCGCGGCGATCATCTCGGGCTCTTCCCGATCGAAGCCGGGGGCGAGCCGCCCGCCGGTCAAGGACAAGGTCAGATCGGCGGGGCCGACATAGATGCCGTCCAGCCCCGGCGTCGCGGCGATGGCGTCCAGATTCGCCATGCCGTCCGCCGTTTCGATCATGGCGAAGGCAAGCATGTTGTCGTTTGCCTCGCCCGCATAGTTCGCCCCGGCCGCGAAGGACACTCGCGTCGGGCCGAAGCTGCGTTGACCCAGCGGCGGATAGCGCATGTAGCTGACGAAGCGCGCGGCATCCTCAGCGCTGTTCACCATCGGGCAGATGATCCCATAGGCGCCGGCGTCTAGCGCCTTCATGATGATCCCCGGTTCCAGCCAGGGCACGCGGGCCATCAGCGTGGCGCCGCTGGCGCGCATTGCCTGGAACATCGGTAGCACGGAGGAATAGTCGAGCGCCCCGTGCTGCATGTCGATGGTGACGCTGTCGAACCCTTGGGCCGCCATGATCTCGGCTGTGAAGGTATTGCCGATGGAGCACCAGCCGTTGATCGTGGGCCTCCCTTCGGCCCAGAGCTGTTTCAGGCGGTTCGCGATCATGCCCACACCATCTGGCTGGATTTGAGGTCGAGATAGTCGCGGATGCCTTCCATCCCGCCTTCCCGGCCCATGCCGGAATGGTTGGTGCCGCCGAACGGTGCTTCCGCGGCCGCCATGGCGAAGGAATTGATCCCCACCATCCCGGCCTTCAGCGCCGCCACAGTCCGGCGTGCCCGGACGGGGTCGCGAGTGAAGGCATAGGCCGAAAGGCCCATGTCGCAGGCATTGGCACGGTCAAGCACTTCGTCTTCCGTCGCGAAGCGGCTGATCGCGGCGATCGGGCCGAAGTTTTCCTCGGCCATCACGGACATCTCGTCGGTGCAGCCGGTCAGCACCGTCGGCTCGAAGAAATGCCCGGCGTTGAAGCCCGGCGCGCGGGTGCCACCGGTGGCGAGCGTCGCGCCCGCCGCCTGCGCGCCCAGCACGATCTTCTCCATCTCAGAGAGCCGCCCCGCGTTGATGAGCGGTCCCATCCCCACAGTGGGATCAAGACCGTCGCCCAGCTTGATCGCCTTGGCGCGTGCAACGAATCCATCGACAAAGGCATCGTGCAAGCTGTCATGGACATAGAAGCGGTCGCCGGTCACACAGACCTGGCCGGCATTGGCAAACTTGGTCGGCACCGCGACACTCAGCGCCGCTTCGAGGTCCGCGTCGTCATAGACGATCACCGGCGCATTGCCGCCAAGTTCCATCGATACCTTCTTCAGTGTCGCTGCTGCGTCGCGGATCATCTGCTGGCCAACGCGAGTCGATCCGGTCAGCGAGACCTTCCGCACCGCCTTGGACGCCATCAGCGGCGCATAGGTCGCGTCGGTCGGTCCAACCACTAGATTGACTGCGCCGGCGGGCAGACCGCCCGCGCCGCAGCAGTCAACCATCACCATCGCCACGCCCGGTGTCTGGGACGATGGGCGGACGATGATGGCGCAGCCCGCAGCCAAGGCGGGAGCAACCTTGCGTGCAATCAGGGCTGCAGGGAAATTCCAGGCGGTGAAGGCCGCGACGATGCCGACTGGCTCGTGATGGATTTCGAACCGGCCACCCGGCACACGGGACTCCACGATCCGACCATAGATGCGGCGCGCCTCTTCGGCATACCAGCGGAACTGGTCGATCGAGAGGCCCCATTCCCGCTGCGCCTGCGCGATCGGCTTGCCGGTTTCAAGGCTGATCATCCGCGCGGCTTCGTCCGTGCGGCGCAGCATCTCGTCCGCGATCCGGTGCAGCGAATCGGCGCGGGTGAAAGCGGGGGCTGCGGCCCATGCCGCAAACCCCTCGGCGGCGGACGCCAGCGCCGCTTCTGTATCGGCGACCGTCGCCACGGCGCACTCGCCGAGCGCCTGCCCGGTCACGGGACCGAGGACAGGGGCCGTCGTCCCTGTCGTGCTGGCTTGCCACCGGCCGCCAATGAATAGGCCAAAGCGCGAATACATCAGGCAATCTCCTTCACGGCTACAACGCGGTTTTCACCTATGGATTTCAGCGCCGCCTCGGCAAGTACCAGCGCCAGCCGACCATCCTCGAAGCCCACCACGGGTGGCCGTCCACCCTCGATCGCGTCGACGAAGGCCGAAATCTCGGCGTCAAAGGCCTCGCGGTAGCGTTCAATGAAGAAGTTCAGCAGGGGTTCGGCCCGGTCGGTGAACTCTGCTGTATGCAGCGTCATCTCGTTGGGGCGGCGGTTCTTGGAAATCGCCATGCCCTTGTTTCCCAGCGCTTCGACGCGCTGGTCATAGCCGTAGGTCGCTTGGCGCGAATTGGTGATAACGGCCTGCTTTCCGCTGGACGTGGTCAGCACCACCGTCACCGTATCATGGTCGCCCAGTCGATCCATCAGCGCCGGATCGACCAGACGCGAGCCAGCGGCGAAAACATGGGTCACCTCCTCGCCCAGGATGAAGCGAGCCATGTCGAGATCGTGGATGGTCATATCGCGCAGGATCCCTCCAGAGACCCTCAGATATGCTTCCGGTGCCAGCCCCGGATCGCGTGACGTGATGACGACCTGGTGCAGGTCGCCTATGTCTCCAGCCTCGATGGCCCGGCGCACCGCCGCATGACCGGGATCGAAGCGGCGTACGAAGCCCAGTTGGATCGGGACCGACGTGCCCGCGATGTTGGCCGCACAACGATTGACACGGTCCAGCGACAGGTCGATGGGCTTTTCGCAAAGCACGGGCTTTCCTGCCGCGACGGCCATTTCCAGGAGGTCGGCGTGAGTGTCCGTCGCTGTAGCGATCAGCACCGCATCCACGTCGTCCGAGTCAAAGATCGCTTCGGCCGAAGCGAAAGCTGGTGCTCCGGTCTTGGTCGAAACGGCGTTGGCAGCGGGTGCGTGAATATCATAAACACCGGCCAGGATGGCGCGTGGGTGTGCGGCGATGTTCGCAGCGTGCATCACCCCAATGCGCCCGCAACCAAGCACAGCAATCCGGATCATCATTTTCCTCCCGATTTAGTTATGCAATATTCATTGCGTAAAACGACTATTGTCAACAGACAATGCATGAGGCTATGTTCTCGAATAGACCGACGGGAGGAGACAGCATGGAACGCTCGACGATTTGCCTGACCATGGCGCAAGCTCTGGTACGTTGGCTGACGGCGCAATATACTGAAATCGAAGGAGAACGCGTTCCGCTTTTTGCCGGGGTTTTCGGGATCTTCGGGCATGGTAACGTGACCTGTCTCTCGGAAGCGCTTGAGCAGGTCCAGGATCAACTCCCGACCTACCGGGGCCAGAACGAGCAGTCGATGGCGCTCGCCGCCATCGGCTATGCGAAGGCCAAGCGCCGCCGGCAAATCATGATCTCGGCCACCTCGATCGGGCCCGGCGCGGCGAATATGGTTACTGCCGCCGGCACGGCGATGGCCAACCGGTTGCCGGTTCTGCTCTTGGCCGGCGACACGTTCGCGAATTGTCTTCCCGATCCCGTGCTGCAACAGGTCGAGCATTTCGGTGACCCTACGATGACGGTGAACGACAGCTTCAAACCCGTCGTTCGGTATTGGGACCGTATCACGCAACCGGAGCAGATCGTCACCTCGCTGCCACAGGCCATCGCAACGATGCTCGATCCTGCCGATTGCGGACCGGCCTTCATAGGCCTTGCCCAAGACACCCAGGAAAAGGCTTTCGACTACCCCGCAGTGTTCTTCGAGCCGAGGGTCTGGTCTATTCCGCGCCCGCGCGCCGACCGCAATGCGATCGCTGCGGCGGCAGAACTTCTGAAAACTGCAAAGAAGCCCCTTGTCATTTCGGGCGGAGGGGTGCGCTATTCGCTCGCCGAGAACGATTTGGCGGCCTTCGCAGCGAAGCGCGGCATTCCAGTGGTGGAGACCATCGCAGGCAAGGGCGCGCTTACGCACGATCATCCTGTCCATGCCGGACCAATTGGTATCGTCGGATCGACCTCGGCCAATGCCTTGGCTAAAGAGGCCGACGTAATCGTGGCCATCGGCACGCGCCTGCAGGACTTTACCACTGGCTCATGGACAGCCTTTTCGCATGAGGCGCAGTTCATCTCGATCAACGCCGCACGATTCGACGCGGTCAAGCACCGTGCACTGTCTGTCGTGGGCGATGCCAAGGAAACGATCGCCGATCTTGATGCCAGCCTTGGCGATTGGGCGGCGCCTGCCGTTCTCATGCCGAGGGCCAAGGCGCTGTTCGCGGAGTGGAACAATATCCTCGACACGCATCAGGCGCCGACCAATGCACCCGTGCCTTCCTATGCCCAGGTTATCGGCGTGCTGAACAAGGTTGCTCGCCCGACCGATACGCTGATCGGCGCCGCCGGCGGCACGCCTGGCGAAATTACCAAGAACTGGCGAGTTAAAGACCCTAACACCTTCGATTGTGAGTTCGGCTTCTCCTGCATGGGCTACGAGATCGCAGCAGGCTGGGGCGTGGCGATAGCGCAGGAAGGCCCCGGCGCCGTGGGAGGCACGCCGATCGTGATGCTCGGCGACGGGACTTACATGATGATGAACTCCGACATCTATTCGGCAGCCCTGACCGGTCACAAGATGATCGTCGTGGTATGTGACAACGGCGGCTATGCCGTGATCAACCGGCTCCAGCAGTTCAAGGGCGTGCCGGGGTTCAACAACCTGCTGAAGGATTGCAGGATCAAGAACCGCGACAACCCGCTGCATGTCGATTTTGCCGCCCATGCCCGCGCGATGGGGGCGCATGCCCGTCACGTCGAAAGTCTCGCGGACCTCGAAGTGGCCATGAAATGGGCCCAGGGCAATGACGGACCGACCGTGATTTCCGTCGTCTCGGACGCCTATGCCTGGGTGCCCGGCGACGCCGATTGGGATGTGGGCGTGCCGGAGGTATCGGACCGCGAAAGCGTGCGGAAGGCCCGCAAGCAACAGGATGAAATTCGCGGCAAGCAGCGCGTTGGAGTGTGAGGACAAATGAAAGCAAGACTTGGGATCGCGCCGATTGCCTGGTGGAACGACGATTTGGCCGAACTTTCCGATGACGTGAGCCTGGAGGAATGCCTGCGCCAGGCCTCGGTCGCAGGCTTCACCGGCATGGAGACCGGCCGCCGCTTCCCCATGGACATGGCCAAACTTGGCCCGGTCCTTGCGAGATATGGCATTTCCATCTGCGGCGGCTGGTTCTCGGGCCTGCTGCTCGATGGCGACGTCGAGGTCGAGAAGGAGCGCATCGCCCAGCAGATGAGCTTCTTCAAGGCAGCGGGCGCGCCCTGCATCGTCTATGGCGAAACCGCCCGATCCATACAGGGCGTCAAATCCGCGCCGCTGGCGACGAAACCGAAGCTCAGCGAGGCAGAAGTGGCTGCCTACGGTCGCAAGATCAGTGATTTTGCCGATTGGTGCGCCGCGGAAGGCATGGCGATCAGCTATCACCATCACATGGCTGCCGCGATCGAAACGGAAGCGGAACTGGACCTGCTGATGAAGCATTCCAGCGTGGCGCTTCTGTTTGACGCGGGCCACATGGCCTTTGCGGGCGGCGACAACCTGCGCGTGATCGAGAATCACTGGAAACGCATCACCCACGTCCACACCAAGGACATCCGCCGCGCCGTGGTGGACGGGCTGGACCGCCGCCGCGAATCCTTCCTGGATGCCGTGGTGAAGGGGGCCTTCACCGTGCCGGGCGATGGCTCGCTCGACTTCGAGGCGATCGTCACGGCGCTCGCGGCCAAGGGCTACGAGGGCTGGTTCGTGGTCGAGGCGGAGCAGGATCCGAAGGTCTCGCCGCCACTCGACATGGCGATCAAGGGTCACAAGGAACTGATGCGGGTCATGGCTGCCGCCGGATATGAGGTCGTGCAATGACGGAGTTTTCAGGAAACCGGATGAACGGCAAGATCTGCGTCGTCACCGGCGCGACGCAGGGCCTCGGCGCGGCGATCGCCCGCCGCCTGGCGGCGGCCGGCGCCGAGGGCATCGTCATCACCGGCAGGAACCTCGAACGCGGGTCGCTGGTCGCGCGCGAGATCGCGGAAACGCACGGCATATGGGCGCATTTCCTCCAGGCGGACTTCGCCAGGGTCGAGGATTGCCGGATGGTGATCGCGGAATGCGACCGGCTCTTCGGGCGCATCGATGTCCTGGTGAATGCGGGGGCCTCCACCGCGCGGGGCACGATTGTCGACACGACACCCGAAACCTTCGACGCGCTTTTCTCGACGAACGTGCGCGGCCCCTATTTCCTGATGCAGGAGGCGATCAAGCTGATGATCGCCAAGGGCACCGAAGGCGCGATCTGCAACATCGGGTCGATCTCGGCACTGGCAGGGCAACCGTTCATCAACGCCTACTGCGCGAGCAAGGGCGCGCTGACAACGCTAACCGCGAATACGGCCTTTTCGGTAATGGCCAACCGCATCCGCGTGAACCAGCTGAACGTGGGCTGGATGGCCTCTGACCATGAGCGTGAGATTCAGGTCGAGGGGGGCGATCCCGACTGGGAGGCCAAGGCCGTCGCCAAGCTGCCCTTCGGGCGCCTGGTCGACCCCAACGAGGCCGCGCGCGCTGTGAACTTTCTGGTCTCGGACGATGCCGGACTGATGACGGGTGCAATTGTGAACTTCGACCAGTCGGTTTGGGGGGCCGTTGCCTCCGGCATGCCGGTTCCGGACGGTCCCATGGAACTTCCAACCTGAGCCGATATCGCCCGGCTCGTCCGCACCCTTGCCGCCTATGGACCCGTAACCACCGGAATGCGCGGGCCTTGGGTATCCTTTTGCAGCCGTGCCGCCAGCGCCACACACAGGGCCTGCGCCAGACACATCGGCGCCGCCAGCGATCGCGAGAACGTGTATTCATGCTCTGGCACCGCCAGCAACACCTTGGCCAACTTGGCGAAGGGTGACAGGGTGCTGTCCGTGATCGCAATGAGGGGAATGCCGCGCGCCGCCACCTCTTCGGCAACGTTCACGACTTCCGTCGCATAGAAGCGGAAGGAAACGACAAACATGACGTCGTTCTTCCGCACGACCTTCGCCATGTGGGTTGCAAGACCGCCGCTGGCATCGAGCAGCACCGTGCGCTTGCCCAGCATGGTCAGGACATAGCGCAGAAGATCGACCACGGGCGAAGACCGCAACTGTCCGATCAGATAAATCGCGTCGGCCTTTTCCATCAGGTCGGCGGCCAGTGCGATGGCCGCCGGATCAATGTTGGTCAACAGATCCTGCAACGATGCCACATCCCGCGCCACCAGATCGCGCAGAAATCCGAGATCGCCCTCCCTTGCGCCACCCAGCTCACTTTCCAGCGCCTTGACTCGCGCGTCGAAACCGGGCGCCGCAGTCGACAGACGGCGCTGAAAAACGACTTGGAGATCCTTGAACCCCTTGTAGCCAAGAGATTGTGCATAACGGACGAAGCTCGACGCGTGAACCCCGCATTTCTGGCTGATTGCATTGACCGACAGCACCGCGACGTCGTTCGGATTCTGCGTCAGAAACAATGCGATCTTCTGGTATGACTTGCTCATGTCGTCATACCGGTCGTGGATCAACCGGATCAATTCTTCATAGGATTCCGGCGGACGGTAGGACATTGAAATGCTTTCGGATCGGGCGCGGCGGACCGCATTTGCTCGAACGCATGGAGCACCTCGCAGCAAACTTTGTCAATTACCGCGCCATGCATGGAATGGTGCGGCGAGGTCGTGGCCCGGCGCGCGAGGTACACCTAACCTGCGCCGGCAGGCGTTTTCGGTCTGTTACACAAAGCGGTTCCAGAGATTTTCCAGGCGTTCCTGCCGACCCGACTTGGGCTCCGGCTCCAGCCCTTCGGCCGTGACACGCGCCGCGGCTTCTGCCAGCCCGCCCTTCAGCATGGCTTGGGCCTCGGGCGCGGTCCAGCCAGCGTAGCGCATCTCGCGCGCGCCTTCGAGGGCTCCATCAGCGAGGAGCGCCACCGCAGCCTTCAGGCCCCGGGCGCAGGTATCCATGCCACCCAGATGGGACAGGACCAGATCTTCCGGATCCAGCGATTGACGGCGAATCTTCGCATCGAAGTTCGTGCCGCCGGTCGTGAAGCCCCCGGCCTTGAGCACTTCGTAGTAGGCCAGCGCGACGTCGACATGGGAATTCGGAAACTGGTCGGTGTCCCAGCCCGACTGCGGATCGTTTCGATTCATGTCGATCGATCCAAGGATCCCGAGCGCCGAGGCCAGCGCAAGTTCGTGCTCGAACGAATGCCCGGCAAGGATCGCATGCCCCTGTTCGATATTGACCTTCACCTCCTTGTCCAGCCCGAACTGCACCAGGAACCCGTAAACCGTGGCCACATCGTAGTCGTACTGGTGCTTCGACGGCTCCTGCGGTTTGGGTTCGATAAGGATCGTGCCCGTGAAACCGATCTTGTGCTTGTATTCGACCACTTGTTGCAGAAAGCGGCCAGCATGCTCCCGCTCGGCTTTCATATCCGTATTCAGAAGAGTTCTCGTAGCCCTCGCGCCCGCCCCAAAGGACGTAGTTCGCGCCGCCCAGCTTGTGTGTCGCGTCCATGTTGGCCTTCACGGTCGCGGCCGCGTAGGCATAAACGTCCGGGTCGGGATTGGTGGCGGCGCCCGCCATCCAGCGGCGGTGGCTGAACATGTTGGCCGTGCCCCAGAGAAGCCTCGTCTTGTGCGTATCCTGCTTCGCCGCGAGGTAGTCGACGATCTCGTCCAGGTTCCTCTTGGATTCCGAGAAGGTAGGGCCGTCCGGCCGGACATCGGCGTCGTGAAAGCAGTAAAAGGGCGCGCCGAGAATGCCGAACAACTCGAAGGCGACATCAGCCTTCAGCCGCGCAAGCGCCATATCATCGCCAAACCAGGGGCGCATCAGCGTCGCCTGGCCGAACGGATCGCCACCCTGGAACGCAAAACTGTGCCAATAGGCGATGGCAAAACGCAGATGATCCTCCATGCGTTTGCCGAGGATCACTTCGTCAGGGTTGTAGTGACGGAAGGCAAACTCATTGGTGGTTTCGGGGCCCTCGTATCGGATCGCGGGAATGCCCTTGAAGAAGTCGCTCATCTATGTCGTCCTCGTTTGACTATGTCGGTGGAGCATCCGCAATCGGGGCCATCACTCGGTCCGGACCGACATCCATGCAGATGGAACATGATTATCCAACTTCCGATATAGATCATGCCGCTATCGCCGCATACTGGGCGTGTGTGAAGTTTGGCGGAATGCCTCCACGGCAAGTCTTGGTGACAGCACTCTGTCTTGTGCGCAGGTCAACGGACGTCTGGGGCGGCGGTATGTATTTCTGGAGCAAGATGTGGAGAAGTTTTATGAACGTGGAACTGAATTCTCGTTAGTTTATTAATAAGGCTTGAAAAACTCTCGGTATTGGCGGAAGCGGTGGGATTCGAACCCACGGAACCTTTCGGTTCGCTGGTTTTCAAGACCAGTGCCTTAAACCACTCGGCCACGCTTCCATCAGGAGCTCTCGTGACCGGCGAAATCGACCACTCTGCCATCCCTGCGGCGGAGAGGGCTTAGCGCGGCTCACGCGATTCTGAAAGATGCCTGCGCGCCGAATTCCGCGCGGACCGTTTGGCGCCCTTTTCTTGCGGCACCGGAGCCGCTAGACTTCGCGCAAAAGCGCGGGGGACCGCGCGATGGGCATGAGGATCGGCGCGGTGCGTCGGGAAGCTCCTCAGGTTGGACATTGGGCAGGACAGGTGCGGGTTCCAACCGCACGAACGGGGGCATACATGAAACGGCAGGGATTGGGGCGGCTCGCTGGTGCGATTGGTGCCGCACTTATGCTGGCGGGGTGCCAGACCGGTACATCGCCGTTCGCCACGAAGGATCCAATCGCGACCGCCGCGTCCGGCGATGCGCAGGGCATCGTCACGATGGAGAAAGACGTCGAATCTCCGCAGACGTTCAATCTGACGGGTCAGGCGCTCTGGGACGGGCGCCCCTCGCTCGGCGGGGTCTGGGTGGCGCATTCCTCCGTCAAGGATCCCGAACGCGTGCTGATCCGCGACACCAAGAACGGCAAGTCTGTCGTCGGCGCGTTGTTCCGGCGCGAGCGGGAGAATCCGGGGCCGAGCATTCAGGTGTCATCGGATGCGGCTGAAGCGCTCGGCATGCTTGCGGGTCAGCCTGCGGAACTGGCCGTGGTGGCCTTAAAGCGGCAGGAAGTTGACCTGACGCCGGCAGCGGAAGTCACGCCCGCAACCGAGGCGGCTGCCACGGCCGCGGCGACCGATACCTCCGAAGGTCAGATCGCAGCGGCGCCGAGCGATAGCGGAACGACAGCGACGGCCGCATCGACCGAGGCAGCATCCGCCGCGCAAGAAACTGCCGTCGCGCCAGGCAAGAAAAAACGCGGTCTCTTCGGCGGTCTTTTCAAGCGCAAACCGAAGGTTGAGCCTGCGCAAGACGCGATGGGCGTACCTGTCGCCAGTTCGGCCGGCGCCGGCGCCATCGAGCAAACACCGCTTGATCCCGTCGTGGGGACCGCTGCGGCGGGCATCGCTGCAGCCGAGGCGAAGACCACCGCCGCGGCGTCTGCGGGGGCGGCCATAAAACGCGCCTATGTGCAGATCGGCATCTTCAGCACGGAGGAAAATGCCAACCGCGCCGTCGGGCAGATGAAGAAGTCAGGGATGAGCGCGACGGTCGTTCCGGACCAGAGCAACGGCAAGACCTATTGGCGCGTGATCGTCGGTCCAACCGCCAGTGTGGCCGAACGCGACGCGCTTGCCGGACGGGTGAAAGCTTTGGGCTACCCCGATGCCTACCCGGTCTCAAAGTGATTTAGGGAGTCTTCCACCGGTGATGATCCGACTCGCAGTACTTCTGATTGCGGCGCTTATCGGCGCCCTGCCCGCGCGCGCCTTCGAAACACGGGCTGGCGCGGCCTGGGTTTACGACACGACGACGGATACGGTGCTTCTGGAAAAGAATGCCCGCGAGAAACTTCCACCGGCGTCGATGTCCAAACTGATGACGGTCAACATGCTGTTCGAGGCTCTGCGCGACGGGCGCGTGCATCTCGATGACCGCTTCCCGGTCTCTGCCCATGCCAAATCGATGGCCGGGTCGACGATGTTCCTGAACGAGACGGACAGGCCGACGGTCGAGGAACTCATCAAGGGAATCGTCGTCTTGTCGGGCAATGATGCCTGCGTCGTCGTTGCCGAGGGACTTGCCGGCACGGAAGAAGCCTTTGCAAAGAAGATGAACGAGCGCGCGAAGGCGCTTGGTATGGATGATAGCACCTTCGCAAATGCGAGCGGCTGGCCGGACCCCAATCAGCGGATGAGCATGCACGATCTCGGCATTCTGGCCGCTCGCATCATCCGGGAATTCCCGGAATATTATGGCTATTTCGGACTGACTGAGTTTCCTTGGGACAACCGCGCGCCCGACAACCGGTTCAACCGCAACCCTCTTTTGAAACTCGGGATCGGTGCCGACGGGCTGAAGACCGGCCACACCGAGGAATCCGGCTATGGTCTCGTCGGCTCCGCTGTGCAGAACGGACGGCGAATCGTTGTCGTCGTCACTGGACTTGCCTCCGACCGCGAGCGGTCCCAGGAAGCGGAGCGCATCTTCAATTGGGCGTTTCGAGAATTCGTGCAGAAGACTGTCGCCACCAAGGGCACGCGGATCGCCGACGCCGATGTCTGGATGGGCGCGAAGACAAAGGTCGGGCTGGTCCTGCCGAAGGATCTGAACATGCTGCTGCCCTCGCTCGCTCAGGACAAGTTGACGGCCGAGGTGACGTTCACGGGCCCGATCGAAGCGCCGATCAGCGAGGGCCAGAAGTTGGCCGAGATGACCATCGAAGTGCCGGGCATGCCCGCCGCCACGGTGCCGTTGATCGCCGATCAGCCCATCGCAAAGGGCGGCTTCACCACCAAGCTGCGCACCGCCTTCGGCGTCCTCGCCAAGCGCGCGCTGGCCGAGGTCGGAAGCTGACGCGGGCGAAGATGTTCATCACTTTCGAGGGGATAGACGGGTCCGGCAAATCGACGCAGGCGCGGATGCTGGCGGATACGTTGCGCGCCACAGGGCGCGACATCGTCCTGACGCGCGAGCCGGGCGGCAGCCCCGGCGCCGAGGAAATCCGGCGGCTTGTACTGGAAGGCGACCCCGACCGCTGGTCGGCGGAAACCGAGATTCTGCTTTTCACCGCCGCGCGGCGCGATCATTTGGAGCGGCTGATCGAGCCCTCTCTGGCTGCGGGCAATATCGTCATCTCGGACCGCTTCGCGGATTCCACGCGCATGTATCAGGGCCTGTCGAGGGGCGACCTTCGCGCCTTGGTGGACAAACTCCACACTCTTATGATCAAGCGCGATCCTGATCTCACTTTCGTCATCGACATGGATCCCGATACCGGGCTTGCGCGCGCCAAGGGCCGCAACGGCACGGAGGAGCGGTTCGAGGATTTCGGCGCCGATCTTCAGCATCGGATGCGCGACGGCTTCCTGTCGCTTGCGAAGGAATTTGCAGACCGTTGCCGTGTTATCGACGGCAACCGTGAGCCTGACGTCGTTTCCGCCGAGATTGCCGCAATCGCGCGGGCCGCGCTACTATGACCGACGATGGCCTGCCCGAACCCGACCGCATCGAAGGCGCGCCGCATCCGCGCGTGACACGTGTGCTCATCGGGCAAAAGGCGGCAGAGGACAGCTTTCTTGACACGTTTGCCTCGGGGCGGATGCATCACGCATGGCTGATGACCGGGCCGCTCGGCGTCGGAAAGGCGACACTCGCCTGGCAGATCGCGCGGTTCCTGCTGGCCACACCCGAGGAAGAAGAAGGCGGGCTTTTCGGAGAAGCGCCCCCACCACCGACCAGCCTACGGATTCCGGATGATCATCCCGTCGTACGCCGCCTTCTGGCGGGGTCCGAGGGCAGGCTCTTCGTGCTTCGTCGAGCCTGGGACGAGGACAAGAAGCGGTTGAAGACCGTCATCACCGTCGATGAGGTTCGCAGGATGCGGAACTTCCTTCACATGTCCGCCGCCGACGGCGGTCGGCGCGTGGTCATCGTCGATCCGGCGGACGAGATGAACACAGCTGCGGCCAATGCGCTTCTGAAGATGCTGGAAGAGCCGCCCCACGGCGTTGTCTTTCTTCTTGTCAGCCATCAGCCCTCGGGCCTTCTGCCGACGATCCGGTCGCGCTGCCGCGAGTTGCGGCTGTCGACCCTTTGCCCGGAGGATCTGGCCGAAGCGGTGCGGGCTGCGGGGGTTGAGCATGGCGACAGTGCTGCACTCGCCGCGCTCGCCGCCGGATCGGTGGGCGAGGCGATCCGGCTCACCAATCTTGACGGGCTCGAAACCTATTCCGGGCTGGTGAAGCTCTTCGCCTCGCTACCGCGACTTGACCGCCCAGCCGCCCTGAAACTCGCGGAAAGCGTGGCCCAACGAAGCGCGGCCGAAAGGTTCGATCTCTTGTTGACGCTCTTTGACCTTTTCCTCGCGCGTCTCGCCCGAGCGGGAATGCTTGGCACGGCCGCAGCCGAAGCCGCCCCCGGCGAAGCGGCACTTTTTGCGCGCTTGGCGCCCTCCCCCGCCTCGGCACGCGGCTGGGCGGAACTGCATCAGGGCCTCGGCGCACGGGCGCGCCACGGGAAGGCGGTCAATCTCGATCCGGCGTCCCTCATCCTCGATATGATCCTGAAGGTCGACGAGACGGCGCGCACCGTTGCGGATGCATAATCGCGCCGCGCAAGGCGATTTTCATTGCCCAAGAAACGAGCTAAAGGCAGTCCATGACCGAGATGCCATTTCTGACCGACAGCCACTGCCATCTGGATTTCCCCGATTTTGAAGATGACGTCGCGGGTCTGGTTGAGCGGGCGAAATCCGCTGGCGTTCACCGGATGGTGACGATCTGCACGCGGCTCGACACCGAACCCGCGATCCGGGCCATGGCGGAAGCGCATGAGGGGGTGTTCTATGCCGCCGGAATCCATCCGATGAGAGCGGGTGAAGACCGCGTGACGACGGTCGACGAACTCGTCGGCTTCGCGAGGAATCCGAAATTCGTGGGCATTGGCGAGACGGGGCTGGACTATCATTACACCGCCGAAACAGCCGAGGCCCAGCGGACCTCGCTCCGCATCCATATCGCGGCCGCGCGGGAGACGGGCCTGCCGCTCATCATCCATGCGCGGGGCGCGGATGAGGACGTAGCGCGCATTCTGACCGAGGAGCACCGGAACGGCGCTTATTCCTGCGTGATGCACTGCTTTTCATCCGGTGCGGGGCTTGCGCACGCGGCGCTCGGCCTCGGCTTCTACTTATCGATGTCCGGCATCGCGGCCTTCCCGAAAAGCCAGGAAATACGCAACATCTTTGCGGCCGCCCCTGTGGATCGCATCCTTTTGGAGACAGACGCCCCTTATCTCGCGCCGCCGCCGTTTCGCGGCAAGCGGAATGAACCCGCCTACGTCGCCCATACCGCCAGGGTGGGAGCGGAGGTCTTCAGAATGAGCTACGCCGAATTCGCGCAGCAGACCGAGGCGAATTTCGACCGGCTCTTTACCCGCGCGGCACCTGCCACCAAGGCGGCATAGAATGGACAGGATGCGCTTCAAGATCCTCGGCTGCGGCTCCTCTGGCGGCGTGCCGCGTATCGGCGAACTTTGGGGCGATTGTGACCCGACAAACCCCAAGAACCGTCGGACCCGTTGCTCACTGTTGGTCGAACGGATTGGGGTGGACGGCACCACGCGCGTCCTTATCGACACCTCGCCGGACATGCGCGAACAACTCCTGCTCGCCAAAATCGCCAAGGTCGACGCGGTGGCCTACACCCATTCCCATGCGGACCACGTCAACGGCCTCGACGATATCCGCCAGATCGTCTTCAACACGCACAGGCGTGTTCCGGTCTGGGCCGACGGCGCAACGCAGGACGCATTGCTCTCGCGCTTCTCCTATGCTTTCGTGCAGCCGGAAGGGACGTCCTACCCGCCGATCTGCGATCTGCATACGATCCGGGGAGCATTTGCGATTTCAGGCGCAGGCGGCGATATCGATCTTGAGCCGTTTCGGGTGCATCACGGTGATATCGAGGCCCTGGGCTTCCGCATCGGCGGCGTCGTCTATCTGCCGGATGTGCTGACAATCCCCGAGGAGTCCTGGTCCGCGCTTGAAGGGCTCGACTGCCTGATCGTCGATGCGCTTCGCCGCAAGCCTCATCCGACCCATGCGCATCTGGCGCTCACGCTGGAATGGATCGAACGCGCGGCACCGAAGCGGGCGGTGCTGACCAACATGCATATCGACCTCGACCATGCTGCAGTCGAGGCGGAGACGCCCGACCATATCAGCGCCGCCTATGATGGGATGGTGCTGGAATTCCCGGTCTGACTTCGCATGGTGGGCCTGCCGCTCCAGACGCTGTTCGAAGTCACCCTGCCGGTCTTTTTCGTGATCGGCTTTGGTTACGCGGCCGTGCGCCTCAACCTTTTCAGCGATCAGGGCGTGGACGGGCTGATGAAGTTCACCCAGCAATTCGCCATTCCCTGCCTGCTCTTCCGCGCGATCTCAACGCTTGATCTCGGCCAGACCTTCCAGTGGCCGCTGCTTCTGTCGTTCTACGCCGGTGCAACGGCAGGCTTTTTCGCGGGGCTTTTCGGCGCGCGGTTCCTGTTCAATCGAGCCTGGCCGGATTGCGTGGCGATAGGCTTCTGCTGTCTATTCTCCAACTCGCTCCTCCTCGGTCTCCCGATCACGGAACGCGCCTATGGCTCGGCTGCACTCGCGCCGAACTACGCGATCATCGCACTCCATTCGCCGTTCTGCTACGCGCTCGGGATCACCGCAATGGAACTCGCACGCAATGCGGGTGGAGGTGTCGTTGCCACGGTTCGGAACATCTTCAACTCGATGTTCCGAAACGCTCTGGTCATTGGGATCGCACTCGGTTTCGCGGTCAATCTTTCCGGCGTCAATACGCCCGATGTGGCGGCGCAGGCGCTTGACCTCATGTCCCGCGCGGCCCTGCCCGCAGCGCTCTTCGCACTGGGCGGCGTTCTGGTGAGGTACCGGCCCGAGGGCGACAAATTGATGGTACTTTATGTCTGCGCCATTGCGCTTGTCCTGCACCCGATGGTGACATGGTTTCTCGGCAAGGGTTTTGGTCTTGGCACGGGGCCGTTCCGGTCCGCCGTGCTGACCGCCTCGATGGCGCCGGGCGTCAATGCCTATGTCTTTGCGAACATGTACGGTGTCGGCAAGCGTGTCGCGGCTTCGGCCGTGCTCTATGCGACCGCTTTGTCGGTGATCAGTGTCTCGGTCTGGCTGTCGCTACTGCCCTGACGGATCAGGTCGGTGACATGCCGCGCAGCCGTTCGGACCGGCGCCGCAAAAGTTCCAACGTGACAAGCAGTATGACCGAGAAGGCCACGAGGATCGTCGCGACGGCAAGGATCGTCGGGCTGATCTGTTCGCGCAGACCAATGAACATCTGCCACGGCAGGGTCTTCTGCGCGGCAGAGCCAACGAAGAGGACGACCACAACCTCATCGAACGAGGTGATGAAGGCGAAGAGGGCGCCAGAGATCACGCCCGGCAGGATCAGGGGCATCTGCACCTTGAAGAAAGTGCGGACCGGACCGGCGCCCATATTCGCGGCCGCGCGGGTCAGCGAGCGGTCAAAGCCCACGAGCGTCGCCGTTACGGTAATGATCACGAAAGGGATGCCAAGCGCGGCATGGGCCATAACGACGCCCCAATAGGTGCCCTGAAGCCCTATCCGCGAATAGAAGAAATACATCCCAGCCGCCGAGATGATGAGCGGCACGATCATCGGTGAGATCAGGATCGCCATGATCGCCCGACGGAAAGGAACGTGGCTTTGGCTGAGGCCGATAGCGGCCAGCGTGCCGAAGGTCACAGACAGGATCGTCGCCACCGGCGCGATGCGGAGCGAGTTGTAGAACGCCCCGGTCCAGTCGCTATTGGTGAAGAAATCCTGATAGTGCTTCAGCGAATAGCCATCGGGACTGAGCGCAAGCATCTTCGGCGTGAACGTGAAGAAATTTTCGGCGTTGAAGCTCAGCGGGATGACAACCAGGATCGGCGCGATGAGGAAGAAGAAGATGACGCCGCAGATGAAGCGGAATGTGTTGTTCCAGAGAACCTCACCCGGCGAAGCATAAATCGGCACGGCGGAGCGGTAATCCCCGTTCGCCAACCAATAGGCGATCCAACTCAGCACCAGGCCTATGATCGCGCCGAAAACCAGACCGGCGATCCCCGCGATGAAAAGGCCGGCGACCGCCGTCACCGCCGCGCCAATCAGACGCCCAGTGCGCCGTTGCTTCACGAACTGCACGAGTATGAATGACAGTACCACCATGAAGACGACGCCGCCCAGAACTCCTGTCACGGTGTAGCCCTTGGCGTTTCCGACAAGGTAGCCCAGCAGTGCCCCGGCAACGGCGCACAGTGGCAGGACAAAGCCGATCAGGCTGGGCTTTCGTACGGACGGAGCGAGTGTGGCCATGTTCCCTAACCCAGCTTGACGTTATCTATGCCCACGATCTTGTCGTAGACGTAGTAGAGCAGAAGCACCGCCGCGAGAAGGATCGTGCCGAGCGCGGCCGCGAGACCCCAGTTCAGCGACGATGAGATGTGGTAGGCGATGTAGCGCGAGATGAAGACACCCTCGGTCCCACCGACGAGTTCCGGGGTGATGTAGTAGCCGATGGCGAGGATGAAGCACAGGATCGAGCCTGCGCCGATCCCCGGCACGGATTGCGGGAAATAGACGCGCCAGAATGCTGTCCACGGCGTAGCCCCAAGCGACCGTGCCGCGCGGACATAGGATGGCGGCACTGTCTTCATCACCGAGTAAAGCGGCAGGATCATGAACGGCAGCAGGATATGCGTCATCGCAACGATGGTGCCGAACTGGTTATTGATCATCACCAATCTGTTGCCATCGCTGACCAGTCCAAGCCAGACCAGAACGTCGTTGATCACGCCCTGTTGTTGCAGAAGCACCTTCCAGGCCGATGTACGAACGAGCAGCGACGTCCAGAACGGCAGGAGGACGAGGATCATCAGCACGTTCGCCGTCGATGCGCGCAGGTTGGCCAGAAGCCAGGCCACGGGATATCCAAGCACGAGACAACTGAATGTGATGGTTAGCGACATCCAGAGGGTGCGCCAGAAGAGCTTGAGGTAGATACGCTCTGATTCCGGCCTCACCTGTGTGCCTTGCGGTGTGTTTTCGAAATCGACGGCGTTCAGGAAGTAACCCGCTGTATAGGGAGAACTGTAGGCCTTGAGGGTCTGCCAGAGATCGATCTTGCTCCAGCCCGGGTCGATATCGAGAAAAGCCTGTTTCGCGTCGAGCGGTTGCAAGCCGGTAGCCTGTGCGGCCGCGACCAGTTCCGCTCCCGGTGCGGGAAGCGACGCGACCTTGTCGGCGGCCGGCGTGCTCAGCGTCAAATCGTCTTGCACGGCCGAAAAGAGTACCGGCCAAAGCTTGGTTTCGGATACCGCCTTGCGGCCCGTCCGCCGCACGTCGGTTGCAAAGGAGCTGTACACTTGAGCTGCATTCGGCAAAGCCTCCGCCGCCTCGGGGTTGGCTGTGAATTTCGGCAGGGATTTGGTGCTGTCCTTCGCTGCGATCCAATCCGCTTCCTCCGTCTGCCAATCGGTGGAACCGAAGATCTGCGCCCAGACCGAAGGGTCTTTCCACCGCGGGTCGGCGCCGGTCAGGGCCTTCTCGGCGTCTTTGCCCAGATTATCTGCGCCGCGCCCGGTCGAACGGAAGACCGAAGATATGCCCGGATTTTCGTAGTTGAGCCGCGAGCCGAGCTTTGTGTGGTTCTTCTGCTCGGCGGCGATCTGGAAGTCGAGCGTCAGAGCGTCGAACACGGGCTCTGCCGGAATTTGGCCAGAATCGGAGTCCCAGTCCTTCAGTGCGATCACTGTGCGGGGAAGGGTTTCCGAAACGATCTGGTTTTCAACAGACCGGAACAGCATGTCCGCAATCGGGGCGATAAACGTCACCAATACAAATATCAGAAGCGGTGCGATCAGCAAGAGCGCCCTGAGCTTCTGACGTCTGAGCGCACGCGCGAGGCTTTTCTTCAGCGGCGTGCCGTCGGCGGCCCGCATGGGGCCGGCTTGGGTGATATCGCTCATCGCTCCCCCATGGATGGTCAAAGTCACAAACGAAAGTGATGGAAGGGGCCATACAGGCCCCTTCCTGAAAGCGCGATTATTGCGCCAGCCACGCCTGGAACTTGGCGTCCAGATCGTCGCGATGGTCAGCCCACCACGTGTAGTCGTAGTGCTGGACGTTGGTCGCGTTGGCCGGATCGGTCGGCATGTAGGGCGCCATCTCGATATCGGTGCCTTCAAGCTTGCCAACCAGCGGAGCCGAGGAGGCGCGTGCCGGGCCATAGGAGATGTACTTGGCCTGATCGGCAAGACGCTGCGTATCCGTCGCGAACTTCAGGAAGTCCATGACAGCGGCTTCCTTTTCAGGCGCGAGGCCGGCAGGAACGATCCAGCCGTCGATATCGTAGGACTGACGGTCCCAGAGCATCGCGATCGGTTGCTTCTGTTCCACGATGGCCGAGAAGAGACGCCCGTTGAAGGTTGAACCCATGACGACTTCGCCATCTGCCAGAAGCTGCGGCGTTTCGGCGCCGGCGTTCCACCAGACAACCTGATCCTTGATCGTGTCGAGTTTCTTCAGCGCGCGATCCACGCCTTCGTCGGTGCCGAGGACCGTGTAGATGTCGGCGTCTGCGACGCCATCGCAATAGAGTGCCCATTCCATGTTGTCGATCGGGCGCTTCTGCAGCGAACGCTTGCCGGGATATTTGGCCAGATCGAAGACGTCGCAGACAGAGGTCGGCGGCGTGTCACCGACGAGGTCGGTGCGATAACCGAACGTCGTCGAATAGACGATCTGCGGCACGAAGCAGTCGTTGATCTTCGTCGCACCAAAGTCATCGGTTGCCGAGGTGCCATCTGGCGCAGCAGCGAGATCGGCGTCAAAATCGAGCTCCTTGGCCAAGCCCTCGTCACAGAGCCGGATCGCGTCCGAGACCGTCACATCGACGAGGTCCCAGGTGATGTTGCCCGCTTCGTTCATCGCACGCAGTTTCGCCACGGCTTCGGCCGAGCTTTCATCCCAGATGATGTTCACATCGGGATGTTCTTTCATGTAGGGCTCGGCATAGGCCTTGAGCTGCGAGTTCTGGTAGGCGCCGCCCCAGGACACGAGCGTCAGGTCGACTGCCGAGGCTGCGCCCGCAGCGAGCGTGAGCGCGCTGGTGGCAAGAAGGATAGATGTCAGTTTCATTGTAAGCTCCCTATTGTTTTCCCGTTTCTCAAACCATTTGTCCGGCGCCACGGGACAAGCGCCGCTCAAACCGACCGCGCCGGTTGCTCAGGCGTCAAGCGCCCTGCAATCCGTCGGCAGCCAGCCGATTTCTATCTGTTCTCCCGGTTGCATACGGCGCTGGTCGGGCGCGTTGCGTGTCTTGACGACGAAATCTTCGTTGCCGGCAACCCTGAGTCGCGTGCGGAAGATGTCGCCCATGTAGATGAACTCCAGAACCTCAGCCTTCAGCGTATGTGCTCCGGGTTGAAGCCGGTCCTTGTTGAATTCAACCCGTTCAGGCCGAATGGACACACGGGTTCGTTCGCCCGGTTTCGACACGTTGACCGGCTTGCAATCAATCAGCTCGCCATCGTCAAGCTTGACGATCGCGACGTCGCCCTTGATCTCCTGAACGATACCCAGCAGCGTGTTGTTCTCGCCGATGAACTGCGCGACGAAGCTGTTCATCGGCTCTTCGTAAAGCACCGCGGGCGGAGCGAGCTGCTGAATGCGGCCGTCATCGAAGACCGCGACGTTGTCTGACATCGTCAGGGCCTCGGTCTGGTCGTGCGTGACGTAGACCGTGGTGATGCCAAGGTCGTGCGCGAGGCGCGTAATCTCAAACTGCATATGTTCGCGAAGCTGCTTGTCGAGCGCGCCGAGAGGTTCGTCCATCAGAACGAGTTCCGGCTGGAAGACGAGCGCGCGGGCGAGGGCAACCCGCTGTTGCTGACCACCCGATAGCTGCGCCGGGCGGCGACCCCCAAATGCACCCATTTGGACCATGTCGAGCGCGCGCTTGACCTTCTCGTCCCGCTCGCTCTTGCCGAGTTTGCGAACCTCCAGGGGGAAGGCGAGGTTTTCGGCCACGGTCATGTGCGGGAACAGTGCGTAGTTCTGGAACACCATGCCGATTCCGCGCTTATGCGGCGGTATGTTGTTGATCTCGCGCCCGCCAAGACGGATTTCGCCATGCGTCGCCGTTTCGAACCCCGCAAGCATCATCAGGCAAGTGGTCTTGCCGGAGCCGGACGGCCCGAGCATCGTCAGAAACTCACCTTTGCCGACTGCGAGGTTCAGGTCTTTAACGACGAGCGTTTCGCCGTCATAGCTCTTCTGGACGTGATCAAATTCGACGAATGCGGCGTTTCCGCCGTTTTTGTCATTGGTCAAACTCGGGCTCCCCGTTGTGTTTTTTTAGTCTTCTTACCCGTTACATGACTAATACGATACTGGTTCCCGTTTTCAACCCGTTCTTGTCATGTGTAACGAATTGGCAAAAAGCTGATATCGCGGAGAATCGTCGGGGCGGATACGACACTTGTCCACACAATTGCGACATGACCGTCGCTAACAAGTCGGCGTCAGGTGCTTTCATCCACCCGTCATGTAAGGCATCAACACGACCTCGGCGTCCGGCGGAATTTCCGTGAACCATGCTTCGCGGTAAATGACGCCATTCAATGACAACGACACACCGCGCTGAATCTGCGGCGCAAGGCCTGGATGGGCCTCCTGGAGCCGATCGAGAAGTTCGCGGAAGGTCTTCGCCTCGACCTCCACTTCCGTCCGGCCATCGGCGGCTGAACGGAGCGACCCCCAAAGCGCGACCTTCACCATCTCGACCTCAGGAAGTAGTGCCGATGGCCTTCAGAATGCGGGGCGGCGACATCGGCAATTCGCACATCCGCGTCCCGATGGCGCGCGATACCGCATTCGAAATCGCCGCGAGTGGCGGAACAATGGGCGTTTCGCCAACGCCGCGCACCCCGTAGGGGTGACCGGGGTTCGGGATTTCGAGGATCACCGTCTCGATCGGCGGCAGGTCCGAAGCGACCGGCACACGGTAATCGAGGAAACCGGCATTCTGAAGGCGCCCGTCCTTGCCGTAGATATACTCCTCGTTCAGCGCCCAGCCGATGCCCTGCACCGCGCCGCCCTGCATCTGACCTTCGACATAGTCGGGATGCACGGCCTTCCCGGCATCCTGGAAGATCGTGTAGCGCAACACCTTGGTGGCGCCGGTTTCCTTGTCGACCTCCACATCGACCAGATGGACGCCAAAACTGACGCCGGCACCGTCGACATTGACCTCATGGTGACCGGCGATCGGGCCGCCCGTGCTGAAACTGTCGGCAGCGATCTCGCCCAATGTCATTGGCGGGAACTTTCCTGCATTGGGACCAGCGGGCACTGCCGCGCCGTCCTTCCACTCCACCGCTTCCTCGTCGATGCCCCAGACCTTGGCTGCGCGCGAACACATTTTCTGGATCGCGTCCCGCGCCGCCTTGATCGTGGCGAGCCCCACCGCGAAGGTCACGCGGCTGCCGTCTGTCACGTCGTTGTAGCCGAGCGAGTTGGTGTCGGCGACGATGGTACGGATCTGCTCGTAGGGAATCCCCAGTTCCTCTGCCGCCATCAGGCTGACCGAGGCGCGGGAACCGCCGATGTCCGGGTTCCCTTCGGTGATACCCACGGTGCCGTCGGTGTTCACGTTCAAGGACACGCAGGTGTTGCCGCCGAAGTTGAACCAGAAGCCGCAGGACAGCCCCCGCGCCTGATTGGGGCCAAGGGGTGCGGTATAGTGCGGGTGTTTGTGCGCGGCCTCCAGCGTCGCGACGAGACCGATATCGGGGAAGGTCGGCCCGTAGGACGATTTCGTGCCCTTGCGCGCGGCGTTCTTCAACCGCACGTCCAAGGGATCGAGCTTCAGCGCCAGGCACAACTCGTCCACCACGCTTTCCACCGCATAGATCGCCTGCGGTGCGCCCGGCGCGCGATAGGCAGCCTCTTTCGGCCGGTTCGTCATGACGTTCCAGCCATATGTGCGGACATGGGCGAGGTCATAGGCCGCAAACGCAGCCTGCCCGCCCATATCCACCGTGCCGCAAGGGAAGGCGCCGCCGGAATAGCGGAGATGCGCCTCTCCGGCCGTGATCCGTCCGTCCCTGGTCATGCCGATCTTGATGTCGATCGAGGTCGAAACCGTCGGCCCCGTCGCGCGGAACACCTCGTCCCGCGTCATCACGATCTTGACCGGACGGCCCGCCTTCTTCGAGAGCATCAGCGCGACGGGCTCGATAAACACCGTCGTCTTGCCGCCGAACCCACCGCCGATTTCGGATGCGGTGACGCGAAGCTGGCTCGCTTCCATCCCCATCATCCCGGCGCAGAGCGTCCGAACGAAAAAATGGCCTTGGGTGCAGCACCAGAGATCGGCCTTGCCGTCCGTGGTGACCGAGGCAACGCAAGCGTGCGGCTCGATATACCCCTGATGGGTGGCGGCGGTCTTGAAGCTGCGCTCGATGACCTTGTCGGCTTTCGCAAAGCCAGCCGCAGGATCGCCGTGGCCGAATTCGGAATGGCTGGTGACGTTGGCGGACATGCCGGCGGGCACGTTTTCCAGCGTCCGCCCCTCCTGCACGACCGGCGCGCCCGGCTTCATTGCCGCGTCCACGTCGGTCACATGCGGCAAAACCTCATATTCCACCCTGATGAGCTTCAGCGCCGCCTTGGCCGTGGCGGCGTCTATGGCGGCGACGGCCGCGACGGCGTGACCGTCATACAGCGCCATGCCACGCGCCATGCAGTTCTCCTGCACGTCGCGCAGGAAATCATCCTCTGGCCGTGCGAAGTCATCCCCGGTCACGACCGCCTTTACGCCCTTCAGCGCCAATGCGGCACTGGTGTCGATGGATTTGATCTTCGCGTGCCCGTGGGGATTACGCAGGATACGCCCTACCAGCATCCCCGGCATCGCCATATCGGCACCGTACATCGCGCGGCCGGTGACCTTGTCCACGCCGTCGGGGCGGTTGGGCCGTGTGCCGACCTGCTTGAACTCGCGCTTCTGATATTCGTCGAACGCCATCTCAAGCCCTCCGCATTTCTGCTGCCGCGGCCTGGACCGCGCTGATGATCTTGTCGTAGCCGGTGCAGCGGCAAAGGTTGCCCGCGAGCCAGTAGCGCAGTTCCTCGTCCGTGGGTTCCGGGTTTTTTTCCAGAAGCGATTTCGCGGCGACAAGGATACCTGGGGTGCAGACGCCGCACTGAAGCGCCGCATGGTCGATGAACGCCTTCTGCAACGGGTGCAACGCATCACGATTGGCCATGCCCTCGATAGTGGCAATCTCCGCCCCCTCGGCCTCTGCCGCCAGCACGAGGCACGAGCAGACCAGCCGCCCGTTCATCGTGACCGAACAGGCGCCGCAGTCACCGGTGCCGCAGCCTTCCTTCGCCCCGGTCAGGCCGAGCCGGTTCCTGAGCGCGTCCAGCAGCGTCTCGTCCGGCGTGCAGACGAACTCAGCCGGATCGCCGTTGACCGTGGTCGATACATGCAGCTTCTTCATGCCTTGCCTCCTGCGCGCCGATAGGCGATCCGCGCCGCGCGGCGGGCCAGGACGCCTGCCGTGTGGGTGCGGTATTCGACCGTGCCGCGCTTGTCGTCGATCGGATTGCAGGCAGCCTCGCAAGCCTTTGCCATTTTGGCGAGCGCCGCGTCGTCGAGTTTGGTCCCGATGATCGCCTTCGCCGCATCCGGAACCAGCACAACCGTCGGTGCGACCGCGCCCAGAACGACCCGCGCCTCCGTCACCTTGCCGTCAGCGCCGACGGTTAGATTCACCGCCGCCGAGGCGACAGCGATGTCCATCTCGGTCCGCGGGATGAAGCGCAGATATGCGTCCGAGGCCCCTTTCGCCCGCGCCGGAAAGAAGAAGGAAGTGATGAACTCTCCCTTCTTGAGCCTCGTCTTTCCCGGACCCGCCGGAATCTCCGCCACCGGCAGATCACGTTCTCCCTCCGGTCCCGCGAGCCGTGCCACCGCCTGCGCGGCGACCAAGCCCGGCACCGCGTCACCGGCGGGCGAGGCGTTGCAAAGGTTCCCCGCCATCGTGGCGCGGCCCTGAACCTGGGTCGAGCCGATCAACTGGAAGCCTTCGGCGACGCCCGGCCAAGCCGCGCAGAACGCCGCATGTTCCCCCAGTTCGGCACCGGACACGGCTGCGCCGACGCGGAAGCCACCGTCCTCGGCCCTGATCTCCCGCATCCCCGGCAGTTTCTTCACATCGACGATCAGGTCGGGCTCGACCATGCCGGCCTTGAGTTGCACCAGAACATCCGTGCCACCCGAGAGGATTCGGGACAGCCCCGCCTCCGCCACCAAGGCCTTCGTCGCTTCCGCCACGCTTTGCGCCGCGAGGTATCTCATGCTTTCCCCCTGTGTTCGGGTCTTTCCGGGGCAACCCCGCTCAGGTCCGCCACTCCGGCGGGTTCACCATAGCCATGCGCGCAGAAAGTGGAAGAGCAACCGCTCAGATATCCTTTAGCAGCCGCAGCGCGTCGTAGATCGCGGCGTGGGTGTTTCGCGCGGCGACGGCGTCACCGATACGGAAAAGCTGAAAGCCTTCCTTCGGGCCGCCGTTCGACGCCTGCGGCCTGCCTTCGATAAAGGCATCGTAGTCTACCTCCCCAAGGTTCGAGGACAGCGGCTTCAGGTCGAAATACAACTCATCGAGCGGCAACGTCCCGTGGTTGATGACGACCTGATCGTAGTGCCGTTCCTTGGCCAGCGGCATGTAGTCCGATCCGATCACCGCCTTCAGCCGGTTGCCATCGCGCGCCACCGATGTGAGGCGATAGGTCACGGTGAAGGTGACGTCCTTGTCCTGCATCGACCGCATGTAGGGCACAAGGTTCATTGCCATTACATCAGGCGCGAAGCTGCGGTCGGGCGTCATGATCTCGACCTTCGCGCCGGTCTTTGCGGCGACTTCGGCGGCCTGAAGGCCGGCATGGTCTCCCGCATCGTCATAGACGAGGACATTGGACCCCGGCTTCACGTCGCCCGAGATGAGATCCCAGGACGAGACGACAAGGTCGTTGCCCTCCTCGAGCACATCCGTATGCGGCAATCCGCCCGTGGCGACGATCACGACATCGGGGGAAAGGGCGGTCACGTCACCGGCTTCGGCCCAGGTGTCGAAGCGGAATTCCACATCGCGGGCGGCGCATTGCGCCATGCGCCAGTCGATGAGGCCGATCATCTCCTTCCGTCGCGGGTTCTGCGCCGTCAGGCGCACCTGCCCGCCGGGCTGCGAGGCCGCTTCGAACACGGTGACGTCATGGCCCCGTTCCGCCGCGACCCTCGCCGCCTCAAGCCCCGCAGGCCCGGCACCGACGATCACGACCTTCTTGCTGTCCTTTGCAGGCGGAATATCGTGGGGCATCGTCAACTCGCGGCCCGTCGCGGCATTGTGCATGCAAAGCGCGTCGCCCGCCTGATAGATCCGGTCGAGACAGTAGGTCGCGCCCACACAGGGGCGGATGTCCTCCTCGCGCCCCTCCATGATCTTGCGCACGATATGGGGATCGGCCATGTGGGCGCGGGTCATACCGACCATGTCGAGCTTGCCCGAAGCGACCGCATGACGGGCCGTGGCGACGTCGGGGATGCGGGCGGCATGGAAGGTGGGCAGGCCGACCTCCGACCGGATACGGCCGGCGAAATCCAGATGCGGCGCGGATTTCATGCCCTGAATCGGGATCACGTCGGTCATCGCGGGGTCCGTATAAATCTGCCCCCGGATGACATTGAGGAAATCGACGGTGCCTGCGGCCTTGAACATGTGCCCGATGGCGACGCCTTCCTCCTCGCTGATGCCGCCAGGCGCTGTCTCATCGGCGGTGTAGCGTACGCCGACAAGGAAGTTCTCGCCCACCCGCTTCCGTATAGCCGCCAGCACCTCCAGCGCGAAACGTGCGCGGTTCTCAAGACTGCCGCCATAGGGCGCATCGAGTTCGTTTGTCAGCGGCGACATGAACTGATCCAGCAGGTGCCCGTAGCATTCCAGCTCGACCCCATCGAGACCGGCCGCCTTCATCCGCTCGGCCGCATCGGCAAAATCGCCGATGATCCGCGCGACGTCCCAATCCTCCATCTTCTTCGGGAAAGCACGATGCGCCGGTTCGCGCTGATGCGACGGGGTCACCGCAGGCAGCCAGTCACCCTTGTTCCAATGGGTGCGGCGGCCGAGATGGGTGAGCTGGATCATCACCGCACAGCCGTGGTCGTGGCATTCGTCGGCGAGCTTCTTCATCCAGCCAACCACCTCGTCCTTGTAGGCGAGCACGTTGTTGAAGACCGGCGGGCTGTCCTTCGACACGGCGGCCGAACCCGCCGTCATCGTCATGGCGATCCCTGCTTTCGCACGCTCCACGTGATAGGCGCGATAGCGGTCCTTCGGCATCCCGTTTTCGGGATAGGCCGGTTCATGGCTCGTCGTCATGATCCGGTTCTTCAGCGTCAGATGCTTCAGCTGATAGGGCTGCAAAAGCGGATCGTTCGAGGCCATGAAACTCTCCCTGGTCGCAGGCCCGGCACTTTCGCAGGACCGATGGAATCGCTTGTATGCGCGCGCGCTCATGCTTGATAGTCTAAAATCGACACATGTGTCGATTTTATTCGACAACGGAAGCATAAATGCGTTTAAGAAGGGCTATGGACGATGCTGAACCCCTTGGACATGGTTGGCGCGGGACGGAGGACGGCTGGGTCGAGGCCGCCTACGAAGGGCTGATCGAAGGTGGCGTCGAAGCCGTCAAGATTCTGCCGCTCGCCAAGCGCCTGCGGCTGTCGCGTACCAGTTTCTACTGGCATTTCGCGGATCGCGACGCACTTCTCGCGGCACTGATCCAGCGCTGGCAGGAAAAGAACACTGGCAACCTGATCCGCCAGACGGAACTCCCAGCCCCAACGATTGCGGCGGCGCTTCTCAATCTCTTCGATTGCTGGATATTGCCCGAACTTTTCGACTCACGTCTCGATGCGGCGATGCGGGATTGGGCGCGGACCAATTCCACCCTCAGCCTGGCATTCAAGGACGCCGATGCACGCCGGACCGCCGCCATCCAAGCGATGTTCGAACGTCATGGCTTCGGGCAGGACGAAGCCGACATCCGCGCCAGCGCGATCTACCTGACGCAGGTGGGCTATATCGCGCTCGGAACAACCGAAACGCTCGAAATGCGGCTCGCGCGGATTCCTACATACATCGAGACCTTCACCGGCCAGCGCGCAACAGAGACCGAACTGGCCGCATTCGCCGCCCGCCACCTGCCACGCCTCTCGGATTGAGGATCAGCCGCGAACGGCGTCGATCATGCGCTGGACATTGCCGGGATCGGCATCCGGCGTAATGCCGTGGCCGAGGTTGAAGATATGCGGCCCGCCTGCGAAAGCTCTGACAACGCGCTTCGTCTCGCGGACGAGCTCCTCTCCGCCCGTCACCAGAAGCCGTTGGTCGAGGTTGCCCTGCACGCAGCCATCCCTCTGCACATGCTGCGCCGCCCATTCTGCGGAAACGGAGGAATCGAGCGCGACGCAATCCGCGCCAGTGGCCTTGGCGAAGCCTTCGTATCGTTCGCCCGCCTCACGCGGGAATGCAATGACTGGCACACCGGGATGGCGCGCCTTGAGTGCCGTGATGATCCGTTTCGCCGGGGCCTGCGCGAAATCGTCGAAATCCTGGCCCTTCAGCGATCCGGCCCAACTATCGAAAAGCTTGACCACTTCCGCACCCGCCTCGACCTGCGCCGAGAGATACTCGATGGTCGCTTCGGCCAGCAGGTCGATCAGCGCGGTAAAGGTGGCCCGGTCGGCATCCTTCAGCCCATGGGCCGGACCCTGATCCGGCGTGCCTCGACCGGCGACCATATAGGTGGCGACCGTCCAGGGCGCACCCGCGAAGCCGATCAGCGTCACCTCTTTCGGCAGCGCGCGGGCAAGGATGCGCACCGTCTCGTAGACAGGCGCCAGCGTTTCGTGGATCGCCTCTACCGGCTTCAGCCTCGCCAGATCGCCTGCGCCGGTGATCGTCGACAATCGCGGTCCCTCGCCCGGTTCGAACCAGAGATCGGCACCCAGCGCCTGCGGGATCAGAAGAATGTCGGCAAATAGGATCGCCGCATCGAAGCCGTACCGTTGGATCGGCTGGAGCGTGACTTCGGCGGCAAGGTCAGGCGTATAGCAAAGCGACAGGAAGTCCCCCGCCTTCGCCCGCGTCGCACGGTACTCCGGCAGGTAGCGGCCCGCCTGGCGCATCATCCAGATTGGCGGAACAGCCTGGGTTTCGCCGGCCAGGGCGCGCAGGATCGTCTTGGTCATCGGGCTCTCCTTCGGCCCCTTTCATCCCGCCCTGCGACCCGATGTCAAGCGCGGTACTGTCGTGAAGGCATTGCGCGGCCAATCTGTCGCGGCTATGCCCGTCGCATGACCCGCTTCACGCCAAAATCGCCCCTGAAGATCGGAACGCGCGGCTCACCGCTCGCGCTGGCGCAGGCATACGAGACCCGCAGCCGCTTGATGGACGCGCATGGCCTTGCCGAAGATGCTTGCGAAATCGTCGTCATCAAGACGACCGGTGACGACCGCGCGCTGATCGCCGCCGACAGACCTCTGAAGGAGCTCGGCGGCAAGGGCCTGTTCACAAAGGAAATCGAGGAGGCGCTCCTTTCCGGCTCCATCGACATTGCCGTGCATTCGATGAAGGACATGCCGGTCGATCAGCCCGAGGGGCTGCTGCTTGACTGCTACTTGCCGCGCGAGGATGTGCGCGATGCCTTCGTCTCACCCGCGATCGCGCATTTTTCAGAGCTGCCCGAAGGAGCAGTCGTCGGCTCCTCCTCGCTGCGCAGGCGCGCGCAGCTTGCACATCGGCGACCCGACCTGACGCTTGTGGAGTTCCGCGGCAATGTGCAGACGCGGCTGAAGAAATTGCACGAAGGTGTCGCGCAGGCGACCTTCCTTGCGATGGCCGGGCTGAACCGGCTCGGCATGGCCGAAATCGCGCAGAGCGCAATCGAAGTGGAAGAGATGCTCCCCGCCGTGGCGCAGGGGGCTATCGGCATCGAACGGCGCAAGGCGGACAACGTGATCGCAGACATACTCGCCGCGATCCATGATCGACCAACGGGCGAAAGGCTCGCCGCCGAACGCGCCTTCCTCACCACGCTGGACGGGTCTTGCGAAACGCCGATCGCGGGGCTTGCAATCCATCACGATGCGGGTCTGTGGCTGCGGGGAGAAATCTTGCGCCCGGATGGATCGGAAGTGATCCGGGGCGAGCGGCGCATGGGTATTCCCGATGCCGCCGCGGCGGGCGCGGACCTCGCGCGCGAACTCCTGGCGCAGGCCCCGGCCGGCTTCTTCGATTGGCGCTGACGTCCCGTGCGCGCCGTCAGCCGCCCTTGGGTGGCAACACCTTGCCCGGATTAAGGATATTCTTCGGATCGAGTGCGGCCTTGATCGTCCGCATCACATCGAGCGAGACCGGATCCTTTCGCCGCGCCATCGTCCCGCGTTTCGAAAGGCCGATCCCGTGTTCGGCCGAAAAGCTGCCACCAAGATCGCCGACGATCTCCTCCACCGCCTCGACCACCGCGTCGTAAAGCGCCGGCTCGTCGCGGGTCGGAAGGGCGGTATAGTGCAGGTTCCCGTCGCCGAGATGGGCAACCACGATGTGCCCGGCTCCGGGATCGAGGCGCTGAAGCTCCGGCTCGATGCGCGCGAGGAACGCCGTCACCCTATCGAGCGGCAGGGCGATATCGGTGTCGATCGTCGGCCCCGCGCCGAAGGTGATCTCGGAGGCCGCTTCGCGCCGCGCCCAGATAGCTTTCCGCTGTTCCTCCGAGGCCGCAATGATCGCGTCGTCGATGGTGCCATCTTCCAGCATTGGCCGAAGTGCCTCGGTCAGGAGGTTTGTCAGTGGCAGGCTGCCATCCGCGTTTGGCACCGTATCGCGCGGCGCAGTCGCGCCGAGTTCGACGAGGATCGTGACGGGGTGGATATCACGCAGGTTCAGCCCCAGATCGGGGCGCCGCGCGCGAAGCCGCTTTTGATAGGTGTCGGGCATGTATTCGAAGGCTTCAACCATTCCCCCGCTCGCTTCCTGGAGCCGGTTGAGAAGTGTCAGCGCATCATCAAGTGACCGCATCCCGAGAACCGCAGTCGCCCGCGCCTTTGCGGCGGGGACAAGCTTCAGCGTCGCCGCGGTGATAACCGCGAGCGTCCCCTCCGCCCCGATCAGGAGGTCGCGCAGATCGTAGCCCGAATTGTCCTTGTGCAGCGCGCTCATCAGGTTGAGGACGCGCCCGTCGGCCAGTACCGCCTCGATCCCAAGGCAGAGAGCGCGCGTGTTGCCGTAGCGCAGGACGTTGGACCCGCCCGCGTTGGTCGACAGGACGCCGCCGACTGTCGCCGAGCCTCGTGCGCCGAACCAGAGCGGGAAGTCGAGCCCGTGCTCCGCGGCACAGTCGTGTAGGGTGGAGATGACCACCCCGGCATCGGCCACGATGACGCGCGCGGTCGGGCGCAACTCGCGCACGCGGTTCAGCCGCTCGAGCGAGAGTATGAGGGCGTCTTCGGCGAAGATACCGCCGGTCAGGCCGGTCCGCCCGCCCGACGGGACGACGGCGGTCCCTGCGGCATGAGCGCGGCGGAGGATCGCCGAAACCTCCGCCGTATCGGCCGGGCGCAGCACGGCGCGGGGCTGGCAGGTGTAGCCGCCCGTCGCGTCGATGCCGTAGCGCCCGGCATCGGCGCCGGTCAGCACATGCGCTGTGCCGACGATGGCGGCATAAGCGTCGATCGGGTCATTCATGGCGGCGGCTCCCCCCGACTCTGCGCAAATCATAGGCAGCCGCGTGGCGGGGGCAATGGCTCAGGCGCGCCCGGCGCGGGCGATGTCTTCGCCGGAAAGACCATAGCGGGAGGCAAAGCGATGCCGCGCTGCGACAAGGCGCGGATCGTCGGGCCGCATCCCGAGGGTGCGGATGAACTCGATCCGTTGCTGCGATTTCAGCGCCTCGCGGTCGATCGCCGTTCCCATCGCCCGGTCGATGATCTCGCCCCCCGCCGTGACGTGGAACCATTTCGAGAAGTCGCGAAAGTGGTGCTGGTTGTGCAGCGTCGTCACATGGCGCTCGACCGCGGTCTTGCGGATCGGCAGATGGGCGGTCGAATGGAACCACTCATAGGCGAGGAAGGTCGCGCCGCCGCCCAGCATGACGATGGCTGCCGCGCCAGGCGCCGCCCAATCGGTGCCGAAAAGCATCAGCAAGCCCCAGACCAGGACGAAGTTCACGGCGAGCACCGGGAAGACGACGAAATCCGGGGCGAAGAACAGTTCCTTGTTCGTCGGGAAATCATGATGACCGTAATGCGCGCGATAGAGCAGATCGAACTGCCATTGCCGGTCCGGCGGCCGCAGGTGAAAGACGAAGCGGTGCAGGTTGTATTCGTTCATCATCTGCGCCGGGATGCCGAGAAGCGCCAGCGCCCAGAGCCAGGGCTGACCCGCCTGCCACACCAACGCGATGCCGACGGCAATCGCCACGGCGATGCCGACGATCGAGCGGTGGCTGAACATGAGCCGCAGACGTTCCAAACGGGCCTCCGTGCCTTGACGCCATCGTCCGCCCGCCGAGCCATATTGGTCAATCCCCGACGTTGCGTCGCCTCACTTCACCTCGGCGAGCAGTTTCACGACCTCCGGACCCAATGCGGCGACGACCAACGCCACTCCCTGGGCGTTCGGATGGATGCCGTCGGCTTGCATAAGTTTGTTCAGTACCTCCTGCCGATCCGGCTGTTCGAGGATCGGCTTCAGGAACGGCTCGGCCAAAAGCGCACCGTGGGCCTTGGCCAGATCGGGATAGATCGCGTCGAACGCCTGCTTGTAGTCTGGCCCGTAGTTGCCAGGCGCGACCATGGGGACAAGCAATACCGGAATCCTGTCGTCGTCCGCCTTCGCAAGAATTGCGTCGAGATTGGCCCTTGCCTCCTCCGGCGCCAGACCGCGCAAAAGATCATTGCCCCCAAGCGTCACGATCATCGCCTTGGCGTCCGGCGTCAGTGCCCAGTCGATCCGGGCAAGCGCACCTGCCGTCGTGTCACCCGAAACACCTGCGTTGATCACCGTCGCCTCGGCACCGTGAGCGTCAAGCCACTGCTGCAGCTGCGGCACAAAGCCTTCGTCGGGCGCGAGGCCGTAGCCCGCCGTCAGACTGTCACCCAAAGCCACGATCTCCGGGCCAGACGCGTAGGCCGGACCCGCCGCGGCGACAAGAAGCACTGCCGCGAGGTTGCGCAAGATGCGCCCTGCCCCATATCCAAGAAGCGAGCGGTCAGAAACGAAACGGCGGAGTGCAGGCATGGCGGAACCGATCCTCGATCTGAAGGAGGTGCGTCTTGTGCTCGACGGCAATGCCGGGCCGGTGGAGATATTGCGCGGCATCACGTTTTCGGTCGCCAGAGGCGAAAGCGTCGGGCTGGTCGGACCTTCAGGTTCGGGCAAATCGTCGCTCCTCATGTTGCTCGGCGGGTTGGAACGGGCCACCTCCGGCTCGGTCCGCGCCCTCGGGCAAGACCTCACCGGGATGGACGAAGATTCGCTCGCCCGCTTCCGAAGATCCAATATGGGCATCGTCTTCCAGTCCTTCCACCTCATTCCGACGATGACCGCGCTTGAAAACGTCGCGGTGCCGCTCGAACTTGCCGGCGCGGGGGACGCGTTCGACCGGGCCGAGGCAGAGCTTTCCGCAATGGGCCTCGCCACGCGGCTGAACCACTACCCGGCCCAGCTTTCGGGCGGCGAGCAGCAGCGCGTGGCGCTCGCCCGCGCCGCCGTCATCCGGCCCGCGATCTTTCTGGCGGATGAGCCGACAGGCAATCTCGACGGAACAACCGGCGAGACGATCATGGAGCTTCTCTTCGGTTTGCGCGACCGGCATGGCGCGACGCTGGTTCTCGTCACCCACGCGCCGGAACTTGCGGCGCGATGTGACCGGGTCGTACATCTCGCCGATGGCATGATCGCGGGTGAGGATCGCGCAGCGGTCGGCCTCGCCAGGATCGCGGAATGACGCTGCCGCCCGCCTTCCGCTTCGCGCGGCGCGAGCTTCGGGGCGGATTTCGCGGCTTCGCCGTCTTCCTCGCCTGCCTGACGCTCGGCATCGCGGCCATCGCGGCCGTGGGCACCGTGCGGGGTGGCATCGACAGGGCCCTCGTGGAGCAGGGCGCAGTGCTGCTCGGCGGCGACGCGCAGATGTCGTTCACCTACCGCTTCGCGACCGATGACGAACGCGCCTACATGAATAGGAACGCCGCGAAAGTTTCGGAGATCGTCGATTTCCGCTCCATGGCGGTGACGGGCGATGGGGACGAAGCCGAACGCGCGCTGACCCAGGTCAAGGCGGTGGACGACGCCTATCCGCTGACCGGAACGCTGGCCCTGACGCCCGATATGACGCCCGCCGAAGCCCTCGCAGGGGAGAAGGGAACGCCCGGCGCGGTGTTGGACCCAATTCTGGCGGAGCGCCTGGGCCTGAAGGTGGGCGAAACCTTCAAAATGGGTCGCCAGATTTTCCACCTCTCCGCCTTGATCGCCCGCGAGCCGGACGGTGCGACCGGCGGCTTCACCATCGGCCCTCGCACCATCGTGCGCACCGCTGACCTCGCCAAATCCGGCCTTCTCGAACCCGGCAGCCTCTTCAGCACCCGCTATCGCCTGCTTCTTCCGCCCGGTGTTGAGATCGGGCCGTTCGGGCGAGAAACGGTCGCCACATTCCGTGACAGTGGCATGCGGTGGCAGGATGCCCGCCACGGCGCGCCGGGGATGGAAAGGTTCGTGGACCGGATGAGTTCCTTCCTTGTCCTGGTCGGGCTTGCAGGTCTCGCCGTCGGCGGCGTCGGCATCGCGTCTGCGGTACGGTCATATCTTGACGGCAAGGTGGAAACCATCGCCGCCCTCAAGGCCCTCGGGGCAGAGGGGCCGACGATCTTCGCGACCTACTTGATCCAGGTCGCCGCACTGACCGCGATCGGGGTCGTGGCGGGGCTGATCCTCGGCGCGGCCCTGCCGATCCTCGCCGCGCCGCTCATCGCCGAGCAACTGCCGATCCCCGTGACAATCGGCCTCGACGTCCGTGCGCTGGCCGAGGCGGCACTTTACGGCACGCTGACTGCCCTGATCTTCGCACTCTGGCCGCTGGCGCGCACGCGCGCGGTCAGGGCCGCGGCGCTGTTCCGCGACCTCGGTCCCGAACGCCGCCGCTGGCCCGGCTGGCCGCTCGCCCTGACCCTTATCGCGCTTGTCGGCGCCCTCAGTCTTTCCGCGGTCTGGCTCGCCGATTCCCGCCGTCTGGCGATGGGCACGCTCGGCGGCATCCTCGGCGCGCTCCTGCTGCTGACGCTCGCCGCGCTTGTTCTCCGCCTCGTCGCGCGCCGCATGAGCCGTAACGCACGGGGCCGCCCTGCGCTGCGCCTCGCACTCGCCGCCATCGGAGGGCCGCGGGAAGAGGCGACGGCGGTTATCCTCTCGCTCGGTCTCGGCCTCTCGGTCCTCGCCGCCGTCGGTCAGATTGACTGGAACCTCCGCAGCGCCATCGCCCGCGACCTGCCCGATATCGCACCGTCCTATTTCTTCGTCGACATCCAGCCCGACCAGATCGAGGGCTTCCGCGCCCGCCTCGCCACAGATGCCGGCGTCACGAAAGAGGAAGACGCGCCGATGCTGCGCGGCGTCCTCACCCGCATCAATGGCGAAGACGCGGAGAAGGTCGCCGGCAAGCACTGGGTGCTTCAGGGCGACCGTGGCCTGACCTATTCCGCCGAACCACCGCCCGATACCCGCGTAACCGCGGGCAAATGGTGGCCGAAGGGCTATTCCGGCCCGCCGCAGGTCAGCTTTGCGCGTGAAGAGGCGGATGAAATGGGCCTGAAGCTTGGCGACAGGATCACCGTCAACGTCCTTGGCCGCGACGTGGAGGCGGAAATCACCTCGTTCCGCGAGGTCGACTTCTCCACCGCCGGGATCGGCTTCGTCATGGTGATGAACCCGGCCGCACTTTCCGGCGCGCCGCACAGTTTCCTCGCCACGGTCTATGCCGACCAGGCGTCAGACGCGGAGATCCTCCGCGATCTGGCTACGGCCTATCCCAACATCACCGCCATCCGCGTCCGCGACGTGATCGGCCGCGTCAGCGAAGCCTTGGCCGCGATCGCCAGGGCGACCTCGGTCGCGGCGGGGGTGACGCTTCTGACCGGCCTCGTCGTCCTGATCGGGGCCGCCGCATCGGGTGAGCGCAGCCGGGTCTACGAGGCCGCCGTGATGAAAACGCTCGGCGCGACCCGCGCCACGATGCTGAAAAGCTTCGCGCTGCGCTCGGCCCTGATGGGAGCGGCCGCCGGGGTTGTCGCCGTTCTCTTCGGCGGCCTGGCGGGCTGGGCCGTAATGCGTTTCGTGATGGAAGCCAGCTTCCGGTTCGAACCCGTCTCGGCCACGCTGATTGTCGCGGGCGGGGCACTGGTCACGCTGCTCGCGGGCCTGGCCTTCGCGCTGCGCCCGCTCGCGGCCCGCCCGGCGCAAGTGTTGCGCGCCCGCGACTAAGCGGGCATCATGGGATCATTCGGCATGCATTGCACACAAAACTGTCCATTACTGCCCCTGCCGCGCCACAATCGTTGCGAGAGTCGAGACAAATGGCACCAAGACGCCTGTTCCGCGTTTAGGTTTTTGAATTGTTCGAAGGAGTTGAAGCCATGTTGACACGCCGCCTTTTCGCAAAGGGCATCGCCGCGACAAGCCTCGCCGCTGCCGCATCGCCAGCTTTCGCAATGATCGGACAGGACATCGTGCTGCCGCCGGCGCCCCTCGAAGGCGTCAACATCGCGCCGGAATTCTACCCGACGATCCTGCGCGTGAAGCGTGAATTCGTGCCTGGCTCGATCATCGTCATCTCCTCCCAGCATTTCCTCTACTACATCGACCGTCCCGGCGTCGCGATCCGCTACGGCGTCGCCGTCGGCAAGGCCGAGCTTGTCTTCCGCGGCGCCTGCATCGTAGGCAAGAAGGTCGAATGGCCAAGCTGGAAACCCACGCCGGAAATGGTCGAGCGCAATCCAAAGGCCTATAAGAAATACGAAGACGGCGTACCCGGCGGACCGACAAACCCCCTCGGCGCACGAGCAATGTACCTGTATCAGGACGGCCGCGACACCGCGATCCGCATCCATGGCACGACCGAGCCGAGTTCCATCGGCCATTCGGTATCGAATGGCTGCCTGCGCATGGTGAACAATCACGTCATCGACCTCTACGATCGGGTTGAGATGGGCGCTCCCGTAATGGTTTATTGAGCACCCTTCCGGCCTGACGCCTCAGCGGTTAAAGAGGCGCATGACGCTGACCCTGACCTCCGTTTCGCATCTCTCGTCGCTCGACTACGACGCGATCATCGACGTCCGCTCGCCTGCGGAGTACGCCGAGGATCACCTGCCCGGCGCGATCAACCTGCCCGTGCTCGATGACGAGGAACGCGCCCGCGTCGGCACGATCTACAAGCAGCAATCGCCTTTCCTCGCCCGCAAGATCGGTGCGGCGCTTGTCGCGAAGAATGCCGCGCGGCACCTAGAAGGCCCGCTCGCCGATCTGCCCGGCAGCTGGCGGCCGCTGATCTATTGCTGGCGCGGAGGGCAAAGGTCCGGCTCCTTCGCGACGATCCTCGCGCAGGTCGGCTGGCGGGTGGAGCTTGTGCAAGGCGGCTACAAGGCGTGGCGCAACCTCGTCGTGGACGCGCTCGGCGAACCGCCCGCATCGTCCGTCGTCATTCTCGACGGCAATACCGGCTCGGCCAAGACCGCACTCCTCGCGCTTCTCTCGGAACGGGGCGCGCAAGTGATCGACCTCGAAGAACTCGCCAATCATCGCGGCTCGCTCTTCGGGCATATGCCCGGCGGTCAGCCGTCGCAGAGAGCGTTCGAGGGACGGCTTGCCACAACGCTCGCTGCACTCGATCCGGCCAGAGCCGTCGTAGTGGAGGCCGAAAGCTCCCGCGTCGGCGATCTGGGCGTGCCGAAAGGTCTCTGGGCAGCGATGACGACCGCGCCGCGCATCCATATCCGCGCAACTCTGGCGTCCCGCGCCGCCTATCTCGCCCGGGCCTACTGCGACCTGACGGCCGATCCCGCGCGGCTGGTCAGGGTCATCGACCGCCTGCGCCCGTCCCATGCGGCCGAGGTGATCGACGATTGGCAGAATCTGGCTGCGACCAGCCAGACCGAAACACTCGCCGCCGAGCTGATGCGCCGACATTATGATCCGCGCTACGAAAAGCACCGCGCCCGCTACGCGCGGCCCGAAGACCCCGAGGTCGCGGTGGACGACCTTTCGCCTGAGGCCCTACCCGACCTTGCCGACCGGATTGCCGCGGCAATAGCCTCGCTGCCCGCGCGTTAGTTTTCCACCGTCAGGAAGGGTTTCCCCTCCTCCACCGCGCCGATGATCGTCGCGGCCTCACCGCTGTCGCGCAGCCTCGCCACGATGTCGCGGGCGTGGGAGGCGGGAACGGCGGCAAGAAGCCCGCCCGCCGTCTGCGGATCGAACAGGAGATCGGCGCGCGCGCTGTCCGTCAGGAACATCCGCGCCATGACCGCCTTGTTCGCGGGCAGAAGCGTGGAGCCGTGGCCGGACGCCGCCAGTTCCTCTGCCCCGGACAAGAGCGGAATGAAGGTCAGATCGATCCGCGCGGCGGTTCCGGATGCGTCCATCATCTCAAGAAGATGTCCCGCAAGGCCGAAGCCGGTCACATCGGTCATCGCATGGGCATGGGGCGCGATCATGCGCGCCGCCGCGCCCTGTGGTCGCGCCATCGAGGCAAGACACCGCGCCACGACCTCGCCGGGCGCTTCGCGCTGCATCTCGGCCGCAAGGATCACGCCGGTTCCGATCGGCTTCGTAAGGATCAGCCAGTCGCCCGGCTCGGCCCCCTTCAACGTGATCGGATCGTTCACGGCAATACCGGTGACGGTGAAGCCCAGCGTCAATTCCGCGCCCAACGTTGTATGGCCGCCGACGATCTCCGCTCCCTCGGCGGCGAAGACCTCGGACGCCGCCGCCATGACCTCGCGCAGCGTCTCGCGCTGCAACGCCGGGGACATGCGCGGCAGGATGATCTGCGACAGCGCCACCTGCGGCCGCGCACCCATCGACCAGACGTCGCCCATCGCATGGATCGCCGCGATCCGCGACAGAAGCCATGGGTCTTCGGTGAAGGCCCGCAGATGATCCGTGGTCAGGACCTGTTGCGACTTGCCGCAGGAGAGAACCGCCGCGTCGTCGCCGGGCCCCATCAGCACGTCGGCCCGACCGACCCTCGGCAGATCGGCCAATACGGACGCCAGGTCGCCGAACCCCACCTTCGCGCCGCAGCCGGCGCAGAGGGGTTTCGACCCGTATTCCTCGCGCGCGCCATCCGCCACCACCGCCGGCAAGGCGGGCGCGGGCATCCTCGGCAGGTCGTGGAACTTCGCCATGAACCTGGCGTCGATCCGGTCCTTCCAGCGCCAGAGCGCGGGGTGGTCGAGGCGCAACCCCCATTTATCCGCCACGGCACCCTTGAACCCGGTCGAGATCAGCTTCAGGTAATCCCTCTGCGGATGGTATTTCCGCATCTGGCCCTGCCCGCTCAGTGCGGCCCGAAGGTTGTGGTGGAGCACAGGGGCCTGCCGCACGGCATAGACCCCGGCCTTGGGGCGCGGGGCATGCGACATCGCAGCGATATCCCCGCAGGCGTAGATCGCCGGATCGCTTTCGGTCTGAAGTGTCTCCCGCACCTCGACGAAACCGTCGAGCAGCGCAAGGCCCGTCGTCTCCAGCCAGGGCGCGGGATGGGTCGCCGCGGCGCCGAGGACAAAATCGGCCTCCACATGGCGACCATCGGCAAGATAGACGCCGGTCTCATCCACCCCCATCGCCGGCAACCCGGCCAGGAGTGCAACGCCCGCCCGTTCCATATGCGCGAACAGCGCCCGCCGCGCCCCACCGCCCAGCGCGGCAAGTGGCGCACCCGCCTCGATCACCGTGACCTTCGCGCCGTCGCCCAGCCGATGCGCTGCCGCAAGCGCCAGTTCCACGCCCGCGACGCCGCCGCCGATCACCGCGACAACGGGCGCGCGTTTGCCCGCCCGAACCGCGCGCAGATACCTTTCCCACCGGTCGGCGAAGGCATCCAGCGGCTTCGCCGGCACCGCATGATCTGCGAAGCCCGGAAGGGAGGGCATCTGGGACGTGATGCCGATATCGATGGAGGCCACGTCATAGCCGACATCCGCCCGCCCCGGCACGATCACCCGCCGCGCCTGCCGGTCGATACCCGCCGCGCGGCCAAGGATCACCCGCGCGCCCGCGAACCGCGCGAGCTTCACGAGGTCGATCTGCAAGGCCCCGCGCGGGTAATGCCCGGCGATATGGCCGGGCAGCATCCCCGAATAGGCCGCGGTCGGCGTCGGGTTGATCACCGTCAGGCGCACGCCCGGCACCGGCTTCATCCCCCACATGCGCAAGACGAGCGCGTGCGTATGGCCGCCTCCGATCATTACCAGATCGCGCGTCAGGGGGATCTGCATCTGCATCGGGGCCTCTCCTTTCGCCCCTTCGTAAACGCTTGGACCTGCTTTGGCGATGCCCAGCCTTGGCCGCCCCGCATCTTCACGGTAAGGATCGGCAGCGGGGCAATGGGACAGGTAACATGCGGGTCTATATCAGCGGCGCGGCAGGCTTCATTGGCTACCACCTCGCCCGGCTTCTCCTTGATGAAGGCGTGACCGTCCGCGGCATGGACGGGATGACGGACTATTACGATGTCGCGCTGAAACGCGGGCGGCTCGCGGGCCTGATGCAGCACCCGAATTTCAGCTTCGGCGAGTTCATGCTGGAGGAAGCGGAGCGTCTCTCACGGGACATCGCTGAGTTCCGCCCCGACGCCATCGTCCACCTCGCAGCACAAGCCGGCGTCCGCTACAGCCTCGAAGCGCCACGCAGCTATATTTCCGCGAATATCGAAGGCACGTTCAACGTCATGGAGGCGGCGCGGGACGCGGGTGTCGGGCACCTCCTCCTTGCCTCCACCTCCTCAGTCTTCGGCGCGAATACCGAAATGCCCTATCGCGAAACCGACAAGTGCGACACCCAGGTCTCGCTCTACGCCGCGACCAAGAAGGCGACCGAAAGCCTCAGCCACGCCTGGGCGCATCTCTACGCGCTGCCGACAACCTGCTTTCGCTTCTTCACCGTCTATGGCCCTTGGGGCCGCCCCGACATGGCGCCCTTCAAGTTCACCAAGGCAATCCTCGCCGGCGACACGATCGACGTCTATAACCACGGCCAGATGTTCCGCGATTTCACCTATGTTACCGACCTCGTCCGCGCCATCCGGCTCCTGATCGACGTCGCGCCTGTACGGCCCGAAACGCCAGATGAGATCGCAGAGGGCGACAGTCTTTCCCCCGCAGCACCCTGGCGTGTCGTGAACATCGGCAACGGCGAGAAGGTGGCGCTTGAGGATTTCATTGCCGCGATCGAGGCCGCCACCGGCAAACCGGCAAAGAAGAACTACATGGAAATGCAGAAAGGCGACGTGCCCGCCACCTGGGCCGACAACACCTTGCTGCGCCGCCTCACCGGGTATCGACCCGAAACCGATATCCGCCAAGGCATGGCCGCCTTCACCGACTGGTACCGCGACTACTACCGGCTCTGACCGGCGGATAATCGTGCTTGACAACTCCGGGGGCCTGTCATACCTAGCGCCCCCAGTGGCCAGGTAGCTCAGCTGGTTAGAGCACGCAACTCATAATCGCGGGGTCGGCGGTTCAAGTCCGCCTCTGGCCACCACTTGAACCAAATCGCGCCCTTTTTGAACGAGGTCGCGCGGCCCGACGCCAAGATCGACCCCTTCAAGCGACGCCGGAACCTCAAGCCCACCCGGACTGTCCTGATCCCGACCAGACGCCCTGCCGCGCTCCGACCTGCGCGACTACCGGGATCCGGTCGACCGCCGGATGAAACTGCGGGTATCCGGTCCGTGCCGGTTCGGAACGCACGACGTCAGGGCCGTTCATTGAGATGTTGAGTAGGGTCACGCCGTTTGCTCCGCGCCCTCGAGCTCGGCTTCGAGTGCCTTGGATTCGTGCCCGCGCGGTTTGGACAGGCCGGCGAGAAGCAGGTATGTCGCCGGTGTCAGATAGAGTGTGGAGATCGCTGCGAAACCAAGTGCTCCGACGATCACCCATCCGAGCGCTGCCCGTGCCTCCGAGCCGGGGCCATGTGCCAGGATCAGCGGGACGGCGCCAAGGATCGTCGCAAGCTTGGTCATCATGATCGGCCGAAGACGTACCGCGCTCGCCTCTTCGATCGCCTCGCGAACGGACCTGCCCTTGTCACGCAGCTGATTGGCGAACTCGACCACCAGAATCCCGTTCTTGGCCATGATGCCCACCAGCAGCACCAGCCCGATCTCAGAATAGACGTTGAGCGATCCGCCGGTCAGAATCAGAGCAAAGACCGCGCAGGCAAGACCGAAAGGAACCGTGGCCATGATGATCGCGGCGCTGATGAAGCTTTCGAACTGTGCGGCGAGGACCAACAGGATGACAAGCGCTGCGAAGCCGAATGTCGTCGCCAGCCCGTTGGCATTTTCGTTGATCGTTGCGGCTTCGGCCAGCGGGATCATCGCTGTACCCGCCGGCAGGTCCGGCAATACCAATTGGCGCGCATCCGCATAGGCAGTTCCGATCGCGAACCCGTCGCTCAGCCCTGCGGTGATGGTGATCGCCCTTCGCTGTTGTTCGCGGTCGAGCGATGGGGCAGCCGATCCCTCGGTCACCTTCACGATCTCGGACATCGGCACGAATTTCCCGTCACCCGTCTTGACGAAGATGTTTTCCAGGTCCGTGGGATCGTTGATCGGCCGGGTGCTGGCCTGAAGGTAGACGGGATAGGTGATGTCGTTGATGTTGAAATCGCCAACCGAAAGCCCGTCGAGCATGGTTTGAAGGGTGGTCCCGACACCGGTGATGTCGATACCGAGGGCATCGGCACGCTCGCGGTCGACCTGCACGCGGACCTGGGCCTGCGTGGTGTCGTACGAACTCGTCACATTGCCGAACCGTGCGTCCGAAGACAGCTTGTCGAGGACAATTTCCGCCGCCTTGGCAAGCGTCGCATAGCTGGTACCGACGAGCGCGAATTGCAGACCGTTGCCGCCGCCCCGCACGCCCAGGGAATTCGGTGAGATCGCAAACGCCCGCACCCCCGGAACCTGCGCGATATAGCTGTTGACGTCGTCCGCAATCGCCTGCTGACCGCGGGCTCGGCGATCCTCCGGTACCAGGGTGACCGCGATGAAGCCGCGGTTCGTGCTGCCGCCAAAGCCGCTGATCGAGAAGACATTTGCAACCTCGCCCGCGTCCCGCAAAGGCTGCATCAGCGTCTCGATTTCCTGCATCTTGCTGTTGGTATAGCTCAGGCTGACATTCTGTGGAGCGTTCACCCTTATGAAGATACCCGCACGGTCCTCGGGCGGCGTCAGTTCCTGCGTCAGTGCGCCGAAACCCAGATACGCGGCAAAAGCGGCGGCCCCGGCGATCGCCACGATTACCAGCGGCAGTTGCAAGGCGTGATGCAGGGTCCAGGCATAGAACCTCGCAAGCAACGTGCCGAAGCGCGCCAGCGGACCGGGATGCCTCGCTTTTTCGTCGATCTCGCCGAGCATCCGCGCGCCCATCATCGGCGTCAGCGACAGCGCGACGACCGACGAAAAGAGAACGGCCATGGCCAGCGTATATCCGAATTCGGAAAACAGGGCACCGACCTGGCCGGGCAGGAACGCGATGGGGATGAAAACGGCGGCGAGCGTGACCGTCGTGGACATCACGGCAAAGTAAACCTCTTTCGTGCCAAGCACTGCCGCCGCGCGTGCCTTCAAGCCGAGACTGCGCTGGCGCACGATGTTCTCCAGGACGACAATGGCGTCATCGACGACAAGCCCCGTCGCCAGAACCAGCGCGAGAAGCGTCAGGATGTTGATCGAAAATCCGGCAAGATAGATGCCGGCCATCGCGCCGCCAAGCGCCACCGGCATCGATATGGCGGGGATCAGCGTTGCGCGCCAATCGCGCAGGAACAAGAAGATGATGCCTGTGACGATGAGCACAGAAAAGAACATCGCGCGAAGAACCTCGTCCACCGCACCTTGAATGAAAGTCGCGTCATCGGAACTGACGGCGACATTGACGCCCTTCGGGAGGGTCGGACGGATTTCATCGACCGCGGCGCGGACGCCTTCGGAAATCTGGATCGTGTTCGACTGCGCCTGCCCGACGATCCCAAGACCGATGCCGCTTTTGCCCTGGGCGCGGATCGCGGTTGTGCCACTTTCCGGCCCGAGATAGACGGTTGCCACGTCGCGAAGCCTCACCCCCGGCTCGATCGCGACATCCTCCATCTGCGCTGCGGTCAGGACATCGCCGGTGGCGCGCACGATGATGTTCTGATTCGCCGCGTTCAAGGTTCCCGCCGGCGAATCGAACGATGCCGTATCGACGGTTTCCTGTACATCGGCAAGCGTCAGCCCGCGCGCAGCGAGTGCTGCGGGATTGAGATCGACCGTGACCACCTGCGCCTGTTCGCCATAGACCTGGACATCCGCGACGCCGCTGACAGCGGCAAGCCGGTCCACCAGCGTGTCGTCGACCAGATCGGTCAGTTCTCCGATCCCGAGCGTATCGGATGTGACGGCAAGCCGCATGATTGCCTGCGCGTTGCTGTCGGCCTTCACCACCCGCGGCGTGTCCGCCGCGTCCGGCAATTGCCGCACCGCGCGGGAAACCGCATCGCGAACGTCCGAAGCGGCGACGTTGAGATCAACCGATTGATCGAATTCGACGGTCGTGCGGCTGGAGCCGTAACTTGAGGTCGACGACAGCCCCGTCACGCCGGACACCCTTGCCACCGCGCCTTCGATGACATCCGTGATGGCGCTATCGACCGTATCGGCAGAGGCGCCTGCATAGTCGGTACTCACCGTGACGACCGGGCGGCTGACATTCGGCAGTTCCTGCACCTGCGTCCCGAGAAGCGCCGCAACGCCGGCCACCATGATGATGGCATTGATCACGAATGCCAGAACGGGGCGGCGCACGAAAAGCGCCGCCATCGCGGCCCCCTGGCTGGAATTGATGACCTTGCTCATACTCAATTTCCCGAGGGGGCGGGTGAGGAGGTGGGGGACGTGCTCGGTAACGGACTGGCCTCGGCCGCGCCGACAGTCTGGGAGATGCTGGATTGTGTCGTTGCCGGCGTCTCTGGCGGCAGGTCCGCAGAAGCCTTTCCGCCAACCCGTACCGTCATGCCCTCCCTGAGGTTTTCAAGCCCTTCGGTCACCACCCGGTCGCCCAGGGCCAGATTGCCCGAGACCAGCACGTTCTCGGCGTTACGCTGTACCAGGCTGACAGCGACTCGCTCCGCCACCTCGTCGGTGACTCGCCAGACATACGCCCCGTCCGAGCCCCATTGCACCGCCAGCGGCGGCACCGCCAGATAGGTGTCCCCGGCGAACGACATCGTCATCGTGAAGGACATGCCGGATCGCAACGTGTGGTCGCCATTCGGTATCCGCGCTTCGATTTCGAAGGAGCCCGACGTCTCGTCGATGCGGTTGTCGAGAGCGGTCACAACCGCCCGAAGCTCATTCCCCGGCCGCGCGATGGGAACCGCCAGAACGGCATCGCCCGGATTGACCTTCCCGACGAAACGTTCAGGCAGATCGAAGCTCACCTTGATCGCACTGTTGTCTTCAACGGTGGCGATCACCGTCGATTGGGTGACCTCGACCCCCGGATTGACCTGAATGATACCGAGCGTCCCGGCGATCGGTGAAACGACCTGGCGATTGTCGAGATCGATCTTGGCCTGCCTTACCGCAAGTTCTGCCTTGTCCGCTGCAAATTGGTAGGTCTGCAACTGCGTCGCACTGACCGACGAACTGGATTCCAACTTCTTGAAACGATCGAGCGTCTTGCGTGCGTCATCATATGCAACTCTGGCAGTGTCGTACGCTACCTGCTCGCTCGCGGGATCGAGCGTCGCGACGACTTCCCGCGCATCGACTTCGACGCCCGACTTGACCCGCACTTCGGTCAAAAGCCCGCTGGATGATGGCGTGAGCGTGGCCGACTGAACCGCAGCGCCGGTTCCGAGTGCCATCACGCGATCGTTGATCGTAACCTCCGTCGTCTCGCTCACGACGACAAGGGCCGACCGCATGTTTTGTCGCCCTGCGCCGGATGGTCCGGATGCGCCATCCGACCGGCCGCCGGGCGCGGCCCCCGACCCACCCGCCGCATCCACCGTCGCACCCGGTATCAGCCCGAGATCGGCCAGGTACGCCCGACCTCCGGGCAGGTATCGCACAACCACGAAGCCGACGACGCAAATCGCGACGGCGATCCCGAGAAGTTGTTTCCAGATGCTCAATGCGATCCCCTTTCTGGGCGCGATCATTCAGGATACGCCGGACTTTGCACAAGTGTCAGTGTACTAACGCGCGTGTCGAGAGATTCCGGCGCAGGTTGACGCATTCGTGCATGCGCTCCGGTGTATCGGTTGATCCATTGCGCGGCACACTTCTGGAAGCCGGACAGGGTTTACCTGAACGAAGGCAAGGTTACGCGCGCTTCAGATCCAAAGGGGCGCTCCGTTCATCGACATCGGCACACCGGAACCGGCCCGAACCCTTCCTTCCTCGCCGCAGGCCCACCCCGCGCCGCCTACATCCGAGGTAATTGCCGTATCTCGCCGTGGCCAATACGACGTGGAAGCGACCGGCACGACCGGGTTCGGCGCGGCATCGATTGCCAGCGCACGCCCACCCAAGCTTTTGTCGCGGTCCGGGAAGACCAGCCGGCAGGTGAAAGCTGCTGTGCCCAAAGCATTTTCAAGGCGGTAAATATGACAAAACATTCGCAAATTCTGGAATCCTGTTCAGCCGGGGCCGATTGCGTCAGGTTCGCTTCCGGCAAGGCGACGCTGACGGGACGGCTGCACCTGCCCGCCGGTCGCCCGCAGGCTGTCGTGGTCCTGCATGGTGCAATCGGCGTGCCGCAGCGCAGCTACCGACATTTTGCCGCGTGGCTCGCGGCCGAGCGGGGAATGGCCTGCCTGACCTACGACTATCGTGACTTTGGCCTGTCGGCCACGCGCTCGCTCGGGCTCTCGCGGGCAACGCTGCTTGATTGGGGGGTCCTCGACCAGGAGGCGGCGCTGAACGCCGCCGAGGTGCTGCTGCCCGACGTTCCGCTTTGGGTGATCGGCCATTCGCTGGGCGGGGCGATGCTGCCCTTTCACCGGCCGCGCGAGATCGAGCGGGCGATCGTGGTGACAGCCGGGTTGGTGCATGTGAGCGATCATCCCTGGCCCTATCGGGCGCGGGCGCGGCAGTTCTGGCACATCAGCGGTCCGCTCGCGACACTGGCGGCGGGATACATGCCCGGCAAGAGGCTCGGACTTGGGTCCGACCTGCCGGCAGGCGTCTTTTGGCAGTGGCGTCGATGGTGCCTGAATCGCGGATTCCATCTGAATGACGCGGGTACGCTTTTGCCCCCGCTGGACCGCGAGAGTCATCGCGCGCCCACGCGCCTCATCGCCGTCGAAGATGACGTGATGGTGCCCGCCGTGGCTGTCTGGCGGTTGATGGATCTGATCCCCGAAGCGATGAAACGCCAGAAGGTGCTCCGTCCCGGAGATTTCGGATTGAAGGCAATTGGGCATTTCGGGATATTCAGGCCAGAGAACGCGATCCTTTGGCCCGCTGTTCTGGGGTGATAACCCCGACAGGCCGCGCCCGGCGAACCGCACGCACCGGTTCGACCAGCCGCACTTACATCCAAGGTAATTGCTGCGTGCTATGCTGCTTGCTACGCAGCATGGATGACGAACATGGATCCGCGCATAGATCAAGCTACGGCCAACAGGTTCGGCCCCCTGCTGAGACATTGGCGAACTGTCCGCAGGCTCAGCCAACTCGATCTGGCGCTGCAGGCAAACGTCTCGGCCCGTCACGTCAGCTTTCTGGAAACGGGCCGGTCCCTTCCCAGCCGCGAAATGGTCGCGATGCTTGGGCGTACGCTCGATCTGCCGCTGGAAGAACGCAATGCCCTGCACGTTGCGGCAAGGTTTGTTCCGCCCTACGGCGAACACCGGCAGGTCATCGACAGCGCGCCCTACGTCCGTCAGGCGCTGGATTTCGTCTTGAAGCAGCAGGAGCCCTATCCCGCAATCGTCATCGACGGGCATTGGGACATCCAGCTTCGCAACGATGCGTCCGCCAACATGTTCGCGCCCTTTCACAGGTCCTACGCGATGGAGGATCATATCGCGCGGAATGCGATGCATTCGGTGTTTCATCCAAAGGGACTGCGCCCATTCATAGTGAACTGGGACGAATTCGCGGGCGAGATGATCCAGATCCTCCACCGCGAAGTCGCCCAGGGCAGCCGTGTTTCCGCGCGGCTTCTGGAGGAGATCATGGCTTATCCCGGCGTATCGTCCCACAGTATGCCCAAGGTTCGTGCCATGACGTCCCCGGTTCTGACCATGCAGCTTCGAAACGGCGATGCGCGGCTCAGCTTCTTTTCCACATTCACCACATTCGCCATGCCGGCCGACGCCGCGCTGCAGCAGTTGAAGATCGAATGCTTTTACCCCGCCGATGAGAACACCGATCAGATCGCGCGACGACTCGCGCAGCGATGACGCCAGAGGTCACCATGGACAGATCCCCCGACTATACGCGATCACCGGAGGCCCTGCGCGATCTGAGGGCCCTGAACGCCCGGTTCATTCACAACTTCATCACGAATGATGTGGCGTCGCACGATGCCATTCTCCATGCCGGGTTCGTCTATATCGACAGCAACGGACGGCGGGTCGAACGGCAACCCTATCTTGACGCGTGGGCAACCGGGTTTGATCCCGACATCATCCCCTATTGGGATGTCCGCGACGAAGTGATCTCGGTCTTCGGTCCCGTGGCGCTGGTGCGCTCAACCAACAAGTTCATCGAGCGTCACGATGGCAGGCAGATGACGGGGATGGCTTGCTACACGGACACCTACCTTTTCGATGGCGGGGCATGGAAATGTCTCCAGGCGCAGATCACGCCCGTCGCAGGCGAGAACTGGCCGACCGACAACACAATCGTCAGCCTCTACCTCAAGGGTATCAAGCAGCCCGCGATCGGTATGTGTTGCGAAACTCGAACGTGTTGAGCATTGCCGCAGCGCACACCGGGCAATCGATGGTCGCGGCCACGACCAAAGGCCTTGGCCACCGAACAGGTGGCGGCTTCGTGACTGAGCTTAAGCATCTGATTTAATTGGCGATCCCGGAAGGACTCGAACCCTCAACCTGCTGATTAGAAGTCAGCTGCTCTATCCAGTTGAGCTACGGGACCGCTGCCTTTGCTTTATCGGCGCGCGGGAAGTCAGGCAAGCCTCAGCGTCAGGAAGGCGCTCATCGGGTCTTCGCGATATTCTGCGAAAGGCGGGCAGGCCACGAAGCCCGCTGTCTCGTAAAGCCGCCGCGCGGTGGAAAAGCTGTCCTGCGACCCGGTTTCAAGGCTCAGCCGGACCATGCCCGCGGACCGCGCCTCTGCGACAATGTGGTCGAGCATCCGCCGCGCCAGACCCCGCCCGCGCAATTCCGACAGGACATGCATCGACTTGATCTCGCCATGCGCCGCATCGATCCGCTTCACCGCCGCCATGCCGATGGGCCGGCCACCCTCGCGCATGACATAGAATACGATATTCGGCGCGGCCAGTTCCGCGGCATCCAGCATATGGATGCTCTCGGGCGGCGTGTCCGCATGCATCGCCTCGGTATGATGCGCCATGAGGGTGGAAAGCTCCGCCTGAAGCGGGCTTTCCGACGTGATCGTGATCACTGCGCGCCGCCGCCCATTCCGGACAGGTCCACACCGTTCACCGTGACCTTGCCGCCCTCGCCCATCTCGATCGCCCAACTGTATTTGTCGTCGCCTTCGGGCTTCGCAAGGCCGCGCGCCATCATGATGCCGGGGATCGCCTGCTGGCTGACCTCTGGTGGCGCGGATTGCAGGGCGTCCATCACCGCGTCAAGCCCGGTGATCTCGATGAGCGCGTTGCCCACCGGCATCGGCATCGCCGGCCCCGCAGACAGGTTCCCGGTGACGGAAAGATCATACATGCCGGACCCGACGCCAGACGGCCCCAGTGCGACCGCGACTCTGCCATCGGGCAGGAACGCCTGCAGAAGCTGCGTGTTCACTTCCGGCGTCAGCTTTTCGTCAGGCTTCATCTCGTCCAGAAGAATTTGCGCAGGCGCGGCCAGGTTGAAGCTGTCGACCGTGACATCGAGTGTCAGGGCATCGGGCAGCAATGGCGGCACCCAGATCGGCATCAGGTCCGTGGGAAGCTTGAGACCGCTCAGCGCGACTTGCTCACGCAGCTTGCCATCGGCCTTGATGCCGTTGACGTCGATTGCCACCGCAGCCGTATCCGCCGACAAGCTGCCGAACGGCGTCGTGCCGGTGAGATTGCTCATCGTCCCGGTAAGGATCATGTTGTCGAAGATCGGCAGGGCCGCGCGCAGCTTGTCTTTCATCGCGCCGAACTCTGCCTTGACCGCCGCCTCATCCGGATGTGCAACGAACCAGGCCCATAGGTCCAGGATCTCCGCCGTCCGGACCGCCGCCACCTTGCCATCGGCCGTGTAGCTTTCGACCTTGATGTTCACATCCATCGGACCCGGCATCTGCGGCGAGGGAGGCAGCGTGAAGGTCTCGTCGAGGCCGCTGACGGCATATTGCATCGTGCCGTCGACACCGCCTGCGGCGCCCGCCTTGGCGCTGCTTTCCACGCTCATCTTTTCGATCTTGTACGAGACGTTCATTTCCGGCTTGCCCGGCTGCGTCAGAGCTTCGGTCAGCGACAGCCCGATGATCTCGCCCTTGCTGGTCTCGAACGCCTTCAGGCTTTCGTCGAAGACCCCGCTCCAGGTCTGGTTTTCGGCGCTGACGTCGAGCTTGATGATGCCAGGCACATCCAGCGCCACGGCGAAGGGGCCTTCCTGCGCCACGTTCCATTTGCCATCGCCCATGTCGGTCAGCGTCAGCATCATCGGCGTGACCGACCCGCTGCCGCCCTGCGCCGAAAGGTCCGAGATGAGGTGCGACGGATCGACCTTGACCTCATAGGTCTCCCCGCTCGGAGTGACTGTCACGAGACCAGCGTAACTGCCAAGATAGGTCTGGAAGACCTCGGCAAGACGCTGCGCGCCCTGCGGCGTCACGGGATCGGCAGCCGCCGGAAAGGCGGCGGCAAGTGCCAGGGCGAGAGCGGTGGAAAACCTGCGATTCATCTGAAAATCCTTGGCTGGTTCGAAAACTCAATGCGTCCAGGGCGACCGGCGATCGGTGGCGAAATTCTCGCCGTAGCCACGCGCGCGAACGTTTTGCTTGCGTTTGTGCGGTTCGGTAACGGTGTAGTCGATGGCGTTCTCGCGCGCATAGGATTCCGCCGCCTCGCGGCTCTCGAAGCGCAGCCGGACCTGGGCCTGAGTATCGTCGGAACTCGTCCAGCCCATCAGCGGGTCGATATCGCGGGCCGAGGCGGCGGCGAATTCGAGAATCCAGAAGTGGGTCTTCGCGGTGCCGGACTGCATGGCCGTCCTGGCGGGTTGATAGATGCGCGCGCGCATGGAAACACTCCCATCAAGTCACCGAACCTTATCGGAAAACTAGGGCGCGCGCGCAAGGGCCTGTTTTGGGAAAGGGTCTGACTGCCGGCCTGCTCAGGGAGCGTGTGTGGGTGGGTGTTGGCTGGGTGAGGGCCAAGGCCGGCAGTCAGGTGCTTTACGCCATTTCACTCTAGAACCCGATTTTTGATAATACAACTAAAAGTTGAAATAGAGTCAGCGAAAATTCGCTTCAGCATCTGCGCGCCGATACCACCCTTGAACCGGAACAAAAACAGATCAAATCTAGGGCGACCGAAGGAGCCGCCATGCCCCACAACAATACCAATATGCCGATGCACCGCCCCGACGTTCTGACCCGGCCCAAGCTGGAGGGCGGGCGGCGATTCGTGATGAAGACCGACTTCGACGCGGCGGGCGACCAGCCGACCGCCATCGCGGAGCTCGCCGGAGGCGTTAACGACGGCGAACGCGACCAGGTTCTTCTCGGCGCCACCGGCACCGGCAAGACCTTCACCATGGCCAAGGTGATCGAGGAAACCCAGCGCCCGGCGATCATCCTCGCCCCGAACAAGACCCTCGCGGCCCAGCTTTACGGCGAGTTCAAGAACTTCTTCCCGGAGAATTCCGTCGAGTATTTCGTCAGCTACTACGACTACTACCAGCCCGAGGCCTATGTGGCCCGCTCCGACACCTATATCGAGAAGGAATCCCAGATCAACGAACAGATCGACCGGATGCGCCACTCCGCCACCCGCGCGCTTCTGGAGCGCGACGACGTCATCATCGTCGCCTCCGTCTCCTGCATCTACGGCATCGGCTCGGTCGAGACCTACTCCGCGATGACCCAGGACATGGCCGTCGGCGCGCTCTACGAACAGCGCAAGTTCATCACCGAGCTTGTCGCACAGCAATACCGCCGCGCCGACGCGGCCTTCCAGCGCGGCGCCTTCCGCGTCAAGGGCGATACCGTCGATGTCTGGCCCGCCCACCTCGAAGATCGCGCCTGGAAGTTCAGCTTCTTCGGCGAGGAACTCGAAAGCATCACCGAATTCGATCCGCTAACCGGCCAGAAAACCGACAGTTTCGAAAAAATCAGAATTTACGCAAATTCCCACTACGTCACGCCCCGCCCGACCCTGCAACAAGCGATCAAGGGCATCCGCACCGAACTCGCCCTCCGCCTGAAGCAGTTGCAGGAGGAGGGCAAGCTCCTCGAAGCACAGCGCCTCGAACAGCGCTGCAACTTCGATCTCGAGATGCTGGAGGCGACCGGCTCCTGCGCCGGGATCGAGAACTATTCGCGCTACCTCACCGGCCGCGCCCCAGGCGAACCGCCCCCCACGCTCTTCGAATTCATCCCCGACAACGCCATCGTCTTCGCCGACGAATCCCACGTCTCGGTCCCCCAGATCGGCGGCATGTACAAGGGCGACTACCGGCGCAAGTTCACCCTCGCCGAGCACGGCTTCCGCCTGCCCTCCTGCATGGACAACCGGCCTTTGAAGTTCGAGGAATGGGACGCGATGCGCCCCCAATCGGTCTTCGTCTCGGCGACCCCGGCGGCGTGGGAGCTGGAGCAGACCGGCGGCGTCTTCACCGAGCAGGTCATCCGCCCCACCGGCCTCATCGACCCGCAGATCGAGATCCGTCCCGTGGAAATGCAGGTCGACGACCTTCTCGACGAGGTCCGGAAAGTCGCCGCGAAAGGCTTCCGCACGCTCGTCACGACGCTGACCAAACGCATGGCCGAGGACCTCACCGAATACATGCACGAGCAGGGCATCCGGGTGCGCTACATGCACAGCGACATCGACACGATCGAACGGATCGAGATCCTGCGAGATCTTCGCCTCGGCGCCTTCGACGTACTCGTCGGCATCAACCTCCTGCGCGAAGGCCTCGACATTCCCGAATGCGGGCTGGTGGCGATCTTGGACGCCGACAAGGAAGGCTTCCTCCGCTCCGAGACCTCGCTCATCCAGACCATCGGCCGCGCCGCCCGCAACGTGGAAGGCCGCGTCATCATGTATGCCGACCGCATCACCGGCAGCATGGAGCGCGCGATGGGCGAAACCAACCGCCGCCGCGAAAAGCAGGTCGCCTATAACGAGGCCCACGGCATCACCCCGCAGACGATCCGGAAGAACGTCGAGGATATCCTCTCCGGCCTCTACAAGGGCGACGTCGACATGAACCGCGTGACCGCCAAGATCGACAAACCCATGCACGGCGCGAATCTGGAGGCCCATCTCGACGGCTTGCGCACCGCGATGCGCAAGGCCGCCGAGAACCTCGAGTTCGAGGAAGCCGCGCGGCTCAGGGACGAGGTCAAACGGCTGGAGGCCGTCGATCTGGTCCTCTCCGACGATCCCCTCGCGCGGCAGTCGTTGATCGAGGAGGCGGTTGGCGAGGCGGTGAAGGCGCGCGGGAGGTCAACGGGCGGACGCGGGGGGATGCGGGGCGGGAAGAGGCGGAGGGGGTGATGAGGCAAAGCAAAATCACCAATTCGAGTCTTGCTGGTCCAATACCAATGTCGGCGGAAGATACTGGTGATTTTCTTGCCGAACTTGCTGGCGATATAGAGTTATGCCTCGACAACAAGCAATTCGCTATAGCACTGTGTTCAGTCTTAACGATACCAGATATTTGCAGCAAACTGGAACTGCGAGAAATCCGAAATGTCAAACAGAACCGCATTAACCAAGCAAGATATGAGTTCTGGTTCGATTCGTATGTAGCTCATCGCTATCCAGCACGAGGATGGCCGCCACCAGGCCGCGTTCTTACCGAGGAAGATTGGCCACCAGCGCCAGGCGTGACGGGCGCGGATGCCTATGCCGTGAGAAACGCAATAATTCATGGGGCGGATTTCGAAACGCCTAGTCACGCATCCCGACCATTCCTCGATGGATTTACGTTCTTTGCTCCAACCGAGGATTGGAGTGTTCACAGATGCTACAATCCCACAGAAAAGAGAGCATATATTGACGTTGAAATATTCACTCAGGATATTCTCTTGGGTTTTCGACATTGGGAAGAAAATGTCCGCAACGATCTGGAAGTAGTCCGACGCCGAAAAAACTCTGCGCAACTAGTTCGGCTGGGAGCTAATGTTGAATTCGGCTAGCCGCCACAGCAAGCCGTAGGGTGGGTTTCCAACCCACCATTGCGGACCCTGGCGGGGTAAACCCCACCCTACACGACCTCTTCCCCAGCAAGCCGTAGCCTGCGCGCTCGCACGCACCACTCCTTCTCCCGCAACGCTGCGTGAAATCACGCACCCTACCCGTGGCGACGTCGCCTCACCGTCCGCGGCAACGCGCCTCCCTCCCCCATCGTGGGGGAGGGAGGCGCTGGGGACCGCCCTATTGCCGTCCATGACCAGGGCATTGCCGCGCCCCCCCGAACGCACGCCGCCTCTACCTTCTGGTCTTCGTGACGATCGACCAGGCGGTCCTGAAGATCCCGCCGCTCAATGCACTTGCCCCGACCGGCACCGAGCCGCCTTTCGCGGTGGCGCAACTCGCCTGCCTCCTTGTCTTCGCTTATGTCGGATTCCGTCTGCTGCGTGCGCGGCAGCGTGCTTGATGGGGTAAGCAGCGCGCCGTCAAGCGCCGCGCCTCCAACGCACAACCCGCGCCCGAAGGTGAGGCAAATCCTTGCGGCCCTGCCGTCGCCATGCTGTCTGCACGCGCGGTGTACGGGCGGTGTACGCCCGGTGCACACCGATTTTCCGCCCGCTTTCCCCGGCGAGTTAGGGGAACCTTAAACCGCCGCGCGTATTCCTGATCCTCGGGTGTAAGGTATAGGTTGGTGGGATGGCCGGGCAGAAGAATGCCGCGCCAGTCATCATCAAGCGCAAGAAAGTCGTCTCTGGCGGCGGTCATCACGGCGGGGCCTGGAAGGTCGCCTACGCCGATTTCGTGACCGCCATGATGGCATTCTTCATGCTGATGTGGCTGCTGAACGCGACGACGGAAAAGCAACGAAAAGGCATCGCGGACTATTTCAGCCCGACGATTCCCTTAAGCCGGGTCTCCGGCGGCGGCGACGGAAGCTTCGGCGGCGACAGTGTATTTTCCGAAGAGCAGATCGCCCAGAACGGCATCGGCGGATCGAGCTTGCGACCCACCAGGGAACGTCAGGCGGCAGGCCAGACTGGCGCCGATCCGAAGGACGACGCGGCGGCAAAGGCCGAAGCGGAAGCGCTGAAGAAGATCGAGGACACGCTGCTCGGCCGCGGCGGCGAAAGCATGGTGAGCAATGACGTCCAGCGCCACATCGTCACGCGCGTGACGGATGAGGGTTTGATCATCGAAGTATTTGATACCTATGAGGAACCTCTGTTTTCTTCCCACAGCGATGAGCCGCAGCCGCTCCTCGCCGAAATCGCCGAAGTATTGGCCAAGGCCTTTGCCCTCGTCACCAACGGTGTCGCCGTCGACGGCCATATCCGCGCCCAGCCCGAAGTGCTGCGCGTGAACCCGTCGTGGGATCTTTCGACAGCGCGGGCAATGCGTTTGAGGCGGATGCTGGAGTCGGCGGGCCTCGCGCCGGAGAGGATGCAGCGTGTGACGGGTCACGCCGACAGGCAGCCGGTGGTGACGAACCCGATGGCGGTCCGAAACAACCGGCTGGAGATCGTTCTTCTGAGGTCCGACGTCCACCCTCAAGGCCGTTAGGGCAATCTTAAATCACCGCGCGTCATGTTGGGCGGCAATCACTGACGCAGCAGAAAGGCGGCACTTATGTCCATATCTTCCTCGCTCAACGCCGGCGTGGCAGGGCTTAGCGCCAATGCAACGCGCCTCGCCACGATTTCCGACAACATCGCGAATTCCGGCACCTACGGCTACAAGCGCGCCTCGACCGATTTCGAGAATTTTGTCATCAACCAGTCGCGCGGCGCGGGCACTTATTCCGCCGGCGGCGTCCGCGCGGCCACCACGCGGCTGATCGACGAACACGGCGCCCTCGTCGCCACGTCGAATGCGCTCGATCTCGCCATTTCGGGACGCGGCATGTTTCCAGTGACATCCGCGGTTTCGCTCACGTCCTACTCGGGCGGAGCGCAGCCATTGATGATGACGACGACGGGTGCCTTCCGGCCTGACGCGAACGGTATGCTCAGGACCGAATCCGGACTGGTTCTGCTTGGTTGGCCCGCCAATGCGGACGGCACGATACCGGTCCTGCCGCGCGATACGATCTCGGGCCTGCAACCGGTCGTGGTAAATGCCAACCAGACCGCCGGCGACCCGACGACAACGATGAAACTTGGGGTGAACCTTCCCGCAACCGGAACCCAGGCCGGGGCGGCGGGGAATGCGCTACCGCTTTCCATTGAATATTTCGGCAACCTCGGCACATCAGATACGCTTGACATCACGTTCACTCCGACCGTGCCCGCCACCGGCGCATCGAACGACTGGACGATGGAGATCCGAGATTCAGCGCAGAACGGCGCACTGATCGGGCAGTATGCGCTGACTTTCGACGATACCCGAGCCAACGGCGGCACCCTTGCCGCGGTCACCACCATGGCAGGGGGCGCATATGACCCGGTTACCGGAACTCTCGGGCTGACAGTCGCCGGTGGTCCGATAAGCGTGACGATCGGCAAGCTCGGCGATCCGAACGGTTTGACACAGCTTTCGGATAGCTTCGCCCCGACCTCGATAACAAAGGACGGCTCTCCTGTCGGAAACCTGACAACTGTCGAAGTGGATGACAACGGCTTTGTGACGGCGACCTACGACACCGGTTTCACGCGCCGCATCTACCAGATTCCGGTCGTGGACGTACCCAACCCCAACGGACTCATCGCGCTCAACAATCAGACCTTTCAGGTATCGCCGGATTCCGGCTCCTTCTTCCTTTGGGATGCCGGGGATGGGCCGACCGGCGCTGTCGTCGGCTACGCGCGCGAGGGCTCGGCCACTGACGTTGCGGCGGAATTGACCGCGCTCATTCAGACGCAACGCGCCTATTCGTCGAACGCCAAGGTCATACAGACCGTCGCATTGTCCTTGGCAGAGCCGACGGACTTGCCCGTGGAGATCTCGTCCTGCGTCTTGGACAAATTTGAATTGATGCCGCGGAGGGTCTGCAATGCGACCATTGCGCTGCTGTTCGTAAGAATGCTGGACATTCATTGATCCTTTGATAGTTCGACGCTTTGCGCCGGTTAACGCTTTCCCGTCTCAGACGGGGACGGTGGCATTCTGTCCTTGCGGGGGTTTTCGAACCTTCGCGCCATCCATTTGCGGATGCAGTTCGATCCTTGGGCAGATTCTTCTAACGAGTTGCTAAGGTCGGCGGGGAAAATCAGGCGGAATTTACTGAATTTCCTGCGGCTCAGGCCCGATGCTCGAGCGAGCCCGCCGTAAAATGGAACGTCGTTCCGCGACCATCCCGATCATAGGTCGAAAGCTCCAAAGACAGCCTGTGAATCTCTCTTACCCGGCTTGTCGCCGCGCGGATGCCTTCACGCGCGACTTCAAGCAGAGCAAGCTGCCTTGCCGCCGAGCCGCGCAACAACAGCAGGTCGTTCGCGGACACCTTTTCGTCGGACAGCCCGGCAACCTGCGTCTCAAGAGCCGCGCAGAGGCTAGCGAGTCGAGCGAAATTTCCCTCTTTCAGCGCCTCCGCGGCGCGTTCCAGGCAAAGACAAACCTCGCGGACGGCATCTTTAGTCCGCATCGGCGTCACTCCGCTTGATCGAATCGAATATGCTTTGAGTGAGCCCGACACCGCCATGCGCGGCCATCGCGCGCGCTTCCTCGTCGCGGAGGAAGGAGGCAAACTGCTCCTCCCCCGCACCGCCACCGAACGCGCCTGGCGTCCTGCCAACCCCTGCGGATTTCAGCATCTCCGAAAGGAAGGCGGCTTCCAACTTCTGGGCAGTGGCCCAAAGCTCGTTGTCCCTTGCCGAATGGGGGGCCAGGTTGCCCATAGGTGTGACAAGCATCTACCGTGTCGCCTCTTCTGCAGCCATTTCGGCAATGTTGCCCTCAGCGCGGTAAATTATTCAGTAACGCCAATCGTGGAGTTTGATCCGGTCTCAGGCAGCAGTCGTGGTCGGAATGTCTCCATACCTCAAAAGCCTTACCCCCGGTTCCGGAAACTCGCGGCCGGAGGCGAAACCCGTTGCCGCCGCGGCAGATACCCACAGACGCGTGGAGGATGAAGACCGCTCTACAGATGATTTCGGCGGTGTCCTCGCGTCCTTTTTTCCGCGCGCAGAGCTTCTAGCTGCGGGGGAAAAGGCAGCCGGTGTTCACTGCGACGCGCAGAACGGCGCGAGTTTCGCGGCATCCGGATTTCCGGGTGCAGAACGCAGGCAAACGGTGGGCGACGCCTGTGCCATGGATACGCCCGCCGGCATCATGGGCCTGTTCAACAGCGAAATCGGGCGGCGCTCCGCCCTTGTCGCGGGAGTTCAGCTACCAATCGGCGGCACGGTAACACCTTCAACTGAACGCGCCGAACAAGAGGGCGGCGGAGCCCTTACGCAAGCTGTCACTGCAAACGTGGAAGTGAGCCCTGCGCCCTCGAACACGGATGATCCTGCTTCGAAGGATGTAGCGGCCGAGCCAACCGAGAATCTCGATTCTTCGAATTTCCAGTTATCGGTGATCGCTGATCCTGAGCCTATCGCGGCGGATGAACCTCTTGCTGCCTCGTTCACGACAACGCGCACGATAAACCTCACGAACACCGATTCCGCAAAGCAACCCTCGGCTGCCGAAGCAATTAGGGACCCATCATCGGCCCCGGACGTGCGAGGCAAGGTGGATGGGACGGACGACGGGGCGACCGCCGACGCGGGTGACGATTCGGACGGAAGCGAAAAAAGCGACGACTGGCCGGAACGGTCAGCGAAAGACCCAGCATCCACTGACGCCGCAAAGTCTTTCACGTCGCATCAAACCTCCGCGCACAGCCCACCTTCCGACTCTGTCAACACGTCGCGCCGCAACGTCCCTGATCCCGGCACCTCGCGGCAGCCTGAAATTTTGTCGGAAGCGGCCCGAGAAAACATCCGCACTGTCGTCGAGGCCGCACGAATTGTCGACCGGGGCGCCATCGAAGTCACGCTGACGCCCAAGGAGTTGGGACACGTGACGATGACAGTAAGGACACACGACGCGACGGGCGCGACGGTCGTTTTGCAAGCCGACCGGCCTGAAACGCTCGATCTCATGCGGCGGCATGTGGACTTGCTTGCCCAGGACCTGCGAGATTTCGGCTATCGTGAATTGACCTTCACATTTCAGGATCGCACCCCCGGGCAACGTCACCCGCCCGATTTTCTCCCCTCCCCGCACCCGGACTGGACAGGCGAATCATCCCAAGCCGATGTGCAGGATGCTGCCCCGACTACGCGCCCGCGCGCGTTAGCCGGGGTTGGAACACTCGACCTAAGGCTTTGAAAGGATATCTCATGAACACAGTCTCGCCGGTAGGTACGCCAATGGGAACAGCGCTTTCGCAAGGTTCTGGCCAAGGCACCCTCATCAGCAGCGATTTTCAGACCTTTCTCAAAATGCTCACCACGCAAGCGCGCAATCAGGACCCTCTCAATCCAATGGATTCGAGCGATTATGCGCAGCAACTGGCAACCTTCTCCGGCGTCGAACAGCAGGTCCGCACCAACAGCCTGCTCGAAGCTCTGTCGTCGCAATTCGGGACGGCCGGGTTGGCACAGTTCGCGTCTTGGGTCGGGATGGAGGCGAAGGTAACCGTTCCGGTCCCCTTCGACGGCGTACCTATCACCCTCTTTCCGACGCCGACCGACGGCGCGGATCAAGCCGTGCTCGTGACCTTTGATGACGCGGGCCATGAGGTCGCGCGCTCGGCGGCGCCCGTGGGAACCGATCCTCTGACTTGGGCGGGAACAGATTCCAGCGGACAACCGCTTGCCTCCGGTCTCTACAGCTTCCGACTTGAAAGCTATGCGGCGGGACAACTGATCGGCACGACAGAGGTTGCGAGCTATGCCGATATCATAGAGGTGCGGAACGGAACGGCAGGGGCGACTTTCCTGCTCGACGGCGGATCGGAAGTTTCCGCAGCCGACATCACGGCCCTGCGCACATCTTCTTGATCCATCACATCCAGGTGGCGGCGAACACGGCGCCCGCCATCAGTGCGCCGAAAAGCACTAGAAGCACCCGCTCGGGCCAGCGACTTGTGACTTCAGGCGTCGCGTCCTCCTTCTGTTTCGTGAGGATGTCTTCGGCCAACTGCGGCAGTCGCGGCCCGAATCGTCCGAGCACCTGCACGGTGCGGACGATGTCACGCAAAAGCGCGCGCGGGCCGACATTTTCCCGAATGTAGCGCTCCACCACCGGACGCGCGGTCTGCCAGATATTGATGTTGGGATTGAGGGAGCGCGCGACGCCCTCGACAACGACCATCGTGCGCTGCAGGAGGATCAACTCGGTGCGCGTCTGCATTCCGAATTTATCGGTCACCTCGAAGAGATAAGAAAGCAGCTTCGCCATCGAGATGCGGCTCGCATCCATGTTGAAGATCGGCTCGCCGACCGCACGAAGGGCGCGGGCGAACTCGTCGATGTCGTGATCTCGGGGAACATAGCCCGCCTCGAAATGCACTTCGGCCACCCTGCGATAGTCACGACGAATGAAGCCGATCAGGATCTCGGCATAGACACGCCGCGTATATTCGTCGATGTGCCCCATGATGCCAAAATCATAGGCAAGGATATCGCCGGTGGGGGAAACCTTCAGGTTGCCTTGGTGCATATCGGCATGAAAATAGCCGTCTCGCAGCGCATGGCTCAAGAAGAGTTGGAGAACCCTTTCCGCCAGCGCGCAGCAATCATGCCCTTCCGCCTTCAGCGCCGCCACGTCGCCGAGCGCGATGCCCTCTGCCCAGCCGAGCGTCATGACCCGGCGCGAAGACAGCTCCCAAACTGGCTCCGGAACACCGAACCCGGAATCGTCCTTGGTGTTGTTCGCGAATTCGGAGGCGGCCGCACTTTCCAGGCGCAGATCGAGTTCGGACATGACCACGCCTTCGAAATGGGTAATGACATCGGATGGTCTGAGCCGCCTCGAGGCGGGCGACAGCAGTTCGATCAGTCCAGCTGCGAAGTGAAAGGCATCGATATCGCGCCGGAACGCGCGCTCGATGCCCGGCCGAAGAATCTTGACGGCGACGTCGGTGCCGTCTTCGACCGTCCTTGCGCGGTGAACCTGCGCGATGGAGGCGGCGGCAACAGGATCGCCGAAATCAGTGAAGAGCGTGGGCATTGGCTGTCCGAGTTCCAGTTCGACAGTGGCGATGGCCACGTCGGTCGGAAAAGGCGGAAGCTTATCCTGCAGCACCCGAAGCTGGTTTGCCAGATCGACTCCGACGACGTCCGGGCGCGTCGAAAGAACCTGGCCGAATTTGATATAGGCCGGGCCGAGGGCGGTCAGCGCCCGCGTCACAGGTGGCAACGCCGGATCGCCACGATAGCCTAGCCATTTGAATGGCCAGCCGAGAATGCGTGCAGCCATCCGAAGGCGCGGCGGTGCCTCCATGGCCTCCAGCGCCACCTTCATCGCGCCCGTGCGCTCGAACGTCGCACCCGTCCGAATCAGGCGCCAGATGTTGTGCGGGCCACGCAATTCAGATCTTCCAGCCGGAATGAAGTGCAGCGACGCCCATCGTCAGGTTGCGATATTTCACCTGCTCGAACGCCGACTGCCGGATCATGGCGGCAAAGCTTTCCTGATCGGGGAACTTGCGGATCGATTCGACGAGGTACTGATAGCTCTCGCGATCATTGGCGACGGCCTGCCCCAGCGCGGGGATGACGTTGAAGGAATAGCGGTCATAGGCCCACTGCAGCGCGGCATTCGGCAACTGGCTGAACTCCAGCACCATGATGCGTCCGCCCGGCTTCAGCACTCGGTACGCTTCCGACAGGGCATCGGGGATGCGCGTCACGTTCCTGATGCCGAAGCTGATCGTGTAGACGTCGAAGCTGCTGTCCGGGAAGGGCAAAGCCATCGCGTCGCCGACCACCCAGTCAAGCCTATCGGCCAAGTTCCCCGCCTCGGCCCGCTTCTGGCCTTCGACCAGCATGGATTCGGTCATGTCCAGAACCGACGCCCGTGCCTCTGGAGCGCGCGCAAGAAACCGGAAGGCGATATCGCCGGTGCCACCCGCCACGTCCAACAGACGCTGGCCCGCACGCGGGGCGAGCCAGTCCATCATCGCGTCCTTCCAGAGCCTGTGGATGCCCACCGACATCATGTCGTTCATCAAATCGTAGCGGTCAGCCACGCGCGTGAAGACGCCGTGAACCATCCCCGCCTTTTCGGCTTCGGACACAGTTTGGAACCCGAAATGCGTCTTGCGTGCGTCTTCTTGGGTCATCGGCCCTTGCCGTTCGTACAAACTCTCCCTCCTTATAAGGGCCTTAGCCGCAGTGACAATGCGGCGCGATCGCCGGAGCGAGAATGCCTGAACTGCCCGAAGTCGAAACTGTGCGGCGCGGCCTCCTGCCGGTGATGGAGGGCAGAACCGTCATCGCGGCGGAAATCCGGCGGCCCAACCTGCGCTTTGCACTACCGGAGCGCATGAAGGAGCGCTTGACAGGTGCGCGCGTCCTGCGGGTGAGACGGCGATCCAAGTACATCCTTGTCGACCTCTCGACCGGTGAGACACTGCTCATCCATCTTGGTATGTCGGGCCGGATTCTGATCTCGGGCCGAATAGTCGGAGACTTCGTTCACGAACACCCCGCACCAGCGAAGCACGATCATGTCGTCCTGGACATGGAGAGCGGCGCACGCGTCACCTTCAACGACGCGCGGCGCTTTGGGGCGATGGATCTGATGGCCAGCGATGCGGCAGATGCGCACTGGCTGCTTCGTGACATCGGACCGGAGCCATTGGGCAACTCCTTCAACGAAACATACCTCGTCGAACGGTTGAAGGGCCGCGCGACGCCAATCAAGGCTGCGCTTCTCGACCAGAAGATCGTCGCTGGCCTTGGCAACATCTACGTCAGCGAAATCCTTTACCGCGCCGGGATAGACCCCCGCCGCCATGCCGGGCGGATCGCGGCGGCGCGGGTCGCCGCGATCGTTGCCCTCACGCGCGCCGTGCTGATCGAAGCCATCGAGGTGGGAGGATCGTCGTTGCGCGACTACCGCCGGACTGACGGGGAGCTTGGATATTTCCAGCATTCCTTTCGTGTCTACGACCGCGAGGGGCAGCCGTGCATCAACCCGGGATGCGCAACCCCGATCCGTCGGATCGTCCAGTCTGGCAGGTCGAGCTTCTTCTGCCCGGCCTGCCAAAGATAACTTGAACCGCTCCAAAGGACTGTTAGGACTCGGGGACAAAGCGAAGAGGGGCTTGGTGCATGGCATACGAAACGCTGATCGTCGAGATCGAGGACTCCATCGCCCTGATCCGGCTGAACCGTCCGGATGCCCTGAATGCCATAAACTCGAAAGTCGTCGAAGAACTGGCCGACGCACTCGCGGGTTTCGAAAACAATGACAAGGTTCGCGTGGTCGTCCTGACCGGCTCCGACAAAGCCTTCGCCGCTGGGGCCGATATCAAGGAGATGTCCGAGAAGAGCTTCGTCGATGTCTTCACCGAGGACCTGTTCGGCCCGCTGAACGAAGCATTTATGAAGTTCCGAAAGCCCGTTATAGCGGCAGTATCCGGCTATGCACTCGGCGGAGGGTGCGAGCTTGCGCTGATGTGCGATTTCATCATTGCCGCCGACAACGCGAAGTTCGGCCAGCCCGAAATCAACCTCGGCGTCGTGGCGGGAATCGGTGGCACGCAGCGGCTGACACGTCTTGTCGGTAAGTCGAAGTCGATGGAAATGCACCTCACCGGGCGCTTCATGGACGCGGCGGAAGCGGAGCGCTCAGGCCTGGCCTCGCGCGTCGTGCCTGCCGCGAAACTCCTCACCGAGGCCAGGGCCGCGGCCGCAAAGATCGCTGAAAAATCTCAGGTTGCTGCGATGGCGGTGAAGGAAGCGGTGAACCGCAGTTACGAGCTGACGTTGCGCGAAGGACTTCTGTTCGAACGGCGCGTCTTCCACGCGCTGTTTGCGACCGAGGATCAGAAGGAAGGCATGCATGCATTTCTTGAGAAACGCGAACCTCAGTTCCGCGACCGATAGGGCGAAAAAGCCTTTGAAGGTGTGTTGACTTATCGGCGAGTCGGGCCTAGAAGCGCGGCTTCAGATTTACCCGAACCGAAATCGGAATACCAAACATGGCCAATACGCCCCAATCCAAGAAGCGCGCGCGCCAGGCTGAGCGTCGTCAGGATGTGAACAAGGCGCGCCGTTCGCGGATTAGGACCTTTCTGCGCAAGGTCGATGAGGCGATTGCATCCGGCAACCACGACATCGCGCTCGCTGCCCTGCGCGCAGCTCAGCCCGAACTCGCGCGCGGCGCTGCCAAGGGTGTTGTTCACAAGAACACGCTGGCGCGCAAGATGTCGCGCCTGTCGTCCCGCGTGAAGTCGCTCGCCGCATAAGCGTTTCGAAATGATGTTGTTTTGGAAGGGCGCAGCTTCGGGCTGCGCCCTTTGCATTTTGCACATCTCTCACCCGCCTGTGCCCCATTTGCACAGGTCCCCGGATTCGGTAAGACAAAGGATGAGTCAAGCGCGAAGATAAGTTGCCCCGACTTCGGAGGCCTTGCTAGCGTCACGAAGCGATTCATATCGTCTTGGGGGGACATGCGGTAACCTCGGATGGCACGGGAGCTGCACCCGATCCGTTCGTATCGCGGGCCAAATAATGGCTGCGGGGCTACTGAAACGCCAAGGACAGGATGTCCTTGCGCCGCTGCTACGTTGGCTGGGCACTCGCCCGGCAGTCATGATGTAGTCATGTCCATTCAACCCGGCTTCTTGAGGGAAGCGGGCACGACCGGTCTGCCGGGCTGTGTCCGTTGTCTTCGGATGCGAAGAACGTGAAGTCGCTTGGTAGGGTTCGGCACGTGCTGCGCGCGCCGCAAAAGTCAGAATTGGGCAAGGAAGAAATGACCGAGGATTCCTGGGGGCAAGTCCGCAAGAAACTTTTCAAGACTGTCGGGGAGAACAACTTCGTAAGCTGGATCGAGCCTTTGAAACTGATCGCCTTGCAGGATGGCATCGCGCGGTTCGAAGTTCCGACGAAGTTCATGCGTGACTGGGTATCTCGCAATTTCGCCGATCACATACTGCATCAGCTTCACGAGCACGGCGCCAAGGTCGAGCGCGTCGAATTTCATGTTACAGCAGCCGAAATGCGCCCCGCCCCGCTTGCGAAGGTGACCGGACAGCATCCGGGCCGGACACCGCGCTTCGCCAGTGCGGTTCGAATTCAGGATGATGCCGAACTTCCGGGCGCGCCGCTCGATTCCCGCTTCACCTTTGACACTTTCGTCGTCGGCAAGCCGAACGAGCTTGCCCACGCCGCCGCCCGCCGCGTCGCTGAAGGCGGCATCGTTACATTCAATCCGCTCTTCCTCTATGGCGGGGTGGGCCTCGGCAAGACCCACCTCATGCATGCAATCGCGCAGGAACTTCGGACCCGGCACGAGGATTTGCGCGTCCTGTATCTTTCCGCCGAACAGTTCATGTACCGCTTCGTCCAGGCGCTACGCGACAAGCAAATCATGAACTTCAAGGAGCTTTTCCGTTCCGTCGATGTTCTGATGGTCGATGACGTGCAATTCATCGCCGGCAAGGACAGCACCCAGGATGAATTCTTTCACACGTTCAACGCGCTCGTCGATCAGAACAAGCAAATCGTGATCTCCGCCGATCGTGCACCGGGCGAGATCAAGGGGCTGGAGGAGCGCATCAAGAGCCGCCTGCAATGCGGCCTTGTCGTCGACCTGCACCCGACGGACTACGAACTTCGTCTTGGCGTGCTCCAGCAGAAAGCCGAGCTTTACCGTGAGCAGAACCAGGGTCTGAAGATCGCTTCCGGCGTTCTGGAATTCCTCGCCCACCGGATCAGCACGAATGTCCGGGTGCTCGAAGGTGCCCTGACCCGGCTTTTCGCCTTCGCCTCGCTGGTCGGGCGCGAAATCACCCTGGAGCTGGCGCAGGATTGCCTTGCCGATATCCTCCGCGCTTCGGACCGCAAGGTCACGATCGAAGAGATTCAGCGCAAAGTCAGCGAACACTACAACATTCGCCTTGCCGACATGATCGGGCCGAAGCGCGTGCGCACCATCGCCAGACCGCGCCAGATCGCCATGTATCTGTCCAAGATGATGACGACGCGGTCGCTTCCGGATATTGGGCGACGCTTTGGCGGGCGCGATCACACCACGATCATGCATGGTGTCCGCAAGGTCGAGGAGTTGAAGGCGACCGACAGCCAGTTGGCTGAAGATCTCGACCTTCTGCGACGTTCGCTTGAGGCATGACCACGAACCGGCCTTGACCGCCGATTCAATACATTGGACATTCCCGAAAATTCTTGAGCCATGGGGGAAAGTTGCTACTTTTCCCCTTCCGGCGACCTCAAGGGGACGAACATGAAGATCAGCATCGAACGCGCCGCGCTTCTCAAGGCCGTCGGCCAGGCCCAATCGGTCGTGGAACGCCGGAACACCATCCCAATCCTTGCCAACGTGCTGATCGAGGCCGAGGGCAATACAGTCAGCTTCCGCGCCACGGATCTCGATATCGAGGTGGTGGACAAAGCCTCGGCTCAGGTCGATCGCGCGGGCGCGACCACTGTCTCGGCAGTGATGCTTCATGAGATCGTCCGCAAGCTTCCCGATGGCGCACTGGTGCAACTGACCGATGACAGCACGGCGGGTCGTCTGACTGTGCAGGCGGGTCGGTCCGTCTTTTCGCTTGCGACATTGCCCAAGGAAGACTTCCCGGTCATGGCATCATCGGAATACACCGCAAACTTCTCGGCCCCCGCGCCGATGTTGCGGCGGCTGTTCGACAAGTCAAAATTCGCCATTTCGACTGAAGAAACCCGCTACTACCTGAACGGTGTCTACATGCATGTCGCCGATGGAGAAGGCGGCAAGGTGCTGCGCTGCGTAGCGACCGATGGTCACCGCCTCGCCCGGATCGATGCGCCGCTGCCGGAAAGTGCCGCGGACATGCCCGGCGTGATCGTGCCCCGCAAGACCGTGGGTGAGCTCAGGAAGCTTCTGGAGGATGACGATACACAAATCGCGGTTTCGGTGTCCGAGACCAAGGTGCGATTCGCAGCGCCGGCGATCACCCTAACCTCGAAGGTCATCGACGGCACCTTTCCAGACTATTCCCGCGTCATCCCGATCGGCAACACCCGCCGCTTGGAGGTCGACGCATCGGAATTCGCCAAGGCGGTGGACCGTGTGGCCACCGTGTCCTCCGAACGCTCGCGCGCGGTGAAACTGCAACTCGATGAGGATCGACTCATTCTGTCCGTGAACGCGCCGGATGCCGGCGCGGCGGAAGAAGAGCTGGCCGTCGCCTACGGGGATGAGCGCCTGGAAATCGGCTTCAACGCCAAGTATCTCCTTGAAATCGCAAGCCAAGTCGATCGCGAGAACGCGGTGTTCCTGTTCAATACGTCCGGCGACCCGACGCTGATGCGCGAGGGCAACGACACCTCTGCGGTCTATGTCGTGATGCCGATGCGGGTCTGATCCGGGCTACTTCGTTCGCCAAAGGGAAGGTGCGGGCGCCCTGTCTGCTTTCGCCGTCACGTCGCTTCTGATCTCGCATTTCCGGTCGCACAGGCGCACCGGGCTTCTGTTCGATGGCCGGCCCGTCGTCATCCACGGCGCGAACGGCGCCGGCAAGACCAACATACTCGAGGCCGTTTCGCTTCTCTCGCCGGGGCGCGGGTTGCGGCGGGCGACGCCTGAGGACATCGCCCGTCAGCCCGAGACGCTTGGCTGGAAGCTGAAGGCGGAAGTCGTGAGCCTTCAGGACCGGCATGAGATTGAAACTGGTTGGCCGGGCGATGGGGGACGGACCGTCCTGATCGACGGCAAGACCGCGCCGCAGGCGGCTTTGGGCCGTATCTTGCGGGTACTGTGGCTCGTTCCCGCAATGGATAGATTGTGGATCGAAGCGGCGGAGGGGCGGCGGCGATTTCTCGACCGGATGACCCTGTCCTTCGAGCCGGCGCATTCCGAAGCCGTGCTGCGCTATGAGAAGGCAATGCGCGAACGCAATCGGCTGCTAAGGGACGAAGTCCGCGACGCCGGATGGTACCGCGCCCTCGAAGAACAGATGGCAGAGGCGGGGACCGCGATCCGGGTTAACCGGAGCAGGGCTGTGGCGCGCGTATCGGACGCTCAAGAACGGGCAAAGACGGCTTTTCCTGTCGCGGCGCTTGACATCGAGGGCGCGGATGGCGCCTCGGAGGCCGCCGATGCGGAGGCTCTGCAGCACGCGCTGGCCGAGGGGCGCGGCCGGGACATGGCGGCGGGGCGAACGCTCATCGGGCCGCATCGTGCTGATCTTGTCGCGGTTTATGCCGACAAGGGGATGCCTGCCGCGCAAGCTTCGACCGGCGAACAGAAGGCGCTTCTCATCTCGCTCATCCTTGCCAATGCCCGTGCCCTTGCCGAGGAGATCGGGGCGGCGCCGGTGCTTCTGATGGACGAGATCGCGGCCCATCTTGACGAAGCGCGCAGGGCGGCTCTCTACGATGAAATCTGTGCGTTGGGCGCTCAGGCGTTCTTGACAGGGACCGGGCCGGAGCTGTTCGTTGGTATGTCAAGCCGCGCACAAGTCTTTGAGGTGGTTGAGAAAAATGACCTCTCCGAGGTCAGAGAGGAGATCTGACATGACGCCGCAAAGAGTTACACTCATCACGCTTGGCGTCGGGGATCTGGCCCGTTCGCGCGCCTTCTACGAAGCCTTGGGATGGCGACCTTCGCAGGCGCAGGACGGTGTGGTCTTCTATCAGATGCACGGCGCGGTGCTGGCGCTTTTCGGCAAGGACGACCTTGCCGCCGATCAGGGCCGGCCCGGCGCGGCGCTTGGAACCGGGGCCGTGACGTTGGCCCAGAACTTCGCGACGGAGATCGAAGTAGATACCGCATTCAGTGCCGCGCTGGTCGCCGGCGCCAAAGCGCTGAAGAAGCCCGAGAAGGTTTTCTGGGGCGGCTATTCAGGCTACTACGCCGATCCGGACGGGCATGTCTGGGAAGTCGCGATGAATCCGTTCTGGCCGTTGCAGGAGGATGGATCCTTGATTTTGCCTGATGCACAGGACGTACACTGAGCGTACACATCCCGTGCATACGCTATCGGACATTCTCGAGTGACACTCACCGCCGCTTCACTTCTGCTCTATATCGGAGCGATGGGCCTTCTGTGGCTCACGCCCGGACCGGTCTGGGTTGCGATCACGGCGCGCGCGCTCTCGGGCGGCTTCGCCTCGGCCTGGCCGCTCGCCTTCGGGGTGACGCTGGGCGATCTCGTCTGGCCCCTCGTCGCGATCTTCGGACTGAGCTGGATGGTCGATCAGTGGGGCGATATCATGATGGCGCTGCGCCTCGTCGCGGTGATCTTTTTCCTCATCATGGGTTTCCTGTTGCTGCGCCATGCGGGCGATCCGATTGCGCGCGATTCGCGTCTGACGCGGCCCGGCCGGTGGCAGGGCTTCATGGCGGGGGTCGCGGCGATCCTCGGCAATCCGAAGGCGGTGCTGTTCTACATGGGCGCGCTGCCGGGCTTCTTCGATTTACGGCAGGTGACTACGCCCGACATCCTTGCCATCGCCGCAACCTCGATGCTGGTGCCGTTGGCGGGGAACCTGCTGCTGGCGCTTGTCGTGGGGAAGGCGCGGGCAAGGCTGGCCACGCCTGAGCGCGTTCGGAAGATCAACCTGTTTTCGGGCTGGCTGCTGATTCTGGTCGGCGTCGCGATCGGCCTCCTCTCGATCTGAGCGCTACTTCGCCTGCCATTTCGCGCCGCGATGAGTGCCATCGCAATAGGGCTTGTTGCCCGAAAGACCGCAGCGACAGAGGACGTATTTTTCGCTCGACGCAGCCTCGCCCGCCGAAGGGGCCTCGACCTCGGACAAGATGACCCAATAGGGACCGTCCTTCTGCACCGTGATCCGGGCGCGCGCTGGCAAAAGATGCTTCGGCCCCTCGAAGGCAAGGGCACCCGAGGGGCAGGCGCGGATGACCTCTTCGATTTCGCCCTTGGTGCCCTTGTCGGGCTGAATCCAGGGTTTTTCACTGGAATTGAAGACATGACCCGCCAAGCGGGCGCATTCGGCGGAATGGGCGCAGAGCCGGGGGTTGAATGTGACGGTCACCTCCGCGCCTTCGTAGCGCAGGACGCGGTCCGCGCCTTCGGCAGGGTGGTCGTTCGCGGACTGGAACCCGACGACCTTGTGGCTGCCATCGCAAAAGGGCTTGTTCCTGCTGTGCCCGCAACGGCAAAGGGCGACGATCGGCTTGACCTCCAGCGCGTCGCCATGCGGGCCGCGCAATTCATCGAGACCCTTGACGACAAGGGGACCGTTTTCACGTGGCGTGATCGTCACTTTGGCTTCGGACATCGTGCCCCTTTCACCGCCTAATGGCGTAATTCATCCATCACCTTCATCAGTTCGGCACTGATCCCCGGCTCCGAAAGCGCATGGCCCGCCACGGGGATCATCCTCAGCCGCGAGCGCCGCCAGCCCTCGGCGAGACGCCATGCCGAGACGGGCGGGCAGATCATGTCATAGCGGCCCTGCACGATGGTGCCTGGCACGTCGCCGAGACCCGGCAGGTCGCGGAGTATCTGACCCTCTTCCAGAAAGGCCTTGTGGGTGAAGTAGTGGTTTTCGAGACGTGCGAAGGCCCGCGCGTAATCAGCGGGCGCCTCGCCGCCAAAGCCATGCGATTCGACGCTGGCAAGCGCGTTTTCCCAGGCCGCCCAAGTGCGGGCGAAGCGCGTTTCAAGGAGTGTGTCCCCGGAAAAAAGCCGCTTGTGATACGCGGCGATCAGGTCGCCCCGCTCGGTCTCGGGGATCATTCCGGCGAAGTCGTTCCAGCGTTCGGGCCAGAACGCCCCTGCCCCGCCGCCATAGAACCAGTCGAGTTCCGGTTGCGTGGCAAGGAAGACACCGCGAAGCACCAAGTGGATCGCGCGTTCGGGATGGGTCTCGGCGTAGAGGAGCGCCAACGTAGCGCCCCAACTGCCCCCAAAGACGATCCAACGGTCGATGCCGAGGGTCTTGCGGATGCGCTCGATGTCCGCCACCAGATGCCAGGTCGTGTTCGCCTCGACGCTCGCATGGGGGCGCGACCGGCCGCAGCCACGCTGATCGAAGAGGATGACGCGGTAATGCGCCGGGTCGAAATAGCGCCGCATGGCCGGGGAGCAGCCGCCACCTGGCCCGCCGTGCAGGATGACGACCGGCGCCCCGTTGGGGTGGCCGCATTGTTCGACATAGAGGCGATGCCCGTCGCCGACATCCAGCATTCGCTGATCGAAGGGCTCGATCTGCGGATAAAGGAGATTGCCTGCGCGTTTTTGCCCTGCGATCCGGTCCATGGATCGACTATATAACGCATTGAACCGGCCCGCCACGGGTCGGATGGACTTTGCCGGGGGAACCATGCGCACCGAAAAATCAAGCGTCGATGCCGCCGAAGTCGCAAAGTTCGAGGCGATGGCGGCCGAATGGTGGGATCCTGCCGGCAAGTTCAAGCCCTTGCACATGATGAACCCGGTGCGGCTCGACTATATCACGCGCCAGATCGCGGCGGAGTTCGGGCGCGATCTGACCAGGGCGCGGCCTTTCGAAGGGCTTCGGATCCTGGATATCGGCTGCGGTGGGGGATTGCTGTCGGAACCGATGGCGCGGCTCGGCGCGGAGGTCGTGGGGGCCGATGCGGCGGCGCGGAACATTCCGGTCGCGCAGGTCCATGCCGAGGCGCAGCGGCTGAAGATCGACTACCGCCACACGACCGCGGAGGCCATGGCCGCTTCGGGGGAAAGTTTCGACGTGGTGCTGGCGATGGAGATCGTCGAGCATGTCGCCGATCCCGCCGCCTTCGTCGCCACCTGCCATGACCTCTTGCGACCCGGCGGGCTGATGATCGCCTCGACGATCAACCGCAACGGCAAAAGCTTTCTGGCGGCGATCGTCGGCGCGGAATGGGTCATGCGCTGGCTGCCGAAGGGTACGCATGACTGGGCCAAGTTCATCACGCCGGATGAGCTTTCCGGGATGATCGGGCGGGCCGGGATAGAGGTCGTCGACCGCAAGGGCTTCGTCTTCAATCCGGTGAGTTGGCAGTGGTCGCTGTCGGACCGCGATCTGAGCGTGAACTACGTCGCCGCCGCCGTCCGGCGGTAATCATCCGTCTTCGAGGCGCTGGCGGATTTCGCGCAGGATCGGCAAGGCGGCGCGGACACGCTCGGCGCCGATGGTCTTCACGACATCTCCGATCAGCGGCGTGATCGCCGCGACGGCGGCATCGCGGGCGGCCTTTCCCGCCGGGCTGATCGACACGAACTTGCGCCGCGCATCGTCCCAGTCGGGGCGGATATGGACGTGACCCGCCCATTCGAGCTTCGAGAGCGTGTTGGTCATCGCGCCGCGGGTGACATGGAAGGTGTCGGCAAGTTGCGCCGGAGACCGCTCCGCCTGGATATGGACGAGGTGGTTGAGGACCGAGAAGTGGCTGATTTCCATCCCCTTCGGCAGAGCCCGGCTGATGAGGTTGCGCGCCAGCTGGTCGGCCATGAAGACCTCGGAGAAAAGCGCGACCGCCAAGGGGTCTCTCGGTTCACTCACGGCGTTCCCGGTCCTTCGAAGGGTCGGTCGTGCATCAGCGAGGGGATGCGGCGGCGGGCGCGGTCGACGGCGGCGAGGTCGATCGCGGCATAGGCGATGCCGGGCTCGGCGCCGCCATCGGCGAGGATCTCCCCCCACGGGCCGACGACCATCGAATGACCCCAGGTGCGGCGCGGGCGGCCGTCATGCGCGGCGTGGGTGCCGGTCTGTGCCGGGGCGAGGATATAGGCGCCGTTCTCGATCGCGCGGGCGCGCAGAAGCACCTCCCAATGCGCCTTGCCGGTCGTGTCGTTGAAGGCGGCGGGGACGGTGATGATCTGCGCGCCACCTTGCGCGAGGCGGCGGTAGAGCTGCGGGAAGCGCACGTCGTAGCAAATGGTCAGTCCGAGCGCGCCAAACGGCGTCGGCGCGACAACCGCCTGTTGACCCGGACGGTAGCCGGAGGATTCGCGGTATTTCTCTGTTTCCGAGACATCCACATCGAACATGTTGATCTTGTCGTAGCGCGCGTGGATCGTGCCATCCGGCCCAATCAGGAAGGAGCGGTTGGCGAACCGGCCATCCTCGTCGTCGGTCTTGAGCGCGAGCGAGCCGATCAGCAGCCAGATACGGTGGTCCGCAGCATCCGAGCGCAGGACCGCGAGGGTTCTGTCGTTCTGCTCGTGCCGGAGTACCTCGCACTGGTGGGCGCGGTCGGAAGAAAGGCAGTTCGTGACCTCGGGCGTCAGGATGAAACCGGCGCCGTTCGCCGCGGCCTCGGCCACAAGGTTGCGGGTTACCCGAAGGTTCGCTGCCGGGTCGTCGCTGACCGAAAGCTGGAGGAGAGCCACTTTCATCGCCTACCTCATCAGCATCGGGTCGAGCTTGCCCGCGCGGTCGAGCGCGTGCAACTCGTCCGAGCCGCCAATATGTGCCCCGTCAATGAAGATCTGCGGAACGGTATGGCGACCGTGCGCACGGCGCATCATTTCCTGGCGTTTGGGCATATCTCCGGACACATCGGTTTCCTCGAATGCGATCTCCTTGCGCCGGAGCAGTCGCTTCGCGGCGACACAGTAGGCGCACCACGGCGTGGTGTAGATTTCGACGCGGGACATGGCACCCTTCCGGGAAGTTTACGTGACTATAGGGATTTAGGCATCCTTCGCAACGCGCGCCAGTGCCAGAACGGAAACCCGCTCTGCGCCGGCTGCAAGGCAGGTCTCTGCCGCGGCGGCCAGAGTGGCGCCCGAGGTCATCACGTCATCGACGATCAGGACCGGCCGACCGGCGAGGCGGATGCGCCGTTTCGGAGCGACAGTGATCGCCCCGGACATGTTCAGGAATCGCCCCTCGCGGTCGCGGCCGTCCTGGGTTCCGGTCCTGCGGCTGCGGCGTAGAAGGTCCGGGCAATGATCGAGCCCTGCGTGCTGCGCGACCAGCTTCGACAGGAGCGCGGATTGGTTGTAGCGGCGGCGCAGAAGGCGGCTCCAATGCAGCGGCACGGGCAGGACGAGCATGTCGGGCGCGAGGATCGGCCGCGCGGCGCGGAGCATCCACGCCGCCATCGGCCCCGCAAGTTCCAGCCGGTCGCCGTGCTTCAGCGCGAGGACGAGCCTGCGCCCCATATCGCGGTAGAGGAGTGCGGCGCGGCCCTGCTTCCACGGGCGCGCGATTGTCAGGCAATCGTCGCAGATCGCGGGTTCCGCATCTTCCGTTCCCGGCAGGGGCATGCCGCAGCTGTCGCAGACGAGGCCCGCGATGAAGGGGGTATTGCGCCAGCAGTCGGGGCAGAGCCCGAAATCGCTCGCCACGGGGGCTCCGCAGCCGATGCATTGCGGCGGGTAGAGGAGGTGAAGGGCGCTTTGCATTCCCGCCCGAAGCGCCTTAGTTTCGCCGATCATGACCCATCCGCCAGAACTTACAGACCGCGCCGCGCTCCTCGCCCGGCGAACCCGCGCCTTGCGGCAGGGGCCCGAACTGTTCCTGCACGAAGAGGTCGCGGACGAAATCGAGGAGAGACTGAGCGAGGTTAACAAATCCTTTACCGCGCCCGCAGTGGTGACGGGGTTCCCGCAGGTGTGGCAGGGACGTCTCGATGGTGCGCGTATCGTCGCGGATGATCCGGTGCTAGCGCTGGAAGAAGGCGCGCATGACCTCGTGGTCCACGCATTGGCGCTGCATTGGGCGAGCGATCCGGTCGGGCAGTTGGTTCAGGCGCGCCGGGCGCTGCGACCCGACGGCCTTTTCATCGCGGCGCTGTTCGGCGGGCGGACGCTGCATGAGCTTCGCGCGGTTCTGGCCGAGGCGGAAAGCCGCATGATGGGCGGGCTGTCGCCACGCGTCGTGCCGATGGGGGAAATCCGCGATCTCGGCGCGCTTCTGCAACGGGCGGGATTCGCGTTGCCGGTCGCCGATTCGGTGAGCAAGACCGTGACTTACCGCACCGCCTTCCACCTAATCGCCGACCTGCGGGCGATGGGCGAATCGAACGCGCTGGACCAGCGGAGCCGCAAGCCGGTGCCGCGCGATCTGTTCCCCGAGGCGGCGCGGCTCTATGCCGAGCATTTCCCGGTGCCCGGCGGTCGCATCGCCGCGACCTTCGACATCGTGTTCCTGACAGGATGGGCGCCGCATGAAAGCCAGCCGCAGCCGCTGCGCCCTGGCTCTGCCGCCGCGCGGCTGGCCGATGCGCTTGGGGTGGCTGAACGGCTGGCAGATGACAAAACCGGAAGCCAGACGGATTGACCCCCGCGCGTTTCGGGCTATCTCAGGGGGACTTCGAAAAGGACGAGACATGACCGCTGAGACCGACGCGCCCGGCACCGGCCGCCTGCTTCACACCCCCTCCGACCATCCGCCCGTCGTCAAGCCCCGCATCGGCGTGCTCTTCGCCAATCTCGGAACGCCCGACGGCTACGACTATTGGTCGATGCGGCGGTATCTGGGCGAGTTCCTGTCGGACAAGCGGGTCATCGACTATCCGCGCTGGAAATGGCAGCCGCTCCTGCAACTCGTCATCCTGTCGAAGCGGCCGTTCAGCTCGGGGGCGAACTACAAGTCGATCTGGAATCACGAGTTGAACGAAAGCCCGCTGATGACGATCACCAGGCGGCAGGTGGCGAAGCTGCGCGAAAGCCTTGTCGCGCGTCACGGCGATGGCGTCATGGTCGATTTCTGCATGCGCTACGGCAATCCCTCGACCGAAAGCGTCGTGCGGAAGATGGTCGCCGCGGGCTGCGAGAAGATCGTCTTCATGCCGCTTTATCCGCACTATGCCGGTGCGACCTCAGCGACCGCGAACGACGCGTTCTTCCGCGCGCTGATGAACGAAAGGCGCCAGCCCGCGGTGCGGACGGTGCCGGAATATTTCGACCACCCGCTTTATATAGACGCGCTGGCGCAGTCGGTGGAGCGGGCCTATGCGACGCTCGACCATCGTCCGGATGTTCTGGTCGCCTCCTATCACGGCATGCCGAAACGCTATCTGATGCAGGGTGACCCCTATCATTGCCAATGCCAGAAGACCTCGCGGCTCTTGCGCGAAAGGCTCGGCTGGGATGCGGGGGCGATCGATACGACCTTCCAGTCGGTCTTCGGGCCGGAGGAATGGCTCAAGCCCTATACGGTCAAGCATGTGGCGGAACTGGCGAAGGCGGGCAAGAAGCGGATCGCCGTGATCTCACCGGCCTTCTCGGCCGACTGCATCGAGACGCTGGAGGAGATTCAGGGCGAGATCGCGGAAGCCTTCCACCATGCGGGCGGCGAAAGCTTTACTTACATTCCCTGCCTGAACGATGACGGCGCGCATATCGCGGCGCTGAGTGCGATCATCGGGAGCAATCTGGCCGGCTGGGCCTGAACACTCAAGCATCGGCACAAAAAGAAAAGGCGGTGGTTGCCCACCGCCTTTCCGATAGAGAACTGTCTGCGATCAGTTGCTGGCAACCGCAGCAGCGACGACGAGCAGGAGCAGCAGCGGGATCAGGATGCCGCCCGAGGAGGACGACTTCTGAACGACCACTTCCGGCTCCATAACCGGTTCAGCCATGCCACCAGCGAAAGCGGTGGAAGCGGCGAGCGAAACAGCGGCAGCAAGCGCGAGCTTTTTCATTTTTCTATTCTCCAGTTACGCACCGGCACAGTTTGATTGAGGATAGCCGGAGCATCCATCTTCACCTCGTAGAATTGAGTAACGCACAAGGTTCGACTTTTGCAACGGACTAGTTGGGCCAAAAATCAAAGGTTTCGATGGTGTCGTCAAATAAGCAACACTTGAGTTCCAACCTGCGCATAGGAGAACAGTTCGAGGATGTGCTCATTGTACAACCCGATGCAGCCGTTCGATGAACGCCGTCCGATCTTGCGCGTGTCGTGGGTTCCGTGGATGCGGTAGTACTGCCAGGAAAGATAGAGCGCGCGGGGTCCAAGCGGGTTCATCGGATCGCCGCCCGGCACCATTTCGGGCCATTCGGGATTGCGCACGCGCATGTCCGGCGTCGGCCGCCACGGTGGATTGACCACCTTTTCGACAACGTCGGTGCGGCCCTTGCGCGTCAGATCCTGCGTCAAGGGAACGCTCGTCGGATAAAGCTTGTAGGTCGCGCCATCCGCCGACCAGAAGTGCAGCGCACGCGAAGTGACGTCGACAAGGATCGCGCCCTTGTCGAGATTGGCGAAATAGGGTTGCCATTGCAGCGACCGGAAACTGGAAATGTTCCGGCGCATGTTGGAACTGAGATCGCTTTCCATTTCCGTGGTCGTCGCGCCGGTCTGAGCAAGTGCCGGAGCGGCAAGCGCAGTGGCGGCAAACGCGGCAGTCGTTCCGATCAGCCCGCGACGGCTGATCTTGAATTTGTCAGAGTTGCTCATCCTCGGTCACCATATCTTCCATCCCTGCGGGACGGGTCTTTTCATTGGGCGCAGGCTACTCCGCCTGTGCGCCCGGCTCAACTCACGGTCCTGTCAGAAATCGCCGATGCGCCAAGTTCGGGTTTGAACACCGAACGTCGAAACTGTAAAGGACGGCACTGCAATCTTCTGAGGTGCCTTATCCATGTTCCGCATTGCCGCCGTTCTTCTTGTTGCAGCGCTGACACTTGCCGCTTGCGCGCCGACGCAGGCGCCGCTCGGCGCCGACGGGCTGCCGCTGCCCAAGGCCTACATCATCAAGAAGGGCGACGAGAGCCGCGTGACCTATTCGCTGGTCGATTCGGTCAACGCCTTGCGCCGCGCAGCGAACGCGCAGCCGCTGACGCTGAACCCGCTTCTGACGGCCGCCGCCGCCACCCATTCGCGCGACATGTCGGTGCAGAACAGACCCTGGCATTTCGGCTCGGATGGTTCTTCCCCGCTCGAGCGCGTGCGCCGGACAGGCTATCAAGGCAGGATGCTGGGCGAAAATATCTCGGAAACCTACGAGACGGAGCTTGAGACGCTTTCGGCGTGGATGGGCTCGCCCGATACGCGGGCGGTCGTGCTCGATCCGACGGCTCGCGACATCGGTTTCGCGTGGTATCAGGAGCCCAGCGGCAAGATCTGGTGGACGCTGATCACCGGCGGCTAAACAACTGACCGCGCGGTGTTTTACGCATCGCGCGGTCAGTCATGGAAAGATGAAGATCGGCGTTCCGACGCGGACCATCGAGTAGATCTCTTCCATCTCACCGTCCTTCACGGCGATGCAGCCCGCGGTCCAGTCCTTGCCGCGCCCGCGGTTCTTCCGCGCACGGCCGTGGATGAAGATGTCGCCGCCCGGCTTCTTGCCAAGCGCCTTGGCCTCGGCCCGGTCGGCGTCGTTCGGGTAGGAGATGCCAAGCGACAGGTGGTAGGTGCTGTTGGGGTTCTGGCGGTCAATGAAATAGACGCCTTCCGGCGTCTTGCCATCGCCCTCGATCTTCTTGTCACCGACCGGGTTGCCGCCGAGACTGATCTCGTAGGTTTTGATCGCGACATTGCCGTGCAGAAGGTACATCACCCGCTTGCCCTTGAAGATCAGCACTTGCGTCACTTCCGGCCCGTTATACGTTTTGAATTTCGACCCGCACGCCACAAGGGCACCAAGTGCCGCCGTTGCGAGAAATGACCGCCTGCCCAACATTGTCCCGTCCGCCTGTTTTCTGTTTTGTCCCTTTATAGCGATCACGGGGCGGGCGTGAATAGGCGAGTTTCCGCCGTGCCGTCTAACGGCTGAATCGGGCGGACAATTCGACGTGAGGTGACCAACGGAACTGATCGACGATCTGAATCCAGTCGAGGCGGAAGCCCGATTCGACCAGGATCCGGGCATCGCGCGCGAAGCTCACCGGGTTGCAGGAGACGGCGGCGACGACGGGGACGCGTGCGCTGGCGATCTCGGCCGTTTGCGCCTGTGCGCCCGCGCGGGGCGGGTCGATGACCACGGCCTCGTAGCGGTTCAGTTCATCGGGCAGAAGCGGGCGACGGAAGAGGTCGCGCGCCTCGGTCGAGGTGCGGTGCAGGCCCGGCGTGTTGCGCCAGCCGGCGTCGAGCGCGGCGATCATCGCCGCCTCGCCCTCGACGGCATGGATTTCGGCGTGTTCGGCCAGAGGCAGCGCGAAGGTGCCGCAACCCGCAAATAGGTCCGCCACGGTACTCGCTTCGCCGACGGCCTCCGCGACGGAGGCGACGAGCGCCGCCTCGCCTTCTGCGGTGGCCTGAAGGAAGGCACCGGGCGGCGGCACGACGAGCGCCTTGCCAAGACGGCGCGCAGGCGGGCGGCGCGTAACGACGGCATCGTCATCCCAGGTGAGGCGGGAAAGGTCGGCGCGGTCGGCGATCTCGGCGAGCGTGATGTAGAGCGCCGGATCAAGCGGCTTGCCGCCCCGGACGGCGAGGTCGATGCCGGTATCGGTCACTGTGGCCGAAAGTGCGAGTTCGGCCTTGCGGGAGCCGCCGGCAAGCGTGATTTCCGCGAGAATCGGGAGAATCGCCGTCAACTGCGGGTGGATGAGCTGGCAATCAGGGATTTCCACGATGGTTCCGGATCGCCGCCCGTGCAGTCCCACGATGGCGCCCTGCTTGGTCCGGCGCCCGGAAAAGGTCGCGCGGCGGCGGGACTGCCGCGGCGAGGTTAAAATCGGGCGCAAGTCCGCCTCGAGCCCCTGCGCGGCGAGCGCGTGCCGCACGATCTCCGCCTTCCAACCGGCGACGAAGGCATCCGAGGCATGCATCAACGCGCAGCCGCCGCAGGTGCGGTAGTGGCGGCAGGGCGCGCGGATGCGGTCGGGCGAGGGCGTCACGATCTTCGCTTCGGGCATACGTTCGCCGTCGATCTCGCCTTCGACCACCTCGCCCGGCAGCGCCATCGGCACGAAGACCGGCCCCGGCGCGATCCCGTCGCCGTGATGCCCGAGCCGGGCAATCGTCAGGCTGGTCATTCCGCCGCCTCTTCCAACCCGATGAAGCCGCCCGACTGGCGGTTCCAGTAGCGCGCATAGAGGCCGCCGCTCGCGAGCAGTTCCTCATGCGTGCCATCCTCGACGATCCGGCCCTGATGCAGCACGACGATGCGGTCCATCTCGGAGATGGTGGACAGGCGGTGCGCTATGGCAAGCACCGTCTTGCCCTGCATGACACGGTGCAGCGCCGCCTGCACCTGCGCCTCGACCTCGCTGTCAAGGGCACTCGTGGCCTCGTCCAGCACGAGGATCGGCGCGTCCTTGATGAAGGCGCGGGCGAGCGCGATCCGCTGGCGCTGACCGCCGGAAAGCTTCACGCCACGCTCGCCGAGATGGGCCTCGTAGCCGGTCCGGCCCTTGAAATCCTGAAGTGTCTCGATGAATTCGCCGGCCTCGGCGTCGGCGGCGGCGGCGATCATGTCCGCCTCGGTCGCGTCAGGGCGGCCGTAGAGGATATTCTCGCGCGCCGAACGGTTGAACATCGCGGTCTCCTGCGTGACCATCGCGACCTGGCGGCGCAGGCTTTCCTGTGTGACGGAGCGCACATCCGTACCATCGATCAGAACGTCTCCGCCCTCGGTATCATAGAGACGCAGCAGCAGCGCCACGAGCGTCGATTTGCCGGCACCGGACGCGCCGACGATGCCGACTTTCTGCCCAGCCGGGATGGTGAGGGAAACGTGATCGAGACCGCCCTGTTTCCGGCCATAGGCGAAGCTCACATCCGCGAACGCGATCTCGCCCTTCACCCGCGACAGCACGCGCGCGCCCGGCGCATCGGTCAGTTCGTGCGGCGGGGTCAGCGTGCGCATGCCATCCTCGACCTCGCCGATGGAGCCATAGATGCTCATCAGCGTGAAGCTGACCCAGCCGGTCATCTGCGCGATGCGGATGGAGATGGTCCCGGCGGCGGCGATGTCGCCCGTGGTCGCGCCGCCCCTCGACCAGACGACGAGCGCGCCGCCGATCAGGATCAGCGGCAGGGCGCCGGCAATGGTCATCAGCGCGACGCGGAACCAGGCGGAGAGGATACCGAAATCGAGCGCGGTTTCGCGAAAGCCCGACATCGCGCGAAGGGCGGCTTTATCCTCGTAAGCGGCATGGGCGAAGAGCTTTACCGTCTTGATGTTGGTGATCGTATCGACCACCTGGCCCGTCACCATGGCACGGGCGCCTGCACGGGCGGCGGACTTGCCACGGACGCGCGGCAGGAACGCGCCGATGAGCATGAGATAGGCGGCGAGCCAGACCGTGAGCGCCACTGCCATCCAGATGTCGATGGTCACGAGGAGGAGGACCGAACCGATGATCGAGGCCAGCGAAAAGGCGATGGTGTTTATCGTCTCGCTCGCCACGTCGGTCACGGCACGGGCTGCCTGCATCTGCTTTTGCGCGATGCGGCCGGCGAAATCGTTGTCGAAGAAGGTGACGGCCTGGCCGAGGGTCCAGCGGTGAAGCCGCGACAGCACCAGCGGCAGCACGTTCGGCTGCACGACAACCGAGTTCGATGCAGCGCTGAGGCCAAAGGCCAGAGGACGCAGGACAACGAGAAAAAGCGCGAAGCCAAGGTAGAGCGGCCAGTGCAACGCAAAGATCGAAGCCGGATCGGTGCCTTGGGCGGTGTCCACCACGCGGCCGAGGAACCATGCGGTGACGACCTCCATCGCGCCTGCAATGGCCGACAGGACGGTCGCGACGAGAAGCGGCATCCAGGTGCCGGACAGACACCAGAGGAAGAACCGCCCCAGCATCTGGGGCGGCGGTCCTTCCGCCGGGCGGAAGGCGTCGATCAGGTCGCCTATCTTCATTCCGCTGCCTCCGGCTCGTCCTCGGTTCCGATGAAGCCGCCCGACTGCCTGCCCCAGAACTGGGCATAGAGACCGCCTTTCGCAAGAAGCCCGGCATGGGTTCCGTCTTCGGCGATGCCCCCGTCATCGAGAACGACGATGCGGTCCATATGCGCGATGGTGGACAGACGGTGGGCGATGGCAATCACCGTCTTGCCCTCCATCACGCCGTAAAGCGTGTCCTGGATCGCCGCCTCGACCTCGCTGTCCAGGGCGCTCGTCGCTTCGTCGAGGACGAGGATCGGCGCATTCTTCAGGATCACGCGCGCAAGCGCGACCCGCTGGCGCTGGCCACCGGAAAGCTTGACGCCGCGTTCGCCGACCTGCGCGTCATAGCCCGCGCGCCCTCCGGGATCAGAGAGCTGCTGGATGAAGTCATGCGCTTCCGCCCGCTTCGCTGCCTCGATCATCTCGGCCTCGGTCGCGTCGGGGCGGCCGTAGAGGATGTTGTCGCGGACCGAACGGTGCAGGAGCGAGCTGTCCTGTTGCACCATGCCGATCACGCGACGGAGGCTGTTCTGGGTGACATGGGCAATGTCCTGACCGTCGATGAGGATGCGGCCGCCCTCCGCGTCGTAGAAGCGCAGGAGAAGCTTCACCAGCGTCGATTTCCCCGAACCCGATCGCCCGACGAGACCGATCTTCTCGCCCGGACGGATGGTCAGGTTCAGATCCGCCAACCCGCCGAACCCGCGCCCGTAATGGTGGCTGAGATGCTGGATCTCGATCCGGCCCTCGCGGTAGTCGAGTGCCAGGGCACCGCTCCGGTCGGTCAGGGCGATGGGCTGGGCGATGGTCTGCATCCCCTCGGCCACGACGCCGAGCGACTGGACGAGGTTGGTCGTCGCCCACATGATCCAGTAGGTCATGTTGTTGAGCCTGAGCACGAGCGCGGTCGCCGCCGCGACGACCCCGACCGTCGCCTCGCCGCGATACCAGAGCCAGAGCGCCAGTGCGGTCACCGAGACGATCAGGAGACCGTTGATGAAGGTCAGCATCAGGTCCATCAGCGTGACGATGCGCATCTCGTACTGGAATTTCTGCCGCGCCTCCTCGATGGCTTCGCCGGCATACGAGATTTCGCGGTCGTGGTGGGCGAACATCTTTACCGAATGGATATTGGTGTAGCTGTCGACCACGCGCCCCGTGACCTTCGACCGCGCATCCGAAGCGGCGGTGGAGGCAGGTCCGGCGCGGCGGATCGTCCAGCGCAGGAGCCAGAGGTACAGGACGATCCAGACGGCGAGCGGCACCACAAGGCGGAGGTCGGCGCCGGACAGGAGTGCGACCGAGCCGATCAGCGTCGTGATGGCGAAGGCCACGGCGTCGAAGACCTGAAACACCGCGTCACCGGCGGCGGGCGGGGTCTGCATGATGCGGTTGGCGATGCGGCCGGCGAAGTCGTTCTCGAACCAGCCGACCGGCTGGCGCAGGACATGGCGATGCGAGCGCCAGCGGATCAGCGTACCGAAATTCGGCAGGATCGTGTTGTGCAGCAGCGCCACGTCGATGCCGTTCACCACGGGCCGCAGGATGAGCACGGCCAAGGCGGCAATCGTGAATTCGACGCCGTGATTGCGCAGGACATCGGAGGCGGCAGCTTCGGTCAGAAGGTCCACCAGCCGCCCGACATACCAGATCAGCCCGACCTCGATCGCCGCGACGATCATCTTCAGGATGGCGGTCACGACGAAAACCCGCCGGAACGGGCGGGCATAGTCGATCAGGAAGGGAAGGAGCCGCCGGGGCGGCGCGTCCTTTTCCTCATATTCGACATAGGGATCGACCAGGTTCTCGAAAAACCGGAACATCGGCCTGCCTCTTTGGGTTGCCCCGGCGATATAGCGCAAGGACGCGTAAAGGGGAACTCAGTGCCGCATCAGGGCGACGACCGAGAGGACGATAAGCCCGGCCATGACGAGGTTGAAGGCGCGGAGCCGCGCAGGCGTCGTCAGCCAGCGGGAAATCGCCTGACCGGCATAGGTCCAGGTCATCGACGAGATCACGCCGAGGCCGAGGAACGTGGCGGTGACAATTCCGGCCGTGGTGAAGGGAGCCGTCGGCAGGATGAATTGAGACGTCGCGGCGACGGCCATCGACCAGGCCTTCGGATTGACCCATTGGAAGGCGACCGCGCTGAGGTAGCGCATCGGATGCGGGCTGCCACTGGCCGAGCCGATGGAGCCGGTGCGGGCGATCTTCCAAGCGATATAGAGGAGAAGCGCCGCGCCGCCCCAGCGCAGCGTCTCGCGGAGGAGCGCGGAGGTCTGGAAGAGGCCGCCGAGCGCCAGGCCGACGCAGAGCATCATCAGCGGAAAGCCCGTCGCCACGCCCAGGAAATGCGGCGCGGTCGGCCAGAAGCCGAAGCGCGCGCCGGAGGCGGCCAGCATCGCGTTGTTGGGGCCGGGCGTGAAGAGCGTGGCGATGGCAAGCGCGATCAGCGCGGGAATGAGTTCGGCAGGCATTGCGCATTTCCGGGTTCAGGGATCGCCCATTTTCCACCGACACGCGGCGGCTTCAAGCCAACAATTGTTCCCGTGACAATGAAAAACCGGAGGCGATCCAGCGGTTTTCAATCTCGGTCAGCCGGCATCCAAGCTCGGCCCCGGAATGGCGCGGCATCAGGTCGGCTGCCTTGACCGGGAAGGTGGCCGCCGCTCCCCTGGCAATTTCGGTCTCCCATCCCAACGGTTGCGGCAGGCCCGACGCGGCGCGGATCAGCAGCGCATCGCGGGCGATGTCGGGACCGTAGCGGTAGCCGAGTGCGGCGGGGCCTTCGGTGCCTTCGATGGCCTGCCGGATCAGGTCGAGGTCGCGGCTCTCGGCTCGCGACAGGCGCAGGCCGTCCGCTGCGTCGCTGCCGCCCAAGGCGGCGAGGCGGCGGAGCCAACGGGGCTGGTCTCCTGTGCTTTCGAGATGGACGAGTGGCGCGATGAAGCGCGGATCGGCACCCGGCAGGACGTGCGGCAGAACGCCCGAGGTCGCCATCGCGGCGAGCGCCGGCGCAGGATCGGGGGCGGCGAGAAGGCGACGCATCTCATGCCCGATCCGTTCCCTCGAGAGGGTGTCGATGCCATCCGCATTGGCGGCAATAGCCGCGAGTGCCTTGAGGTCCATGCCGGTTTCAGGGTCTCCGAACCAGGCGTGGAAGCGGAAGAAGCGCAGGATGCGCAGGTAATCCTCGCGCACGCGGTCCTGCGCGTCGCCGACGAAACGGATGCGTCGCGCCTTGAGGTCGGCGAGGCCGCCGACCGGGTCGGTCACACGGCCCTCCCTGTCGGCATAAAGCGCGTTCATCGTGAAATCGCGCCGCGCGGCGTCTTCCTCCAGCCTGTCCGAGAAGGCGACGACAGCGCGGCGTCCATCGGTCTCCACGTCGCGGCGAAAGGTCGTGACCTCGTGCGGCACGCCATTCGCGATGACCGTGATGGTGCCATGGTCGATCCCGGTAGGAACGGCGCGGAGACCGGCGGCTTCCGCGAGTTCGATCACCCTCTTGGGCCGCGCATCGGTGGCGATGTCGATATCCGCCACGGACCGGCCGAGCAGGGAGTCGCGCACGCAGCCGCCGACGATCCAGCCCTGATGTCCGGCATTCGTCAGCATCGCCAGAACGGCTTGCGTGTCTTCCGCCCTGATCCAGTCGCCCTCTAACCGCATTGACCGATCCGATCCGCCAGCGCCCTGAGCATACGCGCTGTTGCGCCCCAGATGTAGTAGGGTCCGTAGGGGACGACGTAGTAACGCCGCATCTGCCCGCGCCAGCGCCGCCCCTCGATGCTGAATTTCGACGGATCAAGGACGTGCGAGAGTGGTACGGAGAAAACCTCTTCGACCTCGCCTTCCTCGGCCACCGGAACAAAGTCGCCCTCGATCCAGCCGAGGACGGGGGTAACGGCGAAACCCGTTACCGTCTCATGCGCGGGGAGAGAACCGAGGACGCGGACCTGCGCCAAAGGCAGGCCGACCTCCTCATGCGCCTCGCGCAGAGCGGCGGCGACGGCGCCATCGTCGCCCGCGTCGATTTTGCCGCCAGGAAAGGCTATCTGGCCAGGATGGTGCTTTAGGCGCGAGGAACGCTTGGTCAGGATCACCTCGGCGCCGCGCGGACCTTCATGGCAGGCGATCAGCACCGCCGCATCGCGCAGTGTCACACCCGCAGGAGCAGGCGTCCCGGCGTTCAGGTCATAGTCCGAGCTTGGCCGGCCCGGAAGGCTTGCCGCCATCCGGAGACGCTCCAGCATGTCACTCGCGCTCAATGGGTAGCTTCGTCGCCTCGAACCCCAGCGTGGCGGGATCGAATTCGTAATGCGCGCCGCAGAACTGGCAGTCTGCCGTCACGATGCCGTCCTCGGTCGTCATGTGGCCGATATCCTTTGCCGAATAGATCGACAGGCTTTGCGTCACCTTGTCCGCCGAACACGAACACCCGAACTGCACTGACTGCGCGTCGAAAACGCGCGGCACCTCCTCGTGGAAGAGGCGCACCAGAAGGTCCGTCGGGGCGACCTGCGGTCCGATCATTTCGATCGCCTCGACGGTGTCCAGCAGAAGGTTCACCCGACCCCAGTTCTCGCCGTCATCGCCCTGCAACAGGTCGCCGGCTTCAAGGAGCCCGCCCGCGCCGCTGCCGCCCTCCGTGGCGACGAAGGGCGAGGCCTTCGGCATGTGCTGCAACATCACGCCGCCCGCGCGCCAGCTTTCATCCTCCCCCGGGAGTGTGGAGCGACCGAAGGCGAGCGAGAATCGCGTGGGCAGCTGTTCGGACTGCGAGAAATAGGTCTCGGCGCAGGCGGACAGCGATCCGCCCGAGATCGGGGTGATCCCCTGATAGGGAACCGTCCCCTCGCCCTGATCGATGAGGATGGCGAAATAGCCGTTGCCGATCTGCGCGAAAGGGTCCTCCGTCTCCGACAAGGTGTTGGCATCGAAAGAGGCCCAGGCGCGGATGCGCGCGCCCTCGCCTTCTTTCGCCGGCGCAAAGTAATCGGTCGCGATGATACGCACCGGACCATCGCCGCGAACCTGCAGGGACAGCTTCCAACGCAGCTTGACCGTTTGACCGATGAGCGCGGTCAGAAGCGCCGCCTCAGCCACCAACGACTCGATCGCGCGAGGATAGTTGTGCTGGGTCAGGATCTTCTCCAGCGCACCATCAAGTCGTGCGACGCGGCCTCGGATATCGGCGCGGTCGAGCTGAAACGGCAGGACTGTATCGTCCCAAGCGATTTGCGACAGACGTATCATGGGATTCCTTCTGGCTTGCGCCACGGTCTAAGGCTCCAATATGGGAAGAACAACCGGGAGGCCAAGGGGCAAGGGTATGATCAGGCGGTTTGGAGAGGCTCCGGTCAAAGGACAACGCTATGGGCTGCGGCACGGCGCCTATGCCGTTCTGCTGGATGGGGGCGACGCTCTGCTGACGCGTCAGGCGGAACCGGAGCCGGAAATCCAGCTGCCCGGCGGCGGCATCGACCCCGGCGAGTCGGCGCTTCGCGCTCTGCACCGCGAAGTCCTCGAGGAAACCGGCTGGATCATCGGCGCGCCCCGGCGCCTCGGCGCGTTCCGGCGCTTCGCCTATATGCCGGAATACGATCGCTGGGCGGAAAAGCTCTGCACCATCTACCTCGCACGGCCGATCCGGCAGGTGTCGGCGCCAACGGAACCGGGGCATACGGCGCTTTGGATGGCGGCGCGGGACGCGGTGGACCTGCTTGGCAACGACGGGGATCGCCACTTTCTACGACGCGCCCTGAATCTGAAGACCTGAGGCTGCGGTCAGAGCATCTCGATCAGTGCGCCGGACACGTCATCGTCGAATTCCGGTGCGCCGAAAAGCTCCAGTTGGGCGAGCAGCCCGTCCATGAAATGCGTGCCCGTGAGCGGCCGGAGCTTGTCGAGCAGCGCCGTCAGACCGGCTTCGCCGAGTTGCCGGCCGCCTTCGTCTTCCATCTCGGTGATGCCGTCGGAGACCAGCAGCAGCCGGTCTCCTCGTTCGAGCCGGGCTTGAAAGCCCCTGTAGCGCGCGTCGGGAAACAGCCCGATCGGCAGACCGCCTTCGCCGAGTTGTTCGATCCGTCCGCCCGCGCGAAGCACAACCGGATGTGGATGCCCCGCCTGAACGAGCCGCACGCTTCCCGTGGCCATATCCACTTCGGCATAGACCATGGTGAAGTAGGTTTCGGTGCCTATGTCGCTCAGCAGGATGCGGTTGAGACGCCCGGCGATATCCTCGGGATCCCTGCCGTCGAAGCCGCCGTCCTTTCCTCGCATGAGCGCGATATTCTGTTCGCGCGACCCGCCGGAGAGATAGCCCGCCAGACGCGCGGTCATGAGGGCGGAGGTGATGCCGTGGCCGGAGACGTCGAGCGCATAGACCCCCAACCGGTTGGCGTCGATCGCAAAGAACCCGACCAGATCGCCGCCGATATGTCCCGAAGGGCGCAGCAGCAGCGACACCTGCGCCTTGCCGAAATGCCGGAACCTTTCCCGCACAAGGCTTTGCTGGAGTTTGCGCGCCTCCAGAAGATCGCGGTTCATGGCATCGTGGATCGTGCGGATTTCGCTCAGCGCTTCGGTCAGAAGCCGGTTCTTGTCGGTCAACTCGCGTTCCATGCGGATGATCCGCTCGCCCGCGGAGATCCGCGCCCGCAGCTCGTCGCCGGTGACCGGTTTGGTCAGGAAATCATCCGCTCCGCCGTCAAGACCGAGCGCGATTTCCGCCGTTTCGGTCTTGGAGGTCAGAAGTATGAAGTAGATGTAGTTCTCGTGCCCCTGCGCACGCAAGGCCTTGCAGAAGTCGAGACCGGTGAGGCCGGGCATGACCCAGTCCGAAATCACCATATCGGGCGCGGTTTCGGCACAGATCGGCAGCGCTTCCTGCACCGACGCCGCCTCGATCACCTCATAGCCGGCGCGCGTCAGTTGCGAGCTGAGGATCTTGCGCTGCACGCGACTGTCGTCGACGATCATGACACGCCGCGCGAAGCCCTTCGGCGCAGCGCCCGGCGCGGGGCCAGAGTGAACATGAAGATCGGCGGAAACAGTCAAATCGGAAATCCTCTTATCCCTCCGCTTAGTCGCCGCCGGTTAAGGCCGGTTGAACGCGGCCCGCTCTTAACCGCGGGGTAAGCGCTCGATCCTAGTCTTGCGATGTGAGGTGCGTGAGGGAGTGTGCGATGATCGACTGGTCGCGAGTGAACGAACTGAAGGTCGAAATCGGCGAGGACGGATTCGCCGAGGTCGTCGTCTTGTTCCTGGATGAGGTGGAAACGGTCCTGCGCCTTCTCGGCGCGGGCCAGTCACGTTCCGCGCCGACGGACGAGATGCATTTTCTCAAGGGCTGCGCCTGGAACATCGGGTTCCGGGAATTCGGCGCGGTCTGTCAGGACGGCGAAAGGCGTGCGGCTGCGGGTGGATTGGCGGCCTCGGATATCCAGCGCGTTCTCGACAGCTACGCGCAGTCAAAGGCAACTTTTCTCAGGGGTCTGAGCGGCCAGATCGCGCCATCCGCCGCATAGGGCGCATCGGTCAGATCAGGAACTCGGCCAGCGCCTGATCGTCGGTGATGTCCTGATAGGAGAAAGCGGCCGCATCGAACTTGTCGCGCAACGCAGTGAAATTCTCCGGCGCCTTGGTCTCGATCCCGATTAGCACGGAACCGAAGTTCCGGGCCGATTTCTTGAGATATTCGAACCGCGCGATGTCGTCGTCGGGACCAAGCATCGAGAGAAATTCGCGCAACGCGCCGGGACGCTGCGGCATCCGCAGAATGAAGTACTTCTTCAGCCCCGCAAACCGCTGGGCGCGTTCCTTGACTTCGGGAAGCCGCTCGAAATCGAAATTGCCACCGGAGGTGACGCAGACGACCGTCCTGCCGCTTATGTCGTCGGCCAGATCGCGGAGCGCATCGACCGAAAGCGCGCCCGCAGGCTCAAGCACGATGCCCTCGTGATTCAGCATTTCGAGCATGGTGATGCAAATGCGGTCCTCGGGCGCGGACAGTACCCTCACGGGGTCGGTCTGCCGCAGACGCGCGAACGTCGTGCTGCCCATGCGCGCCACCGCCGCACCATCGACGAAACTGTTGACCCCGGTCAATGCTACCGGCTCGCCGGCGTTCAGCGCCGCGGCAAAGCTCGCACCGCCGCGCGGTTCGATATAGCGGAACGCCACGGAGGGGGCGGCCTCCGCCATGTAGCCGGTCACCCCTGCCGCAAGCCCGCCGCCGCCAACGGGCAGGATCACCAAATCCGGCGCGCGCGCCATCTGCGACAGGATTTCGACAGCAACGCTGGCCTGCCCCTCGATCACGTCCGGGTCATCGAACGGGGCGAGGAACCAGGCCGATTCCTCGGCCGAGAACACCTGCGCGGCGGCGAGGGTCTGGTCAAAATAATCGCCGGTCAACCGGATCTCTATATTGTCGCCGCCGAACACACGGGTCTTGTCGATCTTTTGCTGCGGCGTCGTGACCGGCATGAAGATCGTGCCCATCACGTCGAAATGCCGGCACGCGAAAGCCACGCCCTGCGCGTGGTTGCCCGCACTCGCGCAGACGAATCTGCTCTGGCCCGGATCGCGCGCCAGAACCTTCCGCATGGCGTTGAAGGCTCCGCGCAACTTGTAACTACGGACCGGCGTCAGATCCTCGCGCTTCAGCCAGATGTCCGCTCCGTAGCGCAGCGACAGGAAATCGTTCCGCTGCAAGGGCGTCTTGGGGAAAAGCGCGCGGATCGATTCCGTCGCCGCTTTCGCCTTTTCGACAAAATCCGTCATGTCCGCTCCCCCTTGCAACGGCGCAACCGGTGCCGCTTACGCCGACAGAGGGCGCTTTTGGATGTAGTGACCATAAACCGTGGTCAGAATGCTTGCGCCGACCATCATCTTCACCCAGGAGGTCAGGAACGCCCAGAGCATCGCCAATGGCATAAGGGACATGAACGCAAAGAGCGGCAGGTCGATCAGGAAACTCGCCAATCCCGCGATCAGTGCGAGGCTCAAAAAGTCCGGCGCCGCGCCCTCGGTGCTGGCCCATGCGCCGCGGATGCCCAGACCTTCGCCCAGCGCGGCGGCGGGAAGCACCGGACTGAGCCTGAGCGCGATCACCATGACCGGCACGAGGATAACAAGTGTTGCGATCAGCGATCCAACGACGCCGAGCGCCGCACCCATGGAATACAACGCCTTGAAGATGATCCCCGCCAGCGCCCCGAGCAGCACGGCGGGAATGATGAGGATGAGGCAGATCAGAAGGCTGTAACCGAGGTAGGAAAGTAGCTGGTGGCCATGAAACGCCGGCACGATCGATGTCGGTTCCTCGACAATCAGGACATAGCGATGCCAGGCGACTGCGATCCAGAGGCCAGTTATCAGTGTCACGATCAATGGAAGGATCATGTAGCCCTCAGCGCCGCGTCCCGCCGCGCCGCCGGGGACCATGGCAGCGCCACCCAGAAACACGCTGGCCGCGATCTGCACCATGAAGAGCAGTCCGGAAATCCTGACCGCCGCACCCATGTTTCCGAAAACCTGCTTCACGGAATGCAGGAAGAGTTGAAAGCCTTTCACACGATCCTCCGGGTTTCACGTTCCGCGCATAGGGCGTAAGCGACAGGGCGGTGTCAACAATTTCGCTTGGCTTGCCGCGCCCCGGCTCCTTGCCCTACCAAGCAATCTTCGCTAATCGCCTGCGGAACGCTCTTTCCATAGGAGTTCCCATGTCCGCGCCCAAGAAAGTCGTGCTGGCCTATTCCGGCGGCCTCGACACCTCGATCATCCTGAAATGGCTCCAGACGGAATATGGCTGCGAGGTCGTGACCTTCACCGCCGATCTCGGGCAGGGCGAGGAACTGGAACCGGCGCGCAAGAAGGCCGAGCTTCTGGGGATCAAGCCCGGGAACATCCACATCGAGGATGTGCGCGAGGAATTCGTGCGCGACTTCGTCTTTCCGATGTTCCGGGCAAACGCGCTTTACGAAGGGCTTTACCTCCTTGGCACGTCGATCGCCCGTCCGCTGATTTCCAAGCGTCTGGTCGAGATCGCGGCGATGACCGGCGCCGATGCGGTGGCGCATGGCGCCACCGGCAAGGGCAACGATCAGGTCCGGTTCGAACTTTCGGCCTATGCGCTCAACCCCCATATCCGGGTGATCGCACCCTGGCGGGAATGGACCCTCTCAAGCCGCACCAAGCTTCTGCAATTCGCGGAGGAAAACCAGATCCCCATCGCCAGGGACAAGCGCGGCGAGGCGCCGTTTTCGGTCGATGCGAACCTTCTGCACACCTCGTCCGAGGGCAAGGTGCTGGAAAACCCCGGCGATGAGGCACCGGATTACGTCTACCAGCGCACTGTCGATCCCGAAAAGGCGCCCGACACGCCCGAGATGGTCGAGATCACCTTCGAGAAGGGCGATGCGGTGGCGATCAACGGCGAGGCGATGAGCCCGGCGACGATCCTGACGAAGCTCAACGAACTGGGTGGCAGGCATGGCGTCGGGCGTCTCGACCTCGTCGAGAACCGCTTTGTCGGGATGAAATCCCGTGGCGTCTATGAGACACCGGGCGGTACGATCCTTCTTGAAGCCCATCGCGGCATCGAGCAGATCACCCTCGATTCAGGCGCCGGGCACCTCAAGGATTCGATCATGCCGCGCTATGCGGAATTGATCTACAACGGCTTCTGGTTCTCGCCCGAGCGGGAGATGCTGCAAGCCCTGATCGACAAGAGCCAGGAACACGTCTCCGGCACCGTCCGCGTGAAGCTTTACAAGGGGTCCGCCCGCACCGTCGCGCGCTGGTCCGACCAGTCGCTTTATTCCGAGAAGCACGTCACCTTCGAGGACGACGCCGGCGCCTACGACCAGAAGGACGCCGAGGGCTTCATCCGCCTGAACGCATTGCGGCTGAAGCTCTTGGCGACAAGGAATGAGCGGAACCGGCGGAAGTAGCCACGACGCCATCCACTCACTGGCGGGGGGCCGGTCTCTTTCGTTGGTGCCACACGGCCGCAGGCGGCGAATTTTCACCCGCACGCTACCCTTTGCGGTATGATGAAGCTGCGTTCTCTCGGAGGCTTCTGAACGATGTCCAGTGCGCTCTTTCATGATGGCAATCGGGAGCTTCAGGATCTTTTCAGCAGTCGCGGGATGGCGAATCGTCTTGAGCAGGTGATCCTGAGACACCAGTTTTCGGACTCGGATCGTGCCTTTATCGAAAGCGCCGAGTTCTTCTTCCTCGCAACCGCGGATGCCGAAGGTCGCCCCGATTGTTCCTTCAAGGGCGGCCCTCCGGGATTCGTTCGGGTGACGGGGTCCGATGAACTTGCTTTCCCTGACTATGACGGCAACGGCATGTTCAAGAGCCTTGGAAACATCATTGCAAATCCAAACGTCGGCATCCTTTTCATTCGCATGGGCGACCGGCCTGCGCGGCTGCGGGTGAACGGGACGGCAGCCCTGTCGCGCGATGATCCCGCGATGGGCGACTTCGTCGGAGCCCAGTTGATGGTCCGCTTCCGGGCGCGCGTCATCTTTCCAAACTGCCCGCGCTACATTCCCGGCCGCGACGCACCGTCGGAATACATCCCCCGACCTGGGGTTTTGCCTGTCGAACCCGCCTGGAAAGATTTCGACGAGTTCAGGGATACTGTTCCCCCGCGCGCGCCCGCAACTCAGGGGAAAGCCAATTCGGACTGACGCGGACCGCTAGCCAATCCTCCCACCCGCATCCCCAACCTGCCCCCGATGCAGCAAGAAATGGTCGAGGATCACGCAGGCCATCATCGCCTCGCCCACCGGCACCGCACGGATGCCGACGCAGGGGTCGTGGCGGCCCTTGGTGACGATCTCGGTTTCCTCGCCGCGCGATGGTGATGGTCTTGCGCGGACGAGAGGATCGAGGAGGTCGGCTTGACGGCAAAGCGCACGACAACATCCTGCCCGCTGGAAATCCCGCCCAGAATCCCGCCCGCGTGGTTCGACTGAAAACCGCGGCTTGCCGTCGTTGCCCATATAGATTTCGTCGGCATTCTCGACGCCGGTCAGCTCCGCCGCCGCCATCCCTTCGCCGATCTCCACCCCCTTCACCGCATTGATCGACATCATCGCCGCGGCGAGGTCGGTGTCGAGCTTGCCGTAAATCGGCGCCCCGAGACCGGCGGGCACGCCCGAGGCCACGACCTCGACCACCGCGCCGACGGAATTCCCTGACTTCCGCAACTCATCGAGATGCTCCGCCCAGATCGCGGCGGCAGAGGCATCGGGCGTCCAGAACGGATTGCGCCCGATCTCCGCCATGTCGAACCGGTCGCGATCCGCCTTCAGCCGCCCCATCTGCACCATGTAGCCGGTGATTTTCACCTCCGGCAGCAGCAGTCCCAAAGCCGCGCGCGCGACGCCGCCCGCCGCCACCCGCGCCGCCGTCTCGCGCGCCGAGGACCGGCCACCGCCGCGCGGATCGCGGATGCCGTATTTCTGCCAGTAGGTGATGTCGGCGTGGCCGGGCCGGAACTTCTGCGCGATGTCGCCGTAATCCTTCGACCGCTGATCGGTATTCTCGATCATCAGCTGGATCGGCGTCCCGGTCGTGCTTCCCCTCGTACATCCCCGACAGAATCCGCACCGCATCGGCCTCGCGCCTTTGCGTCGTGTATTTGCTCTGCCCCGGCTTCCGTCGATCCAGCCAGTGCTGCAACATCGCCTCATCGACCACCACGCCCGGCGGACAACCATCGACGGTCGCGCCCAGCGCCGGTCCGTGGCTTTCGCCCCACGTCGTCACACGGAAGAGGTGGCCGAAGGTATTGAGGCTCATGGCGGTGCTCCTGTATTGCCCTCGGGCATAGCGAAGCCCGCGCCCGCGCTCAAGCATTCTCGCCCGCATCGCCTTGCACGTCGCGCAGGTTCCGTTATGGTGCGGTCCACCTCGGGGTGCCCTGACGTCAGGGCTGAGATGCCAAAAGCGAACCCGTTGAACCTGAACCGGTTAAGACCGGCGGAGGGAAGGTAAGGCCCCAAAGCCACCGCCATCTCCGCCCCTGACCATTGGAGGATGAGAGATGAAAAAATCCCTGATGATCGCGGGTCTCCTGTTGCCGGCCGCCGCCATGGCCGCCGACAAACCCGTGCTGACCGTCTACACCTATGACAGCTTCGTCTCCGACTGGGGACCGGGGCCGAAGATCGAGACAGCGTTCGAGCAGACTTGCGGCTGCGATCTGCAATTCGTCTCGTCAGGCGATGGCGCCGCCCTTCTGGCGCGGCTTCTGCTCGAAGGCGACACGACCGAGGCCGACATCGTCCTCGGCCTCGACACGAATCTGACGGCGAAGGCCGCCGAGAGCGGGCTTTTCGCCGACAGCGGCCTGAAGGACGTTCCCTATGACCTGCCCGTCGCCTGGGATGATCCGATCTTCGTGCCCTATGACTGGGGCTATTTCGCCTTCATCTACGACAAGACCAAAGTGAAGGACGCGCCGACGGATTTCGAATCCCTCGCGGCGTCCGATCTGAAGATCGTCATCGAGGACCCGCGGTCCTCGACCCCCGGCCTCGGGCTCGTCCTTTGGGTCAAGGCGGCCTATGGCGAGCGGGCGGATGCGATCTGGGAAAGTCTGGCCGACAATATCGTGACCGTCACCCCGGGATGGTCGGAAGCCTACGACATGTTCCTGCATGGCGAAGCGGACATGGTGCTGTCCTACACGACCTCGCCCGCCTATCACCTGATAGCGGAAGGTGACGACACCAAGGCGGCCGCATCCTTCAAGGAAGGCCACTACCTTCAGGTCGAGGTCGCCGCCAAGGTCGCCTCGACGGATGAGCCCGATCTCGCCGATCGTTTCCTCGCCTTCATCGTGGCGGATGAATTCCAGTCGGTGATCCCGGAAACCAACTGGATGTACCCGGCGGTCATGCCGAACGGTGGGCTCCCGGCGGGCTTCGATACGCTCGTCACGCCGGAGAAGGCGCTTTTCTATCCTGCCGGAGAAGCCTTCAAGGTCCGCGACGCGGCAATCGCCGAATGGCGGGCGGCGCTCAGCCGCTGATGATGACTCGCCTCGCCCTGGCAGCCGGGACGGCGGCGGCGCTCGCCGCCGTTCTGACGCTCGGTACGCTCGGCGCCGTAATCGCGCGCGCCGGCAGCGCCAATTGGCCCGATGCCGCCGACTTGGCCGCCTTGCGCTTCACATTGGTGCAGGCGGTGCTGTCGTCTGCGATCAGTACAGCGCTCGCCATCCTCGTCGCCCGGGCGCTCGCACGGCGCAGGTTTCCGGGGCGCAGGCTGCTCATCACACTTCTGGGCGCGCCTTTCATCCTGCCGGTCATCGTCGCCATCATGGGGCTTCTGGCGATCTTCGGACGGGCGGGCGCGCTGAACGCCGCCCTCGGCACGATGGGGATTGGGCCGGTGTCGATCTACGGGCTCACCGGGGTCGTCCTTGCCCATGTCTTTTTCAACCTGCCGCTTGCAGTGCGGCTGATCCTGCAAGGCTGGCTCGCCATCCCCGCCGAACGGTTCCGCCTCGCGGCCTCGCTCGGCTTCGCCGCCTCCGACATCACCCGATACCTCGAACGCCCGATGCTGCGCGAGGTCTTGCCGGGAATCGCCGTCACGATCTTCCTCATCTGTCTCACCAGCTTCGCCGTCGCACTGACCCTTGGCGGCGGACCGAAGGCGACCACCATCGAACTGGCGATCTATCAGGCATTCCGGTTCGAGTTCGACCTCGGCCGAGCGGCGATGCTGGCGGGGATGCAACTTCTGATCTGCGCGGCCACGGCGGCGCTGGCCGCACGGTTCAGCCTGCCTTCGGCTTTCGGCGCGGGCCTGGATGCCCCGCAGAACCGCTGGGAAGCGGGTACGGGCGGTTTGCGGCTCGTCGACGGGATCGTTATTGCTGCCGCAGCGCTCTTTCTCCTCGCCCCGCTCACTGCCGTGATCCTGAGCGGCCTGCCCCGACTTCTCTCCCTCCCCGAACAGGTTTGGCGCGCGGCGCTCTGGTCGCTCTGCGTCGCACTCGGCGCAACCGCATTGTCGCTGGTCGTAGCGCTGCCGGTGGCGCTTGGCACGGCACGCCTGCGCTGGGGCAAGGCGCTGGAGACCGTCGGAATGCTGCCCCTCGCGACCTCGGCGCTGGTTGTCGGCACCGGGCTCTTCCTGATCCTGCGCCCCGTCGCCGCGCCGGGAACCCTGGCCCTGCCGGTGACAGCGCTCGTCAACGCGGTCATGGCGCTGCCCTTCTGCCTGCGCGCCCTCATTCCAGCCGCTCGAGCCATCGAGGCGGATTATGCAAGGCTCGCCGACAGCCTCGCCATGGCCGGCCTCGCACGGCTGCGCTATCTCACCCTGCCGCGAATGCGCCGCCCACTCGGCTTTGCGGCGGGCCTCACGGCAGCGATGTCGATGGGCGATCTCGGCGTGATCGCGCTTTTCGCTGACCCGGACCGCACGACGCTGCCTTTGCAGATGTATCGCCTCATGTCCGCCTATCGGATGGCGGACGCAGCCGGGGCGGCGGTGCTTCTGATGCTTTTCAGTTTCGGGCTTTTCTGGCTCTTTGACAGAGGAGGGCGTGCCCATGCTGCGACTTGAAGATTTGCGCATCGTTCAGGGCGATTTCAGTCTGTCAGCCGATTTCACGGTCGAGCCCGAGGCGCGGCTGGCCGTCATCGGCCCTTCCGGTGCAGGTAAATCGACGCTTCTATCGGTCATCGCCGGGTTCTTTCCGCCGATACGCGGGCGTATCCTCTGGCGGGATGTCGACCTGACTTCTCTGCCGCCCGGCGACCGGCCGCTATCGATCCTCTTTCAGGATCAGAACCTCTTTCCCCACCTGACCGTCGGACAGAACGTCGGCCTCGGCGTCAGGCCCGACCTGCGTCTTTCGGCGGAAGAACGGCGGCAGGTTGACGCCGCTCTCCACCGCGTCGGCCTTGAGGACATGGCAGAGCGCCGGCCCGGCACCCTGTCGGGCGGTCAGCAAAGCCGCGTCGCGCTGGCGCGGGTTCTCCTGCGCGCGCGGCCCCTGATGCTGCTCGATGAGCCCTTCTCCGCGCTCGGACCGGCACTGAAGGCCGAGATGCTCGATCTGGTGGCCGAGATCGCCGAGGCAACCCGCGCGACGCTCCTGATGGTCAGCCACGACCCTGAGGACGCTCTGCGGATCAGCGATCAAACCATCCTCGTGGCCGACGGCATTGCCCATGGGCCGCAGCCGACCAGGGAATTGCTGACCAATCCGCCACCCGCACTCGCCGCCTATCTCGGAAAATGAAAAGGGCGCGCTCCTTCCGGACCGCGCCCAACGTTTTAGGACCTGACGCTCAGTGCTTGCCCTTGTGGGGGGCCCAGATCCGCTTGTTGGTCAGGTAGAGCAGCACCGACAGAAGGGCAAGGAACAGCACCGCAACGAAGCCCGCCTGCTTGCGCGCCATCAACTTCGGTTCGGCCGCCCACATCAGGAAGGCAGCGGCATCTTCCGCCATGTGCTTGACGTCGTTCGGCGAACCATCGGCGAATTCCACCTGTCCGTCGCTGAGCGGCGGCGGCATCGATATCCAACCGGTCGAGAAGGCGTGGTTCTCATAATAGGTCGTGCCCGCCTCATCCTTCTCCTCGCCGGTATAGCCGTGGAGGATCGAGACGATGTGCTCGGGTCCACCGATCCCATTGAAGAACTGGCTGATGCCCGTCCCGTAAGGACCGTGGAAGCCGGCGCGGGCCTTGGCCATCAGGCTCAGGTCCGGCGCGTTTTCCAACGACGAATGCGGGAAGTGGTCGGTCTCCTTGCCCGGACGGTCCTCGCCGGTCTCCGCGTCGGTCACGGTGAACTGCGCGGCATAGGCGCGTACCTGATCTTCGGGCAAGTGCGGCCCACCCTCATCCGCGAGCGACCGGATCGGCACGAACTTCATGCCGTGGCAGGCTGAGCAGACCTCGGTATAGACCTGCAACCCGCGCTGGAGCTGGTGCTCGTCGAAGGCGCCGAACGGCCCCTCGAACGAGAATGCGACATCCTCGGTGCTGCCACCTTCGGCCGCCAGCGCCGCCCCTCCCGAAAGGGCGAGGATGCAAGCGGCGGCGATTGCGCTCGTTCTCAACATCTCAATCATTCCTTTCCGCTTACTCGGCCGGCTGGTTGTTGGCGCCGTAATGCGCATTGAAGTCGTCCTCGATCGTTGCTGGCTGTGGCAGCGGCTTCTCAATGACGCCGAGAAGCGGCAGGATCACCAGGAAGTAGGCGAACCAGTACGCGGCGGCAACCAGCGAGATCCACGAACTCAGCTCCGTCGGCGTCTGCGCACCGACCCACATCAGAACGACAAAGTCGATGATGAGAAGGTAGAACCACCAGCGCAACATTGGCCGGTACTGGCCCGACCGGACGTTCGAGGTGTCCAGCCAGGGCGCCAGGAACATAACCGCGATCGCGCCGAACATGGCGAGAACGCCGAAGAATTTGGCGTCGACGATACCGAAGGTGATGAAGTGCACAAGCTGCACGATCCAGACGTCCGAGGTGAAGGCCCGAAGGATTGCGTAGAAGGGCAGGAAGTACCATTCGGGCACGATATGCGCGGGCGTCGCCAGCGGGTTCGCCTCGAGGTAGTTGTCCGGGTGGCCAAGGTAGTTCGGCATGAAGCCGACGATGGCGAAGAACACCACCAGGATCAGCGCCAGCGCGAAAAGGTCCTTAATCACGAAGTAGGGCCAGAAGGGAAGCGTGTCCTTTTCCGCCTCGGCCTTGGAGGCGCGCCGCACTTCCACGCCGGTCGGATTGTTGTTGCCCGTGGTGTGGAACGCCCAGATGTGTACGGCGACAAGCGCGGCGATCACGAAAGGCAGGAGATAATGCAGCGAGAAGAAGCGGTTCAACGTGGCGTTGTCCACCGCCGGTCCGCCCAGAAGCCATTCCTGAATGGACGGACCGATGCCGGGGATCGCGCCGAAAAGCCCGGTGATGACCGTGGCGCCCCAGAAGGACATCTGGCCCCAGGGCAGGACGTAGCCCATGAAGGCCGTGCCCATCATGCAAAGATAGATGATCATGCCAACCACCCAGGTCACCTCGCGCGGCGCCTTGTAGGAACCGTAGAAGAGACCGCGGAAGATGTGGATGTAGACCGCGAGGAAGAAGAGCGACGCACCGTTCGAGTGAAGGTAACGCAAGAGATAGCCGCCGCGAACGTCGCGCATGATGTGCTCGACCGACGCGAAGGCCATGTCGACCTGCGGCGTGTAGTGCATCGCCAAGACGATGCCGGTCGCGATCTGAAGCGCGAGGCAGAACGCCAGGACAATGCCCCAGATCCACCACCAGTTCAGGTTCTTCGGCGTCGGGATCATCAGCGTGTCATAAGCCAGGCTCACAATCGGCAGGCGACGGTGAAGCCACTGCTCGAAGCCCGTCTTGGGCTCGTAGTGGTCGTGCGGAATACCAGCCATGGTCAGCCCCCTCAGCCCAGCTTGATGGTGTTGTCATCGGTGAACGCAACCACCGGAATGTCGAGATTTCGCGGCGCAGGCCCTTTGCGGATGCGGCCCGCAGTATCGTAGTGCGAGCCGTGGCAGGGGCAGAACCAGCCGTCGAAATCACCTGAATTATTGCCCAGCGGCACGCAGCCGAGGTGTGTGCAGACCCCGATCATCACGAGCCATTCGCCTTCCTTGTCAAGCGTCCGGTTTTCGTCCGTCGCTTGCGACCCGGCAGGCAGGTTCGCGTTCTCGGCATTGGTATCGACGAGGTCGGACATCGGAACCGCCCGCCCCTCTTCGATCTCCTTCTCGGTGCGGCGGCGGATGAAGACCGGCTTGCCGCGCCACTTGACCGTCAGCTGGGTGCCGACCTCGACGCCGCTCACATCGACGAAGATGGAACTGAGCGCCTGAACGTCGGCAGAAGGGTTCATCTGATCGACAAGGGTCCAGACGGCGGCGCCGGTTGCAACGGTGCCCGCCCCGGCCGTGGCGTAATAGAGGAAATCCCTCCGGGTGCCTGCGTGGTCTTCTGCGTGGGACACGAAACTTTCTCCCTTCTCTGACCGGCGGGCCGGCTCTGCGACGGTTGGGCCGCAGTTGCCCGCAGCCTTCAACGGCGGTTATTAGCGGCCAAAAACCGGCCCGTCCAGCGGACAATCGGGCGCAGCTTAAGGCGGATTGGTCATTATGTCCCAGTTACCGCAATCGGCGGCCGAAGTCTCAGGAAACCAGTGCGCTCAGGAGCTTTAGCGCGAAGGCGACGAAGAAAAGGCCGACACCCGCGTTCACCGCCGGGGCTGCCCGAAGATAGAAGCGCGCGGCGGGGGCGGTCGAAAACGCCACTGCATAGCCCGCGTGGATCGTGAAGGCGAGCGCCGCGGTCCCGACCCAAAGCAGCAGAACATCGCCCCAACCCGCACGCGCCACGGGAAAAAGGGCAAGTATGGCCACCCATGTCGTCAGGGCCTTGGGATTGAGCGCGTTGACGGACAGCGACCGCAGGAAGGACGCACCGAAGCTGAGGCCCGCGCGCGCCGCCAGCTTCGTCCCCGTCCCGCGCCAGCCGGCCCAGGCATTCCTGAGATAGCGCGATGCGAACCAGAGCAGCAGGCAAATGCCGAAGGCGGTCAGCGCAATGCGCGTCGCGGGAAAGGCCCGGAAGACCGCCGCAATGCCAAGTGTCATGCCAAGACACCAGATGCCAATGCCCAGACCCACACCCAGCGCCGAGGCAAGCCCCGCCGCGCGGCCCGATCCCATCGCCGTGGTGATTGTGTTCAGGACGTTCGGTCCGGGCGACAGGATGTTCACCGCCAGGATGGCCCAGACCGTCAGGAACTCCCCAAGGGGCAGCACATCAGCCCTTGGGTTCGGTCAACTTCATGCTCTCGCGTGCGGCAAAAGCATCGTACCACAGGGCCAGCGCCGGGCGGCCCGTGCGCCAGTTCCGCGGGCCGTGGCGGAAGTCGAGATATGAGAGCGCACAGCCGATCGCGATCTGCCCCATGTCCAGGGGACCGTTCAGATACGCCATCCAGCGCGCTTCAAGCGTATCGAGCGCGCGGGCGATCTTGCTCCATTGTCCTTCCACCCAGTCCTCGAACCGGATCGCCTCGGGCCTGAGCCGCGATTCATAGATCATCAGGACCGCCGCCTCCAGAATGCCGTCGCCCGTCGCCTCAAGCGTCAGCGTCTCCCAAAGCCTTGGCTTGGCGGGGTAAAGCTTGCCCCCGGCGCGGTCGTCGAGATAGCGGCAGATCACCCGGCTGTCGTAAAGTGCTGCGCCGTCGTCCCGCTCCAGCGCCGGAATCTTTCCCAAGGGGTTCTGCGCCACCGGCATCTTCGACGCATCAAGGGGCGTTCCGGCCGCCTGCGCCACCTCGATGTCGCCCTCCTGCCCAGTTTCTAGAATCATGACCATGACCTTGCGGCCAAAGGGCGTCGTGGGAGAGGTATGAAGTCGGAGCATCTGATGCCTCTTCTCTGGTGGATGCGGCCGGTTGGTCAAGCTGGCGGGCTGCGCATGAGCGCGGCGAGTGCCGCAATCTCCTGCCCTTGGCTGGCGGAAGTCAACGCCTCTGCGGCAGAAATCCGTGCCACGTCGGACTTGTTCTGCGCAAGCTTCCAGGTCGCGTCGACGCTTGCAATCTCGAACCGGCAGGGCAGGATCATCCGCATCATGCGCTCAAGCGCGTCGGCGGGCATCTTGTCGGTGCGCCACGGGGTCTTCGGAAAAATCCGGGTCTCGAACAGTTCCGACAGGCTGTCGAGATGTCCGCGAAGCGCGTCGGCGGGCAAGGCGGTGAGGTGACCGCGCAGGTGAACCGCAACGTAGTTCCATGTCGGTACCTGATCCGCGATGCCGTACCAGTCCGGAGAAATATAAGCGTCCGGCCCGGTGACGGCGATCAGGCCGGGCAGCGGCCCGGGCAGCGCCCGGGCAATGGGGTTGGAGCGGACGAGGTGAAGCTCCGCCACCGTCCCGTCCGCCGAGAGGCGAAACGGCACATGCGAGGCCAGCGGGCCGTCGGCGCCGTTGACGGTCAATGTGCCAAAGCCGCGTGCGCGCGCAAATGCAAGGTTCGCATCGCGCGGCGACTGCCGATAGGCGGGGTTCGGGTGCATGAGCGCTCTCCTCCCGCCCGTTCTGCATTTCCTTGGGTCACCTGTCATCCGCATGAATGTCACGGGCACAATATTTCCTTTGGCGGCGTGAATGAAGAAATGGTGAGTTTTGAGGTTTTGTGTATATTATTCAATGTATTAAGTTGTCTTTCACGCGTGAAATCGCTGTCTTTCGCACTCTTGCTCCCGCGCCGCAGGGCTGCCATCCTGGCTGTGTTCTCAGGGCGGGGCGAAATTCCCCACCGGCGGTATGGGGAAACCCCGAGCCCGCGAGCGCCCCGGATCCGATCCGGGGGTCAGCAGATCCGGTGCGATGCCGGAGCCGACGGTCACAGTCCGGATGAAAGAGAACGAACGCGGCCGATCCTCTGGAGGGGGAAGGCTGCGTCCGTGATCGCCTTGGGTGACGTGTCACTTTTGAAAGGAGATCACCGATGACACACACCCGCTATGCCTTCATCAAGGCCAACTGGCATGCCGATATCGTGGACCGCGCGCTTGAGGGGTTCCGCGACCGGATCGGCAACCAGGCCGGAATCGAGGTTTTCGACGTGCCCGGCGCGTTCGAGATTCCACTCCTCGCCCGCGACCTCGCGCGGACCGGCCGCTTCGCCGCCGTGATCGGCGCGGCCTTCGTCGTCGATGGCGGTATCTACCGGCACGATTTCGTCGCCTCGACCGTCGTGGAGGGATTGATGCGCGCCCAGATGGACACCGACGTGCCAGTCCTGTCGGTCGTCCTGACACCGCACAACTATCAGGAAACCGAGGCCCACAACGCGTTCTTCCGCGATCACTTCGTCCTCAAGGGCCGCGAGGCGGCGGAGGCGGCGTTGGCCATACGCCGACTTCGCGCCGCTCTGGCGGCGTGACGGAAGTGGGGGGCCATCTGCCCCCCACACCCCCCCGAGGGTATTTCGGCAACGAAGAAGGTCAGGCGGCCAGTCGCTGATCCGTCCGCCCGATGATGCGCGCCTCGACGATGGCGCCTTCGGGCTGATCGGTCGCGAAATCGACCTCGGCAAACTGCTCCGTCCGACCCATGCGGGGGCTTTCAGTCAGGATGCGGTGGATGCGACCCCGCTGCGCGGCAAGGTGGCGTTCCAGCGCGACGTCGCCCGCTGCGCGCAGCCGCGCAGCGCGGTCGCGGATCTCCGGCCCCCGGACCTGCGGCATCCGGGCCGCGGGGGTGCCCCTGCGCGGGCTGAAGGGAAAGACGTGGAGGAAAGTGAGGCCGCACTCATCGACGAGGTTCAGCGAGTTCCCGAACATCGTCTCGGTCTCGGTCGGGAAGCCCGCGATGATATCGGCGCCGAAGATAATATCGGGGCGCAGGCGGCGGGCATCCTCGCAGAACCGGATCGCGTCGTCGCGCAAATGGCGCCGCTTCATCCGCTTCAGGATCATGTCATCACCAGCCTGAAGGCTGAGATGAAGATGCGGCATCAGGCGCGGCTCGGTCGCGATGGCCTGCATCAGGTTCTGGTCCGCCTCGATCGAGTCAATGGACGAGATCCGCAGCCGCGCGAGATCGGGCACCAGTTTGAGGATGCGCACCACCAGATCGCCGAGACGCGGCGCGCCGGGCAGGTCGGTTCCCCATGACGTCAGGTCGACGCCGGTCAGGACGACCTCGAGGAAGCCCTTGTCCACCAGCCGCTTGATCTGATCGACGACGACGCCCGCCGGAACCGACCGCGAATTCCCGCGGCCGTAGGGGATGATGCAGAATGTGCAGCGATGGTCGCAACCGTTCTGGACCTGGACATAGGCGCGGTGGCGTCCGAAGCCGTCGATGAGATGTCCGGCGGTTTCGGTTACCGACATGATGTCGTCGACCATGATCTTTTCGGTCGCACCGATCAGGTCGCGAGCCTGCAACGCGGTCCACGTCTCCGCCTGCATCTTCTCGGCATTGCCGATGACGCGGGTGACTTCGGGCATGGCGGCGAAGGTTTCTGGCTCGGTCTGCGCCGCGCAACCTGTGACGATGACGGCAGCGCCGGGATTGTCCCGTGCAAGCTTGCGGATCTCCTGCTTGGCCTTGCGCACAGCCTCGGCGGTAACGGCGCAGGTGTTCACCACCACCGCGCCCTCGAGTCCCGCGGCAGCGGCGAGTTCCTTCATCGCTTCCGTCTCATAGGCGTTGAGCCGGCAGCCGAGTGTGGAGAAGACAGGCGCTTTCATGGGTGAGCGGCGACGAATTCCGGCGTCAGCCAGCCGTCGAAGACATGCGCGGTGGGGCCGGTCATCCAGACCCCGTCGTCGCGCCAGTCGATTTCCAGCGTGCCGCCATCGAGGTCCAGTGTCACCTTGCGGCCGGTGAGACCGCGAAGATGCGCGGCGACGGCGGTCGCGCAGGCCCCCGACCCGCAGGCAAGCGTGATCCCGGTGCCGCGCTCCCAGACCCGCATCCGAAGGTGGTCCGGGCCAACGAGGGACGCGAATTCAACATTTGTCGCCTCGGGGAAAAGCGGGTGATGTTCAATCGCCTTGCCCTCGCAAGGCAGGTCCACCGCCTCGGCGTCAGGGACGAAGAAGACGCAATGCGGATTGCCCATGCCGACGGCCGCCGGATCGCCGGTGAGCGGCAAGTGCAACAGCTCGGTCTCCTCGGAGAGCGGTACGCCCCGCCAGTCCAGGATCGGGGCGCCCATGTTGACGCTGACCAGCCCGTCGGCCCGCCGCATAGCGGCGAGCGTTCCGCGTTCGGTGGTGAAAGTCACGCGATCCCTGCCAAGCCCGGCCATGACATGATCCGCCACGCAACGCGAGGCGTTGCCGCAGGCCCCTGCGCGCGAGCCATCGGAGTTCCAGAAATCAAGGGCAAAGTCTGCGCCTTCGGCATCGCGAATCTCGGCCAGCTGATCGAACCCGACACCCCGGTGCCGGTCGCCCAAGGCTGCGGCAAGCGCCGCAGTGGTCACGGTGTCCCGCCCGCGTGAATCAACGACCACGAAGTCATTTCCGGCGCCGTGCATCTTCATGAACGGCAGACCGCTTGGGGGACGTGCATCCTTCATGCGCTGCCATATACGCTCCGGCCCCGGTTTTTGCCAGTCTTCCCCGCTTTTGCACTTGACCGCTTCCGGCGGGGTTCATAAAGAAGCGCCCTGTGATGGGCCGGTAGCTCAGTTGGTAGAGCAACTGACTTTTAATCAGTAGGTCTCGGGTTCGAGCCCCGACCGGCTCACCACTTTTCACGAAAGACGTATTTTCGCGCCGAAACGGTCGCCATCGAGAACGCGTTGCGGTCGTGGAGAGAATCTTCGGAGATGATCGCTGACCGACCGAAAAGTCGTTTGAACAGTCGGGGTTCAACTGAATCAAGAAATCAACTCATGGCAAATTGGTCCAACCACCTTGCCTGCCATTTGGTGCGATCGTCGGTAGAACGTTTGCAGCGGTTGCGCGCAAATGAGCAACGCAAACCAGGTTCGACGTCGACCTATTCCTTCACGCAGTCGGCGAAGTAGCGGATCAGGCCATCGGTGCCGACCTCTTGCACCAAACCATGGATATCCGTTTCGAAGCCAGGGCATTCCCGCGCGAAATCGCGGTTGAATTTCAGATAGTCCACGATCTTCCGGTTGAACACCTCTCCGGGGACCAGCAATGGAATGCCAGGAGGGTAGGGTGTCACCAGGCTTGTCGTGATGCGGCCTTCAAGCTCGTCGATCGACACGCGCTGGGTGGTCCGGCGCGCGATGTGTGAAAACGCTTCGCTGGGTTTCATGGCTGGCATGTGGTCGCTCAGGTAGATTTCGGTCGACAGGATCGCCACGTCGTATTTCGCGTAGAGCGTATGAACGTGCTGGCACAGCTCGCGCAGGCCCATCTGCTCATAGCGCGGCTGCTTGGCGCAAAACTCGGGCATGATGCGCCACATCGGCTGGTTCTTGGCATAGTCGTCCTTGAACTGCTGCAGTGCAGTCAGAAGCGTGTTCCACCGGCCCTTGGTTATGCCGATCGTGAACATGATGAAGAAGCTGTAAAGGCCGGTTTTCTCAACCACCACCCCATGCTCGGCCAGGTATTTGGTCACGATCGAGGCGGGAATTCCGGTCTCCTCGAACCGCCCATCCAGATTGAGGCCGGGGGTGATGATCGTGGCCTTGATCGGATCGAGCATGTTGAAGCCGGGCGCCATGTCGCCGAAACCGTGCCACGACTCCTCGCCATCCGACGGTTGCACGCCATCGGCATCGGTTCTCTTGAGCACCCAATCCTTGGTGCGGCCAATGCCTTCTTCCGCCAACTCATCCGGTCCCCAGACCTGGAACCACCAGTCGCCTTCACCGAACTCGTCGTCGACCTTGCGCATCGCCCGGCGGAAATCGAGTGCTTCGGCGATGCTTTCCTCGACCAGGGCGGTGCCGCCCGGTGGCTCCATCATGGCGGCGGCCACATCGCAACTCGCAATGATGCTGTATTGCGGGCTGGTGCTGGTGTGCATCAGATAGGCCTCGTTGAAGAGGTGACGATCCAGCTTGGTGTCCTGTGAGTCCTGCACCAGCACGTGGCTGGCCTGACTGATGCCCGCCAGAAGTTTGTGAATCGATTGCGTCGAGTAGACGACCGAATGCTTCGTTCGCTCGCGCTTGCGGCCCATGGCATGGAAACTGCCGTAAAACGGGTGAAAGGCGGCGTGGGGCAGCCATGCCTCGTCGAAGTGCAGATTGTCGACATAGCCGTCGAGAGCGCCCTTGATGCTCTCGGTGTTGTAGAGCACGCCGTCGTAGGTGGACTGTGTTAGCGTCATGATGCGCGGCTTGACCGTATCGGCATCGACGCCGGCAAGCAGCGGATTGCTGCGGATCTTGGCCTTGATTGCATCGACCGCGAACTCGCTGTGCGGGATCGGGCCAATGATGCCGTAGTGGTTTCGCGTGGGCTTGAGGAAGACGGGGACCGCCCCGGTCATGATGATGCTGTGCAGGATGGACTTGTGGCAATTGCGGTCCACCACGACCACGTCCCCCGGCGCAACCGTGTGGTGCCACACCATCTTGTTGCTGGTGCTGGTCCCGTTGGTGACAAAGAAGCAGTGGTCTGCATTGAAGATTCGCGCCGCGTTGCGTTCGGACGCGCCGATAGCCCCATTGTGATCCAGCAACTGGCCCAGTTCCTCCACCGCGTTGCACACATCGGCGCGCAGCATGTTTTCGCCGTAGAACTGGTGGTACATCTGCCCGATCGGGCTTTTCAAGAAGGCCACGCCACCCGAATGCCCGGGGCAGTGCCACGAATAGGAGCCGTCTTCCGCGTAGTCGAGAAGTTGTTTGAAGAATGGTGGCTGAATGCTTTCAAGATAGCTTCTGGCCTCGCGGATGATGTGGCGTGCGACGAATTCCGGCGTGTCCTCGAACATGTGAATGAATCCGTGCAGTTCGCGCAGGATGTCGTTGGGCAGGTGGCGACTGGTCTTGGTTTCTCCGTAGACATAGATTGGCACATCGGCATTCTTCCAACGCACTTCCGCGATGAAGTTGCGCAGGTTCGTCACGACGGGATCGATGTCCGGACCGGGGCCGAATTCTTCGTCGTCGATCGACAGGACGAAGGCACTGGCCCGCGACTGCTGCTGCGCAAACTGCGAGAGATCGCCATAGCTTGTCGCCCCCAGCACTTCGAAACCTTCGTTTTCTATGGCCTGCGCCATCGCCCGGATTCCCAAACCCGACGAGTTCTCGGAGCGGAAATCTTCGTCGATGATGACGACGGGAAAGCGAAACTTCATGGATTTCTCCTCGTGGGGGATTCAAGATCGACGGACACAGCCTATTCGATCAGACGTGGCCCTTTGCCCAATCCCTTTGGGTTAGGGGACCTTTCGTTTCTTTCCGTTGATTTCGTTGCAGTCAAGGTCTGCCGGCGTGGCTTTCGCGCGCTTTGATGGGACAAGCCGGCGGCCCGCGCGTGCGCAAGCATCTTGGCGACCCGGCATCATATCTTCAAACGCGACAGAGTGCGGTCGCGCAGCGTTTCGGGGGGCGATCCGGCTACCTTGTCTGCCTGCTTACCAGATAGACACCCGCCGCCGACAGCGCGAATCCCGCAAGGGCGAGCGGGGTGACCTCTTCTCCGAGGATAACCCAGGCGAGGATCATGGCAAGCGGAGGCACGAGGTAGAGAAGCGCCGAGATGCGCGTGGCATCGCCGCGCTGCAGAAGCGCAATATAGAGGCCGATGGAGATGATCGAATTGGCGATGACCAGGTAAGCGAGCGAAACGACGAGCTCGGGTTGCCAATCGATCACCATCGTTTCGGCCAACCAGGCGGCGGGCATCAGGATCGCGAAACCGACGACATACTGAACGATGCCGCCCACCACCGGATCGGTTTTCATGCCATGCCATTTCTCGAACAGCGTCGCGGCGGTGATGCCGCAAAGTGCGCAGAGCGCCAAGAACACTGCGATCCACGGGCTGGGGCCAAGCGAACCTTCGGACAGGATCACCAACACCACGCCCGCGAAGCCGAGCGCGAGGCCGAGCCAGAGAAGGCGCCCGCCGCGCTGGCTGGAAATAATGGGTGCGAAGACCGCGACGAGGATCGGTTGCAGCGCCATGATGATCGCAGTTGTTCCGGCGTTCATGCCGCGCTTCATTGCGAGGTAGGCCAGCCCGAAATATACGCATTGGATCAGAAATCCGGTAACGGCGATGGCACCCCAGTGGCGCGCCCCGACGGGCCAGCGCGGCCTTCTGACCAGCAGAAAGGGCAGCAGCGCCAGAACCGCCAGACCATAGCGCAGGGCGAGCATCGTGAGCGGCTCGATATGGGCAAGGCCAAGCTTGGCGAAGCTGTAACCGCCTGACCAGAAGACGAGAAAGATCAAGGGCGCGGCGCGCCAGAACAGCGCATCTGTCCGACCGATGGTTTCAGTGGCCTTCATCATTTCCTCATGCCGCGCGTTTGCCGGCACGACGTTCGGGCAAGTCGCGACATTCTTCAAGCGGATTGAACGGATGATTTTCGTTGGGCGGAGACTAGGAATGTCGGTGCAAGCCACGCAGAAAGCCCACGCCGATGTGACGGCACATGTCCTGGAACGCCTCGTGAACTCCGCGTCGCGGCCTGCAAGACCGGCGGTTCGCTACTTCGATCGGCGAAAGAAGCGCGCCCGCGCGTAAAGCTCCTCCAGCCGCTTCATCCTCGATTGGGTTTCATCCCATGTCAGGCTCTGGACCGCGGCGAGCAGCGTTTCGACCAACACCTGCAGCGCGACCGTCGAATCCCAGGCAGATGGCGCCTCGATATGGGCCGAGAGGCGGTAGCGCGCGCGTTCGGCGGCAGGGCTGACCCATTGGTCGGTCATCAGCACGACCTCCGCCCCCTGATCGGCGGCCATTTCCACCAGCGCCAGCACGTTGTTCTCATACCGCCTGATGTCGAAAGCCAGAACCACGTCACCCGGTCCCATGTCGATCAGAGCGGGCGGCCAGGCGTTCGACATGTCCGAAATCAGGGTCACGTCGCGGCGGATCACCTTCATGTGGGTGACGAAGTAGTCTGCCATTGCATGTGTGATGCGTCCGCCCATCGCGAAGAGCTTGCGCCCCGGATCTGCCATCAGCCGCGCGACCGCATCGAATTCCGCGTGGTCGATCTGTCCGAGCGTGGCCTCCAGGTTGCCCACCACAGCATCCGCGAAAAGGTTGAGGATATGTGTGTCCGGCGCGCCGTCGGCCCAGCGATCATGCTTCGTCAGAGGCGAGATCAGCCGCTCCTCCACTTCGGTCCGCACGACGGCCTGAAAATCCGGGTAGCCCTTGAACCCGAGCTTCTGCGCGAGACGCACGACCGTCGGTGTCGAGACTTCCGCCGCCTTGGCGAGGGCGGTGATCGATCCAAGCATCGCTACCGGGTAGTGGCGGGTGATGTGCGTGGCGAGCTGGCGTTCTGCCCTGGTCAGCCCGTCGAAGGATGCCCTGATATGCTGTTCGATCGTGATCGCGGTCTTCGTCACTGAAACATCTCCGAAGATACGCCCACCGCGTATGCAAGTGTCGCAGAAAGGATTGTAACAGAAATCCAGCTCAAGAAAATATCTTGACAGAATGGCCCGCGCCAATGGAGCCTTGAGTTCAGGAATCGGGGGCATCACAAACATGGCTGTGGTGGACAGGCAGGCTCACCTTCAGGTCGTCGCGACCGAAAACGGCTCTGCGCCGGGCCCATTCCTGCTTGTCTGCGAACACGCGTCGAATGGCTTTCCACCTGCTTTCGGAACGCTCGGACTAAACGCGGAAGCGCGGCGGACACACATCGCCTGGGATCCGGGCGCACTTGGCGTCGCGAAGCGGCTTGCCGCCAATCTCGATTCGCCGCTGATCCATGCCTGCGTCTCGCGGCTGATCTACGACCTGAACCGCCCGCCTACCTCTTCGGGTGCGATGGCTGCGCACAGCGAGACCTTCGCCATCCCGGGCAATCAGGCACTTGGTGCGGCCGAGCGGAGGCGGCGGACGGAGATGATATATCTACCGTTCCACGACACGCTCCATGCCGAGATCACGCGTCGGATGGCGGTAGGCAACGCGCCGGTGATCGTGACGATCCACAGCTTTACGCCGGTCTGGTTTGGCAAGCCTCGCGCGGTCGAGCTCGGCATCATCCACGACGCCCAACCTGCGCTGGCCAAGGCGGTGCTGACGGAAGCCAAGGCACGCACCGGCCTTGATTGCCGGCTCAACGAACCCTATTCGGCCGCGGACGAGGTGACGCATACGCTTCGTCTCCACGCCACGCCCTATGGTCTCGCCAACGTCATGCTGGAGATTCGCAATGACCTGATCGCCGATCGCGTCGCGGAGGTCGCGATGGCGGATGGTCTCACCCCCGTACTTGCCGCCGCGCTCGCCGCGATATGCCCAGCCCCGGAAGAGAAGGCCGCCATCTGACATGCCGCACTGGATCAAGGCTTATGTGAGATTCGTGGACGCGCTGAACTACCGCGTCGGACGGTTCTCGATGTATCTGCTCTTCGTGCTGATGGGGGTTCTGCTCTGGTCCTCGTTCACGAACGTCATCCGGCACAATGCGATCTGGACACTTGAAACGGCGCAGTTCGTGATGGTCGCCTACTACATGCTCGGCGGTCCCTACTCGCTGCAACTCGACAGCAATGTGCGCATGGACCTTCTCTATCACCGCTGGTCGGACCGGACGAAGGCTTGGGTCGATGCCTTTTCGGTGTTCGCTTTGCTCTTCTATCTCGGCGTTCTGCTCTATGGCGCCGTCGAAAGCACGATCTATTCGCTCGACTATGCCGAGCGAAGTCCGACCGCGTGGCGCCCCTATATCGCGCCAATAAAGATCATCATGTGTGTAGGCATCTTCCTGATGTTGCTTCAGGCCATCGCGTTCTTTTTCAAGGACGTCGCCAGGGTCCGCGGCGAGGAGCTGTAAGATGTCCTATGACATGATCGCCATCATGATGTTCAGCACGATGATGCTGATGATGATGACGGGGCAGCGCGTCTTTGGCGCGATCGGCTTCGTGGCGGTGCTTGCCTCGGTGTCGCTCTGGGGCGTCGGCGGCTCGGACCTCGGTTTCGCCGCAGCGATGAAACTGATGAAGTGGTATCCGCTCCTGACGCTGCCGATGTTCATCTTCATGGGCTACGTGCTGAGCGAAAGCCGCCTCGCCGATGACCTCTACCGGATGTTCCATGTCTGGATGGGGCCGGTGCCGGGCGGCCTTGCCATCGGGACAATTCTTCTGATGGTGGTAATTTCGGCCATGAACGGTCTTTCGGTCGCTGGCATGGCGATCGGCGCCACCATTGCGCTGCCGGAGCTTCTGAAAAGAAACTACGACAAGCTGATGGTGACCGGCGTGATACAGGCCGGTTCGTCGCTCGGTATCCTGGTGCCACCCTCCGTGGTGCTTGTCCTCTACGCAATGATCGCGCGCCAGCCGGTCGGTCAGCTCTGGCTTGCCGGTGTCTTTCCCGGTCTGCTGATGGCCGCCCTGTTCATCGGTTACATCTGGCTGCGCTGCAAGATCAATCCGGAGCTTGGGCCGGTTCTACCGCCGGAGGAACTGGCACAGATCACTCGGGCGGAAAAACTTCGACTCCTGTGGGCCGGCGTACTGCCATTGATCATCTTCGTCACGATGATGGTTCCCTTTGTCAGCGGCTATACCAGCCTTGTCGAAAGCTCCGTCGTCGGCGCGCTCGCCTCGGTCTTCGCCGCCGTCGTCAAGGGCCGTTTCACGCGGCAGGTGTTCGAAACGTCGACGCGCGAGACGCTCGCCATTTCCTGCATGTTCATGTGGATAATCCTTGCCGCGCTCGCCTTCGGCGCGGTCTTCGACGGCCTCGGCGCGGTGAAGTCGATCGAGGGTTTCTTCGTCGAACGGCTCGGCCTCTCGGCGTGGGAAATCCTCATCCTCATGCAACTGAGCTATCTGATCATGGGAACGTTCCTCGACGATACGGCGATGCTCGTCATCGTGGCGCCGCTCTACGTTCCCTTGGTCAAGGCGCTCGGCTTCGACCTGATCTGGTACGGTGTCCTCTACACGATCACCTGCCAGATCGCCTACATGACGCCGCCCTTCGGCTACAACCTCTTCCTGATGCGGGCGATGGCGCCCAAGGAAATCACCATCAACGACATCTACCGCTCGATCATTCCCTTCGTGGGCGTGATGATCCTCGCGCTGATGATCGTGACGGCCTTCCCGCAGATCGCGCTCTGGCTGCCGGAGTACGTCTATTCACGTTAACCCGAAGTCCCCGGCAAGAGGGGCCATTCAGCAAGGAGAAAGAGATGACGACGACCAGACGGAAGTTTCTGACCTCGGGCGCCGCCGTAGGTGCCGCGACTCTGGCCGCGCCTGCGGTCCACGCGCAGTCCGCGCCAATCAAGTGGCGGCTTCAGACCTATGCGGGTCCGGCGCTTGGTGTCGAGGTGATCGACCAGTGCATCAAGGATTTCAACGAGATCGCGGACGGGCAAATGGAGATCGAACTTTATTATGCCGACCAACTCGTCCCGACGGGTGAGCTGTTCCGGGCCATGCAGAAGGGCACAATCGACGCGGTTCAGTCGGATGACGATTCGATGGCCTCTCCGACCGAAGTGACGGTTTTCGGCGGCTATTTCCCGCTCGGTCTGCGTTATTCGCTCGATGTGCCGGCGCTCTTCAACCACTGGGGTCTCGATGAGATCTGGAAGGAGGAATACGCCAAGGTCGGCGTGAAGCATATCTCGGCCGGCTCGTGGGATCCCTGCAACTTCGCGACCCAGAAGCCCATCACCAAGCTTGAGGATTTGAACGGGCTCCGTATTTTCACATTTCCAACTGCTGGCCGGTTCCTGGCGCGTTTCGGTGTAGTGCCGGTCACGCTGCCATGGGAAGACGCAGAAGTGGCACTTCAGACGGGCGAACTTGACGGCATCGCCTGGTCCGGTATCACGGAGGACTACACCTCGGGCTGGGCTAACGTGACCGAGTACTTCCTGACCAACAACATCTCCGGCGCCTGGATCGGGCATTTCTTCGCCAACATGGACCGCTGGAACGAAGTGCCTCCACATCTTCAGAAGCTGATGCAGGTCTGTTTCAACTCGTCGCACTACCATCGCCAGCATTGGTACTGGAACGGCGAGGCGACGCTCCGCGTGAACGAAACCAAGCTGAAGTCGACGACGATCCCCGATGCCGACTGGGCAACGGTCGAGGACGAAGCCCACAAGTTCTGGGACGAGATCGCCGCCGAAAGCGAACTCAAGGCGAAGGTCGTCGCCATCTTCAAGGATTACAACGCGACAATGGTCAAGGCCGGCACACCCTATCGCTACGGCTGATCCAATCCCTTCGGGCGGCGGGCATCCCGCCGTCCGTTCCCTCTTTCGAGGGATTTGATCAAATATTACACTGCTGGGAAACAGGCGCGCCGCAGCGCCCGCAAGACGAACGAGGAGAGGCGAAATTGCCCGCAAACCTGACCTTCGACGCGCTGAAAAAGGCTGTCGCCGCCGGCGAGATCGACACCGTTCTGGTGGCGATCGTGGACATGCAGGGCCGCCTCATGGGCAAACGCTTCGTGGCCCAGCATTTCATCGACGGCGCCTGGGAAGAGACGCATTGCTGCAACTATCTCCTTGCCGTCGATGTCGAGATGTACACGGTCCCCGGCTACAAATCCGCGGGCTGGGAAAAAGGCTACGGCGACTACACGATAAAGCCCGACCTATCGACGCTGCGCCGCGTGCCCTGGCTCGAAGGAACGGCGCTCTGCATGGCCGACCTTCTCGACCATCACACGCATGAAGAGGTTTCCGTGTCGCCCCGCGCGATCCTCAAGCGGCAGGTCGCCCGCGCAAAGTCTATGGGCTTTGACGCGATGATGGCGACGGAGCTGGAATTCTACCTGTTCCAGGACAGCTACGAGGCGATCCACGACAGTGGCTATCGTGATCTTCAGACGCTCGGTCGGCACAATGTCGATTACGCCATCTTCGGCACCTCGAAAGAGGAAGGCGTGATGCGGGCGATCCGCAACGGGCTGTGGGGTGCGGGCGTTCCGATCGAATGTTCGAAGGGCGAGGCGGAAGTCGGGCAGGAAGAGGTCAACGCGAAGTATTCGGATGCGCTCGACACCTGCGACATGCATGCGATCATCAAGAACGGGGTGAAGGAAATCGCGCATAGCCAGGGCCGTGCCGCGACCTTCATGGCGAAATACGACCATCGCCGCGCCGGATCGTCCAGCCATGTGCACCAATCGCTTTGGAAGGGCGGCAAGCCCGCCTTCCGCGACGAGAAAGACCCGAACGGCATGTCGGCGCTGATGAAGCACTACGTCGCCGGGCAGCTGGCCTACGCGCGCGAGATCACCCTGACGCTCGCCCCCTATATCAACAGCTACAAGCGCTTTGTCGTTGGTATGTTCGCCCCCACCAAGGCCGTCTGGTCGCTCGACAACCGCACCGCGGGATTCCGGGTCTGCGGTGAGAACACCAAGGCGATCCGGGTCGAATGTCGCATCGGTGGCGCCGACCTCAACCCCTATCTGGCCTGCGCCGGGCTTCTGGCCGCCGGTCTCGCCGGCATCGAACAGAAGCTGGAACTGGAAAAGTCCGTGGACGGCGATGTCTATCATGCCAAGCGGGTGCGGGAGATTCCGCATACGCTCGGCGAGGCGGCAGATCTGACGAACAAGTCGAAGATGCTCCGCGAGACCTTCGGAGACGACGTGGTCGATCACTACGTCCACGCCGCCCGGTGGGAGATCGAGGAACAGAACCGTGTCGTGACGGATTGGGAAGTAAAGCGGGGATTCGAGCGGCTGTAATGCCGTCAGGGGTGCATTCTGCGCCAAGTGAGGACAAGATGACCAAGATGATCCAGTGTATCTCGCCCGTGGACGGGCGGGTCTATGCCGAGCGCCCGGCCCTTACGCTTGCAGAGGCCGAGGCGTGCGTGAAGCGCGCAAGGGCGGCGCAGCCCGGTTGGGCGGAACGCCCGCTGGACGAGCGTATCTCACTCGTGAAGGCCGGTGTAGCGAAGCTCGATGAGATGAAGGACCGGGTTGTCGAGGAACTGGCCTGGCAGATGGGCCGTCCCACGCGCTACGGCGGCGAATTCGGTGGCGTGAACGACCGCACGAACTATATGGCCGAGATCGCGGCCGAGACGCTTTCGCCGATGGTCGTGGAGAACTCCAACCTCTTCGAACGCCGGATCGAGCGCGAGCCGCACGGCGTCGTCTTCATCGTGGCGCCGTGGAACTACCCCTACCTCACCACGATCAACACCCTCGCACCTGCACTCATCGCCGGGAACGCCGTGATCCTGAAACATGCGACCCAGACACTTCTGGTCGGCGAGCGGCTTGCCGAGGCCTTCCACGCTGCGGGTGTGCCCGAGGACGTTTTCCAGAACGTCGTCCTTACCCATGACGTGACCGAGGACCTGCTCGGCCAGCGCGCCTTCGGCTTCGTCAACTTCACCGGTTCGGTCGGCGGCGGTCAGGCGATGGAACGCGCGGCGGCGGGCACCTTCACGCCTCTCGGGCTTGAGCTGGGCGGTAAGGACCCCGGTTATGTCATGGATGACGCCGATCTCGACGCCGCCGTCGACAGCCTGATGGACGGTGCGATGTACAACGCCGGCCAATGCTGCTGCGGGATCGAGCGCATCTACGTCCACGAAAGCCTTTACGACGCCTTCGTCGAAAAGGCCGTGACCTGGGTGAAGGCGCTGAAACTTGGCAGCCCCTTCGATGCCGAAACGACACTGGGTCCGATGGCGAACCGCCGCTTCGCCGACACCGTCCGCAACCAGATTGCCGATGCTATCACCGATGGCGCGACGGCGCTCATCGAACTCGAAGCTATTCCCCGAGGATGACGGCGGCGCCTATCTCGCGCCCCAGATCCTCGTGAACGTGAACCACGAAATGCGGGTGATGCGCGAAGAAAGCTTCGGCCCCGTCGTGGGCATCATGCCGGTGAGGGACGACGATCACGCCATCGCAATGATGAACGACTGCGACTATGGCCTGACCGCTTCCCTCTGGACCAAAGACAGCGAACGTGCCGCACGGATCGGGCGGGAGATCGAGACCGGCACCGTTTTCCAGAACCGCTGCGACTATCTTGACCCGGCGCTCTGCTGGACCGGCTGCAAGGATACCGGGCGGGGGGCGGCGCTCTCTCCCCTTGGCTTTCACTCGGTCACACGGCCGAAATCCTACCATCTCAAGAAGGTGACGAAATGAGTGTGCCGACCGCTAACTGGTCCTACCCAACCACGATCAAATTCGGGCCGGGCCGCATCAAGGAACTTGGCGACCACTGCAAGACAGTAGGCATGAAGAAACCGCTTCTGGTGACCGACAAGGCGCTCGCGAGCCTGCCGATCACCGCAGAGGCGCTTGGTATCCTCGACGCGGCAGGCCTTGGCCGCGCGGTCTTTTCCGAGGTCGATCCGAACCCGAACGAGATGAACATGGAGGCCGGGCTCAAGGTTTACCGCGCCGGCGGCCACGATGGTGTCGTCTGCTTCGGCGGCGGCTCCGCGCTTGATCTTGGCAAGATGATCGCGCTGATGGTGGGGCAGACGATCAGCGTCTGGGACCTGGAAGACATCGGCGACTGGTGGACCCGTGCCGACGCCTCGAAGATCGCGCCGATCATCGCCGTGCCGACGACCGCCGGGACAGGTTCGGAGGTAGGCCGTGCTGGTGTTCTTACGAACTCCGTCACGCACAAGAAGAAGATCATCTTCCACCCTAAGCTGCTACCCTCGGTCACCATCTGCGATCCCGAACTGACGGTCGGGATGCCGAGGTTCATCACGGCTGGCACCGGCATGGACGCGCTCGCCCATTGCCTCGAAGCCTACTGCTCGCCCTTCTACCACCCGATGAGCCAGGGCATCGCGCTGGAAGGCATGCGTCTGGTGTTCGAGAACCTGCCCAAGGTCTATGACAACCCCAACGATCTCGAAGCCCGCGCCCATATGATGAGCGCGGCGGCAATGGGGGCGGTCGCCTTCCAGAAGGGCCTTGGCGCCATTCATTCGCTGAGCCATCCTGTCGGCGCGGTCTACGGCACCCATCATGGCACGACGAACGCGGTCGTGATGCCGATGGTTCTCGACTTCAACCGCCATGCCATCGAAGACCGGATCGTAAAAGCCGCCGCCTACCTCGGCATCGAAGGCGGCTTCGACGGCTTCTACGATCAGATCATGGACCTACGGACAAAGCTCGGCATCCCGGAAAGCCTTTCCGCGATGGGCGTGCAGTTCGGCGATCTCGACATGCTGACCGAAATGGCGCTGGAAGACCCGTCATGTGGTGGCAACCCGATCGCGATGACGAAGGACAACACCCGCCCGCTTTACGACGCCTGCATGTGAGCAGGGCCGGGAACAGCCCGGCGCCGCCCTTTTTCAAAGGCGAGGAGCGATGACATCGGTCGAAATCGCCGTGATTGGCGCTGGCGTCGTCGGGCTGACTGTCGCGCATCGTCTGGCGAAGTCGGGCCATGAGGTCGTGCTCATAGACCGGTCGGAACCGGGATCGGGTGCATCCTATGGCAATGCCGGAACGATTGCCGACTACGCGGTTCAGCCGGTCGGTACGCCGGATGTGCTGAGGAATCTGCCAAGACTTCTCTTTGACCGGAATTCGCCGCTCGCCATTCGTAAAGCCGCATTGCCAACTCTCGCGCCATGGCTTCTGCGGTTTGCGCGCCAATCGCTGCCCTCCGCGGCACAGGAGAATGCAAAGGCACTGGCCGCGCTTCTGGCTGATGCGGCGCCGCGCTGGCGGGAACTGGCCGGAGATATTGGCGGCAACGCCCTGCTCCAGGATCGGGGCTGCCTTTATTGGTACCAGACCGATGCTGCCTACAAGTCGGCTGCGGCCGACATGGCGTATCGGCGCGGCCTCGGCGTGACGGTCGAGCTTCTGTCGGCGCAGGAACTTTGTAAGCTGGAGCCAAACCTGCCGGTGGATGGCGGCGGGGCGGCATTTTTTCCGAACGCGCTTTTTCTGACCGATCCCGGCGAGATGGTCGCCAGGCTTCACGCGCATGCCCGACAGCTTGGCGCAGGATTCCTGAGCGGTGAAGTCGTGCGGCTGGATCGAACCGGCGGTGGCGTGAGACTTGGAGGTCCTGACCTCGACGTGACCGCGCGCTTCGCCATTCTGACGACAGGTGCGCATGGCCGCGCCCTCGCGCGGCAGGCGGGGGACGATGTGCCGCTCGACACCGAGCGCGGCTATCACCTGGAATGGGACATGGAGCGGCCGCGCCTGACGCGACCGGTCTGCCCGACCTCGCGCGCCTTCTACCTCTGCCCGATGTCCGGGCGACTGCGCGCAGCGGGAACGGTTGAGCTTGGCGGCGTGACCGCGCCGCCCACGGCCCACCGGATCGCGCGGCTGGACGAAGGAGTGCGTTCGATCTTCCCCGACCTCGGCGCGCCGTCACGCAGTTGGTTAGGCTTCCGCCCGTCTATCCCGGATTCACGACCCGTGATCGGTCCTTCGAAGAAGGGCGGCGCAGTGATCCATGCCTACGGCCACGGACATATCGGTCTGACGCTGTCGCCCGTCACGGCAGAATTGGTCGAGAACTGTATCGACGGTGGTACACTGAATCCGCTTCTATCCCTCACCCGGCCCGACCGTTTCTAGCGTGCAAGTATCGCCGCAGGGCCGGATTGTGTGCGCAAACCAAACAAACCGACCGACGCACCCCCGCGTCATCGGGCTGACCGTTGACACTCCATGCCGCTTCGCCGCATGTCGGGGCGAAGATTGCATGAGGGTCATTTCATGAAGATCGCGATGATCGGCACCGGCTATGTCGGCCTTGTCTCGGGTGTCTGCCTTTCGGATTTCGGCCATAACGTGGTCTGCGTCGACAAGGATCCCCGCAAGGTCGAGATGCTGACCCACGGAGAGGTGCCGATATATGAACCCGGCCTCGACGTGCTGATGGCGAAGAACGTCGCCGCCGGTCGTCTTGCCTTCACAGGTGACCTCACGGCCGCCGTCGATGGGGCAGAGGCTGTCTTCATCGCTGTCGGGACGCCAACGCGGCGCGGCGACGGGCATGCGGACCTCACCTATGTGATGGCTGCGGCCGAGGAGATCGCGGGGGCGCTGACCGGCTATGCCGTCATCGTCACGAAGTCCACGGTCCCAGTCGGCACCAATGCCAAGGTTCGCGCGGTGATCGAGAAGGCAGCGCCTGGCAAGGAATTCGATGTCGCCTCCAACCCCGAATTCCTGCGCGAGGGTGCCGCGATCGACGACTTCATGCGCCCCGACCGCGTCGTCGTCGGCACCACGTCGGAGCGGGCCAGGAAGGTCATGGGCGAGGTTTACCGACCGCTCTTCCTGCGCGATTTCCCGGTCCTGAATACCGATCTTGAGACCGCCGAGATGATCAAATACGCGGCGAACGCCTTCCTCGCGACCAAGATCACCTTCATCAACGAAATCGCCCGGCTCTGTGAAAAGGTCGGCGCGGATGTGAAGCAGGTCTCGAAGGGCATGGGCCTCGACAACCGGATCGGCAACAAGTTCCTGCATGCGGGGCCGGGATATGGCGGCTCATGTTTTCCCAAGGACACGACCGCTCTGGCGCGGATCGGTCAGGAATATGCCGCACCCATCCAGATCGTCGAGACCGTCATCAAGGTCAATGAAGAGGTCAAGCGGCGCATGGTCGAGAAGATCATGGATCTCTGCGACGGATCGGTGAACGGCAAGACCGTCGCAGTGCTGGGCGTGACCTTCAAGCCGAATACCGACGACATGCGCGATGCGCCGTCGCTGACCATCGTACCGGCCCTGGTCGGCGGCGGCGCGAAGGTCCGTATCGTCGACCCGCAGGGGAGACGCGAGGGCGAAACGCTTCTGCCGGGCGTGGTCTGGTGCGAAGATCCCTACGCAGCGGCCGAGGGCGCCGACGTGGTCGTGATCCTGACCGAGTGGAACGAGTTCCGCGCGCTTGATCTGGCGCAGATGGCGGGAACCATGAAAACAGCGCGTATGGCCGATCTTCGGAATATCTATTCCCCGAAGGACGCCGAAGCCGCGGGCTTTGAGGCCTACGCCGCCGTCGGTCGCTGACGACGTGGCCGGGGGCGCTGCCCCGGACCCCGAGGTATTTTCCGCAAGATGAAGGTCAGGATGCGAAAAGGCCCCTCAACTCCTCACGCAGGACGTTCTTTTGCACCTTTCCCATAGTGTTGCGCGGCAGTGTCGCGCGCAGGGCGATATGCTTCGGCTGCTTGAACTTCGCGAGCTGGCCAGAGAGCGCCGACCGAACCTTTTCAGGGTCAAGCTTTGCCCCGGTTTCGGGTACCAGAACTGCAACCACCGCTTCGCCGAAATCGGGATGCGGCACACCTATGACCGCACTTTCAAGCACCCCCGGCAGATCGTCGAGCGCCATCTCGACCTCCTTCGGATAGACGTTGAACCCACCGGAGATAATCAGGTCCTTGCCGCGCCCGACAATCGTGACATAGCCGTCTGAATCGACGAAGCCGAGATCGCCGGTGATAAAGAAACCATCCGCGCGGAGCTCTTCAGCGGTCTTTTCCGGCAGCTGCCAGTAGCCCTGAAAGATGTTCGGGCCACGCACCTCGATGGTCCCAATCGCTCCGACCGGCATTTCGGCCCCCTGGGCATCGCAGACCCTCAGTTCCACGCCCGGCAAGGGAAACCCCACCGTCCCCGCGCGGCGATCGCCATCATACGGGTTCGACGTGTTCATGTTCGTCTCCGTCATGCCGTAGCGTTCGAGTATGCGGTGGCCCGTCAGCGCCTCCCATCGCCGATGCGTTTCAGCGAGAAGCGGCGCGGAACCGGAGATGAAGATTCGCATATTGGCGACAGCATCCCGGGTTAACCGGGGATCGTTGAGAAGCCGCGTGTAGAAGGTCGGCACGCCCATCATCGCAGTTGCACTTGGGAGATGGCGGATCACCTCGTCGGTTCCGAACTTCGGCAGGAAGATCATCGGGCACCCGGCCAGAAGCGCGACATTGGTGGCCACGAAGAGGCCATGCGTATGGAAGATCGGCAAGGCGTGGAGAAGCACGTCCTCGGTCGTGAAACGCCAGTAGTCGAGCAAGACGCGGGCATTTGACAGAAGATTGTCGTGGCTAAGCATCGCACCCTTGGAACGCCCGGTTGTACCGGAAGTGTAGAGAAATGCGGCGAGATCGCGCGGCCCGCGCGGCTCCACCGGCAAGGAGTCCAGTCCTTCGGCGGCGGTAGCGAAGCTGCCTGTTCCGTCGGGGTTCAGCGTGGCAAGCGTCACGTCGGCCCGCTCTGCGACGGGCGTAAGCTTTGCGGCATTTCGGCTGTCGCAAAGCAGAAGCGTGGCCCCGGCATCGGCCACGAAATATGCGATCTCAGCGGGCGTGTAAGCAGTGTTGAGCGGCAGAAACACAATACCCGAGCGGATTGCCCCGGCAATAGCGGCAAGCATGTGGACGCTCTTTTCAAGTTGCATGGCCACGCGGTCGCCGGGTTTCAGTCCGGTATGGCGAAGGGCGGCACCATACCGCGCGGCAAGTTCGCAGAAAGCACCATGCGTGACGGTCGACCCGTCCTGCTGGTAGAGAAACACGCTGTCGCCCCCTTCATGCGGGGCGAACAGCGCGTCGTAGAGATGATTGGCCATGTTCCGCTCCTCCGATCACTCGTCGTGGGCTTAGCGGGCAATCGGCGCGATTTCTAGCGGGCCCGCGGTACCGCGAGGCTGAGCGCAAAGAACGCAGCCGCAGCGACAACGATGCTCGGGCCCGCTGGTGTGTCGAAGCTGAGCGATGCCCAAAGCCCCGCGATGACCGATGCACAGCCGATGAAAACCGCGCTCACCGCCATGCCCTCGGGTGTGCGCGCGAAGCTGCGCGCGGCGGCCGCGGGCACGATCAGCATGGCTGAGATGAGTAGTGCGCCGACGATCTTGATCGCCACCGCGACGACGAGCGCCAGCGCCACGGTCAGCGCAAAGCGCTCCTTGCGCGGGTCGAGACCGGCCGCCTGCGCAAGTTCCTCGTTCACCGTCGCCGTCAGAAGCGCGTTCCAACGCCAGACGAGAAGCGCCAGCACCGCAGCACCTCCGCCCCAGATCCAGAGAAGGTCCGTCCGCGTCACCGTCAGGATGTCGCCGAACAGAAAGGTGCTGAGGTCGCTGCGCACCTGCGGCGCGAAGGAAATGGCCACGAGGCCAACGGCCAGCGCCGAGTGGGCCAGAACGCCAAGGACCGTGTCCGCCGCCCTGTCACGATGCGACAGGAGCGTGACGAGCGAGGCGACGACGAGTGCCACCAGCGCAGTGCCAAGTGCGATAGGCAAGTCACTCAGAAGGGCGAGCGCTACCCCGAGAAGCGCTGCATGGGCGGTCGCGTCGCCCATATAGGCCATGCGACGCCAGACGACAAAAGCACCGAGCGGACCGGCTGCCAGCATCAACCCGATGCCGGCGAGCGCCGCGTAGATCAGGAATGCATCAGGCATCGGCGGATTCTTTCCCGCGCGCATGATGATCGTGATCCTGTTCACAGCCGTCATGCACATGATCAGGATCGTGTGTGTGACGGTAGAGCGCAAGCGTCCCGCCGGTGCCGAGGCCGAAGAGCGCGCGGTATTCCGGCGCCTCGGCAACGATCTGCGGTGTGCCTTCGCAACAGACATGGCCGTTCAGGCAGATGACCCTATCCGAAGCGCGCATGACGACGTGCAAATCGTGGCTGACCATCAAGACGGCCGCGCCGGTTTCGGTCCGAACCTCTTCCAGCAGCCGATAGAAAGCGGCCTCGCCGGGCTGGTCGAGGCCCTGGGTGGGTTCATCGAGGATCAGAATTTCCGGTCGCGCGAGAAGCGCCCGCGCCAGAAGCACCCGCTGCAACTGGCCGCCGGACAGGGCCGCAATCTGCCGCCCCTCCAATCCCGCCACGCCGGTACGCTCAAGCGCCAGCGCCACCTCAGCATCCGGCACGCGTCGGGGCAGCGAGAGGAAGCGCGATACGGTCATCGGCAGCGCCGCGTCAATGTGCAGCCGCTGCGGCACATATCCGATGCGCAGACCGCGCTTGCGAACGACGCTACCCGCGCTGAGCGACTCAAGTCCGATCAGCGCACGTATCAGTGTCGACTTGCCGGAGCCGTTCGGGCCAAGCACCGTCACGATCTCGCCTGGCTCGATCCGGAAATCGACGTCGCGCAGGATGCCGTGATCGCCGCGCGATATGACGACGGAGCGCGCCTCAATCAACGACATTGTCGTCCTCCCGACAGGCCGGGCAAAGGCCGACCACCTCGACATTCATCCGCTCGACGGCGAAGCCGATGGCGGTGGCAGCGTCATCCACGGCGCGGGCGACGTCGCCCGCCGGGGCCTCGGCCACGGCATTGCAGGCGCGGCAGATGAAGAAGGCAGGACGATGCGTCGTACCGGGGCACATGCAGGCGGCGAAGGCATTGAGCCGCCGGATACGATGCGCCAAACCGTGATCGACGAGAAATTCCAAAGCGCGATAAGCGACGGGGGGCTGATTGCCGAACCCTTCTTCGGCCAGTTGCTCCAGAACCTCGTAGGCGCCCATCGCACGATGCGCGCGAAGCAGGATTTCCAGCGCCCGCCGCCGCACCGGCGTCAGCCGCACGCCCTGCTTTTCGCGCAGCGCATCGGCCTCGGCCAGCGCGCCATCGGTACAATGCGTATGATCGTGGGCCTGAAACGCCAAGGGCGGCGTCTCGGCGTCGGAAGGCAGATTCATGTTATAGTATCACAATTCTGTTGACATGTTACGATATAACATACATTGACGAATTCCAAACCGCAACGTCCCGGAGATAAGAAATGCGCCGTTTGCTTCTTGCCACCGCCGTCGCAATCGCCGCGACCGCCGCATCGGCAAAGGTGCCGAATGTCGTCACCGATATGCCGGTCGTCCAGTCGCTTGCGGCGCAGGTCATGGGCGATCTCGGTACCCCCGAGGTCATCGTCACTTCGGGCGCCGATCCGCACGACTATCAACTCCGCCCCTCACAGGCCCGTGCGCTTGCAAACGCCGACGTGATCTTCTGGGTGGGGCATGAAATGACGCCGTGGCTTGAAGATGCCATTGACGCGGCGGGCGCGGCGAAAAGCGTCGCGCTACTCGATACGCCCGGCACCCATATCCGCGACTTTGCTTCCGAGGATCACAACGACGCGGAAGCCCATGACGGCCACGATCATATCGGTCATGATCCACATGCCTGGCTAGACCCGGACAACGCGCGCGCATGGCTTGGCACGATCGCCGGCGCACTCGGCGCGCGCGACCCCGGAAACGCTGACGCCTATCGCGCGAACGCCGACGCGGCTGCCAAACAGATCGAAAATATGGATGCCGTCCTCATCGCCCGGGCGAAGCGAATTACCCGCGGCATTGTCGTCTCCCATGGAGCTTATGGATATCTGGCGGAGCACTTCGGACTGAACGTGGTGGCCAGCCTGTCCGACGGCGATGCCGCGCGGCCGGGCGCGGCGCATCTGTCCGAGGTGAAGGCGCTCCTGGACAGCGGCGAGGTCGCCTGTATCTTTCCCGAAGCCGGGCATGATCCGAAGTCAATCACCACGCTCGCCGAAGGCACCGGCGTCGCCATAGGAAAGCCGCTTGATCCGGCGGGGCTCAACATCGAGGCCGGAGCGGGGCTATACACCGCACTTATGTCCGACCTCATCGAAAGGATCGTGGACTGCGCCGGATAGCCTGCTCGCGCAGTTGCCTTGGCGCCAGATCTGACCGAAGGTGTTTCACGGTTTGCAGACATCTGGGACAAAACCATGCCCCGCCACGTCGAATTTGCGGAAGCGTTCAGTGAAACGGCACATCTTCTGGGCCTGACCCGACCGGCAGGGCTTTGCTTTTCCACGATTTGGCGCGCGGCTCAGGCGCCCTGCGCCGACGATCTGACGGAATTGCTCGGCATGTCCCGATCCAACGTCTCGACCGCGCTGAAGGAGTTGCGCGAATGGGGCCTGATCTCTCGCGTCCGCGCACCGGGCGACCGAAAGGAGTATTTCGCGGCCGACCCGGATCCGTGGGTGATTGCCGGAACGATGCTATCGGCATTCCAGCGCCGGTCACTTTCGGCGGCGGTTGACCGGCTCTTCGCAGCCGGGGCGGAGAGCGGCGGCGATGCCAGGGCAGCCGCGCTTTCCGCAGCGCTGAGTCCCCTGTCGGAGAAACTCGCCAAGATTGCGGCGCTTCCCGCGAGCGATCTCGCGGCGCTGACGGAAGCCCAGACCAAGAAGGATGACGCTACGGGCGGGAAGAAGAAAAAGAAGAAGCGCAGCAAGACAGGTTGAGACCTCGCGCTCAGCCCCGCGCAATGCGGGGGCGGCCCGTGAAGGTGACACGGAGCCGCGCCTCGATGAACATCGGCTGGCCTTCAACATCCACTTCCGTCAGATCGTAACTTTCCGAGATGCGCATCTCCTCCATTCCGGCGGCGTAAGCCCTGTCGCGCGCTTCGGCTTCGAGCGCGACACGCAACGCGCCGACCGCCGCGTCCCGCTCCGCGAAGCGCGCCGGTCCCTCCACCAGATGCGCGACGTAGGAACCGGGGCCGGGACTGCTGACCAGCCCTTCGGCATGAACCGAGCTTTGCCCGACGACGGCACCGATGGCGTTCGCCACACCCGCATATTCGGGCAGGATCATCCGCGCATTCAACGCCTCACCCACCGCGCCATAGTAACTTGATGCCGATGCGCCGAGGCCGATCACCGGCAATGCCAGTTCCGCCTTAAGGCGCAGGATGCCAGTATGCCCCTTCAGCCCGGCGCGCAACAGAGGGTGGCGCGCCAGAACCTCCGGCACCTCAGCCCAGCCGGGTACTTCCTCGGAAATCGCGGCTTCCAGGACGCAATCGACCGTCTGACGGGTGAGTTGATCGATGATCGACTGAGCAAGGATTTCAGGAGACGCGGCAATCCGGTCGCCGCGTCCATTCCGTCGCTTGGCGTAAAGCGCCACGGCCTTTCGCGCCGCCGCGGCATCCCAACTGTCGAGCCGCCCGAGCACATGAGCCGCGTCCGACGGCGTGACGCCTGCGATCATCACCTGCCCCCGCTGCACGAGCCGCATCAGCGCGGGAAGGTCGAGCCGTGTTCTCACCGCATCGGCCAAACGCACAGGCCCGTCAACCATGCGTTCGACCACTCCCTCCTCACGCGGTGCGAGGCCCCGGGGCGGCGTCCCACGCCACATCGGCAAAGCGAAACGTCCGTCCATCTCGCCCACCGCATCTTGCGCGAGCCAGGTGTCGAGTGCGTCGTGGACCAGGCCCGGCCAGTCACGCGCGGCCAGGGCGATCGGCACCAAACGCCGTGGGCCAAGCCTCAGTGCGGTGAGGAGTCCTTCCTCGAGATGCACCTCGCTGTCGCCGCCAAGGCCGGTCGTGCGCATCGCCACGGCCTCGACCATGGTGCGGAATGGACCGACTCGTGCGCCCATCGGGTCGATGGCGGGCAGGCCGCCACGCAGCAGGCAGATATCGGTGGTGGTTCCGCCGATATCGGAGATCAGCGCGTCCTCCTCGCCCGCCAGCCACCGTGCGCCTGCGACCGAGGCGGCGGGACCCGAGAGGATGGTCTCGATCGGCCGTTCGCGTGCGACGTCGGCCGATACCAGTGCCCCGTCGCCGCGCACCACCATCAGCGGTGCGTTGATGCCGATCCGGGCCATGTGGCCCTGGCAGGAGGCGATCAGGTGGTCGATCATCCCGATCAGTCGTGCGTTCAGCACCGCCGTCAGCGCCCGGCGCGGACCATTCAGGCCGGCGGAAAGTTCATGCGAACAGGTGACGGGCTTGCCGGTGATCTCGCGGATCAGCTCGCGCGCGGCAAGCTCGTGTGTCGGATTGCGGGTGGCGAAGCTCGCTGCCACCGCGAAACCGCTCACGCTGTCCATCGTTTCCTCAAGCGCCGTCCTCAGCGACCCGGCGTCCAGTGGCCGCATTTCGACCCCGCCGTGATTGTGGCCGCCCAGCGTCCAGATGACCGGGTCGCCCCGCATCGCCTCCTCCAGCCCCGCACGCTGGAACTCCGCCCGGTCGAAGCCGATGAAGACAAGCGCAACGCGTCCGCCCTGCCCTTCGACCAGCGCGTTGGTGGCGAGCGTCGTCGACAACGACACAAGCCCGACCTGGCCCGCCGCGATCCCCGCCCCCGCGATGGCGGCGTCCATCGCGCCGCCGACACCGACCGACAGGTCGGGCCGCGTGGTCAGCGCCTTGGCCGAGGCCACGACGCGGTCCCCCGCCTCGTCGAGGATCACAGCGTCGGTATAGGTGCCGCCGGTATCGACGCCGAGAAGATAGTTCATGTGTCCGTCCTAACGCGCGTCGCTCAGGATACGCTCCGCCCCTAGCCATCCGACAAGGATGCTTGGCGCATTGGTATTGCCGCCGATCAGCGTTGGAAAGACCGAAGCGTCGCAAACACGCAGTCCGCGGACATCCCGCACCTTCAGATCGGGATCGAGCACCGAAGCGACAGGGTCCAGGCCCATCCGAACGGTGCAGGAAGGATGGTAGACCGTGCCCGACCGGGCGCGGAAATCCGCGATCAGGTCTTCATCTCGCTGGACCCCCGGCCCCGGCCGAAGCTCCTCGGCGATCAGCGACCGGATCGGCTCCTGCGCAGCGATGCGGCGCAGATACTTCACCGCCGCCAGCATCTCGGACACATCGTGTTCCGTCGAAAAGGCATTCGCACTGATCCGGGGATGGGCAAATGGGTCGGCCGATTTCAGTGTGATCTCACCCCGGCTCGTCGGGCGGCAGTTCGACAAGCCGATGGAGAGGCCGGAGAACGGGTCCGGCGACAGGATCGGCCGCTCACCCTCGCGCGGCAGCAGGGTGGAGAATGCCTGAAAATAAAGCTGCATGTTCGGGCGGCGCAGCGACGGATCGGTCCGGAAAAACCCACCGGCATGATTGATCGACTTCGCCAGCGGCCCGGTGCCGCGCAAGAAATACTGCATCCCGACCATCATCTTGCCCCACCAGGGGCGCAGGATGTCGTTGTAGGTCGGCACATTCATTCGCCAGGTGTAGTTGATGCCCTGATGGTCGTTGAGGTTCCGTCCGACCTGCGGGGCATCGGCCACGACCGGGATGCCCATGTCCCGAAGGCGCGACGCCGGGCCGATCCCCGACAGCATCAAAAGCTGCGGCGAGTTGATGGCGCCCCCCGACAGGATCACCTCGCCCCGCGCGGCAACCCGGTATATCGCCCCGTTCCGCCGGTACTCCACCCCCGTCGCGCGGCCAGTTTCAACGATGACCCGCGTCACATGGGCGCCGGTCAGAACGGTCACGTTCGGGCGCTTCATCGCAGGCCGCAGAAATGCCCGCGCGGCGGAGTTGCGGCGGGAATTGCGGATCGTCATCTGGTATATGCCGGCGCCCTCCTGTTCCGCCCCGTTGAAATCGGCGTTGCGCGTCAGCCCGTTCGCCTCGGACGCCGCAATGAAACTGTCGACCAAAGGATGCAGGTCGCGCCGGTTCGATGAGATGAAAAGCGGCCCGCCCGCGCCACGGAAGGAGTCGACCCCCGCCTCGTTATCCTCGATGGCGCGGTAGGCGGCTTGCGCCGCCTCCGCGCCCCATCCGGTTCCCGCCAACGCGCCCCAATCTTCGTAGTCGCTGCGATGGCCGCGTATCCATACCATCGCGTTGATCGAACTTGATCCGCCAAGAAGCTTTCCGCGCGGCCAGTGATCGCTGTTCCCCGCAAGGCCGGGGTCGGGTTCGGTGCGATACATCCAGTTGACGGCGGGGTCGTAAAAAAGCTTGCCGTAACCGAGCGGCAACTGAACGTAGAACCGCCGGTCGCTGCCGCCTGCCTCCAGTACCAGCACCCGGTGCTTGCCACTCGCCGACAGGCGTTCGGCCAAGACGCAGCCGGCCGAGCCTGCGCCGACAATCACATAGTCAAATTCCGCGTCATTCATCGCCGTCCCCATCCGGCGGATATGACCATCCGGTCAGGGACCGGGCTGTCACCATTGCGACAAGACGTGTCGCAACTATTCCAGCCGCGCGGGGAAGCCATCGGCTCGAAGATCGGTGCCAAGCATGTCTTCGAGTAACTTCGCGATCATCGGTGACTGCGCCCCGCCGCCATAGGCCGCCCGCGCCGCGACATAGGTTTGCTCGGTCATCGCGGCAAGGTCGAGCGGCACGCCGAATTCCCGCCCGAAGCCCAGCGCAAAGCCAAGGTCCTTCAAGCGCAAGATCGACCGAAAAGGCGATGTCGTACGATCCGTTGAGGATCAGCGCGCCCTCTGTCTCATGCACGAAGGAATTGCCCGACGAGGCCGCGATGGCGTGCCACGCCTGAGCGAGGTCGAGCCCGCCGCGCTTGGCGAGCATCAGTGCCTCGGACGTGGCCTTGAGGTGGATGAAGGCCAGCATGTTGGTGATGACCTTGATGATCGCGGAGGACCCGAGCGGCCCCATGTGGAACACCCGGTTCCCCATCGCGTCCAATGCCGGGCGATGCAGGTCCACGAGATCGGCGTCACCGCCCGGCAGCATGGTGATCTCGCCACGCGCGGCGAGGTGAACACCGCCCGTCACCGGCAGTTCCAGCATCCGCACACCCGCCTCCGCCGCGATGCCCGCCAGCCGCAGCACATCGTCGCGGCCAAGGGTGGACATCTCGACCCAGGTCGCGCCGGGCCTCATCGCTGGCAGGATCTGCCGCAGCAACCGCCTCGGACACCGCAGGCGACGGCAGGCAGGTGATGACGTGATCGACCGCTCGACGCAACCGCGACCGCACTTTCCCCCCAACGCGCGCCATTCGCGACAAGCGGATCGCCTGCGCTGCGGTTGAGGTCATGGACAGTAAGGTCGAACCCCGCCTTCAGCAAACACCCCGCGCAGTTCTGCCCGAGGTTCCCCAGCCCGATATATCCGTAGTGCATCGCCCGACCTCAACGGAAATAGATGTTGTAATCCGCGCGGATCGCCGCATCCAACTGCGGATCGACCTGCATCCCGGCCTTCGACAGGATATCGTTCTTCCGCGCGATGGCGCGGTCCAGAAGCATCGGCCGATCCGCCTCGACCCATTCCTTCGGGCTCATCCGGTTGCCGAGTACGGGGTAGACATATTCGGTTTGCATCAGCCTGAGCGTTTGATCGGACCCGAGGTAATGCCCCGGCCCGCCAAGGCAGACCGCCTTCATCGCGTCGATGGATGTCGACTCCTCGGTCACGTCGATGCCGCGCACACAGCGCAGCACCTGCCCGAGGATATCGTCGCCCAGCACCAGCGATTCCAGGCAGAAGCCCAAGAAGCGAGGCATGCATGCCGACCGCCTCATAGACCATGTTCAGGCCCGATAGACCCGGCAAGGACGTTGGTGATCCCCTGCTCCCAGCCCGCCTGCATGTCGGGCAGCTTCGCGTCCGAAATCCCCGCCGCCGCGCCTCCGGGAAGGTTGTAGAAACGGTGCATCTGCGCGCATCCGGCAGTCAGAAGCGCCTGCTCGGCCGAGCCGCCCGACATGGCGCCGGTGCGCAGGTCGGAGACGAAGGGCCAGGTGCCGAAGATCGCCGGATGACCGGGCGCCATCGCGTTCACATAGACGACGCCGGCGAGGCATTCCGCCATCGCCTGCACGATGGTCAGCGCGATGGGCGCGGGTGCGGTAGCGCCCGCCTGCCCGGCGCTGAGCAGCAAGACCGGCATCCCGCCCCGGATGCACGCCTCCATCGTGATGCAGCTTTCCTCGGCGAACTTCATCGGCGGCACGACGAAGCAGTTGGAGTTGGAGATGAAAGGACGCGCCCGCCAGGCAGCCTCACCGCCCGCGATCTTGTGGATCATCTCGAAGCAGGGCGCGACATGGGACGGATCGCTGAACGAGGTGCCGACATGCTTCGACGTCCCGGCGCAGCAGGCGTAGAGCGTGTTGAGATCCATCTCCAGATTGTCGAGCACATCGCGGCAGACCATCGCGCGCTGGAAGAAGTGCACGTTGTCGAGGTGATGGGTGATCCGCGCCGCATCATAAAGGTCCTGCGCTGTGGAATCGCGATATGCATTGGTTTCCAGATCGACGATATGGACCGCCGCCCCCGCCGTGCCGAAATGGACGTTGCTGCCGGTCAGGTGCAGATCATATTTCGCGTCGCGGCCGCAAAGCGTGATGTCCCGCGCCGCAATCGCCAGCATGTCCTCGACCAAAGCACGCGGAAACCGGATGCGCCCGTCATCACCCTGAATGGCCCCCGCGCCCGTCAGTATCTCCACGCCCGATTTCGGCGCCTGGCTGAGGCCGATGACCTCCAGCGCCTCCAGCGCCGCCGCGTGGATGCGCGCGACGCTCGCCTCGCTCAGGGGCTTGTATTGCCCGCCCGTCAGGCCCGCGCGGATCGGCCGCATATTCTCCGCGAGGGGGGCCGCCCGCATCGCACGACGCGCCTCGCGCCCGCCCGCCCGCGCCGCGCGGCGGGGTTCGCAGTTCAGTGCCTCGTCACTCATCGCCAGACCCTTCCTCAAGCAAAGCGTCAATCTCGTCACCGGACGCCGCCGCTATCAGCGGCTCAAACGACCCCGATCCCACCATCGCCGTCATGCAATCGCGGATCGCGGCATGGGTGACACGCGCGACCTGCGAGCCGAGCGAAATCCGCCGCACCCCCATCGCCGCAAGCTCCGCCACGGTCAGCTTTCGAAGCGGCCCGGCCGCGAGCGCGTTGACCGGCTTCGTGACCGACGACAGAACCCGTTTCAGTTCATCAGGCCCCGGCGGCACCGGCAGGTAAAGCAGGTCCGCCCCCGCCGCCTCGAACGCCTGCAAGCGGCGGATACCCTCCGCGAGATCATAGATGCCGTTCATGACGCCATCGGCCCGCGCGCAGAAGACAAAGGGCCTGTTCAGCGCGCGTGCAGCGGAAACGCCGGCCCTGATCCGCTCGACCGCCTGTTCAAATCCATAGGAGAAAATCACGCCATCCGCGGCGCAATCCTCGATTGAGCAGCCTGAAAGCCCAACCTCGGCGGCCAGCCGCACCGTCTCCGCCACATCGTCAGGATCGTCGCCGAACCCGTTCTCGAAATCGCCAGACACCGGCAGGGCCGTCGCAGCAAGAAGGTCCCCCGCATGGGCCAGAGCCTCATCGCGGCTGACCCCGCCCATATCCGAACGTCCAAGCGTGAAGGCATGGGCCGCCGAACTGGTGGCAATCGCCTTCGCCCCCAAGGCGGCCATCATCCGGGCCGAGCCCATGTCCCACGGGTTCGGCATCACGAAGCAACCGCTCTGATGCAGGTCAAAGAACCTCTGATGCCGTGCTCTCAGTGTCATGCCTTCACCCTCTCCGCTTTCGGGTCATACATCGGCGCGAGGCTCGCCTCGGCCGCATAGCGCCGCCCGGCAATCTCGATCTCATAGGCCGATGCCAGAACCTCCGCCGCACTCTCGCCCTTGCAGGGCACATAGCCCAGACCGACCGCACCGCCGAGATGATGGCCGTAGTTGCCCGAGGTGATGATCGACACGATCCTGCCGTCCCGCACCACCGCCTCGTTGTGAAAGAGGCTCGGCTCCGGGTCGGTCAGCCGGAACTGCACCAGCCGCCGGTTCAGGCCCTGCTTCGCGCTTGCGCAGGACCGCCTCGCGCCCGATGAAGTCGCCCTTGCCGGTCTTGACCGCAAACCCAAGCCCCGCCTCGAGCACATGATCCTCATCGGTGATGTCATGGCCGAAATGCCGGAACGCCTTCTCGATCCGGCAACTGTCGAGCGTATGGAGGCCGCAAAGCTTCAGGCCGACCGCCGCCCCGGCCTCCTCGATCGCCTCGAAGATATGCGCGGTCTGATCGGTCGGCGCGTAGATCTCCCAGCCCAGCTCGCCCACATAGGTCACCCGGTGCGCGCGGGCGAGGCCCATGCCGATCTCGATCTCGCGTGCTGTGCCGAAGGGGAACGCCTCGTTCGAGAAGTCGTCCGGGCTGACCCGGCGCATCAGATCGCGCGCCTTCGGCCCCATCACGCACATCACCGACTCGGCCGCCGAAACATCGGTCACAACCGCGAAGGCATCGCCGAGATGGCGGCGCAGCCACGCGAGGTCGCGCTGCACGCGTCGCCCCCGGCACGACCAGGAGGAACGCCGTCTCCGAAAGCCGCGTCACCGTCAGATCGCATTCGATCCCGCCCCGCGCGTTCAGCATCTGCGTATAGGTGATCCGCCCCACGGGCACGTCCAGATCGGCTCCGCAAAGGCCTTGCAGGAAGGCCTGCGCGTCGCGCCCCTCGACCCGGATCTTCCCGAACGAGGTCATGTCGAAGAACCCGACGCCGTTCCGCACCGCCAGATGCTCCTCGCGCTGGTTCTGCCACCAGTTCTGGCGACCCCAGGCGTAGTCGTATTCGGCCTTCTGCCCCGGATTCGCGAACCAGTTCGCCCGCTCCCATCCCGCGACCTCACCAAAGACCGCGCCGCGCGCTTTCAGATGCTCGTGCAAGGGCGTCCGCCGCACCCCCCGCGCTGTTTCGACCTGCCGGTAAGGCCAGTGATCGGCGTAGAGCAGACCCAGCGTCTCGCTCACCCGCTCCTTCAGGTAACGGCGGTTCCTCTGGAAGGGCTGGGCGCGGCGGATATCGACCTCCCAAAGATCGAAGGGCGGCTCGCCATCCTCCATCCACTGCGCCAGCGCCATACCGGCGCCGCCGGAGGAGACGATGCCGATGGAATTGTACCCGGCGGCAATCCAGTAGCCGCGAAGTGCTGGGCTTTCGCCAAGGTAGTAGCGGTCGTCCGGCGTGAAGCTCTCCGGCCCGTTGAAGAAGGTGTGGATGCCCGCCGTCTCGAACAACGGCATCCGGTTGGTGGCGGCCTCAAGGATCGGCGCGAAATGATCCCAGTCCTCGGGGAGCGTGTCGAACTCGAAGTCCTCGCGGATGCCGTCCATGCCCCAGGGCTTCGCCTTCGGCTCGAACGCGCCCAGCATCATCTTGCCGGCATCCGATTTGTAGTAGGCGCATTCGTCCGGCACCCGCAGAACCGGCAAATGGCCGAGGCCCTGGATTGGTTCGGTCACCAGATAGAAATGCTCGCAGGCATGCAACGGCAGCGTCACCCCCGACTGAGCCGCCAGATCGCGGCCCCACATGCCGCCGCAATTCACCACGAGGTCAGCGGCGATGGTCCCGCTCTCGCCGCCGCGCTCCCATTCGACGCCCGTGACCCTGGCGCCATCATCCAGCACCTTCGTCACCTTTACACCCTCGATGACCTTCGCGCCGCGCATCCGGGCGCCCTTCGCCAGGGCCATCGCGATGTTCGCCGGATCGCATTGCCCATCGAGCGGAAGATGCACTGCTCCGACCACATCCGAGACGTTCAGATGCGGATACCTCGCCTTGACCTCGGCGGGCGAAACCTCATGGACCTCCACATCGAAGGCGCGGGCCAGCGTCGCCTGCCGGTATAGCTCTTCCTTCCGCGCTTCGGTCAGCGCGACCGAGATCGACCCCACCTGCCGCATCCCGGTCGCGACGCCCGTCTCTTCCTCCAGCTTCACGTAGAGATCGGCGGAATATTTCGCGAGCCGCGTCATGTTCTGCGAGCCGCGCAACTGCCCGATCAGCCCCGCCGCGTGCCATGTCGTGCCGCAGGTCAGTTTCCGTCGCTCCAGTAGCACGATGTCGGTCCAGCCGAGCTTCGCCAGATGATAGGCGACCGAACAGCCGGACACTCCGCCCCCGATGATGACGACACGCGCCCGTTCCGGAACATCAACCATTGCCGCCCACCTGCCATTTCATCTTGCCAAAAATACCTCGGGGGTTCCGGGGGCAGCGCCCCCCGCCTCCGCCTCAAGCCTTGATACGCGCGTTCATCGGGTCCCAAAGCGGCCGATCCGCCTCGACGACAGCCGGGAACCGCTCGCCATAGATCTCGACCTCAACCTTCGTCCCCGGCACCGCCAGATCGGCACGCAGCATCCCCAAGGCGATGGACCGACCGACGCGGTAGCCCCAAGCCCCGCTTGTCGTCTCGCCCACGACCTTTCCTTCATGCCACAGCGTCGACATGTAGGGCGCGTCGCACTCCCCCGCCTCGACCGTCAGCGTCACGAAGCGCTTCTTCACACCACGCTGCTTTTCCGCAAGCAGCGCCGCCTTGCCGGGGAAGCCCTGCGGCTTGTCAAGCCTGATGAAGCGATCAAGCCCGCCTTCCAGAAGACTGTAGTCGGTCGAAAGGTCTCCCTTCCACGCCCGATAGCCCTTTTCGATGCGCAGCGAATTCAGCGCCCGCATCCCGAAAGGCTTCGCGCCCTCCGCCAGAAGCGCGTCATAGATCGCCGGGGCGTTGTCATTGCCCGCGTGGATTTCCCAGCCAAGTTCACCCGCGAAGGAAACCCGCACCAGCGCGCAGGGTTTTCCGGCAACATTCACGTCTTGCTGCACCGACAGCCACGGCATCGATAGATCCGCATTGGTTATCGGCGCAAGCAGTTCGCGGGACTTCGGTCCAGTGACGATGAAACATGCGACCTCGTCGGAATGATCCTCGATCGTGACGCCCTCGGGGAGCCCTTGCCGCAGCATGTCGGCATCGTGCCACTGTGCCACGGCGGCGGTTATGAGGCCGACGGCCTCGTCCGAATGCACCATCGCCGTCATCTCGGTCAGGATGCGACCGCGTGCGTCGGGGAAATAGACCAGACCGATCTTCCCCGGCGCGGGCAGACGTGAAGCGGTCAGACTGTCGACATGGGTGCGCGCCCCCGGCCCCTTGACCAGAAGCCGCGTGAAGCCCGGCAGGTCGAGTACCCCGACCCCATCGCGCACCGCCTCGCATTCGGCTCGGATGCGCGCCTCCCATGGCCCGGCGCGGTTCCAGGTTTGCGTCGCCTCCCAGCTCGTATCGTCGCCCGGTTCGGCGAACCATTCGGCACGCTCCCAGCCGTTATAGGGCGCCATCTGGCCGCCGAGCGCCTTCACTTTGCCATGGACCGGCGACAGGCGGCGGTCCGGCGCGGCGGGCCAGCGCGCCATCGGGAAGTGCATGCCATATTCGTGGCCGTAGACCTCCTTTCCCTTGGCGACGCAGTAGCCCTGATCGGTGTAGCCAGTGAAGCGGCGCGGATCAACGGACCACATGTCCCATTCGGTGGCGCCCTCGGTGACCCATTCCGCCAGCACCTTGCCGGCGCCGCCCGCCTGGGCGATGCCGAAGGTAAAGACGCAGGCCTCGAACGCGTTCGGCACGCCGGGCATCGGCCCGATCAGGGGGTTGCCGTCGGGCGCATAGGGGATGGGTCCGTTGATCACCTTGGAAATCCCCGCCGAACCCAGCAAGGGGACGCGCGCCATCGCATCCTCGATATACCATTCCAGCCGTTCCAGATCGTCGGGGAAAAGCTGGAAGCTGAAATCCTCCGGGAAGGGATCGTCGGGCGAGGCCCAATGCGCGCGGCAGTTCCGCTCGTAAGGTCCGAGGTTGAACCCCGTCTTCTCCTGCCGGAGGTAGTAGGAGCTGTCCACATCGCGCAGAAGCGGCAGCTTGCGGCCGTTCTCCTTCGACCACGCCTCGATCTCCGGCACCGGCTCGGACAGGAGATACTGATGGCTCATCACCATCATCGGCACGGTGCGCCCGCCGAAGGGCTTGAACCATTCGCCGACCTTCTGGGCGTAATAGCCAGCAGCGTTCACCACGATCTCGCAGCGAATGTCACCCTTCTCGGTATGCACGATCCATTCGCCGTTTTCGCGGCTCACTCCAGTTGCCGGGGTAAAGCGCAGGATCGTCGCGCCCATGTCGCGCGCACCCTTGGCGAGCGCCTGTGTCAGCTGCGCCGGGTCGATGTCGCCATCGGCGGGATCGTAGAGCGCGCCCTTCAGATCATGCGTTTCAAGGAACGGATACTTGCCGCGTATCTCGTCGACCCCAAGAACTTCCAGCGCCATGCCCTGATAGCGGCCCATGCCCTTCGCCCGCTCAAATTCCTGCATCCGCTCCCTGGAATGGCCAAGCCGGATCGAGCCGGTGACATGGTAATTCATCGGGTAATCGACCGCCGCGCCGAGATCACGGTAAAGCTCGGTCGAGTAGCGCTGCATGTTCATCAAGGACCACGAGGTCGAGAAGGTCGGAACGTTGCCCGCCGCATGCCAGGTCGAGCCCGCCGTCAGTTCGTTCTTTTCAAGCAGAACGCAGTCGGTCCAGCCCGCCTTGCAGAGATGGAAGAGCGAAGACACCCCGACGGCTCCGCCGCCGATGATGACAACGCGCGCCTGTTTCGGCATCTCCGCCATGGCGACCCCCCGGGTAATTTCGATCTTCAAGGATTAGCGCCCAAATCATCCTTCTTTCAATTCGCATATTGCGCCATTATTAATCGGAGAGTCCGATTAGAGGCGCCCGATGACAGATCTGCTCTTCGACCGTACTCAAAGCTTCTTGGCCGTCATCGACGTGCAACAGTTCTTTCTCGACAAGCTGGCGGACGAGGCGCGCGCGCCGCTCGTCACTCGGATTGCGTGGCTGGTCCGGGTTGCGGCGGCGCTGGATATTCCGGTGATCGCAATGGCCGAGGATATTGCGCAGAACGGCCCGCCAGTACCGGAGGTGACCGAAGTTTTGCCCGAAGGCACCGCGATCTACGACAAGCGTGTCTTTGGGTTTTTCGGACAGCAGGACATCCGTGACGCCGCACAGGCGACTGGGCGGAAGCAGGCCGTGCTGGTCGGCCTCGAAACCGATATCTGCGTCGCTCAGTCCGCTCTCGGCCTCCTCGGCGCGGGCTTCCGGGTCGTGGCGTTGCGCGATGCAACCGGGTCGCCCGGAAGCAGCCACGAGGCTGGGCTGGACCGGATGCGCATGGCGGGGGTGGCAATCACCACTGCCAAGGGCATCTATTATGAATGGCTGCGCGACCTCGAAACCCTCGCGCGCATCAAGCCAATCGTCACACCCCACCAGCCCGACGACCTCGTGCTCTGAATGCAGATCGATTTGATCGACACCTTTCTCGACCTCTGCGAAACCCGCAGCTTCAATCGATCAGCCGAACGTCTGGGCGTCACGCAATCCACCGTCTCTGGCCGTATCCGCACGCTGGAGACGACGCTGAACCGTCCATTGTTCCTCCGTTCCCGCGCGGGCACCGAATTGACCACCGAGGGGCTGCGCTTCGAACCGCATGCCCGCGCGCTTCGCCGTAGCTGGACCGAGGCGCTGAACGCCACCCGCGATGTGGGCCAGGGTGGAGTCACGCTGCGGATCGGCATCCAGCACGATCTGGTCGGCGACCACTTCGCCGACCTCATCCGGGAATTCCGCCTGCTTCTGCCCGACGCCGCTTTCCTGTTCGAGGCCGATTATTCCACCCAGATGTGCAGCGACCTCGTCTCGGGCGTCGAAGACATCGCGCTTCTCTTCTCGCCCCGACCGCATCCCGACCTTTATTTCGAGACCTTGGGAGAAATCTGGTACGACATGGTCTCGACCGAGACCGAGAGCCTTCACGAGGTTCGGCAGGAAAGCTACATCCTCGGCAACTATTCCCCCGCTTTCTCGGCCACCCACTCGGCACTCTATCCGCGTCTGGCCGGTGCAACCCTGCTGATCGGCCAGAATGCGGCGATGACGGGGCTGGTCCGCTCGCTCGGCGGTTCGGCTTATGTTTTGAGAGAATCCGCAACGCTCCTCGCCGAGAAGGGAAAAGCCAAGGTCGTGCGCGACGCGACCGCCATCGCGCAGACGGTTTTCGTGGGTGTAAACCTGCGCCAAAGGCACCGTACGACCCACCGACGTCTCATCCAGTATCTGCGCGGCCATTTTGGCACGTTGCCACAGCGCGGCAGGCGCATCTGATACTGCTTATGCGCTGAATTTCTTCAACTTTCCATTAACTTCGCCGAATGGACATGTCTAAAAAGACAAGTATTCGAATCATGTTCCGATATGAAATATAACACGCATAAGTGGTAATGATTTCGATGAATTCTACGAACAGTAATTCTCGTCAAGAGCATTTGTTTCCCGAACTGCCTCCGACGCGGTCGACCACCGCAGTCGGAGGTGGATCTGGGTGGATTGGTAAGTGGTACGGAATTGGAGCCGCGAGGCTCACGTGGATTTTGCGTGGTGTGGTGGCAGCGGCTGTCCGATACTTCGGGCAGCCGCTGTTGCGTCTGCCGGTGATCGAGTTCACCTTCGTCATGGTGATCGTGGCGGTCCTGCTTCTCGCGGCCATCTGACACGATTTCCGATCCGGCATTGAGCACGGTTGGCGAATGCCGTACTACAATCCGACATCGGGAAGGCCGAGGCAGTGCTGGCCAAAAGCTTCCTTGCCCGAAAGTGCTTGCGCGGCGGAGCCACGAATGACCATCTACCTGCATCGCGAAGATTTGCCCGACACGCTCGACCTCGGCGCCTCCGTCGCCATCGACACCGAGACGATGGGCCTCGACCCCCGGCGCGACCGGCTTTGCCTGGTGCAACTCTCCACCGGAGACGGCAATGCGCATCTGGTGCAGATCTCGCAGGGCCAGACCTCTGCCCCGAATCTGGAAAAACTGCTGACCGACCCAAAGGTGCTCAAGCTCTTCCATTTCGGGCGTTTCGACATCGCGGCGCTGAAGAACGCCTTTGGCGTCGATACGGCACCGATTTACTGCACGAAGATCGCCTCGAAGCTCATCAGGACCTTCACCGACCGGCACGGGCTCAAATACCTGCTTCAGGAACTTCTCGGCATCGACATCTCCAAGCAACAGCAGACCTCGGATTGGGGCGCCGCGGACCTGACCGAAGCGCAGACGGAATATGCCGCCTCGGACGTGCTCTACCTGCATCGCCTGAAAGAGGAACTCGACCGGCGGCTGGCGCGCGAGGGGCGTTCGCAACTCGCACAATCGTGCTTCGACTTTCTGCCCGTCCGCGCCAATCTCGACCTGCTCGGCTGGGGCGACGCGGCCGACATCTTTTCGCATTGAACCAATGACCGACAAGGACACCCTGCTTGCCACCGCGCGCCGCGTCATCGCGATCGAGGCAGAGGGCCTGGTGAAGTTGCGCGACGCGCTCGACGGCGGCTTTGCCGAAGCCGTCGGACTGGTCCTGAACGCGAAGGGCCGCGTGATCGTCTCCGGCATGGGCAAATCCGGCCATGTCGCGCGCAAGATCGCGGCGACGCTCGCCTCCACCGGGACGCCGGCGCAGTATGTTCACCCGGCCGAGGCGAGCCACGGCGATCTCGGCATGATCACCGAAGGCGACGTCGCGCTCGTGCTCTCGAATTCCGGTGAGACGCCGGAACTGAGCGACATCATCTCTCATACCCGCCGCTTCTCGATCCCGCTGATCGGCGTGGCGAGCCGACGCGACTCCTCGCTCATCCGGCAGTCCGACGTGGCGATCATCCTGCCCGCCGCCGAAGAAGCCTGCGGCACCGGGATCGTGCCGACCACTTCGACGACGATGACCCTCGCTCTCGGCGATGCGCTCGCCGTTGCACTGATGGAGCACCGGCACTTCACCCCCGATCATTTCCGCACCTTCCATCCCGGCGGCAAGCTGGGCGCGAAACTCCTCAAGGTCGTGGATCTCATGCACGGGGCGGAGGACATGCCGCTCGTCCGGGAACGGACCCCGATGAGCGAAGCCTTGCTCGTCATGAGCCAGAAGGGCTTCGGGGTCGTTGGCGTGACGGGTCCGGGTGATAGACTGACCGGGATCGTGACGGACGGGGACCTCCGCCGCCATATGCACGGGCTTCTCGACCGGCAGGCCCACGAGGTGATGACCCGCGCGCCACAGACGATCGACCCGGATTCCGTCGCGGAAAAGGCCGTCGCCCTGATGAAGGACCGCAAGATCACCTGTCTTTTTGTAGTCGCCAAAGGCGGCGACGGACCTGCGCTCGGCATCCTGAACATCCATGATTGCCTCCGGGCCGGTGTGGTCTGAAGTGGTGGCGGTTCACGACAATCTCCATTCGCGGGTCGTGTTCTGGCTGAAGATCGTGCTGCCCCTGCTGGCGCTTGCGATTCTTTCGACGCTTTTCCTGCTCTCCCGGCGTATCAACACCGAGGCCGCGCTACCCTACAGCGAAGTCGATGTGAAAGAGCTGGCGCGCGATCACCGCCTGACCAATCCCGATTATGCCAGCGTCACCGACGACGGCAGCGCAGTTCGGATCAACGCCGATGTCGCCTATCCCAAAACGGCCGAGAACACCGACGCGACCGCCGATGCGCTTGTGGCCCGCTACGACACGCCGAACGAGCTGCGGATCGACCTCAGTTCAAGCACCGGCCGCATTGACGAAGCGCAGGATCTTCTGATCTTGCGCGACGATGTGCAGGTTCAAACGTCGACCGGCTACGTCATGACGACGACGAAACTGGATGCTGCGCTTGACAAAACCCATATGGTTTCGGACGCCGCCGTCGCCGTGACCGGGCCGCTCGGGCGTATCGACGCGGGACGGATGGAAATGCGCCGCATTGATGACAAGACCGGTGACTACGTTCTGATTTTCAACAACGGGGTCAAGCTGGTATACGATCCACTGAACCGAGAGACGAAATGAAGCGACACGCCGGCATCCTGACCATCGTTTGCGCCGTCTGGGCGATGCTGAGCGTGCCGGCATTCGCCCAAGGGACGACCGTCGCATTCGGCGGGATCAAAAACGACACCAGCCTTCCGGTCGAAGTCACCGCCGACCAGCTCGAAGTCAATCAGACCGACGCGACCGCCGTCTTCACCGGCAACGTCGTCGTCATCCAGGGCGAGATGCGGATGTCCGCCGCGGCCGTCCGCGTCGAATACCTCAAGGACGACACCTCGAAGATCGACCGCATCCTGGCCTCCGGTGGCGTCGTCATCACCAGCCCCACCGAGGCCGCCGAGGGCAGCGACGCCATCTATACCGTGGCGAGCGGAGAGGTCGTGATGACCGGGGACGTTCTGCTGACCCAGGGCGGCAGCACCATCGCCGGGCAAAAGCTGGTGGTCGATCTTGAAACCGGCAAGGGCCGGATGGACGGCCGGGTGAAGACCATCATCGATCCGAAGGCGAAGAAGTGATGGCCGCACGTCCGACCCTTTCGGTGGCCGAAGGCTCAGCCGGACTCAAGGTTCAGCACCTGCGGAAAAGCTACCGCAAGCGTCCTGTCATCCGCGATGTTTCGCTCGACCTTGCGCGTGGCGAGGTGGTGGCGCTGCTCGGCCCGAACGGCTCGGGCAAGACCACCTGCTTTTACAACATCGCGGGTCTCATCGCGCCCGACAGTGGCCATGTGCTGATCGATGGCCGCGACGTAACGGGCCTGCCGATGTACCGCCGCGCACGGCTCGGCATCGGTTACCTGCCGCAGGAAGTGTCGATCTTCCGGGGTCTGTCGGTCGAGGACAACATTACCGCGGTACTGGAGATAAACGAACCCGACGTCCACAAACGGCGGGAAAAACTGGAAGAGCTATTGTCGGATTTCTCGATCACCCATCTCAGGCGCGCGCCCGCGCTGGCGCTGTCGGGCGGCGAACGGCGGCGGGTGGAAATCGCGCGCTGCCTTGCGGCGGGACCGAAATACCTTCTGCTCGACGAACCCTTCGCGGGTGTCGACCCGATCTCGGTCGGCGATATCCGTACGCTGGTGCACGATCTCAAGTCCCGCGGCATCGGCGTTCTCATCACCGACCACAATGTCCGCGAGACCCTGGAAATCGTCGACCGGGCCTATATCTTGCATGACGGCACCGTGCTGATGAGCGGTACGGCCGAAGAGGTCGTGCGGGACGAAAACGTGCGGCGGGTCTATCTTGGCCAAAGTTTCCGCCTCAACTGAAGCAGCAGGCAGGCGATGGCTCTGAAATCGCGCGTCAACCTGACCACCCGCCAGGGCCTGGCGGTTTCGGCATATATGCGGGCGGCACTCTCGATTCTGCGGATGCCTACCTCGGAGCTTCTCGAGGACATCGCGCGGGAGGCAGCCGAGAACCCCTTTCTCGTCGTCGAGGGCGCGACGGGGAGCAATGCAGGCGGCATGTCAGCCTACGACTATGCGCTGGCCACCGCCGCCGCGCCTGAAAGCCTGCACATGCGCCTCGCACACCAGATCGCGCTTCAGCAGCTCGACGCGCCAACCGAGGCGGCGGCATCCTATCTGGTCGGCGAACTGCGGGAGGACGGATATCTCGACGTGACGCTGGAGGAAGTGTCGGAGAGCACGGGCGCGCCCCTCGACGTGTTGAAGGCCGGGTTGCACGCACTTCAACGATGTGAACCTGCGGGTATCGGCGCGCGCGACCTGCCCGAATGTCTTGCGTTGCAACTGGTCGAATCCGGGGTTGCCGAGGGCTTGGCCCGTCGGATCGCCGCGCGGCTCGACGACTTTGCGGAGGCGCGTTGGCAACGTCTTGAACAGGCTCTTTCGCTGTCGCCGCCCGAGCTTGAGCGGATTGCCGAGTTGCTCCGGCATTGCACATCCCGACCGGTCCAATCCGAAGAACATGCGCCGATTGTTCTGATTCCGGAAATCCGCGTCGACTGCTACGGGGGCCGCGTCGAAGCCCGCCTGAACGCCGCGGGCGTGCCTGCGATCGGCGTGCTGGACACCGGACGCGAAAACCTGACCACTCCCGAAATACGCGCGCTCTTCGAACGCGCCTGCGCCTTTTCCAAAGCGGTCTCCGCCCGACTCGCGACGCTGTTGCGCATCGCCGAAGTCATCGCCGATCGGCAGAAGGCGTTCTTCGTCGACGGCCAGCGTCAGCTTGCACCGCTCCGGCGCCACGAGGTTGCCCACACCCTCGATCTCCACCCCGCGACCATCGGCCGCGCCATCGCGGGAAAGGCGTTGATCGCGGATGGCCTGGTGTTTCCCCTGAGTCACTTCTTTTCGCGCGGCGTGGCTGGCCGGGACGGCGAGATTTCGCCATTCGATGTCCAGCGGCGGATTCGCGCCCTGATAGAACAGGAAGATTGCCGCACACCCCTTGCCGATACCGTAATTCAATCACACCTCAAGAACGAAGGCGTTGACATAGCCCGTCGAACTGTCGCCAAATATCGCAAATGCATGCGCATCCCTTCATCCTTCGCGCGCCGGAACCGCAAGCGTCTTGCGAAGGACGAAGCGCAGGCCGCATCAGGACACTAGCTCCCCGCACCACCAGTTCCGCCGCCTCCCCGCGAACAGGGAGACGCGGACATGATAACCAAGGAGGACACATGCGCTATCAGATCAGCGGCAAACAGATCGACGTTGGGGACGCCCTTCAAACTCACGTCAAGTCCGAACTGGGTGAGACAGTCGAGAAGTATTCGCAGCGGCCGACCGATGCGAGCATCATCTTCTCGCGCAACGCCTATGAATATATGTGCGAGGCGACGGTTCACCTGTCGACCGGCCTGACCGCCGCCGCGAAGGGTCAGGCGACCGAAATCTACGCTGCCTTCGAAAACTGCCGCGAAAAGATGGACAAACAGCTCCGCCGCTACAAGCGTCGGCTGAAAGACCATCACCGCGATCGCTCCGAACCTGTTGAATTCGACGGAGCGTCCATGTATGTGCTCGCCGCGAACGGCGGATCACCGGATTCGGAGCCTGACAGCCTCCAGCCGATGATCATCGCCGAGATGGAAGCGAAGATACCTTCGCTCTCTGTCGGAGAAGCGGTAATGCAGATGGAACTGACGGGAGCGCCGCTTCTGGTGTTCCGCAATGAGAAGAGCGGCGGGGTGAACGTTGTCCACCGCCGCGACGACGGAAACTTCGGTTGGATCGATCCGGCCGTTATGTAGGGCGCCCCGGAAGGGGCGCGGAACAGAAAAGCACATGGATCTTTCAAACCTTCTGAAGCCGACGGCAGTTCGGGTCGTGAGTCATGTAACGAGCAAGAAGCGGCTGTTTCAGGATCTCGCGGAAATCGCCGCCGCGGTGTACGGTCTTGAACCGTCCGAGACGGTGAACGCGCTTCAGGAACGCGAAAGCCTCGGCCCGACGGGTGTCGGGCATGGCGTGGCGCTGCCCCATGCCAGGCTCGACGGGCTTGACCGCGTCATCGGCATTTTCATGCGGCTGGAAAAGCCGCTCGACTTCGACGCGGTGGACCGCCAGCCCGTCGATCTGATCTTCGCGCTCTTCGCCCCAAAGGATTCCGGCGTGGACCACCTCAAGGCGCTGGCGCTGGTGTCGCGAACCATGCGGGATGCGGCGATCTGCGCCAAGCTGCGGTCGAACGGCGACGCGGCGACGCTGCACGCGGTCCTGACCGAAGCACGCCCCAGCCAGGCGGCCTGAACGCCGTCACATCCCGGGCAGGGTCTTCGCATAGCCAAAAAGCTGGTAGTCGCGGCCATAGGCGGCGTGAGCGGCGGCTTCGATCGTGCCATCACATATCCGCGAGAGCCTTTCGCGATCCGCTTTCAGCGCCTCGAATTGCCCGGCGCCGGGCAAGGCGGCATCCACGACCCGCGCCAGATAGCCCAGATCGATCTCCAGCGAATCGGCCCGCGCGATCAGGTCGGGCGAGGAGAACTGTGCCATTCCCTCCAGGATGGAGGCCTGGCTGGACCAGAGGATGTTCTGCTGCACAGGGGTCTGCCCGCTCAGATTCGCGCGCAGAAACTTGAGGAAACCAAGAAACGCCGCCTTCTCCGCTTCGGGCGGCAGTTCCTCGATATCGCCCGACGGCATCGGCACCTGCCATTGCTCGTGCAGCCCGATGCGCAACCCCTCGAAATCGTCATCCGTCAGGATCTGGCGAAACACCGCATGGGCGCGCAGAAGCGGATGGCGGATCACGGTGAAACTGCGGTGTCCGGGACGCTCGCGCAGCCAGTCCTTCAGCGTCTTCTGCGTGAATCCCTGGGTAAGTCCGCCCGATCCAAGCCCTGCGAGCCAGCCCGATACTCCGTCCTCTCCAAACGGCGGGATCGGCAGATAGAGCAAAGGTGCCCCCGCCGACGCCACGGCGCGCGGTACGCCCGGTCCACGGCGTGGCTCGAAGTTGGGAACGCGCCACAATGCCGCCCAATCGACCTGGCCCAGCGCCTTCTCCATCGCCGCGAAGTTGCCGACCTTGTCGGACAGCGCCTCCGGGTTCTGCGGCACAAGCTTGCGCGAGATGCGGGCGACTTCGCCCTCGACGCCGAGAAATGCCACCAGACCGTTGAGGACATCGACGGACTGGACATCCTCATAGTCGAGATAGAAGCCAGTCTGCCCGGAGACCTGCAACGCATTCAGGATGCGGCGCTGAAATGCGTGCCGTTGATCCAGGAACGCCTCGAACTCCTCGCGCACGAAGGCGGGTTTCGCCGATCGCCGGGTGCGCGCGTCCGACATGCGCCACTTGCCGGTGTCACGCGCGATCTTGAGGCTGACATAGCTCTCCACCGGGTTCCGCGTCAGAACGATCTTGGCGCAGCACGGGTCGGACAGCACCTTCGACAGTATGCGCGGATCGTGGTCGTGAAAGAAGCGAAAGCCGTTCAGACCGGGTTCCGCCTTGATGCGCGCCAGAAGCGCCAGCGGATCGGCATCGCGCTCGGCCTTGGTCATGCCCAGAAGCGCCGTCTTGTTCGGCCCGCCAAGATGCACCGTATTGAACGCCTCGCCGTGGCAAGTCAGCCCCTCGACCTGGTTCAGCGTCTCTTCCAGCAGGTTGGAGCCTGTCCGCATCTCGGCGAAAATGACGAAATGGTCGAAGGTTCGTCCCACGGAACCGCCTTTCACCTTACCAGGTAGGGTTTGCTGCGCGTCTCGGCTGCCGGCATGCCTTCATCGAGCGACGCCACGAATTCTCCCATCACGATCGGCTGCATCCCCTGATTCTTCAGGTTCTGCAGGAATTTTCCGAAGCCGCCCAGATCGACGAGCCGCGGCGCCTCGGCCGGCAGCCTTGCCGCCTGGGGGCGAATTTCGTCGATGATGGTCTGCAAGGCCTCCATCGGGCTTTCGAGGAATTCCGCCATGGTCCAGATCCGCAGCCGTGCCTTGACGAAATTCGTGCGCAGGATCGCGAGGTGATCGGTCTCGATGCGCTGAAGCCGGGCGGCTTCCTTCCGGATGTCTGCGAAGTCCATGTTCGACCGCATCAGCGGCACCGCCCATGTGCCGGTGATGACCGAAATCTGGGCATTCGGATCGGTCGCCATGAACCAGTTGCAATCCTGGGTGTCGCGGGGTGAGAACTGGAAGCACTGCCGTTCGCCCCGCGTGTTCCAGATCAGGTTGGTCAGAAAGGACTGCGCGTTGTAGTCGCGAAGCGTCGCGGCATCGGAAAGACAACCGTTATAGAGGGTTTCGCCACCGGCGAACTCGGCGCGCTCCGGCGCGAAGAGATGGCCGTGGACCCTGCCCCCAACCGTTTTCGCCAGCCAGAGGTCGAACTCCTCGAAGAGATCGGAGAAGCCGTGAAAGACGCTGTAGGGGCCGGCGGTCTTGCCATTCTCGTGGTCGCGCTGGGGAAAGCGGCTTTGCATGTACAGACCCGGTCGCCCCCGGGCGCGGCGCTCGACCGCCCGCGACAGAAGCCGGTCGATCTTTTCCGGCGCCGGTTCGGCACGTTGCCCCTGCCCAGGCTTGAGCGCGAGGAACGTGCCGTAGAGCCGTTCCGCCTCGGGCCAGATCTTGCGCGCGACGAAGCAGTCGGAGCGGCGCAGGAGTTGAAGATGATCGTCGTAAAAGACGTGCGGTTTGCCCTCGTAGTCGAACTTCGCCAGCGTCAGGGACCGGCTCTCGATATTGATCGAATAGAGCCGGGCGAGCGTCTGGAAATAGCTTTCGTCGGGGATCCACACGGTCTTGAAATAGCGGTCATGCAGCGCACGGTCCGGGTCTTGCAGAATGGCGGACAGCGTCTGTCGTGTCAGACACCACCATTGCGAACCCATGTGCGGTACGATCCCCTTCGGCAGTCTGCGCCTGACTTTCAACCGCCGCTGCATCCGGACCGCGATGTCGAAAAGCCGGCGCTGGCTGCGCCACCCGAACGGGAAGTGCAGCGAGAACCGTTCGGAATCGAGTCCCCCCTTGGTCCAGGTGACGTCCGAGGTCGTGACGCTTTCGATGAAGTCGGTATTCGGACGTTCGGCAAGGTAGTCGGCAAGTTCCTCGACCGGGCGCAAGGGCAGGCAGGAACCCGAGGCGAGATAGACATGGCGCACATCGGGATGCAGACGCAGCAGTTGCTCGGCCCCGCCCTGCGTCGCCGCGACCAGCGACCAGGTTCCCCATACGCAGGCGAAGCGCGGCGAAAAGCTGATATTGTCGTGATCCGCGACCCGCCGCACGAGGTCGTCGAATTCCTCCTTCGGAACGCGGCGGTCGACATGGATGACAACCGGACAGCCGGCCCCTGCCCAATGACGCGCGATCTGCGCCGCGCGGTGCAGCGCCGTATGGCACATCATGATGAAACCAACCGTCACGCCCAGTTCCCCTTGGACATGAGGCCGAGAATCTCGAGCTGGCGCCAGTTGATGAATTTCTCAGACCACTTGTTGAAAAGCGTCATGTCCTCGCCCAAGGCTTTTGCATAGGCGGAATACTCCCTGCTGTCCGCGAAGTGCTCGCGCCGGTCGAGTTCCTCGGCGACCTTGCCGGGCAGGGTGGACAGGAACTTCGCATGCAGCAGGCAGCCCGAGGTCGCCTCGCCGCCCCATTCGTCATAGACACTGTTCAGACCGCGCGGCAGCAGCATATGCGTCGAACTGGCGAAGCAGTACGGCCATTCCCACTTGACCAGCGGAATCTTGTTGAGCGACGGCGCTTTCACGGGATCGTCGGCGAACATAGCCCGGGCGCGCGGGCCACCCTGTATCCAGAGATTGCCGTAAAGCGGATTGCGCGAGATCGTGTAGTTGCCGCTATCGAAATGATTGGCGATCTCGAACGGGTTGGCGCCGGACTGGTAGGGTTCCGCGTTGATGCGTCCCTTCGGATACATGTCGAGGACCATCGCCGGAAATGACGACAGATCGTAGGAATCGAGCCAGTCGGTCAGGGCGCGGATCGGTCGCGTATCGCAAAACGGATAGACGAAGAATTCGTCGATATCGACGACCATGACCCAGTGCCGGCGCGCATGACGCATCAGGGTCCAATTGACCCAGTCGAGCCCGTAGCGCGCCTTCTTGTAGCTGCCCTTGGCGGACCAGAGCGTCACGTCGGGCTGGACCGACAGATAGGCCAATGACCCGTCGTCCGAGCCGTTGTCGATCATCAGGAAATGCTCGATGCCAAGGTCGCGATAATAGCGCATGAAATACGGCAGCAGCGCCATCTCGTTGCGCAGCACCGCGACGAGGAGGATCGAGTCCGACCGGATCGCCTCCATCCGGTCCGTCACCGGTTTGAGCAGGCGGCGGCTGCGGAAGGCACGATAGCGCAGATACTTGCGCCGGGCGCGAAGCCTGTATCGTTGCCGGATGTTCACGCCTGCATGTCTCCTCATTGCGCCCGCCGTTCTTCGCGGCGATTGGTGGCGGTCCGGAAGACGCACCACGATGAGGGAGATTACAGGGCGATTAATCGTTGGTAAACGATTGAATTCCGAAACGCCGAACTGTCGGTATCTGGCGGCGGTCGGTTGCCCGCAAGCAATCGGTCACTCGCGAAAGCCGGGCCCCTGATGCCAGCGCCATGCATCGGCGATCATCGTCGCCATGTCCGACCGCTTCGGTCGCCAGCCGAGATCCCGCACCGCCTTCTCGCTGCCCGAGACGAGTTTCACCGCATCGCCCGGGCGACGGTCGCCGTAGATCACCGGCACATCGCGGTTCGTCACCCGTCCCGACTGGGCGATGACGTCGCGCACGGAGAAGCCGGACCCGGTGCCGAGGCAGAAGACGTTGCTGCCCTTTCCCTCCTCCAGCCATTTCAGCCCGAGGACATGCGCATCGACCAGGTCGGAGACGTGGACGTAGTCGCGGATGCAGGTGCCGTCGGGCGTCGGATAGTCGGAACCATATACCGTCAGCGCCTCGCGCTTGCCGTCCACGGCGTCAAGCATCAGCGGGATGAGGTGGGTTTCGGGTCGGTGAAATTCGCCCGCCTCGCCGTCCGGATCGGCACCTGCGACGTTGAAATAGCGGAAGATCACGCTCTGCAATCCGTGGCTCGCGCCGAAATCGCCCAGCATCTGCTCGATGGCGAGCTTGGACTTGCCATAGGCGTTCAGCGGCACCTGCGGCGTATCCTCGTTCAGCGTCACGCCGTCCTGATCGCCATAGGTTGCACAGGTCGAGGAGAAGACGAACCTCCCGCACCCTGCGTCCAGCGCGGCCTCGATGAGATTGAGCGCGCCGTTCACGTTTTCCCGCCAGTAGGTGCCCGGATCCCGCATCGCTTCGCCGACAAGGCTCAGGGCAGCGAAATGCATCACCGCTTCCGGACGGTATTGCGCGAAGACCTCAGCCAGCCGCGTCCGGTCGGTCAGATCGCCTTCCGCAAGCGGCCCGAACTTCACCGCGTCGCGCCATCCCGTGCGGAAATTGTCGAAGGTCACCGGGATGTAGCCCGCCAGCCTCAACGTTTTACAGGCATGGGCGCCGATGTAACCGGCGCCGCCCGTCACCAGAATATGTCGCGGCATTCCTTCCTACTCGGCGGCCTTCTTCATCGCGATCATGCCGACGAGGAATTGATGGAACTCGTCATGCAGTTCCTCGCGCGCCAGACCGAACGCGACGGTCGCCTGAAGGAACCCGGCCTTGGAGCCGCAGTCGAACCGCTGGCCACGGAAGCGGAAGCCGAACACGTCGCCGGTGTTGCGGATTTCCTCGGCGATCGCATCGGTCAACTGGATCTCGCCACCCGCGCCCTTCTTGCGGCGGTTGAGGTTCTCCATGACTTGCGGCGTCAGGATGTAGCGGCCGATCACGGCGAGGTTCGAAGGCGCTTCATTTGCCTTCGGCTTCTCCACCATGCCCTTGACCGAAACGAGCGATCCCATGTCTTCTCGAATGTCCAGGACGCCGTAGGACGAAGCCTTGTCCGGCGCGACTTCCATCGCGGCCACCACGTTTCCGCCGGTTTCGGCATGCGCCTCAACCATCTGCTGAAGGCACGGCTTCTCCGCCGCGATCACGTCGTCGGGCAGGAGCACGGCGAAGGGCTCGTCGCCCACCAGACGGCGCGCGCACCACACCGCGTGGCCAAGGCCCTGCGGCTTCTGCTGGCGGACATAGGCGATGGCGCCCGACTCCATATTGGTGTCCTTGAGGAGCTTGAGGAGATCCTTCTTGCCCTTGCGCTTCAGTTCCGCCTCGATCACCGGGGCGTGGTCGAAATAATCCTCGAGCGCCGATTTCCCGCGCGAGGTCACGAAGATGAATTCCTTGATGCCGGCCGCGCGCGCCTCGTCGATCGCGTACTGGATCAGCGGACGATCGACGAGGGTCATGATCTCTTTCGGGATCGACTTGGTCGCCGGCAGGAACCGCGTTCCCAAGCCGGCCACCGGGAAAATTGCCTTGGTGACTTTACGATTCATCATTCCACCGTTCCGTTCCGTCAACCGCCCCGATCCTCAACAGGATCTTCCGGGCGGGACCATTAGAATTCTCCATGTCCCCGTGAACAAGGATATGACATTTCGGGGCGCTTGGTTGTGGGAAATTGCTCAAAAACGATTCCCCTTGGCAACGGTAAGCTTCGAAATGCCTGAATTGTAGTCTGGATTTCCGTCGGGTTAGGCGAAACTCTGCTCTCGGACTCGCCTCGTCTTGCCCAAATCCGCTCATCTCATCCCCATCCCGGTCATCATCGCCTCGATTCGGGCAACGTCTGCGGGGTTGTTGAGTTCCCAGAACTGTCGCCCGCGTGATTCGACCTCGACGCAAAGCACCGGTCTTTCGCGTTCGAGGAACCTGAGCTGCTCCAGCCCTTCGAGGTCTTCGAGCGGCCCCGCCTCCCAGCGCGGATAGGCGGCCAGCGCCGAGGGGCGATAGGCATAGACGCCGACATGGTGGAAAACCGGGGTGGGATCGTCATCTCCGTAGCTCCGCCCGGTAAAGGGGATGACCTCCTTGGAAAAGTAGAGCGCCTTGTGGTCCCGCCCGAACACCGCCGTCGTGCCGCCGACACGGCCCTCGCGCCGGTCCTGGAGAAAGCCGTTCAGCGCGCGCCCGTCGCAGCGCAGCACCGGCGTCGCCACCTCCGCCACCGGATCGGCACGCAGACCTTCGATCAACGATTCCACGAACCAATGCGGCGTCAGGGGCGCGTCGCCCTGAAGGTTGACGACGATCTCGAAGCCGCCGCCAAGCCGGTCGAAGGCCTCGGCGCAGCGTTCGGTGCCGTTGCGACAAGTCTCCGAGGTCATCACCACCTCGGCTCCGAAGCCCTCGGACACACCGCGGATACGGTCGTCATCGGTCGCCACGACGACACGGTCGACGCCCCGCACCTGCATCGCCGCGCTCCAGCTCCGCTCGATCAGCGTGCGGGATTGCCCATCCGCGCCCTTCAACTCCACCAACGGTTTCCCGGGATAGCGGGACGAGGCAAAGCGAGCTGGAATGACAATAAGAACAGACACTTACTTCACCAAAAGCACGCCGGGCGCGTAGGCGATGAAGAACGGGTTCTCGAAACCCGGCTTGCCATAGGTGAATGTCGAATGATCGTCGAACCGCACCATCTCGCCACCCGCGCCGCGCAAGATCGCGTCGCCCGCCGCCGTATCCCACTCCATCGTCCGGCCAAGGCGCGGATAAAGATCGGCCTCACCCGTCGCTACCAGACAGAACTTCAGGCTCGACCCCGCCGAGGTCATGTCGCGCACCGCAAACTGGCCGATATAATCGTCCGTCGCCTGGTCGCGGTGCGACTTCGACGCCACCACCATCAGCCCGCGGTTGTCCGGAACCGAGACGGTGATCGGATGTGTCTCGCCCGGCCGGTCCTTGTCGAACGGTCCGGTTTCCTCGACCGAGCGGCCATCGGGCAGCGTGTAGAAAAGCCGTCCCTTCGCCGGCGCATAGACGACCCCGCGCAAGGGCACGCCATCCTCGACATAGGCGATGTTCACGGTGAAGTCGCCGCGCCGCTGGACGAACTCCTTCGTCCCGTCCAGGGGATCGACGATGAGAAAGCTGGACACCGCCTGGCCGTGGCTCGCCGCCTGTTCTTCGGTGACAAGGGCGGTCCGCGGAAAGGCTTCCGCCAGCCCTTCCGAGATCAGAGCATCCGCAGCCTCGTCAGCGGCGGTCACGGGACTATCGTCCGACTTCGCCCGCACCTCGAAATCGGCGCTGTCGTAGATTTCCATGATGCGATCCCCGGCTTCGAGCGCCAGGCGGCGGATGACTGGGGTGAGACGTTCGAAGTCCACGGGCTCTCTCCTCGGTTTCGTCGGTATTGAACGGCCAATCGGGGCTCCTTATGATCGCACCGAAAGACAACGGCAAGAATTCCGTGCGAAATCGGGGCTACGGAAACCTCCAACGGTCGGAAGGCGGCGGCAGGGCATGTTCAGGGTCGAAACGCGGCAGACGGGATGGCTGGCGGCAACGCGCACGCTCGACCTGATCTATCACAATACCGTCCGCTCGGTGCGGCGCGGACATTCGAACGCGCTGATCGGCCTCATCAACAACATCGTGCAAAGCCTGATCTTCATCGCGGTCTTCTTCGTGCTTTCCAACGTGCTCGGAATGCGCAGTGCCGCCATCCGGGGCGACTACATCCTCTACCTGATGAGCGGCGTCTTCATCTTCATGACGAACACACGGACGATGGGCGCCGTGGCAGGCGCCGAAGGCCCCACCTCCGCGATGATGCAGCACGCGCCGATGACAACCGCCATCGCCATCGCTTCCGCGGCTCTTGCGGCGCTCTACACGCAGGTCCTGTCGATGGTCGCCATTCTCGGGGTCTATCACCTCGCGTTCTCGCCGGTCGAGTTCGACCAGCCGGTCTGGGTCGCGTCGATGGTGCTTCTGGCATGGTTCAGCGGCGGATGCGTCGGTCTCTTCGTTCTTGCGGCCAAGCCGTGGGCGCCGGGCATTGTCGGCATCGCGACCTCGATTTATTCGCGCGCCAACCTGATCTTCTCGGGCAAGATGTTCGTCGCCAACGCGCTCAGCTATCACCTGCTGAAATTCTTCGACTGGAACCCGCTTTTCCACATCATCGACCAGGCGCGCGGCTTCGCCTTCATCAACTATTACCCGCACAATTCGACGATCAGCTATCCCGTCTATGTCAGCATCGCGCTTCTCATGATCGGGCTGATGGGCGAATTCTACACGCGCCGCCATGTCTCGATGAGCTGGTTCGCCGGCAAGTAGCGTCGCGCGCTAGTCGACCACGCGCAAGGTCAGGTTGATACGCCCGCCCTTCGGCAACAGCGTCGATGTCCCCGCCGCGATCCTGTCGACCCCGTGATAGGCAAGCCGCGCCTCGCCGCCAAGCACAAGCACGTCGCCCGAGCCTAGCCGGACCGATGCCGTCGTGCCGCCCCGCGCCGTTCCGCCGATCCTGAACCGCGCATCGTCGCCAAGGCTGATCGACAGCACCGGCCACGAGAAATCCGTCTCGTCGCGGTCCTGATGCAGGCCCATCCGTGCGGCTTCGCCGTAGAAATTCACCAGACAGCAATCCGGCCCGCGTTCACGGCTGATCAGATCACGCCAGACGGCAAGCACCGTCTCGGGGATCGGCGGCCAGTCCATCCCCTCAGGATGGCGCGTGACATACCGGTAGCCCTTCCGGTCGGAATACCAGCCATACTTTCCCGCCGAGGTCATCCTGACGGACATCGGCTTGCCGTAGGGCGTCATCGGCGCGAACAGCGGTGCCGCCGCCACGACCGCGCGGATATCGGCCACCATCGCGCGCTGATTTGCCTGCGCAAGGTAGCCCGGATAGAGCGCGGCGCCCCTCAGGTCGACCGCTTCGGCGCGGTCGGTGGCAGGTTCACGGGGCAGCGGCGGCGTTTCCAGGATTTTCACCGATTTTCGTGCATTGGCGATGCTTGCAGCACCTTTCTGCGCTCCTTATATACCCCTCGAAGCAGGTCGGGCAGGCCCGGCCTAAATCTTGGGATCGGAGTCAGAGGCCGCAATCGGATCTGGCGCCACTACATCGCCGAAAGAAAGGTAATATACATGTCCAAAGTCATCGGTATCGACCTCGGGACCACGAACTCCTGCGTTGCCATCATGGATGGATCCAAACCCCGGGTGATAGAAAACTCCGAGGGTGCGCGCACGACGCCTTCCATCGTCGGCTTCACCGACACGGAACGCCTCGTCGGCCAGCCTGCCAAGCGTCAGGCGGTCACCAACCCCACCAACACCGTCTTCGCCGTCAAGCGCCTCATCGGCCGTCGCATGGGTGAGGCCGAGGTCGAGAAGGACAAGAAGCTCGTCCCCTATTCGATCGTCAACGGCGGCAATGGCGACGCCTGGGTCGAGGTGAAGGGTGATAAGTATTCCCCCGCCCAGATCAGCGCGGTCATCCTCCAGAAGATGAAGGAAACCGCCGAATCCTACCTCGGCGAGGAAGTGACGCAGGCCGTCATCACGGTTCCGGCCTATTTCAACGACGCCCAGCGTCAGGCCACCAAGGACGCCGGCAAGATCGCCGGCCTCGAAGTGCTGCGCATCATCAACGAACCGACGGCGGCCGCGCTCGCCTACGGCCTCGACAAGAAGGAAACCAAGACCATCGCGGTCTATGACCTCGGCGGCGGTACCTTCGACATCACCATCCTTGAGATCGACGACGGCCTCTTCGAAGTGAAATCCACCAACGGCGACACCTTCCTTGGCGGTGAAGACTTCGACATGCGCATCGTCTCCTATCTCGCCGATGAGTTCAAAAAGGAACATGGCGTCGATCTCGCCGGCGACAAGATGGCGCTCCAGCGCCTGAAGGAAGCGGCCGAAAAGGCGAAGATCGAGCTTTCCTCCAGCCAGCAGACCGAGATCAACCAGCCGTTCATCTCGATGGACAAGAACACCGGCACGCCGCTTCACCTGGTCATGAAGCTCACGCGCGCCAAGCTCGAAAGCCTTGTCGCCGATCTCATCAAGCGCACCATGAAGCCCTGCGACGCGGCGCTGAAGGATGCCGGCCTTTCCAAGGGCGACATCGACGAGGTCGTCCTCGTCGGCGGTATGACCCGGATGCCGAAGGTCATCGAAGAGGTGAAGAACTTCTTCGGCAAGGAACCCCACAAGGGTGTGAACCCGGACGAGGTCGTGGCGCTTGGTGCGGCGATTCAGGCCGGCGTTCTGCAAGGCGACGTGAAGGACGTTGTCCTTCTCGACGTGACGCCGCTTTCCCTGGGCATCGAGACGCTCGGCGGCGTCTTCACCCGTCTTATCGACCGCAACACCACGATCCCTACCAAGAAGTCGCAGATCTTCTCCACGGCCGAAGACAACCAGAACGCCGTGACGATCCGCGTCTTCCAGGGCGAGCGTGAAATGGCGTCGGACAACAAGATCCTCGGCCAGTTCAACCTCGAGGAGATCCCGCCCGCACCGCGCGGCCTGCCGCAGATCGAGGTCACGTTCGACATCGACGCCAACGGCATCGTCCATGTCGGCGCCAAGGACAAGGGCACCGGCAAGGAACAGCGGATCACCATCCAGGCCTCTGGCGGTCTCTCGGATGACGAGATCGACAAGATGGTCCGCGACGCCGAGGCGAACGCCGAAGGCGACAAGAAGCGCAAGGAACTCGTGGAGGCCAAGAACCAGGCCGAAAGCCTGATCCACTCCACGAAGAAGGCGCTCGAAGAGCATGGCGACAAGGTCGATGGTTCCACCGTCGAGGTGATCGAGCTTGCCATCGGTGCTCTGGAAGAGACGCTCAAATCCGAAGATGCCGGCAAGATCAAGGGCGGCATCCAGAACCTGACGGATGCGTCGATGAAGTTGGGCGAAGCGATCTACAAGGCGCAAGCGGCCGAAGGCGGCAATGCTGCGGAAGAAGACGACAGTCCGCGCGGTGTCGATGACGACATCGTGGATGCCGACTTCGAAGACCTTGGCAACGATCGCAAGCGCGACTGACGCGACCGGAACCAAGGGGCCGGCCTGACTTCGGTCGGGTCGGCCCTCTCGTTCCCCGAAAGGAACAGGAATGGCGAAACGCGACTTTTACGAGGTTCTGGGCGTGTCGCGCGGCGCTTCCGCCGACGAGATCAAGAAGGCCTATCGTAGCAAGGCCAAGGAACTCCACCCCGACCGCAACAAGGACAAGCCGGACAGCGAAGCCCAGTTCAAGGAAGTGAACGAAGCCTACGAGGTCCTGAAGGACGATACCAAGAAAGCCGCCTATGACCGCTTCGGCCACGGCGCCTTCGACGGCAGCATGGGCGGTGGTCCGCGCGGCGGCCCGCATGGCCAAGGCGACTTCGCCAGCGCCTTTTCGGACGTCTTCGAAGACCTCTTCGGCGATTTCATGGGCCAGCGCGGCGGCCCCGGCGGACGGCCGCGCGCGAGCCGCGGCTCCGACCTGCGCTACAACATGCGCGTCACGCTGGAAGAAGCCTACAAGGGCGCCCAGAAGGCGATCAACGTGCCGACCTCCGTCGCCTGCGGCGCCTGCAACGGCACCGGCGCGGAAGGCGGCGCGGAGCCGCAGACCTGCCCGACCTGTTCGGGCATGGGCAAGGTCCGCGCGCAACAGGGCTTCTTCACGGTAGAGCGCACCTGCCCGACCTGCGGCGGCCTTGGCCAGACCATCAAGAACCCATGCAAGACCTGCCACGGCGCGGGCCGCATCGAAAAGGACCGCTCGCTGTCGGTCAATATCCCTGCCGGGGTCGAGACCGGAACCCGGATCCGGCTTGCCGGTGAGGGCGAGGCGGGAATGCGCGGCGGGCCGGCGGGCGACCTCTACATCTTCATCGAGGTGCGCGAGCATCCCCTGTTCCAGCGCGACAGCGTGAACCTCTATTGCCGCGTGCCGGTCAGCATGACCACTGCGACGATGGGCGGCAAGATCGAAGTGCCGACGATCGAGGGCGGCCGCAGCAGCGTGACGATCCCGGCTGGCGCCCAGACCGGCAAGCAGATGCGTCTGCGCGGCAAGGGCATGCCCGCCCTCAGGGGGGGCGGCACCGGCGACATGCTGATCGAAATCGCGGTCGAGACGCCGGTCAACCTGACCTCCAAGCAGAAGGAGCTTCTGCGCGAGTTCGAACAGCTCAGCAAGGACAACAACCCTGAAGGCTCGTCGTTCTTCTCGAAGGTCAAGAGCTTCTGGGATGGCATGAAGGGGTGAAGGGCGACCGGGGCCAAGGGTCCCGGTGAAATCGCTCCGGTGGAGCGATTTCAGCCCTGAACGCACGCCGCAATCGCGGCGGGCCGGGAGAGTACAGCCCCAAGTGACCGGCCAACGCCCGGCGCGCTTCGCGCTTGTTCCGGGCGTGATGGCGCGGGGTGCGCCTCCGCCATTAACTTTCCTCCCCCGATTACCCCCGCGCCCGGCAACAATCACCCGAACACAAAGCCCGTTCCCGGCAAAAAATGCTGCGCCTGCGGTATGCACAGGTTGTGTACGCCCCGTGCATGGCTTGTGCATCACGATTTTCCGCCCCTCCCCGACGGCGTTAACCCTTCCTTCACCCTGCCGCGCGACGGTTGCGACATGTCCTCTCCGCTCGCCTTTCACGAAGCCCCGCTGCCCCTCTTCGACCCGGACGAGGCGGTCGGAACGCCGCTGAACGGCGACCGCCTGCCCTCCTACATCAAGGATCACCGCCAGCGTCTCCGCGCCCGTTTCATGGAAGGCGGGGCCGCCGCGATGCCGGATTACGAGCTTCTGGAACTTGTGCTTTTCCGCGCCATCCAGCGGCAGGATGTAAAGCCCCTCGCCCGCCTCCTCCTCGACCGCTTCGGCGACTTCAACCGCGTCCTTTCCGCGCCCGCGCAGCGCCTGAGCGAGGTCAAGGGCGTGGGTGAGGCGGTCATCCAGGAACTGAAGATCGTCGAGGCCGCCGCCCACCGGCTGGCCCGCGCCAAGGTCATGCACCGGCCCATCCTGTCCTCATGGGATCAACTCATGGACTATTGCCGCAGCGCCATGGCGCACCGCGAGACGGAGCAGTTCCGGGTGCTCTATCTCGACCGCAAGAACGTGCTCATCGCGGACGAGGAACAGGCCAAAGGCACCGTCGATCACGTCCCCGTCTATCCGCGCGAGGTGATAAAACGGGCGCTGGAGATCAATGCCAGCGCCTTGATTTTGGTGCATAATCACCCGTCCGGCGACCCAACGCCGTCGGATCAGGACATCCGCCTCACGAATACGATCCTCGATGCGGCGCAGGTGATGGGGATCGTCGTGCACGACCACCTCATCATCGGCAAGACCCGTGATCTCAGCTTCCGTTCGGAAGGTTTGCTCTAGCCGTCACTCGGCCGTGGCGACGGTCAGCGGCCCATTCCATCCGGGCAGCGGCGCAAGCACCATGTCACCGATCGCATCGCAGTCCGGCATCGACTGGCTCAGCGTGTCACGCATCACAGGCGTACCGGCCGCCATCGACATGATCCGCGCCGTGACCGAGCGACCGCAGTTCAGGTCGGTCACTTCAGTTTCCGCCTCGATGGCGATGCCCTTCGCCGCATCGCTGGCCGTATAGACCTCCGCGATCATCGGATCGTCGATATCCGCGTCGCCGAGGGTGACCACCGTCGCGCCGCCAACCGAAGCCGCATCGCCCGGACGCGAAGCAGCGTAGTGGCCGTCCGCGCCAAATGCGGCACCGTTTTCGTAGGCGTTGAGATGCAGCTCGCCGTTACCGGTCAACGCGACCCTGCGCAGAGTATCGAGGTTCGGCACTATCCGTTCCGCCGTGAGCATCTTGCCATCGACAAATCCCGCATCGACGATCGCCTTGACCGCCATTGCAGGAATTGAAACCTCTACATGACCCGCAGCGTCGGTCAGCATTGCGAACGACAGGCCAGCATGGCTGAACACCACGCGTTCGGCAGGATGGCAGGGCGCGGACAGCATAACTCTCAACGTGCCGCGGGATGCGAGACCGAGGGACAGCGCGGACGGGCCGCACGGGACGCCGAAAACGCTGTATTCCGCATCCGCATCCGTTTCGGGGCGCGCATAGCTGTCAGCCACAAGATCCATCCGCGCCGCTAACAAAGTACCCGAGGCGAGCGGGCGGACCTTCGCGGCGGGAAATTCAGGAAGGCTGCTTGCGGATTGCGAGGCGAAAATCGGTTTCGCGCCCTCAGGCGCAGTCGCCCCTGCGGGCGTCGATGCCGCAGCCATCGGATCTTGTTGGACTGGCGCCGATGTCACCTTGGGCGTCGCGACAGGCACAACCGCGGCGACGGTCGTCGCCTTCGACACCTTGGATGGTGCGGCTATGGCTGCTGTCGTAGGGCTTGGCGATGCGAGCGCACCGCGCAGTTTCGCGCCGATCACATCGCCATTCTGCATGACGTGGCCCGTCGCCGCCGCCAGGAAGAAAGTCGTTCCCGCCATGACGATTCTGCGTTTCATCGGAATAGGCCTCCGCAAACCCCGTTCTGTTTACGGATACCCAAGGATCGGGGCAGCTTCGGGGCTGCGGCGGGGCATTACCGGAAGACGAAACAATCCCGACTCACACAGCATCTTGCAGAGACTCGGGGAGTCAGCGCCTAGATGCTGAGATGTCGATTTTTCGCGCGACGGTCGTTTGCCACATTTCGGCCGCATCTGCCCTGATCGACGGACACGAAGTGAAATGGCGGCCGACTTAGACGAGACGGCCGTGGCAGTGTTTGAATTTTTCGCCAGATCCGCAGGGGCAGGGATCGTTCCGGCCCGGGTCGCCCCAGGTCGACGGTTCCATCGCATCGAAGCCCGCGATCAGCGGTTCGGACGCGGCTGCGCCAGGGGAGCCCTGTGCCGCGGCGGCTTCAAGCACCTGTCGCGGGGCGTCCGGCTGCGGCGCCATCTGCGCGATCATCTGCTGCTGCTCCTCCTCGGTCAGCGGACGCACGCGCGAGAGTTTCTGGGTCACTTCCGAACGCAAGCCGTCGAGCAGGTTTCCGAAGAGGGCAAAGGCCTCGGTCTTGTACTCCGAAAGCGGATCGCGCTGAGCGTAGCCGCGGAACCCGATCACCGAACGCAAATGCTCAAGCGTCACGAGATGCTCTCGCCATTTGGCGTCGATGGTCTGAAGCAGGAACTGCTTTTCGATCTGCCGCATCATCTCGGCGCCGAATGCTTCGGTCTTTTCGGCCATCAGCGCGTCGCTCATCTCATAAAGGCGTTCTCGTACACCCTCCTGATCGACGCCCTCCTCGGCCGCCCAGTCGGCGAGCGGCGGGTCAAGCGCAAGCTTGTCGCGCACCTCTTCCGAAAGTCCGTCGGTGTTCCACTGATCGGCGTAGCTTTTCGGCGGCAGGTAGGTGTCGACGAAATCGTCGATGACCTGATGGCGCATGTCGGTGGTGATGTCCTCCAGATCGTCCGCTTCCATGATTTCCAGACGCTGATTGAAAATGACCTTGCGTTGGTCATTCATCACATCGTCGAATTTCAGAAGTTGCTTGCGGATATCGAAGTTCCGCCCCTCGACCTTGGCCTGCGCGCGCTCCAGCGATTTGTTCACCCATGGGTGAATGATCGCTTCGCCTTCCTTCATGCCAAGCGAGGATAGCACCTTGTCAAGACGCTCGGACCCGAAGATCCGCATCAGATCATCCTCCAGGCTGAGGTAGAAGGTCGACCTGCCGGGGTCACCCTGACGGCCTGAACGGCCGCGAAGCTGGTTGTCGATCCTGCGGCTTTCGTGACGTTCGGTCGAAAGGACGAAAAGTCCACCAGCGGCAAGAACCTTTTCCTTTTCCTCGGCGTGCTGCGCTTCGATGCGCGCGCGCACTTCATCGGGATGGGCGTCAGGTGACGCGGCAAGTTCTTCAAGCACCTTCATCTCGACGTTGCCGCCGAGTTGAATATCGGTGCCACGGCCAGCCATGTTGGTGGCAATCGTCACGGCACCGATGCGACCGGCATCGGCCACGATCTTCGCCTCCTGCTCGTGCTGACGGGCGTTCAGAACGTTGTGCGGGATGTCTTCGCTCTTGAGCAATTGCGCGAGCTGTTCCGATTTCTCGATGGAGGTCGTGCCGACAAGGATCGGCTGACCTTTTTCATTCGCCTTCTTGATACGCCGCATCACCGCGTCGAGCTTTTCGCGTGCGGTGCGGTAAACCTGGTCATGGTCATCCTTCCGAGCAATCGGCCTGTTGGTCGGCACTTCGACGACACCCAGCTTGTAGATGTCCATGAACTCATCAGCTTCCGTCGCCGCGGTGCCCGTCATGCCAGAGAGCTTGTCGTAAAGGCGGAAGTAGTTCTGGAACGTGACCGAGGCGAGTGTCACGTTCTCGGGCTGGATTGCCACGCCTTCCTTGGCCTCGATCGCCTGATGGAGGCCGTCTGACAGGCGCCGGCCATGCATCATGCGGCCGGTGAATTCGTCGATCAGCATGATTTCGCCATTTCGCACGATATAATGCTGGTCCTTGTGGAACATCGTGTGCGCCCGGAGCGCCTGCGTGGCGTGGTGAACGATGGTCGTCGAATTCCGGATCGTAAAGCGTCTGACCTTCCGGCAGCACGCCCTCTTGCTGAAGCCGCTGCTCCAGTATCTCGTTGCCTTCCTCGGTGAAGGTCGCGTTGCGCTGCTTCTCGTCGACCGTGTAATGTTCAGCCGTGAGTTCGGGGATGAATTTGTTGAGCGTTACATAGAGTTCCGAACGATCCTGGCTCGGCCCCGAAATGATGAGCGGCGTCCGCGCCTCGTCGATCAGGATGGAGTCCACCTCGTCCACGATGGCGAAGTTGTGGCCGCGCTGCATCATCTCCTCGATCGACCCGCGCATGTTGTCGCGCAAATAGTCAAAGCCCAGTTCGTTGTTCGTGGCATAGGTCACGTCGGCGCTGTAGGCGATACGCTTTTCCTCGGACGGCTGCTGCGGATAGACGACGCCCACGGTCATGCCAAGCTGATGGTAGACCTTGCCCATCCATTCTGAGTCGCGTTTGGCGAGGTAGTCGTTCACCGTCACGATATGCACGCCCTTGCCACCCAACGCGTTCAGATAGGCTGGGAAAGTCGCGACGAGGGTCTTGCCCTCGCCCGTCTTCATCTCGGCGATGTTACCCTGATGCAGGAAGATGCCGCCCATCAGCTGGACATCAAAGGCGCGCAGGCCCAGCGCTCGTCGGGCGGCTTCGCGGCAGTTGGCGAAGGCTTCGGGAAGGATGGCGTCAAGGCTTTCGCCGCCCTGCACGCGCTTGGCGAGTTCGCGGGTCTTTTCCTGAATCGCCTCGTCGCTCAGCGCCTGGAATTCCTCCTCCAAAGCGTTGATGCTCGCGACCAGCGGTCGGACCGATTTGACCTTGCGGTCATTCGGCGTACCGAAGACCTTCTTTGCGATTGTTCCAACGCCCAGCATTTTTTCTCCGCTCGGGTTCGAATGACAGTTTCGTGTGATTGTCGGCCTTGCCGCGCCTTCGCGCCTTGCCTAGAACGGCTGCGGAAAAGGATCGGCACGGCCCTCACAGGACCCAACGCGATGTAAGGGCCTGCCGCCGGATAGTCAACGCCATGGGTTCCATGGCCCATGCTGGAGTCTTCCGAATGCTGAAACCTAACATTCTCGCGGGTGCCGTAGCGCTCGGCCTGTCGTTTGGCACGCTGGCCAGCGCCGCAGATCCGAGCGCCGATATGATCGTCGCCAAGGTAAATGGTACCGAAATAACGCTGGGACAGATGATTGCGCTGCGCGCGACGCTACCGACGCAGTACCTTCAACTGGATGACAAGACACTGTTTGACGGCATTCTCGATCAGTTGATCCAGCAGAACGCGCTGGCCGCGGACGCCAAACCGACGAAGCGTGACGAACTGACGCTGGAAAACCAACGCGTCGGATATCTTGCGGGCAAGGTTCTTGAGACGGCGGCCAGCGGGGCCATAACCGACGAGGCCGTTGAATCCGCATACCACGCGAAATACGCGGCAGCGGAGCCCACGAAGGAATACCACGCGGCGCACATCCTAGTGAAAACCGAAGATGAGGCGAAAGCCATCAAGGAAGAACTGGACAAGGGCGGCGATTTCACCACGGTCGCCAAGGAGAAATCCACCGGACCCTCCGGCCCGAATGGCGGCGATCTCGGCTGGTTCTCGGCGGGCATGATGGTCAAGCCGTTCGAGGATGCAGTCATGGCGCTGAAGCCCGGTGAGATTTCCGGCCCGGTCCAGACCGAATTCGGATGGCATATCATCAAGCTCGACGAGGTGCGCGATGCCAAGGCACCGACGCTGGACGAGGCGCGCGACGAGTTGTCGGGCGATCTGCGGCAAAAGGCGGTCGAGGCGCGTGTCGCCGAAGTGACCGGTGCGGCGAAGATCGAAAAGATGACGGACGGGATTGATCCGGCGATTATCAAGAACGACAAGGTTCTCGACAACTGATCAGATCTCGGGAGGTAGCGCCGTGGCCAAGAAGGGCAAGGACTGGAAGGCCGAAGCAAAGGCGCTGCGGGGACGTGTCCGGAAACTCAGGGCAAAATTGACGGAGAGCGGCGGAAGTGACGACGCCGTCAAGCAAGTAAAGGCACCGAACCCGGTGTCGCCGCTGGCGCCGAAGGATGGCTTTCCGGCACTTCCGGCCGTGAGCGGCGTCGAATTCGCCGCCGTCGAGGCAGGCGTGCGCTATGCCAACCGCAAGGATGTGATGCTGGTCCGTCTCGCACCCGGAACTTCCATAGCGGGCGCTTTCACGCGCTCGTCTACACGGGCGGCGTGCATTCTCGATTGCCAGGCCAAGTTGAAGGCGAAGGTTCCGGCCGGCGCGGGAGCCGCGATCGTGGTGAATTCCGGCAACGCGAACGCGTTTACCGGCGCTCGGGGCCAAGCTTCGGTAGATGAAGTGGCGGGCGCGGTGGCCTCTGCGCTTGGAGTACCGGCGGCGCGGGTCTTTTCCTCCTCCACCGGCGTTATCGGCGAACCCTTGCCGCACGATCGCATCGTCGCGAAAATCGGTGCGCTGAAAGACGCCCTGGACGCTGACGGCATCGAGATGGCGGCGCGGGCGATCATGACGACCGACACCTTTCCCAAGGGGGCCTCGGCCGAAATCGAAGGCGACGGCGGTGCCATCCGCATCGCCGGGATTGCAAAGGGGTCCGGCATGATCGCGCCAGATATGGCGACGATGCTCGTTTATGTCTTCACCGACGCGAAGATCGCGGCGCCGCTTCTCCAGAAGATACTGTCACGCAATCTCGACGATACCTTCAACGCGATCACGGTGGATAGCGATACCTCGACTTCCGACGCGCTGATCGTTGCCGCGACGGGCAAAAGCGCCGCAGCCGAGATCAAGGACCTGCGATCTGCCGCCGCGCGGGCGTTCGATGCGGCTTTGCGCGGCGTTATGATGGACCTCGCCCATCAGGTAGTCCGCGACGGCGAGGGTGCGACCAAGTTCGTGGAGGTTCGGGTGACCGGCGCGGCGAGTGCCGGCGACTCACATCGGGTAGCCATGTCTATCGCGAATTCGCCGCTCGTGAAGACCGCCATAGCGGGGCAGGATCCGAACTGGGGCCGCATCGTCGCGGCGGTCGGAAAATCCGGCGCCGCGGCAGACCGAGATCGTCTGTCGATCCGTTTTGGAGACATCCTGGTGGCCGAAAAGGGATGGCGCGCGTCCGGCTACAAGGAAGAGGATGGCGCGGCCTATATGAAGCGGGAAGAGCTTGTCATCTCGGTCGATCTCGGATTGGGCAAGGCCGCCCGCACGGTCTGGACCTGCGACCTGACACACCGCTACATCGACATCAACGCCGACTACCGGTCGTGAAGATCGTCCTTGTTTCCGCAGTCGCTCTGATCGATGCGGACGGGCGTGTCCTGCTTGCGCAACGACCGAGCGGAAAGTCGATGGCCGGTCTTTGGGAATTTCCCGGCGGCAAGGTCGAACCGGGAGAAACGCCCGAGGGGGCACTGATCCGAGAGTTACACGAAGAGCTTGGGATCGACACTTGGCAGAGCTGTCTCGCGCCTCTCAGCTTCGCAAGCCACGCATACGAGGATTTCCATCTTCTGATGCCGCTCTTCGCGTGCCGCCGCTGGCAAGGAACACCGCACGCCAAGGAGAGTCAGCGCCTTTCGTGGGTGCGGGCGAAGGACATGAAGAACTACGCGATGCCGCCGGCCGACCTACCGCTTATTCCTGTCCTGCGCGATTGGTTGTAGTGCAGTTGCGCAACATCACACTTGATAGTTGCAGCGAGTTATTGCCAATTTCGGAGATATTGAACAATATTGTTTCCGTGACGTGTTGAGTGTGTCACAAGTCTGTTACCGTATATTTGGCGAGTATTAAGGTTTGGGAGGCTAACTGAGGCAGCCGCGGTTGGGGAGATTAGCGATGCTGCGTACCATCACACTCGGAAGTTGCGTGTCCGTTCAGGGCATATTTGAACGGCAGTTGGAAAACGGAAAGATACTGGTCCGCGTGGGAAGTCTTTTGTTCGAAGGTTTCCCGGTGGCAAAATCGGCCGCCTGAGATTTCAGGCGGCCTTTTCGTTTGAAGTGATACGGCGCGAAGCAGGTCGAGGCCTGCTTTTTCTTATGCGAGCTTACGCTCGATCTCCTCGCGCTCGAAGATTTCGATGACATCGCCTTGGCGAACGTCTTCGTAGTTCTCGAAGGCCATCCCGCATTCCTGTCCCGACTGCACTTCTTTCACTTCATCCTTGAACCGCTTGAGAGTTTTCAAGGTTCCCTCATGGATCACGACGTTGTCGCGCAGAAGGCGCACACCAGCGGAGCGGCGCGCGACGCCCTCGGTGACGAGACAGCCTGCGACCTTGCCGACGCCCGATACCTTGAACACTTCCTTGATCTCGGCATAGCCGATGAAGTTCTCGCGAATCTCTGCTGAGAGAAGTCCAGATGCCGCCGCCTTGATGTCATCGACCAGATCATAGATGACCGAGTAGTAGCGGATTTCGACGCCCTTCTGGTTCGCCGAGGCTCGCGCCGGCGCGTTGGCGCGGACGTTGAAGCCGATGACCGGAGAACCAGACGCTTCGGCAAGACCGATATCCGATTCCGTGATCGCGCCGACGCCGTAGTGGAGTACGCGTACGCGTACCTCGTCATTGCCGATTTTTTCCATTGCCTGAACAATCGCCTCGGCGGAACCCTGCACGTCTGCCTTCACCAGAATGGGCAGTTCGGCGACGCTCTTGTCAGCCTTGGCCTTCGCCATGAGCTGCTCCAACGTCGTTGCCGCACCGGCTGCCGCGCGTTTATCCTTTGCGGCTTTCTCACGATAGTCAGCGATCTCCCGCGCCTGCGCTTCGGTCTCAACGACGTTCAGGACGTCACCGGCTTCGGGGGTTCCATTCAGCCCAAGAACCTCGACCGGTACTGACGGTCCGGCTTCATCCACGCGGTCGCCCTTGTCGTTGATGAGAGCGCGGACCTTGCCCCACTGTTCGCCAACTACGAAGATATCGCCACGCTTGAGCGTGCCGTTTTGCACCAGAACCGTCGCCACCGGACCGCGCCCGACGTCGAGCTTCGCTTCGATGACGGCACCCAGTGCCGCGCGCTCGGGATTGGCCCTCAATTCCAGGATTTCGGCCTGAAGCGCAATGGCCTCAAGAAGCTGATCGAGGCCCTTGCCGGTCGTCGCGGAAACCTCGACATCCTGCACTTCGCCCGACATCGCCTCGACGACGACTTCGTGTTGCAGGAGATCCGTTCTCACTTTCTGCGGATTGGCCGACGGCTTGTCGCACTTGTTGATCGCAACAATCATCGGGACCTTGGCGGCCTTGGCGTGATTGATCGCCTCGATCGTCTGCGGCATCACGGCATCGTCCGCAGCGACAACCAGAACGACGATATCGGTGACTTGCGCACCACGGGCGCGCATCGACGTGAAGGCTGCGTGACCTGGCGTGTCGAGGAAGGTCAAGATGGAGCCGCCTTCGGTTTTGACCTGGTACGCACCGATGTGCTGGGTGATCCCCCCGGCTTCGCCCGAGACCACGTTGGTCTTGCGGATCGCATCGAGAAGCGACGTCTTGCCGTGGTCGACATGGCCCATGATCGTGATGATCGGCGGGCGTGGCAGCAGGTCTTCTGCCTTGTCCTGCACCGCGTCGATGACCTGCTCCACATCGGAATCCGACACGCGGACGACCTTGTGGCCGAATTCCTCGATCACCAGTTCCGCTGTATCGGCGTCGATCGCCTCGTTCATCGTGACCATCAGGCCCATCTTCATGAGCGACTTGACGACATCGGCGGCCCGCTCGGCCATGCGGTTGGCCAGTTCCTGAACCACGATGGTTTCCGGCAACTGCACGTCGCGCACCTGCTTTTCGGCATGCTGGCCAAGACCAAGCGCCTTCTGCCGGGCGCGCTCCTGCTTGCGCTTCATCGCCGCCATCGACCGCTGACGGCCACCGCCGCCCGAAAGCGCCTCGGATAGTGTCAACTTGCCGGAACGGCGGTTGTCGTCGCGGCTGACTTTGCCGCGCGTATCCTTGTCTGTCGCGGCGCCGCGATTATCGCGCTCGCGGTCGGTCTTGCGTGGCCCACCGACGGTCACGCCCTTGGTCTCGGCGCGCGATGCCGCTGCTTCGGCCGCAGCGGGGTCGACGACGGCGGCCGAAGCGGCGGGTTTGCGCAGCTCGTCCTTCTTGGCGGCACGGGTTTCGGCTTCCTGTGCCTTGCGCGCCTCTTCCTCCGCCTTGAGTCTCAGAGCCTCCTCGCGCTCGCGGTCCTCGCGCTCCTTGGCTTCTGCCTCGGCACGCCGGCGTTCGCGCTCTTGCTCGCGCTGAAGTTCTTCCGCCTCGCGACGCTCGGCTTCGTCGGCTTCGCGCACCTTAGCAGCCTGAAGCGCCTTTAGCCGACGCTCCATCTCGGCATCGGAAATGCCTGCAGGCCGGCGCGAAGGATCACCCGCCCCTGGGGAGCCGGCTCCACCAGCGGAAGGCGCGGCGCCCGGCTTCGGGACAACGACGCGCTTGCGCTTCGTCTCAACAACGACGCTTTTCGTCCGGCCATGGCTGAAGCTCTGCTTCACCTGACCGGAACGTCCGCCACCGAGGCCGAGGGGTTTCTTGCCGTCTGTATCGCTCATGCCGGTTTCAAATCCTTCCCGGCGGATGTTCCGCCGTCATTCCGTCTAAGGCCCGAAAGCTTTGCCGCTTCCTCTACAACACGCGTCGAGAGTCCACCAGCGGCAAGCGCGCCATGTATCACACTATCTCGGCCAAAGGCCAGCCCAAGCTCGGATGACGTCAGACAACCGAACCAACGGCCCCCTTCCGGCGTCCACAGCTTGCCCTTTCCGCGCTCCGATCCATCGGATGCCTGCAGGAGGACCTTGGCTTTCCCGTCAGCCAGCCAGCCTTTGACCTTTTCGAATCCAGCGACCGCCCGTCCGGCCTTCCGCGCGAGAGAGACGAGCTCCACCACACGCTTCGCCTGCGCGCGCTCAACTTGTTCGTCGAGATTGGCGGGCGCCTGGACCGGCATCTTCGCCGCCCGGGAAAACAATCCCTTCGCAACGGCCTTCGCTATCAGGTCGCGATCCGCGGTCACCCAGATGCCCCGCCCGGGAAGCTTACCGGCGAGATCGGGAACCACCTGCCCCTCCGGCCCGACGACAAAACGGACAAGGCCGGGCTTCGGCTGCACATCGCCCGTGACGATGCAGCGCCTTTCCGGCTCAGTCCCTGTCCTGTCGCGTCCCCCTCGGGTCATGTGCGGTACCACCGAGGCCCATATCAGGCCTCGGCCTCCTCTTCTGTTTCGCCATCCTCCGCCCCGGCCTCCAGTTCGGCCGGATCGACCCAACCAAGCTGGATACGCGCCGTCATGACAAGGTGCTGCGCTTCCTCAAGGCTCATATCGAACTTTTCGAGGATACCGTCATCCTTCACGCGTTCGCCATTCACGGTGGTCCAGCCGCCAGCCAATTCCCAGTCGGCGCAGGTGGCGAAGTCTTCCAGCGTCTTGACGTCGTCCATTGCCAGCGCCTCGATCATCTGGGGCGTCAGACCTTCGAACCCGACCAGACTGTCCTCAACACCCAGTTCGCGCGCATGTTCCAGAGCCTTGCGGTTCTGTTCCTCGATCACGTCGCGGGCGCGGGCCTGAAGCTCCTGCGCGGTCGCCTCGTCCACACCTTCGATCGACAACAGCTCGTCGAGTTCGACGTAGGCGACTTCTTCGAGGTTGGTGAAGCCTTCGGAGACCAGAAGCTGCGCGAAGAATTCGTCGAGATCCAGCGCTTCCATGAAAAGCTTGGTGCGCTCGGTGAATTCGGCCTGACGGCGCTGGCTTTCTTCCTCTTCGGTTAGGATGTCGATGTCGAGCCCGGTGAGCTGCGAGGCAAGGCGCACGTTCTGGCCGCGACGACCGATGGCGAGCGAAAGCTGCTCGTCAGGCACCACGACTTCGATCTTGCCGGCCTCCTCGTCGATGACGACCTTCGACACTTCGGCGGGCTGCAGCGCGTTGACGAGGAAGGTCGCCTGATCCTCATTCCACGGAATGATGTCGATCTTCTCGCCTTGAAGCTCGTTCACCACAGCCTGAACGCGCGAGCCGCGCATACCGACGCAGGCGCCGACGGGATCGATGGAATTGTCATAGGAGATGACGCCTATCTTCGCGCGCGACCCCGGATCGCGGGCAACGGCCTTGATCTCGATGATGCCGTCGTAAATCTCGGGCACCTCCATCTTGAAGAGTTCCGCCATGAATTGCGGATCGGTGCGTGACAGGAAGACCTGCGGCCCGCGCGGTTCGCGCCGGACGTCCTTGATATAGCAGCGGATACGGTCGTTGGGGCGATAGCTTTCGCGGCCGATCTTCTCGTTCCTGCGCAGGATCGCTTCGCCCCGGCCAATATCGACGATGATGTTGCCATATTCCTCGCGCTTGACGACCCCGTTGATGATCGTGCCCTTGCGGTCCTTGAATTCCTCGTACTGGCGATCACGCTCGGCTTCACGGACCTTCTGGAGGATAACCTGCTTGGCGGACTGAGCGGCGATGCGGCCCAGTTCAACGGGCGGAACCTCGTCCACGATGGTGTCGCCGACCTTGGGATCGTCGAGGTATTGTTTGGCCTGAGCGACGGTCAGCTCGGCTTGATAATTCTCGACCGCGTCATCCTCGACCACCGTGCGGACGCGCGTGAAAGTCGCGCGGCCGGTCTTGCGATCGATCGAAACGCGGATGTCCATTTCCGCGCCGTAGCGGGACTTCGCGGCACGGGCGAGGCTTTCCTCCATCGCTTCGACCACAAGCTCGGGGTCGATCATCTTCTCGCGCGCGACGGCCTCGGCGGTTTGCAGAAGCTCTAGCTGGTTGGCAGAGGTAATCGCCATTCATTCCTCCTCGGAAGTGTGTTCTTCGATGTCGTCAAAAGCAGTCTCGTCCACGGCTTCCGTGGTCTTCTTCTGTCGAAGCATTTCGGCGATCAACTCATCCGTCAGGACAAGCTTCGCATCGGCGAGCCAGTCGAACTTCAGCCCGATGGTGCCTTCGTCAATCTCGATCAGAACCTCATCGTCCTCGGTCCCCGCAAGATAGCCCTTGAACCGCTTGCGGCCGTCGATAAGTTCCGAAGTCTCAATCCGTGCCTCGTAGCCTTTCCACGCCGCGAAATCCTTGAGGCGGGTCAGGGGTCGGTCGATTCCGGGCGAGGAAACCTCGAGGTGGTAGGCATCCTCGATCGGATCCTCGACATCGAGAACAGCCGACACCGCGACCGAAACCTTGCCGCAATCCTCGACATCTATCCCGCCTTCGGGCCGGTCCGCCATGATCTGCAAAGTCTTGGTGTTGCCACCCATCAGGCGGATGCGCACAAGTTCGAAACCCAGGCCTTCGATGGTCGGAGTCACGATCTCGGCAAGTCGCCGGTCGATGGCTGTTTTCGCGATGAGGTCGGTCAACGTCTGTCCAAGCAACAAAAAACGGGCCCTGCGGCCCGTCGATCTTTCCCGGTGGGCTGCGAGTTTGGACCCCGCAGCGCCGCTGTTGATGTGCATATAGGCCACGCTTTACGAATCTGCAAGAACGGATGTGAGCAGGTACTCAGCAAGGGTTGTAGCGCCAGCTCCGGAACTTCAGCGCCGCGGCGGACAGGCAATGAAAGGAACCATCGCCACGATAGCGTTTGGCGAGACGGCAGCGGGAGGCGCATCGTCGTGTCGCGTCCTCTCGAGCGGCATTGTCCAAAGCTCTTAGCCAGACGCCGGGCCGTCGTCATTTCAACCAATGTGCAGTTCTTGCGTGCGCGCGAATTTCAAGCTGATCAGCACCGTCAGCTGTGGTCTTCATCCCTGCCGCCGTGCGGGCTTCCCGCTCAGAAGCGTAAGGACAGGCAGGACATGCCGCCATCGAGCTTGGCGCATTCGCTGTTGCCGATTTGCCTTACCTTATAGCCAGCGTCGCGCAAGTCCTGCGCGGTTTCCGGGAATCCTGCCGCCATGAGCACGAGATCGTTGAAACGGATCGCATTCGCCGCGGCTTCCTCGCCTGGCGCGGTAAGGATGACGCGGTAGCCATCAAAGCAACCCGATGCGGCCAGCCGTTCCGTCGAAAGGATCGTCCCGCCATCGAGAAGCGAACAGTCGGTCTTGAAGTGCAGGACGCCATCGGGCACGCGCACCTCACGCAGCGTTCGGCCCCAGCCGTCGAGAATGGCGGCGAGTTCGGCGATGCCTTCGGCATTGGTCCGCGCGGACTGTCCGACCAGAACTTCGCGCCCGGTCGTCAGGATATCGCCACCCTCAATCGTGCCCGGCCCCTCGATCTGGCGGACCTCGTCAAAGAGGCCTCGGATCACCGGCGCCATTTCCGCGACCTCGCCCAGGCGCGTAGTTGCGCCGGGTCGCATCAGGACGGCGCCTTCTTGCAGGCAAAGTGCCGTATCCTCGACAAAGACCGCATCGGGGAAATCCTCGAGCGGCGTGAGCTCGATCACCTCGGCCCCTGTCGATCTCAGCGCCGCGACATAGTCGGCATGGTGCCGCAGCATCAGCGCGAGATCCGGCGCACCGGTATCGACCGCGCGCAGCCCGCCGTTGATGCTCTTGCCGGGGGTGCGGGTGATTGCCCTAGTGAATTGACAGGAGGGATCTTTGCCGTTCATGTTTTCGCACGCTCATTTCTCTTTGCCGGGGCGGTCGATTGGCGTGCGATGACCGTCTACGCCACTATACGCCTCGCCGCTACCGAACCGCAGGCGTTCCCTGCGCAAGGCGGTATGGCTATCCGGTAATTATACGCTTGCATAGTTACCGGAGTTGTTCGTTACTACAACCAGATTCTCGGAGATTGCCTTTGAAGGCTGCGACCGACATCGCGAATGAACGAACCGATCCGACGACGGCGGACGAAGCGATCCGCGTCGACGACCTGCACAAATCCTTCGGCGGTCTGGAGGTGCTGAAAGGCGTCTCTCTGAACGCAAAGAAGGGCGACGTAGTCGCTATCATCGGCGGCTCCGGCTCCGGCAAATCGACGTGCCTGCGATGCATCAACTTCCTTGAAACGCCCACGTCCGGCCGCATTGTCATCGGCGGCGAGGAAATCGTCATGCGCGCCGACGGCACCCCGGCCAGCCGCAAGCAGATCGAGCGCATCCGCGCCCGCCTTGGCATGGTCTTTCAGGCGTTCAACCTCTGGACACATCGAACGCTTATCGAGAACGTTACAGAAGTTCCGGTTCACGTCCTCGGGGTTCCGAAGGCCGAGGCGCACGACCGTGCGATGGCGCTTCTCGAACGCGTGGGGCTTGCAGAAAAGGCCTCGACCTATCCGTCCTTCCTTTCCGGCGGCCAGCAGCAGCGCGCCGCCATCGCGCGCGCGCTTGCCATCGACCCTTCCGCCATGCTCTTTGACGAGCCAACAAGCGCGCTTGACCCCGAACTCGTGGGCGAGGTGCTGACGGTGATCCGCGATCTGGCGGCGGAAGGGCGAACGATGCTGCTCGTGACGCACGAGATGAAGTTCGCGCGCGAAGTGTCCGATCACGTGATCTATCTTTATGAGGGTCGGATCGAAGAGGAAGGTCCACCCGAACAGGTCTTCGGCGCGCCGCGCTCCAACCGGCTCAAGCAGTTCCTGAAATCCGTCGCCTGAAGGCGGAACAAACCAACCAGAAACAGGGAGACAACCATGAAAATCAAGGCATTACTCGCAGCGGGCATTGCTGCACTGGCGCTGACAGTTGGTGCGGCAACCGCCGAACAGGTGAAAGTCGGCATCGCCGCCGAACCCTATCCGCCATTCGCTTCGCTCGATTCCTCGGGCAACTGGGTCGGCTGGGAGGTCGAGATCGCAAATGCCATCTGCGCCGCCGAAGAGATGGATTGCGTCATCACGCCTGTCGCCTGGGACGGCATCATCCCGTCACTGACCGGCAAGCAGATCGATGCGATCATGGCCTCGATGTCGATCACCGACGAACGCATGAAGACCATCGACTTCTCCGACAAGTACTACAATACGCCGACCGTGATCGTGGCGGCGAAGTCGTCCGACATCGCGGCGACGCCAGAGGGGCTGGCCGGCAAGATCGTTGGCGTGCAGGCATCGACCGTACATCAGGCCTACGCGCAGAAATATTTCACGGATGCCGCCGAAATCCGCGTCTATCAGACTCAGGACGAAATCAATCAGGATCTCGCCGCCGGCCGGATCGACGCCACCCAGGCGGACAGCATCGCAATGCAGGATTTCACAAACTCGCCCGCCGGCGACTGCTGCGAGATCAAGGGCGCAGTGGCGGACGATCCCGCGATCCTCGGCCTCGGCGTCGGCGCGGGTGTGCGCAAGGGAGACGACGCACTGCGCGAGAAGATCAATGCCGGGATCAAGGCGATTCGCGAGAACGGCACCTACGACGAGATCACCAAGAAATACTTCGCCGACAGCATCTACGGCAGCTAGGCGCCTAGCCTGTGGAACAGGTGATCGAGCTTCTGTCGCTTTCCCCTCCCGGCTGGGGGGGAAACCTTATCCGCGGGCTTGCCCATTCGCTCGAAATCGCCCTTGGCGCCTTCGGGTTCGGATTGCTGATCGGGCTTGGAGGCGCGTATGGCAAGCTTTATGGCGGTCCGGTGCTGCGCGACCTCCTGGCGGTTTATACCACTGTCGTGCGCGCCGTGCCCGAACTCGTGCTCATTCTCATCCTCTACTATGTCGGCACTGACCTCATCAACAAGGCCGCGGCGGCAATGGGGTATGGTCGCGTCGAGATCAGCGGCGTCGCGGCCGGTATCTGGGTTCTCGGCATCGTCCAGGGCGCCTATGCGACCGAAATACTTCGCGGCGCGATCAAGGCGGTGCCGATCGGCCAGATCGAGGCCGCGCGCGCCTTTGGAATGCCGCCGCTTCTGATGATGAGAAGGGTGACGATCCCGGCGATGATGTCCTTTGCCATTCCTGGGCTTGCCAACCTCTGGCTGATCGCGACAAAGGACACCGCGCTTCTCGCCGTGGTCGGCTTCAACGAACTCACTCAGGAAACCCGCCAGGCGGCCGGCAGCACGCGTGCCTATTTCACATTCTTTCTTGCCGCAGGCGCGCTCTACCTGATGGTGACACTGCTGTCGGGTCAGGTCTTCGCGCGGATCGAGAAATGGGCGCGCAAGGGCCAGCCATCGCTTAGAAAGGCCAAGGCATGACCGCGCTGCGCCTCTGGCTCAGACCGCACCGGATCGTGATGATCGGGCTTTTCGCGGCGCTCGTGTTGTGGTGCGCGCTGACGATGCGCTGGGACTGGATTCCGAAATATGCGCCCCTGGCTGTCGAGGGCATCTGGCGCACGATCTGGCTGCTCGTCGTGACCTCCGTGTTCGGCTTCCTGATGGCGATCGGGCTTGGTCTCGCCCAGGCGATCGGGCCCTGGTACCTCGCGGCGCCCGCGCGCATCTTCTGCACCGTGATCCGCGGCACACCGCTTCTCTTGCAGATATGGCTCATCTACTATGGACTCGGCTCGCTCTTCCCGCAGTATCCCTGGATCCGCGAAAGCGAACTCTGGCCCTATCTCAGACAGGCTTGGCCCTACGCGATACTCGCGCTCACGCTATCTTATGCCGGCTACGAAGGTGAAGTGATGCGCGGTGCTTTCGCCAGTGTGGCGCGCGGACAGCTTGAGGCGGCCGAGGCATTCGGGATGCCGCGCTTCACGATGTTCCGACGGATCTGGCTGCCGCAGGCGATACAAAGCGCCTTGCCGACACTCGGCGGCGAGACGATCCTGCAACTCAAGGCGACACCGTTGGTGGCCACGATCGCCATCGTCGAGGTATACGCAGTCGCCTCGCGCGTCCGGCAGGACACCTTCATCGTGTACGAGCCGCTGCTTCTTCTTGCGATCGTCTACCTGGTGATCGCGGGCTTCATCGCACTCATCTTCCGCAAGCTTGAACAGCGGGTGCCGGTCAAGGGCCACTGAAATGCATGCAGTCTTCACTGGAATGTCTGCTGCGTGGATGCTTGGCCGGCAAACGCAGTGAAGGCGAACTGTCGATCACGGCTCAGGGCTCGACGTTAAGCACACCACGCTCGATCTGATCGGCCTCGATCGACTCGAAGAGCGCCTTGAAGTTGCCCTCGCCGAAGCCCTCGTCGCCCTTGCGCTGAATGAATTCGAAGAAGATCGGGCCAATCACCGTCTTCGAGAAGATTTGAAGCAGGATCTTGGTCTCGCCGCCATCGACGACGCCCTCCCCGTCGATCAGAATGCCGTGCTTCTTGAGTCGATCGATGGGCTCCTCGTGTCCCGACACCCGGTCGCGACTGACGTCGTAATACGCGTCGGGCGGCGCTGGCATGAACTTGACGCCATTGTCGGCAATCGCATCCGTCGAGACGTAAATATCTTCTGTGCCTACGGCGATGTGCTGAATGCCTTCGCCGTTGTAGCGCTTGAGATACTCGACGATCTGCCCGGTCTCTCCCCGATCCTCGTTGATTGGAATGCGGATGCGGCCGCAGGGCGAAGTCAGCGCGCGGCTGGTGAGGCCGGTATACTTGCCCTCGATGTCGAAGAAACGGATCTCGCGGAAGTTGAAGAGATTTCCGTAGAACTTGAACCAGAGGTCCATGTTGCCCTTTTGGACGTTATGCGTGAGGTGGTCGAGGTAATAGAATCCGACACCCTTGGGATGCGCATTGTCGAGCCAGTCGAATTCCGCATTGTAGGGTGAAGTGTCCCAGTACTGGTCGATGAAATAGATCAGACTGCCGCCGATGCCAACGATGGCGGGAACGTCCATTGTCTTGCCCTCGCCTTCATAGGGAGTGGCGCCCTTGCTGACGGCGCGGTCGAAGGCGTGTTTTGCATCAACAACCCGCCACGCCATCGAAGGCGCGCAAGGCCCGTGCTTGTCGACGAAGGTGCGGGCGTGACTGCCCGGTTCGTCATTCACGACGTAGGTGATATCGCCCTGCTGCCAAATTTCGATGTCCTTGCGCTTGTGCCTGGCGACCTTTGCGTAGCCCATTCTGGCGAAAAGCTCGCGGAGCTTTTCGGGTTCCTGGTGAGCGAATTCGACGAACTCGAAACCGTCGGTGCCGGCGGGGTTTTTCTCAGTGATCGTGGCGCGCGGCGCGTCATGGGGAAATGGGCCCATTTCGGTTCCTCCTGATGTCCTGTTGCATCCAAAATGATGGCGGATTCGGAATGCGCATAGGTTGCAAAATGTGCCGGTCTGCGCAAAAATGTGCATCGAACGTGAGAGAAGTAATAAAATGTCGCATGAAGTACGCATAGACCATTTCGATCACGCAATACTTGCTGCACTGCAGAAGGACGGGGCGATGACCAATGCCGCCTTGGCGGAGGTGGTCAATCTGTCCGCCTCGCAGATCTCGCGCCGCCGCGCCGCGCTGGAAGAAGCGGGCGTCATCGAGGGCTATTCGGCGCGGCTAAGCGCCAGCCGACTGGGCTTTGGTCTGCGCGCCATAATACGCATAAACCTTCGCAGTCACGGTCAGGAGAAAGAAGACGACTTCGCCCGCTTCGTGGCCACCCACCCACAAATCCGTTCGGCATTCTCGGTCTCGGGCGATGCGGACTACATCCTCGACATCCGCGTGCAGGACCTCAACGCTTTCGCGGATTTCATCCATGGTGCCCTGCTGCCGCATCCGCAAGTGTCGCAGGTGCGGTCCGAAATCGTTCTGAAGACGCTCAAGGACGATCGCGGAATCGCGCTCGGTTAGGCCGCTCCAATCTCAGTACGCCGATGTCCGAGCCCGCGGCAAGGAACCCGACGCCCGTGGCGAAGTAGGTTTGTTCAATGTCCGGAGCAAAGTAAGGATGGCCGCCGCACGACCCATCGCGGGATGCTGGCAAACCCGTGCCGAACGATGTCCCGCATCTCTGGCGTACCGCGCAATTTCGCAGCATAGCCGGGTAATCATATATCATTCGGGAGCCAAATCTGACCTCTGATCGGCATCCAGTTTTAAGGCGCTGTTCGAACTTCTAAGTAAGCGACTCGGCGGTCGAGCCTGAGCGGAGACGGGCCGCGCAGCCTTGGCGAGCGCCAATGCCTCGGAAAGAATTCCGGCATCTCCGATGTGGTTGATTAGGATCAAGACGAGCCGAGCGTTGAACGCAATGCTCTCACTCTTGCTCAGCCCCGCATGGGCACCGATTAGCGCGGCGTAGGCGGCGTCCTGATCGGTGAGATTGCGCTTGGTGACGAGGTTGCTCATGCCCGGCCCTCCCAGATGGCGGCAACCTGCCCGGCAACGGTTTCGACATCGGTTTCAACCCAGCGTGCCGCGATGATCTGGTCAGGCCGTATCAGGTAGATCGCCCTCTCCGTCTCACCAAGGTAGCGGGCAGCAATCTCGGGCGTGGCCTCCACCTCTACTGCGGACAGCGCGAGCGACCAAGGCGCAGCTTGACCGATTGCGAGAACCTTCATCTCGCCCCCGAGCTGCGACAGGAGCCAATCGTTGCCCAAGGGTGCGTCAGGCGCAACCGAACCGGGACGAGACACCGCAGGCATCCCCGGAACGTCGGGTGCGTCCACAAACGGATACACGCAAGGAATGGAAAGCCGCCCTGAATTGACCATGGGACGCGCAAAATCGGCATGACCAGCAAGTGCAAGAACTGCATCGCGGAACCAGCATTCTGCCCCGTCGGCCGGCGACATGAACCGGGTAGAGCGCGAAGAGTTCAGGATGTTCTCGTCGGAACCGAAGGTCCGTTCTTCGTCGTAGCGCGCAAGGATCGCCCTCGGCGCGCGTCCCTCAAGCACGGCCGCGAGCCGCCAGCCCAATGCATCCACATCCTGCAACCCGCCGTTGCCGCCACGCGCGCCGAAAGGTGAGACGACATGGGCGCTATCGCCTGCGAAAATCACCCGGTCATGCACGAAATGCCGGAGCCGCCGGCACTGAAATGCATAGATCGAGGTCCAGCCGAGCTTGAAGTTCTTGTGTCCGACCACCTTCTCGATCCGCGGAATGATATGGTCGGGCCGCTTTTCGACATCGGGATCGGTGTTCCAGCCAAGCTGAAGGTCGATCCGGTAGATGTTGTCCGGCTGCTTGTGCAGAAGCGCGGACTGTCCGTTGTGGAATTCTGGTTCGAACCAGAAGCGGCGTTCGGACGGGAAATCCGCCTCCATCTCGATATCCGCGATCAGGAAGCGTTCCTCGAACAAAACTCCTTCGAATTCCAGCCCCAACGCCTGCCGCACAAAGCTCCGAGCGCCGTCGCAGGCCAGCAGGTAATTCGCCTCAAGCGAATAGACCCCGTCGGAGGTCTCGATAGTCACACGCGCACAATCTTCGCTTTGCGACACGCCGGTGACATTGTTCTTGAACCTCAAGTCGATCAGTTCGTTTTGCAGCACTTTGCGAACGAGGTATTCCTCAACGTAGTATTGCTGAAGGTTGACGAACGCGGGCATCTTATGTCCCGGTTCCGGCAATAGGTCGAAGCTGAAGACCTCCTCGCTGCGGTGGAACGTCCGCCCAACCTTCCAGATCACGCCTTTCTCGACGCATGCCTCGGCTACGCCGATGCGGTCGAGGATTTCCAGCGCGCGTTTCGACCAGCAGATTGCGCGCGATCCAACCGACACGACATTGTTGTCATCAAGTATCACCGAGCGAACGCCATGAGTCGCCAGTTCCAACGCAGCGGTCAGGCCGATTGGCCCTGCCCCAACGATGATCACCGGAAATCGTGGTTCAGGAGCGGACAGACCCGGCGGAGCAGCATAAGGAAAGGGTTGGTAATCGTATGGCATCGGTTTTCTTCCTGAACCGGCTGATCAGCCCTGAAGTGCGTCCCACATCTCGCGGTCACGCGCCGCAGTCCAAATCCGGGGCGTGTCGATGCCGCGAGCTTCGTCATAGGCGCGCGAGACGTTGAACGGCAGGCAGTGTTCATAGATCGCGAAGTCCGCGAACTTTGGGTCGCAGGACGCGCGCACCGCATCCCATGCCTCTTTCAGCGTGCCGCCACGCGCGACGATCCGTTCAACGGGCTTGTAGGTGGAGCGCACGAAGTCGGCGGTGCTGGCGATTGCCTTCGTGACCATTTCTTCACCGACGAGCGCGTCTCCACGCCCCGGGGCGATTGCCTTGGGTTCGAACGCGGCTATGTGGGCCAGCGTTTCGGGCCAGTCGTTGAAGTGCCCGTCGCCGCAGTAGCAGGCCGAGTGGTATTCGACGATATCGCCGGTGAACATCACCTCCCGATCCGGCACCCAGATGACCGCATCTCCCGCCGTATGGGCGCGCCCGAGCTTCATGATGTCCACCCGGCGCTTACCGAGATAGACCGTCATCATGTCGGAGAAGGTCGTCGTCGGTCGGGTCAGACCGGGGATTTCCTCGTGCCCCTGGAAGAGGCGCGGGAAGCGGCCGAATTCGCTGTCCCAATCCTCCTGCCCGCGCTCCTCGACCATCGCGGCAGCGGTGTCGGACATGATGATCTCGCGCGCACCATAGGCCGACGCGCCGAGTACGCGAACTGCGTGGTAGTGCGTCAGCACGACATGGCTGATCGGCTTGTCGGTGACCCCGCGCACGCAGTCGATGACCTTGCGGGCGAGACGCGGCGTGGCCTGCGCCTCGACTATCAGCACGCTTTCGTCGCCAATGACGACGCCGGTGTTCGGGTCCCCGTCGGCGGTGAAGGCGTAAAGCCCGTCTCCCACCTCGGTGAAGCTGGTTTCCTTTTCCGCGAGGTCGCCCTGCGACGCGAACGCCTTGGCCATGATCTTTGTCCCTACTTCGCCCAGTCGGGCAGATCGATTGCTGGCTGAATGGTCCCCGCGCAGGGACCGAAGCCGATGCGATAGCCGTCGCCTTTCGCGGACCCGCGAATGCCGAGCGTGTCGCCGTCTTCAAGAAAGCTGCGGCTTTCGCCGGTGTCGAGCCTCAACGGCTCCTTGCCGCCCCAGCTCAGTTCCAGAAGCGAGCCACGGCTGTCCTTCGTCGGCCCTGAAATCGTGCCCGAGCCAAGAAGATCGCCCGTACGCATCGGGCAGCCGCTGGTGGTATGGTGCGCCAATTGCTGCGCTGCGGAGTAGTACATCTCGCGGTAGTTCGTCCGGGCGACGATGGTTTCCGGCTTGTCCCTTGGTGCCAGCGAAACTTCGAGGTCAATGTCGTAGAGCATCGGTCCCGTCTCGCGAAGATAAGGCAGAAGTGGCCGTTCGCGGCCGGGCGTCGAGGTGCGGAACGGCTCCAGCGCCGCCTTGGTCACGATCCAGGGCGAGATTGTCGTCGCCGTGGCCTTGGCCTGGAACGGACCGAGCGGCTGGTACTCCCAGGCCTGAATGTCGCGCGCCGACCAGTCGTTCAGAAGGACGTAGCCGAAGATCATGTCATCGGCCTCGGCGACCGAGACCATCCTGTCGGAGGGCCGACCGACGATGGCGCCCATCTCAAGCTCAAGATCGAACCGGGCAGAGGGCGCGAAGCGCGGCAGCGCGTCGTCCGGACCCTTCACCTGCCCCCAGGGCCGCGTCACGGGCGTGCCCGAGACGACGACGGATGACGCCCGCCCGTTATACCCGATGGGGATCGACAGCCAGTTCGGCGGCAAAGCATTTTCCGCGCCCCGAAACATCGTGCCGACGTTGAAGGCGTGATTCTTGCCCGCGTAGAAATCGGTGTATTCCGTTACCCGAAACGGCATCAGCATCCGCGCAGCAGCCATCGGAACCAGATGCGGTTCCGTGGCGGCTTTGTGGTCTTGATCCGATAGTAGAATGGTCAGTCGATCACGCAACGCCGCCCAGATCTTGGTCCCCGCCGCCATGACGGCGTTCCACGCAGGCTCATCGAACAGCGCGGCGTCCAGCCCGTGATCCACCTTCGAGACGTCCAGAATCCGGTCGCCGATCGCAACGCCCATGCGCGCGCCCGCGCCATCGTCAAAGACACCGCAGGGCAGGTTCTGGATCGGGAAGTCGGTGTCGCCGTTCGCGGACGACACCCAGCTTTTCAGTACCCTCATTTCGTCCCCGGCGTACCGTCGAATTTCTTTTCAAGGCTTTCCCAGCAGTCGATGTAGTCATCCTGCAAAGGCGCCTCTTTCGCCGCAAATTCCGTCAGGTGCTGCGGGAAGCGCGTCTCGAACATGAACGACATCGTGTCCTCGAGCTTGTGGGGCGCAAGTTCGGCGTTCGAGGCACCTTCGAACGCCTCGCGGTCTGGACCGTGTGGCAGCATCATGTTGTGCAGGCTCACGCCGCCCGGCACGAAGCCTCGCGGCTTCGCGTCATACTGGCCGTAGATGTTGCCCATCAGTTCCGACATGACATTCTTGTGGTACCAGGGCGGACGGAAAGTGTGTTCGGCCACGCCCCAGCGTTCGCGAAAAAGAACAAAGTCGATGTTCGCCGTCCCGGCAACGCCGGAGGGCGCGGTCAGGACCGTGAAAATAGACGGATCGGGATGATCGAAGAGGATCGCGCCGATCGGACAATAGGTGCGCAGATCGTATTTCAAAGGTGCATAGTTGCCATGCCAGGCCACGACGTCGAGCGGCGAATGTCCGATCTTCGTTTGATGAAACTGGCCGCACCATTTGATCGTCAGCGTCGAAGCGCTCTCGCGATCCTCATAGGCGGCGACAGGCGTCTTGAAATCGCGTCGGTTCGCCATGCCGTTCGCGCCGATGGGGCCACGCCCCGGAAGTTCGAATTTCTGGCCATAGTTTTCGCAGACGAAGCCGCGGCACGGTCCCTCGAGCACCTCGACACGGTAGACAAGCCCTCGCGGAAGGATGGCGATTTCCTTTGGCTCGAGGTCGATGATGCCCAGCTCGGTGCAGAAGCGCAGCTTGCCCTCCTGTGGGACCACCAGAAGCTCACTGTCGGCGGAGTAGAAATAGGCGTCCACCATGCTGTCGGTGGCAAGATAGATATGGCTCGCCATGCCGATCTGGGTGTTCACGTCTCCTGCCGTCGTCATGGTCCGCATCCCCGTCACCCAGGTCAGCGCGTCGCCCGCATGCGGCACCGGGTCCCAGCGATACTGACCAAGGCTGACGACCTCATCTGCGACATGCGGCGCGGTCTTCCAGTAGGGCAGCGCGATCTTCTCATAGCGGCCGGAATGCTTGACAGAGGGCCGGATGCGGTAGCACCAGGTCCGTTCGTTCTGATGGCTCGGTGCGGTAAAGGCAGTGCCGGAAAGCTGTTCACCATAAAGGCCGTAGGCGCATTTCTGGGGCGAGTTCTGCCCTTCCGGCAGGGCACCGGGCAGCGCCTCGGTTTCGAAGTCGTTGCCGAAGCCCGGCATGTACCCTTCGTGCCGTCCGGTCTTGCTGGGCGCGCGCACCATATCTCGCGGAAGGTCGTGTCTGGTCATTGAGCTTCCTCCGAATACGCCGACTCTGTCGAGGTGTGGGGTTGGTTAATTATTTGTTGCATATGCAATGATGTCAAGATAGTTTATTGCAAACGCAACGATTGCCGCCCGGAGAACCGGATCGCCAACAGGGTCCCTGATGAAGACATCGCAACTGCCCGAATTCGATCTGACCACCTTCCTGCCCTACCGAGTTGCCGTGGCGGCGCAGATACTGAGCGACGGTCTGGCGCGCAGATACCGCGACAACTTCGGCATTTCTGTCCCGGAATGGCGGGTGCTGGTCCACCTTGCGCAGTCTTGCAACGTCTCGGTACGCGATATCGAGGTTCGCGCCGCAATGGAAAAATCGAAGGTCAGCCGCGCCGCGACGCGCCTTGAGGAAGCAGGCTATATCGCGAAAGCGGTCAACACGAGCGACCGGCGGCTTGTGCAGCTATCCCTCACCGCCAAGGGTCGTTCGCTGATGGCTGAACTCCTGCCGATCGCCATACGCTATCAGAACGAGATCGAAACACGCATGGCCGAAACGCTCACGGGTCTCGAGACGGGACTCGACCGGCTTTTGGGAGCGCGTGAATGATCCTGCTCTACGACTACTGGCGCTCCTCGGCGAGTTACAGGGTCCGCATCGCGCTCGGGCTTGCCGGTCTCGATTGGGAAAGCGTGTCTGTTGATCTCGTCAATGGCGTTCAGCGGTCGGCGGCCCATCTCGAACGCAACCCGCAGGGCCTCGTCCCGGTGCTGGAGATCGACGGCGAAAGCTTTACCCAGTCACTGGCCATCGTGGAATATCTGGATGAAACGCGGGGGCTTGGGCTTCTCCCGACCGATCCGGTCGCCCGCACCCGCGTTCGCGCGCTCGCCCATGCCATCGCGATGGATATCCACCCGGTCTGCAACCTCCGGGTGGCGCGCTTCGCCACCGATCATTCGGGCGGCGGGATCACGATGGAAGGCTGGATGCAGGAATTCATCGCGCACGGTCTTGCCGCGCTTGAGGCGATGGTCGAGGACGGCAAGTATTGCTATGGCGGCGGCGTGACCTTGGCGGATATCTGCCTCGTCCCGCAACTCTACAATGCCCGGCGTTGGGGGATAGATCCCTCCTCGGCGCCGAAGCTACAGCGGATCTGCAATCATCTCGAAACACTTCCCGCCTTCGCCGCCGCGCATCCCGACGGGACGCCGCACTGAAGCCGGTTGAGATTGAAGTGCTGCATGGCCGGCATCCTCGAAGAGCTTCCAAAAGGATTCAGGATCAAACCAGATTCCGCGTTAGAACTTGCGCCGTAGCGGCAGGCTGAGCGCAAGCCCGAAATCCGGCGCATCCTCGGTCAGGCCGACGCTCACCTTGGCATCCAACAGTGTGTTGTGATTTAAAATGGTCGCAAGGCCGAGATCGAGAGACGCGGCAAATTGGTCCGATCCCGCAATCGTACTGCCATTCACTGACATATCGCCGGAATAGGTCATCGACAGGCCGAATTGCAGCGAGGTTTCCGGATTGACCGCGAGGAACGTGCCGCCGGAAAACGAAATTTGGTTGCCGGGCTGGATTCCGTTGCTTTCGAATGCCTTCTGATAGCCGATCCGCCCCGTAAAAACCAAAGGGTCCTGCCGCGTCGTCGTGGCCATCGACAATTCCAGTTCGTTAAAGCCGCTCCCCATCGACAGGTTGCCGTTGCGCTTGCCGGTATCGGTATCCCACGCGACGGAAACCAGAATATTCGCCCGGGACGGATCGTCGCCGGTCAAGGAATGAGTATAGGCCAGTCGAATGTCGCCGAGCCCCGATACGTCCGATGTTGTCTGGCTGACCGGGGCACCCATGACGCGCTGTTCCTGCGACAGGCGGGAAGAGACGTAAGGTATGGTGGCGTCGATCTGCCCGGCCCAGGGCAATCCCGCACGCAACATCACCCCCGTCTTGAACTCGTTACGTTCACTCGCGATGGAGCTTCCGCTCAGACTTCCTCCGACGAGAACAGGCGGACCCGCAAACTCGTTTTCATTGCGCGAGAAACTTAGGAACGGGATCACCTCGAACGTCCTGTAGGGCAGGAGGACGGAGCCGGTCTGCACCAGCGCCCGTTCGAGCGCACGCTCTGCCGCGTCCGGATCGATATCGAACTGACCTGGCGCCGACTCCGGTATCGCAGGCCCCACCGCGGCGGCCAGTGCGGCGGCACTTGTAGCGGTGGCCCGGACTATCATCGAAAAGGAAAGGCGCATTAAGATGTCCTCGACTGTATGTTTCAGAAAAGAGCGTTGCGAACCGCCGCCGGCGACGGCAGCATGAAAACTCGAGGATCGGGGCGCAGGTGCCCGGGTGGCGACGGGTCGCTGCCCCGGGCGACGACAAAACCGACGCAACCGATCGTGGGAAACTGCATCCAGATCCGCTTGAACCGCGCTACAGACATTGTACGGTTGCCGAATGCCGGATCGACGACCTGTATCGTGTCGTCCCTCATCCCGATCAACACCACGAAATGATTGTAGCCCTTGGCCTTAACGGGCGTGATCACGGGTGCGATTTCCAGCGCGTCCTTAAGATTCAGATCGCCATATCCGATGCCAACATAGCCACGTTCTTCCACCACTCGTTTCAGGTCGAGCAGTGAGAAACCCTGACGGATCTGCACGAGTTCGGGGTTATCAAGATAAATATCGCGCCGGATCAGCTGTTCGACCAACGCGCGTTCGCCAACATTGTCGCCGTGTTGGTAGCGCAGGATCGTAGCCAGGGCCGCGGCGCCACAACTCAGGTCCCATTCCTGAACCACCGTGTTTTTGCGACGGATATCCAGCATCGAAAGGACCGGTCCGGTGGCATCTGCGCGCGTACGGAGCGGGCGCAAAAATGCCACGCCGCCGGCTGCGTAAGCGAAACCAAGGATCCGGCGCCGGGAAAGCGCCCGGAAGCGAAGATCAGCGACCGTCATGGTCCTGCCTCTCTGCTAAGCCACACTTTTCCCAGGCAGTCGAAGAATCTCCGATGAGAGGCACCAAGTAAACGCTCTGTTTCTTTACCGGAAACATTGGCCGCGACTGCGGCAGTACGGACACAGAAAGACGCCCCGGAATGACCCGGGGCGTCGAAAGGATTTGCTCAGAAAGCGCCGGCTTGGATCAGGGCGTGGCAGCCGCCGAGGCCGAAGACGTTGCGGCGGCCGCTGGGCCGAATGCGCTCAGCGCGGCAGCCGATGAAATATTCGCCGCCGCGGCAGCTCCGGGAACGACCGCAGCCGCACTGGTGCTATTCGTGGCCGAAACCACATTGCCGAGGGCGGCGGCGGCGCCGATGCTGATTGCGAGCCCGCCCGCGCTTACGTCATCCATTTGATGATCGCTCAGCCGAAGGGGGTTGGCCATGGTCGCACCTGCCGCAACGATAAGGCTGCCGGCGAGAATAGCGGTAAGAAAGTTCGTACGCATAATCATAATCTCCTTCTTTTCCTAAACCTAGTTGCCGGCAGCCGCCGCCGCACCCGATTGGGTCAGCGTGTACTGCAGACCGAGCACCACAGGGCCAACATTTACTGACGACGCGCTCGTTGCCGACTGCGATGCGGCAATGGCGGTGCCGAGAGCGGTCGAGATCGCACTTGCGGTCGCACTGCCGAGGGCGCCCGCGGCCACAGTGTCCATTTGCGTTTCCGTGAGTTTAAGGGGGTCAGCCGCGGCAAAACCGGCTGTGACGAGAGGCAGCACAAAAGCTGCGGCAGCAAGAATATTTTTCATAGTATTCTCCGTTCTCTATTCCTGGTTCAGCGCGATCCGAACGGAACAGTCGGCGCCCAGATCTCCCGGATCGCATCGGAGAAGAGGGTGTGTTTCGACCAACTGAATTCTTCAGTTCATTGGCCCGGAACCCGATCGGGTAAGTTTAATCGGATTAAGGGCAGAAGACGCAGAACCCGCCCGACGAAACTGATGTTGTGGCGCTGTAGGCGGAGGGTCCGCTGGAAATGCTGCCCCCGAAAGTCATGTTGAAATGGATATTTCCGTTGGAGCTGGTCGTCGCACCGGAACTGGCCATTGTTCCGCCGCCGAACCCGACGCCGTATCCGTGGCCAGAGGCTATGGCAGTTGTCGGCTTTGCGCCCGCCACGCCGCTATTATGCTGATTGGAACCCGCAGCAGTACCCGAGTTGCCGATGACAAAATTCCCGACGCCGTTGGTGCTGGCTCCGGCCGCTGCGGATTGTCCTGCGAAGACCGCGTCAAGTTGCGCCTCGGACAAGATCTTGGATCTATCATCGGCGAAACTGGGCACAGCCAGCCCACCACAAATAGCGGCAGCTATTGCATATTTCATTTTATCCTCGACTAGTATTCTAGCGCCAAAAATTTCCGGGCGCTGAGTATCTCAAAACGTGTTAATTTGATGGGCCTTCAGAAACATTCATACCTTTTGTTTCCCATCCAGGTTCTTTAAACTTCAAAACAACTATTTGTCCACAAGTCTCTAAATTCAACATATCTTCATGCTTAATCAATTTGAGACCTGATTAATACCTTGAGGGTATCCGCAGAGCCCGCGCCGAGCGTCGGAAAGCTGGAAGGGAGACATGTCGCCGGCAGTACCGCCGTGTCCATGCCTTCAAAATCAAAGCTTGTACGGGGCGCCTCATGAGAAACGCCTGAGCACTTCTGGCTTAGTCCGGAAGGATATAAACGCCGAAGGTGGCGCAACTGCAGGTGGTGCGGCCGACGGATGCAAAGCGTTGATGGTCGACCAATCTAAGGTCTGGCCGCATCGTGAAGTGCAGATTGGCCTGACATCTGACTGAGGGATTGGCGCCATCAGCCCGGGCCGAGGCCGCCGCATAACCGTATTCGACATCGCGTTTACCCAGCGAGTTGGCGATTGTCAGGCCCCCGTTCACCTGACGGAGCCTGAAGCTTTGAAGAGTTTGACGCCCGGCGAATGTTTCGGTAACGGCAACCGTGTTCGCATGGCGGCCACTGGCCCATGCCTCTGCCAGAGCAGTCGCTTCAACGCCGCCCGCAGTGACGGCGTCGAGTTGTATGTCGGACAATCGTTCCAATGCTTCTGCGGTTTCAATAGGTGCGCCAAGTCCAGCAAGCGCGACCATCACGGAGGCGGAAACCCGCAGGATGAGCGATCGCGCATTCAAGACCATGCGGGTTATCCCCTCCGTACCTAGTTTTCAGGCGAGAAGCACTTGTGGGCGCGCTACGGCGACGGATGCGTCATGAAATATTCGCCCGAAACCATCGCCGCTTCCGTACGGTTGCGAACACCGAGTTTCTTGAAGACGCTGCGCACATGTACCTTCACCGTGCTCTGGCTAACGCCCAGGTCATAAGCGATCGCCTTATTGGGCTTACCGGCATGCAACCCTTCCAACACGTCCCGTTCGCGCGCTGTGAAGCTTGTTGCCGACGTCGCAGCGCCCTGCAATGCGTCGCCACGTTCATCGGCGGCCTGACAGCCGGAAAGCCGGGATAGCGCCGCAGGCGGAAACACCGCGAGTCCCGAGGCAACAAGACGTAGCGCTTCGACAATCGCGTCGCTTTCCAGCGTTGACGGAAGGTAACCATGTGCGCCATGGCGCATAGCGGCAGCGATCTCAACTGCATCGGAACAATCCGAATAGACAACCGTCGGAAGATTGTGAAAGTCGGCCGGGATGGTGGCGAGGCAGCGTTCGATCTCGTCACCTATATTGGTTGAGCTCGAAGTGTGAAGCAGCAATAGATCGAAGGACTTGTCTGTCGGAAATTCCCGATCGGGAGTTGCTGCAAAAACATGGAAGCGCGCGACGACTCCCGAGCGAGCGGCACTCTCGAGATAGGTGCAGACCGCTTCCGCCGTAAGAGGACGGGGATCAACAAGAAGCACGCTAATCAGCGGAACGTCTGATTGCACCCGTTCGGCCGGAGTTTTCCTCAGGACAGCGGGTTTGTCCACGAGCGCAGGAGAAAAGGAGCGATGCTCCGGCGTGGAGACGAAGCGGTTTCCGCTTTGGCCAGGCCCAGGCACGTTGCAATTCCTTTTTTCAGCGACTACTGATGTCGGGTACGACAGTCACGGCAATATCGCGAGAATGCAAAAATATTGTAATGGATACGGAATCTTACCGATCTATGGTATCATTTTTGCAAATGATGATCAACTTTCGGTTTACGTCATGCGATCATAATTCAACCATTAGCAGATTTTCTCGCGCCGCAACAGCGCATGTACGATCGCGCGTCCCACACCTCACGCAGACGACCTGTTCGCCAGCGTCTTGCGGCGCTGAGTGCATGTGACAGCGGCAAGGCCGGAAGCCGCGCCAAAAATATCTAAGCTACGGGCGCTCGGCGGTGATCTCACGGCATCATTTCCCTGACTGCCAGATTGAGATCAGACATCACCAAGCGCCCGATAGCGCATCAAAATCCTAATCTGAGAGCCGGTTGCGCATAGGCCGGTTTCCCAATTCTGAAAATTGCCGAACCGCCTGCCGCGATCTGCTCCACAGTAGTCCGACGCATCGAGCCTAGAATTGAGGGGAGCGGCATGATCGCGTCCAGGAGCGCGCAACTTTCGAAGGAGGTGGTCTTTTTTTGAGGTGTTCTTCCATGTTCTATATCCCGTGTCTTGCCGTAACCTGAGGCGAAACACGGTCGAGCGAGGGGTGCAGGACCTTGTAGTTGTGCTATGACACTGACAGAAAATCTCAGGACTGACGCTTGCCTTCCAGTTGCCCGCCGCGAACGGAACCTACCTCGATCATGTCGCAGGACCAAGTCACCGCTTCAACTGCGCGCCCGTTGCGCGGCTTGGTCCAGCGCGCGTTCAATACGGCACGGCTTCGGCTGATTACCGGGCTGATATTGTTCAGTTTCGTGATCCTGCACTTTCTGAATCACGCGCTCGGTCTGGTTTCGATCGATGCGATGGAGGCGGTGCAACAGGCACGCACCGCGATCACGCGAAACCCCGTCAGCACCTCAGTCCTGCTGCTGGCAGCAACAGTGCATGGGTTTCTGGGCATTGGCCAACTCTTCCGCGTCAATACCTGGCGGATCGGCACACGGAACATCGTGCAACTGGCATTCGGGCTGATGATACCCCTCCTGCTTGTGCGCCATGTCATCGGCACACATGGGGCGAACTCCCTCTTCCAAGTCCATGACACCTACACTTTCGTCCTCTGGGCGACGTGGCCTTCGGACGGCTGGAACATGGCGATCTTGATGACGCTGGTTTGGATCCATTCCTGTATCGGTATCAATCTTTGGCTCAACTCCAACGACTGGTATCAGTCGAACCTTTGGCTTTGGTATGGGCTAGCGCTCATGATCCCCGCAATGGCGTTCGCAGGCTACGTGAGCGCCGCTCATCTGGTCAGACTTGAGGGCCGCTTTCCGGATGAAGTGACGCAGGACCAATATGGCGTTCTCCTCGATCTCATCACCCGGCTTCGCTATGGCTATCTGCTTGTGCTTGGAGTTCGCATTCATCACCTGGGTCATCTTGATCGCGGCGAACAGGCTGGGGATGCGTATCACTGTCAAATATGCGAGCGGCGTCACGGTCAATGCCCCGCGCGGGTTGTCACTGCTGGCGATCAGCAGGATCAACAACATCCCGCACGCATCGGTCTGCGGCGGACGCGCCCGATGTTCGACATGCCGTGTGAGAGTCCTTTCCGGCGAGGAAAGCCTTGCGCCGCCCAATCCACGCGAGCAGCAGGTGCTGAGGCGCGTGGGCGCGCCCGCGAATGTGCGGCTCGCCTGCCAGATATTTCCGACCGGCGATCTCACGGTTTCGACATTGCTGCCCGCCCAGATCAGCCGCGGAGGCGATCGAGCCGCCGACAAGTACCTCTGGGGCGTGGAGAAGGAGGTGACAATTCTGTTTTGTGACCTGAGAGGCTTCACGAACATGTCGCAAGGCCGGCTGACTTACGACGTCGTATTCCTGCTCAATCAGTTCTTGGGTCGCATGGCGGAAACGATTGAAGATAGTGGCGGTTTTGTCGACAAGTTCATGGGCGATGGCGTCATGGCGATCTTCGGCATGGAGGTTCCACCCGCCGAAGGCGCGCGTCGGGCGGTGAGCGCCGCGCGCGCAATGGGGGGCGTGCTGGATGCTTTGAACCAAAGCCTGAGAGAAGCGCTGCCAGCACCCCTGACGATGGCGATTGGCCTACATACGGGCAGCGCGATTTTGGGTCGCGTGGGCGTTGCGCGGCAAAGCGAAGGGGGCCGTCCACGGCTGACTGCACTTGGCGAAACGGTTAATCTCGCCAGCAGACTCGAGGGCAAGGCCAAGGAAATGAACGCGCAGATCGTGGTTTCGGCAGTTTCCGCCGAACTGGCAGGGCTTACGATCGGGTCTGGCTTCGAACCTCAAACAACGGAGGTTCGCGGGATTATTCAACCGATCTCGGTGCATGTGTTGAAGCGCGCAGCCGATCTTCCTCCGGTTGGAAACGTTCAGCCATAAAGAAGAACCCTCGCCCCCGGCGCATCTATGCGCGTGAGCGCGAGCGAAAGCACGCTGAACAAAGCGTGCATCCAAAGAGCGAGCGGGTCGCAACTCGGATGGGCGTTCGAGTAGTGCGCAGACAGCAACCGGTAGGTTTCAACATTCTCCCGCGGAAGAAATGGCAAGGCCAGCGGTCCGGCTTCGCGCAGCATCAGCGTTTCGATCACGAGGGTTGCGAGCGGTAGGTGCTCCAGCGGTTCAGCCGCGCCACCATTGAAAAGGTCGGGCAGATCTGCCGTGGTACAGGACATCAGTGCAGCCAGAATTTCAGGCGATAGCGCGCGTGGCAACCGCCGCGTGACCACTCGTTCCCTGAATCTCTCGGCCAGGAAATCTCCAAAGCCACCTCCGGAAAACATCGCTCCTTCCGCGGAATATAGCGCCATCGCGTCGGGGCACAGGGCCATGTCCGCAAGTGATAGCGACTCAAACCGAACGGCGGCCGCGTCCGCTTCGATCAGTACAATGGCGGGCGCGAACGTGACTGGAGAGGGAAGCGAAACGTCGGTGAAAGGTCCGAAGGCCGTGTCGCTTCGCGTCACGGAGTTGACGTGAAGATGACCACCGACATGCAGTTGAAGCCCGGCCTCGGCGAGACGCTCCACTACTGCGCGCGAGGGCTTCCGCCGATGCAGGGTGCTGTTGCCGAACAAGTGCGCCTCTTCGTCCGTTTCGCCCTCGAAGGGCGGCAGCACCGGAAAATGCGAGATCGGCAGCAGAATCTTGCCGAGCGCCCGCGCGCGGCGGACAACATCCGCGATCCAGTCGATGATGAACGGCTTCACCTTTAGAACCGCGTCCCAGCCCGCATCGGAAGGTTCCAGGAAGGCCCGCTTCCGGCGCGGATCGGCGATCCCGTCGCGCGGGACGAACACCGTGTCGTCGATCATCAGGAGCCAAAGGCCTGGCGCGGGCTCGACCAGATAGGAAGCGTCGATGAGGTGATGCGCGGTCCCGCCATTCTCGGATTGTGCGAGAAACTGGCGGTCCTGGAAACGGTCAGACGAACCGAAGGGACATTCCCAATGAAGTTCGTCCCCTCGCCGGCACAGACCGAAGGCCGAAAGCGGCCGAAGTGCTTCCAACTGTCCTGGCCGGCGCATGGCAGAGGTAAAGAAGGCGTCCCGCATATCTGGATCGCTGGTTGCCAGACGCCAGTTCCCAGGCGTGGTGACGAAGGGCACCGCGACGTGTTTTCCGGCGACGCCATAAAGATCGTGATTGCCCGGGAGCGCAAAGATACGAAGCCCCAGCTGCGCCTCGGCATCGTGCAGCAAAGCGGAAAGACGGGCGATGTTTTCGCGCTGTCCATCGTCGCTGTAGTCTCCGGCTAGGACCACATGGCGAACCCCCGCCGCGGCGATTCGTTCAAACGCGGTGCGAAGCGCCAGCGCACTTTCGTTGACGGCCCGTCCGGCGGTCCGCATTTCGGCCCAAGGTCTGAAAGCGCGCCGCCGGCCGTTCAGCGTCGCGCCGATACCCCCGAAATCACCTGTGGGGTCGTGAAAATGCGCATCCGCGATAATGGCAAGTCGGTAGTGCGTTTCGCTCATATCAGGTCAGACCGAAATGTGGCGGTAGAGAAAATAGCGATCCGCAGGCACACTGACCGGAACCGGCAGCGGCATCAGCGCAGCATGGTCCAAGGGCAAGCCGCTTATCACCACCCCTCCGTCAGCGAGCATTTCAACGACAAGGCCCGGCAGCCAAGTCAGGGTGATGGCATCCTTGTCGTCATAGCCGGTGCCTATGTCGGCATGGACCAACGCCGCAGTTCCGTCCGCATATCTGGCCCCGGTTTCCCGTATCTCGCCCAGCACCAGATCCGCGGCTTCGGGCGCCGAGGATGAGTGTGCCGCGAGAGTACGGTCGAAGGCGATGATGCGGCGACCGGGAAAGACCTCGCGCAGATGGCTGAACGTACGACCGTTGCCCAGGCCCACCTCCATGACCGCGCCCCCGCGCGGCAGATCGAGTTTGGCAGCGACGTGGTTCAGAATGTCGCGCTGGGCGGTCAGTCTGCGGATGAAGCTGTCGAGACGGCTCATATCTATCCTTATCCGGCGTCGTCAGCTGCGCCCCGCGCATGCTTTGCACTTCTGGTTTCCGGGCGAGTGCCCAGACACGATTGTGCCCCTCGGTTATGGCGCAAGGTTCCTGTACGCACCATACGTAACGCATGGCGCTACACCAAAGCGTGGTCGAGAGATGCGCCGAGCATGGTTGGTTCGTTCCTCTGAATGAGCTATGAAGCGATGCAGATCTCTAGCGGATAGGGATGAAAGTGTCTTCGCCACGATTGCGAATAGCCTTCTATGCACCCCTGAAGTCGCCGGACCATACGGTGCCGTCAGGCGACCGGAAAATGGCGTGCCAATTGGTAAACGCCATGACGGATGCCGGCAACGACGTTTCTGTGCTCTCGCATCTGCGGGCGTTCATACGCTCGGCGGATGACTGGGCAGGGTGGCGCCGCCTACAGTCGGACGCCAAGGAGGAGCGAGATCGCATCGCTGCCCTATGGCAATGCGACACTCCCGATCTCGTGTTCTGCTACCATCCCTATTACAAATCACCGGACCTGATCGGCCTGCCTCTAGCGCGTCAATTCGGGTTGCCTTACCTGACCTGCGAAGCCTCCTATTCTGCCCGTCGCAACATCGGGGTCTGGACGGAAATGCAATCCCATGCGCAGGCGGCGGTCCGGTCCGCTGCCATCAACATATGCCTGTCGCAGCGTGACGCGGCCGGACTGGCGGAGGCGATCGGCGACGCGCGGATTGAACGGCTTGCCCCTTTCATCGACACCGCGCCCTTCTCCGCGCGCCCTCAGCCCGAACCGGCGCATATCGTTGCCGTCGCCATGATGCGGCCGGGCGACAAATTGGAAAGTTATCGTCACATGGCGGCATCGCTGACGCGGCTTCCTGCCGTCCGGGACTGGCGGTTGAGCGTGGTGGGCGATGGCGATGCGCGTAACGAGGTGCAGGCTCAATTCACCTCATTTCCCGCAGGTCGATTGCGATGGATGGGTGCGCTGTCTCCGCCGGAGGTCGCGGCATTTCTTCGCCGAGGCGCAGTCTATCTCTGGCCCGGCATCGGGGAGGCCTACGGGCTAGCCTTCCTCGAAGCGCAGGCCGCAGGACTGCCCGTGGTGGCGTTTCGAACGGCCGGTGTCCCGGAAGTTGTCCACGAAAAGGCGGGCGGAACGCTCGTTGCAGCCGGTGACACGGACGCACTCGCCGCGGCCGTCTCAAGCTTGCTGGCCGACCCCGCCCAAGCGAGGCAAAGGGGATTATTGGCGAGGGATCACGTCAACGCATGCCATTCGTTGCCCGCGGCGACCAGCCGGCTTGCGGAGATTCTGGAACTGGCGATGCAGAACGCGATGCGGCCATGACAGCGGAAGTCCTGCGAGCGCTGGATCGTCTCGCCAATGCCGGCACCCCGGCGCGTCTTTGGTGGCGCGACGACGACGCCGTCGAACCGACGGCACAGCTTGATCGGCTCTTGCGCGTTGCATCGGACCGGGACGTGGCCGCGACGCTTGCCGTCATTCCCGCGCCAAGCGGACCGGAGCTCGCGGGACGGCTGGCAGATGAAGCAGGCATAAGCGTCGCGGTCCACGGCTGGTTGCACCGAAACCATGCACTCCAAACCGAAAAAAAGCAGGAGCTCGGGGCAGGAAGACCGACAACAGTCGTACTTGACGAACTTGGCAAGGGCCTGACGCGGCTGAAAGCGCTACATGGATCGCGCATTGTCCCGGTTCTCGTGCCGCCCTGGAACAGAATCGCGGCGAAGGTGGTTGACGGATTGCCGGCCCTAGGTTTTCAGGCCCTCTCCGTCTTCGGACCGCCCCGCCCGGCGCCCATTAGAGTGATCAACACGAATGTCGATATCATCGACTGGAAAGGCTCCCGCGGCGGGCGCCCGACCGAGGCGCTCATGGCGGAGCTTGCCCAGGCTTTGAGTGCACAATCCTCAGAACCAATCGGTATTCTGTCCCATCACCTCGTTCATGACAGTCAGGCCTGGCGGTTTCTGGATGAGCTCTTCGCGCTGACGATCGAGCATGCTGGCTGTCAGTGGACGTCACTTTCTCAGCTTCTCGCACTGCCCTCGTAGCGCCGCTGTCCCACCTCAAGCGCCGGATTTCGATAATGGACAGGCAGTTTTCGCTTCGCTAGGCTCAAACCGGGCGGAATGCGGGGCGCGAGGAAAAAAGATTTCTCGCATGGGGAAATATGGAAATGGCTGCATCCGGAACTGACCGCTCCGTCGATGTACTGCGCATTGAGGATCTAAGGGTTACCTTTTCGCTGCCGGTTGGACAGATCGAGGCGCTCAAGGGCGTCTGTCTGCGAGTGCTGCCCGGGAAGGTTACGGCGCTCGTGGGGGAATCAGGGTCGGGCAAGACGGTTCTCGGCCAGACGGTTCTCGGACTTCAGCCTAAGCTCGTTCGGACCTCTGGCGGCGTCTTGTTCACCGATCCCAAGTCCTGCAATGCGCCCGTCGATCTGCTGAACCTACCGCGCGACGGCCGGCGCATCCGCGCAATCCGCGGCCGACACATAGGAATGATCTTTCAGGAGCCGATGACCTCATTCTCGCCGCTCCACACTATCGGCAACCAGATCACCGAGGCGCTCCGCATTCATGTTCCGATGTCGCGTGCGGAGCAGCGCGAAAGGGTTATCGAAATGCTGTCGCTCGTCGGATTTCCAAGACCCGATCGAGTGATCGACATGTATCCTTTCGAGCTTTCAGGCGGCATGCGGCAGCGTGCGATGATCGCGATGGCGCTCATCTGCAACCCATCGTTGCTGATCGCGGATGAACCGACTACGGCGCTGGACGTCACCATTCAGGCACAGATCCTGTCTCTTCTGCGGTCGCTGCAGCAGAAACTGAACATGGCTGTCCTACTCATAACACACGATCTTGGCGTGGTGGCGAACGTGGCGGACGAGGTCGCGGTCATCTATCGCGGACAGATCATGGAGGCAGGACCTGTTGACGCGATCTTCCGCAATCCGCAGCACCCCTATCTCAAGGGTCTGATGACCGCGATTCCGCATTTTGGAACGCCGCACGGTCAGCGCCTTCGGCCACTCCGCGAAATTGAGGTCAACGACGCGCGGCTTCATGACATCCTGTGGCCGGACGTGACGCCGGAACTGCGGCGCGACGACGCCGCTCCCGAAATGCTGTTGTCAGTTCGCGGTCTCAGAATGACGTTCCCGACACGGCAACAGGGTTGGGGCTGGCGCGGCAAGGAGGAGGCTGCTGTTCCCGCAGTCAATGACGTCAACTTCGACATCGCGCGCGGCGAATGCCTTGGCCTCGTTGGCGAAAGCGGTTGCGGGAAGACAACGCTCAGCAAGATCCTCATGCGCGCCATCACACCAGACGAAGGTTCCGTCATCTACTCTGACGGCAAAGAGCGGATCGACCTACTGAAGGCGGAAGGCGCCGCGCTTCACAAGCTGCGCAAACGCATCCAGATGGTGTTTCAGGATCCGGTATCCTCGCTTTCGCCGCGAATGACAGTAGACAACATCCTGTCCGAACCGCTGGACATTCACGGTATCGGTTCCACCGAAAGCCGGCGCGCCACGGTGGGCGCGCTCTTGTCGGCGATCGGGCTACCCCAAAACGCTCGCAACCGATATCCTCACAGCTTTTCCGGCGGCCAGCGCCAGCGCATCGGCATCGCGCGCGCGCTGGCGCTCGCGCCCGGACTGGTCATCTGTGATGAACCCGTTTCGGCCCTCGACGTGTCTGTTCAGGCGCAGATCCTCAACTTGCTGAAGGATCTCCAACGCGATCTCGGGCTAACCTATCTGTTCATTTCGCACAACCTCGCCGTGGTCGACTACATGGCCGACCGGGTCGCCGTCATGTGGGCGGGCAAGATCGTGGAACTCGCGCCGCGAGACGTGTTGATGGGTGCGCCGGTGCACCCGTATACCCGCGCGCTCCTCGCCGCCGTTCCCTATCCCGATCTCGACAGACCCCTTGACGTGATGGCTGCCGGTCGGTCGAGCGTCGAGGCAAGCGCAAATTGGCCGCGCGCCTTCCGCCCCGGCGATGGCCTTCGGCAGATCGATCTCGGCGGCGGGCATTTCGTGCTGGCACGCCAGACAGCGGATGCTTCGGAGGTGCGCGCATGATGAACCGGCGCGAAGTGATTGCCGGGGCGGTATGCGGGCTCGCGCTGCCACAGCTGGCAGCTGCCGAAGCGCCACTACTGGAACCCGCTGTTCTCATTGGCGACCTGCCGCCCGAACCCGACCGATTGCCAGGCAATCCACGCGTGATCGACCTTCCGGCGATGGGTCGCAAAACCGGACATCAGGGCGGCGATCTCCAGACCCTGATTTCCGGGCAGCGCGATATCCGCCTGATTCCGATCTACAGCTACGCCCGGCTGATGACCTACGGCGCAGATCTGGAGCTTCGACCCGACATTCTCTTGGCCTACGAAGTTGAAGAGGAGCGGCGCTTCACCTTCCATCTACGCGAGGGACATCGCTGGTCGGATGGCTCGCCTTTCACCGCGGAGGATTTCCGCTACATGTGGGACGACGTCATCAACAACGAGAACCTCTACATGGGCGGTCCGCCGCCGGAGTTCATCGCCGGCGGAACAGTGGCCGAGTTCGAACTGATCGACGATGTCACCGTGCGCTATACGTTCGGTGCGCCGATGCCGGACTTCGTGCCGAAACTCGCATCACCGCTTCCACTGGTCATCTACATGCCGAGCGCCTACCTTAAACAATTCCACGAACGCTATTCCGACCCCGACACTCTCGCCCGGCTTGCCGAGGAGCAACGGGTGGAGGACTGGCGCCGACTGCATCTGAAGATGTCGCGCTCGATCCGGCCCGAAAACCCAGATCTGCCTACGCTGGAAGCGTGGCGACCCCGCACCGCGCCGCCCGCCGAACAGTTCGTCTTCGATCGCAACCCCTACTTCCACCGGGTCGACCAAAACGGCACGCAACTGCCCTATATCGACCGCGTCGTTTTGAACGTCGCGTCCTCTGAAGTGATCATGGCGAAAACCGCTACCGGCGAAAGTGATCTTCAAGCCATCGGGCTCGGCTTTCCAGACTACACTCTTCTGAAGAGGGCGGAGAAACAGCGGCCCCTGCACGTCGATCTCTGGCGCAAGACACAAGGTTCGGCAGTCGCGCTCTTCCCCAATCTCAATTGCGACGATCCGGTCTGGAGAAAGTTGTTCCGCGACGTGAGAATGCGGCGCGCGATGTCGGTCGCGATCAAGCGGGAGGAAATCAACAAGGCGCTCTTCTTCGGGCTCAGCGCTGAAAGTGCCGATACCGTCCTTCCTGAAAGTCCGCTTTATCGCGAGGAATTCGCGCAGGCATGGGCGCAATACGACCCGATGCTCGCAAACGCACTTCTTGACGAACTCGGTCTCGCCGAAAGGGGCGCGGGCGACATCCGGAAACTTCCTGACGGTCGTCAGGCCGGCATCGTGGTGGAAAGCGCCGGCGAAAGCACGTTGGAAGTCGACGTTCTGGAACTGATCCGTGACCATTTCCGCGAGGTTGGTCTCGCGCTGTACATCCGAAGCTCTCAACGGGATATATTCCGCAGCCGCGCACTCGCGGGGAGCTTGCAGATGGCGGTCTGGACCGGCCTCGACAACGGCGTGCCAACGGCGGATATGTCGCCGCAGGGCCTTGCGCCGACGTCCGGCGACCAGTTGCAATGGCCGCTCTGGGGAAGCCATTTTGCCTCGTCGGGCAATGCGGGCGAACCGCCTGACCTACCTGAAGCACAAGAATTGTTGCGGCTCTTGAAGGAGTGGAGTTACAGCGAGACTTTCGACGAAAGAGAGGCCGCCTGGCAGAAGATGCTGACCATCTGCGCCGATCAGGTATTCACAATCGGGACGGTGAACGGGGCGCTGCAGCCAGTCGTGCGCTCATCCCGTATGCAAAACGTGCCGGAGAAGAGCCTCTACGGCTTCGAGCCGACGAGTTTTTTCGGCGCATACCTGCCCGATACATTCTTTTACGGCGAGGGCTAGGACGTGATCCGATACATCGTAAAGCGCGTTCTCACCATGATACCCACGCTGTTCCTGATCTCCATCCTTGTGTTCATCATCATCGAACTGCCGCCCGGAGACTATTTTGAAAGCTATGTCTCCGAACTCAAGGCACTGGGCGAGGAAGCCGATCTTGCCGAAATCGAACTCCTGCGCGAACGCTACGGCTTCGATCAGCCGCAATATGTCCGCTACTTGCACTGGGTCGGCGGAATGCTTCATGGCGATTTCGGCTATTCCTTCGAATACCGCCTGCCCGTGAGTGAGGTTGTGGGGGACCGTCTGTGGCTGACGGTCATGCTGTCGACGGTCACCGTTCTTTTTACCTGGGCCATCGCATTTCCGGTCGGCATTTATTCGGCGACACATCAATACAGTTGGGGAGACTACGGACTTACCTTCCTTGGCCTGCTCGGCCTTGCGGTGCCAAACTTCATGCTGGCACTGGTAATGATGTTTTTCGCAAATCTCTGGTTTGGCACCTCGATCGGAAACCTGATGGACCGGCAATTTCTTGGCGAGCCGATGAGCGGGGAGAAGTTCTGGTCCATCCTTGAACATATCTGGATTCCCGTCATCATCATCGGCACCGCGGGCACGGCGGCGATGGTGCGGCGGCTCAGAGCGAACCTGCTGGACGAGCTTCAGAAGCCCTACGTCACCACCGCGCGGGCCAAGGGTCTCGCGCCGGGTAAAGTTCTGAGGAAATATCCTCTGCGTATGGCGTTGAACTTCTTCATCTCCGACATAGGCTCGATCCTGCCTGCACTTATTTCGGGCGCCGAAGTGACTGCCATCGTACTGTCGCTTGAGACCACCGGCCCAATGCTCATCCGCGCCCTGCAAAGCCAGGACATGTATCTGGCGGGGTCGTTCTTGATGTTCCTCGCCGGCCTGACGGTGATCGGGGTCCTTATCTCGGACATCGCGCTCGCGTTTCTCGATCCGCGCATCCGTCTTGGAAAGGGGGCGGCGAAATGACCGAAGCGGCTCGCGATCAGGATGGTGTACCAGCGCCCGGCGCACCGCTGTCGCATTTCGTGTCGGACCGGCCGTTCGACCCTGCGGATGGCGAAGGCCATGCCGGCTCCGCTGGTCAGGCGTCACAGTTCAAGCTGATGTGGTGGCAGTTCCGTCGGCACCGTATCGCGGTTGTGTCGCTGGTATTCCTCGTTTTGATGTATGCGAGCACGCTGGTTTCGGAAATGATCGCGCCCTATCAGCAGGACACGCGCAACCTCGACCATATCTATGCACCGCCGCAACAGATCCACCTCTTCGACGAGGGCCGTTTCGTCGGGCCCTTCGTGTATGGGCTGAGCTATGCCTTGGACATGGAGAACCTGCGCCGGGTCTATACCGAGGACCGCCTTCGCGTACAGCGGCTCAGGTTCTTCTGCAGCGGCGATCGATACGCGTTCTGGGGCGCGATCCCGGCCACCTTCCATTTCGTCTGCCCGGCCGAGGGCGGGCAGATCTTTCTGCTTGGCACCGACAGGCTGGGCCGCGATGTCCTGTCTCGGATCATCTACGGCGCACGCGTCTCGCTCACCATCGGAATACTAGGCGTCACCATGAGCTTCATTCTTGGGATTCTCATTGGCGGGCTTGCCGGCTATCACGGCGGCTGGTTCGATGCCATAAGCCAGCGGCTGATCGAGGTGCTGCAGTCCATTCCGTCAATTCCGCTTTGGATGGCGCTTGCCGCGATCATTCCCGTTACCTGGAGCCCGATCCTGGTTTATGTAGGCATCACAGTGATCCTCGGTCTGCTGGAATGGACCGGACTCGCGCGTGCGGTCCGGTCCAAGCTGCTCTCGCTGCGGGAAGAGGATTATGTATTGGCCGCGCGACTGATGGGCGCCGGAAGCGCGCGCATCATCGGGCGCCACATGATCCCAGGCTTCATGTCGCACATCATTGCGTCGGCGACACTGGCCATTCCGAGCATGATCCTCGGTGAAACGGCGCTCAGCTTTCTCGGCATTGGGTTGCGGGCGCCGATCACCAGCTGGGGCATCCTTCTCACCGAAGCGCGCAGCGTCAACATCATCGCGCTTTATCCGTGGCTGATGTTGCCAGTCGTTCCGGTCATCCTTGTCATTCTCGCCTTCAACTTCCTCGGCGACGGACTTCGCGATGCCGCCGATCCGTACAAGTGACCTCGTGTTCACGGCGTAACGGCCGTGCTATTGGACTGAAATTCGAACCGGGAACCTGCGAATGAAGAAACGCGCGAGGAACCACCGTATTTTGATGTACAGCCACGATACGTTCGGGCTGGGACATCTCAGGCGTTGCAGGACAATCGCCCATGCGTTGGTGGAGCAATACAGCGGACTGATGGTCCTCATCATCTCGGGGTCTCAGATCGCGGGCGCGTTCGACTACCGGTCGCGCGTGGATTTCGTGAAGATCCCTAGCGTCATCAAACTTCGCAATGGCGAATATACATCGCTTGCCGAGCATATCGACCTGCAGTTCACGATCGACATGCGCCGTTCAATCATCCGTCACACCGCTGAGAGCTTTCAGCCAGACATTTTCATCGTGGACAAGGAGCCGTTGGGGTTGCGTGGCGAAATCGAGGACACGCTGGAATATCTCAGATCGCAGGGCACGATGACCATCCTCGGCCTGCGCGACGTGATGGACGCGCCCCACCTTCTTGAAGCCGAATGGAAGCGAAACGACGTCCTGTCCAAGATCGACCGGCATTACGATCGAATCTGGGTCTATGGCCCCCCCGATTTCTATGATCCGCTGACCGGCCTCGATGTGCCGCCATCGGTGCGAGACAAGATGGATTTCGTTGGATTCCTGCAAAGACGGGCACAAGAGGAACACCAGTCGCGGCACAAACCCGACGGAGACTACCTTCTTGTTACCACGGGCGGCGGCGGCGACGGCGCCGATCTGATCGAAAATGTACTGAACGCTTATCTCCGCTATCCGAACTTCACCCAGCGTGCCCTAATCGTGCTTGGTCCTTACATGGCCGCCGATCTGCGCGCCGAATTCGCGGCCAAGAGCCAACTCATCCCCCAAGTTGAGGTGATCAAGTTCGACTCACATATGGAAGAACTGATCGCGGGGGCGAAGGCAGTGGTGGCGATGGGGGGTTACAACACCTATTGCGAGATACTGTCCTTCGACAAACCAGCGCTGATCGTTCCCCGTATGGTCCCGCGTGAGGAACAGCTCCTACGGGCGGAAAGGGCCGCCGCCCATGGCATTGTCGACATGCTGCGCGCAGAAGAGGCCCGGGATCCCGCCCGCATGATGGCCGCGTTGCGCGCCGTCTGCCTGCGCGAGCCGCCTTCGAAAGTCGCGGCCGGCCTGCGCCTGGAGGGCCTGCCGAATATTCTTCGGGAGGTTGGCGAAAATCTCCACCGACGAGCAAGGGACAAGGCTCCGGCCGAATTGCGGATTGCGACGTGAGTGGAAAAGACGCGCGCCGTCTCGTGGTGGTCGTCAAGGGGTATCCCCGGTTGTCCGAAACATTCATCGCGCAGGAATTGCGCGGGTTGGAGCTCGCCGGGTTCGCTCTCGTGATCGTGTCGCTGCGCCATCCGACTGACACGAAGCGCCATCCAGTACATCAAGAGATCGCCGCAGAGGTTCTGTACCTGCCTGAATACCTGCATCAGGAACCTCTCAGGGTCTTCAAGGGGCTTTGGGCCGCCGTCCATCGCAGAGGTTTCCGCGAAACTTTCCGCGCCTTTCTAGGCGATTTTCGCCGCGACCCAAGTCGAAGTCGCATCCGACGGCTTGGTCAGGCAGCCGTTCTTGTCAGGGAGTGGCCCAGCGATGGGCATTGGCTGCACGCCCATTTCATCCATACGCCGGCTTCAGTGGCGGACTATGCGGCGCGCATCTTGCGGCGGGAATGGACGATATCGGCCCATGCCAAGGATATCTGGACCTCTCCCGACTGGGATCTCGCGGGAAAGCTCGACAGGGCGCGTTGGGCTGTCACCTGCACGGATTTCGGACACCGTCATCTTCAACTGCTCAGCGCCGATCCGGGGAAGGTCCATCTCAGCTATCACGGGTTGAACCTCGACCGTTTTCCTCCCTTCACGATGCCTCGCCCCGACCGTAATGGAAGCGATGTCGAAAATCCGGTACGCATCCTCAGCGTCGGCCGCGCCGTGCCAAAAAAGGGTTACGATGTTCTCTTGCGCGCGCTTCATCTTCTGCCAGCCTCCTTAAACTGGCGGTTCGATCACATCGGGGCCGGTGGTGAGGTGGGCGCGCTGAAACGGCTGGCCGCCGATCTCGGGATTTCCGAGCAGTGCATCTGGTCGGGCGCGATGGATCAAACCGAGGTCATTGCGGCCTACCGCGCCGCCGATCTCTTCGCTTTGGCGAGTCGAGTGACTCCGGACGGCGACCGCGACGGCCTTCCGAACGTGATCGTCGAAGCTGCCAGCCAGGGCCTTGCCTGCGTGGCCAGTGACATCTCTGGCATTCCCGAGCTTGTCTCAGCGGGGGAAACCGGATGGCTGGTTCCGGCCGACGACCCCGAAGCCTTCGCCGCCGCACTAGTTGAGGCGATCAGGAATCCCGAAGAGCGCACCCGCCGCGGCGCCGCCGCGGAACAGATCGTACGGCGGCGCTTCGACTTTCGGGCCAGTATCGATAACCTCTCTCGTCTTTTCGATGAGAAAGGAGAGTGGCATTGAGCAGTTTTTCAGTCTTCTTCTATGTTCAGCATCTTCTGGGCATCGGGCATCTGGCGCGCGCTAGTCGGATCGCCAGCGCATTGAAGGCGCGCGGCGCGCACGTGACCTTCGTGACAGGAGGCCTGCCCGTGAAAGGTTTTCCTGCGGAAGATCTGGATCATATCGCCCTGCCGCCCCTTGCGGTCGGCGATGGCGGTTTTTCAGGACTCTTCGATGGCCAAGGCGGACGGGCGAACCCCGACTATCTTGACGCACGGCGCGACCGGCTTCTGGAAGCTTTTGAAGATACCGCGCCCGATATCGTCATCACAGAAGCATTTCCCTTCGGCAGGCGTCAGATGCGGTTCGAGCTTTTGCCGCTTATCGCGGCTATCGAGGCGGGCAGTTCACGTCCCAAGCTGGTCGCCTCGGTGCGCGACATTCTTCAGGCGCGGGCGAAACCGGGCCGCGACGCGGAAACGGTAGAGATGGTGCGCGCGCATTACGACCGGGTAATGGTGCATGGCGACCCCTCTTTCGCCGCGCTCGAAGACAGCTTCCCTTTTGCCGCGGAGATCGCCCACAAGGTGTCATACACGGGGATTGTCTGCCCACCACGCCCGGAACCCTCGCCGCAACGTTTCGATGTGATCGTCTCGGCGGGCGGCGGCGCCGTCGGGGTTGGTCTGGTCGCAGCGGCGATCGAGGCGGCCCGCTTGCTGCCGGATTTGAGACGTTGGTGCGTCATCACCGGACCGAACCTGCCTGCACGGGATTACAACAGGTTCGTCGCCGGGGCACCCGAAAACGTCGCGATTTTCCGCTTCCGGACGGATTTCGCGAACCTTCTGGCCTCGGCCCGTCTTTCCGTTTCGCAAGCCGGCTACAATACCGTCGCAGATATCCTGCAAGCGGGTTGCCGCGCGCTTCTGGTACCCTTCGCTGCACAGGGCGAAACGGAACAGACCGAACGCGCCCTTCGTCTGGAAAACCTGGGACGCGCCGTGACGTTGCGCGAAGCCGATCTCAACGGTGCGACGATGGCGGGCGCGATCCGCAGGGCGCTGGCACAGTCCGCAGACACGATACTGAGCCGCGAGGCGACCGATGGTGCGGCCCGAAGCGCGGACTTGCTGGCCAACCTCGTCGTCCGTTAGCCGGCCCGTCTTGCAACGGGCGACAGGCGAAGCGGCGGCTTGTACGGGAAAGCTCACCGCGGCATCGCGCGTCAGATTTCAATCTTCTGCATATCGCGCGCGCAGAAGGCACCAGGAAAAAGTTGGCGCGCCTCAGCTTCGATAAGGGAAAGTTCGGCGTCGGTTCGAAACGGTGAATGATGGATGAACCCGACCCGCTTTGCTCCCGAAGCCTGCGCGAGGCGGATGGCCTGTTGCCATGTCGAATGGCCAAAATGGCGGAACCTCTCGAATTCTTCATCGGTGAATGAAGAATCATAGAAGAAGAGATCGACGCCTCGGATGAGATCCATCACACCGTCATCGAGAACGCCTGGTTCGTGGACCGTATCGAATACCATCGCGACCGATTGACCGGCGAACTCGACCCGGTACCCCACGGCGCCCCCAGGATGATTGAGCCGCGCGGTCTTGATCGTGATCTTGTCACTTGGATTCAGCGTGTCGCCCGGCTGGAATTCATGAGTAACGACGGCGCTTTTGAAAACCTCCGGTCCGACCGGGAAGAATGGCGGGTGCATGAACTCCGCCAGGAGTTCGTTGGTCTTCATCACCTGGCCGAGATGCCCAGTCCAGAAGGTGACCGATACATCGGGGAAATACAGCGGCAGGAAAAAGGGAAGTCCTATGATATGATCATAATGGCTATGGGAGAAGAACAGGTGGAATTCACGCTTGCCCTCATCCAACAGCGCCCTGCCAGCTACGGGCAGCCCGGACCCTGCGTCGAAAAGCAGTATCGACTCGCCGCAACGCAGTTCCAGGCACATGGTATTGCCACCGAATTTATTGTAGCAGGGCGCCGCAATCGGCAAACTGCCGCGCGCGCCCCAAATCTTGACTTCGATCCGATCTTTTGTCGCACCATGCCTCACCTGCTGCCTCCTGACCAAAGGATGCGCGTCAGGTTTGCCTGGCACCGGCACCGCTGCGCTCTGCCGACAACTCCGCGGTCGTCTGCATCAGTCGGTTGGCCAGGACCCGGATGACTTCGATCGTCATGTCGGGAAAATCGACGAGCAGCTTCATGAAATTCTCCTTGCTGATGCGCAGTACTTCGATCGGAGTGACGGCACGAACGGTCGCTGTACGCGCCACGTCGCAGAGAATGGCGATCTCGCCGACGATGGAGTTTTCGGACAGTTCCGCGACCTTGATTTCACTGTTCGGGGTTTCAACCAGCACGATCGCAGTGCCCTGCAGTATGACATAGGCGGCGTCGCCATTCTCCCCTTGCCGGAACAGGATCTCTCCGCTGCGAAAGGCTAACCGCTCCGAAGCGAAGGCCAACAGCTTGAGCTTTGACGCCGCCATGCCCGCAAACATCGGCACCTGTTTCAGTACTTTCACCTCGTCATTCAGTAGCACAGCCTTAACTTTCCAACGTCGCGCAAAGTTCGCGCAGACTTGATTATGCAGTGATCGTATCCTGTAGGATACCACTGCCTTGCGTCAACGTGTCTGCCGGCCCATCTTCGACCAATACGCCGGCTCTGAACACCGCCACGCGGTCGAAATGTCGTGCCCACGCCGGATCCGAAAGCGCCCAGACGACGCCAATCGGATCACGCCGGGCGCGAAGACGCGATAGAACTGCCAGAAGAACACTCTCTTGCGTGCCCGCGTCCAGCGCACTGAGGGGGCGATTCAGGAGGTAGTATTCCGAGGGACGTATCAAAGCTCGGGCAAGGGCAAGTTTCTGCCGCTGCGTGACGGTAAGTCGACGCCCATTGGTTCCCACATCGAACTTCAGTCCGACCGACACAAATTGCTGATGCATTCCCAACTGATCGAGCAGACGCGCCAATGACTCGTTGATCTTTTCCACTCCGTCCCGATACTTCTGACTTACGCGGCCGAAGAATATATTGTCGAGCAATGTGCCCGCCTCGTGGAATTTCGTCGGATCGTAAAGCTCGATCTCGTCGCTGAGTTCATTGGTCATCGTCCGATGGAATTCGTGGCGAAGTTCCGTAATAGAGGTCATCAGATTTGCATCCAGCAGACCAAAACGGAACTGGGGTTCAACATATTCGAAGGCCAAAGTCATCATCATGTCACGGTCTTCTGGCGTGATGACGGCGTTGGCATTGTCAAATTTGTGAAGCAGGGCCTCATAGCCCGGAATGTCATCTGCGGACATAAGGGTAAGGCCCCGGAAGAACGGATGTTCTGGCGGCAGGTCGGCGAACAGGCTGATGACGTTGCGCGCAATTTCGATGCCCATGTTCACGAAGTCATCGGCGAGGCTCCGTTCTTCGAGAAGATTCTTCAAGAAACCGTTCTGCCCGATGATGCTGGTCTTCAACGCGTCGTCGCGGAAGTTCCCGAACAGCAGGTTTTCGATCACCGTCGCCTCGGAATTGTAGGAGTTGAGTTCGAACGGAATGATCAGATCAGTAAGTTGCTGCTGCTCCAGATCGTTACGCAGAAGGCTCCGCAATTCGACCACCTTGTCCGCAAGCTCAGGATGGTCCGATCGGCGTATCTTCGATCGCAAAGCCATGTCCCGCATATCCTTTGCCAACAGGACGTCATCCAGCACACTGATGATGAGCGGCATGAGATCATCGGGACCGGATACGTCGAGTGACGAATAATCTATCCAGTTTCCAAACGGATCTGCGAAGGGATTTCCAGTCAGTTCGGCCTCACGCTGCCGCCAACGTTTCTCGGCGCTTTCGGCTTCTGCCTCGCCAAGTGTGACAGGCGCATTCTTAAGACCATAAAGCAGATTGTCATACACCGATCCCGCAAAAAAACTGCTATCCGTACCGGCGTATGTAATCGAGCGTCCCGCAACGGATTCCGGCAAATCCAGCAGGTTGCGCGAGCCGGCCTGAAGTCTGCCATAGGTCGGCCAGACCAGACGCGCGAAAGCTTCTGTCAGCGTGTCGCTGCCGGAACCGACGTGGCCCACAAGGGCGACAGTCTCACCGGGGGAAAGCTGGAGATTGACGTTTTCAAGCAACTGGCCGCCCCCTTCGTCGACCACGCTCAGATTGATTGCGGCAAGCGGCTTTTCGAGCGCGCCCCGCGCCGAAGCGGCCGAGACCTCATGAAGTTCCGGCGCGATCATTCCAGCGACGGCGAATTGCGAGACGACTTGCTGATATTTGATCTCGACGTCCTGGCGGTTCTGATCCCAGTCGATCAGCTCCTTCAACGGCCCCGGCAGGTCCTTGTAGGCGCCGATCACTGCAACAAGCTGACCGATATCCAACCGCCCCGTCAGAGCCAAATATCCGCCAACGCTGTAAAACAGGAAGGGCGTCAGCGACGCGAGAAAATTGTTGATGAACTTGACGAGAAATTTCCACTGATAGATGTCGTATCTAATCCGGAAAATGTGGCCCAAGCGGGACGCTATCTCTGCGCGCTCAAAATTCGAAGTATCGTTGGAATGGATCGCGCCGATACTGTCGACGATCTCGCTCACCCGCCCAGCGAGTTGGCGTGCGGTAATCTGCCGCTCGCGTCCGAGAAGCAGAAGGCGACGGCGCATCCGGGGAATGAGAATGATCTGAACGGCAACAAGAGCGCTGGTGATGAGGCCAAGCAGAACATTCTGTACAAAAATGAAACCCAGCGCGGTCAGCGCCTGCCCACCCAACAGCGCGGGTGCGACGAAGGCATCGCCCGTGAAACTGCCCAATGGCTCCACTTCATCCTTTACCATGCTGGCAATCTCCGCCCCTTTCAGGCGCTTGAACGCCGAAGGTGGGAAGCGAAGCACATAATCGATCAGCGTGAACCGGATGCGCCGCAACAGGCGTTCGCCAAGTTTGCCCTTGTAGGCGTTGATATAGAACTTGAAGAGCCCGTTGATTATCACGAGACACAGAAACACGGCACTGAGCGCGAAAAGCATCGAGAGCCGTTGAAGTTCGAGGCCATTGAACACAACGACTTCGCCCGCAAAGGGCAGGTCGAAGGCTATCCGGAGGAAGGTCTGTGTGGCATCCGGCGAAGCGAAGCCATCACCCTGAATCGGTCCGTTGACGATGGACTTGGGAAGGTCGAAGGCCATGTAGTAGGGGATCATCGACAACACAACGACGGTTAGAATCCAGATCTGCTGCCCCTTGGTATGCCTCCAGATGTAACCCGTGATACCCGCTTCCAGCGTGTCGCTGGCCTCGTTTCGCGGTCTTGCGGAACTGGAGAAGGAGAAGCGGGAGCGGATGTTCACGGAGCCTGTCCCTTTCCGTCTTTCAATTATTAATTGGTCTTTGAACTATGAGATCTGCCCTTGAGAATGATCAATATCCCAAAGTCGGAACAAAGACGACAATTGCAGCAGCGCCGGAACGAGCAAGATCGGTACGGCAGAGTACATTTTGGCAACGTTTCCTGGATGCAACCGCAATTCCATTGTTCTATCCGAGTCACAGTAGCAATCATGCCGCGTCTCTGGAAGTCCGCTGCGGTCCGGACCTTTATTGGACGAAGGCAGACATAGGGGATACGTGCCATGCAGCCGAAGACAAGGCTGGTTGCGGAACTCGACGTTGCGGTTGCCCTCGCTCGCGAGGGTCACCATGATGCCGCAGCGGAGAGGCTGCGGCGTGTGGCGCGGGACCCCGACGTTGCGGCGCTCGGCCCGGCAACAAAGCTCGGTCTGCCCCGCAAGTTGCACTCGGCATGGCTGCGGCTCGCCAAAGCCCAGGGAGACCGTGCCGCAATCAACGGCTTTCAGGCCACCGCCGTGCCGCCCGATGTCCTGTTCGAAGGTCTCTTCTCTGTCGATCCCGGAAAACGCCGCACCCTGATCGAAGCTCAGACGCGGCCCGTGCCGAAGGTGCTGCATCAAGTGTGGATCGGAGACAGGCCGCCGGTCACCTGCGGCGTCTGGTCGAAATACGCCGCCCGCCACGGTTGGGAATACCACCTTTGGACGGAACATGCGCTGGATCTGGCGGGCATCACCTCCGATCCGATGTGGCGCCAGATGATGGCGGAAGGCGATCTGCCGGGGGCGGTCGATATCGCGCGCTATCACATCCTTTGGAACGAAGGGGGTCTCTACCTCGATTGTGACTGGCATCCGGCGCGCGAGGACATCGCACCTGAAGAGTTCATCCCGTCCTATGGTCTGTCAGCGATCGCGGAACCTCAGCCGCGCCTCATCGCCAATGCGAGCTTTATGCTGTCCAACGCGCTGATCGCTGTTCCCGCTGGGCATCCCGCGCTGCAACACCTCCTCGCCGCAGTGCCGCCATTGGCGGAACGCCTTCCCGGCGCACCCGCTTGGTGGTTGACTGGCCCCCTGCCATTCACCCTGGCCGCGCGACAAGGGCCGGTGACGATACTCGGCTGCGAATTGATCGCCGGACAAATCGACCGGGGGCGGCCTTTGAGCGACGTGGAAACACTTACCCGCAAGATCGAGGAAGAAGCCCGTGCGGGCTTCTTGATCGCATGGAAAAGCTGGTAGGTGCGAAGCCGGCCGCTCCAAACCGTTGTGCTTAAATCGGTCGAACTCTTTGGCTACAGCTTCGGGAGATCGTTACTTACGGGCGCGCCGTAGCGCTTCCAGAACCTGATAGCAGGCGGGTTTATCGCCAGGAAGCGATCGGAAGGTGCCGGACGCCGCTCAAGCCGGTCACGCCGCACGCTGACTTGCCGGTCTTCGATCCAGTTCGCGGCGTTCGATATCCCAGCCCAGCGCTGTCATTTCGCCCCTCGCCCACCTGACAAAGGTGGGCGTTCTCGGCCAATCGCCCCCTATATGCGCGCAAGCAAAAACGCGCGCCCGAAGGCGCGCGCTGGTCTTACGCGAGGATGACCCTCAGTTTGCCGAGGCGAGCTGCTTTGGCAGCTTGAAGGTCCAGACCATGCCGCCCTGGTTCAGGTAGTTGACCTTCTTCGCAACTTCGCCGCCCCAGAGCGGAACCGCCCCACCCCAGCCGGAGACGACGGCGACATACTGTTCGCCATCCTGTTCCCAGGTGATCGGCTGGCCGACGATGCCGGAGCCGGTCTGGAACGACCAGAGCTCTTCGCCGGTCTCATCGTCGAGCGCCTTGAACTCACCCTCGGGCGTTCCGAAGAAGACAAGGCCGCCGGCCGTGGTCATCACGCCGCCCCAGAGCGGTGCGTCGTTCTTGTATTCCCACTTCCAGTCGCCGGTCATCGGGTCGATGGCCTTCAGAGAACCGATATGGTCCTCGTAGTTCGGCTTGATCGTGAAACCGGACCCGAGATAGGCTGCGCCCTTCTTGTAGGTGATCGGCTCGTTCCAGATGTCCATGCCCCATTCGTTCGAGGGAACGTAGAAGAGGCCGGTATGCTGGCTGTAGGCCATCGGCATCCAGTTCTTGCCGCCAAGGAAGGAGGGTGACTGCAAAGACCACTTCGCCCTTTTCGCCATCGGTTGCCTTCGACGGGTCGCCGGGGCGACCCTCTTCGTTGTAGATCGGGCGGCCGTTTTCGTCGATCCCCTTGGCCCAGGTGATGTCCTTGACGAACGGCCAGGCGTTCAGGAACTTTCCGTCTTCTCGGTTCAGCACGTAGAAGAAGCCGTTGCGATCGGCGGTGGCGAACTTCTTGGCGCCATCCTTGTCGGTGAAGGCGACGACCTCGTTCACGCCGTCGTAGTCCCAGCCTTCGCGCGGCGTGGTCTGGTAGTGCCACTTGATCTCGCCGGTCTTGGGATCAATGCCAATCCGAGAAGCGGCATAAAGGTTGTCACCCGTGCCATCGTTCTTCTCGCCGGCGTTGCGGAGCCACGAGTTCCACGGCGACGGGTTGCCAGCGCCGAAGACGAGCGTATCGGTATCGGCATCGTAGGATCCGCCAAGCCAGGTCGCCCCGCCGCCGGTCTTCCACATATCGCCCGGCCAGGTCGCGTTGAGCGTACCCGTCATGGTCGACTCTTTGCCGTTGAGCGTCCCCATGTTGCCTTCGATGGTCGGACGGGTCCACACGATCTCGCCCGTCTCGGCATCGCGCGCCTGGACTTCGCCGATGATACCGAATTCCCCGCCGGAATTGCCGGTGATGACAAGCCCGTTCACGATCAGGGGCGCAGCCGTGTAGCTGTAACCTTCCTTGTATTCGGCGATCTTCTTGTTCCAGACGACGTCGCCGGTCTTGGCGTTCAGCGCGACGATGCGGGCGTCGAGCGTCCCGAAATAGACCTTGTCCTTGTAAAGCGCGGCACCCCGATTGATCACGTCACAGCAGGGCAAGATGCCCTCGGGCAGACGCGCGTCGAACTGCCAAAGCTCCTTGCCGGATTTCAGGTCGATCGCATACATCCGTGAATACGATCCTGTGATGTACATCACGCCGTCATAGACCAGTGGCTGCGTCTCCTGACCGCGCTGCTTTTCCCCGCCAAGCGAGAAGGCCCAAGAGGGAACGAGGTTCTTCACGTTCTCCTTGTTGAGCGTTTCGAGCGGGCTGAAACGCTGCAGGTTGCGCCCCATCCCGTTTGTCACGACCTGCGTGGTAATCGTCTGATCGTTGGCGATATCGTCTTCCGTGACCTCGGCGCGCGCCACCCCTGTGGCGCAGATTGCGGCGGTCACGGCAATGATGAACCGGTTCATCGGCGTCCTCCCATCATGTTCCGTTCTTGAACCGGGCGGCGACACTCGCCGTCGCCCCAGCCATCCGCATTATTCGAAGCACCCGTCAGAGGTGATATTGGCCAATGGTCGTATGGCCCGGAAAACGGATAAGGAACGATGTGCGATCACTTCGATATCTCATTCGGATCACGCGCTGATATGGATCCGAGATAAGCGAGAATGAAGTCCTGAACCGTGCGATCCGCGATCCCGACATGACGCATCTTGGTGCCGGGCATGAAGCCGGTATTGTCCTCCATCCAGGCGCGGAGCGCGGCAGGCGTCCATACGATGCCCGAAGCTTCGAGTGCGATGGAGTAGTCGTAGTCCGGATAGGTCCCGGCACCGCGCCCGACGACATTTTCCAAAGGAGGGCCATAGCTTTGGCGGTCGGCGTCTGGGCTGTGGCAACGATGGCATTCGGCATCGAAAAGCTGTTTACCTGCGCCCACTTTTATCTTCTCGAAGCTCGTTTCGGCCTGTCCCGCGGATACGGGAAGAAGTGCTGCAAGTGTCAGCGCGGCGATCTGGGCGAATTGTTTCATGGCGCTCTTTCTCCTGGTTCGGACGGACAAAGGTAACGCCGCGTGGATCGTGCGTGGTTTGACACACATCAAGGCCCCGGCCGCATTGTCTAGTGCTTTGGTCGTAGATGCCGACAACACCCCATCCTGCTTTGGTCGTATTGGCGCCAGAGGCCTGGTGTGTAGACTGCTTTCGACGCTTTTCGAGGGGGTCATCTCGATCTTCAAATCGGGCTGCCTTGCGACCGGCAGCCCCTAACCTCAACCATCGCGGGTCTTGCAAAGACGGTCGCTCTCACGCCCATCGCACGGACATAGGTCGCAGTGAAAAACGAACTCGGCGCTGTCACCCACGGTAGATTCGACCGGGTCACGACCGGAAATCTGATGCAGCGCCGCAAAATAGACCAAGCGCCGTTTAACAATAGCGTCGAGATCCGGAGTTGGTCGCGAAAGCGCAACCCCGATCTTCGCGAGCGCAGCGCGCGGGCGATGTCATGACTCGCGTACCGCGATCCCGCCCTTCGAGTGGTGAGCAGCCGCGTGAGAAGCGAGAACAGGGTCGATTTCCCCACTCCATTCGGTTCGCGCAAGGCGCGGAAGCACCCCGGCACCCCGTCGAAAGTGACATGACACCGCGCTGCGAGCCGTAGCGATAGCTGACCGCGGCGATCTTAAACCCTGCGTGCTGTTCGTGCCGACATCTGCGATGTCAGGGCCGCATCGCAACGCCCCAGGGAAACCGACCGACCTTAATCGTTTTGATCGGCTCCTGCGCGGCGACGTCGACGACGGTCACATCTCCGGAAACCCCGTTCGTGGTGAAAAGCCGTGTTCCATCGGGCGAGAATGCCATGTGCCAGACCCGGCGCCCGACGAGGATATATCCTTTGACCTCAAAGGTTTCCATATCGACGATCGCGAGGTGGTTAGAGGGTCCAAGCGCGACAAATGCAGTCTTGTTGTCAGGCGCAAAGGCGATGCCGACAGGCTGGATGAGGTCATCGTTGACGCCGGGAATTGCAAACCGGATCTTGGCGCGTTCCGACTTGCTGCCGGTATCTACGACCGTGACCGTGCCGCCGATTTCAGCCGAGACCCAAAGCTGCGAGCCGTCTGCGGTGAATTCCGCATGGCGCGGACGGGAGTCGACAAGGGTGTTGGCAATCACCTTGTGCGTCGTGGTGTCGATCCAGTGCGCCATGTTGGTCGTCTCGGATGTGGTGACGACTACCGTGCCGTCGGGCGAAACCGCCATGCCCTCCGGCTCGATGCCGACGTCGATCTGCGCGACGACTGTTCGGGTTTCGGTATCCACTACCGTAGTAACCGCATCGTCCTCGTTCGCGATCCAGAGATGGTGGTCGTCAGGGTGGAGGACGAATTGCTCGGGATCGGCGCCCGAGGGCAGATCGTGCAGAACCTCACCGCTCACCGGGTCCATCACCTGCACCGAGTCGCTGTCGGAGGCGCAGATGTAAACCTTGCTGAAATCCTTGGAAAACGTGATGCCGCGCGGCCGTTCACCAGTGGGGATGGTGCGGGTGACCTCAAGCGTGTCGATATTGATCACGCTGATCGTGTCGTCCTTTTCGTTGGTGACCCACATCTCGGAGCCCGAGGCAGATGTTGCGCCGAGGCAGGCGGCAAGCAGCAGGTATTTCATTCGCTTTCTCCAAAGGCGTGGCACTTGCTTTCGGGTTCATCGAGTCCAAGCGTGTCAAGCTCGTTGCGCTGGTGCAGGAATCCCTCAAGCGGGGCTTGCGCGACAAGCGCGCGGGGATGGACAACGGGGATCGGCTGCCGCATCTGGCCATTCCACTTGCGGTAGGACAACGGCCGGCCCTTGAACCCGTCGAGTTCAAACTCGTCCGACAGGATATAGCTGCGCAAGGTCGCGGGATCGGACGAATTCGTTCGGGTCAACGCCTCGCCCAATGTCCGCATTGCGGCCCATGCCGCGTAGTCGCGCGGACGCATCTGGCGGTGAGCTTTGGCCTCGAACCGGCGCTGAAGCTGTGCCGCACCCCATTGTTCGACGACGGGCGCCCAACCGACGGGAACCAGTCCCTCGGACCCGGCGACGGGCCTCGGCAGCCAGGTATTGTAGGCAATGTAGCGCGCGAAATCGTCGGTCTCATCGGCGATGACCAGAACATCGTGGTCCGGCAGATCCTGCGTCAGGAGCGGCACTTCCCCCGATGCGGTCCGGCGAAGATCCGCGCGTTCGGTCCAGTTCTTTTCGGCAACAAGCTTCAGTCCGAATTTCGTGGCCGCCGCGCGCAGGGCATCGCCCCACATCGTGTCGGCGGGCTGCGGCCCGACCAGCAGCGCGAGCCGTCCCCACCGCTTGGCCAAAAGCGTCTGCATCAGGGCGTCGGCGCGCTCGGCATAGGACGCGCCGGTGTGAAGGACATTCGCGCGGCAGTCGGCATCGCGCAGTCGCATGTCCGGCGCCGCGACTGACAGGATCACCGCATCCTTCGCCTCGGGCAGGTCCGCCACCCGCAAAACGGCATCCGCATCGGCATCAAGGATCAGAAAGCGAGACACTTGCAGCGCTGCACGCGCCGCGGCGGCAACATCGCTGCCGGGTGGCAGGCTCGTGACAGTGAGCTTGTAGTCCTGCCCAAGGAACTTGCCGGTGGTTGCATTGTCCGACCGGCCAAGCTCGGCACCTGCGATCCCTTCATCCACGGGAATGGGATCGAGGTTCGACAGTACCGGCGCGGACGGCATCTCGAGCCTAAGATAGGTGATGCTCACAACAGTGTCCGCACCCGCCGCTCCAACGCCGGCAATCAGGCCCAGACACAAGAACAGCCATCTCATCATGTTCCTCCCACGCACATGGTAGGCAACGAGCGTTCTTGGCGTGAACTGCGACCAAGGTCTAAGACCGCCCGCCACCGACTGCCACGAAGGTCGAATTGGACCTTCGTCAAGGCAGAGCTAGACAGGATTGGACTGGACATAAGGGAGGACAGACATGGCAATCACCCATTCGCGGGGCGCGCTGGCCTTTGTGGGCGCAATCATGACGGCCGGCATGGTATTGGCGCATGGCGATGTCACACCTCAACCGGTCAATACCGATGCGTTGCCCGATGTTGGCGAGGAATGGTTGAGCGAAAATCCCTATCGCGCCGAGACGGCAGGGGACGAAGCCTGGCAGAAGGCTGTCGATATCGGGTCTTCGGGCTTTAACCAAAACTGCGCGCGCTGCCACGGCCTTGGCGCCGTCTCGGGCGGCCTTGCGCCTGATCTTCGATTCCTCGAAGCTTCCGACTACGGCGACGAATGGTTTGTCGAGCGCTTCCAGCACGGCTACGCGCAGGACGGCACGACAAAGATGCCTGCCTTCGGCGAAGTCCTCGGCCAGAAGGCCGGCTGGGCGATCCGGACCTATATCGAGACGCGCCCCAACGACGATGCCCTCGAAGAAGCCTCCGGGCGGCTTCACGAAATCCGCGACACACTGGCGAGCGGAACGGACGTCGACGCCAGCGCCATCAAGGAGGAACTCGCGACCATCGCCGCCGGGGTCGAGACGGCTTCCGGCGCGCCGGTCGCCGACAGCGTCGCACGCCGCGCGTCGATGGAACTGACAGACGACCCGCAAACGTGGAAGCAGGCGGCGGAAACGCTGACCATCGGCTTGTCCGCGACGCATTGAGCCGAATATGATACTCGGGCGGCGGCGCGCATTGGGGGTAATGATCATCGGCGCCATAGCGTCGGCTGCCGGTACTTCGGTGCTCGCCCGATGCGAAGGCATCACACCTGGTCAACGCCCGCAAAACACTTTCCGCGAGGATGTAGGCCAAACGTTCGACGACATCATCGACCGCGGTTTCATCGAGATCGCGGTCTATGCGGATTACGCGCCGTATTCCTGGGAAGATGGTGGGAAACCCAGAGGCGTCGATATAGAGCTAGGCCGCTTGATTGCCGCGGACTTGGGCGTCGAACCCCGCTTCCGTTTCGTCGAATCAGGTGAGAACCTCGATGCCGACCTGATGAACTATGTCTGGAAAGGCGCAGTCGTCGGTGGGCATGTGTCGAACCTGATGATGCGGGTTCCCTACAATAGTGACTATGCCTGCCGTGTCGAACAGGCCGTCTTCACTGGCCAGTATGCGAGCGAAACCATCTCCATCGCCTACCGCAAGTCCGAATACCCCGATGGCGGGCCAAAACCGGCTTTCTTCCGCTATGATACGGTTGCGGTCGAAAACGACTCCATCGCCGACTTCTACCTCTCATCCGTCGTCGGCGCCGCGGCTCAGGACAAGATTCATCGCTATCCCTCCACCGCGCGGGCGATGGAGGCGCTGGCCGATGGCAAGGTCATGGCCGCGATGGGGCCACAATCGGTTCTGGAAGCGGGGCTGACGCCGCAGCTCGCCGTGCATCATCCGCCGATGCCGGGTTTCTCGGTCGGCACGTGGACCGTGGGCGTCGCCGTTCATCAAAGCCACCGCGATCTCGGCTATGCGGTGGACGACGCGATCCGGGCGGGGCTGGAAGACGGTCGCATCGCCACGATACATAGCGATTACGGCCTGACCTTCCAGCCGCCAGAGCGTTAGGCGGTCAGGCTCGACAAATCCCCTTCGCGCGAGATGAGTGTGACAGAGTGGATTTCGGGAAGCCGCGATATCAGAGCGAAAATTTCGTCTCGCTGCATGAAAACGAGCGCCGTCGAAAGACCGTCGGCGAGGGTCGCACTATCAGCTTCGACACTCACCGTGGACCAGAGTGGCACTTCGCCTGATGGACCAAGGATATGACTTCCACCGCCCAGCGTCATGGCACCCGGGCTGGATGTCGCGACGGCTGCATCGGTGAGGTGTCGGCGGCCGAGCAGTCCGAAGCTTGGATCTTCGATGCCGATAGCGAAGGGGCCACCAAGCGCGGCATATTCTCCGATGTCGATCAGTGCCGGGCCGAACCCGCGGTCCGCAACGAAAGCCTTGATCCGGTCGGTCGCATAGCCCTGCGCAATGCCGTTGAAGGTGATCGCCTGTCCCGCCTCCATCTTAATTTCTTCGCCAAGAACGATCCTGTTCCAGCCGATAGCGGCCCGCCCGGCGCGCTCGTCCAGACCGGCAGCCCGAGCGAGCCAAAGGCTCTGCACGGTTGGATCGAACATGCCATCGGTCAACCGGTGCGCCCGATCGCTTGCAACGCACAAAGCACGAAAATCGGCGGAGGGGTGCAGCGCTCCAGTACGGTTCAAACGGCAGATCGCCGAAGTCGCATCGAAGATACTGAACTCCGCCTCCATCGCCCGCAGTATCGACCGGATACCGTCCATCGCGTCTTTGGCATCCGCCCGGTGGCCGCGCAGCAGGATCGAAACCTCCGCGCCCAATGCGATCCCGCCCCATGCCGTCTCCGCGCTCGCGAGTTTCGGCGACACCAGAGCCGCCGCTGCAATCTTGATGAACCGCCGCCGCCTCATTCCGCCGCCACACTTTCCGTTCGTCTTGCCGCGATGATGAGTGGCACGCACTGCTTCGGATCGTCGTGGATCGTCACGCAATCCAGGCACTGAAAGCATTCCGTATAGTCCACAGCACCGGACTTGCGAATGGAGCCGTAGTTGCAGCGGACCTTGCAAAGCTGGCACGGCGTTCCGCACTCTGTCCGTCGCGGAATCCAGTCGCGCCCCCTGACCAGCCCGCCGATGGCCATGACGGCACCCAAAGGGCAGACGTAGCGGCAAAAGCCCTTGAAGGTAACCATCCCGAGGGCGAGCCAGAAAGCGGCATAGGCAACGTAGTACCAGTCACGTATGAAAAGGACGGTGATCGCGGTCTTGAACGGCTCGACCTCCACGACCTTGTCAACTCGTTCCGGTGCAACGAAGACGGTTGCGATGAGCCCAGCCAGCAGAACGTACTTGAACCACTTGAGCCGCCCGTCCCAGCGCGCCGAAGGCTCGATCCTTGGTAAACGCAGGAAGCGTCCCAGATGATGGGCAAATTCCTGCAGCGCGCCGAATGGGCAGAGCCAGCCGCAGAAGAGCCCGCGGCCCCAGAGAAAGAATCCAAGCACCGTCGCCGTCCAAACGAGGAGCGAGAAGGGATCGTAGAGCAGATATGCAAAGCTTCCCCGATCAAGCGCGGTGCGCAGCGTCGCCAGAACCGTGACAATGGAAAGCTGGCCCTGTCCCCACCAGCCAATAAAGCCAAGGACAAAAGCCAGGATTGCCAATCGCGCGGGAGTGAAATACCGCCATCCCGCGAAACGCCGCGGGATAAACGCCAAAAGTGTAAAGAGCGCGACCAGAAAAACCGCGAGCAGGATCAGATCGCCCTGCCGATTCAGGATCGCCTCCCGCCAGGGAGGGAGCGCTTCGACGACGCCGGGCCGAAGGTAGAAGCGCGCGTCGGTCTTGTGCGACAGCGCAAAATGGGCGCTGCCAATTTCCGGCTGGAACACGCCATGTTCGCGTACCGCCTGGACGATGAACCGCCACTCCCGCGTCGGATCGAAGCCAAGGCGACGGTCGGTCCGCAGGATCATCGCTGTGCCGTGCGGCACTTCACTCCGGGTTTCGAACAAAAGATCAGCGTCGCGAAGCGCGACGGGCAACCCGTCCTGCTCCACCGCGAGCCGATCCGGAGACGTGTTGCGGACGAAACTTGACGATACCAGCCCATGCCGCCCCGCATCGATGACGAGGATCGGTTCGTCCGAGGATGAGACGCTCAGAAAACGGGTGAGCTCGTCTATCGATTCCTCGGTCAGAACGGCTTTTGCGATGGCGGGCGCGCCGATATCGACCAGCCAGAGGTCAAGGAACAGACCATCGGGGTCCGCCGCTGCCTCGGGATCGTCATGCGCCCAGAGCGTGCCCTTGAACGCCGCGTCGACCTCATGGTTCGTCACTTTCAGATGGCTCACGATGCCCTGATTCACCATGTCGCCCCAGTCGAGCGGTTCCTGGTGGTCGGGATCGGGATAGGCGGGTGGAGCGCTGGACACGCCCCGCATCTTCTCGCGTGCCACCTGAAGCGCGGCGGCGAGGATCGATTCATGCGCAATGCGGACACTGGCCGTCGCCTTGGTCACTCCGTCGAGATAGACAAGGTCGGAACCGGCGCCGCCCGCCCCATAAGGTGTGCCGACGACAAGCGGTTCGCTGATCGAATGGCCGCGATATTGCTCGAGAAAGGTTCTGAACGGCGCTTCGCCGAGGCCGGAGACGAAGATCGGCTCATTGTGGTGCAGAAGCTTCACGTCGATGAATCGCCCATCGAGATCCAGCATCACCAGCATGTCGATTGGCGCGCCGGAGAAACCTGGAAGAGGGGCGAGCGGCGCGGTCTCGAAGACGTAGCCCGCTTCGGCGCCGCCGGAATTCAGGAGCGTCCAGACACCTTTGTCGTTGACCTTTTCGCCAAGCGCATAGGGCGGCAAGACATGCCGCTCGATGTCGGCGCGTTCGATGGGTGCCGCCCCGGTCACCGACGGCAGCATCAGGCAGATACAGACGACCAATCGTTGAAGCAGCGCGGGCATGGAGCGAGACTACGCCCGCCGCGACGCGGGAAGTATTGGACAATGGTCGAAGGCGAAAAGACGTTTGGATTTTGCTGGTCCGGGCGCGGGGATTGAACGTTTGCGTCGGACGCAGCAGCGGGGCTGGATTTCGGGTTCAGCCGCACTTTCAGACTTTCGATACTGTCGACGTCCCGGCCTATTGGTTGCGCTACGTTGCGATCATGACGGCCAGCGAATACCTGCACGGTCAACCTGGAATTGGTCGCAGACCTGATGAAGATACGATCGAACGCTTGCGGACGCGGCACAGCCTGGCCTGTTCATGCCGCACGCCCGGCCGCACGGCCGGAAAAGATGCAACCGCCAAGGAAGGTCCCTTCAAGTGCATTGTATCCGTGATACCCGCCACCGCCAAAGCCAGATGCCTCGCCGCAGGCGTAAAGTCCCGGGATGTTCTTGCCGTCGGCAGTCAGCGCTTGGCCGTTCAGATCAGTTTCGATGCCCCCAAGCGTCTTTCGCGTCAGGACATGCAGGCGAACCGCAATCAAGGGACCGGCCTTGGGGTCGAGAATCCGGTGCGGACGCGCCGTGCGCATGAAACGGTCGCCGAGGTAGGCACGCGCCTGCCGGATCGCAACGATCTGGGCATCCTTCGCGAAGGGGTTTGTGAGTTCGCGATCGCGTGCCTCGATCTGAAGGCGCAGATGGTTTGCGTCAATCGGGCGCTCACCAAGTGCGTTCATACCCTCGATGAGGTCGCTAAAACTATCCGCCACCACGAAATCCTCGCCGTGACGTTTGAACGCCTCGACCGGCGGCGGCGCCGATCTGCCAAGGCGGCTTTTGACGAGGAGCACGATGTCGCGCCCCGTCAGATCGGGGTTCTGTTCGGATCCCGAAAGCGCGAATTCCTTCTTGATGATCTTCTGCGTCGTCACGAACCACGAATATCCGTGTCCGTTCCGACAAAGATGTGTCAGCGTGCCGAGGCTGTCGAACCCCGGTAGGAACGGCGCGGGCAGGCGGTTGCCATCGGCATCGAACCACATCGAGGACGGGCCAGGCAGGATACGGATTCCGTGGTTGGGCCAAACCGGGTCCCAGTTCCGAATACCCTCGGTATAGTGCCACATGCGGTCGGCATTGATGACGCGCGCGCCAGCGGCTTCAGCATGGCCAATCATCAATCCGTCAACATGGGAGGGAACACCGCAGACCATATTTTCGGGCGCGGGGCCGAGACGATCCGCAGGCCAATTTCGGCGTATCATAGCCTGGTTTCCGCCTATACCGCCGCTCGCGACAATGACCGCATCCGCGCTAATCTCGAAGTTCCCGACGATGGTCCGGTTTGTAGATTGTCCACGCGCGGCGGTGTCTTCGTCCAGCACTTCGCCTGCGACGCCGGTGATACCTTGCGATCCAACGTCAAGCCGTGTGACGCGATGGCGGAAACGAAGCTCGATCCGTCCCTCGCCTTCGGCGGCGGCGATCCGTTTCAGGAACGGCTCCAGCACTCCCGGCCCGGTCCCCCAAGTAACATGAAAGCGCGGGACCGAATTGCCATGACCATGCGCCATCGCCCCGCCGCGCTCGGCCCAGCCAACGACCGGAAACCAACGCATCCCGAGGCGGTGCAGCCAACTCCGCATCTCACCGCAGGCGAAATCGAGGTAAGCATCCGCCCACGCACGAGGCCAGCGATCCTCGGTCCGGTCGAATCCGGCGGAACCAAGCCAATCCTGGCGCGCCAGGTCGAGACTGTCGCGGATGCGCATGCGGCGCTGTTCGGGGGTGTCGATCATGAAAAGCCCGCCAAGCGACCAGAAGGCCTGCCCGCCGAGGCTTCCTCGCGGTTCCTGATCCACAAGGATGACGCTCTTCTTGCGCTCGATCAGTTCGCAGGCGGCGACGAGGCCGGCAAGCCCGCCCCCGACGATCACCACGTCCGCCGTCTTCCTCATTGGCCTATCTCCTACGCGGCGCACCGGCCAAGCTCAGCGGTGCGAGAGCTCTGCTCCGACGGATATGAGCTTTTCCAGTGCGCGAGACTGACCGCCGGTTTCGGTTTCATCGGGGTGCTCGATATAGGCGCAGGTCAGAGCTGCCACCGCATCGCCTTGCGGTCCGAATATCGGAACGCTGATATCGACGACGCCCACGAGTTGCCCCGACGGCTCCAACCGGTAGCCCTGCTCGCGCACGCTAGGAAGGCTCGGACCGACTTTGGCCAGTTTTGACGCGGCGTCACCGACGCCCCAGAGGCCAAGGACGGTTTCCAACCTTTCAGGGCGCTGAAAGGCGAGTAATGCCTTGCCCGATCCGGTGGTGAAGAGGTCGAGCTGACCGCCGACCCGCGCGCGGAATTCCCAATGGCCGCCTGGACTTCCCTGCGCAATCACGATGCCCATGCCACCCTCGGGAACCACGAGGTGACAGGATTGGTGCACCGCGCGTGCGAATGCGTCCATCAAGGGCTGGGCTTGCGCCGCGAGCCTGCGGATTGGCGGAAGCCGGGTCCCAACGAGAAAAAGTTTCATAGTCAGCGCGTATCTGTCACCTTCGATCCGGGCGACGTAGCGGCGCGCCACCAAGCGTTCGAGCATCCTGTAGATCTGCGAGGCGCTGAGGCCCATTTCCTTCACGATTTCTGCCCGCGTCAGGCCGCGTGCCTGGTTTGACAGAATTTCGAGAATATCCAGACCCCGATCGAGTGCAGGAGCGCGATACCTGTCAGCCGATACCCGGGCGTCGTATTCCACATCATCGATTGGCTCGGCCATGTGCAACCTCTCGGAGCATGCGCTCCACCTTCCTTCTCTAATCCATCCGAAGGAATCTGTTGCGTCAACGATTTATATGTGAATAGTAGATTTATATATGACAGCGGCGGATCGGGGAGGATCTCATGCGGCTGGAGGGAAAGAGAATTCTCGTCACGGCGGCAGGTCAGGGCATAGGGCGTGCCAGTACCATCGCATGTGCGGCGGAAGGCGCGCGGGTGATCGCCGTGGATATCAACGCGAAGCTTTTGGAAACCCTGAGCGGCGTCGAGATCGTGCAGGCAGACGTGACGGACCTTGAAGCCATCACCGATCTTGCGGCGCAAGTCGGGCCACTTGACGGGCTTTTCAACTGCGCGGGTGTCGTGCATCACGGGACTATACTTGATGTAAAGGACAAGGATTGGGATTTTGGCCTGGATCTCAACATCACGTCCATGATGCGGCTGAGCCGCGCCTGTCTGCCCGGGATGATCGAGCGTGCGGCCGAGACAGGTTCTGCCTCGATCCTCAACATGGCCTCCATGGCCTCGTCCATCAAAGGCTTCGTCAACCGAACGATTTACGGCGCGACAAAGGCCGCGGTGATTGGGCTTACCAAGGCCATCGCAGCGGACTTCGTGAACCAGGGAATTCGCTGCAATGCGCTTTGCCCTGGCACAGTCGACACGCCGTCGCTGCGCGGACGGATTGCCGCCGCAGCAGACCCGATTCAGGCCGAAAAGGATTTCATCGCGCGCCAACCAATGGGTCGGCTCGCGACGGTCGACGACATCACGCCACTGGTCGTGTACCTTCTTTCGAGTGAAAGCAGCTATGTCACCGGGCAGGCAATGCTGGTCGATGGTGGCGTAACCATCTGATCGCGGCCAAGGGGGGGGTAGCGATGCGAAGGATCGACGCACATTGCCATTTCTGGCAGCTCGGCCGCGCGGACTATGACTGGCTGAAGGGTGCGGGCAGATCGCTCGCGCCAATCCGCCGGGACTTCAACCCCGCCGATTATCCCGGCGATGCGCGGATGGTCGTCGTGCAGGCCGCCCCGACACTGGCGGAGACGGACTACCTCCTGTCGCTGGCTGAAATCGACGACCGCATCGCCGGTGTCGTAGGCTGGGTCGATCTGTCCGATGCGGGCGCTGTCACCGCGCTAGGTGAATGGGCCGGAAATCCATGGTTTCTCGGCATCCGACCGATGCTACAGGACATCGCCGAGACCGACTGGATTCTGACGAGACCACGCGCCGACGCGCTCGCCGCGTTGACCGATCTCGGATTATGCTTCGACGCGCTGGTGCTCGAACGGCATCTGACTGTGCTAGAACGCTTCGCCAGAGCGAATCCGGATCTGCCAATTGTCATTGACCACGCGGCCAAACCGCAGCCGGGCAACAAGACGGCGTGGGCCGAAGGAATGAAGGCGCTCGCCGCAGTCCCAGGCGTCCATTGCAAGCTCTCAGGTCTGGTGACCGAGTTGTCGCCCGAGGATCGGCGCGATCCGCTCCCGGCGCTTCGCGCCATCGTCGAGCCGGTTTTTGACTGGTTTGGGGCGGAGCGCGTGATGTGGGGAAGTGATTGGCCCGTCCTGACGCTCGCAATCAGCTTCGCAGATTGGCGCGGCCTGACGGACGAATTGCTGTGTGACCTGACTGAGGCAGAGCGGAGCGCGGTCCTCGGCGGAAATGCCACGCGTTTTTACGGAGTGCAGCCATGAACGACCTTGTGCGGATGGAGAGGATCGACAAGCGCTTTCCCGGCGTTCACGCGCTGAAAGCCGTTGATTTCGATCTCCGCGACGGGGAGATCCATGCGTTGATGGGCGAAAATGGGGCGGGCAAGTCAACGCTGATGAAGTGTCTCTCCGGCGTCTACCATCCTGACGCAGGGCGCATCCTGGTCGCCGGTCGTGAAGTGTTCCTTCCCACGCCGAAATCGGCGCAGGATCTTGGGATCGGCATCATTCACCAGGAACTTGCCCTGATGCGCGACCTGACGGTGGGGCAGAACATATGGATCGGGCGCGAACCGCGCCTGTCCTTCGGGCGCATCGACGAGGTGAAACTGAATGCCGATGCGCGGGCGATCTTCGAGGGGATGCATATTCAGATGGACCCGCGGACGCCGGTGAGCGCGCTTACCATTGCCAGACAGCAGATGGTGGAGATTGCCAAGGCGCTCAGCTTCAAGTCCCGCGTTCTCATCATGGACGAGCCGACGGCAGCACTGAACGATGCCGAGATCGCGGAACTCTTCACCATCATCCGAAGGCTGAAATCTGAGGGCGCAGGGGTAATCTACATCAGCCACAAGATGGATGAGATCAAACAAATCGCAGACCGCGTCACCATCATGCGCGACGGGGCCCACGTCGGTACTGTTCAGGCAGCGGAGACACCGATTTCGAAGATCATCTCAATGATGGTCGGGCGTGAACTGACGGACGAGACGGTGGAGTTTCCGGACCTCGAACATGCCGAAGTGGCGTTGGAAGCGCGAAACATCAAGCGCGGGCATGAGCTGAAGGGCATTTCCTTCAGCGTGAAGCGGGGCGAAATCCTGGGCTTCGCGGGGCTTATGGGGGCGGGGCGCACGGAGCTTGCCCGCGCCATCTTCGGAGCGGAGGCGCGCGACGGCGGCGAAATCATCGTTCATGGCCATCATGTGAAGATCAATAAGCCTGCCGATGCCGTCGCGGCCGGAATCGGTTACCTGTCGGAGGACCGCAAGCATTACGGTCTCGCGCTGGGCATGGACGTCCGGGCGAACATCTCGATGGCGAGTCTTGGGCGTTACACCGATCGACTGGGCCGCATCGACGAGGGGCGCCTGGGAGACGTGGCGCGCGACTATATCGACACCCTTGATATTCGCACGCCGCATGACCAGCAGGAGGTGCGGCTTCTGTCGGGCGGCAATCAACAGAAGGTCGTCATTGCCAAGTGGCTTCTGCGCGACTGCGACATCCTTTTCTTTGATGAGCCGACGCGCGGCATCGACGTCGGCGCCAAGGCCGAGATCTACCGGCTGCTTAACGAGCTTGCCGCCGACGGCAAGGCGATCATCGTGATTTCGAGCGAACTGCCGGAAATCCTGCGGCTGTCGCACCGCATCGCAGTCATGTGCGAGGGGCGCCTGACCGGCATCCTGCCGGGCGGCGCAGATCAGGAAGAGATTATGAAGCTTGCGACGCAGCGTGAGGGCATGACCGGGGAGACGACGGCATGAGCATGTTGGCAAAGGATGTGGTTCCCGTAGCACAGGTCCGCTCCCGCGGCGCGGCGCAGCAGAAGATCTGGGCGTTCGCGAGCCTGATCGCGCTTGTGATCGGCTTTTCGCTGGCCAGTCCAAATTTCTTTCAGGTTTCCAACATCATGGCGATCCTGCAGGCAACCTCCGTCAACGGGGTCCTGGCGGTGGGTGTGACCCTCATCATCATCACCGGGGGCATCGACCTTTCCATCGGTACGCTGATGACCTTCTGCGCGGTGATGACCGGGGTGGTCCTGACCTGGGCCGCGATGCCGCTTCCGCTTGGCATTGTCACCTCGATCGCGACGGGCGCTTTCTCCGGACTCATCTCGGGTACCTTCGTCGCCAAGGCGAAGATTCCACCTTTCATAGCAACGCTCGGGATGATGCTGATACTCAAAGGGCTTTCGCTGATCGTCACCGGCACCAAACCCATCTATTTCAACGACACGCCCGGCTTCACCCAGATCGCCCAAGGGTCCATCGTCGGCGCGGTTATCCCGGCTTTCCCGATGCCGAACGGCGTGCTCGTCCTGTTCCTCGTTGCAGCCGTCGTGGCATGGATTCTCGGCCGTACGATCCTGGGCCGCTACACCTTCGCGCTCGGCTCGAACGAGGAGGCAGTGCGGCTTTCAGGTGTTAATACGGACGCGTGGAAGATGGCGATCTATGCGCTTGCGGGTGGTATCTGCGGCATTGCCGGACTTCTCATTGCCTCGCGGCTCAATTCAGCGCAACCCGCCCTTGGCCTCGGCTATGAACTCGAAGCGATCGCCGCCGTGGTGATTGGCGGCACGAGTCTTTCTGGAGGGCGCGGTACTGTCCTTGGCACGCTCATCGGCGCGCTCATCATGTCGGTCCTCACGAACGGGCTTCGTGTGCTGTCCGTGGCTCCGGAATGGCAGACGGTCGTGACCGGCGCGATTATCATCATTGCGGTCTATGCCGACCAGCTTCGGCGCCGCAAGGTTCAATGACAGAAGGGCGGTCTGCGCCACGCAACGATTTGAAGACGCCAAACAAGTGAACCTTAGGGAGGATACCATGTTCACAAGACGTACCCTGATCGGCGCAACCGCCGCTCTCTCGCTTATCTGCGGGACGACTGGGGCCTTTGCCCAGGACAAAATGTATATCCCGCTGATCTCAAAGGGCTTCCAGCACCAGTTCTGGCAGGCCGTGAAGTCGGGCGCGGACAAGGCGGCGGCGGAACTCGGCGTCGACGTGACCTTCGAAGGTCCCGACACCGAAGCGCAGGTCGATAAACAGATCGATATGCTCGCAGCCGCCATGGCCAAGCACCCTGCTGCCATCGGCTTCGCAGCGCTCGACAGTCAGGCTGCGATCCCGCTGCTCCAGCAGGCGAAGGATGCCGGTATTCCGGTCATCGCCTTCGACTCGGGCGTGGACAGCGATATCCCGGTCGCCACCGCTTCAACCGACAACATCGCCGCCGCGGCGCTCGCCGCCGACAAAATGGCGGAATTGATCGGGGACGAGGGCAAGGTGGCGCTCGTCGTCCATGACCAGACCTCTCGCACCGGCGTCGACCGGCGCGACGGCTTCGTAAACCGCATGAAGGAGGCGCATCCGAACATCGAGATCGTGGCCATCGAATACGGCGGCGGAGATCAACTGAAATCGACCGAGATCGCAAAGGCGATCATGACGGCGAACCCGGACCTCAAGGGCATGTTCGGGGCGAACGAAGGTTCAGCGATCGGCGTGGTCAATGCGGTGAATGAGACCGGGAACAAGATCGTCGTGGTCGGCTACGACTCCGGTGCTGCGCAGAAGGCGGCGATCATGGACGGCACCATGGCGGGCGCCATCACGCAGAACCCGGTCGGCATCGGCTATGAGACGGTGAAGGCCGCCGTCGCCGCCGCGAAAGGCGAGACGGTCGAGAAGAATATCGACACCGGTTTCTACTGGTACGACAAGACCAACATCGACGCGCCGGAGATCGCGGCCGTCCTCTACGACTGATGCAACCTGGCCGGGGCGTTCCCGTCCCCGGCCTTCTTACGAATGAGGCAGCGATGAAGCTTTTGCGCTATGGCCCGAAGGGGTATGAAAAACCGGGATTGCTGGATTCGGGCGGGGCGATCCGCGATCTTTCGACCTACGTGGACGACATCGCGGGCGAGGTTTTGACGCCCGAGGGCCTGCAAAAGATCGCTGCGATAGACACAGAAAGCCTGCCTGTAGTGGCGAGCGATCCGCGCATCGGACCGTGCATCGGGCGAATCGGCAAGTTCATCTGCATCGGCCTCAACTACGCCGATCATGCCGCGGAAACCGGCGCCGACATCCCGAAGGAGCCGGTGGTCTTCAACAAGTGGACCTCGGCCATCTGCGGGCCGAACGACGACGTCGAGATCCCGCGCGGATCGAGCAAGACAGACTGGGAGGTCGAACTTGGCGTGGTGATCGGCAAGGGCGGGAAATACATCGACGAGGGCAACGCGCTGTCCCATGTCGCGGGCTATTGCGTCGTCAACGATGTCTCCGAACGCGAATGGCAGATCGAGCGTGGTGGTACCTGGGACAAGGGCAAGGGTTGCGACACGTTCGGCCCGATCGGCCCCTGGCTCGTCACGCCGGACGAGGCCGGCGATATTTCCAACCTCAAGATGTGGCTCGAGGTTGATGGCCACCGCTACCAGAATGGCTCCACCGCGACGATGATCTTCGGCGTCGCCCACATCATCTCCTATCTCTCGCGCTTCCTGTCGCTCCAGCCTGGCGATGTCATCTCCACCGGCACGCCACCGGGTGTCGGGCTTGGCCAGAAGCCGCCCACCTACCTTAAGGGCGGCGAGGTCATGCGGCTGGGGGTCGAGGGGCTTGGCGAGCAGGTCCAGAAGGTCGTCAGGCCATGACCATGATCACAGGAATGCGCACGTTGGACGTGCGCTTCCCGACCAGCCGGAATCGCGACGGGTCGGACGCGATGAACCCCGACCCGGACTATTCGGCGGCCTATGTCATCCTTGAGACGGATGGACCACATAAGGGCCACGGGCTGACCTTCACCATCGGGCGCGGTAACGAAATTTGCATAGCGGCCATCGAGGCTCTGAGACCGCTTGTCGTCGGTCTCGACATGGATTGGGTGGCCGCGGACATGGGCCGCTTCTGGCGTCATATGACGTCCGACAGCCAACTGCGTTGGATCGGGCCGGACAAGGGTGCGATCCATCTGGCCACAGGTGCGGTGGTGAACACGGTCTGGGATCTGTGGGCAAAGCTCGAAGGCAAGCCGGTCTGGCAACTCGTAGCGGATATGTCGCCCGAGGACCTCGTGCGGTGCATGGACTTCCGCTACCTCACCGACTGCATCACACCCGAATGGGCGCTCGAATTCCTGACGAAGCAAGCTCAAGGCAAGGCCGACCGCATCGTGACGCTGAAGCACGAGGGCTATCCCTGCTACACTACTTCCGCCGGCTGGCTCGGCTACGATGACGCGAAGCTCCGCCGTCTCTGCCGCGAAGCGACGGATGCGGGGTTCGGATATATCAAGCTGAAGGTCGGTCGGGATCTCGACGACGATATCCGCCGACTGACCGTCGCCCGCAACGCTGTTGGCCCGCATGTCAACCTGATGATCGATGCCAACCAGGTGTGGGAGGTTGGTCAGGCCATCGACTGGGTGAGGAAGCTCGCCTTTGCAAAACCCTGGTTCATCGAGGAGCCGACCAGCCCCGACGATATCGAAGGGCACAGGAAGATCCGCGAGGCGGTGAAGCCGATTCAGGTCGCGACGGGCGAGATGTGCCAGAACCGGATCATGTTCAAGCAGTTCATCATGCGCGGTGCGATTGACGTGGTGCAGATCGATGGCTGCCGTCTGGCCGGGCTTAACGAAGTGCTCGCCGTGATGCTCATGGCCGCAAAATATGGGCTGAAGGTCTGCCCGCATGCAGGCGGCGTCGGACTTTGTGAATACGTCCAGCACATGTCGATGATCGACTACCTTTGCATCGCGGGGACGCGCAAGGGCCGGGTGATCGAGTATGTCGATCACCTGCACGAGCATTTCGTTGATCCCTGCACGATCCGGAATGCGGCTTACGTGCCGCCGGAACGCCCCGGTTTTTCTGTCGAGATGAGACCGGAAAGTCTGGAAACCTACCGCTTGGGGGCGGCGTGATGGATCTGCATCTGAGAGACAAGGTAATCGTCGTCACAGGAGGAGGTTCAGGAATTGGTGCGGGCATCACCGAAGTTCTGGCAGAGGAGGGCGCGAAGCCCGTCATCCTGACGCGGCGTGCACCGGATAGAGCCTGGCTTGCAATGACGGGCGCGGATTTCCTTCAGGTCGAGCTTTCCGATGATGCCGCCTGCCGCGCAGTTGTGGAGACCATCCGCGTACGCCACGGGGCGATCCACGGCCTGGTCAACAACGCCGGTGCGAACGATGGTGTGGGTCTCGACAAGGGGCCGCAGGCGTTCCGCAACAGTCTCGACCAGAACCTCGTTCACTATTACACGATGGTGCATCTCCTCCGCGACGACCTTGGCGCCGCGAAGGGCGCCATCGTCAACATCAGTTCCAAGACGGCGGTGACGGGACAGGGCGGCACCTCGGCCTATATCGCAGCAAAGGCGGCGCAGCTTGGCCTGACGCGCGAATGGGCGGTGGAGTTTCTGCCCGACGGCATTCGCGTCAACGCCATTGTGGTGGCCGAAGTCATGACGCCGCTTTATCGCCGCTGGCTCGACACGCACCCCGATCCGGAAGGGGCGCTCAGCCGTATCACCAGCCGCATTCCGCTGGGCCATCGGATGACCACTACACGGGAGATCGCGGATACCTGCGCATTTCTCCTCTCTGACCGTTCGAGCCATACGACGGGTCAATGGATCTTCCCCGATGGTGGCTACACGCATCTCGACCGGGCCTTGGGTCAGGAATAGCCAGAAAGCGACTTCAGCCGCGGCTTGTCTGGAGTTCGCATGCTTTGCAGCCGCAATATGCCGCTGATCGCCACCCAATAGACAAGCCACGCACTGACCGTCACGATATCCGGCGCCGAGCGATAGCCGGTCAGACCGGCGACCAAGCCGCCGATACGAGAATTGTCGTCCAGCAGGAAGCTCGTATCCCAGAGGCTCGCTCCGAACGGCAGAATGCCCTCGGCCACCAGATCGCCAACGCCGGTCACGAAAAGCGCGCAGCCCAGAAGCAGCAGCATGATTTCGGCCACCCGGAAGAAACGTCGCCACGGAAGAAAGCGCGCGCCGGCCTGCATCATCAAGAAGGTCCCCAACGCGGCCGCGAATCCGGCCGCAATGGATAATAGTGCACTGCCGAAGGCTGTGTCTTTCGCCGCAGCGATTGTTCCGTAGAGAAACACGACCGTCTCGCTTCCCTCCCGCGCGACCGCGATGGCAGCAAGGATGAAGACCGCCCACCAGTGTTCGCGCGCCGCGGCGCTGCTTAGCCCCGTTTCGAGATCGCGCCTCAGCGTGCGGCCATGCGCACGCATCCAGACCACCATCTGCACAATGAGGCCGGTTGCGACGAAGACCATAGCGGTCATCACGCCCTGGCGAGCGGAAGCGGGAAGAACCTCGGCAACGCCCAGCAATGCCAAGGCGAGAGCAATTGCCAGCAGCATGCCCGCGCCGACGCCGCCCCAAAGGTAGGTCTTGGCGCGGCGCGGCGCATTCTGGCGCGCGAGCCAGCCGGCGAGGATGCCGATGACCAGCAGCGCCTCGATGCTTTCACGCCAAATGATGAAGGTGATCTGGCCGTTCATATCGGCACCTATTGAACCTCGATTGTTCCCCGCGCGCTCGCCTGGTCCTCGTGAAATTCCTCGACGAAAGCGTAGCTGCCCTTGGGCAAGGCGTGGACCCGCAGGTTCGCCGTCGCACCTGGCGCGACCACTTGCTCGATATGAAGTTGCTTGCTTTCAAATTCCGCAACGCTCTGGCCGGTATTGCTGACGGTCAGGACGAAGGACTTGTCGGCGGGGGCCACAACGGATTGCGGCGTAATCACACCATCGCTCAGCGTCACCTTGAACTCGGCGTCGCTCGCCTGGACGGTGGAAGCCAGCCCGATCGCAGTCCCGCTAATGAAGACGGCGGCGATGGCGCGAACGATCGTATGAAGGGTCGGGTTGGACATTTCAGGCTCCTGCAAGGGAAAATCGTTCCGGCAGGGATATACCTGACTTTATCAGTAGGCAATAGAAAGTTGACTGGAATAGTCTGATATAAACGTGACTCGCTGTCGCAGACGCGCATCTGCGAATGGACTGCCGCCGCCGAAATATGAGGCCGTCTCATGGCAGGATGCGTTGACGATGATGTCGCAGTCATCTCATCGAAGAATACCCACGCCGTCGGATGCGCAGGCTTCAGCCGGCACCAAACTCAGTCTGTCCGACACCCAAGCATTCACCGCGCGATGGTCCGTTCGCCGCTTTCGGGCACTTTACGGTTGAATAGAGCCATTCTGGGCGGGTTTCCCTCATCCCCGCAGGTCCGCCGGCAAGAGTGCATCCGGGATATTCTGGTAGGAGACGGGTCTGAGGAAGCGGCGGATCGAGAGGGTTCCGACGGAGGTGGCGCCGAAATTGGTGGAGGCGGGATAGGGGCCGCCGTGGACCATGGCGTCGCAGACCTCGACGCCCGTGGGGAAGCCGTTGGCGAGGACGCGGCCCGCCTTGCGCTCGAGAACGGGCATCAGGCGCTGACCAAGCCCCGTGTCGGCCTCGTCGAGATGCAGCGTGCAGGTCAGCTGGCCCTCGAGGCTGCGGGCAACCTTCTCCATCTCGCCTTCATCCGCAACGCGCACGATCAGGCCGAGCGGGCCGAAGACCTCCTCGCCGAGCGCGGGGTTCGCGAGCCACGCCGCCCCGGTCGTGGCATAGAGGCAGGGCGTCGCATTCCTGAGATCACACATCGAGGCCAGCATCTCCTGGACGCCCGTTGTCGCGGCGATACGCTCGCGGCCCTGCCGGTACGCCGCTGCGATGCCGTCGGTGAGCATGGTTTGGGCCGGGGTGGGCTCCAGCGCGGCGCGGGTGGCTTCGGTGAAGGCGTCAGCCTCCGGCCCGTCGATCAGGACGGCGATGCCGGGATTGGTGCAGAACTGGCCCGCGCCCATGGTCAGCGATCCAGCCCAGGCCTTGGCGATGGCCGCGCCGCGCGCCGCCACCGCCGCGGGCAGGACGAACATCGGGTTGACGGAACCAAGCTCGCCGAAGAACGGGATTGGGTCGGGCCTCTGCGCGCAGAGATCGAAGAGGGCGCGGCCCCCGGCGAGCGAGCCGGTGAAACCCACCGCGCGGATCAGAGGGTGCTGGACGAGGGCCTGACCCACATCCCGCTTGCCGCCCTGGATCAGCGCGAAGGTGCCCGGATGGACGCCGCACTTCCGGATCGCCGCATGGATCGCCTCGGCCACGATCTCGCCGGTGCCGGGATGGGCGGAATGGCCCTTCACGACCACCGGGCAGCCCGCCGCCAGTGCTGCGGCGGTGTCGCCGCCGGCGGTCGAGAAGGCCAGGGGGAAGTTCGACGCGCCGAAGACCGCCACCGGTCCGATCGGGCGCTGGACGAGCTTGATGTCGGGGCGCGGCAAGGGCTGGCGGTCGGGCAGCGCCGGCGTCATGGCGGCGGTCGAGATGGTCGCGTTTCAGGATATGCGAGGCGAAGAGCCGGAGTTGGCCTGCCGTGCGGCCCCGCTCACCCTGAAGCCGGGCTTCGGGCAGGCCGGTTTCCGAGGTGCCGATCTCGGTGATCGCGTCTGCGCGCGCCTCGATCTCGTCGGCGATGGCGTTCAGGAACGCCGCCCGGTTCTCGCGGCTGGAATAACCATAGGACCAGAACGCCTCTTCCGCCGCATGCGCCGCCCGGTCGACCAGCTCCGGCGTGCCAACCGAAAATTCGTGCGCGGCCCCATGCGCAGGCTCCGAGACGAAGGTACTCTCGCAGGCGATCCAGTCGCCAGAAATCAGATGGCGACCATGCGGGGTGAAAATCGTCTTGTCCTGCATCGAATGTCCTTCTACTTGCCCCAGTTCAGCGCGATCAGATCCAGTTCCCCGGCGAGTTGGAGAAGGCGTGTCTTGGTGCGCTCGCTGAGTGGTTTCAGGGGGTGGCGCACGTGATCACTGCGGATCACCCCACCCGCGACAAAAACCGTCTTGCAAGCGCGCAGCCCGCATTGACGGTTTTCGTGGTTGATGATCGGCAAGCAGCGCTTCCACTGCGCCAAAGCGGCGTCAAGGTTGCCTGCAAGGTATTCGGCTACGATGGGTCGGATTTTCTCTGGACACATCGCCGAGGTCATCGTCCCCGTCGCGCCTGCATCGAGATCGGCGAGAAGCGTCACCGCCTCTTCTCCGTCAAAGGGGCCGACGATGTCCTTCCCACCTGCTTCTATGAGCGCGGCGAGCTTGTCGGCGGCAAACGGGGTTTCGATCTTGAAGTAGCTCACATTCTTGATCTCACGCGCCATCCGCGCCAGCAGCGGCACCGAAAGCGTGACGCCGGACAAGGGCGCATCCTGTACCATGATCGGAATGCGGATCGCATCGCTCACGGCATGGAAGTGTTCGATGATGCCCAGTTCGGCGGGAACGAGGCCGACGCCGTGATAGGGCGGCATCATCATCACCATCGCGGCGCCCATCGCGTCCGCCGCCTTCGCGCGCTGAACGACAATTTCGGTGGAAAAATGACTGATTGTGACGATGACGGGGACACGGCCCGCCACGTGCTCCAGCGAAACGCGCATCACTGTCGCGCGCTCGTCATCCGAGAGGACAAACTGTTCGGAATAGTTTGCAAGGATGCAGATCGCATCGACGCCCTGATCGATCATGCAGTCGAGGACACGGCGCATCCCCTCTTCGTCCAGCCGGCCATCCGCATGGAACGGCGTGGGTGCAACGGGAAGAATCCCGGTCAAAGGCTGTTGCATGATCTTTCCTTGCACAAGTCTACCAGTCGAAGGGGGCGACCGTTACACGGCGGCCCAGCATAAAGGCGTCGGCGACGTGGCGCATGGGAGAAAGGTCCATGTCTATGCCGCCACTTTGGACGAGCCGGGCCATCTTGGCATACAGGCGCGGATATTCTCCGGAGAGTGGGTCGTCTTCGGTCGCTGGTGCTTCTGCACCGTCGAGGATGAGACCTGCCCCGCCGTCGAGAAGGATGAGCGTGCCCCGGTCCGTGACGGCTTCGATGGTCCAGGTTTGATCGCCTTCCTGCCTCCAATCGAAGACTGCTGAAACATCGGCTCCTGCCGGATGAAGAAAGTGAAGATCGGCGGCGATCGGCGTCTGACGATTTTCCGGAGAGGACAGCTCCGCTCGCGTCAGATGGATCGGTTCGGGCAGGATTTCCGTCAAGATGGAAAGGGCATTGATGCCCGGATCGAAAACGCCGATCCCGCCCGGCTCCCAGATCCATTCCTGTCCCGGATGCCAGCGGCGCACATCCTCCTTCCATGTCACGGTGAGGCGTTTCAGCGCCTTGTCGGCAATCCAAGCTTTCGCGGCGGCAACTTTCCCGGCCTCGCGCGAATGCCATGCGGCGAAGAGCGACAGGCGATTGGCACGGGCCAGCCCTTCCAGAGCGTGACATTCCGAAAGCGTCGCGCCGGGGGGCTTTTCCAGCATCACATGCCGCCCGGCGCGCAGCGCCGCCGCCGCATAGGCAAAGCGGGGCACCGGTGGCAGGCACAGAGAAACGACACGTATGTCGGGCCTTTTAGCCAGCATAGTATCAAAATCGGTGAAGGCCTCGACCCCTTCGACACTGCCGGAGCGGGAAACCGTCGCCGCCAGATCCCAGTCGGAGGAGGCCGCGATCGCCGGGACATGCTGGTCGACGGCGATCTTTCCTATGCCGACGAGCGCCACCTCCATCAATGCGAGTCCTTTCCGACCGGCGCACCACGGCAGCCTTTGAGGAAAGCGAGATCGGCACCGGTATCCGCGCCCTCGACATGGGATTGATGCAGCCAGGCGAAGCCGCTTTCGGGCTGTTCGCGGCCCGGCTTCCACTCCGCCAGCCGTTTCGCCAACTCTTCATCCGAAATATCCAGATGCAAACGCCGATTCGGCACGTCAAGTTCAATCATGTCGCCGTCCCGCACGACCGCAAGCGGCCCACCTGCCGCCGCCTCGGGCGATGTATGCAGGACGACAGTACCGTAGGCGGTCCCCGACATGCGCGCATCCGAAATGCGGACCATGTCGGTGATGCCCTTTTTCAGTATCTTGGGTGGAAGTCCCATGTTTCCGACCTCGGCCATGCCGGGATAGCCTTTCGGTCCGCAGTTCTTCAGCACCATCACGCAGGTTTCGTCGATGTCGAGCGCCTCGTCATCGATTTCGGGCCTTGTAGTCATCGATATCCTCGAAGACGACCGCGCGGCCCCGATGTGTCAAAAGTTCCTCCGAGGCGGCGGATGGCTTCAGGACGGCGCCTTTGGGTGCGAGGTTGCCTTTGAGTACCGCGATTCCACCATGCTGCGTCAGCGCCCTTTCCACCGGCAGGATCACGTCGTCGTTCCAGTTGACGGCGTCCTTGACCTCGTTCCAGATCGCGCCGCCGGATACGGTCAGCGCGTCCTTGTGAAGAAGCCCGGCTTCACCCAGGCGCTTCAGGACGACAGGAAGACCGCCCGCATAGAAGAATTCCTCCATCAGGTATTTGCCCGAAGGCATAAGGTTGACGATAGTCGCCACGTCACGGCCACAGCGGTCCCAATCGTCGAGCGAGAGGTCAACGCTCACCCGGCCAGCAATAGCGAGAAGATGGATGACGGCATTGGTCGATCCGCCAATGGCACCGTTGGTGCGTATGGCATTTTCGAATGCTTGCTTGGTCATGATGTCGGAGGGCTTCAGATCGTCCTTCACCATTTGCACGATGCGCCGTCCCGAAAGCTGCGCCATGACGCGACGGCGCGAGTCAACAGCGGGAATCGCAGCGTTACCGGACAGCGCCATGCCCAGCGCCTCGGCCATGCTCGCCATGGTCGAGGCAGTACCCATGGTGTTACAACTGCCGGTCGAACGGCTCATCGAGGCTTCGGCCTCGAGAAACTCCTCCTGAGTCATTTCCCCGGCCTTCACAGCTTCGGAGAATTTCCACAGATGCGTGCCGGAACCGACCCTCTCGCCGCGGAAATAACCGTTCAGCATCGGCCCGCCAGTGACTATGATCGAAGGCAGATTGGTGGAGGCCGCAGCCATCAGAAGTGATGGCGTTGTCTTGTCACAGCCGACGAGAAGCACCGCGCCGTCAATTGGCTGACCGCGCATCTGTTCCTCGATGGACATCGCCGCCAGGTTGCGGAACATCATGGCGGTTGGACGGAAGGTGCTTTCCGAGGCCGAAAAGACCGGAACCTCGACCGGAAAGCCGCCGGCCTCCCAAATACCCGCCTTCACCTTCTCGGCCAGTTCGCGCAAATGCCCGTTGCAGGGCGTCAGGTCCGACCAGGTGTTGAGGATGCCAATGACGGGCCGACCGTCGAACAGGTCATGCGGGTAGCCCTGGTTCTTCAACCAGCCTCGATGATAGATCGTATCGCGCGAAGTGCCGCCATACCATTCCTGGCTGCGTAGTTTGCGGGGCCATATTGCCGGCTTGAAATTCATGGATCAGCCCTGCTTGCTCTTGTTATAGACGTCGAAGATCACGGCAGCGAGCAGAACGAGACCCTTGATCACCTGCTGGTAGTCGATGCCAATCCCCATGATCGACATGCCGTTGTTCATCACCCCCATGATGAAGGCCCCGACGACGACGCCGACGATCTTGCCGACGCCACCGGACATCGAGGCGCCGCCGATGAAGACGGCGGCAATGACGTCAAGCTCGAACCCGACACCGGCCTTCGGTGTCGCTGAGTTGAGTCGGGCGGTGACGATCATGCCCGCCAGCGCGGCGAGCGCGCCCATATTGACGAATGTCAGGAAGGTCAGACGGTCTGCATTGATCCCCGATAGGCGCGCGGCCTTGAGGTTGCCGCCAACGGCATAGATGCGCCTTCCGGCAACCGTATTCTCGGTAAAGAACGCATAGGCGACGATCAGCACCGACATCACCATCAAAACGTTCGGCAGGCCCCGGAAATAGGCAAGCTGGATACCGATGAAAAGAAGCGCACCGGCAACGATGGCGTTGCGGAAGGCAAACATCGCGGTCGGCTCCTGCTGAATGCCGTACGCGGCGTTCCTCTTGCGGGCGCGCAGGGCCTGCCAGATCAAAGCGGCGGCGGCGGTGGCAACGAGGGCGATGGCGGTGACATTGGGTTTGCCCACGCCGAAGACATCCGGAATGAACCCGGTCGAGAGCGACTGGAAGGTCTTGGGAAACGGTCCGAGGTTCTGCCCGCCCAAGAGCCAGAGCGTGAGCCCGCGGAACACCAGCATCCCGGCGAGCGTCACGATGAATGAAGGGATACGCCAATAGGCGATCCAGTAGCCCTGTGCCGCTCCGATCACCATCCCTGCAAAGATGCACAGCGGCATAACGACCAGAACCGGCAGCCCCGCCTTCAGGGTCAACACTGCCGAGACCGCGCCGACAAACGCCGCGACCGAACCGACCGAGAGATCGATATGGCCCGCGACGATTACCAGAAGCATTCCGAGCGCCATGATGATGATGTAACTGTTCTGAAGGAACAGGTTGGTGATGTTGACGGGTTTCAGAAGCGTCCCGCCCGTCACGATCTGAAAGAAGATCATGATCGCCAGAAGGGCCAGCAACATCCCGTATTCGCGCAGATGGCTGCCCAGATAGGCACCGATCCCCTTGGTACTGGGCGCAGTTGTGGTCTCGGTGGAATCCGCCATCGCTTGTTCCTCAGTTTCTCAGGATATGGGCCATGATACGCTCCTGGCTCGCGTCCTTCGCCGCAAGTTCGCCGACGATCCGGCCTTCGTTCATCACATAGATGCGGTCGCACATGCCCAGGAGTTCGGGCATCTCGGACGAAATCATGACGACGCCGCGTCCTTGCGCGACCAGCTCGTTCATGATGCCGTAGATTTCGAACTTCGCGCCGACATCGATACCCCGTGTCGGCTCATCCAGAATCAGGACCTGCGGATCGGCAAAGAGCCATTTCGACAGGACGACCTTCTGCTGGTTCCCGCCCGACAAATTCACGACTTTCTGATTGACACCCGGCGTGCGGATGCGCATGGCCTTGCGGTAGCGTTCTGCGACCTGCTGCTCCTCCGCCTTGTTCAGCACGCCGCTTGTGGAAATCGCCTCGAGGTTTGCGAGAGAGATATTCCGCGAGATCGGCTCTTCGAGGATCAACCCGAGTTCCTTGCGATCCTCAGTGACATAGGCGATCCCTGCGGCAATGGCGCGTTTCACATCCGAAACATCGGCAGGCTTTCCGTTCACTGTTACGGTGCCGGAGATGTTTCGACCATAGGATCGCCCGAAAATGCTCATGGCCAGTTCGGTCCGGCCAGACCCCATCAGCCCGGCGATACCGACGATTTCACCTGCGCGGACGTTGAATTGGACGTCCTTGATGATCTGGCGTTCGGTGTGTTCAGGGTGCCAGAGATTCCAGTCCTTCACCTCAAGCAGCACTTCGCCGAGATGGCGCTCACGTTCGGGATAGCGATGCGCCATGTCACGACCGACCATGTCGCGGATGATGCGTTCCTCGGAAATCTCGTCGGCTTTTGCATCCATCGTGGCGACGGCTGTGCCGTCGCGGAGCACGGTCACACGATCCGCCACGCGGCGCACCTCGTTCAGTTTATGACTGATGATGATTGAGGTCATGCCATGGGCTTTCAGTTCCAGAAGCAGGTCGAGCAGTTTCTGGCTGTCGTTTTCCTGAAGGGCGGCGGTAGGTTCATCGAGGATCAGAAGCCGCACGTCCTTGGCGAGTGCCTTGGCAATCTCCACCAGTTGCTGCTTGCCCACGCCGATCTTGCCGACGAGGCGCGAAGGCGGCTCCGACAGCCCGACGCGGGCCAGGTGCTTTTCGGTCTGCGCGAAGGTTTCGTGCCAGTCCACCACGCCTTTGCCCGCACGCTCGTTGCCAAGAAACAGATTCTCCGCGATCGACAACAACGGGACCAGCGCAAGCTCCTGGTGGATGATGATGATACCCTTCGCCTCGCTGTCGGAGATCGTGCGGAACTCCGCCAGCTTGCCGTCGTAGCGGACCTCACCGTCGTAACTGCCTGCGGGATAAACTCCTGACAGTACCTTCATCAGTGTTGACTTTCCGGCGCCGTTTTCCCCCACGAGCGCATGGATTTCGCCCGGCATAACTGTGAGATTGACGGTGTCCAGAGCCTTCACACCCGGAAATGTCTTGGTAATGGAACGCATTTCCAGAAGCGGTTGCATTCCGGTTCCTCCCTCGTCGGTCAGTTCCCGCCCGCGCTACGGAACGCGGGCGGGATGGTTTCCTGCCTCAGAGACTACTCGATCTGATCCTTGGTGTAGTAACCGGAGCCGATCAGCACCTCTTCCCAGTTCGACTTATCGACCGAAACCGGTTCGAGAAGGTAGGAAGGCACGACCTTGACGCCGTTGTCATAGGTCGAAGTATCGTTGATCTCGGGCTCACCGCCCTTGAGCATCGCATTGACCATGCCAACGGTGACCTTGGCAAGTTCGCGGGTATCCTTGAAGATCGTGGAATACTGTTCGCCCGCAAGGATCGACTTGACAGAAGGAACCTCGGCGTCCTGCCCGGTGACGATCGGCATCTTCATGTCGCCTGAACCGTAGCCCACGCCCTTGAGCGAGGACAGGATGCCGATTGACAGACCGTCATAGGGGCTGAGGACGCCATTGACCTGCTTGTCGGTGTAGTTCGCTGACAGAAGGTTATCCATCCGCGACTGCGCGACCGCGCCGTCCCAACGCAGCGTGCCGACTTTTTCCATACCCATCTGGCCCGAAGGAATTGCGATATCGCCTGCGTCGATCATCGGCTGAAGAACCGACATGGCGCCGTTGTAGAAGAAGAAGGCGTTGTTGTCGTCCGGCGAACCGCCGAAGAGCTCGACATTCCACGGTTTTGCATCCGGGAATCGTTCTTTCAAGCCTTTGACAAGACTCTCTGCCTGCTGAACTCCGACCTTGAAGTTGTCGAAGGTCGCGTAGTAGTCGACGCTCGCGCTGTCACGGATCAGACGGTCATATGCGATGACCTTGATCCCGGCGGCGGCGGCATTGTCGAGCGCGTTCGACAGCGTGGTGCCGTCGATGGCCGCGATCACCAGCACGTTCACGCCCTTCGTGATCATGTTTTCGATTTGCGCAAGCTGGTTCGGGATGTCGTCTTCGGCATATTGAAGATCGGTTTCGTAACCGGCTGCCTGGAACTGCTCGACCATCGAATTCCCGTCCGAAATCCAGCGGGCCGAAGACTTCGTGGGCATCGCGATGCCGACTGTCCCTTCGGCAAAGGCGCCAGTAGCCATGATGACGGCGGCGGCGGCCGTCGCCAGAAGCGTCTTGATTTTCATGTTGTCCTCCACATGGGCGCGCACCGTCATTTCATCGCGGATGCGCTTTGTTGATTGTTGTGAGGGGCCTCCAAACCCATGAATCGAGTATCCGACGTTTGCATAACTTCCAAATTGGATTATGCCTTATCTGCATAACGAAATTGATATATGATTACTAAATGTCCCTTGCCCGCCGTCTGAAGCCGCCACATCTTCGCCTGATCCTAAAGATCGCGGAGACCGGCCAGTTGCAAATCGCCGCGACTGCGCTGGCGGTGTCGCAACCCGCCGCATCACGCATCCTGACCGAGATCGAGATGGAGGCGGGAACACCGCTTTTCGTGCGCCACGCGAAAGGTATGGAGCCAACGCAGGCCGGGACTGCGTTCTCGCGCCATGCGCGGGCGATCCTGACCGAGCTCGACAGTCTCGAATCCGAAATGGCGAACGTTAAGGCCGGATTGGTGGGCGAAGTGCGCGTGGGATCGGTGACAGGTCCGGCGGTGCGCTGCCTCGTTCCCGCGATCCGCCAGATCAAGCAAAGCGCCCCGGGAATCGAGCCGACGATCGACGTCGCGCCCTCGACCGAACTCGTCCGGGGGTTGGAAGAAGGACGCTTCGACTTCATCCTAGCGCGGTTGCCGCCGGGCTATGACAGCCGCGCATTCAAGGTCATGCCGGCACGTGGCGAAGTCGTTTCGCTGGTCGTGAGAAAGAACCATCCGCTCAGCGTGCGTGAGCGCATTTCACTGGGCGATCTGACCGGATACGAGTGGGTGATCCAGGAACGTGGGTCGCCCATTCGCGTGGCTGTCGAAAACGCCTTTCATTCGGCCGGGGTCCCCGTTCCGACGAATATCACAAACACGTCGTCGCTTCTGGTGATGCTCGCCATTCTCGAGGCTTCCGATGCCTTGGTGACGCTCAGTGAAGAAGTGGCGGGGCTTTTAACGCGTGAAATGCACGGATCGTCCCTCGCCGTGCTGAATCTGGCAGAAAGCGTGTCTGTTTCGCCCTATTTCATTATCCAGAACCGGTCCCAGCAGCTTTCGCGCGCCGCGGAGAAGGTGCTGGAACGCGTCATATCGTTCCTCTGATGCCACCAACCCGGCTCAGAGCATCTGGGTCGCCTCGACCGCGCGCTTCCATCGGGCATAGCGCGCGTCGCGGTCATCGACGCTCATCCCCGGCCGGAAGGTCCGTTCGAGAGCCCAGCTTTTGGCGAAACCTTCCTGATCGGGATAGACGCCAGCGCGCATCCCGGCGAGCCAGGCCGCGCCCAGGGCCGTCGTCTCAAGGATGGCGGGCCGGTCAACCTCTGCGCCGATGATGTCCGCGAGGAATTGCATGGTCCAGTCCGAAGCCGCCATCCCACCGTCAACACGCAGTGTCGCTTGCTTGGCGGGATCGCTCCAGTCCTCGCGCATCGCCTCAAGAAGATCGCGCGTCTGGAATCCTACGCTTTCAAGCGCCGCGCGGGCGAGTTCCGCAGGTCCGGAGTTACGGGTCAGGCCAAAAACCGCGCCACGGCAATCGGCGTTCCAATATGGCGCGCCGAGGCCGGTAAATGCCGGCACCATGATGACCGATTGCGCGGGGTCGGATGCTTCGGCAAGAGGCTGCGTTTCCTTGGCGTCGCGGATGATCTTCAGCCCGTCGCGAAGCCACTGGACGACGGCGCCCGCAACGAAAATCGAGCCTTCCAAGGCGTAAATTGGCTTTCCGTCAAGCTGATAGGCTATTGTCGTAAGAAGGCGGTTGTTCGACTTGACCGGGGCATCGCCGGTGTTGAGAAGTGCAAAGCACCCGGTGCCGTAGGTGGCTTTCATCATGCCCGGCGCGAAGCATGCTTGCCCGATCGTTGCAGCCTGCTGATCGCCCGCGATGCCAAGGATCGGGATCGGGCGGCCGAACAGATCGGCTCGCGTTTCGCCGAAATCAGCGGCGCAATCGTACACTTCGGGCAGAAGACTCATCGGGATGCGGAGGCGGTCGCAGAGCGTCTTCGACCAGCTCCCCTTGACGATATCATAGAGCATCGTGCGCGCAGCGTTGGTCGCGTCGGTCGCATGCACCTGGCCGCCGGTCAGGTTCCAGACCAGCCAGGTGTCGACCGTACCGAAGGCAAGTTTCCCCGCTTCGGCCTTCGCGCGCGCACCTTCCACATGATCGAGAATCCAGGCGAGCTTGGTTCCGCTGAAATAGGGATCGAGCAGCAGTCCAGTGCGTTCGGTCACTTCACGCTCAAACCCCTCGGATTTCAGAGTGCGGCAGAAATCCGAGGTCCGGCGGTCTTGCCATACGATAGCGCGATACAGCGGTTTTCCGGTGGCGCGGTCCCAAAGAACGGTGGTCTCGCGCTGGTTGGTGATGCCGATGGCGGCGATATCGGCAGGCCCAAGCCCCGCGCGCTCGATGGCGGCGCGGCAGGTGGCGGCGGTGGTCGACCAGAGGTCGGCAGGGTCATGTTCGACCCAACCGCTGTTCGGAAAATGTTGCGGGAACTCTTCCTGCGCGGCCGCCACGATCTTCAGTGCGTTGTCGAAGATAATGGCGCGGCTGGAGGTGGTTCCCTGATCAATCGCGAGGATATGGCTCATCGCTTCTTTCCGTTGATTCGGTCCGCCTGTCAAAAATGTAGCGGGCCTTCCGAGGACCCGCCACAGTAAGAGACCGGGGCCCGAAGGCCCCGGCCGGGAGAGTTTACTGCCAGGACTTGATCAGTTCATCGTAGCTGACCGTTTCGCCGGCGGGCTTTTCGTTCTCAAGCTTGGCAACCGGCGCGCCGGGCGCGTCGAGCCATTCCTGTGCGTCCTTCGGCTCGTTCATCTTCGGACCGATATCTCCCTGGACACCAGACCGCTCAATCCGCTCCATGACCTTCTCCTGCTCTTCACAGAGCGCGTCGAGGGCCTCCTGGGGGGACTTCGCACCGGACATCGCGTCACCGATGTTCTGCCACCAGAGTTGGGCCAGCTTCGGATAGTCAGGCACGTTGGTGCCCGTCGGCGACCACTGAACGCGGGCGGGCGAGCGATAGAACTCGACCAGACCGCCAAGGTTGGGTGCGCGATCGGTAAAGTGCTGGCTGTTGATGGTGGACTCGCGGATGAAGGTCAGGCCGACGTCAGATTTCTTGACGTCCACCGTCTTCGACACGACGAACTGCGCATAGAGCCATGCGGCCTTGGCGCGGTCGACCGGGGTCGATTTCATCAGCGTCCAGGACCCCGCGTCCTGATAGCCAACCTTCTGGCCGTCCTGCCAGTACGCACCGTGCGGCGAGGGTGCCATACGCCATTTCGGCGTGCCGTCCTCGTTCATCACGGGCAGGCCCGGCTTGACCATGTCCGCGGTGAAGGCGGTGTACCAGAACATCTGCTGGGCAATGGAGCCTTGCGCCGGGACGGGACCCGCCTCACCGAAGGTCATACCGGCGGCAGCCGGGGGCGAGTACTTTTGCAGCCAGTCTATTGCCTTGGTCACGGCATAGACCGCAGCCGCGTCGTTGGTCGAACCACCACGGGTAACGCAAGAGCCTACAGGACGGGAGTTTTCGTCCACGCGGATGCCCCATTCATCGACCGGAAGGCCGTTCGGTTCACCTACGTCGCCCATGCCGGCCATCGACATCCACGCGTCGGTGTAGCGCCAACCAAGGCTGGGGTCCTTCTTGCCGTAGTCCATGTTGCCATAGACGCCCGAGGACGGGCCGCCCGCATAGGACATGTCGCGCCCGGTGAAGAACTCGGCGATGTCCTCATAGGCCGACCAGTTGAGCGGAACACCGAGGTCGTAGCCGTACTTGGCCTTGAAGTCGTCCTTGGTCTTCTGATCGTTGAACCAGTCGTAGCGGAACCAGTAGAGGTTCGCGAACTGCTGGTCGGGAAGCTGATAGAGCGTGCCGTCCGGCGCGGTCGTAAAGCTCGTCCCGATGAAGTCAGCGACATCCAGACCGGGGTTGGTGACATCAGCACCTTCGCCGGACATCCAGTCCGTCAGGCTGCGAGCCTGCTGGTAGCGCCAGTGCGTGCCGATCAGGTCAGAGTCGTTGATATACGCGTCATAGATATTCTCGCCCGACTGCATCTGGGTTTGCAGTTTCTCGACGACATCGCCTTCGCCGATCAGATCATGGGTGATCTTGATGCCGGTGATCGCGGTGAAGGCCGGGGCCAGCACCTTGGATTCGTATTCGTGCGTGGTGATTGTTTCCGACACGACCTTGATATCCATGCCTGCGAAGGGCTTGGCCGCGTCGATGAACCACTGCATTTCGGCTTCCTGATCGGCGCGGCTCAGCGTCGAAAGGTCACCGATTTCGCCGTCGAGAAAGGCCTTCGCCTCATCCATTCCAGCGAAGGCCGGTCCGGATATCAGCATGAGCACCGCGCCCATGGCTGTCGTTGATAGGAATGGCAGTTTCATTCGTTCCTCCCTTGAAAAACCATTCTGATCTGCCGCCCCCGGATTGACTTCCGGAACGCGGTTCGGTTTCGCCCGTTCATACCCAGCGGAAGACAGCTGCGGCGTAGATCAGGCAGACAATCAGCGCGCCCCATTGCGGTGCGCTGACAAGACCAAGCCAGGCCAGATTGATGAAGGCCGAGCCCAGGAGAGTAATGAAGAGACGATCACCGCGCGTCGTTTCGATCCGAAGGATGCCGGTGCGCGGGGTCTCGGGGAGCCGGATCGCGAGAATCGTGAAAGTGACGAGAAGGCAGGCGATGACGACGAAGAAGATCGCTGTCGGTGCCGTCCAAGCCATCCAAGCCATGAAGTTTCCTTTCCTTTTTCTCGATTACACGCGGCCCAGGGCAAAGCCCTTGGCGATGTAGTTGCGGACGAAATAGATCACGAGCGCGCCGGGCACGATCGTCAGAACGCCGGCCGCCGCCAGCACGCCCCAGTCAAGACCCGATGCGGAGACCGTCCGCGTCATTGTCGCCGCGATGGGTTTGGCGTTGACCGAGGTCAGTGTCCGCGACAGCAGCAGTTCCACCCATGAGAACATGAAGCAGAAGAAGGCCGCGACGCCGATGCCGCTGGCGATCAGCGGCATGAAGATACGCACGAAGAAGCGACCGAACCCGTAGCCGTCGATATAGGCCGTCTCGTCAATCTCCTTCGGCACGCCGCGCATGAAGCCTTCGAGGATCCAGACGGCGAGCGGCACGTTGAAGAGGCAATGCGCCAGCGCCACGGCTATATGCGTGTCGAAGAGGCCGACCGAGGAATAGAGCTGGAAGAATGGCAGCGCGAAGACGGCTGGCGGCGCCATGCGATTGGTCAGGAGCCAGAAGAACAAGTGCTTGTCGCCCATAAAGGAATACCGGCTGAACGCGTAGGCGGCGGGCAGCGCGACGGTGAGTGAGATGATGGTATTCTCGACCACATAGATCAGGCTGTTCACATAGCCCATGTACCAGCTCGGGTCGGTCAGGATCGTGTTGTAATTCGCGAAGGTCAGGTTGCGGGGCCAGAGCGAAAAGACGTTGAGGATTTCCGTGTTCGTCTTCAGGCTCATGTTAATGAGCCAGTAGATCGGCAGAAGCAGAAAGATGAGGTAGATCGTCATTACCACGGCGCGGCCATTGATTACGTGGCACGGCGTGGCCGCGCGAAGCTGACGGGTTGAGTGTCACCTGAGCCATCACACACCATCCCTTTTGTCGAGATTTGTCATCACCGTGTAGAACACCCACGAAATCAGCAGGATCACGAGGAAATACATGATCGAGAACGCGGCGGCGGGCCCAAGGTCGAACTGACCGATCGCCATCTTCACGAGGTCGATCGAGAGGAACGTGGTCGCATTGCCGGGCCCGCCGCCGGTGACGACGAACGGCTCGGTGTAAATCATGAAGCTGTCCATGAAGCGCAGCAGGATTGCGATCATCAGCACACCCTGCATCTTCGGAAGTTCGATGTAGCGGAACACTTTCCACCGGCTCGCCTGGTCAATCTTGGCGGCTTGATAGTAGGCGTCGGGGATCGATTGAAGCCCGGCATAGGCGAGAAGCGCGACCAGCGATGTCCAATGCCAGACATCCATGACGACGACCGTCACCCAGGCATCGACGACGTCATTGGTGTAGTTGTAGTCGATGCCAATGGCTTCAAGCGTGTGGCCCAGAAGCCCGATATCGACGCGGCCGAAAATCTGCCAGATCGTGCCGACGACGTTCCAGGGAATGAGAAGCGGCAGGGCCATCAGGACAAGACAGACTGACGCCCAGAATCCCTTTTTTGGCATGTTCAGAGCCACAAAGATGCCAAGAGGCACCTCGATTGCGAGAATGATTGCCGAGAACATGATCTGGCGACCAAGCGCATTCCACATGCGGTCGCTGTGCAACATCTCATCGAACCATTCGAGGCCGGCCCAGAAGAATTCGTTGTTTCCAAAGGTGTCCTGGACCGAATAGTTGACGACTGTCATCAGCGGTATGACCGCTGAAAAGGCGACGAGAACCAACATCGGAAGGACCAGAAACCAGGCCTTTTGATTGACCGGCTTGTCCATTATGCGGCCTCCCCCTCGACGCGCCAGTCATTGGCATAGACGTTGATATGTGCCGGATCGAAGGCGACCCTGTTCATGTCCGCGCCGATCTCGGCGCTTTCACCGGCGACGATGTTGATTTCGGTGCCGAAGAAGTCGGCGCGGATGATCTTGTGGCGGCCTACGTCTTCGATCCGCCGCACCTTGACCGGGAGGCCGTCGGTCGCGGAGAGTTGCGCGAATTCCGGGCGCACCCCGATCTCCACCTTGCCTTGCGGTTTGCCATAACTTTTTGCGAGCGGCACTTTCGAGCCGTTGATGCTGGCCATGCTGCCGTCAACGATCGCAGGGATCACGTTCATGCCGGGCGAGCCGATGAAGTAGCCGACAAAGGTGTGGGCAGGCGTTTCGAACAACTCTTGCGGTGTACCGATCTGGACGACCCGACCGTCATACATCACGACGACGCGGTCGGCGAAGGTCAGTGCCTCGGTCTGGTCATGCGTGACGTAGATCATCGTATGGCCGAACTGATTGTGCAGCGATTTGAGCTGCGTCCGAAGTTCCCATTTCATATGCGGGTCGATGACGGTCAGGGGCTCATCGAAGAGAAGGGCGTTCACGTCTTTTCGTACCATGCCGCGCCCAAGCGAGATCTTCTGCTTGGCATCCGCCGTCAGTCCACGCGCCTTGCGGCTCAGCATGTCTTCCATGCCGATCATGCGGGCAATCTCCTGTACGCGCTCGGCGATGTAGGCTTCGTCCCGGCCGCGGTTACGCAGCGGGAAGGCAAGATTGTCGCGGACGGTCATGGTGTCGTAGACGACCGGGAACTGGAACACCTGGGCGATGTTGCGCTCAGCGGTCGGGGCCGCAGTCACATCGACATCGTTAAACAGGATGCGCCCCTGAGACGGCGTCAGAAGCCCCGAAATTATGTTCAGAAGCGTGGTCTTTCCGCAGCCTGAAGATCCCAGAAGCGCGTAAGCCTCGCCGTCGTTCCAAACATGGTTCAACTCTTTCAGCGCGAAATCTTGCTCCGACTTCGGATTCGGAAGGTACGAATGCGCGAGGTTATCGAGCGTGATCTTGGCCATCTCGCTACCCCTTCAGGCCGCTAGCGCGTAGGCGGCAGGCGCAACCAGCGCGCCGTCCTCGCCAAAAACATAGACATGGGCGGGGTCGAGAAAGACCTCGATCGTCTCGCCCAGCTTCAGATTCTGCACCCCGTACACGACGCCGACCCAGCGATTTCCGGCATGGTCGAGATGCACGAAGGTCTCCGACCCGGTGATTTCGGTCACGTTCAGTCTGGCCGAGAACACCATGGCATCCGGTGTATGACGTTGGATCTCGACATGGTTCGGGCGGAAACCGGCGAGGTAGCGCCCGTCAGGCAGTTCCCTCAGCTTGCCTGTCGCTGCCGTCGCCTGACCTTCGCCGAACATCAGCCTTGCACCCGTCTTCGACACCTGCATGAAGTTCATCGGCGGATCACTGAAAACCCGCGCCGTCGTCGCGTCGACCGGTTGTCGGTAAACATCCGGCGTCGGACCGAACTGCGTCACGCGGCCTTCCCAAAGCGTGGCGGTGTTGCCGCCGAGCAGCAGCGCCTCCTCGGGCTCGGTCGTCGCATAGACGAAGATCGCTCCCGATTCCTCGAATATCTTCGGAATTTCGACGCGCAACTCCTCGCGCAGTTTATAGTCGAGGTTGGCCAGCGGCTCGTCGAGCAGCACGAGCCCGGCATTTTTCACCAGCGCTCGGGCCAAAGCGCAGCGCTGTTGCTGGCCACCCGACAATTCCAGCGGCTTGCGGTTCAGAAGCGGGCCCAGCTTCATCAGATCGGCGGATTTTCTTACCGCCGCGTCAATCTCGGCCGAAGACTTGCGTATAAGTCGCAGAGGACTCGCTATGTTCTCGTAAACCGTCATCGACGGATAGTTGATGAACTGCTGGTAGACCATCGCCACCTTGCGATCCTGAACACGCTGGCCGGTCACGTCTTTGCCGTTCCAAATAATCCTGCCCTTGCTCGGCACATCGAGCCCCGCCATGAGCCGCATGAGCGACGTCTTCCCGGACAGCGTCGGCCCGAGGAGAACGTTCATTGTGCCGTTCTCGAGCGTGAAATCGGTCGGATGAATGTGGGGGTGGCCGTTCACAACCTTCGAAACCCCGGCGAGCGTAAGCGACATCTTTCTCTCAACCTCTATTCCGCAGCTTGCGACGCCCGGTCGCCCTGCCGCCTTTTCATCCATGCATCAAGCGATGCAACCTCCTCTGCCGTCATGCGCAACCCAAGCTTCGACCGGCGCCAAATCAGGTCTTCGGCGGTTTGGGCGAACTCCTTGTCCATCAGCCATTTGACCTCGCGCTCGGTCAGCGTCGCGCCGAAGTCGCGACCCAAATCCGCGACAGTTTGAGCTTCGCCAAGGATGCGCTCTGCATCCGTTCCGTAGGAGCGGACCATGCGACACGCCAAAAAGTCACTTAGAAACGGGTATCTAGAGCGCAGACATGAGATCAGTTCGGATACACCATCGACGGGAAAATCACCGCCCGGAAGGCTCGCTTCGGCCGTCCATGGACGGCCTTTCGGACCGATCGCGGCACCTATCTTTTCCAGCGCGCCTTCGGCCAATCTGCGATAGGTCGTTATCTTTCCACCGAAGACATGCAAAATCGGCGCGCCCGCCCCGACGTCGATCTTGAGCGTGTAGTCGCGCGTCGCCGCCGTGGCCGAGCTCTTTCCGTCATCGTAAAGCGGGCGGACGCCGGAATAGGTCCAGACTATGTCAGCGGGTGTCACCGGACGCTCGAAGTACTTTGAGGCAAACGAGCAGAGATAGTCCCTTTCCGCCTCCGTACAGACCGGCGCAACGGAAATGTCTTCGTGATCGGCGTCGGTGGTGCCGATAAGCGTGAAATCGGTTTCGTAAGGGATAGCAAAGATGATCCGCCCATCCTCGCCCTGGAAGAAATAACATTTGTCGTGGTCGAATAGTCGCCGCGTCACGATATGGCTGCCGCGGACCAGACGGACCCCCTCGTCCGATCTGAGATGCGCGACCTCGTGAATGATATCACCGACCCATGGGCCACCCGCATTAACCAGCATCCGCGCCCGGATGACGCGTACTCCCTTCGCGTCCTCCAACTGCACCGACCAGAGGCCATCGGATTGCCGGGCGGAGACTACTCTGGCACGCAATATTATCCGTGCCCCGCGCGCTTGGGCGTCACGGGCATTGAGTACCACAAGTCGTGAATCCTGAACCCAGCAGTCGGAATACTCGAAAGCTTTTCGGAAAATACTCTTGAGCGGTCGGCCGGCGGGATCAACCGTAAGATCCAACGTGCGCGTCCCGGGCAGAAGCTTGAGATTGGCCAAGTGATCGTAAAGAAACAAACCGAGGCGTATCAGCCAGGCCGGACGCCTGCCGCGCATCCAGGGCATCACCAGGCTCAAGATGCGTGACGTCGGCGTGCTTGCTTCGAACCGCATGTCCTCGGTGAAGGGCAGAACGAAACGCATGGGCCAGCTGATATGCGGCATTGCCCGCAATAGCGTTTCGCGCTCGATCAGAGCTTCGCGCACAAGTCGGAACTCAAAATATTCCAGATAGCGCAAACCGCCATGGAAGAGCTTTGTCGACGCGGAGGAGGTCGCCGATGCGAGATCGTTCATTTCGGCGAGACAGACTGAGTAGCCGCGACCGACCGCGTCGCGCGCGATGCCACAGCCATTTATCCCGCCGCCAATGACGAAAAGATCAAATATGTCGGCTTCAGTGGCGACGGACACTGCGCGACTCCCCCGTTTCGCGTGCGTTCGTTTGGTATCGTATTTGGCCTGGTGGCGCAAACATATTCTTCGTAATGGGTTCGATATCTTTCGAACTTACTGACTTACCATCAATTTCAGCGCTCCAAGCCTCATAAAAATTGGAAAGGAACAAAATCGAACACCATCACGCGGCCGCGTGTCAAATGAAGGCGAGATGGTTGCTTGTGTGTTCGAGAATGATCGTTTCCATTACGTTACCTCACGAATCGGTTACTGTCGATTCCACATCATCACTGACGCAACACAGGACAACGTTGCCGTGTCTCAATCTTTCAGGCTTCCCGACATCCTCGAAATCGCCCGCCGCGAAGGAAAGGTGACGGTCGAAGACCTCGCGAAACGCTTCGGCGTAACGCACCAGACGGTTCGCCGCGATCTGACGGAACTTGCCGAGAGCGGAAAGCTTGAACGGGTTCACGGCGGCGCGATACTGCCTTCAGGCACGACGAATATCGGCTATGAGGAGCGCCGCGCGATCAACGCCGAGGCGAAGCTGTATATCGCACGCGCCTGTGCTGCGCAGATTTCAGAAAGCATTTCGGTCTTTCTCAACATCGGGACAAGTACCGAGGCGGTCGCTCGTGAGCTCTTGCGGCATCGTGACCTCATGGTGGCGACCAACAACATGAATGTCGCGAATATCCTAGCTGCCAACGCGGAATGTCAGGTGATTGTGACCGGCGGCGTTCTGCGCCGGTCCGACGGCGGTCTGGTTGGCAGCCTGACAACACAGACGATAGAGCAGTTCAAGTTCGATTTGGCGGTGATTGGCTGTTCCGCCGTCGATCAAGACGGCGACGTTCTTGATTTCGACGTGCAGGAGGTCGGCGTCAGCCAGACCATCGTCGAGCGTTCACGCAAGACTTTCCTTGTGGCCGATCATTCCAAGTTTCGTCGTAGCGCTCCTGTCCGAATCACATCATTGGCAGAAATCGATGCACTCTTCACTGATGCGCCGCTCATGCCGTCCCTGCACACAAAATGCGAAGGCTGGAATACGAAAGTCGTCATCGCATCGGACTAGCGCGGCCTGTCCGCCGCCTGGCGCTACAGGACGGATATGAACCGGTCACCGAAAGCCCTGACGGGACCCCCGCCGCAGAACGCTGACCGTGGGAAAGATCTGTGCTAGCCTGAAGCCGTCAGACTCGGTCAAACGACTGCTTGGGAGGTTGAGGCAGGCAACTGCTATCGTCCGACTGAAAGCTAGAGCGAGTGGACACGGCCAACGTCAAACGCCTTGGGGGGACGAGAATGAATGCCCATCTGTTCGCTGCGGCGCTTTGTATCAGTTTGGCAGGATTTACATGCACTGAAGCCCAAGAAACCCCAGCGGCGGAGGGCGCCAGGGCATATTTTGTGAACCTTGAGAATGGTGCGATCGTCAAATCGCCTCTGACCATCGTTTTTGGGCTGTCGGGAATGGGGGTTGCTCCGGCCGGCACCGAAAAGGAAAATACCGGGCACCATCACTTGCTGATCGATCGCCCGGCATTCGGTAGCGGATCGGATGGCGCCGATGAACTTATCCATGCCGTACCTTCCGATGAACACCACATGCATTTCGGTGGGGGACAAACCGAAGTAACTTTGGAACTCACGAAGGGTGAACACACGCTGCAATTGGTGCTGGGCGACATGAATCATGTGCCACATGAGATGCCTGTGATGTCTGACGTCATCAAGATCACGGTTGAATGACGGTGCGCAGCTTGATCCCGCCATGCGCCTATTGGCGCGGGCAGTTTCAGTCTCCTGTTTTTCACCACAGTGGTGGGCTCGTTGAGGGACGAAAAAGGAATGGCCGCCAACTGCTAGAGCGCCGCAATGAACGCCTTGATCAAATCGTCCCGCCTCTCTTGTGCCCGTCAAGTCTTCAGTCGATAACAAAAGTCCGAACGCGCCCTATTCCCTTGATGATCTTTTCCGTGGCACAGGTCTGCTGGGGCGTGCCACCCAATGCACCCATTGTAGCCTCGGATAGATGAATCCGCCCGGCTTCGCCGGAAGATTCGAGCCGGCTTGCAAGGTTCACGGTTTCGCCCCAGACATCATACACGAAGCGCTTCCGCCCAATGAGACCCGCGATGACCGGGCCGGAGCTGACACCAATGCGAATTTTCAGAGATTCGGCTGAGTCCAGGGTTTTTGCCTCAACCCCGAGGAGGGCGCGAGCGAACGCCAAGGCGCAGACGGCATGATCGCTGCGCGGTTCGGGAACGCCCGCCACCGCCATGTAAGCGTCGCCGATGGTCTTGATCTTTTCAACGCCGTGGCGGTCAGCCAAGTCGTCAAACTTGCAAAACAGGTCATGCAGGTGACCGACTAATGACGACGGATCGGTCCGGGCAACCAATGGCGTGAAATCGACAATATCGGCAAAGACAATCGTTGCGGCTTCAAAGCGATCCGCGATGAGAGTTTCGCCCTCGCCGAGACGCCGGATAATCGTCTCGGGCAGCATGGATAGCAAAAGTCCGTCGGCCCGAGACTTCTCAAATTCAATCTTTTCAAGGAATTGGCGTTCCCGCTCGCGCCAGCGAACATTCTCCAGGCAGGTTTCCACGCGTGCATGCAGGAGAACGGGGTCCAGCGGCTTTTGCAGGTAGTCGGCGGCACCCGCCTTGATGCATTTCACGACTGCCTGAACATCCTTGAGGCCGGAAACCATGACCACGGCCATCTCGCTCCAGCGAGGGTCGGATTTGAGTCTGGCCAGAAGTTCAATGCCGTTCATGTCGGGCATAAGGATGTCGACAAGTGCCAACTCGAAGCGCGTGGTTTCCAGAAGAGCCAACGCCTCGCTTGCAGACGCCACGGTAGAAACCAAATGGCCGCGCGACTGCAGATTTCGGCGCAGGAGTTCACGGTTGACCTCCATATCGTCGATGACCAGCACTCGCCCAACCTTGCCGTAAGTCGGGTCCGGCGCTTTGGCCAAAGTTCGGGCGAGATCAGCGGCGATGCCCGCGTCGGAGGCGTCAACTGCCACTGCGTCCACGCTGCCGTGAGAGAACTCGACGAGCCCGTCGACAAGACCCAGAACGCGCTCGCATTCCTTCAGGACGCTGGTGATATCCGCCTTGAGGGAGCGATCGAGAGCGTCACCATACTCTTCCAGAATAAGTTCTGAAAAACCGACGATTCCGTTGACGGGCGTCCGCAGATCATGGCGCAGTGTGGCATCATCGAGGACGACGAGCGCCGTTTCGTTCTCGGTCGCCAGAAGGGAAGTTATCATCGCCTCGAGATCTCGCGCAGCCTTCAGTACCCTTTCGGCATCCGCCATCGCCTCCGGCAAACCGGCATTTCGCAAGGTCTCGACGATCAGCGTCTGAAACCCAAGGATGTTCTGCGACGGTTCGGCCAGACGCTGCGCTATTCTGGCAGCGAGGGCTTGGCGACTTGTTTCGTCTGCCGCATTCATGCTGTTACCGTGAAATCAACTGGTTGATCTGCTTGACCAGGGTGTCAAGGTCGATGGGTTTGGTATGAAACTCGTCACAGCCGGCGTCGATCGCGTTGCGCCTGTCCGCCTCCATCGCGTGCGCGGTGAGAGCGATGACCGGGATGCCGGCGGTCGAGGGGTTGTCCTTGATCGCCCGTGTCGCCTGCCATCCGTCCAGCACAGGCAGGCTCATATCCATCAGGATCACGTCCGGAGATTGCGCGACGGCCTGATCGACGCCGGCCTGACCGTCGCGCGCCGTCGCAATCTCGAATCCTTTGCGCAGCAAGCGCCGCGACAACATATCGAGATTCATATCGTTGTCCTCGACTATCAGGATCTTTGTCATGGACGGGTCACCCTTCTTGATCTCTGTGCGCCGTATGGCGCCGGATCGCCGCGACAAGATCAGCCCGACCGTTTTGTCCCTTCATCACCACTTCTCGGGCGTGTGAACGCAGCCAATCCAATTCATTTCTGCTCAGATCTTTCGACGTGGCAACGATGATCGACAGGGCGGCACAGTCTTTCCGCTCGCGAATTGCACGTAGTGTCTCGAACCCGTCGAGGTTCGGCATCAATAGATCCAGTATGACGATAGTCGGCATCTTGACGTCGATCTGCGCCAGCGCCCGCATCCCATCGGATGCCTCCCGCACAGCCCACCCTTCACGCACCAGTATCCTTCGAAAGAGCGACCTCGTCCCGGCATCGTCGTCCACCACCAGCACTTCGCGGTCGCCGGCCGCAGTGAAAGCATTGATGGTGTCAAGGAGACGCTGCGGATTGATCGGCTTGGTCAGGTGATCGACTGCGCCAAAAGCGAGCCCCATTTCGCGGTCGCCCAATACCGTCACCAGGATCACCGGAATTTCGCACAATTCCGGATCGGACTTGAGAGATCGCAACATCGACCAACCGTCGCGTTCGGGCATTATGATGTCGAGCACGATTGCGTCAGGGCGATGCGCGGCGGCCATTTCAAGACCGGTCTTGACGTCCCCTGCGGCGACGACCGCGTATCCCTCACTGGAAAGCAGGTCGATCACCGCTTGCCGCGCCTTGGGTTCGTCATCGACCACCAGGACACATCCTGAAGACTCCCTTTTGCTCCGGTCCGTCGCGGCGAGCTTATCAACGTCGATCTCCCGCGGGATGCGAAGGGTAAAGGTCGATCCCTTGCCAGGGCTCGTTTCCACCGCAACCTCGCCACCGACCATTTCGGTGAACTGCTTTACAATGGCCAAACCAAGGCCGGTTCCCCCGTAGTTTCGCGTTGTCGAGGAATCGGCCTGCACAAATGGTTGGAATAAACGTCGCTTCTGCTCATCGTTCATGCCGATCCCGCTGTCACGGACCGAAAAATCAATGGTTCGCGCGCCGTCTTGAACGATCAGTTCAATCGTCCCGGATTTCGTGAATTTTGCGGCGTTGGATAGAAGATTGAAGAGGTTTTGTCTCAGTTTGGTCTTGTCGGTATTGATATGGAAGAACCGCGACGCATTTCGCACGACGAGCGAATTGTCGTTCTTGTCGATCATGGGCTTTATGGTAGCCGTTACATCTTCAATGAGCGGCGCGATTTCGAAGCGCTCGATATGAACCTCCATCTTGCCGGCCTCGATCTTGGACAGATCCAGTATGTCGTTGATCAGTCCGAGAAGGTGCTGACCCGATGACATGATTTTTCTCAAATCCTCGGCCGTGGAAATTTGCTCCGCTTCCTGGGCGTCGTCGATCAGCATCTCGCTGTAGCCTATGATCGCGTTCAAAGGCGTACGCAGTTCGTGGCTCATGGACGCAAGGAAACGGCTTTTGGCCTCATTGGCCTTCTCGGCGCCGCGGCGCGCGTCCTCCAGTTGCGCCTGTTTTTCTATCAGGTCGGAAATATCGCCATAGACCGCAACCGTTCCCCCATCGGGGGTCTTGCTCATCGTCACATGAACCCAAGCGCCGTCAATACGCATTTCCTGCCGGGTCGCACGAGGCGCCTCGTGACGGTTTATCTGATCGGCGATCCAGAGGTCGCTTGACATGTTCCCGGCGACATCCGGATAGCTGTCGATCTGGGCTGAAAGTATTTCGTGCATGTGGATGCCTGGCACAAGAATATCAGAAATCTTGTGGAACATCTGTCGGTAGCGTTCGTTCGTGAGCACAAGCCGGTCCTGCGCGTCGAAGAGTGCGAAGCCATCTGCGATGGTTTCGATCGCCGTGAGAATGGTCATCCGCTGATTTTCGGCCTCAGCCTCAAGCTGGCGACGGTAGTTCTGACTTTCATGCAGGGCGCGGACGGTTCCGGACATTCGGCCGAGTTCGTCGGGGCCTTCAGGCGGCAAGTCCACGAACTCTGTACCATCGTTCAGCTTCGTTATTGCCCTGTCGATACGCCCAAGCGGCACAAGGATCGATCGCAGTACGCGCCAGGTCAGGATGGTGCCAGATGCTACGATAACCAGACAGGCAATCAGCGCCCGCAGGACGGATCCCCGTACCGCCCTCGTGGCGGCGGCCTCACCGTCGGCGGCATCTTTCGCAAGATTGTTCACCAGGTCCGTAAGCGCGGCGGCGACCGCATCACTGCCCTTTCGTGCTTGCGATGCCAGCGTATTTCCGATGATGCGCTGATCTTCGGTATAGGCATCGGCGGCCTTTGATGCGCTGTCGACATACTCAGTGACGCCAAGCCGAATTTGTTTGGCCGCCGCGGGTGCGAAGACCGCGATATCTGTCAGCCTTTCGTCAAGCTCGGCACGCGCGGCTTCCGCCCGGCGTTGCGACAATGTGAGCAGGCTGACTGACAAGTCGGTCAGCCAATATCGCACTTCGCCAAAGCTGCGATCCGCTTCGGCTGCCAGTTGAAGACGTTTGAACCGATTGGTCGACTCCGCCACCTGGCTCTCATTGTGTATCAGATCCCAGGCCATCATGACGGTGCTAAACAGGAGAGCGCCAAGCAAGACCGCGGAGAGCGAACCGATCTTGAAAGCAATGCCGTTGCGCGCGATCCGCTTGTGCCAGTTCCAATTCAGTCGCATCGCCACGTCTTGAAAGCGACGCTGCTGTCGATGACCATGTCATCGGCCGCGCCCTCCTCCTTCGGAAAGCCTGTGATACCATCTGCGCCGGCGGAGCGAGTGTGACAACCAAGTCGGGATACCCAGCAGGCGCCGGCGATCTGCATCCGGAATGGCGACCTAGTAATATCTGCGATCCCTTCGAGGACCATGTCGCCTTTCAGCCGGCCGTCGATCTTGAACTGGTTTACGGGCATCTCTGCCCCCGACCATCCGACCTGAAATTGCGATGGCAGGTCAGATCGCGCGGTGTCTTCGCCTTGATCCTCGTGACAGCGAACCGCATTTCCGCAAAACCTTCGCACACAAGGCGCGCGACGGAATTGGCGTTTCGTTTAATCCCGAGCAATGCGCCCACGCGCTGACCTTCAGAGCGAAGGACTGCCGCGACGGCGACGGCGGCGAATTCTGGTGCATCTGGTCCGATCAGGTTCAACCACCAGATCTTGAGAGCATGCCAAGGATTGGCCATCAACCGCCCAACCTTTTTGCAAGTATTTCGATCTTCCACCCATTGTCAGCATGTACAGTTCGGACTGTTTCGTAAAGTCGTGAGTTCCTGACCCGATCGCTTTCGGCAGCGTGGTCATGTGTCGAGGCTATCCACTCCGCCTGATTGCGGTTGGGGCTGCCATAGGAAGACGAACGCGTCGCTGCTAGTGTCCGGGCTCGTTCTCGGTTCCTGGCCAGGACATGACGGTTGCGGCGAGTGTTATGGCGGAGAGGAAGACCTTCGGGCCATCTGTGCGTCCGTCAGCCAGAAGGTTGTTCATCGATCAGTCTCGTTGCGGAGGCTGAACCACGCTGCAAGCGCAAGATCAATGGGTTCTGACCCCAAGACCTCAGCGCACCGCCCGGATCGAACTCTTCGAGTTTGCCAAGCGCCTCGGTGAAGACCGCGTCCTGTATTGTGATCGGTGACAGGAAGCGGATCACGTTGCCGTAGACGCCGCAGGTCAGGAGAAGCAGGCCGCGCTTCAATGCCTCCGCCCGGACCTTGTTCGCGAACTCCGCCGACGGCTTGCCGCCGAGATTGAACTCCACCGCGTTCATGAAGCCGGGGCCGCGGATGTCCACAATCTCCGGCACGTCATCGCGCAGCGAGGAAAGGTGCTGCTTCAGCCGCGCGCCAAGCTGGTTGGCACGGTCGCAAAGCCCCTCTTCCTCGATCACGTCCAGAACCGCATTCGCAGCCGCGATGCCGAGCGGGTTGCCGCCATAGGTGCCGCCAAGGCCGCCGGGAGCCGGAGCGTCCATGATCTCCGCACGTCCGGTGACTGCGGCTAGCGGGAAGCCGCCGGCGAGCGATTTCGCCATAGTGGTAATGTCCGGCTGCACCTCATGGTGCTCCATTGCAAACATCTTGCCAGTGCGCGCGAAGCCGGTCTGCACTTCGTCGGCGATGAGAAGGATGCCGTGTTCGTCGCAGATGCCACGCAGCTTCGACATGAAGTCGCGCGGTGCTTCATAGAAGCCGCCCTCGCCCTGGACGGGTTCGAGAATGATCGCCGCCACGCGCTTCGGGTCCACGTCGGCCTTGAACAGATAGTGAAGCGCGTCGATGGATTTCTCGGTTGTCATGCCGTGCAGCTCGACCGGAAAGGGGACGTGAAAGACGTCGCCCGGCATCGCGCCGAAGCCGACCTTGTAGGGAACGACCTTGCCGGTCAGTGCCATGCCCATGAAGGTCCGGCCGTGGAAGCCGCCGGTGAAGGCGACGATGGCCTGTCGCCCGGTCGCGGCGCGGGCGATCTTGACCGCATTCTCGACCGCCTCAGCCCCGGTGGTCACGAATACCGACTTCATCTCGCCCTTGCCCGGTACCATGCCGTTCAGCCGCTCGGCGAGGCGGACATAATTTTCATAAGGCACGACCTGATGGCAGGTATGGGTGAAGTGGTCGATCTGGTCCTTCACGGCGGCGATGACCTTGGGGTGCCGGTGGCCAGTATTCAACACCGCGATGCCGGAGGCGAAGTCGATGTAACGATTGCCTTCCTTGTCCCAGATTTCCGCATTCTCGGCGCGGTCGGCGTAGATCTGGGTCATCACGCCCACGCCGCGCGACATGGCGGCCTGACGGCGGGTTTCGATCTCGGCGTTGAGCATGGTCAGTCTCCCAAATTCTGCGGGCGGCATCGCGCCGCTACCTAGCCCCTGACCGCCGGCGGGCGAGTCAGGTGAACTCGGCGCGAAAATATGATCAAATTGTCGTATGTGAAAGGGTCAGTTTTGGCTTGGCAATGAGGCTGGCCAATCGATGCTGAAACCTATCGAAAAGCATCTCTTGTCGAGCCGACGGTTTTCCTGATCTGTTAGGGGCGAAGGGCGGTCCGATCCGATGTCATGAATGCTACGCACTCGATTCGGAAAGGAACCTAGGAAGGTCACGATGCGAAACGGTGGAGAACTGCTGGTCGAAAGCCTAGTCGCGTTGGGTGCGCGCAAGGCATTCGGAGTGCCGGGGGAAAGCTACCTCGCGGTGCTGGACGCGCTTTACGACACGCGGGGCAAGCTTGACTACGTTCTGTGCAGGAACGAGGGCGGCGCCGGGTTCATGGCGGCGGCCTATGGCAAGCTGACGGGAGAGCCTGGCATCTGCATGGTCACGCGCGGACCAGGCGCCACGAATGCCTCGATCGGGGTGCATACCGCGATGCAGGACAGCGCACCGATGATCCTCTTGGTGGGACAGGTTGGTACTGACATGAAAGGCCGCGAGGCGTTTCAGGAGATCGACTATAAAGCGGTCTTCGGCACGATGGCGAAATGGGCGGTGGAGATTGACCGGGTCGAGCGGATCCCCGAGATTCTTTCCCGCGCGTGGATCACCGCCACCACCGGCCGCCCCGGTCCGGTGGTGATTGCACTCCCCGAAGACATGCTGACCTCTCTTGCCGACACCGCACCGCTGACCGGACCAGTCGAGATCGCTGAACCCGTGCCGTCGTCCGCGTCCATGGCGAAGCTTCGCGCGATCCTTGCCGAGGCGAAGCGCCCACTGATACTCTATGCCGGCTGCAACTGGAAAGGGCCGGGTACCCTGTCGATCCAGCGCTTTGCCGAAGCCTCGGACATTCCGGTTGTTTCGGTCTTCCGTTATCAGGACATGTACGACAACACTTCGCCTACCTTCTGCGGCGAGGCGGGCGTGGGCATGGTCGCCTCGGTCAGGAACCTGATCCTCGAGGCGGACGCGATCCTCGCCGTCAACAACCGCTTCGGCGAAAATTCGACCGATGGCTACACGCTTCTGGATGTACCGCAGCCGAAGCAGCGGCTGATCCATGTCCACGGCTCCGATCTGGAAATCGGCAAGGTGTACCGGCCCACGCTAGGCATCCACGCCGGCCCGAACGCCTTCGCCGAGGCGCTTGGCGCGCTTGCGCCGGTCGAGGGTGGTTGGGGCGAGTGGCGCAAGGCAGGGCGCGCGGCCTATGAGGCGGGGTTCGATCTGCCCGATCTGCCGTCGCCGGTCGACATGGGCAAGGTCTGCGCCTTCCTGCGCGACCGTCTGCCCGAGGACATGATTCTGACCAACGGCGCGGGCAATTTCACGGTCTGGCCGAACAAGTTCTTTCAGTTTGGCCCGAAGGCGCGGCTTTTGGCGCCGCAATCGGGCGCGATGGGCTACGGCGTTCCCGCTGCCATCGCCGCGAAGGTGGCCGAGCCAGACAAGACTGTCGTCTGTTTCGCCGGCGATGGCGATTTCCAGATGAACTGCGCCGAGCTTGCGACAGCACTTCAGGCCGGCGCCCAGCCGATCATCCTAATCCTCAACAACGGCATCTACGGAACCATCCGTGCGCACCAGGAGCGCCACTACCCAACGCGCGTCTCCGGCACGACGATGACCGCGAACCCCGATTTCGTGGCGCTCGGCAAAGCTTATGGGTTCCATGCCGAACGGGTCGAGACGACCGGTGCCTTCGCTGCCGCCTTCGAGCGCGCAATGCGGTCCAAGACTGGCGCCCTCCTCGAACTCATCATCTCGCCCGAAGCGCTCACCCCGCGCCAGACACTCACCCAGATGCGCGAGGCCGCGCTCGCGGCAACGGAAAGGGCATGAGCCGGCGCGCAAGTTGCCGAGAGCTTCTTCCAGCTGCTGAAGTGCGAACGGATCAAGCGGAAAACCTATCCGACGCGCGGCGACGCGCGCGAATGATCTCAGGCGACGTTTGAAGTACTTGAAGGGGCCGCGTTTCGTCATGCGCGGACGCTATTCAGCCTCCCGCTCGGTCGCAAGCCACGCGCCCCTGACAGAACCATCGCAGGACATCTTTGGCATCGACGCGCGACCCTCCCAGACACGTCACGCCACTCAGCCAGATGCCGCAATGGCCGCACGCGGCGCGGTCAGAACCGAACCGCCGCGCCGCGCCGCGCGCTTTCCTGCGCCGCGAGACCGATCGCAACGGCCAGCGCTCCGTCGCGCAGGGTAACCTCGGGTCGGCCTTCGCCCCGCACGACGGCGTAGAACTTCATATGTTGATAGTAGGTCGCACCATTGTGGTCGCCAGCCTCAAGCAACGCGGTGTCGACCGGAATGCCTTGCTGCTCCGGCCCTTTGGGGTCGCGCGGGCTGACGATGAGTTGCGGAACGGGTGCGGGGCCGAGGTTCCCCGGCCAGAACCGCCCCGGACCAGGAACGAGGCATTCGATCTTCCCCTTCGGCCCGACCGCGCTGATTTCCTCCTGATACCTGCTGCCTTCGGCGAACATGCAAAGCTCAAGCATGGCCCGCGCGCCGGACTGAAAATCCACGATGACATAGCCGTGGTCCCAGATGTCCGGAACCTCGCCCTCGTAGCGTTCGTCGAGGTGGTTGACTGCCTGTCCGGCGCTGGCCATCACCCGCACCGGGTCGGATTGCAGGACGTGCCGCATCAGGTCAAAGAAGTGGCAGCACTTCTCGACCAGCGTCCCGCCGGTGTTCCGGTTGAACCGGTTCCAGTCGCCAACCTTCGGCAGGAACGGGAAGCGGTGTTCCCGGATCGTCAGCATCCGGACGCCCCCGGTCGCTTCCTGCGCCTGCGCGATCAGAGCCGCGACAGGAGGCATGTAGCGGTATTCCATCGCGACCCAGATGGGAGCGGGGTAGCTGCGCTGAAACTCATTGATCCAGGCGGCTTGAGTAGCTTCTGTGTAAAGCGGCTTTTCGCACAGGATCGGTAGCGGCCGGCCGTGGGCGGCGATCTCTTGCAATTGAGGGACGTGAAGATGGTTTGGGCTGACGATCACCAAGGCGTCGAGATCGGGATGATTCAGCAGCGCGTCAAGGCTTTCCGCCACTGCCGCGCCACCGGCCATCTGCGCTGCCGTCTCGGCGAGATCGCGCACGGGGTCACAAACAACCGAAATCCGCGCGCCCGGCACCAACGCGATGTTACGGATGTGTTCCTGCCCCATCATACCGCATCCGATGAGGCCATAATTCACTTGACTGACCATGCTACACCCTGCCCATGCGTGAAACGTACTGCGCCCGGTCGCTGTCGAACCATGTACGTGAAAACTCCACCGGGGCCGCATCTTGGGAGTGCGATACCCGTTCGATATATCCCGCGACCTTGCCGGAAGGCAGATGAAAGCCCACGGGCGTCCAGTCGGGAACAGGGGCGATTCCCACGCGGTCCTCGACCCGCGTGATGACAACCCCAAGCCGCGTCCGGTAGAAATGATACAGGCTTTCCGAAAGGTCGCCGACCCCGATCCGGCCAACCTGATCCCCGTCGAGCCAGATCTCCTCAAGCGCCACGACCGCGCCGTCCAGCCGACGCAGGCGACGGATGCGGTGGCCTTCCCGGCTCGGACCGAAGGGTGGGGCGTCGGTCGGTTTCGCCAACCTTTCGACCGTCAGCAAATCCGCCGTGGGCAGGCCTCCGCCAGCAACCTTCTCGAGGCGGAAGAATGCATAAAGGGACGAGATTTCCGGCTGGTGCCGCACATAATTTCCCGATCCCTGCACACGATGTAATAGCCCTTTCGTCTCAAGATCGGCCAGCGACTTGCGGAGCGTTCCGACCGCGATTCCAAGCGCGCTAGCCATTTCGCGTTCTGGCGGCAGGCGGGTGCCGTCGGCCAGTTGTCCCGCGGCCATGCGGCGGATCAGCGTCTCGGTGATCTGGATGTATTTCGGCAGGGCACCGATGCTCGTCGGTTCGTCCATCGGTTCCCCCTGCGGTCAGCGCCAGAATAATTGATACACTATTGATACACATTCCGTCAGATGCTACGCAAGAGGAAAGAAAACATTTGGAGACGTGAAGAGCGATGGCGATGCAAAGCGCTGTAGTTCCGCTCACATCGGCCGATCTCGATGCGGCGGAGGTGTCCTGGTTCTCGGCTCTCTGCTCGGATGACTACGCCTATCTCGGCGTGCCGGACGGGGCGCTGCGGTCTTCGTGGGGGCATTGCCGCGACATCGCGCTGGAAGCCGAGGCACAGGGCTTTCGCAACATCCTTGCACCATCCTCCTATCAGGTCGGGCAAGACACTTTGTCATTCGTCGCGGGCATGGCGCCGCTGACGGACAGGATCAACTTCCTCGCCGCGATCCGCTGCGGCGAGATGCAGCCGATCATGCTGGCCCGCACCGTCGCGACGCTCGACCACATGCTCAAGGGGCGGCTGACGCTCAACGTGATCTCCTCGGATTTTCCCGGCGAAGTGGCGGACAGCGCCTTTCGCTATCGGCGCAGCCATGAAGTCGTGCAAATCCTGCGGCAGGCCTGGACGCGGGACAAGATCGACCATGAGGGGGAAATCTATCAGTTCAAGGGGCTGACCACCGAACCAGCGCGGCCTTATCAGCAGAATGGCGGACCGCTTCTCTATTTCGGGGGCTATTCGCCGGACGCACTCGAACTTTGTGGCGCGCAATGCGACGTCTACCTGATGTGGCCAGAACCAAAGGAGATGTTGGCCGAACGCATGAAGGCCGTAAATGAACGCGCCGCAGCACACGCGCGAACGCTCGATTACGGGCTGCGCGTCCATATGATCGTCCGCGATACCGAGGCCGAGGCGCGCGAATACGCCGAACATCTGATGAGCAAGCTGGACGACGAATACGGCAAGCTGATCCGCGACAGGGCGCATGATTCCATCAGCCTTGGCGTCGCTCATCAGACGCGCGCACGGGAGCTTGCCGACAAATTCGGCTATGTCGAACGCCATCTTTGGACGGGGGTCGGCCGGGCGCGGTCGGGATGCGGCGCGGCACTTGTCGGCTCGACCGACCAGATCCTGTCCGAGCTTGAAAGCTACCGGAAGATGGGCATCCGCGCCTTCATCTTCTCCGGCTATCCGCACATCGACGAGGCGCGGCATTTCGGCAAACGGGTGATGCCCGACCTCAAGACCTGCTCGTTGCCGCATGTCTATGGCCGCGTCCCCGAAACAACCCCGATAACCCCGCTGGGCACCGGCGAAAGGCACTAGCATGGATCGCGTCAGACTCGCCCCCGACCTCGACCTTTCCCGCCTTGCCTACGGCATGTGGCGGATCGGCGACGACAAAGACACCTCCGCGTCCCACGTCCGGGCGAAGATCGAGGCGTGCCTCGATCAGGGAATCACCACGATGGACCAGGCCGACATCTACGGCGGCTATGAGGCCGAGGAGATTCTGGGTGCGGCGCTGCGTGGCAGTTCGCTGCGAGACCGGATCGAGATCGTCACGAAATGCGGCATCGTCGCCCCGACCGGACGCTATGCGTCGGCGCGGGTCAAAAGTTACGACACCGGTCGCGCGCATATCCTGGCCTCCGTTGAACATTCTCTGCGGCTGATGGCGACGGACCGGATCGATCTTCTGCTGATCCACCGTCCCGATCCGATGATGGATGCCGAGGAAACCGGTGCCGCCTTGGACGAGGTGGTGAAATCCGGCAAGGTCCGCGCGGTCGGCGTGTCGAACTTTCGCCCTTGGGATTGGTCGCTGCTGCAATCGGCGATGCAGACCGCGCTGATGACGAACCAGATCGAACTCAGCCTTCACGCCCCTCAGGGCTTCACCAATGGAGACGTGGCCTTTCACCAGCGGCAGGGCCAGCCGATCATGGCATGGTCGCCCTTGGCGGGCGGAGCGTTGATGACCTCGGGCAACCCTTCTCTTTCCACGACAATGGCGACCGTCGCCGAAGCGAACGGGGTGGGCGCATCGGCGGTCGCGGTGGCGTGGCTGCTGGCGCATCCGGCGCGGATCATGCCGGTCCTCGGCACCAACAACCTGAACCGGATCAGAGCGATTTCCAACGCCCTGAAGGTCACGATGGACCGGCAGACTTGGTTCGCGCTCTATACCGCCGCGCTCGGGCATGAGGTGCCGTGATGGACGGAAACCACGCGGACATGACCATGCGCGTCAATCCGGCCCAGGACACGCGGGAACTACGGGGCGCGCTTGGCACCTTCGCGACCGGAGTGACGGTGGTGACGACCATGACCGCAGAAGGCCCGGTCGGCATCACGGCGAACAGCTTTGCCAGCGTTTCGCTCGACCCGCCGCTTGTGCTCTGGTCGCCCGCGCGGTCCTCGAAGCGATTTCGCCATTTTGCTCGTGCCGGGTTCTATTCGATCCATGTCCTTGCGGCCGAACAGCGCGACCTTTGCGCCCGATTCACGCGGTTTGATACGGGTTTCGAAGGGTTGGGCTGGACGCCGAACAACGAGGGCGCACCGATGTTGTCCGGGGCGCTGGCGCGATTCGATTGCGCGTTGGAGGCCACATACCCGGGTGGAGACCATGACATCGTGCTCGGTCGGGTGATCCGGGTTGATTATAAGTCGACCGGAGAGCCGCTTCTGTTTCACTCGGGCCAGTTTGGAAGGTTCGCCCATTGGGACTGAGTCCGGCTTGGTCGCAGACCTGAAAGTCAGGTATGAAGGCGTCGGGGTAATGACCCGAGGTGGCCACTGGATCGGCTTCGCGCATGACGAACGACATCGCAGTTCTACGCAAGATGTTCGAGTTGGACAGCCATCCTTTGCGCTTGTCCCATACCGCGCGGGCGCGCCCGACTGGGGGCGGGGCCATCGTCACCGAAATCGCATTCAGAACCGCCGAGCAGGAAGACGTGCGCGGCTTCTTCTGCCGGCCATCAGACCGCGCCGGTCCCTCGCCCGCCGTTCTGGTGATCCACGCACATGGGGGGCGGTATGACATTGGCGCCGACGAGTTGATGCAGGGCCGGCCGGCATTGTCGCGCCCACTCGGGCCGGATCTGGCTAATATCGGGATCGCCTCCCTCTGCCTCGACATGCCGTGCTTCGGCCGCCGCGCCACGCAAACCGAAAGCCATGCTGCGAAGGCGTGCCTCTGGGAGGGGCGCAGTCTGGCGGGTCAGATGCTTGGAGAGTGCAAGTCCGCGCTGGGCTGGCTCGCAGGTAGTGCGGACGTTCTGCCCGACCGCATCGGAGCTTTCGGAATCTCCATGGGTGCGACGCTTGGCTATTGGCTGGCGGCTCTCGATACCCGCGTCATGGCTCTGGCGCAGGAATGTTGTCTTGCCGACTTCCGTTCGCTGATCGCGCTCGGGGCGCATGACCTGCACGGGATTTACCTAACCGTACCGGGCCTCCTTGGGGTTGCGTCGAACGGGACACTTGCAGGCATGGTCGCTCCAAGGGCACAGTTCATCGGGCTTGGCAATCTTGATCCGCTCACGCCGCCGGAGGCTGCAGATATCGCGCTAGACGAAGTGCGAAAAGCCTATGACCGCGCGGGTGGTCGGCTGGTGATTCACCGCGAGCACGACAGTGGGCATGAAGAGACCCCGGCGATGCGGCGCGCGGTGCTGAGCTTTTTCGCAGAGACTTTGCGCTAGGCGGTCAGAGCCGCTGGCCGTCGGCGTCGAAGACATGCAGGCTGGACGGATCGAAACCGAGCTTGATTTCGGCACCCTTCGCCAGATCGGGCTGCCCCGGCAGCACGGCCAGAAGGCGCGTGCTTCCGTCCAGTTCGGCGTGGACGACGCTTTCCGCCCCGAGGGCCTCGACCAAAGTGACCCTCGCGACAAGGGGCCCATCTTCATCCATCCGCAGATGTTGTGGACGGAGGCCGAAGGTGACGGGACCGGATACATCGACGCCCGGCAGGCTCAGCACCGTTCCGCCCTCAAGCCGGAAGCTGCCGTCTTGCTCCGCAAAGGCGGGCCAGAGATTCATGCCGGGGGCGCCGATGAATCCGGCGACGAAAAGATTGGCCGGACGGTTGAAGAGGTTCAGCGGCGTATCGACCTGCTCGATCTGGCCCGCGCGCAGCACGACGATCCGGTCGGCCATGGTCATCGCCTCGACCTGATCATGCGTGACATGGATCATCGTTGCTTTCAGACGGTCATGCAGCGCGGAAAGTTCCGCGCGCATCGAGACCCTGAGTTCGGCGTCGAGGTTCGACAGCGGTTCATCCAGCAGAAACGCCGTCGGCCGACGCACGATGGCGCGGCCGATCGCCACCCGCTGCCGTTGTCCGCCGGACAGCTGTCCGGGGCGGCGCTCCAGGAGCGGCTCGATCTCCAGCATCCGCGACGCTTCCGCGATGCGGGTTTCGACCTCCGCCTTCGGCATCCGCGTGTTCTGCAACCCGAAGGCCATGTTCTGCTTGACCGTCATATGCGGGTAAAGCGCGTAGCTTTGAAACACCATTGCAAGGCCTCGATCCGCGGCGCTGCGACGTGTCACGTCCGTGCCGTTGATCTCAACCCGGCCCCTTGTCGGTCTGTCGAGGCCCGAAATCATGCGCAGCAATGTGGACTTGCCGCAGCCCGAGGGGCCGACGAACACAACCAGTTCGCCTTCCTCGATCGTCAAATCGATGCCTTTGAGAACCCTGACGGCCCCATATTCCTTGCAGATGTCGTGCAGAGCGATGCGGCCCATCTTCGCCCCCTATTTCAATCCAGAGCCGGCGATGCCGGCCGTGATGAAGCGTTGCAGAAAGACAAAGACCAGAATCACGGGGATCATGGTGATGACCGTCATTGCGAGAAGGTAATGCCACTGCACGTTCAACTCGCCCGCATAGGCGTTCAGGCCGACTTGCAATGTGTAGACCTCCTGTCGCGACAGGACGATCAGCGGCCAGAGAAAATCGTTCCAGCGCCAGACGACGGAGAAGATTGCCAGAACCGCCAGCGCCGGCGCGGTCAACGGCAGGACGATCCGCCAGTAGATCTGCCATTCGCTGGCATGATCCATGCGCGCAGCTTCAAGCAATTCATCCGGGATGGTCAGCATGTACTGCCGCAAGAGGAACACTCCCGTCGGGGTCGCCACGGTGGGCAGGATCACCCCCCAGAGCGAATTGATCAGCCCGACGCCCGAGACGATCGAATAAAGCGGGACGAGGATCACCGAAAGCGGGATCATCAGCGTCGCGATGATCAGTACGACCACGAAGGTGCGCCCGCGAAATTCGTATTTCGACAGGGCGAAGGCGGCCATGGAGTTGGTCAGCAGGGTGATCAAGGTCGCGACCGTCGTGACGAAAACCGAGTTCTTGGTGTAGGTCAGGAAATCGAATCGGAAAAACGGGTCGGTGTAGTTCGACCAGGAAAACCCGATCTCCTGGTCCGGTGTGCGAACGGCGATGTTGATCTTCTGGACAGTCCCCGGATTGGCCGGATCAACCATCTGCGCCACCGTGCCGACGCGGCGAACCTCGGCCAGCGTTCGGGTGCCCGCCTCATCGGTCACGACGTAGAGTGGCAGGGGTTTATCATAGCCTTCGACCACGGTGGTGCGCGCTTCGTAGGGCAACAGGGTTGGTGGAAACTCCGACAACTGCGCCGGTGACTTGAGCGAGGACAGCACCAGCCAAAGCGCGGGTCCGAAGACGATGAGGAGCCCGGCCCCGAGCCAGACGAACGTCACCACGTCGGTCCAATCCCAGCCGGAACCGGCACGGCGGCGGGTCAGGAAGGCCCAAATACGGCTCATTTAGCCTTGCCCTTCTTTTCGTTGCGGGTGCTCAGACCAAGCTGCGCCAGCGTCAGCACGATCAGCACACTGCCCATCAGGATCGACGCGGCAGCGGCAAGTCCGGGGTTCTTCAGGAGCGAGGCGAAGCCGACCTCGTAGATATACTGCGTCAGGAATAGCGTCGCGGTGCCGGGGCCGCCGCCGGTCAACACATAGGCCTCGTCAAAGACCTGTACCGCGCGGATTAGCGACAGCACGATGACCACGAGCAGATTCGGCATCAGAAGCGGCAGGGTGATGCGCCAGAATACGCGCCCTGGTCGGGTGCCGTCCATTTCGGCAGCCTCGTAAAGGTCGCGAGGGATCGCTTGCAGTCCCGCTAGAAGGATCAGCGCGAAGAACCCGAGATGCGCCCAGATCGTCACGCCGATCGCCGCGGCAAAGGCCCAGTTCCGGTCCAAGAGCCAGTTGACCGGTTCGAAGCCCGCCGAGACCAGCGTCGCGTTGAGCACGCCGTTGCGATCGAGGATCCAGCGCCAGATCAGACCGACAACCACCGGCGATAGGAGCACGGGGAAGAAAAACATCGCCCGCCAGAAACTGCGCGCCCGGATCTCACGGTTCAGGATCAGTGCGGTGATCGTGGCAATGACGATCAGCAGAGTGACCTGTAGCACGACGAACACACCGGTGTTTTTCAACGCGGTCCAGAACTGGTCTTCCTGGCAGGTCAGGGTGTTCATGTAGTTTTCGCAGCGCAGAAGCCGCTGATATTGCGCAAGACCGACATAGTCGCGGTCGGCGAGGAACAGGGCGCTGCCCGTCGTCATCGAATAGGCTATATTGATGACCAGCGGAAAGAGGACGAAGACGCCGAAGATCGCCATATTGGGCAGAAGGAAGAACCCGATCATGCCGCCTTTGCCGGCAACGCGCTGCCAAAGACGCAGCGGTTTGTCAGCCAGTTCGGCAATCCAGCCGAGGGGGGCCGTCACGATGGCCCCCAACGATTTCGCGAGGTTTCCCATGCCCTACTTCGCCGCAGCGACCCCTTCGGCGATGTCGGAATCGATCTTCGCATAGGCATCGTCCAGCTTCAGTTCGCCCGCCATCACCTGGCTGATGCGGTTGACGAGAGCACCATAATAGACCGAGGCCCATTTCCACGACGGGAGCGCAGCGGCGGCAGGGGCGACCTGTCCCGCCGCAGCGATGAACTTGTCGAGCGCAGCCCCGACGTTCTTGTCATCGGTCTTCCAGTTCAGACCACCCTTGGCGACGACGCCCGCATGTGCTGGCAGGAACAGGGTCCGTTCGGAGAACTCCTTGACGATATCTTCGCGGGCAAGGAACTCCATCACCTTGGCTACCTCTTCGGGGTTCTTGGTGTACTTGACCGCGACCAATGCTGCTCCGCCCGCAAGACCGGAACAGGCGGCCGTACCGCAGGGCGAACCGGTCGCGACCCAGTCGAATCCGTCGCCGATCTTGGTCGAGAGGTTGGCGATCTGCCACGACCCCGAATAGTAGAAGGGGATTGCGGCATTGATGAAATCGTCCGCCGCGGCGCGATAGGTCGAACCGGAGGCGGCGACCCATGTATCTTTCAGCATCTTGCCGTCTGCCACCCAACCGACCAGTTTTTCCGTGAAAGCCTTGGTTCCGGCATCGACCGGCGCCGGCATTCCATCGGCGGCGATGTAGTCGGCGCCATAGGAGACGTTTGGACCGGAAATCCGGTGACCAGAACGGTCAATCGCAAAGGCGGCCGCCGTGCCTTGGGATTTTGCGACTTCGTCCGCGGCGTTCACCCAGTCATCCCATGTCGCCTTGTCATCAGGAAGCGCCACGCCCGCCTGATCGAAAAGCGTCTTGTTGGCGAAGCCGCCCGTCAGGGTCAGCTGCGTCATGAACCCGGTGATCGCATCGCTGCCATCCTCGCGCATCCAGTCGGCATAGGCGCCGAAATTGGTCCGCCAGTAGTCCGGGTCGCTGAGATAGGGCGTCAGATCCAGCCAGTGCGGCGCCAGCGTCTTGATGTTGGTGACGCGCGCAATGTCGGGGCCGCTGCCGGCCTCGAGCTGGATTTGAAGCTGCTCCTGCACGACCTTGTAGGCCACTTCGTCGAGAATCACGTTGATATCCGGATTTTCGGCATGAAACCGCGCGAGAAGATCCTTCATGACCTCGCCTTCAACGCCGTCCGAGTACCACATCAGGCGCACATCGCCCGCCACCGCCGTGCTGGCCAACAGGCTTAGCCCCAGCGCCATTGCCGTCATCGTTCTTTTCATTCGGGTCTCCTCCCTTTTCGTGCTTTTCGTTTACCTCACGCCATCTTTCCCCACGAGGTCATTCGATGCCCGGTCACGGTCCAGTCCTGCGGCGCCAACATCCGTCCCTCGGCCGCAATTCGTCCGTCGGGGTGGAAGACGACTTCGCCATAGTCCGGGTCGCTGATCGTCAGCGTTCCGCGCGGATCACTTTCCGCGTCCGGGGTCAGCGACGCGAACTTCGCCACGAAGGATGGCAGATCCGCGGTCTCTCCCATCCGCAGAATCCACCGGCCCTGCCGTCCGGCGAGGCGCAGTTCGCATCCCGTTGTCGGGCCTTCGGTCACCTGTTCAAGTTTCCCAGATGCGCAGATGATCATCGCTCCGGCGCCAGACCGGGCCGCCACTACGTTCTCTTTAGCATACGTCTCATCAAATACGGCTGTCGGAAACCACGCATGCGTGAGATCGGGTTGCTCCGGCTGTCCGTCGAACCAGACCAGCGCCAGGCCGCGATACTGCTGGCAGCGCGGCACCGAGGCCGATCCGCCCCAATAGGACGGGCGGCCATAGCCGGAATGGATCATCTCCCCGGGATGGTTGATCCATATCTGCGCGTCCGGGTTGGTGCCGATCCGGCCGTGGATCAGGGTTTCCTGATAGCCCCAGTCGAACCAGCGGTAGGCCGAGGCCGAACCGAGCGCCCAGGCACGGGTCTTGGCGTGATAGAGCGCCGCGAAGCGCCCTTCGCCTTGCGCAAAGGTCCATTCCTGCCCGCCCGATCGCAGGCTGGCGACCCCGGCTAGCTCTGGATCGAGCGTCAGCCCGTGATCGCGGAGCGCCAGCGCCAAACCGGGCACGCAATGGAACCGCGCCCCGAACTGCCCCATCCCCCAGAGCAACCGGGTGATCGCGGAAAGTTCTAGCGTCCGCCCCGCCCGCAAGGTGTGTTCGTAGCTCCGCCCCTGCGCCGCGGTGATGACCCCGTGATGGGCGGAGTTGGCGACCATGGCGATGAGCCGGGCGATAGCGCGGCCCGCACGTTCACGGATGTCGGCATCAGGGGCCAGCGCGAAGAGGGCCGTCAAGCCTTTCAGATCGATTGGGAAATACGGGGCTGAGTTGAACTCGGCCATTTCCCAGTCCTCAAAATGATCGAGCCAGGCAAGGACGCGGGCCCGCCCGGTCGCGGATTGTTCGGAACCGCCTCGGCCCGAGCGACGGAACGTCGCTTCGGGCAGGATCTGACCCGCCAGATAGGCCGACGTGTGGAACAAAAGCGCGTGGTTCTCGCTGAAGTACCATTGCACGTCGTTACCCGGTTCATCCATCCAGTAGCGATAGCCGAGCATCGCGGCATCGACCCGCGCGCGCAGTCGGTCTGACATCAGATCGCCGTAACGCATCCGGCTCCAGATGAGCGGCACGAGCGCGAAATCGGCGCAGTCCCAGCAATCCTCGATCGCGGGCAGGGTCGCATCGATCATCGCCTCCGTCTCGGTGCCGGAAAGCCCCTGCGCGAACCGTGCCAGCGCCGCGACCGTGTCGGGTTCGGCCCTGTGCGCAACCCAGTTCAGCGCCTCGTCGATGCGTTCGCTCAGGCTTTCGGGAACCTTGCCTTGCGCGGAAAGATCGCAGACCTCGACCCCGAAGGTTCGCGTGGCGGCAAAGCCCTTGGCGGATAGGGTCGGAATGAAATGGCGGAAGTCCCCAGGCAGATTTTCGGCGCGGTCGATCAAGAGTCGCCTCGCCCCGGCGGGCAGGTTGCGCTCGCGGGCTTCGGGATGATGCGACATGAAATCGCCCTCGACCCGAATATGCACAACGACATCGGCGTTGATCGGCTCCGGCACGATCAGTGCCACCTCACCCCCGGTATAGGCGGGCGCGTCGAAATGCATGGTGCCAAGCGCCCGTTCCATCGCGCGGGCGAGGTCGGTGCCGCAGGAGGCGGGAATGCCCGCCTCGGCCTTCGGGCCGGACAACCAGTCGAGCTGGATGTAATAGCGTGCGTCCCGTTCGGCGAGATCGTCGAAAAACACCTGAAGGGAGTTCTCGCCGGCCTTCAGGTCAATGGAGAATTCCCCGGCGCTTTCGGCATTGCGTTTGTACGGCGCCATCCAGCCCGTTTCGACACCGTTCACGAACAAGACCGCACCCCCGCAGGTGCGCAGCCGCAACCGCGCAGCACCTGCGGCGTCAGCCCGGATCACGGTTTCGGTCCAGGTCGCGATATGGGTCGGACGGAACCAGAAGCCGGACAGGTCCAGACGGGGTGAGCCAAAGGGCAGCCAGTTGCGCGCTGGCGAAAAGTCGCCGGAGGCCACAGGTCGCTTGCCGCGCCGCTTTGCGGCAAACTCCGTCCGGCAGGGATATTCATGGGGGATGAAGTTCTTGTCCTTGGTCAGGAAGAAGAACGGATCCATCTCTCCCTTCATCGGCAGGTCCGGCAGGTCATAGCGCGCTTCGGACGTGGTGCCGACGCGCCAGTATCCGATGGCAGCACCCGGTGTCAGGGGATGGGAGAGAAATCCGCTCATCTTTGCGCTACCTGAGATCCGAAACAGGGATGGGGGTGAAGTCGGCATAGGCCTGGTTCTCGCCCGTCATGCCCCAGACGAAAGCGTAGGGGCCGGTCCCGGCGCCCATATGGACGGACCACGCCGGAGACAGCACGATATCGCCATTGCCGATCACCAGATGCCGGGTCTGGTCGGGGCGGCCCATGAAGTGCATGACGCGATCGTCGGCACCAAGATCGAAGTAACAGTAGGCCTCCATCCGGCGTTCATGCAGATGCGGCGGCATGGTGTTCCAGATGCTGCCGGGCGCGGGATCGGTGATACCCATCAGCAATAGGCACGAAGGCGACACCTCGGGATGGATATACATCGCAAGACTGCGCACATTCGACTTGGCGGCCGCTCCCAACGCGATCCGCTTGGCTTCATCCTTGCAGATCAGGCGATGCGGATGGTCGGCCCCGGCAGGGACCGAATTCATGTAGAACCACGCGGGATGTGCCGGATCGTCGCTTTCCATCGCCACCTTCTTCGCGCCACGGCCGATATAGAGGATATCGCGGTTCGCCAGCGCAAAGCGCGTGCCGTCCACCGTCACCGCGCCGGAACCGCCCAGATTGGCCACCCCCATTTCGCGCGCTGAGAAGAAGAACTCCGTTCCTAGATCAGCTCCGTCACCGAACGCCAGCGGCGAACCCGTCGGGCAGGCCCCGCCGACGATCATCCGGTCCACATGCGTGTAGGTGAAGCGCAAGTTGCCGGGGGCGAAGGCGCCCTCGACCATGTAATCCGCGCGGAGCCGGTCGGTTGTCGAAGTCATCACATCAGCGGGATTGCCGCCATAGCGCACGTCCATCATGCCACCGCTCTGTTCGCGTTGAGTTGACCTTCTGCCTCGACCAGGCACAGGATCGCCAGCGCCTGACCGTAGCCGGTGGGTTGCAGAGGAATCCCGCGGTAGAATTGCAAATCCCGCCCCATCCGGGTGCCGTAGGAAACATTCCGCACGGTGCCGTTCGCGTCGATATTGTCCAGCACCGCCTTGACCGCGCGCCAGCCCGCCTCGGCCCAGTCCGGTCCGCCGATGCCCTGGCGCGCAGCCTTCAGGAGGCCGTAGGCGAACCCGGCGGTAGCGCTGATCTCCTCGTAGCTCGACACGTCGTCCAGCAGCGTTCGCCAGGCGCCCGAAGCGCATTGCAGCGGCAACAGGGCGCTCACCTGCGCGGTCAGCACGCCTTCCAGATACATCCGGACCGAGGGCGGCAAGGTCGCCAGTTCAAAGAGATCGAGGATACAGGCGGTGATCCAGGCATTGCCGCGGGCCCAGCGGGCACGGGCGAAGTTGTGCCGCCCTTCGAACGTCCAGCCGTGGAACCAAAGGCCGGTTTCCGGATCGGACAGATAGCGGGTGTGAACCAGAAACTGCCGCAGCGCCTCGTCGACCAGTTCGCTCCGCCCCGAGGCATGACCATACCTGGCCAGAAAGAGCGCCGCCATAAACAGGGTATCGTCCCAAAGCTCACCCTCGTTGAGCTTGTCGGAAACGTCGTGCTGTAGTCCACCCTCCTCGGTGCGCGGGGCGTCTCGCAGCAGCCGATCCGCCCAATCGTCGAGAACCGGTTGCCAGCGGGGATCGCGGGTTTCGGCCCAGAGCATCGCTAGGGCGAGCATCGGCGCGGTGGTGTTGATGTTGAGTTGCGGCAGACCGACAGCCAGATGGCGCTCATACCACTTCTCCAGAATCGTTCGCAGAACAGGGTCGCGGCGTCGCAGCCAGAGTTGGACGAGGCCATAAAGGCCGACGCCTTGCGGCCATTCCCAGTTTTCGAAACTGATGTAGTCGCCGGCCGTGCCATCAAGGTTCGGCTCGTCAAAGCGCCCCTCATGACGCAACCGCGTCAGACCCTGAACAAGCAGGTCTAGTCTTTGCCTGAGATCCGATCCATTCGGACGCATACGGCTCCCCGCGGAGTTGCATTCTCCGTTGGTCAGCATTGAGTAGGTAAATTATTTGCGCAATATGTAAATTTTTTGCATAATATAGATCACCAACCGGAGGACGCATGACAGCCACGCCAAAAGGCAAACGAGCAAAGGCCAGCCGCCGCGTGAGGCTCGAGGATCTGGCAAATGCCTGCGACGTTTCCATCGCGACGGTTTCGCGGGCTCTGTCCGGTGGCGCGGGGGTTCGCCCCGATCTGGTCGCGCGCATTCAGCGCGTCGCCCAAGATTTCAGCTACACGCTGCCGTCGACGATGGCCGGGCAACGCATTCTCGTCATGGCCAGTTCGGCTGCGATGGAAGACTACGCGCGCAGCCAGTTCACCCTGAACGTGATGCAGGGGATCGAAAACCATGCTCGACTTCTGCGCGCCACGGTCGCGACACAGGCCATCGCCTCCACGGATGAGGAGCGTCGGGTTCTTGCTGAAGCCGAACGTGACGACAGCATCGCCGGATTGCTTTTCCTGACGCTCGATGACGAGGACATGCTTGCGGCAGCACGCGGATGTTCCAAGCCTGTCGTGCTCTTGAACGGCGATGATCCGTCGATGCAATTCAGCTCCGTCGCGCCGTCGAACCGGGCGGCGGGCGCGCTGGCGACGGATCATCTGATCAGACTTGGACACAGGCGAATCCTGTTCCTGATGCGGCGCGGCCGCCGTACGATAGAGCGGCGTTTCGAGGGTTGGCGCGACCGCATGTTCCCCGGCGGTCGGGACTACGACCCGTCATTGGTGGTCGAGGTCGGCGATTGGCTGCCCGAGCTTGCGGCACAGGCAATCCGGGACAGGATCAACCGGCAAGGCTGCGATTTTTCCGCGATCGTCTGCGCGGGGGATATTCTTGCTCAGGGCGCCATGCAGGCGCTACAGGTGCTGGGGTTGTCCGTGCCCGGCGATGTATCGGTGCTGGGAATGGATGGCCTGCCGCAGGGCGCTTTTCTCAATCCACCGTTGACGGCCGTCGCCATGCCCATGCGCGAGATCGGCGCCGCCGCCGTCGATCTGATCCGCGATGTTCGATTGGGCTCGGCTATGCCCGCAAGACGCATTGAGATTGCCTGTCACCTTATCGAGCGCGGGTCGTGTGGCGCCGTCAAATGACATGCTTCAGCGTCTCCTGCCTGCCCCGTCCAAAGGATCCTCAGAGCATATCAACTTTCCGCGGTACAAGTAGCATCGGTCATAGGGAACCGCGGTCGGTTCGATCATGTGCGACGGAGCCATGCTCTTGCTGGTGGCACAGTCGGTCGTCCTATGCCGCCGTCGAGACCCTTTACCTGCCCTGGCTGGTGATTTCCCGGATCAGGCCGCGCGGTGACGCGGACCGTCAGTCCTCGCGGCGACGCGCGTCAACTGCAAAGTTTGCGACGGATCGCGCGGTGGAAGTCATCGACATCCAGGCCGACATAGCTGGCCGCCAGGTCCTCGCGGAGCATCAGCGGCCATCCTGGCAAATGGGATTGTCTGTCTGTCTTTCGTCGCATCGGTCTTCGACCATGACCGCCCGGGCCAGGCCCGCTCCTGACCTGAAGATTGGTTCGACAAAAAAATCGGATGCGAATCCGGCAAGATTTCCAGTCGGACTTCGGTGCCGACTGACAAGAAACTGCGAAAAGCCCGAGGTCGCAACCAAGGCTTCGGCGTCTGCTCAATGATTTCAATGGCTTGTATGGTACCGCCTGCCCGGCTCGAACGGGCGACCCCCAGATCCACAATCTGGTGCTCTAACCAACTGAGCTAAGGCGGCACTGGACGGCCATTTAGCCTCGGCGCCCTGCGATTGCAAGACTCTCGTGTGCCGCACAGGGAACTGTTCGCGGCGCGAATTGTTAATTTGCGCTAAATGAATGCTCGGCCTCCGTAGCTCAAATCAGCTGATCGCCTGCCCGCCCTTTTCCTCGGCAGAGTTGTCCCACCGCCACTGTGAAACCCATGCCGAGCGAGGTGTAGCCGGTCGTGACGGCATTATCGATCGCGAACTCCGCCCCCGTGCCATGAGGCGCTGGTCCGGCGGTTTCACGCAATGCATCCAGTCGCCGGGAAACCGATCCACTGGAACGGTTTCCCCGCCGGGTTCATATTTCGACGCGGCTTCTCGGTCAGCGGAGCCTCATCAGTATATCGAGGCTCGCATAGCCGTCCGGTAGCAATCCCCGAGCGCTCTGAAATGCGCGCACCGCCGCGATTGTGTTGGGTCCGATCTTGCCGTCGACGCCCTGCGTGTTGAAGCCGGCACCCGTCAGTCGCTGCTGCAATTCCTTGCGCTCATCAGCAAGCAGCGCCCGGTCTTCGCGCGGCCAGTCGGCGCGGATCGGCGGGCCGCCCGCGATCCGGTCTGCGAGGTGGCCAACGCCGATCACATAGGCGTCGGCGGTGTTGTAGTGCTCAAGGACGTGGAAGTTCTCGAAGATCATGAAGGCGGCACCCCGTGCACCGGCGGGCATCAGGATCGAGGCTGCGCCGTGATCGGGCACCTTGCGGCCATCCATGTCCCGGATACCGAGCGCGGCCCATTCGGCGGGGGCCTTCGTGATGCGTTCGCCGGTCAATCCGTAGTCAAAACCCTTCGGAACCTGCACCTCCACGCCCCAGGGCTGGCCCTTCGTCCAGCCGAAATGGGCGAGATAGGCCGCCGTCGAGGCAAGCGCGTCCGAGGGATCGTCCGACCAGATGTCGCGCTTGCCGTCGCCGGTAAAGTCGACGGCATAGGCAAGAAAGGAGGTCGGCATGAACTGGGTATGCCCCATCGCACCGGCCCAGCTTCCGGTCAGGTGACGCGCATCGACATCGCCCGCCTGGATAATCTTCAAGGCGGCGATCAGTTGTTCCTCGAAGAACGCACCCCGCCGTCCATCATAGGCGAGTGTCGCGAGGGAGCCGATCAGCGGGTCGCTCCCGCGATGGGAACCGTAAGCGCTCTCCAGTCCCCAGATCGCGACGACGACTTCCTTCTCGACGCCATAGCTGCGCTCAATCTCGTCCAGCAGCTTCGCATTCGCCCGAAGCGCCGCCTTGCCGTCTGTGATACGCGTGTCCGAGGCGGCACTGTCGAGGTAGCTCCAGATGGTCTTGGTGAACTCGCTCTGATGCCGGTCCTTCTCGATCACGGAGGCATTGTATTCGACGCCCCGAAGCGCCGTGTCGAAGACGTCCGCACGTATGCCTTGCGCGAAGGCGCGACGGCGGAAGCCCTGAAGCCACTGTTCCATGCCCATATTGGCGGTCACGGGGATCAGTTCCTCCGGCCCATTCATCCTCAGCCCTTCGGCACGCCCGTCGCCCGCCCTGACGCCAGCCGCCAAGGCTGAAGCCGGAATCGTCACCGCGAGGGCAACTGACGTGAAGAGTTTTCTCATGCCCGATCTGCCTTGGCCTTTTTGGGGAAGTTTAGCGGAGACCGGGCAGTACGTGAAGAACCAAGACGAATCTCCACGAGGAAATGCTACCGGCCCTTCCGTCGCCTTTCGACCTTGCGCTTCACCTTGACGGATTTCGCGCGCGACTGGCCGATCCGGCGCCCTCCCGAGCCACCCCGTTTTGCCGATGCGCCGCCAGGCATCGGGCCGCCCTCGAGTTCCAGCAGCTCCAGCATCAGCCCGCCCGTGACAGGCACTGCCTCGGCCAGTCGCACTGTCACGCGCTGACCAACCGAGATCGTCATGCCGGTATCCGCACCCATCAAGGTCTGCGATTTCTGATCGTAGTGGAAGAACTCGCGCCCCAGGGTCCGGATCGGTATGAGGCCATCCGCACCCGTTTCGTCCAGCCGCACGAAGCAGCCGAAGCGGGTGACACCGCTGATCCGGCCCGCGAATTCGTTTCCGACGCGATCCGCGAGATAGGCGGCGAGGTAACGGTCTGTTGTGTCGCGCTCCGCCGCCATCGAACGGCGCTCGGTATCCGAGATATGCTGGCCCGTTTCGCTCAGGTGCTCGATATCCTCGGGCGAAAGCCCGTCCTTGCCCCAACCATGCCCAGTGATGAGCGCGCGGTGGACGATCAGGTCCGAATAGCGCCGGATCGGCGACGTGAAGTGGGCGTAGTTCTTCAGCGCAAGCCCGAAATGTCCGAAATTCTCCGGCGCATAGTAGGCCTGCGTCATAGACCGGAGCGTCGTCATGTTCAGCAGCTCGTCGAAATCTGTACCCTCGGCCTGCGACAGAAGCCGGTTGAGGTGCTCGGTCCGCAGCACCTGCCCCTTGGCCAACGTAAAGCCAGATGCTTCGGCTACTTCACGTAGGGCATCGAGTTTTTCCGGGCTCGGCTCCTCATGGACACGGAAAAGCAGCGGGCGGCGCAGGCGGATCAACTCCTCGGCGGCGGCGACATTGGCGAGGATCATGAATTCCTCGATCAGCCGGTGCGCGTCAAGCCGGTCGCGGAAGGCCACCGACTTCACTTGGCCATCCTCGGTCAGCTCGATCTTCCGTTCCGGTAGGTCCAGGTCGAGCGGTTGACGCATCGCGCGCGCGGCCTTCGTCGCCTCGTATGCGACGTAAAGCGGGGCGATCACGTCGTCCATCAGGTCGGCACAGCGATCGTTCGGGTGGCCGTCCCGTGCTTCCTGGACCTCGGTGTAATTGAGACTGGCGACGGATTTTATCATCGCGCGGGCGAAGCGATGGCCGATCTTGCGGCCCTTGGCGTCCAGCTTCATCCTGACCGCAATCACCGCCCGCGCCACGCCTTCGTGCAGTGAACAGAGGTCACCCGAAAGGCGGTCAGGCAGCATTGGCACGACCCGGTCGGGGAAATATGTGGAATTGCCGCGCTCACGCGCTTCCCCGTCGAGGGCGGAACCCGGTGTCACGTAGTGCGCGACGTCGGCAATGGCGACCCAGACGACGTGACCACCTTCGTTTTTCGCATCGTCGTCGGCATGCGCATGGCAGGCGTCATCATGGTCGCGCGCATCGGCCGGGTCGATGGTAATGAAGGGCATCGACCGCAGATCCTCGCGCTCGCCGAGGGACGCGGGCTTCATCCGGTCGGCTTCGTCGATCACCGCATCGGGGAAATCGTCGGGAATGCCGTGTTGGTGGATCGCGATCAGCGAAACCGCCTTCGGCGCAGACGGATCGCCGAGCCGCTCGATGATGCGAGCCTTGGGCAAACCCATCCTGCCCTTCGGCCCCGCCTGTTCAGCCTCGACCAACTCGCCGTCCTTCGCACCTTGCGTCGCGGCGGCGGCGACGAGCCATTCCTTGTCCGCGCCCTTGTCGATAGGTACGATCCGCCCGCCTTCTGTAGCCTTGCGGAAGATGCCCAGGATCTTGTGCGGATTTGTGCCGACCTTGCGGATCAGGCGAGCCTCGTATTGATAATCCTCGCCTCTGATCTCGTTGACGCGCGCGAGGATGCGGTCGCCCTCGGCCACCGGTGCATCGGCCTTGCGCGGCATGAACAGGACACGCGGCTCAGGCGCCTCACCTTGCCATTCCATTGGACGGGCGAACTGATCGCCACTCTCGTCCGGCGGAAGGATCACCAGAATTGTGACTGGCGGAAGCTTTTCGGGGTCCCGGTAAGACTTGCGGCGACGCTCCAGCGTTCCCTCGGCCTCAAGCTCTTTCAGAATGCGCTTCAACTCGATCCGGTCGGCACCCTTGATGCCAAACGCCTTGGCGATGTCGCGCTTGGCGGACAGGCCGGGATTTTCTGCGATCCAGTCGAGGATTTCGGATTTTGAGGGAATGCGCACCATGCCGGTCCACTAACATGAGCCGCTGGCGGCGTCATTCGGAAAGCTCAGGTCGGCGAAACGGCGGTCAGGAGAAATAGTTCCTCAGGATTCGGCTGTAGATCGATTTCAGTTGGCCGATCTGCTCCACCTCCACATGCTCGTCGATCTTGTGCATCGTCTTGCCGACCAGCCCGAATTCCACAACCGGGCAATGATCTTTCACGAAGCGCGCATCGGACGTCCCGCCCGAGGTAGACAGGACCGGGCTGATCCCGGTTTCGGCTTTCACCGCCCCCGCAATGAGATCCACGAAGGGACCGTGCGGGGTCAGGAAGCTTTCGCCGCTGACCTGCATGTCAAGGGCGAAATCCACACCTGTAGCGACGCTGACCTCATCAGCTTCGGCCTTCAGCCACTCGATCAGGCTGGTCGAGGTATGGGCATCGTTGAAGCGGATGTTGACCATCGTCCGCGCTTTTGCCGGAATCACATTGTTCGCAGCGTTGCCGCAGTCGATCCCGGTAATGGCGAGCGTTGAGGGATCGAAATGCTTCGTCCCCTCGTCGAGTGGCTTCGCCGTCAGTCGCCCGAGCCAGGCGACAAGGGCGTGAAGCGGGTTCTTCGCGCGGTGCGGATACGCTGAATGGCCCTGAATACCGATCGCCTCGGCATAGGCGGTCATTGAGCCACGGCGACCGATCTTGATCATTTCGCCGATATGCTCCGGGCAGGTCGGTTCACCGACGAGGCAGACCGACATCGCCTCGCCATTCGCCGCCATCCAGTCCAGAATCGCACGCGTGCCGTCCTTGCCCGGCCCCTCCTCGTCGCCGGTGATCGTCAGGATGACGGCGCCATCGGGCGGGCTATGGCGCACGAAATCCACGGCGGCGGCGGTAAAAGCCGCCACACCCGATTTCATGTCAGCCGCACCCCGACCCCAAAGTATACCGCCCGACACCTCGCCGCCAAACGGGTCGTGGCTCCAGGCAACGGCATCCCCCACCGGCACCACATCGGTATGGCCGTTGAACCCGAACGTTCGCGCAACACCTTTGCGCCCCCAGCGGGCGAAGAGGTTTGGGACACCGTTCCGGTCGACACGATGACATTCGAAGCCTGCGTCACCCAAGAGCCGCGAAAGAAGCGTCAGCGCCCCGCCCTCTTGCGGCGTAACCGAAGGGCAGCGGATCAGGTCCGCAGTCAGGTCGACAGGATCGACGGTTGGTTTCACGGCCGCTCTCCTCGGCTGGCGCGATTCAGCGTTACCCCGATCCGACCGAGGCTGCAATCGGCAGTCTGTTGCACGAAGGTCACCTGCGCGTTGCACGAAAGCACCGACCGCCAAGAAGGCTTAACAGCCCGCGTGCCAGCGCCTTATCCTCTCCGCAAATAGACCCGAGGCAGGGCAGACGCAGCCGGAAAACCCGGCGCAGCAGACCGGACGGCATTTCCGACCGTCAAGCAGGCGTTCGCCCGCCTCCCATGCGCGGGGGCGGACATGGTGATAGAGAGTATTTGCACGTCGCGAGGCGCGGCTCCTGCGGGGACGCCGAAATGAGCTGGCGCGCTCTGCGTGGCGCAGACGGCAGCGCGCGTCGGATCGGAGTTGCGCCCGAGGGCATCCTGGCGCAGGGAACCTTGCTTCTCGAATGTGACGGCGCGGCGCTCGCCCGGGCAAAGGGTGCTATCCTGCGCGTCGATCCGCGCCGCGAACCGCAGCACATCTTTGCAATAGACCGGCGCCGCGACAGGGAGTTGTCGATGCTCCTCCGCAATGGAGGGGCCGCCAGCCATCTGTCGGTGACGATGCCGGACGCCTCCGATGGCCTTCACCACCTCACCTACCGCTGGCGGTGCGAAACCGGGGACAGCATCCTGACACTTGATGGCCGCGACAGCCGGACGGTTCGCTGGAGCGGGCGCGGGCATGTGCCGCCTATAACTGGCGAACAAATCGCGACGCTATTCACATCGCGCCAAGGCGCGTTCAGGCACCCCGCGATTACCGGCTTCGCCTTCTCCGATCACGTCATGCCGATAGGCCCGCTTCCCGGTCTTTTAGCGGGCGCGTCGCTTGCCACGCTCGATGGCCCGCGCTCGGTCGAAACGCTGCGGCAGGGCGATCTTGTCCTGACTGCTGACAACGGCTGGCAACCGGTCCTCTGGCAGGGAGGCGTTGAGCTTCCGGCGCTGCCCGGCTTCTTCCCGATCCGCCTTCTCGCACCCTATCATGGGCTCGACCATGATCTTGTAGTTCTGCCGGAACAACGGATCGCCATTTCGGGCAAGGATGTCGAATACCTGTTCGGTGCCGATCGTGTTCTCGTCGCTGCCCGTGACCTTGTGGATGGGCGGACCGCGATGGTGGAATCGCTGCGTACAGCGACACTGCGCTGTCACTCGATCGTGCTAGAGCGGTCGGACGTCATTCGTGCGTGCGGCGGCTGGGTGCAGAGCCTCGACCTCGGTACGATTGCGAAGCACGCGGAGCGGGCAGCGCTATCGGTCTGCGGCGATCTCCACACCAGAGGCGCTATGCCGCTCCACGCAAGGCCACCTTGTCGCAGCCTTCAAGCTTTCGAGGTGAAAGCCCTGAAGCAAATGCGAGAAAAACGGCGCGCGCCAACCGCCGTCTGATGTCTGAGATCAGAGATCGAAGGACGCAAAGACCGGTGCATGGTCGGACGGCTGGTCCCATCCACGTACGGCCCGCAGGATGCGGCTGCCGTGACCGGCGCTGGCGATATCAGGCGTCGCCCAGATATGGTCCAGCCTGCGGCCCTTGTCCGCCGCGTCCCAGTCGGGTGAGCGATAGGACCACCAACTGTAAAGAAGCCCTTCGGGAATGTCCTTGCGGGTGATGTCGACCCAGCTTCCAGCCTCTTGGGCCTGGGCGAGATGGTCGACCTCGATCGGAGTGTGGCTCACGATCTTCAGAAGTTGCTTGTGGCTCCAGACGTCATCCTCGCGTGGGGCGATATTGAGGTCGCCGACAAGGATTGATCGCACGGGCCTTTCAGCGCGGAAATTGTCGCGCATGGCGGTCAGGTAGTCGAGCTTTTGGCCAAATTTCAAATTGGTTTCGCGGTCGGGAATGTCTCCGCCTGCCGGGACATAGAAATTGTGGATCGTTACCCCGTTTTCCAGCTTCGCGGCAACATGACGGGCATGGCCGAGATCGACGAAATCATGCGCGCCGACCTCCTCCAGAGGCCGCCTCGAAAGGATCGCGACGCCGTTATACCCTTTCTGACCGCGCGCGACGAAGTGGCGGTAGCCCAGATTGCTGAACCCTTCGAACGGGATATTCTCGACCGGGGACTTGCATTCCTGCAAGCACAGGATATCCGGCATCTCCTCATTAATCAGGCGATGGACCAGCGTCTCGCGCAGCCGCACGGAGTTGATGTTCCAGGTCGCGATCGTGAATGCCATGCGCCGCTCTCCCACTTGCCTGCCGGACCATAGCTGCGAGGTTCGGCGGCATCAACACGCCCATCAAGAAAGCATGGGCTTGAGCATGGGATGCTCTGCCTGCATGATTGCGTCGTCTCGCAAGTGCGGTGTTTTTTTGAGGAAGAGTCATGTCGCTTCACCACCTTCGTAGTTTCGTTTTCATACTCGGTCTGATCGCGCCGGTCCTTGCCGGGCCTGCAGCCGACGCGCGCAGCCTGACAGAAGAGGAGACGAGTTCACTTGACGGCGCAGTCTCTTCCTATCTCCGCGCGGTCGGGCGCGGCGATGCGGAGAAGATCGTCGCGGCCCTCCCGCCGCGCGTCCTCGCCGTCTTCGGCGCCGCGTCCGGGATCGAAGCAAAAAAGCTGAACAAGACGCTGGTGGAGCAGACTGCCGCGCTGATGAGCAAGACCAAGTTCACCAATGTGGCGGCATCCGGCGAAGTCCCGGAAGCGGGAGATGCCAAGCTTGCCGACGGAACCGACGTGGTCTGGGCAATCCTGAAAACCAGCTTCGTGACCGAGAGCGCCGACGAGTCCACGCAGAATTGGCAGCCGCTCCTTGCGCTGCAGGAGGGTGAGGAGTGGTATTTCCTGCGTGTCGAAGGACCACAAAGCAAGCAGCTCGCGGCGATCGCCTATCCATTCCTGAATGACATCGACTTTCCCTCGGCCGCTTCAGCGCCGATCAACTGAAGACCGAGCCGCAAAAAAAGGCCGGGCTTTCGCCCGGCCAGTCCAACAGGGAGGATGCCGCGTCATTACCCCGGCGCGGCGAAGGGATTCCCAATCTCATGCAACCAATCTATAGCCGCCTGATTCGGTCACAAGAAGGCGTGCATTCGACGGATCTGGTTCAATTTTTTGGCGAAGACGGTAGATATGCGTCTCCAGCGTATGTGTCGTCACTCCGGCATTATAGCCCCAAACCTCATGCAAAAGCACGTCTCTGGGAACGACGCCTTCTGACGCCCGGTAGAGAAACTTCAAGATGTTGGTTTCCTTCTCGGTCAGGCGAATCTTGCGCTCCCTTTCGTCGACCAGCATCTTCATGGCTGGCTTGAAGGTATAGGGACCAAGCTGGAAGATCGCATCCTCGGACTGCTCGTGGGTCCGGAGTTGGGCGCGAATCCGGGCGAGAAGGACCGGAAACTTGAAGGGTTTCGAAACATAGTCATTTGCGCCGGCATCAAGGCCAAGGATCGTATCTGCGTCGCTGTCGTGTCCGGTCAGCATCAAGACCGGGCATTTCACACCTTGCTTGCGCATTTTCTTGCAAAGTTCCCGACCGTCCATGTCCGGCAGGCCGATATCGAGTATGACAAGGTCGAAGACCCCGGATTTGACTTTTTCTATGCCGGCGTGACCGTCGCCCGCCTCGAACACGTCGAAATCCTCGGTCAGGACGAGTTGTTCAGCCAGCGCCTCACGCAGGTCGTCATCGTCATCGACGAGAAGGATTTTCTTCAGGTTGGCCATGTCTTCGCCTCCGTTCTTCCGCGGAGATGCGTGCTCGTCACGGTCGCGACAAGATTTGCAACGGCGAACTCACGCGGTCGTGTGAGATATGCGGCAATTGTTTCAATTTCCTTCGTGGAGGTCTATCTAACCTCTGTCGCAAAGGCGGATAAGAGATGGCCCTGGGTCCAGACATTGCCGAACGCTTGAACAGGGCAAGGGCCGATCTCCGGGCCGGTGTCCCCGTTGTGATGACGGATGCGGTGGGTGGTGCTCTCGTCCTTGCTGCCGAAACGCTTGATCCGCTGCGGTTCGAGGAGGTGAGAGGAATGGGCTCCCTCGTGCTTGCCATCACCGGACGGCGGGCCGGGACGCTCCGGACGCCGGCCTATGATGGCGACATCAGCCGGATATCGGTGCCAAGAACGGCCGGCGTGGACTGGATCGGGGCAGTCGCGGACCCTGCTTCCGACCTGGATTCGCCGATGAAGGGTCCGTTCCTCCATATCCGCGAGGGCGACGCGGCGCTGGCGCGGGCCGCCATATCACTGGTGAAATCCGCGCGGCTTCTGCCCTCGGCGCTCATCGTGTCCCTGGCCGACGCGGCGCCACTTGCCGCCGTCCAGAGCCTGACCGTGCTGCCGGTGGACGAGGTTGCAAAAACCCTTTCCGCGCCGGTGATGTTCAGGTCCGTCGTCCATGCCCGCCTGCCGATGTCGGTGTCCGAGGCGGGGCGGCTCCATGTCTTCCGCCCCGAGGATGGCGGCGAGGAACATTATGCCGTCGAGATCGGCCAGCCGCCGCGCGACCGTCCTGTTCTGGCGCGGCTGCATTCGGCCTGCTTCACCGGCGATCTGCTTGGTAGCCTGAAATGCGACTGCGGCCCGCAGCTTCGCGGAGCGCTCGCCCAAATGGGTGCGGAGGGTGCGGGCGTGCTGCTCTATCTCAATCAGGAAGGGCGCGGCATCGGGCTTGCCAACAAGATGCGGGCCTATTCGCTCCAGGATCAGGGCTTCGACACGGTCGAGGCGAACCACCGGCTCGGCTTCGAGGATGACGAGCGGGATTTTCGGCATGGCGCGGCGATCCTGAAACTGATGGGCTTTCAAAGTGCCCGCCTCATGACAAACAATCCCGCCAAGATCCGGATGATGGAGGCGAATGGAATTTCCGTCACGGAGCGGGTTCCGCTCAAGGTTGGTCATACCGCCCATAATGCGGACTATCTGGCGACCAAGGCCACGAAGTCCGGGCATCTGTTGTGACCGGGCCGGAGACGCTGGTTCTCACGCGCATGGGGGTGCGCTTTGCTGGGCGGTATCTGCCGGTGTCGGTCGGTCGGGGCGGGGTCAGCGCCGACAAGCGGGAAGGTGACGGGGCGACGCCGGCGGGGCGGCATCGGATCATCGGGCTATACTTCCGGGCCGACCGGGTCGCGGCGGACCTGCTGCCGCCCTGGGCCGTGCCGATCCGGCTGGAGGATCGCTGGTGCGACGCGCCGGATCATTCGCATTACAACCAACTGATCCGCAAGCCCTTCGGGAAAAGCCAGGAAAGGCTTCGGCGGGCCGATCCGCTTTATGATCTGATCCTTCCGCTGGACTGGAACTGGCCCGATGCCGTACCCGGAAAGGGGTCGGCAATCTTCATCCATCAATGGCGGCGGCCGGGCTATCCGACTGCGGGCTGCCTGGCTTTTTCGCGGCGCGATCTGCTGTTCATCGCCCGGAATGCGGTGCCGGGGACCGAGGTCGTGGTGCCAGCGCCCTGGTCATCGCCTCAGCCGTAATCCCGCGCGCCAAAGATGGCGGAGCCGACGCGGATATGGGTGGCTCCGGCGGCGATGGCATCCTCGAAATCGACGCTCATCCCCATCGACAGTCCCGAAAGGCCGTTCCGTTCGGCCATCTCGCACAACGTCGCGAAATGCGGCTTGGAGTCTTCGCCCTCGGGCGGGATGCACATCAGGCCCAGAAGTGGCAGGCCGAGCTTCAGGCAATCTGTGATGAAGGCGTCGGCTTCTGCGGGCAGGACGCCCGCCTTCTGCGGCTCAGCCCCCGTATTGACCTGCACGAAGAGGTCGGGGCAGGTCCCCCGCGCCTCGGCCAGCCGCGCAAGCTTGTCGGCCAGTGACGGGCGGTCGAGCGTATGGATGGCATCGAAAAGATCGACCGCGACCTTGGCCTTGTTGGTCTGCAGGGGACCGATCATGTGCAGTTTCACCGGGCCGAAACGATCTTTGAGCGCGGGCCATTTCGCGGCGGCTTCCTGAACGTAGTTTTCGCCGAAGACCCGGTGCCCGGCCTCAAGCGCAGCTTCCACCCGGTCGAGCGGCTGGACCTTCGAGACGGCGATCATCGTCACCGACCCCTCCGGCCGCCCCGCCGCCGCTTCCGCGCTGCGGACGCGCATCAGAATATCGTCAAGCGCCATGGTGCCTCCTGTAGTCCTGCCCAGACATAGACGGGAGAGGCGTAAAAAGAAAAGAGCGGGCTTTCGCCCGCTCTTCCCATAGACCTTGATCGTAAGATCAGAAGTCGAAACGAACGCCGAAGTCGGCGTACATATCTTCGGTGTAGCCACGCTGGATCGAACCCGTCAGCTTCGCGCCGCCGAGGTCGTAGTCTGCGCCAATGCCAACGCCGGTATCGGTGGCGTTGCCAGCCGCGGAGTTGTTCGAGATGTAGCCTTTCAGCGTGGTCGCGCCCATCGTGTAGTTCGCGTAGAGAACCACGGTCTCACCAAGGCCGGCGACTTCGTCGACGTAGTTCAGGCCGATCACGGTGTTCGGAAGGCCATTGTAGGCCGCACCGAGGAACCACATGTCAGCACCCGAAACGCCAGCAGCGTCCTGAGCGGCAGCCGCCGAAACCGTGAAGAGGTCGGATTCGTAGGACAGAGCGACCGAGGTTTCTTCGGCGATGCCAACACCGGTGGTCTGGTCAGCCGTGACGTAGGAGATCTTGCCCGAGAAGCCCGACATCGTGTAGGCCGCATAGACGCCCATGCGGTCCGGCGTGCCGGTGTAGTTGCCCGTCGCGAACGAGTAGAAACCCGACTGCGCGTCGCCGAACGAGGAGTCAACCAGACCCAGTTCCGAATCGTAGAGCAGGGCGGCCGAGTCGAACGCAGTGTTGGCGTTGCCGACTTCGACGCGGAGGCCTTCGTAAGAGACGTAGAGCAGAGCCGCGCTCAGATCGCCGCCGCCCTGACCGCTCTGGTCTTGCAGACGGATACGGCCACCGAAGACAACGCCCGAATCGGTTTCGGTCTTGGCGTCGATGTTGAAGCGCAGACGGGTATGGACCTGCGTTTCGTTGCCGACGCGGCCTTCGTCATAGGTGATACCGAACCGGCCGTAGCCGGAGATGGTCACATCCGCAGCCGCGGCGCCGGCGAAACCGATCAGCGCGGTGGAAGCGAGAAGAAGCTTTTTCATTTCGTTTTCCCTCGTTGTGTCAAAGGTAGGCCCAACTCAGGGGAATCCGAATTGGGTATGGCCCCCTATTTCTCTCTCCGGCCCGGTCATTGCAATGGAAAGGGCCGGGGCGGCGGAAGGATCGGTCGCGATGGTGCGTTCTTGCCACAGTTCCGTGCCACACTCGCCCGACGCAGCCCACGATGATCGCGACGGGCCGGGCGCTTTCGGCAAAAATCCTTGTCCACCAATGGTGGCTCGGCTAGACAGCGGGGGAGGCAACGGGGGAAGTGGGCATGCAGGTCCGGATCATCTTGCGCGGGATTATCATGGCTGGACTGCTGGCATCGCTTGCGGGTTGCGGCGGCGGTGGTCTCTTTGGCGGCAATGGCCGGACGGCGAATGCCGGTGCATCACAGAGCGCCGATGGCAAGGTTTACGACAGCTCGCTGACGCGTGAGGACCGCGAGCTGCGCCGGGGCGGCGGCGGTACCAAGATATGGGATCTGTTCCGTTCCACCGATCCGAACAACACGGTCGAGGTCAACAAATACCTTTGGCAGGCGTCGCAGGATGTTCTGAACTTCCTGCCGATACAGTCGGTCGATCCGTTCTCGGGCGTCATCGTTACGGGGTACGGCACCCCGCCCGGCGGCGGACGCGACTATCGCGCAACGATCTATGTCACCGATCCGGCACTCGACGCACGGTCCCTGAAGGTAGCACTGGCGACGCAGGGCGGCGCGGTCGATGCCGCAACGCAGCATGCCGTAGAGGATGCGATCCTGACGCGCGCGCGGCAGCTCCGCATCCAGGATTCGCGACTCTGAGTCCTGCTTCTTCGATGGCCTCTCCGGACTGGACGCGGCCATTGGCCTCTGTATAACCGCCGGGCCAACGCCCGAGGGATGAAGATGTCGCGTTACGACCCCGCCGTGATCGAACCAAAATGGCAAACGGCCTGGGAAAAGGCCAATTGCTTTGCCGCCCGCCACGACCCGGCCAAGCCTAAATACTATGTTCTGGAGATGTTTCCCTATCCGTCGGGGCGCATCCATATCGGCCATGTGCGCAACTACACGATGGGCGATGTGATCGCGCGATATAAGTCTTCGTGCGGTTTTTCGGTTCTGCATCCGATGGGTTGGGACGCCTTTGGAATGCCGGCCGAAAACGCGGCGATGGAGCGGGGCGGCCATCCGAAGGACTGGACCTACGGCAACATCGCGCAGATGCGCGACCAGATGAAGCCCCTGGGGCTTTCCATAGACTGGAGCCGCGAATTCGCGACCTGCGATCCGGAATATTACGGCCAGCAGCAGTCGATGTTCATCGACTTCATGGCAAAAGGTTTGGTCTACCGCAAGAACGCCGTGGTGAACTGGGACCCTGTGGACTTGACGGTTCTGGCGAACGAACAGGTGATCGACGGCAAGGGCTGGCGCTCCGGCGCCGACGTGGAACGGCGCGAGTTGACGCAGTGGTTCTTCAAGATCAGCGATTTCGCGGAGGATTTGCTGGAAGCGCTGGATGGGCTGGAGAGCTGGCCGGAGAAGGTCCGGACGATGCAGCGCAACTGGATCGGCAAGAGCCGCGGGTTGCAGATGGGCTGGGACCTGACCGCACCGCATGCCGGTTTCGATAGGATCGAGGTCTACACCACGCGGCCCGATACGCTGATGGGGGCGTCGTTCCTGGGGATTTCACCCGATCATCCCCTGGCGCGGGCCTTGGAGGCCGAAAGCACCGAGGTCGCGGCCTTCTGCGCCGAGGCCCGAAAGGGCGGCACGACCGAAGAGGCCATCGAGACGGCAGAGAAGCTGGGCTTCGACACCGGGCTGAAGGTGCGTCATCCACTTGATCCGACTTGGGAAATCCCGGTCTGGATCGCCAACTTCATCCTGATGGACTACGGCACGGGCGCGATCTTCGGCTGCCCCGGCCACGACCAGCGGGACCATGATTTTTGCCGGAAGTACGGGCTGCCGATTGTCGATACGTTCCTGCCGCTAGATGGGGCGTGGGATATCGGCGGCGAGCCCTACGTTCCGCAGAAGTCCGAGCGGGTGCGCTACACCCGCGGCTTCGCCGGCGCGGCGGAGCAGACCGGCGACGAGGCCATCGACGCCGCCATCGCCCATGCCGAGGCGCATGGCTATGGCACCGGCGTGACCAAGTTCCGGCTACGGGACTGGGGACTGTCGCGCCAGCGTTACTGGGGCTGCCCGATTCCGGTCGTGCATTGCGAAAGCTGTGGCGTAGTGCCGGAGCGGAAGGAGAACCTGCCGGTCCGCCTGCCCGACGACGTCACTTTCGACAAGCCGGGCAATCCGCTCGACCGCCATCCGACCTGGCGCGACGTGTCCTGCCCCGCCTGCGGCAAGCCCGCCAGGCGAGAGACGGACACGATGGACACCTTCGTCGATTCGTCCTGGTACTTCGCCCGCTTCACCGCGCCGCATTCCAAGACGCCGACGGATATGGAAGAGGCGAAATACTGGATGAACGTCGACCAGTATATCGGCGGCATCGAACACGCGATCCTGCACCTTCTCTATTCCCGCTTCTTCGCGCGGGCGATGCACATCTGCGGCCACCTGCCCGCCGGCGCGATCGAACCGTTCGACGCGCTCTTCACGCAAGGCATGGTCACGCACGAGACCTACGCGACGAACGTGGGAAGGACGGCCGCCCGGTTTGGCATACGCCCGCACTGATGAAGTTACGCGGACCGCCGAGGGCGCCTCCTCGATCGATGGCACGCCGGTGGATATCGGCCCGGTCATCAAGATGTCGAAGTCGAAGAAAAACGTCGTCGACCCGATGGACATCATTGCCCGCTATGGTGCCGACACGGCGCGCTGGTTCGTGATGTCCGACAGCCCCCCGGAGCGCGACGTGGAATGGACCGCCGCCGGGGCGGACGCTACCAGTAAGCACCTCGCCCGGGTCTGGCGGCTCGCCTCCGAGATCGGGGAAAAGGGCGCGGGCACTGCTGCGGAGGACGACGCGCTTCTGAAGGGAATGCACCGTGCGATCGCCGATGTGACCGGAGGGATCGAGGGGTTTGCCTTCAACAAGGCGGTGGCGAAGCTCTACGAATTCACCAACACCTTCTCGAAATCCGACGCATCGAAGGCAGTGAAGCGCGAGGCGATGCTTACACTGGCGCAGCTGATGTCACCGATGGTGCCGCATCTTGCCGAGGACATCTGGGCGCTGCTCGGCGGCGAGGGGCTCGTGGCTGAGGCGGCATGGCCCAAGGCCGACGAAGCGATGTTGGCTGAGGACAACGTGACCTTGCCGATCCAGATCAACGGCAAGCGGCGCGCGGAAATCAGCGTTCCGAAGGATATGCCGACGTCCGAGGTTGAAAAGATCGTGCTGGCCGACGAAGCTGTGGCCAGGGCGCTGAACGGCGTTCCTCCGAAAAAGCTGATCGTCGTGCCGGGCCGCATCGTCAATGTTGTCATCTGACCGCCGCACCATCCTCGTGCTGCTCGCAGCGTCACCCTTGGCGGCATGCGGCTTCACGCCCGCCTATGCCCCGGCCGGCCCGGCGCGCGGATTGATGGGGCGTGTGCAGGCCGAAGACCCGAAGAACAAGAACGGCTTCGACCTGGTCGAGCGCCTGGAAGAGCGGCTCGGCCGCACCCGGCAGCCGGCATTCCTGCTGTCCTACAAGGTCGCGACGCGGGAGAGGGGGCAAGCCGTATCGCCCGACAACTCGATCACACGGTATCAGATATTCGGCGACGCAACCTTCGCCCTGCGAGATGCCGCGACGAAAAAGCTGCTCACCCAAGGAATGGTCGAAGGCTTCACGGCTTATTCGGCGGTAGGTACCCAGGTCGAGAGCGAAGCCTCGAAAGCGGATGCCCGGCGGCGTCTCATGTGGATTCTCGCGGATCGGATCGTGACGCAGTTGATCGCCGCATCAGGCAGCTGGAAGGCTCCATGAAACTCAGCGGGGCGGCCGCACTGAAGTTTTTTGCCAAGCCCGAGACGGATCGCGCGGGGCTTCTGATCCACGGCGCGGATGCGATGCGGGTGGCGCTCAGACGCCAGGAGGTCATCGCCGCCCTGATCGGGCCCGAGGGCGAAACCGAGATGCGAATGACGCGGATGACCGGAGGAGATCTGCGAAAGGACCCGGCGATGATCGGTGATGCGATGCGGGCGCAGGGTTTCTTCCCCGGTCCGCGCGTGGCCTTCGTCGAGGACGCCGGTGACAGCAACGCGCCTGCTCTGAAAGATGCACTGGCCGACTGGCGGCCGGGCGATGCGATGCTGATCGTCACTGCCGGAGCCTTGAACAAAGCCTCGGCGCTGAAGAAGGGGTTCGAGGATCATCCGAACGCTTTTGGCATCGCGATATATGACGACGCGCCGAGCCGCGAGGAGATCGAGGCGACGCTGTCCAAGGCTGGTATCGGTCAGATTTCCCACGAGGCGATGACCGATCTTCTGGCACTCGCGCGTGAGCTCGACCCCGGCGACTTCCGGCAGACGGTCGAAAAGCTCGCACTTTACAAATTCGGCGATACCAGCTTCGTGACCCCGCATGACGTTGCCGCCGTTGCGCCCTCGACGATCGAGGCGGCGGTGGATGACGTGCTGCATGCCGTGGCGGAGGCACGGACCGGGGATGTCGGGCCGCTGATGCGGCGATTGCAGGGGCAAGGCGTGGCGCCGGTAACACTTTGCATTGGTGCCACGCGGCATTTTCGGGCGCTTCACGCGGCAGCTTCGTCGCCAGGCGGGGCAGCGGAAGGCATTGCGCGTCTCCGACCGCCGATCTTCGGGCCCCGCCGCGACCGCATGCTGAGGCAGGCGCAGAACTGGGGCATGTTCCGGCTTGAGCAGGCGCTGAGCCTGCTGACCGACACCGATCTTCAGTTGCGATCCTCGTCACGCGCTCCGGCCATGGCGGTGATGGAGCGGGCGATGATCCGTCTTGCGATGCTCGGGCGGCGGTAGTTCGCGGACGTGCCAAAAGCCACTTGCACAGCCCCGCGCGAGATGGCTCCATCAGCCTGAGGTCCAGGGGGACGACCGCCGATGTACACCGTCATAGGAACCGTCAAGAGCCGCGCGGCGCGGGTGCTTTGGATGCTCGAAGAGCTCGCGCTTGCCTACGAGCATATCCCCGCCCCGCCGCAATCCGAGGGTGTCACCGCCTTCAATCCGGCGGGCAAGGTGCCGGTGCTGATCGAGGACGGTACCCCGATCACCGATTCCACCGCGATCATTCAGTATCTCGCCGACAAGCATGGGCGCCTGACGCATCCCGCCGGAACCCTGGCCCGCGCACGCCAGGACAGTCTGACGCAATTCCTGCTGGATGAGTTCGACGCCAACCTCTGGATGGCGGCGCGGCACAGTTTCGTGCTGCCCGAGGAGTTACGCCACGCGGCTATCAAGAACACCCTGCGATGGGAGTTCGAGCGCAGTCAGAAAACCCTTATGCAGCGGATGTCCGAGGGCCCGTTCCTGATGGGCGACCGGATGACCGTGCCCGACATCATCCTGACCCATTGCGGCAACTGGGCGCTCGCGGCGAAATTTCCCATCGTGGAGCACCGACTGACCGAATACCTTGGCGAGATGCGCGGGCGGCCCGCCTTCAAGCGCGCCATGGAACGGTAGCGGTCAGCCGAGCGTCTTCATGCCGGGCGTGACTTCCAGCATGTATTGTTGGCCGATGCGGTTAGGCTTGCGCGGCAGGCCGGCGGCCTGAAGGAAGTCCAAAACCGCCTCCCGGACATGCATGCGCTCATCCTTCTTCCAGAAGAAATCGTCGCCCGCGATGATGCCACCTGCACGTACCTTCTTTGCGGCGATGCGAAGATCGGCGGCGACAAAATCGAACAGGTGATTGCCGTCGATATAGACCCAGTCGAAATAGTCGTCTTCATAGGTTGCGAGCACATCGACGGAAAAGCCTTTGCGGATGGTCACTTCCTCGCGGTCGGCAAAGAGCGCGGAGACATGGGCAAACATCTCGCCCATCGCACCGCCGTCCTTGTGAAGGTGATGGGTCATCTCGTCCTGCGGCTGCGCCGAGAGAAGGTCCCACGGATCGATCAGGACGAGTTCCTTCGGGTTCGTCACCTCGAGGATCGCGGCTGAGAATTTGCCGTTCCAGACGCCGATCTCGGCGCAGCGCCCGGCTTTCGGCATATGGCCGAGCATCTCGAGCCGCACGTTGTGGCGCTTCGGGGCCTTCACGGCCAGGTCCTCGCTGTCGATGCCCCGCGCCATTCTGCGTCCTTTTCTTCGGACAATTCCACGTCCGCCGCCACCTAAGCGCGGTTACGCCGGGGACGCAAGGCGGGGCTGTTCCGTTTTGCGCTCAGACCGCCGCTGTTGCCGCGCGGCCGGCCCAACGCCCGGTGGCCAGACATGCCGTCAGCAGATAGCCGCCGGTAGGTGCGTCCCAGTCGAGCATCTCGCCGCAGGCGTGGGTGCCAGGCAGCGCGCGAAGTTCGAGGCCGCGCGTCAGCGCGCATCGCGCGATGCCGCCGGCGGTGGAGATCGCCTCATCCATCGGGCGCAGGCCGTTCAGCGGCACGGGCAGCGCCTTGAGCAGGGACGCCAGCGCAGCGGCTTCGCGGGGCAGAGGCGGTGCCCATTCCCGAAGAAGCGCAAGTTGAACGGGACCAAGGCCGAGCGTCTTACGCAGCCAGTTGGTCAGCGTGTCTTTCCCAGGCCCATTGGCGAGGCGTCCGGCGACGTCGTGGTTGGCGCGATCGGGCAGCAGGTCTATTCGCAGCCCCGCGCCCGAACGCAGTTCGCGCGACAGCGCATAGACGCCGCCGCCCTCGATCCCGCGGGCCGAGATGACGAACTCACCGCGCTCGCGCCGGCCATTCGCGTTCAGCGCGACACCCTTCACCGGCTGGCCAAAATGCCGCGCCATGTGTTGTGACCACTCGACATGGCAGCCGACATTGGCAGGCGCGAAGGGGGTAATCTCCACCCCTTTCTTCGAAAGCCACGGCACCCACGCCGCGTCCGAACCGAGACGGGACCAGCTTGCCCCGCCGAGCGCGAGAATGGTGGTGCGCGGTTTCTCGACTCGCCGACCCTCCGCAGTGTCAAAGGCCAGCGCATCGCCCTCGAACCCGGCCCATCGCCACCGCGTTCGCAAGGTCACGCCCAGGTCGGAGAGCCGGGCGAGCCACGCGCGTAACAGGGGCGAGGCTTTCATCGCAACCGGAAAGACGCGGCCCGTCGAGCCGGTGAAGAGCTCGACCCCCAATCCGCGCGCCCATTTCATGACCTCTGCCGGGCCGAAGTCATGGATGATCGGGCACAGCCAGTCGGCGTCGTAGTGCCGAACGAAATCGGCAAGCGGCTCGTCCTTGGTGAGATTCAGGCCCGACTTCCCCGCCATGAGGAATTTCCGTGCAGGGCTTGGTTTTGCCTCGACAACGGTAACCCGGCGGCCTGCGCGGGCCATTTCCTCAGCCGCCATCAGACCGGCTGGACCTGCGCCGATGACGAGCGCATCGGTCACGACGCGATCCCGGCGTGCGAAAACGCAGGCGTTCTTCCGACAGCAAGCTTCAACTTACCTGGTCCCCTTTGCTGGCTTCGTAGTCGTCTGACAAGAAAGCCGGGGCGGCACAAGGGCGCGTGCTTGCAATGATGTCCCATCGCCTCTATCGAAGATCGCGCGCGGCCCCGTAGCTCAGGGGATAGAGCGACCGCCTCCTAAGCGGTAGGTCATAGGTTCGAATCCTATCGGGGCCGCCAATATTCCCATGTTGGCGCGCACGCGCTGCGCGGTGATTGAGCGCACAGCTCCCTCAGTTCCTGCTAACCTGACCGCAACGATACGGAGGGGAAAATGCGAAAGCTTCAGGTTCAAGGGGTCCATCACATCACTCTGCTGGGCGCCAGTCGGCAGGCGTCAATCGACTTCTGGGAAGGGTTGTTGGGGATGCCATTCGTCTTTGAACAACCGAACCTCGACAATGCGGGCGAGGGACACCTCTATTTCGACCCCGGCGACGGTCGGCTTATCACGGTGTTCACGAATGAAGACAGGAAAGCCAGCAGCAATCCGAAGCGCCCGACGCCAGGTGAGGTTCACCATCTGGCCTTCGCCGTTTCGCGGGCGATCTTTTCTCAAGCGGTCGAAAGGCTCAACGAACGCGGAATTGACCATTCGGGCGTGAAGGACCGAGGGTTTATGGATTCGATCTATTTCCGCGAGCCGATGGGACTCCTGATCGAACTCGCCAGCTACCGTTTTGAGCCGCCCTTCGGCTATTCCCACGCTGACGTGCTGCGTGAGGCGCATCTGATCCGTGTCGAGCGGAACGAGTTTGCCATCGCAGAAGTCCACCTTGCCGACGCCATCGAACGCCTGATCGCGCGGCGGCAGGGTTCGCTCTCTGGCGACCGTGGACCGAAGGATCCGTATTTGAACTGAGCGCGTATTCTGCCATCCGTGTTCGGCAGTGGTCAGAACGCCGGCCGCGGTTTCGCCGTGCCACCCGTGACGCAGCAACGTCCGGTCAAGCCGGCACGTTCTTCTCCTCGGCCTCGTCAGCGACCTCTTCTTCCTCTTCGTCCTCGGTCATGTCGATTTCGGGTGGCCGGTTGTCGGCAAGGAAGTTCCCGAACTTCTCGAGCGCGGGGACATGTTCGCTGAGGACGCGGGCGACGACCAGAAGTGGCACCGCCACGATCATACCGATAATGGACCAGAGCCAGGCCCAGAGTGCGACCGAAAGGAAAACGACCACCGTGTTCATCCTGAGTCGACGGGAGACGAAGTAGGGAGTGATGAGTTGGCCCTCGACGGAATTGATGAGAACGTAGCTCGCCCCTGCCATAAGGGGTTCGAAAAACCCGTCGAAGCTGACCAGGCCGACGACAGTAATCAGAATGGTTCCCATGATCATCCCGATATATGGGATGAAATTCAGCAGGAATGCCGCCGCACCGAACATGACGGGCGAGGGCATTCCCCAGAAATTCAGCGCAAGGCCAATGGCGATGCCAAGGCAGACGTTGATGATCGTGATCGCGCCGAGATAGTTGCCGATACGCTCCTCGATCTCGCGCAGCGCCAGATAGGCGCGGCGCTTGTCGCGCATCGTGTCGAAGCTCTGCACAATCTTGAGATATAGCAGGTCGCCCGAGGCCAGCATGAAGAAGAGAAGCAGCAACGTAAGCAACATCTGCGAGAAGAAGGCCGGGACATAGGCGGTGATCGTGGTGATGACGCCACCACTGTCATCATGCGCGACGATGGCCGGTGCCTTTTCACTCGTCGTGGACATCTCGTCGATCTTCTTTGCGGCGTCCTGAACCGCGGCGACTGAACTGCGCAGATCACGAAACTTGTCTTCGAGCTGACGGCTGATCTGAGGCATTTCGTCGATAAGATCGCTCGCGGGCGTGACGAGGAGCGAGCCCATGACGGCGATGAAGATGACGAGCAGGACCGTCACGGTCGCGGCCGTGACGGCCGGCGGGATGCCCCTCCGCCAGAGCCACCGGCGGATCGGCACGAAGACGAAGAAGAGCAGGACAGCCAATGTGACCGGCATGAGAAAGGCGCGCGCCGCGGCGACGGCTGCGCCAAGAAGGATGATGAAGATGCCGATCACTGCCCAGGAATGGGGCGATCGCGCCACAGCCCTGCCGCTGCGCGTCGGAAACTTCTGGACCATGAGCCTCCCCCTGGGCGCAAATGAGTAAGGCCCGCGCGGGGACGCAGGCCATATCCAATGCGCGGGCGCGGGCTTCGGTTCCGTCCTGACAGGAATATCGCGTCAACCGAAGTCGACGGCCCGGTCCTGATCCGCGACCTTTACCCGCGTGAGAAGCCCGATGCGATTCAGGAGGCCGATGAAGGGCTTCGGGTCGAGATCCTCGACATTGGCCATCCTGCCCACGTCCCACGTGCCGTTCGCGACAAGGAGCGCTGCGGCGACCGGGGGAACGCCAGCGGTATAGGAGATGCCCTGCGCGCCGACCTCCGCGTAGGCGTCCGTGTGGTCCGCGATATTGTAGATGAAGACCTCGGCCGGCTTGCCATCCCTGGTGCCCTTCACCAGATCACCGATGCAAGTCTTGCCGGCGTAATCCGGAGCGAGGCTTGCCGGATCGGGGAGAACGGCCTTGACCACCTTCAGCGGGACGATTTCCACCCCCTCGGCGGTCTTCACCGGCCGTTCGGAGAGCAGGCCGAGCGATTGCAGCACGGTGAAGACGTTGATGTAGTGATCGCCGAAACCCATCCAGAAGCGCACATCTGCGTCCTTGTAGCGGCTGGCGAGGGAATGCACTTCGTCATGGCCGCTCAGATAGGCTTTCTGCTTGCCGACGACGGGCAGATCCCATTCGCGCCCGACCTCGAACATCGCGTTCTCCTGCCACTCACCCTTCTGCCAGGAATAGACCGTGCCGGTGAATTCGCGGAAGTTGATTTCCGGGTCGAAGTTGGTGGCGAAGTACTTGCCGTGAGAACCTGCATTGATGTCGACGATGTCGATGGACTCGATCGTGTCGAGATACTCGTCCTCGGCCAAGCGGGCATAGGCGTTCACCACGCCGGGGTCGAAGCCGACGCCGAGGATCGCGGTCACGCCCGCCCTTTCGCAGGCCGCGCGCTTTTTCCATTCGTAGTTCGCATACCAGGGTGGCGTTTCGCAGACCTTCGCAGGGACTTCGTGGATCGCGGTATCCATATAGGCCGCGCCGGTTTCGATGCAGGCGTCGAGCACCGTCATGTTCACGAATGGCGCACCGACATTGATGACGATCTGGCAACCTGTCTCGCGGATCAGATCGGCGACCGCCTGCGTGTTCATCGCGTCGATCGCGTGGGCGCCGAATGTGCCGGGCACCTTCATCGAATTCTTCGCGCGAACGCTGTCGATGATGGCGTCGCATTTCGCGCGGGTGCGGCTCGCGATGTGCAGGTCGCCCAGCATGTCGTTGTTCTGCGCGCATTTGTGCGCCACGACCTGCGCCACGCCGCCAGCACCAATGATAAGCACGTTCCGTTTCACTTCGGCTGTCTCCTTTTCCCAGGGGCCAGTGGAAAGAGAGCGTGTAACACGCTCACGACAGGCTGGAGGCGTAGTCCTCATAGCCGAATTGGCGGACGAGACGGATCGCGCCGTCGAGATCCCTGATCGCGATGGACGGCATGTTCACGCCGTTGAACCAGTTCTTCTTGACCATCGTATAGCCCGCGGCGTCGGCGATGGAGATCCGGTCGCCGATGCTCAGCGGTTGCGTGAACTTCGCATCGCCGAAGATGTCTCCGGCGAGACAGGACTTGCCGCAGATCTGATAGGCGTGGTCGCCGGACTGCGGCAGCTTCGCAGTCTCGCGGTAGATCAGCAGATCGAGCATATGGGCTTCGATGGAGCTGTCCACGATGGCCAGATCCTTGCCGTTGTTGAGGAGGTCCAGAACCGTGACTTCGAGCGACGTCGAATTGGTGATCGCCGCCTCGCCCGGTTCCAGATAAACCTGCACACCGAACCTTTCCGAAAACGTCTTCAGCCGAGCGGCGAGGTCATCCACCGGATAGCCCTCACCGGTGAAATGGATGCCGCCGCCGAGGCTGACCCATTTGACCTTTTCCAGAAGCGCCGCGAATTCCGTCTCGATCCGGGAAAGCTGCTGGTCGAAGAGGTCGAAATCGCGGTTCTCGCAATTGTAGTGGATCATGAAGCCGGAGACGCGGTCGATCACCTGTGCGATCCTGTCCGTGTCCCATTCGCCAAGGCGCGAGAAGGGCCGCGCGGGGTCGGCGAGGTCGAAAACGGAGGTCGAGAAGCGGGGGTTGAGACGCAGGCCGCGTTCAATATGCGATGCGCTGTTGCCGAAGCGTTCGAGCTGACCGATGGAATTGAAGATGATCTTGTCGGCGTAGCCCACCGCCTCCGCGATCTCGTGATCGGCCCAGGCGACGGAATAGGCATGGGTTTCCTTGCCGAACTTCTCCCGCCCCAGTCGCAACTCATAGAGCGAGGACGAGGTGGTGCCGTCCATATGGTCGCGCATCATGTCGAACGCGGACCATGTGGCGAAGCATTTCAGAGCAAGCAAAGCCTTCGCGCCGGACCCCGCGCGCAGCCTGTCGATGACCTCCAGATTACTAAGAAGTTTCTCACTGTCGATCAGATAGAAGGGTGTCTGAAGCATCGGGCGCCCTCCGGGCCGGCAAAATGAGGGGCCGATATAGGCCCCGATGCCAAAGCGCGCAAGGGTGGCTCAGATCATCCGGATCGCGTCCTTGTCGACCGACAGCATGTAGCCGCGCCGAGCGATGTTCTTGATGAGTAGCTCCGCCACCATCTGGTTGCCGAGCGCATCGCGAAGGCGCTTGATGCGCATCGCACCCGCCGCTTCGTCACAATCGGCGGCGTTCTTGCCGGCGATGACGCCCTCGATCTCTGCCCCCGACATCACGTCGCCGTCCATCCGCGCCTCGGCCAGGACCGAAAGCGTTTCTATGGCGGCGGGAGTGAGGGTGAAGGCCATGTCGTTCAGCACTACGGCGTTCTCGGCGCGGCTGATGAGAAGCGAGGAGACCTGTATGCCCTGCTTGCGGATTTCGTTCATGCGGCGGTTCAGCGCAACGATCATCACCAGAAAGACGAGGGCTGCAATCAGAAGGGCCGTCGCGAATAGCAGCAGCACGAAGATGATAGATCGGTAGCTTGCCAGAACCTCGGAAAAAGCGGTGCCGGACTGGGCGAGCACCTCAAGCAGTTTGATCTGGTCACCGGTGGTCAGGGCGTCGTTCTGGACGAAGATCTGTTCGACGCGGGTATTGAAGGCGTTGGCGTCCGGCAGGTTGAGAAACAGCAAGAGCGCCGCGAGCGACAGGATGCCCACGATCGACGCGATGCCGATCACGACAACCCGGTTGCCGGTCTTCAGTGCATCAGTTGCCGTTGGAGTTTGATCCGCTACCGCCATTTCCCCGACCTTTCGAACCGCCGCCAACAATGGAGACAATGGACAGAAGCGTCCAGCCGTCCTTTGCGAGCCGCGGAGCCAGCGCAGCCGCCGCCGCCTGCTTGGATGCACAGGCATTGTCTGGCAATTGGGCGGTATTGAAGTCGAGCCGTAGAGGGTTGTCGCGCTTTGCCTTGTATTCAACAAGACAGGCCGAATTGGCAGGAAGCGCGGTCACGGCAAGGGAGAGTGCGAGGGCTATGGTACGGGTCATGATGTCCGCACCATCGGCAAACTCCGCCCGCTATTCAATAACATTTCGGCGCCGATCCGCCGTTATCGCTTATCGCGGCACGGTTATTGCATGGTCTTCCGCAGAGCCAAAAGATGAGTAGATGAAATCGGCCTCGCTGCCTTTCCGATCTGGCCGACGAAGGAAGGAAAATCGCCATGACAAGGATGAAATCACGTCTTATCGCGCTTGTCGCAGTGGCCGGCCTCTCAATCGCCGGCGCTGCGCCAGCTTCCGCACTCAGCGAACGAGAGCAGAATACCCTTTCGATCATTCTCGGAGCCGCCGCGCTTGGCCTCATTCTCAAGGAGGCGAGCAAGGACAAAGAGCATGCATCGCGCCGCGACGATGATTACTGGCGCAAGAACGGCAGGAACTGGAACGGGCGCAACCATCGTACGATCCCGGCGCAATGCTCGTTTCCGATCCGTGGCGCGAGAGGCGCGCGCAACGTGGTGTCCGAGCGCTGCCTGAGCCAGTTCGGCATCCATCGCAACCTGCCGCGCTCCTGCGCCTTCAACGTCAGGATCGGTCGCGAGAACCGTCGCGTCTATGGTGCGAACTGTCTGCAGAACTCCGGTTTCCGGATTGCACGGTATCGCTGAGGCGCCCTCAATTCGAGCAGTCGGTCGCGGGCTCCCCTTGTTTCACCCGCGCCCGGCCCACTGGGGCGGGTGACATGTGTCGTCCGCCCTTTTTTCTTGATCCAGACGCGATTTCGCGCGAGGACGCGTCATGGCGTCGAAACCTGATTTCAGCTTCGAGATGGCCGCGATGGCGCGCGGCGCGAAATGCGTCGCGGGCGTGGACGAGGTCGGGCGAGGTCCGCTTTGCGGACCGGTCGTCGCCGCCGCCGTACGGCTTGATCCGGTGTGCATCCCCGATGGTCTGAATGATTCCAAGAAACTGAGCGCTGCCCGGCGGGAAAGCCTGTTTCACATTCTTGTGGAAAGTGCCGATGTCGCCATCGGTCAGGCGGGGGTAGAAGAGATCGACAGTCTCAACATCCTGCGCGCAAGCCATCTGGCGATGATCCGCGCCGTTGCGGGACTGCGCCAGACGCCAGATCACATTCTGATAGACGGCAACGCGCTGCCCCGCAACCTGACGATCGGCGCCGAAACCATAATCAAGGGCGACGCGCGATCGGTTTCGATTGCCGCTGCATCCATCGTCGCCAAGGTGTGGCGCGACCGCATCATGGGGGATTTGGCGCAACATCACCCGGGCTACGGCTGGGACAGAAATGCCGGATACCCGACGAAGGACCATCTTGAGGCGCTCCGAAATCTCGGGCCGACCCCACATCATAGGCGTTCGTTCAAGCCGGTGCACTATATCTTGTGCCAAGCGAAATCAGTAAGTACTTGATTCAAAAAAGAATTTGACGGCGAATTGCCTCTGACTCATCTTGGAAGCAACAAGAACGGCGCAATAGCCGGACATGAGGCAGAGATGACCAAGACAACGGCCGAGAGGGCGCACGCCCTTCCGCTCAATCAGATTGTGGACGGAGATTGCATCGAAAGGATGCGGTCGCTTCCTGCGGAAAGTATTGATCTGATCTTCGCGGACCCGCCCTACAACCTCCAGCTTCGTGGTGACCTGCACCGGCCGGACAACTCCAAGGTCGATGCCGTCGACGATCACTGGGACCAGTTCGAAAGCTTCAAGGTCTACGATGACTTCACCCGCGATTGGCTTGGCGCCGCGCGGCGGGTTCTGAAGCCTAGCGGCGCGATCTGGGTGATTGGTTCCTACCACAACGTCTTCCGCATGGGCGCGGAGTTGCAGAACCAGGGCTTTTGGATCCTCAACGACGTGGTGTGGCGCAAATCCAACCCGATGCCGAATTTCCGCGGCAAACGGCTGACCAACGCGCATGAGACTCTGATCTGGGCTTCGAAGTCCGAGGGTTCCAAATACACCTTCAACTACGAGGCGCTGAAGGCGCTGAACGAAGGCATCCAGATGCGCTCGGACTGGGTGATCCCGCTTTGCACCGGCGGCGAAAGGTTGAAGGACGAGGCGGGCGACAAGGCCCATCCGACGCAAAAGCCCGAGGCGCTGTTGCATCGCGTGATCCTTGGCACGACCAATCCCGGCGACGTCGTGCTCGATCCGTTCTTCGGGACCGGGACGACCGGGGCGGTAGCCAAGATGCTGGGCCGCGAATTCATCGGGATCGAGCGCGAGGAAGCCTATCGCGAAGCCGCAACGAAGCGCATCGCGCGAATCCGCAAGTTCGACCGCGAGGCGCTTGAGACCACGACATCGAAGCGCGCCGAACCGCGCGTGCCCTTCGGCCAGCTCGTCGAACGCGGCATGCTGCGGCCGGGCGAGGAGCTTTACTCCCCGCGCGGTGGCATCGCCAAGGTGCGCGCCGACGGCACGCTCGTCGGCAACGATATCAAGGGTTCCATCCATCAGGTCGGCGCCCATCTCGAAGGCGCGCCGTCCTGTAACGGCTGGACCTATTGGCATTTCCGGCGCGAGGGAAAGCTTGTCTCCATCGACATCCTGCGCCAGCAGATCAGGGCCGAACTGGACGATCATCCGCATTGATTTCAACGTTACCGCCAGTGCCTGTGGCCTGAAACCACGGCACGAACTTCACCCCGCCGGATTGCACCCCGGCGGGGTTTTTTTAAAGGATGGGCGAGAAGAGCCGTGCGAATGGCGACGCGTAGCGAATGAACCGGTGCGGAATGTCGCGGAAGTCCGTCTCGTAGCAATCTGAGTTCGCCAGATCGGCTTCGAGCATTTCGGAAACCTCGGCGGCAAACTTGTCATCGAAGACTATCGCGGTCACCTCGAAATTCAGCCGGCAAGAACGATTGTCAAGATTGATCGTCCCGACCGAGGCCATCCAGTCGTCCACCAGGACGACCTTGGAATGCATGAATCCATCCCTGTAGCGATAGATTTTCACACCTGCCCGGCGCACCTCATCGAAATAGGAAAAGGCGGCCAGCCAAACGAGCCAGTGATCACGCATATCAGGCACCAGAAGCCGCACATCGACGCCGCGGAGCGCGGCCAGTTTCAGCGCGTTCAGGATGTCCACGTCAGGCACGAAATAGGGCGAAGCGATCCAGAGGCGATGCCTCGACGATTCGATTGCATTGCAGAAATAGAGGCTCCCGGTTTCGAGAGGGTCAGCGGGACCGGAGGCGAGAATGAGGGTATCGCGGCCGCCCATATTCAACACGGGCTGCCAGTTGAGATCGGGGACCTCGCCTGACGCCCAGAGCCAGTCCTCAGCAAAGGCAAGCTGCAATTGCGCCGTTGCGGGACCGTCGAGCCGAAGATGCGTATCGCGCCAATGGCCGAACCGCTGCGAGCGGCCCACATATTCATCGGCGACGTTCAGGCCTCCGACGAAACCCGTCTCGCCGTCGACGACAACGATCTTTCGGTGATTGCGAAAGTTGACCTGAAAGCGGTTGCGGCTGCGCCGCTCGGAGTGGAAGTTCAGGATCTGGACGCCTGCGCCTCGCAGGTCCTCCAAGTAGCGCCCGGGCAGGCCGACACTGCCGATTCCATCATAGAGGAAATGGACCCGGATGCCTGCCCGCGCCCGTTCGGCGAGACGTCGGGCAAGGTCGCGGCCAAGCGCGTCGTCGCGGATGGTGTAGAACTGCACGAGGACGTAGTGCCGGGCAGAGTTGATGGCGGAAAACATCTCATCGAAAACCGCCGCGCCGTCGATCAGAAGCTTGGTGCTGTTCCCGGCAAGAACCCTTTGCTCCGCCAGCTTCTCGAAAGCGCGGGCGAATTGTTCTTTCGGCCCTAGCCGATCGAGCGTGGCGGCGGCATTATCGGAAATTTCGCTCGTCAGATCGTCAATCATCTGGCGCATCTGCCGTCGCATCTCGACGTAGCCGGACAGTCGGTTGTGTCCGAGGAATAGAAATGCTGGCACGGCCAGATGCGGAGCGGTGAAGAGGAACACGACCCAGCCGACCGCCCCCTGCGGTGTCCGTGCGTAGCACATTGCCCTGTAAGCGAACAGCGCCGCCACCACCTGGAAGCAAATGACGACGAGGACGGCAAGGCCGCTCCAAAATGTCATCTCAGGACGCGCCCTTCGGCATGGGATTGGTGGCCTTGTTGTAGGCCGACCAATCCTGGATGTCGGGGTAGAACTGCCGCCGCCACGCCCGGACGCGCGGGTTCATGCGATTGCGCCAAAGCGGTGGGATCATGGCAAGCGCGGTCATCGCAGGGTATCCGAACGGGAGTTGCGGGGCCTCTTCCGCAACATAGGTCTGGAGAAGCGGGAAGCGACGGTCAGGCTTGTAGTGGTGGTCCGAATGGCGCTGCAGGTTGATGAGGAGCCAGTTCGAGACCTTGTGATCGGCGTTCCACGAATGGCGTGGCAGGACGTGCTCATACCTGCCGTCGCCCAAAAACCGGCGGGTCAGGCCGTAATGTTCAATGTAGTTGACAAGCTCGAGCTGCCAGATGGCGACGAATGCCTGCCAGAGAAAAAGCTCCAAGCCCTGCCAGCCGCCAAGCGCGAGCGCCAACGCCAGAGCGACAAGTTGCAGTAAGGCGTAGCGCCAGAAGGGATTTGACGTGTGCCACAGCGTTCGCCCCGCCCGTGCCAAAAGCTGCCTCTCGGCGCGCCAGGCCGATTGGGGACTGTCGCGCATCACCCGGAAGAAGGCGCGGTGGAAGCCCTCGTTGTAGCGCGCGGTCACGGCATCGCGGGGTGTGCCGACATAGCGGTGATGGACCAGGAGATGCTCGGTGCGGAAATGGCTATAGAGGACCGTGGCAAGAAGAAGGTCGCCCAGCCAACGCTCAATCCGATTCTTCTGGTGCATGAGTTCATGCGCATAGGTTATGCCGATGGAACCGGAGATGACGCCAATGCCGAAGAAAAGGCCGATCTTTTCAAGCGAACCCAGATGATCGCTGCGGGCTGCGTAGAAGATCATCCCGTAGAGCACGATAGTCTGTATAGGGAACCATATGAGCGTAATGGCGCGGTACCAGAAAAGCGCGGTTTCCGGAATCGAGGCGTCGGGGTTATTGTGATTCTGACCAAGGAGCGCATCCAGGATCGATATTCCGACCCAGCCGTACATCGGCAGCAGCAGCACGGCCCAACCGCCGAACAGTGCGCCGATTACCGCAAGCGGTATCAGGATCAGCGATAGCCAGAACGGCAGTGCTGATGAGAGGCGCGGCGACAGTTCGGAACCAGACATTATGGAATCCCGGTAAAGCTTGGAAAAGATTAGCGTCGCTGCGCGCGGGCCTCAATCGCTGTTGCGCGGCAACAGTGACGCATCGAAGACCTTGCGCATGACGGTGGGAAGATCGGATGGGCGAAACGTGTCGCGCGGATGAAAGGTGCCGCGGTTCGCCACAGCGTCCGGCCCGGCCATGGTCGTCATCACCTGAAGCGTCAGGCGGAAATGCGTGAAGGTGTGGCGCACCGGCAGCGGTGCGGCTTTCCAATCGGCAATCAAAGGTGGTGCCTGAGCGGGTTCGCCCGAAGTCCATGCCGTCCCCGGCCAGCCCAGCATCCCGCCGAGAAGCCCCTTGTCGGGCCGGCGCTCCAGAAGCACGGCCCCATCGGGGCGGGTGGCAACATAGGCGATGCCGCTGCGTTCGGGCTTGGCTACCTTCGGCGCCTTTCGCGGCAGGGTTTCGGCAATTCCCGCTCGCCAACCCCGGCAGTCCGTGCGCAGCGGACAGATGCCGCATGCGGGGGAGCGCGGCGTGCAGATAGTCGCGCCGAGGTCCATCATGGCCTGGGCGTGATCGCCGGGACGGGCAACGGGAGTCAGTTTTGCCGCCAGTTCCGTGAGCAGCAGCTTTGCGCCAGGCAAAGGCGCCTCCACCGCAAAGAGGCGGGAGACGACGCGCTCTACATTGCCATCCACTACGGTTGCGGGTTCGTCGAAGGCAATGGCCGCAATTGCGGCCGCGGTATAGGGACCGATGCCGGGAAGATCGCGCAAGACTTCGCTTCTATTCGGGAACAGGCCGTCCCGATCGGCCGCCAACGCGCGGGCGCATTTCAGCAGATTGCGGGCGCGGGCGTAGTAACCAAGCCCCGCCCATTCGGCCATGACCTCGGCATCCTCGGCCGCAGCGAGGTCCATCACGGTGGGCCAGCGCGCAGTGAAACGGTGGAAATAGTCCCGGACAGCGGTTACCGTCGTCTGTTGCAGCATGATCTCTGACAGCCAGACGCGGTAGGGATTGGGCAGGACCCCAGCGCGGCGCTCGGCCGGACCGACACGCCACGGCATGACACGCGCATTCGCGTCGTACCATGCGAGCAAGCGCGAGCTTACACTGACGTCACACAATCTTTATCCCTCACCGCTGCATCCCGGTGGGCAAATCGCCCCGCCGCAACTAACATATGCAGAGAGCCGGGAAAGGACAGGGATGAGTGAAAGCTCCGAAAAGTTTCGCCGACACAGCCGGGGATTCGAATCTGCGGCGGGCCTGCTGAAAAACCGCATCCGCGGCGCTGGCGAGGCGCGGGGTTTTGCCGTGTCGCGGCTTCTGACCCATTGGTCCGAAGTGGTGGGCGAGGAGACGGCCGCGATGGCGCTTCCAGTGAAGATCGGCTATGGGCGCGACGCGTTCGGAGCAACCCTGACCTTATTGACGACGGGCGCCTCGGCGCCGCTTTTGCAGATGCAGCTTCCCAAGATCCGCGACAAGGTGAATGCCTGCTACGGCTACAACGCGATTTCCAAAGTCGTGGTGACCCAGACTGCACCAACCGGCTTTGCCGAGGGTCAGGTCGCCTTCACCCCCGCGCGGAAACCGACGCCGCCGCCGACAGACCCGGTGGTGCGCGCGAAGGCCAGCGCGGCCTCGGAAGGGGTAAAGGACGAAACCCTGCGCGCCGCGCTTGAAGCTTTGGGCGAAAAAGTCTTATCTCGCCCCCGAGAAACGAAAGGCTGATCCATGAAACGGACTTATCTTCTCGCCGGCGCGTTGGCGCTGACCGCTTTTGGCGGGTTTTGGGCGATGAACTGGAATCAAGGCGGTCAGATCACCGCGCTCGCCACGCCGGCGATGGCGCAGGAAGCCTCGGCCAGTTCCGAAGCCGCACGGGTGCCAGACATGGTTCTGGGCGAGGAGGATGCGCCGGTCACAATTGTCGAATACGCCTCTTTCACCTGCCCGCATTGTGCGAATTTCCACCGCGATGTCTTCGCCAAGCTGAAGGCGGACTATATCGATACCGGCAAGGTTCGTTTCGTCTATCGGGAGGTCTATTTCGACCGCTACGGGCTTCTTGCCGCAATGATTGCGCGGGATGGCGGACCCGACAAATACTTCAAGATCTCGGACGTACTTTATGACACGCAGGGCGACTGGCTCGCGCCGGGCGACGACAAGGGTATCATCGAGAACCTGCGCAAGATCGGCCTCAAGGCCGGGCTCGACAAGGACAAGGTCGAGGACACGATCAAGGAGTTCGAAGCCTGCGTCGCGGATATGAAGGCGTGCATGGCGACCGACAACATTGCCGGCGCGATGGTCGGGACCTATCAGACCAACGCCAACAAGGACGGAGTCAAGGGCACGCCGACCCTTATCGTCAATGGCGAAACCTATTCGGGCGAGATGAGCTATCCTGATTTCTCCAAGATCCTCGAAAAGAAACTGGGCAACTAGGGCATGACACCGCTTTCCGGCGTCAAGGTCGTCGAACTGGCGCGGATTCTGGCCGGGCCGTGGGCCGGACAGACATTGGCCGATCTCGGCGCTGAGGTAATCAAGGTCGAGGCGCCGGATGGCGACGATACCCGCCGTTGGGGTCCGCCCTTCATAGAGCGCGACGGCGACAGATCGGCCGCGTATTTCCACGCCACCAACCGCGGCAAGAAATCCGTCATCGCCGATTTCCGCAAGGACGAGGACCGGGATTTCGTCAGCGCCCTGGTGAAGGACGCTGACATCCTGATCGAGAACTTCAAGCTCGGCGGGCTGGCGAAATACGGGCTGGATTACGAAAGCCTGTCAAAGATCAATACCCGGCTGATCTATTGCTCGATCACCGGCTTCGGGCAGGATGGGCCTTACGCCCACCGCGCCGGTTACGACTACATCATCCAGGGAATGTCCGGACTTATGAGCGTGACGGGCGAGCGCGACGGCCAGCCGCAGAAGGTCGGCGTCGCTGTTACGGATATCTTCACCGGCATCTATGCCGCGACAGCGATACTTGCAGCACTGCATCAGCGGGCCGTGACCGGCAAGGGCCAGCATATCGACATGGCGCTTTTCGACGTAGCGACCGCGATCATGGCCAATCAGGCGATGAACTATCTCGCCTCCGGCACCGCTCCGATGCGGATGGGGAATGCGCATCCGAACATCGTGCCCTATTCGGTCTTTGGCTGCGCCGACGGCTGGATCATCATCGCAACCGGCAATGACGGTCAGTACCGCCGGCTTTGCAAGGTGCTCGGGCGCGACGATCTGGCCGATGCACCGGACTACCTGACCAACGCCGACCGCATCGCCAACCGCGCGGCGCTGACCGCAGCAATCACCGAAAAAACAAGGCTATGGCGCAAAGCGGATCTTCTGATTGCCTGCGAGGCCGAGGGGGTCCCCGCCGGGCCGATCAACGACATGGAAGAGGTCTTCGCCGATCCGCAGATCGTGGCGCGGGGCATGCGGATCGACTGCGGCGGGATCCCGGGCGTGCGGTCCCCCATAACCTTCTCGGACGCACAACTTGCGACCGGCGCGCCCTCACCCAAACTCGGCGAGCATGACGCCAAGATAAGAACGGGATACGCCGGAACTGCATAACGCGTTCGGCCCGTACAGGGGCGGCTCAAGCAGGAAATGCCGAGGGCACGGCGCACGGGCCGTGCATCGGACACCTACCGGATGAGAAATGCCGCGGCATCCAAGCCCAGCATTCCGGCGAATATGGTGCTTTTCAGAAAAATTCAAGACTGCCCCGGCTTTCGTGCGCGCCAAGCGTGGTCTGGCAAATAGCCGTCTGGTGTCGTCCGCATCCCGCGAATGATGTTGACCATGAAACGCGACCGCACCTCGCTGGTCAGCAACTTACAACCGTGAGGGAACCAGACCGCGACAATCGCTTGACCCCAAAGATCAGTGTGGAGCAAGCGACCGATCCGCCTTGGGCGCTATTGTCCGTTCCGGCGTGAGAAAAGCTCTCGCAAGACTGCGGCTGGTCGCAGAAATACTCGGGCAAATGCAGAGTAGTGCGCGACGCCTAAGACGTGCGGAACAACCGGAGCGCTGATCAGAGGCCGAGCCCCGCAAGATGCGCGTCAAGCGCCGACCAATCGTCAAGTTCAAGCCGGACGGGTACGGTCAGCACGTTCATCCGCATCGCCTCGGGCAGCCGTACCGCGTCCTTCTCGGTCGTGACAAGCTGTGCGCCACGGGTGGCTGCTTCGGCCTCAAGCCGGTGCAAGAGCGCGAGCGTCAGCGGCTGGTGGTCGTCGAGCGGCACCGTGCGCAGAACTTCAGCGCCGAGATCGCGGAGGGTGCGGAAGAATTTTTCAGGGTCTCCGATCCCCGCGAAGGCCAGAACGCGGAGACCCTTCCAGTCCATGCCCGTCGGCAACGGGCGGAGAGAACCGGTCAGCCGGCGGACAGTGAGGGACGACGCCCAGATCTGAGTGAACTTCTCCTGCGCCGCGTCGCCGCCGATCGTCAGGCAGCAATCCGCACGCGCCATGCCGATTTGGACCGGCTCGCGCAGGGGGCCGGCGGGCAGGCATAGGCCGTTGCCGAAGCCCTTTTCCGCATCGACGACGATGATCGAAAGATCCTTTGCGAGTGCCGGATTCTGGAAGCCGTCATCCATCAGGATCACCCGTGCGCCGGACGAAACGGCGGCCTTTGCGCCTGCCACACGATCCCGCGCGATCCAGGTCGGAGTAAAACCGGCAAGGAGCAGCGGTTCGTCCCCGCAGTCCGCGGCGCTGTGCTTGCGCTCATCAACCCGCACCGGACCTTCGAGGGTTCCCCCATGACCACGGCTGACGACGTGCGCCTCCATCCCGCGCGCGGAGAGACGCTGAGTGAGCGCGATCACCGTCGGCGTCTTGCCGGTGCCGCCGGCGCTCAGGTTCCCGATACAAATCACGGGCACTCCGGGATGAACGGGCGTGACCGTCGCCAGACGCCGGGCGGTCGCGCCTGCGTAGAGGCGGCCCAATGGCGCGAGCAGCCGGGCGGTCAGGCCAGGATTGTCGGGCGGATCGTCCCAGAACCGTGGCGCGCGCATCATGCCCCCTTTCCGCCCTTCAACGCGCGCGTGTCCCATAGGTCGAGGATGATCCGAACTACCCTCTCGGTCACTTCCGCCCCGCCCGAAGACGCCGACCATGCGTTGTGCGCAAGCTGAGCCGCCTTGTCCGGCGCGATGAGATCGGCCACGGCGTCTGCCAGTTCCTTGGCACTCGTGACGGGGCGCGCGGCCTGAGCCTCATCCAGCCGTGCATACGCTTCGGGATAGGGACCGGGATGCGGACCGTGCAGGATTGCCGAACCGAGCGCCGCCGGTTCATAGGGATTGCGACCGGATTCTCCGCGCGCCAGCGTGCCGCCCATGAAAGTGACCGGGGCGAGTCGGTACCAAAGGCCCATCTCGGCGTCCCCCTCCGTCAGGAAGACCTGCACTTCCGGCTCCGGCTCAGCATCGTCCGCCCGCGATGCGGCGATCCAGCCATCGCGCTGGCATCGTTCCTTAAGCGGGGCGATGCGTGCCGGATCGGCCGGCGAAAGGATCAAAAGCATCCGGTGCGCCAGCCGCAAGGCATGGGCATGGGCGGCGAGGACCGCATCTTCTTCGGTCTGCGGACAACCTACGGAGAACCAGACCGGGCGTACCTGAAGCAGTTGGGCCAGCGACGCGCGCTCCGCCTCGTTGCACTTCAGGGGGTCGCTCGTTTCCTCGATGCGACCTGTCACCTCGACGCTGAGTTTTCCCCCCGAGATCCGCTGCAGCCGTCGGGCGGTATCTGGATCTTGCGCCAGAATCCCGTCGAAACGCGACAGAAGCGCCACCACCATGCCATCCCTCAGAGAACGCAGCCAACCCCGCTGATCGGCCAGGCGCACGTCCACGAGCAGTGCGGGAATACTCTGGCCGCCGACATGGACGATCATCGCCGGCGGCAGCGACGTCCCCGCGAGAACGAAGAGATCGGGTCGCCAATGGTCCAAAAAGGCGCGCAAGGTCGGAAGGTGATCCTGGGGTGGGGAATCGAACAAGGTTGCGTCAGGAAAATCGTCTGGATTCAATGGCTCCTGGCAGTCCGAGGTCACGAGGAGCGCGATCTTCTCCCTCTCGCTCGATAGCCGGCGCAAAAGCTGGCCGAGGCTGCGTGGGGTTGCGCCCGCGCTGGCATGAAACCAGATCAAGCCGCCCTCGGGCCGCTCAGGACGCGTCGCAGATCTGGCGTCGCCACCGCGCGACGCGACGAGCAGGTAAAGTGTCAGGGCCAGTGACCGCTTCATTCCGGAGCGGATATCAGGTGCCGAGTTCTTCGGTGGGGCCGCTTTCGGCGTCCTCGTCGCGCAGACGGTGGAGATGCGCAATGAAATAGCGGGTATGCGCGTCGTCGACGGTACGTTGCGCCTCGGCTTTCCAGGCGTTGTAGGCAGAGGCGTAATCCGGGAAGATGCCGACGACATGGATCTTCGAAGGGTCCTTGAATACGGACTTCGTCGGAGTGACGAGCTCGCCACCGAAAACGAGATGCAGACGCTGTGTCATCGGTTTCTCCAGGTTGCCCATTTGCGCGCGCTACCCTATGCGAAGCGCCGTGCCACCTCAAGGAGAAGCGTCTCGGGGTGCCGCGTTAGGTAAGGAAATCACAAGGTTTTTCCGAGACCGACCGGCATCACGCCATCGGGCGCGAGACGGCGATGAAGATCGCGCCAGAGGGTTTGGCCTGCGACCAGAACGCCATCCGCGCGGGGATCAGGACGGTTGAAGATCAGGTTCGCGCCGTGGCGGTCACTGACCCGTGCGCCGGCGCGCCGGGCGATGAGGTCGCCCGCCGCGATATCCCATTCCCAGCTGGGCCGAAGGGTCAGTGTCGCATCGAACCTTCCCTCGGCGACAAGGCACATCCGCCATGCGAAGGAGGCGCGAAAAACGCGGCGAACCGGGGGTGGCATGGCGCCGGCCCAATGATGCGGCTGCATCGTGGTGGAGGAAGTCAGAATGGTGGCACCGCCCATGCTTTCGGGTTGTGCGGCCCTGATGGGCCGACCGTTCAGCGTTGCTCCTCCATCTTCCGTCGCGGCGTAAAGCGCGCCTTTCTCGGGCAGATAGACAACTGCAGCGATCACGCGACCCCTTTCGGCTACGGCAAGGGCATGGGCAAAGCTCGTATCCCCCTGGATGAAGGCGCGGGTGCCGTCGATCGGGTCGACGATGAAGCAGCGGTCGCGCGCGAGCCTTCCCACATCGTCCGGCGTCTCTTCCGACAGCCAACCGTAATCGGGCCGCGAGGCGCCGAGCTCAGCTTTCAGCATCGCGTCGACGGCGAGATCGGCCTCGGTCACTGGCCCCGCATCGCCGGGCTTGTCCCATGTCTCGGGCTTCTTTCGCCAAAAGCGATGCGCGATCCGGCCCGCTTCGCGCGCGGCGTCGATCAGAAGGTCGAGATCAAGCTCCGGCAATCGTCAGACCTTCGACCAAAAGGCTTGGCACGACATGCGAAAGGTAAGGTCGCGCATCGTTGGCCGGCGTGATCCGCATCAGCATGTCCCGCAAGTTCCCGGCGACTGTGCATTCGTTGATCGGATAGGCGATTTCGCCCTTCTCGACCCAGAATCCGGACGCACCGCGCGAATAGTCGCCTGTCGTCGGATTGATCGATGCACCGATCATGGACGTAACCAGAAGCCCCGTACCCATCTGGCAGATGAGATCCTGACGGGTCAGTACACCCTGCGTCAGGGCGATGTTGGAATGCGCGGGCGATGGCGGTGCGGAGGTACCGCGCGCGGCGGAGGCGGTGGATTTCATCCCGAGCTTGCGCGCGGTACCGAGATCGAGCGTCCATCCGGTGAGGATGCCGTCTTCCACGATGTTCCGCGCGGAGGTCGGCAAACCTTCCGCATCGAACGGGCGGGAGCCGGAGATGCGCGGCCGGCGCGGGTCTTCGGTGATTGAGAGGCCGGAGGGCAGAACCTGCGCGCCCAGCCGGTCGCGCAGCCAGGATGCGCCACGCGCGACCGCAGCTCCGTTGACCGCCGCCAGCAGGTGACCGATCAGGCCGGAGGCGACGCGTTCGTCGAAGAGCACAGGATACGCACCGGTCCGCGGTTTCCGCGCCCCGAGCCGCTCCGCCGCCCTTTCGCCCGCGAGGGTGCCGATGTTTTCCGCGCCAGGCAGGTCGGACTGATAGACGCGGCTTTCAGCGGCCCAGTCGCGCTCCATACCCGCCGCTTCGCCTGCCACCGCGACGACGGATGTCGCGCGCGCAGTGCGAATATATCCGCCGGAAAAACCGTTCGAGGCGGCCATATGGATCATCCGCCGCGAATAGCTCGCCGATGCCGCCTGACATTGCGCCACACCCTTCACCGCGAGCGCGGCGTTCTCGGCCCGCCGCGCGTCATCTTCCAGTGCGGCAGCCTCGGGTTCCGGCGCGGGGTCGTTGAGATCGTATTCGGCAGGGTTCCAGACGGTGATGAGCTCTTGCGGATCGGCCAGTCCGATCGTCGGGTCCTCGGGCGCCTCGCGCGCCATGGCAACGGCGCGTTCCGCCATCTCGCCGATCGTCCGTCCGGAAATGTCTGAGGCCGAAACACAAGCCTGCCGCTGGCCCAGAAGGACACGCAGGCCGATCTCGATCCCTTCGGACCGTTCTGCCTGTTCGAGCTTGCCGCCGCGCACGTCGACGCTGAGGGCGCTTCCCGACACGGCGACGGCATCGGCGGCATCAGCGCCGGCTTCACGGGCGGTCCGAAGAAGCGCCTCTGTCAGAGGCGCAAGGCGGTCATCCATCATGGGTTCATCCGAAAGAGCAGGTGCGGGCAACAGGTAGTCGTCCTGCCGGCCACGCTCAACCCCAAAGCGGCTCGATCAGGGCTTCGGGAACTTGTAGAGCACCTGACCATTTACGCGGACATTGCCATCGGCGTCGGATTCGATCTTCGATTTGGCGCTGTCCTCGCCCGTTGGCACGGTAAACATCGCGAGCATCATGCGTAGGCCCATCGCCTGTTCCTGCGGCACGAGTTTCATCGCGACCAAGCGATCGGAAAGCGCGGTGAGACCACTTATCTCGACATCAACTGAGCCGACCGGCACGGGCTGCGCCCCGCCATTGACGATCCGCGCCGAACCGGAACCCGCGACCTCGGCGCCGAGAGCGGAGAGCTTCAGTTCGTTTAAAGACACCGAGTTCGACTTCGGCGGGAACTTTGCCCATCTCGCTCGCGATGCTTTCGCCAAAGAAGCTCCGCATGAGCCGCATTGTGCCCGAGAGGTCCAAAACGAAGGTCATGGGATCGTGCGGCAGGGCCGCGGTGGGATCGAACATCGCCCAGACGCCATCCGAAAGCGTCAGTCCGCCGATTCGCATCTCCGTCGAGAAGGGCTGCGCCTCGCCGCCGGGCTCGACCGGCATCGAAAGGCCCAGCACCGTCTCATCGAATCCGATCTCCGCCGGAACCGGCAGCGTCGGCACCTGCACCACTGCGCGTGAGGCACCGGCGCGCATCTCGTAGGCAATGCCTGACTTGGCAGTCAACATCTTCAACCGGCCATCCGCAAGCCCCGCCTGAACGTTCGTCGTGCCGTCGGCGGCCCTGACATCGGAATTGACGTTGCCCGAGACGAAGCGCAGTTGGGTTTGCACCCGGTAGCCCGCCGCGAGCGCTTTTCCCATATCGTTCAAGTCAGCACCGTGGGGCAGCTGCAACCCGGACAGGATATCGACCTCGCTCAGGGTGCCGCTGGTGCTACTGACTTGGGCGCCATCCTTCTCGGACATCGTTGAGATGTCGAAACTCATGGACTCAAACTGCGCTTCGCTGTCCAAAACCGTAGTCGTGGTGCCGGACATGCGGGCGGTGCCGCTGCCACCCTCCATCGTCACCGCAAATTGCACTGGAACTGGCACTCCTGCCGCCTCTGTTTCCGCCGTGGCGATGGTCAGCTCCGGAATGACGAAATCATAGTCCATCTCGCCGTCGTCGCCCGTGACGACCACCTTCAGGTCGCTCTGCGTGACTTCGAAGCTGGTTGTGGCGGCATCGCCGGAATCGTGCGGCCCCGTGACCGAACCGGTGATCCGCTCGGCGGTCGTCACCTCGACCCGACCATCGCCGGTTTCGCGGAACCGCATCTCGGGCACGCGAAGATCGAACAGGGCGCCAGAAATCTTGGCGCCCGTAACCACAAGCGTTTCACCGGCCATGACCTCGCCGTCCGTCGTAACCGTCTGGCCGATTCCGGCGTAGTAATCCATCACGTTCTGCCAGACCTCTTTGGCCGTCACTCTGGCCTGAGCGGCGGCGGTCGTGAGCAGAAGCGCGATCAGCGCCGCGCCCATGCGTGTGGTGAATGTTCTCATCGGTTCTGGCCTCATGCAGCTCAATTAACGAGCTCGGGTGTCGCCGATCCTGCGGGCGGCGCTGGAACTTGTCTCGTCCATGCTGTTAGACCAAGAGAAAGCGGCAGGAATTCGACGAGGTATCATGATAAGGCTCGCACGGAATGACGGGGCTTGGAAGGTTACTCTGGCCCGACCGGAAAAGGCGAATTCGCTGACCCGCGTAATGCTTGGCGAGCTTCGTGATTTGGCGCGGGACGCCGCCGGTTCCGCCCGCGCCTTTGTCCTGACCGGCGAAGGCAAGGTCTTTTCCGCAGGGGCCGATCTCGATGAAGCCCGCGCGGGCCTCGCCGTGGATCCGATCTGGGAAGAGCTTTCGGGCGCCATTGCCGCGCTTCCCTGCCTGACCATCGCCGCGCTGAATGGCACGCTTGCAGGCGGCGCCTTTGGGATGGCCTTGGCCTGTGACCTGCGCATCGCGGTTCCAGAGGCACGGTTCTTCTACCCCGTGATGCGGCTCGGCTTTCTGCCGCAGCCGTCCGATCCGGTCCGAATGGCTAATCTGATCGGCCCGGCGCGGTCCAAGATGATCCTGATGGCCGGACAGAGGATCAACGCGGAGGAAGCCTTGTCTTGGGGCCTTCTCGACCGCATCGTGGCGGCGGAAGAGCTGGCCGCGGCGAGCGAAGCGCTTTGCGCCGATGTCCTTGCCGCGCCCGAGGGTCACCCCGGACAGATCAAGGCGATGATACCCGTCGCGAGCCGCGCGTTCCAAGCGTCTGGCGCATAGCATTTCTTGCTCGCACGAAGTCCGAAAGATAGAATCCCGGAGTGGAGTAGGCTTGCTGACTTTCCCTTAGCATTCGGACGCTATCCTTCCGTTTCACGGAACCGGATGACGCGCGTTAACTGACTGTAAGGAAAGCAGAATCATGAGGGTGAGATGACAACTTACACATTTACCGGTTCCAAGGTTCAGTATGACAATCTCGGCAATCCGACGGCAGTTTCCGGGAGCATCAATCTCTCGCTGGTGTACAATGCCGGCAATACCCCGGATTTTGTTTACCTGACGTCTGGAACGCCGCTGCCGGGCGAACTGCCGCAGGTCGTTGTGGACAGCAGCACCGACGTTGACATCATCCTCGATGGCATATCGCTCAACGTGAACAGTTTCATCGGCGACGAGGCAGGAGACACGCTGCGGTTCGGCGAGATCATCTGGGACAATGGCGGGTCGATCAAGACCAGCGTCGTCATCAGCTTCTATGACGCCTCAACCGCAACCGCCTATATGTTCGGGCTCGCGGGCGACGCGCTTCCGGCGATCGCCTCGCTAATCCAGTTCGAGAATTTCATCACCAGTAACGTCATCTCGATGGGCGGGGCGGCGAGTCCCTTCGCGCCGGGTGACAGCATCGATCCGTCTGCGAGCGGCCTTGGCGCAATTGCAAACGCCGACCTGATGCAAGGCACCAACGGTTTCGACTACTTTGACGGCGGCGCCGGCAACGACACGATCTACGGCAATGACGGCGACGATGACCTGCATGGTGGTGGCGGTGCGGATTCCGTTTTCGGCGGCGGCGGCGACGATTACATCCACGGCGATGCGGGCAATGACACGCTGTCTGGAGGAACCGGCACCGACGAGCTTTCCTATGACCTTGCAACAGCCGCCGTGGTCGTGAACCTCGCTGGTAAAATTGCGACGGTCGGCGCGACCGAAATCGACACGGTCTCTGGCTTCGAGAATGTTCGTGGCTCGGCGTATGCCGATGCACTGACAGGTGATGGCGGCGACAATGCATTTCGCGGCCTTCGGGGAGACGATACCTTCAATGGCGGTGGGGGCAATGACTGGGTGCTTTACGACCGTGATGGAGTGTACAGCGGTCTCGCAGGAGTTACGATTGACCTTGGCTCCGGAATCGCGACAGACGGCTTTGGGGATCACGATAGCTTCTCCAGCATCGAAAATACCCGCGGCTCCGGTGCGGCGGATACGATCACCGGCTCGACCGGCAGCAACTTCCTGCAGGGCGGCGCCGGAGGCGACATGATCGCCGCAGGGGACGGCAACGATACGATCGAGGCGGGCGCGGGCGATGACACCGTCGACGGCGGCGCGGGCGTGGATCTGCTATCCTTTGCCAATGACATGCCCGCGACGGGCGTGACGGTCACCTTTACCACGGCAAGCGACGGCACCGCGTCGGACGGATTCGGCGGAGCCGATACGTTCACCAATATCGAGATTCTCGAAGGATCGGATCTTGACGACAGCATCACCGGCTCCGTAGGCACGCAGACCCTCTACGGACGCGCCGGGAATGACTTCATCGACGGCGGCGCCGACCGGGACACAATCTATGGCGGGCTGGGCGACGACCATATCCTCGGCGGCTCCGGCAAGGATTTCCTCTACGGCGGAGACGGTAGCGACACGATCGAAGGCGGCGCAGGAGGCGACGTGATCGATGGCGGCGCAGGGCTCGATACGATTTCCTTCGCAACCGATGCACCCTCGTCGGGTGTGAACATCACGTTTACCTCTGCGACCGCCGGCACGGCTTCGGGCGGGTTCGGCGGGATCGACAAATTCAGCAATATCGAGATCGCCGAGGGGTCGATCTTTGGCGACGCGCTCACCGGCGCGGTTGGTGCACAGACGCTTTACGGACTCTCCGGAAACGATATTCTGAACGGCGGCGGCGGCAGCGACACGCTCTACGGCGGCGCGGACAATGACAGAGTGCTCGGTCAGGGTGGCGCTGACGCGCTTTACGGCGATGATGGCGACGATTGGGTCGGCGGCGCGAAGGGCAGCGACTCCCTCTGGGGCGGCGCCGGAAACGACACGCTCGGGGCGGGTGCTGGCAGCGACATTCTTTTTGGCGAGGACGGCAACGATACCCTCAACGGAGGCGGGGGCAATGACCGCCTGGACGGCGGCGCCGGCAATGACAGCCTGAATGGAGGCTATGGCGCCGACACGCTCTTAGGGGGGGGCGACAACGATACGCTGCTCGGCGGCTATGACGCCGACTCCCTCGATGGGGGCTCCGGCAATGACACCCTTTCAGGTGACGACGGAGACGATACGCTACTGGGCGGAAGCGGCGACGATGTCCTGCATGGTGGCATTGGCCGCGACTTTCTCGACGGTGGCGACGACAATGATGTCCTCTACGGCGATGGCGGCAAGGACACGCTCACCGGCGGCGCCGGCGACGACGATCTGAGCGGCGGCAACGGCGCCGACAATTTGGACGGCGGCATCGGGATCGACACACTGACTGGCGGTACTGGCAATGATACGATGACGGGCGGCGCCGACGCCGATACCTTCGTCTTCGCATCCCTCGCGAAGGGCGAGATCGACCTCATCACCGATTTCGAGAACGGGACCGACACGATCCGGATCAGTGGCGTCGCAGGTGCCGATGACGCCACCAAATTCGCGGCACTCTCGATCAGCGACGTATCAGGCGGGGTGGAGATCCACTACAAAGGTCACGCGATCATCTTGGACGGCCTCATATCGACCGACCTGGATCCAGGTGACTTTATTTTCGTCTAAGGCGCCGTGCACAAACGGATAGAATGGTCGCGGCGCGCAGCCCGTCGGTACGGACCGAAATCCTTGATGATATGCGTCTAACTCCTAGCGACCCATTCGCAAGCGCTTCATCCGGCTTTCGTACCGGGTTCCAGCGCATTATTCTTGGTGCGCTCGGTCCATGAAGCCGGAAGCTAGGATCGGGTGGAGGGCCCTGAAGCAATCCGAAGATACTCGGCGTCTGACCTTGTTCGCCGCGCTGCGGATCTTCTTAATTCCGTACTTCCTTACGTGAGGACATCGCGCAGCGCGAGTATCTTGCGGGCTTCCTTCCAGGTCGCGACGGGGCGTTCATACTTCTCGCAAAGCGCGACGGCGCGCGCAACCAGCGCCGCATTCGATGGCGCCAGACGGTCGCGGTCGAGGCGGACATTGTCTTCAAGACCCGTTCGCGTATGGCCACCCTTTGCAATCGACCATTCGTTGATCGTCAACTGCTGCGCCCCGATCCCGGCAGCGCACCATTCCGCGCCGGGTGCGAGGCGGTTCAGCGTCTCAATGTAGAAATCGAAGATCGGCTCATCGACAGGCATAGCGTTCTTCACCCCCATGACGAACTGGATGTAGATCGGAGCTGCCAGCCGTCCGTCGGCAGCCATACGCGCAGCCTGAACGATATGGCTGAGATCGAAGGCCTCGATCTCGGGCGTCACGTCGTATTTCAGCATTTCCGAAGCGAGCCAGTCCACCAGATCGGGCGGATTCTCATAGACCCGCGTCGGAAAGTTGTTCGACCCGACCGAAAGAGAAGCCATATCGGGCCGCAAGGGCAGCATGGCGCCCCGAGCATGGCCCGCGCCGGACCGCCCGCCCGTCGAAAGCTGCACGATCATGCCGAGGCAATGCTTTTCCAGCCCTTCCTTGAGCCGAGCGAAACGCTCGGGATCGGAGGTCGGCTTGCCGTCGTCGTCGCGCACATGACAGTGCGCGATCGTCGCGCCGGCCTCGAACGCTTCTTGCGTGCTTTCGACCTGTTCCGCGATGCTGATCGGCACCGCCGGATTGTTTTCCTTTGTCGGAAGCGAACCAGTGATCGCCACGCAGATGATGCAGGGTTTGTTCATCGCTCACACATCCAGAAAGACGGTTTCACCTTCGCCCTGAAGGCGGATGTCAAACCGATAGGCACCGGCTGAGGTCTTTCGCGCGATCAGTGTCTGGCGGCGTTCCGCCTGTTCGATCAGGAGAAGGACGGGATCGGCCGCGTTATCCTCATCCTCAAAATACATCCGCGTGTTGAGGCCGATATTGAGGCCGCGCGCGACGAGCCAGAGGTTGATATGCGGCGCCACTATCCGAGCGTTGCGGCCCCGCACCGCGCCGGGCTTGATCGTTTCGAAGCTCCAGACCCCGGTCTCGAAATCGGTGATCACGCGGCCCCAGCCGCGGAACCCCTTTGCGACATCGGCATGTCGCGGGTCTTCCGGATGCGGATAAATCCCGCTCGCATCCGCGTGCCACGCTTCCAGCAGGACGTCCTTGACCGGTGCGCCGGTGCCATCGTGGACCACGCCTTCGACCCGAATGCGTTCGCCGGGTGCGTCGGGTCCGGCGATGTCCCAACCCAGCTCTTGCCGGTAGATGTCAAAGCCCGCAGCCCCCGGCGCGAGCCCAATGTGGACATACGGCCCTGCGGTCTGCGAGGGCGATTCTTTAAGATAGTTTAATGATTGTACCATTTTCAATTCCCCTCCAGCCGGTTCTCAAAGAGCGTCGAGCGGCGCCCACGCAAAACAATATCGAACTTGTAGGCAAGGCAATCGAGCGGGATCGCCGCGTTCATGTCCAAAGGCGCGATCAGTTGGTCGATTGCGCGCTGATCGGGGATCGTCTTCACGATCGGACAGTGCGCGATGAGCGGATCGCCCTCGAAGTACATCTGTGTGATCAGGCGCTGTGCAAATGCGGTCCCGAAGACCGACATATGGATATGGGCAGGCCGCCAGTTGTTCACCCAGTTCCGCCATGGATAGGCGCCCGGCTTGACCGTTCGGAAGTAGTAATAGCCGCTCTCGTCGGTCAGCGTGCGCCCGCAGCCGCCGAAATTCGGATCGATCGGGGCAAGGTAAGTATCCTTCTTGTGACGGTAGCGGCCGCCGGCATTGGCCTGCCAGATCTCGACAAGCGTGTTCGGCACGGGGCGGGCATTTTCATCGAGCACGCGACCGTGGACGATGATGCGTTCGCCAACCGGATCTCCGGTCTTGGTGTAATTGCGGATCAGGTCGTTGTCGATCGGATCGATGTCGCCGTGGCCGAAAGTCGGCCCGGTGATTTCGGACAGCGATCCTTGCAGCGACAGCAGCGCCTGGCGCGGGCTACGCGGAACGCTGGTCTTGTAATTTTGTGTAAAGGCGGGCGGCTGCCACGTCCGATCACGCTGGTAGAGTTCTGCGGGTTTCACGGCTGCACCTCCTTTGCCATGTCTGCGAAAGTCTCTTTGGCGATCTTGATCGCATGGTTCGCGCGCGGCACGCCAGCGTAGATCGCAACATGCAAAAGCGCCTCCAGCACATCGTTCGGGCTTGCGCCGGTGTTGCGGGTCGCGCGGATGTGCATCGCCAGTTCGTGGTCGTTGCCAAGCCCGGCGAGAAGCGCAATCGTGAGCATGGAGCGTTCGCGCAGATCGATCGTGCTGCGCGACCAGACATGGCCCCATGCGGCTTCGGTGATGAGCAACTGGAACGGCGTGTCAAATTCCGTCTTGCTGTATTCCGCGCGATCGACATGGGCCTCGCCGAGCACGGAGCGGCGCGTTTTATTGCCTTGGGCGGCAATGTCGGTCATCGCTCCGAGCTTTCCGAAAAGGGGCCGACGGGTGCCTCACCACCGCCAGTAGCGGAACGTCCGTGTCCGCGCTTACCATCGCGCACCTGCCTCAATTCGCGCGGCAGCGCCTCGGCGCGGTGGTGAAGCTTGCCGAAGGGTGTTGCAAGAGATTGCATAAGGTATCCTCCTGATCATAACATAATCGGGCTACTGCGGCGGCGATAATGCAAAGTGAAGCAGAGTTGATAATCGCATGATTATGCATCCGGGGGTGAAGCTCCGACACATTCGCGCCTTCGTCGCCATAGCGGATGAAGGCAACCTGTCAGAGGTTGCGCGCGCGCAAGGCATAACCCAACCCGCGCTCAGCCGAACGCTCGCGGAGCTTGAAGACCTGCTTGGCGCCGCACTTTTTCGACGCGAGAAACGGCGACTTATCCTGAACGAGCAGGGTGCCGTCTTCCGGCGCCATGCGAGCCTTGGGCTACAATCGTTCGAGGCAGGCGTCGCGGCGCTGCGGCCCGGATTTGCGGGTGGAGCGATCCGGGTCGGCATTCTGCCTACCGCAGCGACCCGGCTGCTCCCACGCGTGGCGCTGCGACTTCGCGAAATCGCGCCCGAAATACTTCTGAAGATCGAAACGGGACCTCACACCTATCTTGTGCGGCTCCTGCGCGATGGCGGCATCAATCTGATGATTGGCCGAATGCCCGACGCGGCAGAGATGGCCGGGCTCGCGTTTGAGCATCTCTATGAAGAGGACATCGTGCTTGTCACGAGGGCCGGACATCCCTTGGCCGCGATGGAACCGCGCGAAATCCTGCGAAAGGTTCCCGTGATCCTTCCGCCGGACAGCGCGATCATCCGGCGGGCAGTCAACGAATACCTCATCACCCTCAACTTGCCTGGACTGATCCCTGCGTTCGAGACCGCCGCGTTTGCGATCGGTCGAGGCATTCTTGCGGTTTCCGACGCCGCATGGTTCATCTCTCGGGGCGTCGTGGCAGAAGAACTTGAAAGCGGCACATTGACGGAAATTCCTACCGGGGTGAGCTTTCTCGCCGGGGCCGTCGGAATGACATACCGTCAGGCCGGAACCATCGCGACCGGACTCGACCTGCTGATGCGCCTCAGCCGTGAAGGCGCCAAGACGCAATCCTAGCGTTTCGGAATGCTCGCTGGATGCGCGCCGCGCTTTTGCGCCGCGATCCGGAACGGCGCGTTCGGCGCACCGTAGCCCTGATAGCAGCCATCTCGCTGAACGAACTCGAAAAAGAACCCACCCGGCCGGGAGGCCGAGTAGAGCTGGAAAAACCGGCCTTCGGCATCCTGATCGAAGAGTACGTTTGCCGCCCGCATGCGGGCGACCAGCGCCTCATCGAGCCCGAAGCGTGCTTCGACATCCTCGTAGTAGTTGCTGCCGATCTTCAGCGCAGGAAATCCGCGCTTCGCAAGCGCGGCCGCAGTGGCGAAAATGTCCGCCGTCGCGAGTGCCACATGCTGCACGGAAGAACCGAAACTATCCTCCATGAACTGCCCGGCGAGCGTCCGCCGTGTCTCGGCGCCGTTCAAGGTAACGCGCAGACCGCCTGACCGGACCGCTTGCGACCGGACGAGCCCATCGGGGTCGGCCACATCGACCATCGGCGCCTTTTCCGCGTCAAAGATGCTCATATAGAACAGGGCCCAGCTCAGCATTTCGTCATAGGCCATGGTCTGGCCGATGTGATCGATCCCGAGAATGTCGCCGTGGACTGCTGCCGGTTCGGTCCTGAAATCGATATCCCATATGTGTCCCAGGTCTGACGCGGAATCGAGGAACCGGATCATACTTCCTCCGACACCGCGTATTGCGGGGATCGAAAGCTCTCCCGTTCTTGCGGTTTGCGGATAGGTCGATGCCCGAAGGGCGGTTGCCCTGCCGAAGGCTGCCGCGGCATCTTGCACCATCAGCGCGATTTCTGAAACCGTCGTGCCGTGGGCAACATAGGATGTATGCGCGAAGCCCTCGGAGTCGGTATTGACGAGAATATTCGCCCCGCCCTGGCGCCACAGCGCGACGCGCTTTGACACATGAATGCCGGATTTGCCGAAACCCATCGTCTCTAACAGCGCCTCGAGTGCGGGAGCATCTTCGACCGACGTCGCGAATTCAATGAATTCGACCTTCTCCACCGGCGCGGGTGGCGGAAAGTCCTGCAGATCCACTTTCAGTGCGGGTTCGACGCGACGCACCCTGTCCATCAGGGCGATCAGGCTTCTGTGTCCGTCCTGCGCCACCAGGCGCGGCAGACCCGCACGGAACTGATCGTTAAATATTTCAAGGCTCAGCGGACCGGAATAGCCCGTCGCCGTGACCGCGCGCATGAACCCCGTGACGTCGAGGTCGCCTTCACCAGGCATGTTTCGGAAATGGCGCGACCAATAGAGCAGATCCATGTCAATGGCCGGCGCATCGGCAAGTTGAACGAAGAAGATGCGGTCGCCCGGAATGCTGCGGATCGTTTCAGGGTCGATCTTGCGACCGAGCGTATGAAAACTGTCGAGGATCAGCCCGATATTCGGATGGTCCGCGCGTCGCACCACTTCCCAGGCGTCGCGATGGTCGTTGACGTGGCGGCCCCAGCACAACGCTTCGAAGCCGACCCGCACGCCATGCGCCTTTGCCAAATCGCCCAATTCGGCAAAGTCTGCAGCCATGCGGTCGATGCCCCCCATCGCGGCGGGGTGTACGGATGAACAGACAAGGATGAGGTCGGTGCCAAGCTGGTTCATCAGGTCGAACTTCCGCGCCGCGCGGGCGAAGGCGCGGGACCGTTCCGGTTCCGGCAACCCCTCGAAATCACGGAACGGCTGGAAGAGCGTGATCTCCAGTCCGCCATCGCGCACCATGCGTCCGACATCGCGGGGCGAATGGTCCGAGGCGATGAAGTCCTGCTCGAAAATCTCGATGCCGTCGAAACCCGCCGCGGCGATGGCTTCGAGCTTTTCATCGAAGCTGCCCGAGATCGAGACGGTGGCGATCGAGGTTTTCACGCCGCTTCCCCCAAGGCCAGCAGATCGTGGCGAAGAACGAAGGTATCCACATCCTTGCCGGAAAAGAGACGCCATGCGTGGACACCCTGATAGAAGAACAGCTCCCATCCGGAGAGGATGGCGAGGCCATGCGCCCCGGCATCGGTGAGGAAACGGGTGTCGGGCGGTGTATAGACCGCATCGAACACCCATTCCGCACCAGCGAGCGCGCCGGCCCTGATAGGTGTGCCCTCATATCCGACCATCCCGACCGGCGTGCAGTTGATGACTCCCGCGACGCCTTCTGCGGCATCCTCTGCGGCAGAATGGGTCGTCACCGTCAGTCCGGTTGCCGCGCGGCGGAGATCGCCAGCCAGAGCTTCGGCCTTGGCCGCGTCGCGGTCCACAAGCCTCAGGCTTGAGACTCCAAGAGCGATCAACCCAAAGGCCACGGCCCGGCCCACGCCGCCGGTGCCGATCATCAGGGTCTCGCCCGGCCGGGCCGTGCCCCGCACCTGTCGATAGGCTTCGACGAAACCGGAATAATCGGTGTTGTGGCCATGCGGGCCACCTTCGTCGAAGATGACGGTGTTGACCGCCCCGATGGCGCTGACCAGAGGGTCGTCTATCGTGACCATGCCCGCCGCGCGTTCCTTGTAGGGATAGGTCACGTTGATCCCGCGATAGCCACCCTCGACGCACATGGCGAAGACCTCGTCGAAGTCCCGCCCCAGATCGCGCGGGATGAGACGGTCGTAGGTTACGACCAAGCCATTCTGCTGTCCCGCGAGCCGGTGCAGAAGAGGCGAGCGCGAGCGGGCGATGTTGTCGCCGATCAGACCGAGGCGCAGGTCGGGTGCGGGAGCCGGGGTCATTGCTGCACCTCATCGGAATCGCGTGCGGGAAACAGGCGGGCCTTCAGCTTTCGCCAGATCGGGGTCTGGCTGACAAAGATGAAGACGACCGCAAGAAAGAGCACCAGCGACAGCGGGCTGGTGACGATGCCGTGGAAGAACCGCGCGGGATCCTCGCGTTCGGATATGATCGCCCGCCGCCAGTTGTCATCCAGAAGCCGTGACAGGATCACGCCGAGGATGACCGGCCCGAGAGGATAGCCGTAGGCCCGCATGAAGTAGCCGAGGACGCCGAAGCCGAGCATCCAGTAGACATCGGTGATCGAGTTGTTCACCGCATAGGCGCCGACGATCGACAAGAGCATGATCAGGGGAATGAGGATCGCGCGCGGCATCTCGACGATCCTGGTGAAAAGCTTGATACCGGTCAGCCCGAAGATGAGCATGAAGAAGTTGGCGACGACCAAGGCGCCGACGATGAACCAGAACATATCCGGCTTGTCGATCATCAGCATCGGGCCGGGGTTGAGTCCGTGGATGAAAAACGCACCGATCATGATGGCGGTTACCGCGTCGCCCGGAATGCCGAGCGTCATCATCGGGATGAATGCTCCGCCCACGGCCGCGTTGTTCGCAGTCTCGGGCGCCACCAGCCCCTCGATCGCGCCCTTGCCGAAGGGATAGGACGGTTTGCGCGTCACGCGCTTGGCATGGTCGTAGGCCATTAGCGCCGCAATGTCCCCGCCAGTGCCCGGCAGCGCGCCGATGATCACGCCGATGGTCGAGGTTTGCAGGGACAGCGGCAGGTATTTGCGGATGGTGCCGAACGAAGGGACGATGCGCGTGATCTTTTGCTTGATCGCCGGGGTTTCAAGGTGATGAAGCTGCGCCAGCGCCTCGGACACGCCGAACATGCCGATCATCACCGCGATGAAGGAAATGCCGGAGCGCATGAGGGGCAGATCGAAGGTGAAGCGCTCGGTGAAGGTCAGCGGGTCCATACCGACGGCGCCAAGCATGATGCCAAACGCCCCCGAGAAGATGCCCTTGACCAAGCTTTCGCCCGAAAGCGACCCGACAAGCAGAATGCCGAGAACCGCCAGCAGCATATAGTCGCGCGGCTGGAACTTCAGCGCGAAATCCGACACTGCCGGAGCGGCAAGGGCCAGAACGATGATCCCGATGAAGCCGCCGAAGAAGGACATCACGGTGGTGATGCCGATCGCCGTGCCAGCCTCCCCGCGTTGCGCCATCGGATAGCCGTCAAGCGCCGTGGCGATTGCCGAGGGCGCACCGGGAATATTCAGGAGGATTGCCGTGCGCGACCCGCCATACACGCCGCCCATGTAGATGCCGATCATCAGCGAGATCGCCGGATAGACATCCCAGGAGAAGGTGAAGGAGATCAGGATCGAGACGGCCATCGTGACCGAGAGGCCCGGAATGGCGCCGACATAGACGCCCGCGAACGTGCCAAGCGCCACAAGCACAAGCAATTCCGGCTGGGTGAAGACAGTGAGAAAAGCCATCAACGCATCCATCTCAGAGCCCTCCTGCGTGGAAGATGTTTCGGAAGAATTGCAACATCTCGCCTTCGGGCACGACGCCTGCCGGCATGAGGACGGTGAAGATCACTCGGAAGACGATGTAGATGCCGATAAGGCTGCCGAACGACACCACAAGTGTCATGGCCCAGCCGTGGCGCCAGAGTGTCTTGATGGCCACGATCAGGAAAAGGGCGGAGGTCGGCAGGAAACCCAGCGGCTTCAGCAGGACCGCGTAGGCGATCAGTAGCGCCGCGACGAGGATCACAGCGATCGGCAGGATGTCCTTCGCGACAGTCTCGCCGGAAATCTGCGGAAGCCTGATGGTTCTCAAGGCAATCATCGCCGCCGCGATCACCATCACGAATGTGGTGGCCATTGGCACCGTGCCGGGAGACGAGAGCGCCTCAAACCCGGAAATGCCGTAGGCGCTCCAGAGCAGCACGAGGCTGGCAGCAAGCATGAGGAGCGTGAATGCCGCCTCGCCCGGCCGGCGCGTGGCGCGCTGGTGTTCGTGGGGATCGGGGATTTCAATGTCCCGCAATGCGTCTGTGTCGCGGTCGGTCGGGGTCATCGCACCCTCCATTGTCGCACAGGTTTTTGAGGTGTTTCACGCGCGGCGCGAGCGCTGCGTGCAGGGCGCCGCGCGAAGGATGGCCTCCGCGCGGCGGTATTCGATCAACTACTTCGTGGGCTTGGCGATGCCGAACTCTTCCGGCGACGCCTTTGTCAGCCCGGCATCCTGCATCAGCCAGGCGGTGGTTTCCTGCCACTTCGCCAGGAAGGCCTTCGCCTCGTCGCCGCTGATGTTCAGCGGCGTGAAACCCCGGTTCTTCATCAGGTCGAGGAATTCCGGCTGCTCGGCAGCTTCCTTGTAGGCGGCGGTCAGCTTGGCCACCGCGTCGTCCGGCGCGCCGTTCTTGACGAAGATGCCGAAGAACGGACCCCAGGGCAGGTAGGTGTTGTAGCCGTCGTTGAACGAGGCAACCGTCGCCACTTCGGGCAGGGCTTCGGCCGGCTTGGTGTCGATCACGGCAAGCGGCTTCATCGTACCGGCGCGAATGCCTTCGATCGAGGCACCCAGCACCGCCGGCATCACGTCGATTGCGCCGCCCTGAAGTGCGGTCAGCGCCGGACCGTCGCCGTCATAGGGAACGAAGATGACGTCGAGATCGCCTTCGACCGCCTTGATCATTGCCGTCACGACGGAGGGCAGGCCCCCCGGTCCGGTGGAGCCGAAACGAACCTCGCCCGGATGCTCCTTGATATAGTCCATCATGCCCGCATAGTCATCGAAGGGCGCGTCCTTGCCGGCGACCAGGATCGGCGTGCCGCGCGCGAGGATGTTGATCGGGGTGAAGTCGCTGTAGTCCTTGTCGCCAAGGCCCATGACCTTGTAGAGAAGCGGGTTTTCCGCACCCATCAGAAGGGTGTAGCCATCGGCCTCGCCCTCCGCGACCTGATTCAGCGCGATGGCACCAACGCCGCCGGTGACGTTCTGCATGACGATTGTGCCGCCGAGCACCTCTTCGGCATGCGGCGTGACGGCGCGCATGACGGTGTCGGTCGAACCGCCGGCACCCCATTGAATGATGCCTGCGATTTCCTTGCTCGGAAAATCTTGCGCAAGCGCGCCAGTAACCGAAATGGCAAGCACCGAAACGGCGCCCAGAATGATGTGCTTCATGTTGTCCTCCCTGGATGTGATCGAAGACGGGCAGCACTCCCACGCCCGTTGAAGTCATCATCGCTTTGTGGGTAGCATAACGTCAAATACCCATCATTGCTGCACATTAACCTAATGTTAATCCTGGTTCGTGACCTGATGCTCCGAAAGTGCCCTTCGCGGCGGCGCCTAACTCCCTCCGAAATCGTTGTATCGCATATTCGGCAAATCCGGACAGGACACGCCCTTTTTTGCGAACGACGTAGATCGAGACGGCGGATTCCTCGAGCAAAGGCACTCGGACAAGGCCTGGCATGTAGACTTCGGCAACCGAGAAGGCGTCGATCAGGGCGACACCCATTCCATGTCTTACAAGGCTCACCACGGTTTGGGCAAAGCGCCCGCGCATGGAATGACGGAGTTCAACGCCTGCGTCACGAAACGGCTGTGCCAGCTTTGCGCCATAGGGATCTTCAGGATCGACGCCGATCATCGGCTCATTGACGAGATCGTGGACCGAGATCGCTTCGCGGTCCGACAGACGATGCCCATCGGGAAGAATGACGACAAGCTGCCCGCGCGCCAGTTCTTCGTTCTCGAGCCCGGCATTATCGACACTGGAACTCATGATCACGAACTCGCCGCGTTCGAGAAGGAGGTAGTCCACCGTCTCCTCGATCTTCAGGATGTTAAGGTCGATAAAGAGGTCGGGATAGCGGTTCCGGATGCTGCGCAATGCCCGTGCCGCAATGAACTGCGCCACCGACGGCGCTGAGGCGAAAGCAAGGCGCACATCCTGCCCCTTTTCCAGCGACTCGATCGCGAGTTGAAGATTCTCGACGCCTTTGTACACGGTGCTGATCTGGTCGAAGACCGGCCCCGCCTCGACCGATGGAATGAACCGCCCAGCACGCCGCTCGAACAGGCGGATGCCAAGCGATTCTTCGGTATGCTTGACAAGCCGGCTGATGCCGGGGGCAGATACGTTGAGTTGATCGGCCGCGCCGCTGATCGTGCCGCGCATCATCACCGCGCGGATGACCTCGACCTGTCTCAGCGTGATTTCCCGCATTACACCCTCCTAGGCCGGACTAATTTTAACATGAGGTTATACCGATTGCACAATAGGTATTTGACGTTATGGCGTCGCGAACGCTTTCATGAGCATGTCACGAAACGTCGGAACACGATCGCATGGAAGGCAAAAACTACGATCTGATCGTGCTCGGTTCGGGCGCCGCGGGATTGTCCGCTGCGGTGATTGCGGCTCATTTCGGTCTTCGCGTGGCGGTGCTGGAGAAGGCCGCAGTAGTGGGTGGCACGACCGCTTGGTCGGGGGGCTGGATCTGGGCGCCCTGCAATCCGGTCGCAATCCGCGCCGGAATTATGGATGAACCGGCGGCTCCTCGCCGCTATCTCGAAGCCGTTCTCGGCAATCGGTTCGATGCGGACAGAGTCGATGCCTTCCTTGCCACCGCTCCGGAAATGGTGGCGTTCTTCGAAACCAACACCGCACTTCAGTTCGACGGTGGCCTGCATATCCCCGACACCTACGGGCAGTATCCGGGCGCCGGGACAGGGGGCCGATCGATAATCGCCAGGCCCTACGATGCACGGCGACTTGGGCCGGCGCTGAAGCTTTTGCGCGAGCCCTTGGCAGAGACCACCTTGCGGGGGCTGCCGATACAAGCGGGGACGGACCTCAAGGCGTTCATGACCGCGACCCGATCGGCCCGGTCTTTTGCCTATGTCTCCGGGCGCGTTTCGCGGCATATGGCCGACCTCGCCTTACATGGCCGCGCCATGCAATTGCGAAACGGCAGTGCGCTCGTCGCTCGGCTTTTGCGCAGCGCGCTCGATCTGGGCGTCACGCTGAGGCCCAGCACCGCCGCGACGGGATTGGTCAGGTCGAACGGCGCCGTAGTCGGCGTCGCGACCACGCAGCGTGAATTTCATGCAGCGCAGGGTGTGGTTCTGGCGACCGGGGGCTTTCCCCATGATCCTGCTCGGCGAGCGGATTTATTTCCGCGCGACCCGGAGCATCTGACACTCGCCGTGCCAGAGGCCACGGGCGACGGCGCGCGCCTCGCAGAAGTCGCAGGCGGGGCGTTCAATTGCGATACATCTGCGCCCGCCGCCTATTGCCCGGTATCCCGCGTCCCCTGGCCGTCTGGCGCCGAAGGGCGCTTCCCGCATATCATCGACCGCGGAAAGCCGGGTCTGATCGGTGTTCTGGCCGATGGGCAACGGTTCTGCAACGAAGGGCTTGGATATCACGACTATGTCCGCGCCGTCCTGCGCGCGGTGCCCGAAGGTCAACCGGCACGATCCTGGCTTGTCTGCGATCACCGTTTCATCCGCCGCTACGGGCTCGGCATCGTCCGTCCGGCGCCACTGCCGCTCGGCGGCTGGGTGCGCTCGGGCTACCTCAAGCGCGGCGCGACGCTGGCGGCGTTGGCCGGTGCGGCCGGGATCGATCCGAACGGACTTCTCCGCACGGTCGAGACCTTCAACCGGAACGCGCAGCGCGGCGAGGACCCTGACTTCGGGCGCGGCACGACAGCATACATGAGGCTTCAGGGCGATTCGGAACGGCGCCCTAACCCATGTCTCGCCCCCATCGAACACGCGCCCTTCTATGCCGTTGAAGTCGTGCCGGGCAGTTTCGGCACCTTTGCCGGAATAGCCACCGACGCAAAAGCGCGCGTGCTCGACACGCAGGGCGAGCCGATTTCTGGTCTCTACGCCGCCGGAACCGACAGTGTCAGCGTCTTCGGCGGCCACTACCCGGCGGGTGGCATCAATCTCGGTCCCGCTCTGACCTTCGGATACATCGCCGGTCGCCATGCCGCAGGAGCGACGTATCCGTCATGACCCATCGCCTGTCCATCGCCCATCTGTCCGCGATCACGCTGCCGCCGCCCGCCTTCATCGAAACTGCCGCCGAGGCCAGGTTTGAGGCTGTCGGATTGCGGCTCCTCCGCGTCACCGATGACAGCCCCGGCTATCCCCTGATGGACGACCCGGCGGCATTGCGTGCGACCATTGCCGCGCTCCGCGCGACCGGAATGGCGGTGCACGACATCGAATTTGTGAAACTCACCCCCGACACCGACATCGCCCGGCTTGAGCCGCTGCTCGACGCGGGCGCGTCGCTTGGCGCGCGGCATCTTATCACCGCGCCCTACGATCCCGATCTCGGCCGCCTGGCAGGGACGCTCTGTGCGCTCTCCGAACGCGCCCGCTTGCGCGGCATCGGGACGGTTCTGGAATTCTTTCCATGGACGTCAGTTCCGGACCTGGCGACCTGCCTGCACGTCGTCGGAGAGGCAGGCCCCGACGTCGGCATCCTCATCGATAGCCTGCATTTCGACCGATCGGTTCCCGATTATCATCTGCTGCGCCGCATACCGAAGGAACGGATACCCTTCGCCCACCTCTGCGATGCGCCGCGTTTCGCGGCCTATACCACTGAAATGCTTCTTCACGCGGCGCGCGCGGAACGGCTTCCTCCGGGTCTTGGCGAAATTGATCTGCGACAATTCCTGGATGCGCTACCGGCGCAAATCGATTTGGCGCTCGAAGTTCCGATGACACAGATGCTCGAACGCGAAGGTGCGCTTCGCGTTTTCCGGCATCTGCACAAGAACGCGACAGAATTTCTCGCCGGTGCGTTGCCGCCAAACGAAGGACGTTCTGGCACAAAAGACTCTGCCTGAAGAAATAGCCGAATACCGCTGTTACCGGCGCAAGCTTGATAGGTCACCGACACGGCATCAGAAATCCAGATTCTCCACGTTTAGCGCATTCTGCTGTATAAATTCCCGCCTTGGCTCGACCACGTCGCCCATCAGCTTGGTGAAGATGTCATCGGCTTCGGCGAGGTCCTCGATCTTCACCTGGTTGAGTATCCGGGCGGCCGGGTCGAGCGTCGTTTCCCAAAGCTGATTGGGGTTCATCTCCCCAAGTCCCTTGTAGCGCTGCAGCGTCAGACCCTTCTCGCCTTCCTGCAGGATCGCCTGCAAGAGCTCCAGCGGTCCATGAATGGTCTGGTCTCGATCCTTCCGGACAAGCCGGGCCTGCATACCATACGCTTCCTGTAGCGCCTGGGTGTGGGTCGCAAGTCGTCGGGCTTCGCCGGAACGGATAATTTGACCGTCGAGCGTGCGGACCTCTTCCACGCCGCGCAGGGAGCGCGAGAAGCGCAGGCCGTGATCCTGTGTCGGACGGCCCTGCCAGCCTCGTTCATACTCCAAGGCCACTTCGTCAAGCCGCTTGGCAACCTCATTCGCCACGCCCTGCGCGTCCGAATCGACGCGGCCCGGAACCAGAGCGCCCGCGATTGCCGATTGCTCAAGAATGCGGGCCGGATAATGCGTTGGGAAGGCGTTGAGGATGCGGCGGATCACCCGGGCCTCTTCGACGACGCGCGCGAGATCGGCACCGCTGATTTCCTCGCCCGAGCCAAGGCGCAGCAAAGCGCCATCAATCCCCTGCTGGATCAGGTAATCCTCGAGAGCGGCCTGATCCTTGAGATAGACCTCGGACTTGCCGCGCGCGACCTTGTAGAGCGGCGGCTCGGCGATGAAGAGATGGCCCTGTTCGATCAGTTCCGGCATCTGACGAAAGAAGAAGGTCAGGAGGAGCGTCCGGATATGCGCGCCGTCCACGTCGGCGTCGGTCATGATGATGACCTTGTGGTAGCGGAGCTTGCCGAGATTGAATTCGTCCCGCCCGATGCCGGTGCCAAGCGCGGTAATAAGCGTCCCGATCTGATCGGAGGACAGCATGCGGTCGAAACGTGCGCGTTCGACGTTCAGGATCTTGCCGCGCAAGGGCAGAACGGCCTGGTTCTTGCGCTCGCGCCCCTGCTTGGCCGAACCGCCGGCGCTGTCGCCCTCCACAAGGAACAATTCAGACAGCGCAGGGTCCTTTTCCTGGCAATCGGCAAGCTTGCCGGGAAGCGAGGCAACATCCATCGCGGTCTTGCGCCGGGTGAGTTCGCGGGCCTTCCGGGCGGCTTCGCGGGCAAGAGCGGCCTCAATGATCTTGCCGACGATGACCTTGGCTTGGGCCGGGTTTTCCTCAAACCATTCGCCAAGCTTTTCGTTGACGAGGTTTTCGACGGCGGGCCGCACCTCGGACGAAACCAGCTTGTCCTTTGTCTGCGACGAAAACTTCGGGTCCGGGACCTTGACCGACAGGACGCAGGTCAGCCCCTCGCGGGCATCGTCTCCGGTGAAATCCACCTTTTCCCTCTTCGCGATGCCGGAGGTCTGCGCATAGGTGTTGATCGTGCGTGTCAGCGCCCCGCGAAAGCCCGCCATATGGGTGCCCCCATCGCGCTGGGGGATGTTGTTGGTGAAGGGCAACACCATCTCGTTGTAGCTGTCGTTCCACCACATCGCGACCTCGACTCCGATACCGCCGCGTTCGCCGGTGATGAAGATCGGTTCGGGCAGGGCAGAGGTCTTGTGGCGGTCGAGATATCTGACGAACTCCCGGACCCCGCCGTCATAGAACAGTTCCGAGCGCTGAAGCTCCGCGCCCCGGTTGTCTTCCAAGATAATTTTCACGCCGGAATTCAGGAACGCAAGTTCCCGGAGCCGGCTTTCCAGCGTCTTGAAGACATAGTCGAGATCGGAGAAAGTTGCGTCGGGGTGATTGGTCTTGGACGAAGCAAGAAAGCGGACTTCGGTGCCTTTCTCGCCCGGCGCGGCGTCGCCGACCACGCGCAGAGGCTCGACCGTATCTCCATGCTCGAAGCGGGCGTAGTGTTCCTTTCCATTCCGCCAAACCCGCAATTCCAGCCAGTCTGAAAGGGCGTTCACGACCGAGACGCCGACGCCGTGAAGACCGCCCGAGACCTTGTAGCTGTTCTGGTCGAACTTTCCGCCTGCGTGGAGCTGGGTCATGATGACTTCGGCGGCGGACACGCCCTCGGACTGGTGGATATCGGTTGGAATCCCGCGCCCGTTGTCGCGCACGGAAACTGAGTCATCGGCATGGATACGGACCCTGACGAAGTCGGCGTGACCCGCCAAAGCCTCATCGATGCCGTTGTCGACGACCTCATAGACCATGTGGTGCAGGCCGGAGCCATCGTCGGTGTCGCCGATATACATGCCGGGCCGTTTGCGCACGGCCTCCAACCCCTTGAGAACCTTGATAGAATCGGCGCCGTATTCGGCCGGTTGCTGCGCGTCGTCGGTCATGCAAGCCTGTCCTTGTTCTTATGCGCATTTTATAGGCCTTCGGCGGGGGATTGTCACGCCGAAGACACAAGATTTGGTGGGTAAAGGAATGCGGGCGCACCCTTGGCGCGGCTGGGTCCGTGCGCTCAGGTCAGGCCCGCTTCGGCGGCGATCTCGGCCCGGCTCTTGCGGCTGCGCTCTGTCGCCGATTTCAACTGCCCGCAGGCGGCCATGATATCCTCGCCGCGCGGGGTGCGGATGGGGCTCGCGTAGCCCGCCTTGTAGATGATGTCGGCAAAAGCCTCGATCCGCTCCCAGTCCGACCGTTCATAGGGTGCGCCGGGCCATTCGTTGAATGGGATCAGGTTGATCTTGGCGGGAATGCCACGGATGAGCGTCACCAGCCGCTTGGCATCCGCGTCCGCGTCGTTCACGCCTTTCAGCATGACATATTCGAAGGTGATGCGTTCGGAATTCGACAATCGCGGATAGTCGCGGAGCGTGTTCAGCAGCATCTCGATGTTCCAGCGCTTGTTGATCGGCACCAGCCGATCGCGAACCTCATCCGTCGTCGCATGGAAGCTGACTGCCAAAAGGCAGCCAATCTCTTCCGCCGCGCGGGCGATTTCCGGCACAACGCCTGAGGTGGACAGCGTGATCCGGCGGCGCGAGAGGCTCAGCCCCTCGCCGTCCATCACCACCTTCATCCCGTCGCGGACGTTCTCGAAATTATAGAGCGGCTCACCCATGCCCATCAGGACGACGTTGGAGATGAGCCGCGTCTCATCCTTCGGTGCGCCGGGTTCCGGCCACTCGTTCAGGTCGTCGCGGGCAAGCATCAACTGGCCGACGATCTCTCCGGCGGTAAGGTTGCGGACCAGCTTTTGCGTACCGGTGTGGCAGAAGGAACAGGTCAGCGTGCATCCGACCTGGGACGAGATGCACAAGGTTCCCCGGTTTTCCTCGGGGATGTAAACCATCTCGACCTCATGGCCGCCCGCGATCCGCAACAGGTATTTGCGTGTGCCGTCCGCCGAGACCTGCTTGGTCACGACCTCGGGCAAGGCAATCTCGAAGGTCTCGGCAAGAAGCGCGCGGTAGTCCTTCGCGAGGTTGGTCATCTGGGCGAAATCGCGGACACCCCAGTGATAGACCCACTGCCAGACTTGGCCAAGCCGCATCTTCGCCTGTTTCTCGGGCGTCCCGGCGGCAATCAAAGCCTCACGCAACTGGTCGCGGGTCAGCCCGACGACATTCACGCGGCCGCTCTCCGGCAGTTTCCGCGGAATGGTCAGCACATCCTGCGTGATGGGAGTGGTGGCGCTTTGATCGGTCATGGCCATGGTCCTTGGGCGGCAAGACTGCATCATATAGTCGATCCGGCCGCCGAACGGAACAGGCTCTCATCCCCAGTCGAGCACGACCTTGCCGCTACGCCCCGACCGCATCACCTCGAACCCCTCGCGGAACTGATCGACCGGAAAGCGGTGGGTGATAACCCGGCGGATATCGAGGCCGTTTTCCAGCATCGCGATCATCTTGTACCAGGTCTCGAATATCTCGCGGCCATAGACGCCCTTGATGGTGATCGCCTTGAACACGATACGGGACCAGTCCACCGGCGACTTGCCCGGCGGAATCCCCAGCATCGCGATGCGCCCGCCCATCACGAGGTTCTCGACCATTTGGTCCAATGCGGCCTGATTGCCGGACATCTCCATGCCGACGTCGAAGCCCTCCTTCATCTTCAACGCGCCCTCGACCTCACGCAGATCCTGCTTGGCGACGTTGACAGGCACAACGTCGGTGACATGAGCCGCAAGGTCGAGCCGGTCCTGATTTACGTCCGTGATCACGACATGCCGCGCGCCAACATGGCGGGCGACGGCGGCGGCCATGATGCCGATGGGACCGGCGCCGGTGATGAGGACGTCCTCGCCAACGAGGTCGAAGGACAGCGCGGTGTGGACGGCATTGCCCAAGGGGTCGAGGATCGCGCCGATGTCATCGTCGATCTCGTCGGGCAAGGGTACGACATTGAAAGCGGGCAGTTTCAGGTATTCAGCGAAGGCCCCCTGTTCGTTGACGCCAATACCCCGCGTCGCAGGGTCGAGGTGAAACTTGCCGGCACGGCTCTGGCGCGATTTCTTGCCGATAAGGTGACCCTCGCCCGAGCAGCGCTGACCGATGCTCAGCCCCTCGACGTTCTTGCCGATCTCCACGATCTCACCGGCGAATTCATGGCCGGTGACAAGGCCCACGGGCACCGTCTTCGCCGCCCAGTCGTCCCAGTTCCAGATATGGATGTCGGTGCCACAGATGCCAGTCTTGCGGATGCGGATCAGGACGTCGTCCGGGCCGATTTCGGGCACCGGGCGATGCTCCAGCCAGAGGCCAGTGTCCGCTTTCGCCTTGGCCAGAGCCTTCATGTCGTTGCGCATCAGATCGCCCCCACGGCTTTGCCCGCACTTCGGAACCCGTCGAGCGCGGTGTCAAGATCACTACGGCTCAGCCGGGCGTTCATTTGCGTCCGGATGCGCGCCTGACCCTTCGGAACGACGGGGAAGAAGAACCCCGCGACATAGACGCCGCGGTCGTAAAGCTCGATCGCCATGCGTTGCGACAGCGCGGCATCACCTAGCATGACCGGAATAATCGGATGCTCGCCCGGCAAAAGCTTGAACCCGGCATCCTCAAGCCCTGCGCGCCAGTAGCTCGCATTTTCGAAGAGTTGGGTGCGCAGATCGTCGGCCGCCTCGACCAGATCCAAGGCAGCGATCCCGGCGGCGACGACCGCCGGAGGCAGGGCATTGGAAAAGAGATAGGGCCGCGCCCGCTGGCGCAGAAGATCGATCGCCGGCTGCGGACCGGCGATGTATCCGCCGAGCGCCCCGCCCAACGCCTTGCCGAGCGTGCCGGTGAGGATATCGACCTCGACTCCGGCGTGCGCGGGTGTGCCGCGCCCCTTCGGCCCCATGAAGCCGGTCGCATGGCAATCGTCGACCATCACCAAGCGCGCCGTACTTCTCGGCCAGCGCCGTGATCTCGGGCAGCTTCGCGAGATAGCCGTCCATCGAGAAGACGCCATCGGTCGCGATCAGGATGAAGCGCGCGCCATCCGCGCGGGCGGCCTGCAACTGTGCCTCAAGATCGGCCATGTCGGAATTGGCGTAACGATAGCGCTTGGCTTTGCAAAGCCGGATGCCGTCGATGATCGAGGCATGGTTGAGCGCATCCGATATGATGGCGTCTTCCGGCCCCAGAAGCGGCTCGAACAATCCGCCATTCGCGTCGAAACAGGCCGCGAAGAGTATGGAATCGTCCTTCCCAAGAAAACGCGCGATCCGCGTCTCCAGCGCCCGATGCAGGTCCTGCGTGCCGCAGATGAAGCGGACCGAGGCCATGCCGTAGCCGTGATCCTCCATCGCACCCTTCGCGGCGGCGATCAGCTTCGGGTGATCGGCGAGGCCGAGGTAGTTGTTGGCGCAGAGGTTCAGCATATCGCGCCCTGCAACCTTCACATGCGCGCCCTGTGCCGAAGTGATGAGCCTCTCGCGCTTCATCAGGCCATCGGCCTCGATACCCTCCAGTGTCCCGCGCAAGTGCTCCAGAAAATCGGCCGTGTCCTCCATCGAAGCTCTCCTCGGAATGCGCCGGTCGTTGACGGGAACGGTGGCCCTCCGACCGCCAAAGGTCAACGGGGCAACATCTCGGTCCCGTCAGGATCGGCTGCCTCGGCGACCAGCCAATCGCGAAACGTCTGGAGGGGCGGATACCATGCGCCGACCGAGGGCCAGACCAGGTAATAGCTGCCTTGCCCAACCACGGCCCCGCCGAACGCTTCGACGAGCCGTCCGTCCGCAAGCTCTGGCCTCGCCAGAAACTCAGGAAGAAGCGCTACGCCAAGGCCGTGGATCACCGCCTGGATCATCGGCGCGAACTGGTCGAAGAGCATACCCTGCGGAACGCGTTCCGTTGCGCCGTGATGGGCGAACCACGCTGTCCAGGCGTTGGGGCGCGTTTCAAGCTGCAGAAGCGGTTGGCCGATCAGATCGCGCGCCGCGGCCACTGGATGGCCCCGCAGATAGCCGGGGGCGCAGCAGGCGATGAGCCTTTCGTCGAAGAGCTTCACCGAGCCCGTGCCCGACCAGTCGTCGCGTCCGAAATGGATTGCGGCGTCAAACCCCTCCTCGTCGAAATCGAACGGTCTGAGGCGGGTGCCAAGATTGATGGTTATCCCCGGATTGCCCGCCAGAAACCGCGGAAGCCGGGGCGCAAGCCAGCGGGTACCGAAGGTCGGAAGGATAGCGAGCGAAAGCGTTCCGCCGCCGGTGTTCGATCTGACCCGCATCGAACCGCGCGAGATGAGGTCGAGCGCCTTGCCTATGTCGCGCGCATAGGCCAGCGCTTGATCGGTCGGCACCAGCCGTCGCCTTTCGCGCAGAAAGAGCGTCGCCCCAAGCTGCGCTTCCAGATTCTGAATCAGCCGGCTCACCGCCCCTTGGGTCAGGTCCAGATCGCGCGAGGCGGCGAGGGTCGAGCCAGTGCGTATCACGGCTTCGAATGCGGTCAGCAGGGAAACGCTTGGAAGGAGTTGCCGAGGTGTCGCCATAATATGCATGTAACACATACATTGAAGCGCGAATAGCGGTATTCATCGTTAGTTTAATGGCGCATAGTGCATAGTAATGCCCGATACGACGATGGAGTCCCCGATGGCCCTGAAACCGAAAGACGCCCCCGACCTTTCCCGCTTCGACTGGGAGGATGCCTTCCGGCTGGAAGACCAACTTTCCGAAGAAGAACGGATGCTCCGCGACGGCGCACACTCCTATGCACAGGAAAAGCTTCAGCCCCGTGTGATCGAGGCCTACCGTGAGGAAAAGACCGATCCGGCGATCTTCCGCGAGATGGGCGAAATGGGGCTTCTGGGCGTCACCGTGCCCGAAGAATACGGCGGCATCGGCGCGTCTTATGTCGCCTATGGGCTGATCGCGCGAGAAGTTGAGCGAGTTGATTCAGGCTACCGCTCGATGATGTCGGTGCAGTCGAGCCTCGTCATGTACCCGATTTATGCCTATGGATCCGAAGAACAGCGCAAGAAATACTTGCCGAAACTTGCGTCCGGAGAATATATCGGCTGCTTCGGCCTGACCGAACCCGATGCGGGTTCCGACCCGGCCGGCATGAAGACCCGCGCTACGAAGACGGCGAACGGTTATGTGCTCAACGGCTCGAAAATGTGGATCTCGAACGCACCCATCGCGGATGTCTTCGTCGTCTGGGCGAAGTCGGACGCGCATGGCGGCAAGATCCGGGGCTTCGTACTCGAAAAGGGCATGAAGGGCCTTTCTGCACCGAAAATCGGCGGCAAGCTCTCGCTGCGGGCTTCGGTGACGGGCGAGATCGTGATGAACGGCGTAGAAGTCGGAGAGGATGCGCTGCTGCCCGACGTGGAAGGGCTGAAGGGACCTTTCGGCTGTCTCAACCGTGCGCGCTACGGCATTTCATGGGGAGTTCTTGGTGCCGCCGAATTCTGCTGGCACGCGGCGCGGCAATACGGGCTCGACCGCAAGCAGTTCAACCGGCCCCTGGCACAGACCCAGCTTTACCAGAAGAAGCTCGCCGATATGATGACCGAGATTTCGTTGGGCCTTCAGGCAAGCTTGCGCATAGGGCGGCTGATGGATGAGGCGAAAGCGGCACCCGAGATGATCTCGCTCATCAAGCGCAACAACTGCGGCAAGGCCATCGACATTGCCCGCATCGCCCGTGACATGCACGGCGGCAACGGTATTCAGGAGGACTTCCAGATCATGCGGCATATGGTCAATCTGGAAACGGTGAACACCTACGAGGGCACGCATGACGTGCATGCGCTGATCCTCGGCCGCGCGATTACCGGGCTTCAGGCCTTCTTCTGAGGCCGCATCGCGAGAAACATTCCCGCCGGGCGTCCGCAGGGGCGTCCGGCGCAGACCGTTACAGAGGAGACTGAGATGAGCCACAACGATGTGCTGAAGGCCGCCGGCCTGACCGAAGCCGACCTCAAGGGCGGCACTCTCGCCGTGCATTCGCCGATCGACGGGGCCGAGGTCGCACGCCTGCGCGGGACCGATCCGGCCGACATGCCGGCCGTCATCGCCCGCGCGCAGGGCGCGTTCAAGGTCTGGCGCCAGGTGCCCGCGCCGCGGCGGGGCGAACTCGTCCGGCTGCTGGGCGAGGAACTGCGCAGGTCGAAAGAGGAGCTCGGGGCAGTAGTGACGCTGGAAGCGGGAAAGATCGCCTCCGAGGGCCTTGGTGAGGTGCAGGAGATGATCGACATCTGCGACTTCGCCGTGGGTCTCAGCCGGCAGATCTACGGTCTGACCATCGCCTCGGAACGGCCCGGCCACCGGATGATGGAGACGTGGCATCCGCTCGGCCCCTGCACGGTCATCACGGCGTTCAACTTCCCGGTCGCGGTGTGGTCGTGGAACGCCGCGCTCGCGCTTGTGTGCGGCGATCCGGTGATCTGGAAGCCCTCGGAAAAGACGCCGCTGACGGCGATGGCAACGATGAAGATCATGGATCGCGCGTTGAAACGCTTCGGCGATGCGCCGGAGGGGTTGGTGCAACTGGTCATCGGCGGCCCCGCCATCGGTGATGCACTGGTCAACTCCAAGGACGTCCCCATCGTCTCGGCCACCGGCTCGACCCGCATGGGCGGCATCGTTGGTCCGAAGGTCGCAGCGCGATGGGGTCGGCCGATCCTCGAACTTGGCGGCAACAACGCGATGATCGTGGCGCCTTCGGCCGATCTCGACATGGCGGTGCGGGCCATCGTCTTTTCTGCCGTCGGTACCGCGGGACAACGCTGCACGAGCTTGCGGCGGCTGATCGCGCATAACTCGATCAAGGACGACCTCGTGACGCGGCTTTCCAAGGCGTATGGCAGCCTGCCCATTGGCGACCCCCGCAAGGCGACCACGCTGATCGGCCCGCTGATCGATCACGGCGCGCGCGACCGGATGCACGCCGCACTGGAGAAGGCGAAGTCCGAGGGTGGAACCATCCACGGCGGCAGGACGGTGCCCGAGGGCGTGCCGCAGGGCGGCGCCTATGTCGAACCCGCCATCGCCGAGATGCCGAAGCAAACCGAGACCGTGCGCACCGAGACCTTCGCGCCCATTCTCTACGTTATGGGCTACGACACGCTGGACGAGGCCATCGCCATCCAGAACGACGTGCCACAGGGCCTGTCGTCCTGCATCTTCACGCTGAACATGCGCGAGGCAGAGACCTTCCTGTCTTCGGTCGGATCGGATTGCGGCATCGCCAATGTCAACATCGGCCCCTCGGGCGCCGAGATTGGCGGCGCATTTGGTGGCGAGAAGGAGACGGGCGGCGGTCGTGAAAGTGGCGCCGACGCCTGGAAGGGCTACATGCGGCGACAAACCAACACAATTAACTATTCCGCCGAACTGCCGCTGGCACAGGGCGTGAAGTTCGACATCTGACAAGTCTCTTGAGATCCAGAGATCGCCAGACCGCCTTCGCCCGTCAATTTGTTCGGCCGGGCCGTCATATTTATATGCCGCCGACTCAATTCCGCCAGAATGGCGCGCGCAATCGACCGCCCTTCGGGCGACTGTGACGTCAAGTGCGATGCGCAGGAGATGGAGAATGTCTTTCACGAAGGTCGGTGTTCTTGGCCTGGGAAAAGTCGGCCATTTGGCGGCGGAGCTTCTCGCCGACGCGGGGTTCGACGTAACCGGTATCGACGCCCGTGAGCTGTCGGATTGTCCCTTTCCGGTGAAGGTTGCCGATCTCACCGGAGAGTTGGATGAAGTGCTTGGTGGACAAGAGGCGGTGCTGTCCTGCCTGCCCTATCACCTGAACAAGGGTGTTTCGTCCGCCGCGCACCGGCTGGGCTTGCACTATTTCGACCTGACCGAAGACGTTCCGACGACGAGACACATCCGTGAGCTTGCCAAGACCTCAAGAGGCGTCATGGCCCCGCAATGCGGGCTCGCCCCCGGCTTTGTCGGCATCGTCGGCGCGCATCTGGCCGAGATGTTCGAGCGTGTCCGCTCCATCCGTCTGCGCGTCGGCGCGCTGCCTCAGAACCCGACAGGGCATCTCGGCTATGCCTTCAACTGGTCGCCCGAAGGGGTCGTCAACGAATACCTCAACGATTGCGAGGTTATCGAGGAGGGCGTCCTGAAAACTGTCTCCGCGATGGAATGGCTGGAAACCATCTATATCGACGGGGTGCATCTGGAAGCCTTCACCACCTCGGGCGGCCTCGGCACGATGTGCGAGACCTATGCCGACCGGATCGAGAATCTCGACTACAAGACGATGCGCTATCCGGGCCACGTCAAGCTGATGAACTTTTTCTTCCACGAACTGCTCATGCGCGAAAGCCGCGAGGAAGCGGGCCGCATCCTAACCCATGCCAAACCGCCGGTGGACGAGGACGTAGTCTATGTCCATGTCGCCGCCGAAGGGTGGACCCCTACCGGCCTTGGCCGAAAGGAGTTCGTCCGCGCCTACTATCCGATCGAGATCGGCGGTCGGCGACGCACGGCGATCGCCTGGACGACCTCGGCGTCGGTCGTCGCGGTGATCGAGATGGTGCGGGATGGGATATTGCAGCAGTCAGGCTTCCTCAAACAGGAGGAAATTCCTCTGGGCCCCTATCTGGCGACACGAACCGGCAGCCTGTATCAGAGGGGCGCGGGCTGCCGCCACTAGGCAGCCACGGGCGCCGAGCGCCGTGCGCGGACGGGTGCCGGCTGCTTCCGGCGTTTCTGATCCAGCATTGCGGCGAAGACCACCATCGCCACAACTCCGAGCGCGACCAGCACCAAATCGAGGGTTGTGGAAGGGATGAACGCGATCTCCTTCACCGCCCGCGCGGCGAAGGACAGAAGCGTCCCGAGTGCGAATACCGGAAGCGCCTGCCGACCCATGACCGCCAGCGGCGCGAGAACGGGCCGGTCACAGAACGCCCGGAACCCCGGTAGCGTGCTGACCGCATAGGCCAGTGCGACAACATGGATTAGGCGCGGAAGCGATACATAGGTCTTGTCGAAGGCGACGAAGAACCACGGCGCGCCATGTCCCGACGCCCAGCCCAGAATGTGGTTCATCATCTTGCCGAAGGCGTCCCATTTCATCCAGACGATCACGAAGAGCAGAAAGCCCCAGGAGGCGACGGCAAGCCAGCGGCGCAGCGGCACGAACCGCTCGCCGCGCTTCAGGCCAAGGCCAGTCAGAATGCCTGCAACAAAGAGAATCTGCCACGAGAACGGATTGAAGAACCAGCCGCCCGGCAACGGATAGGCGGGCAGGTCGAGCCGCCAGAAGGCCGCCACGAACCATAGCGCGATGGATCCGGCCAGCGTCAGGCCGGGCCATCGGCGCCCCGTGAAGATGATCCCCGGTGCGGCCAACAGAAGGACGGAATAAAGCGGCAGTATGTTCACATAGCCGAACTGGTGCCCGAGCGTCGGCAGGCCGATCAGCACACCTACCGGGTCGCTGAACAGGAACTGGAAGTTGTCCTTCATAGCGAGTGCCATCGACCCGCCGAACCGCCACGTCGCGAAGACGATTGCGATCGCCCAGAAGCACAGCATCAGGTGGACAAGGTACAACGCCCAGGCCCGGCGCCATACCTTCGCGATCCCAGGCCAGAGCGGCACGCTCACCATACCCTCGGAATAGGCAAGGGCGGCTGACACGCCAGAGATCATCACGAACGCCTCGGCAGCGTCTGAGAAGCCGAAGTTACGGCTCGTGAATTGCTCGAAGACCGTACCCGGCACGTGATTGACGAAAATCGTGAGCAGAGCGAGGCCGCGCAGAACGTCAATCCGGCCGTCGCGCTTCTTGGGGTCGGACGGCGCTGGAACGCCTCCGGTGCCAGCAGTTCTGCCCGCGCTGATCTGTGCGACCCGATGTGAAACCGAGTCAAGCATCGGCGGTACTTTCAGCTTCCGGAACTGGCGTAGCCATCGTGCCAACCGCAGGCTTGCCCCAGCGCGCCAGAACAGCGTCGTGACGGGCCAGGATCTCGGGCAAGTCGCGCTCCTCAGCGGTGGTAAAAAGCATCGAACGCTCGGCAGAACGCGAGGTCCATGCGATGATCAACGGCGAAAAGATCATCGGTCCGAGGACCGGAAGCAGCCATGGCAGAAGCTCCGGAATCCAGTAGCCGGAGGCAACAAGGCCGAGAAGCCCAATCGTCACCATGAAATGGCACGCCTCGAATGCTTCGATAACGGTCACGCGGGCCTCACCGCGACGGTTCGCCGGCCAGCCGCCATCCGCGCCGCGCAGCACTTGCAGAACCGAACGCGTCTGGAATGCCATGAGGATGGGAGCGATCATACTCGACAAGAGAAGATCGGCTACGGACGACAGGACGACGCCAAAGCTCCGTCCGAAGCTGGCAATGCGTCCCGTCGCTGCCGCCTCGATCAGAATCAGAAGCTTCGGCATGATGAGAAGGCCGACGATGCCGATGGCAAGACCGATCGCCTTCGCAGTCTCGTCGCTCGGGAAGATCGGGAAGAACTGATGCGGATCGGGAAAATAGTCCGGCGGCGGCAGGTTGGCGCGGTCGAGCAGCGACGAGATCAGGAACCCCGCCCAGAAGACCGGCGCGACATAGGCCATGATGCCCAAACCCAGCGACATGCGGCTCCAGCCCAGAAGACCGGCTGCGGCCACCACGCGGCTGTGCTGCAGATTACCCTGACACCAGCGGCGGTCACGCTTGGCATGTTCAATCAGGCTCTCAGGCGCTTCCTCGTAAGATCCACCCAGATCCGTATCGAGCCGCACATCCCAGCCGCCGCGCGCAAGAAGGGCGGCCTCCACGACATCATGGCTAAGGATGTGGCCACCGAATGGCGGCGGCCCTTCGAGTTCCGGCAAGCCGCAGCAGGCCGCCCAGGCGCGGGTGCGAACGATGGCGTTGTGACCCCAGAACGGCCCCGCGCTGCCCTGCAATCGGGCGAGGCCGCGCGCGAAGACTGGCGAATAGAAGCCCGCTGCGAACTGCATCGCACGACCGAAGACCGACTTGGCGCGCACGACCACCGGGAGGGTCTGCAGCAGGCCGAGCTTCGGCTCCGCTGCCATCCGTCGGATCATTTCGACGATCGTGCCGGCATCCATCAGGCTGTCCGCATCGAGGATCAACGCGTATTCATAAGCCGCACCGCTGCGGCGGAAGAAGTCCGCGATGTTGCCTGCCTTCCGGCCAGTGTTCTGTGTGCGTCGTCGGTAGAAGAGACGGTTCTCGGCGCCGGTTTCCTTGAGAAGCCGCGCGAACCAGAATGCCTCGCCCGCCACCGCGTCGGGCCGAAAGCTGTCCGAGAGGATGGCAAAGTGAACTTCGGTCGGCGCATCCCTAAGCGCTTCGATCATCGCAGCCACACGGGCGAACGTGGGCGCCGGATCCTCGTTACATACGGGCATAAGGATCACCGTCTTGCCCTGGACCGGCGCTTTCGACGGCGTCCTGCGCCCAGTCGGCCAGAGGCCGATAAGTGAAAGCCCGGCGCCCCATGTCAGCCAGGCGGTGGACAAGGTCAGAAGAACCGCGCTCAGATAGGCATAAAGTGTGAGGCCTGCGGCCGAGGAATATTGCAGGAAAAGCGCCGCCGCGCCGCCCCCCGCCAATAGCGGCAAGATAATCGCAAACATGCGCAGCAGAACAAGGTTTGCGGTTGGTGTCATGTCATTGCTTCACACTTCGGTTGCCAAACCCGAAGAACATCCGCAGAAAGGCGAACGGACGCGCTGGCTCGAGCAGCTGAATCGGCATCGCCACCGGCGCTTCGGGCAGGGCGGCGGCGTCGGTATTGTTCATGTCGAACTTGCTGATAGCGTTCATGACTTTATCCACTGAAACGACCAGATTTCGGACAGTTTGTGTCCATAGCCCGCGATATGCGCCGTCATTTCCACTGCAGCGTCGTCTTCGGCCGATATGTCCGCCACCATCCTCCAGATATCGGTCCCCGGCAGCTTCGAGAGCGTCAGTATATCGGCATTACCGCCTGTGATATTCAGGACCGGCTCGATCTGTTTGTCGGTTTCGGGCAGACGGCCCAACATCCCACCTTTGAAATCGACGACGAACTTGTGCAGATCGGGCGGATTTTCAACCCCTGCAGGCCCGCCGACGCCGCCCCGCGTGGCCCACACGATGGCCCGGTCATCGGAATAGTCCGGTTCCAGCCGACCCCAATGCAGCCTATAGGCGAATTCGCGCGCATCGCCGGCTTTCACTGGCGAATCGGGAATCCAGAAGGCGCCGATATTGTCATGCACCTCGACATCGGTCGGAAGCTCGAACAGGCGCACCTTGCCTGTCCCCCAGTCGCCGATCGGCTCAACATCCACAGAAGGGCGCAGGTCATAGCGCGCGCCAGCATCCTGATAATCTTCGAAATCGCGGCCACGCTGATGCAGGCCGAAGCGACGCGGTTGGGTTTCGCTGAAATAGGATGAGGTGAGCCGTTCGGGATTGTCGAGCGCGCGCCAGATCACGTCGCCGTCCGAGCGCACGATGCGCAGGCCGTTACTGTCATGGACCCGAGGGCGGTAGTCGTCGAACCGGGTGCGGTTAACGTCGGCGAAAAGGAACATCGAGGTCAGCGGCGCGATGCCGAGCTGCTCAACATCGGCGCGGAAGAAAAGGCGCGCGGTCACTTCGACAACAGTTTCTTCGCCCGGCATCACGACGAAGCGGTAGGCGCCCGTGGCGCTTTCGCTGTCAAGTGAGGCGTAGATGCTAACCGAGCCTGCATCCTCCGCCGGCCGTTCGAGCCAGAAGCCGCTGAAACGCGGGAACTCCTCAGCCTTGGTGAGGCCGCTGTCAATGGCCAGACCGCGCGCTGAGAGACCGTATGTATTGCCAAGCCCGAGAGCGCGGAAATAACTCGCTCCGACGAACGAGATGATCTCGTCCATCCTGTCGCCACGGTTCAGCGGATGAGTAAGCTTGAAGCCCGCCACGCCGGGCAGTGCCGTCCCTGCCGGCACATCCTGCTTAAGATGTCCGCGGTACTCGAAATCGTCCGTCGTGAAGGTCAACTCGGTTGCCATACCGTTCACAACTTCGTGGAGCCGAACGGGTTCCTTGAAAAGCCAGCCGAGGTGGAACGGCAGCAAATTCCACGCGCTACCCCGCGCCCTCCAGCGCGCCTTGCCGGGCCGGAACTGGATCATCTGGTAGTCGTCGTAGTTAAGGTCCTTGAAGACAGACGCCAGTTCTTCCGGCGCGGCCACCTTTTCGGCGGCGCGACTGCGCGCGGCTTCGGTCAGAAGGTCGAAGCTGAAGACTTCGCCCGTGGCCTCCTGGGGATCATCCTTCGAGGCTTCCTGTGCCAAGACGATATCACTGCCGAAAAGCATCGGCACGGTCAGTGCAGTGGTTCCCATCGCGAGGAGAAACGCGCGGCGCGAGGAGGTCGAGAGATCAGTTCTGTGCGGGTTCATTCTTTAACGTTTGCAATAACCTGATGGCCGTCACGACTCAGATGCGGCCCGTGTCGCGGATTGAGTCCGGTTCTATCCGCTGCGCAAGAGGATTGCGCGTGCTGCGCGTGCAAAATGATGTGTTTGAAGGTCCCCGAGTGGTTCTATGCCGATCCGGCCAGCACGGACTCGGCGTCTTTCCGCCAGATGCCTAGAAATTAGGCAGGATAACGGCGTTGCAATGCCTACGACAGATTGGCGAAGGTTTTACGGCGCTTGCTCAAGGGAGATGGCATTCGCCAAGTGCGGGCGTCCAGATTCGGATCGTCCGCGCTGATCGCGGTCATATCGCGGTCACCATGGCGGAAGCGGCCAGTGCGCGGGATGTCGTCTCCCATTTCACACTGGCCGCTCCCGCCAATCGATCCGTCAGCTACTAACTACGCTCTGTACACCCCGCAACGACAGAGCGACCGACGTATGGACCGGAGCGCAACTCAAAAACCCGTAAACTCGTACCGTGTCGAAGGCGCCCGCCGTTCCGTGAGTTCAGTGGCCGGCGCTTCCGCTAGGTATCACCCCTACCCATTGTCGATTGGTCGTGTGGGCCGGAGAAAGGTTCAAAATAAAATCAACACCCGGAAATCCTCAGCAGCCCCCAGCCGAACTGGCTGTCGCGCCCAGGTGCGCCGAGTTCCAGCGCGCGCTGGCGCAAGGCCGAGATGATCGCGTCCCGGCGACGGTTTCCGTTGCCGATCTCGTGGGCGATAACCGCCGAGGCGATGGCGGCAGCATAAGATGTGCCGGATCCGGTAGGCGTTGCCTTCTTCGCCAACCACCAGAATGTCCACGCCCGGCGCCGCGAAATCGACCTCCGGTCCGGTATTGGCAGAACGGAAAAGCCGCAGACGGGCGTCGATCGCCGTAATCGCGATGACATGCGGATCGGCGGCCGGATAGGCGACTTGGCTCCGCCCTTCATTTCCGGTCGCCGCTACAAGGATGGCGCCCTGCGAATCAGCCTGCGAAAGCAGCACCGACAGAACGCGGTTCTTAGGCCCGCTGATGGACATGTTGACGATATCCGCCTTTTCGTGGACCAGCCAGTCGAGCCCGCGCGCAAAAATATCGAGCCGCATCCCGTTCTGTCCCCCATCGTTGGCGAAAGCGATTGCGGCGTAGATCCCGGCGCCGACCGCCATGCCCGACACATCTGCCGGCCCCTCGGGCGCGGCGATCAGAGAAACGAGGCCGGTCGCATGGTCCGGATCGGCGGGTTGATCCGATGGGTCCAGAAACGACCGGCTGACGACCGGAACTAACGCAAGGCCCGGGCGCGTCGTGTCGACCGGTCCGTCGATGAGACCGATGCGCACGGCGTGGGGCAATTTGCAGATTCCCGGCTTCGTCACCCCGATCAGTTCAGGCGCGTAGACCCGTCCGGTCGCAGCCGGCAAGAATATCGTGTTGCGGTCGAGCGCGACGGAGACTCCGCGTTCCGTCAGCCGCCTTCGCATCGCGTTCGATGTGAGGCGTTCTTCGAGATCGACCGCGAGCGCGGACAGACCCAATGACGGGAGTTCTTCGCGGCGCAGGATCCGACCCCGGGCGCGCCGGATTTCTTCTGCCGCCCGATCCACCTGTTGGCGCGCGCCGACGACGAGATATTCCATCCGCCCGTCTCCCGCGTACCGCGTCCGACCAAAGGCAGTCGCAAGCTGGCCGGCGGATTCGCCTTGGCGGAGCGGCGCGCGCGGTGAGGGCGCTGGCCCCGGTCCGGGCTCAGGAGTAGGTTCAGGGGCGGGCTCAGGCTCGGTGTCGGCTCGGCCGCAAGAACCTGCGATGACGGAAACAGATTTCCGGGCGAAATGGCCAGCGCACAAAGGACAGCAATTGCCCAATGGACTCTCATTGCGCCTTTTCCGCGCTTTCGACGATCATCTTCTCCATCAGCAATGCCGCCGCGATAGCCCCGGCATCGACCCCCTCGGGCAAGTTGACACGATAAAGTCCGATGGCAGAGGGGCCGTCGCCGATCGTCGCGTCATGCGACAGGAGAAGCTCGGAAATCTGCGCCGCAGTTGCTTCGGACCGGAAACCGACGACGAGCTGATTTTGAACAACCGCCGCACCCGCCTGCTGGTAAGCGGACTCCGGCCGCTGCGTGAACTGAGTGGTGACCAGCGCTGACAGAACCGCGCCGAGCGCAAAGGCCGCGGCTATGAGGGCGGCGCGACCCACCCTGGCTGGTTGCACCGCAGGACCGAGATCGCGCTTCAACCGCGCAAGCCCCAAATCTCCCGGGCTGCGCCCAAGATCATCCGACCGCACTGCGGTCCGGATGACTTCAAGCGCCGTCAGTTCGGCGCGCAGATCCGGATCTTGCTCCAAAGCTTTCTCAACCGTAGCTTTCTCAGCTTCGCTCAGCGTCCCGTTCACATAGAACGGCAGGAGTTCGGCAGCCTTATTCAGCACAACATCACCCATTACTTTTCTCTGCCTCTGACCACACCTTTCGCCGACAGGCATCGCAGCATGAGCTGCTTGGCGTGATAGACCCGTGATTTTACCGTGCCCTCCGGCGCTCCTACAACCGCCGCGATCTCAAGATAGCTCATTTCCTCGAAGAAGGTGAGTTCGATCGCGATTCGGTGTTCGTCGCTCAGGCCCTTGAGGCAGTCCCGCACGATGCGGGAATCCTGGGCGGCTGAAACGGCGCTTTCAGTATCGGCACTTTCATCGATCTGGTCTGGCAAATTCTCCTTGTAGGTTACCTTTCCACTCTGCCGGAATACGTCCATCACCTTTCGCCAGGCGATTGCGAATATCCAGGTTCGCGCACTCGACTGCCCCCGAAAGGCCGCGGCACTCCGCCACACATCGAGAAACACCTCATGCATGATGTCGGCGGAACGGTGCGGATCGTTCAATCTTAGCAAGATGAAACGGTAAAGTGGGGTTTCGAGCGTTCTATACAGGGCTTCAAATGCCGAACGATCGCCATCGGCGATTGCCGCGACGTAGGCGTCGATCTGACTGTTCCTGCTGCCTTCAACCATCCTGAACTCATGAGCTTGCGGCGACCGACACGTTTCACCGGGGGCCTCCGAAAGAACGCTGCGGCCGGGGTCGATAATCCGCCAGTCGCAACATCTGGCCCCTTTCCATCGCTGATGTGCAGAGATGACGCAATAGCGGGTCGATGGACACTGCTATGGCTGGAACACAGAGCCTTTGCTGCCCGCCTGCCCGACATTGTTTTGGGCAACGGAAACCGCCTTTAGGACCGCGAAGACGGCCTTCCCCGGCCTCAGGTCGAGCGTCGTGACCGATCGTCTCGTCAATCGCACAAGGAGAGACGCCTCACCGACCGCGAGTTGGACCAATGCTCCGGGACCCTCGCCCATTCGCACCTCACGTACCGTGGCGGGCAACACGTTCAGCGCGGAAATTCCTGCTGGACTGGTCAGAGCGATCATCACGTCGTGTGCCATGATCCGCAGGCGAAGTGTCTTGCCGATGACTCCGTCGACATATGGCAGCCAGATCGGCCCGCCCGCCGTGGCAAGGCGCGTCAGGCCATCCCCTTCCTGTGCCTCGATGCGAGCGCTCAGAATGGCGCCTGCTTCGCGCAGACCTATCGCCGGCGCGGTCGCAGGGCTGGAAAGCAGGTCTTGCACCGGTCCAGCAGCGACGACGCGACCGTTTTCGACAAGGACCAGGGTCGTCGCAAGTTGCGCGACCTCCGCAGCCGAGTGGCTGACATAGAGGATCGGCAGTCCAAGATCGTCTCGCAGCCTTTCGAGATAGGGCAGGATCTCGGCCTTTCGGGCCTCGTCAAGGGCGGCAAGTGGTTCGTCCATCAGCAAAAGCCGGGGCGAGGACAGAATTGCCCGACCCAACGCCACCCGGCTCTTTTCACCACCCGACAGTGCCGCGGGACGGCGTTTCAGAAGCGGTCCGATGCCGAGCAGTTCAACGATCTGCCCCTCGCCGATCTTCGCCGCATGAGGCGGCGCAAACCAGCGACCATATGACAGGTTCTGGGCGACGGTCAGATGCGGAAAAAGCCTTCCGTCCTGAAAAACATAACCGATCCGGCGGCGGTGCGGCGGCACGAACGCACCCGTCGCGGTATCGAGCAGCACCGTATCGTCAGCAAGGATTCGACCCTCGTCAGGCAGAAACAGACCCGCCACTGCATTCACGATACTTGTCTTCCCCGCACCCGAACGGCCGAAAAGCGCCGTCACACCTGGTGGCGCCGAAAACGCCACGTCCAACGTGAAGCCCGGAAAGGCATGGGCGATCGCAACCTCGAGCATTATATCCGGCCGATCCGGGCCGCGATCCGCTGGCTGACCCATTCCGACAGGATAAGCGCGGACATCGCTATCGCGACCGATACGCCGACGAGCCGCAACGCGGATGCCTCGCCACCCGGCACCTGCAGGAAGCTGTAGATCGCGGAAGGCACAGTCTGTGTCTGGCCCGGAATGTTAGACACGAAGGTGATCGTCGCGCCGAACTCGCCCATCGCCTTCGCGAAGGCAAGGATGGCGCCCGCGACGATTCCGGGCAGGATCAGCGGCAGCGTCACCGTCGCGAAGACGAAAGGCTTGGGCGCCCCGAGCGTTTCCGCAGCCTTCTCAAGCCCCGGATCCACCGCTTCTATGGCAAGCCGGATCGCCCGAACCATCAGAGGAAACGCCATGATGGCTGCGGCCAGCGCCGCTCCGGTCCAACGGAAAGCGAAAATCAGGCCAAACCATTCCTCAAGCGCCTGACCAACCGGACCACGGCGGCCGAAGGTCAGGAGGAGAAGATATCCCGTCACGACTGGCGGCAGAATCAACGGCAGATGAACGACCCCATTGAGAATTTGCTTGCCGGGGAACCGCCAGCGAGCGAGCGCATAGGCGGTGAAGATACCGAAGGGCAGGCTGACAACCGTCGCCCAAACGGAAACGCGCAGCGACAGGGCCACAGCTTGCCATTCATCCGGGGTCAGCCAATCCGTCATGCGCCCTCAATTCACGAGCTGGAAGCCTTGGGTTTCGAACGCCTTAGCCGCCATTTCTCCGTATAGGGCGTCGAAGAATGCCCTGTCTGCCTTGTCCTTGGCGCCGCTCAACAGGGCCGCAGGGTAGATGATCGGCGGGTAGCTGTCCTGCGGAAACACGCCCGCCACGGAGACGTTTCCATCGGCGATGGCGTCGGTGGCATAGACGATCCCGTAGGGAGCTTCGCCCGCGGATACAAGCGCGAGCGCGGCCCGCACGTTATCGCTCTGCGCGACCGACGGCGCAACGCTGTCCCATAGGCCGAGAGATGTCAGCGCGGCCTTGCCATATTGCCCCGCGGGTACGGAATCTACGAGCGCCATGGCGAGTTTCCCGCCATCGAGCAGGAGCGATAGGTCAGTTTGTGGTGAAATAGATATGATTTCTGCGGTTTTGCCATGCGCGATCAGAACAAGTTTGTTGCGCAGAAGGTCCTTGCGGTCCCGATCCCGGATCAAGTCGGACCTGGCGACTTCATCCATCCAGTTCTCCGCGGCCGAGATGAAGATATCGGCCGGCGCGCCTTCGATGATCTGCTTCGCGAGAAGGCCGGAACCGGCGTAGGAAACCGTCACCTCGTTCCCGGTTTCCCGCTGCCAGTCATCCGCAAACGCATCGAGTGCGTTTTTCAGGGACGCGGCAGCGAAAACGACGACTTCCTCGGCCGAAGCCCTTCCGGGAAGCGCCAGCAACGTGATCGCGGCAGCAAGACACACCCGTCTGAATCCTGATGCGGTTGCCATTTGGGGACATCCATTCGATATGTTTTTGCAAACATATCACCTTGCCCAGCCCAGAACACAAGCGTTATTTCTTTTCGGGAATATCGCCGCCTGATGACGACTTGAGAAGGGCATGAAGCGAGGCAATTTCAGCACCCGCCGCCGCGACGGCGATGGTTTCGACGCTCCGATAGAGGCGCAAAACGTGCTCTCCGGTCTGGGTCAGCTTCGCGCCACCACCACCCGAGCCACCCCTGGAACTGTCGATGAGAGACGACGAGAACGCAGCATTCATCTCCTCCACCAGCAACCACGCGCGCTTGTAGCTCATCTTCATCCGGCGTCCGGCTGCGGCGATTGAGCCGGTTTCACGGATGCCTTCCAGCAATTCCGCCTTGCCTGGACCTAGCATTGCATCCTCGCCGAGCAAGATGCGAAGACGCAGGCGCGGAACGGCGGTTTGATATTCCGGCTTCTGGCTCATGACGCCAGTCTCATGCGCGCTCCGGCCGCGATCAAGTGCGATATGGCGGCCTGTCAGCCAAAAGCGCCCGAGACACCATGATCGCCGCCGCCTGACAATGCCGTGAATTCTCTGTCGCAATAGGCACGAAACCGCCGAGCATGCCTATAGTCGCCGAGATCCGCCACCATCTCGGGACCGGCCAGTTGAAACGAATTCTGACCGCGCTTGTTCTCGCGCTCGCCTTTATTGTCGCATGGACGCAGCTTCGCGACCATTTCGACCCGTCGCAGTTTGGCGAGTACATCTCTGAGGCGGGTGTCTGGCACCGTGAGAGCCCTTGGGTATTCGCAACTGTCTTTTTCGCGTTTTATGTAACCGTTACTGCGTTTTCGCTACCTTTCGCCGTCTGGATGACACTCGCCGCAGGCGCTATCTTCGGCTTCTGGTTCGGCCTCGTGCTGGTCTCCTTCGCCTCCACCATCGGTGCAACCCTCGCCTTTCTCGTCTCACGATATCTCCTGCGCGATTGGGTACATCGCAAGCTCGGCGACCGCATTGATGCGATCGACGCCGGTCTGAAGCGCGACGGGGCGTTCTATCTCTTCACGCTCAGGCTGATCCCGGTGATTCCGTTTTTCGCAGTGAATCTGCTCATGGGCCTGACGCCGATCGGCATCTTGAGCTTCTATTTCGTCAGCCAGTTGGGAATGCTGGCCGGTACCGCTGTCTATGTGAATGCGGGCACCCAGATCGCGCAGATCGAAAACCTCCAAGGCCTCTTTTCACCCTCGCTCGTGGCGTCCTTCGTGCTCTTGGGTTTGTTCCCGTGGGTTGCGCGCTTCATCCTGCATTGGTTTCACAAAAAACGGGTCTACAAAGGGTGGAAGCGCCCCATTCGCTTCGATCGGAACCTTGTCGTAATCGGCGGCGGCTCGGCCGGCCTGGTGAGCGCCTACATCGCCGCCGCGACAAAGGCGAAAGTTACCCTGGTCGAGGCAGGAAAGATGGGCGGCGACTGCCTGAACTACGGCTGTGTCCCGTCAAAGGCCCTCATCCGAAGCGCGAAGGCCGCGCATCAAATGCGCCACGCGGGCCGCTACGGGCTCGATGCCGTGGAGCCTGTCATTCCGTTCGCCAAGCTGATTGAGCGCATTCACGCCGTGATCGCGAAGATCGAGCCGCATGACAGTGCCGAGCGGTATGCGGGCCTCGGGGTCGAGGTTCTGAGCGGATATGCGAAGCTCGTCGATCCGTGGACCGTGGAAATCGCCTTGACGGACGGCGGAACCCGGCGGTTGACGGCACGCGCTATCGTCATCGCCACCGGCGCTTCGCCCTTCCTGCCGCCCCTGCCGGGCATCGACAAGGTGGGCTACCTGACCTCCGACACAATGTGGGAGGCCTTGCGCGAACGTCCTGAAGCGCCGAAGCGACTCGTGGTGCTGGGCGGAGGGCCGATCGGGACCGAAATGTCGCAGGCCTTCGCGCGTTTGGGTTCCCTGGTCACGCAGATCGAAATGGCACCGCGCATCCTCGGGCGCGAGGATGAAGAGGTCTCAAAAATTGTACAGTCATCGTTGGAGCGGGATGGCGTGACCGTTCTGACCAACCATAAGGCGCTGTCCTGCGGCGTGTCCGATGGCGAGAAGTGGGTCGAGGTCGAAAATGGCGCCGCGCGCCGCCGGATCGTCTTCGACGAGCTGATCGCCGCCGTTGGCCGTGCACCGCGTCTCGCGGGCTTCGGACTCGAGGAATTGGGCATACCCACCGACCGCGTGGTCGAGACGAACGAATATCTCGAAACGCTGTTCCCGAATATTCTGGCCGCCGGCGACGTGGCCGGGCCCTACCAGTTCACCCATACCGCCGCGCATCAGGCGTGGTTCGCTTCCGTCAACGCGATCTTCGGCGATCTGAAGCGGTTTCGCGCCGATTATCGCGTTATTCCTTGGGCCACGTTCTGCGACCCCGAAGTCGCGCGCGTCGGCCTGTCGGAGGCCGAAGCCAAGGAAAAGCGGATCGCCCACGAGGTTACCCGCTACGGCATCGACGACCTGGATCGCGCCATTGCAGACGGCACGGATCATGGATTCGTCAAGGTTCTGACCGCGCCCGGAAAGGACAGGATCCTCGGCGTGACGATTGTTGGTGAACATGCCGCCGACCTTCTGGCCGAATTCGTTCTGGCGATGAAGCATCGGCTGGGCCTGAACAAGATCCTGGGGACGATCCACGTCTACCCGACACTCGCCGAGGCGAACAAATATGTCGCGGGTGAATGGCGGAAAGCGCACGTGAACCCGACGGTTCTATCCATTCTAGAGCGCTATCACGGTTGGAGGCGCGGATGATCGACGCGCTGATCCTGCCCGTTCAGAGCCGAATCCTGCATTATCCAGCCAAGGTTCTCGCCGACCGGGGCATTTCCGCCGACATGATCACTCTCTGCGGATTCGCATTGGGTCTTCTGACCGTGCCCGCGCTTGCCTTCGGTGCTCCGCTGGTCGCGCTTCTCCTCCTCGCCGCGAACCGGATCGCTGACGGGCTCGACGGTGCCGTGGCGCGACTCGACGGACCGACCGAGAGGGGGGCTTTCCTCGACATAGCGCTGGATTTCGTTTTCTACGCGGTCTTCCCTCTTGGCTTCGCCCTCGCCGATCCCATGACGAACGCGCTGCCCGCGGCGGTTTTGATTGCCGCCTTCGTCGGTACCGGATCTTCTTTCCTCGCCTTTGCAAGCGTTGCCGCGAAGACCGGACGAAGCGCAGCGGCGTACCCGACCAAGGGCCTCTACTATCTCGGCGGTTTGACGGAAGGCGCGGAAACCATCGCCATCTTCACAGCGATGTGTCTCTGGCCGGGCGCCTTTCAGGCGCTGGCCTATATCTTCACTGTCGCGTGCGCCTTGACCACGATCGGCCGCTGGTATCAGGGCTGGACGGGGTTTTCATCGGCGCCGCATAACTAGATCATCCATGCAGGAAGGAAGCTTCATGAGATTGCCCCTGACGGTTGCCCTTGCGATAGGCGCAGCAACCCCCGTATTTGCCGACTGGCAGGCGACGCTCGATGCAGCCAGGGGCCAGACCGTCTATTGGAATGCCTGGGGTGGTGACGAACGGACCAATGCGTTCATCGCCTGGGCCGGGCAACAGACCGCACGGCTGTATGGCGTGAAGATCGAACAGGTCAAGCTCACCGACACCGCCGAGGCGGTCACCCGCGTCATCGCCGAGAAGGCCGCCGGAAACGACGCCGACGGATCGGTAGATCTCATTTGGATCAACGGGCCGAATTTCCTTGCCATGAAGGAGCAAGGTTTGCTGTTCGGGCCATTCGTGTCCGACCTGCCCAACTCGAAGTTTGTCGATCTGTCGGCCGACGCACCCGCCTCCGTCGATTTCACGGTTCCAGTTGACGGGATGGAAAGCCCTTGGCGGCTCGCCAAATTCGTCTTCAACTATGACAGCGCCCGCGTGGACGATCCGCCGCACAACATGAACGGATTCGTCGATTGGGCCGCCGCGCATCCCGGTCGTTTCACCCATCCCGATCCTTCGAATTTCATGGGCGCGACTTTCCTCAAGCAGGCGCTGATCGAGCTTGCGCCCAGCAAGGCGGTCTTGCAGGATCCTGTGACGGATGAGACGTTTTCCGCTTTAACAGAGCCGCTTTGGGCGTGGTATGATGCGCTACGCCCCAATCTCTGGCGTAGTGGGGCGACCTTTCCGGAAAACCAGTCGCTCCAACAGCAGCTCCTTAACGATGGTGAGGTCGATATTTCCATGTCATTCGATCCCGCCTCGACGGCGGCGGCCATTCAGGAGGGTCTCCTGCCGGAAACCGCGCGGGTCTTCGTTCCAGAAGGCGGCACCATCGGCAATGTCAGCTTCGTGGCGGTCCCGGCAAATGCCGCACACAAGGAAGGCGCGATCGTCGTCGCAAATTTTCTCCTCGATCCCGCGACGCAGGCGCATATGCAGAATATAGATGTGCTCGGCTCGTTCTCAGTCCTCGATCCCGCAAAGCTCGACGACGCGGCCAAAGCGGCGTTCGCGGCCCTGCCGACGGCACCTGCGCTGCCCACGCTTGACGCGCTCGGGCCGACGCTTCTCGAACCTCATGCAAGCTGGATGACGCGACTGACCGAAGAATGGGCAAAGCGCTATACGAAGTAGGTGCGGAGGGCCGCTGGCTGCGCGGTGCCGTGCTCGGTGCCGTCGGCCTGGGTCTTGTCCTGCCCATAGTCCTGGGGCTGGCCCAAACCGCTCTCGCCGCTTTCGGAATCTTTCCGGCGCTCGGCTTTCGTCAGCTTTCGCTTACGCCGTGGCGCATGCTGGCCGACCTGCCCGGCGTGATGACGAGCCTGCGCCTGACCGTCCTGACGGGCGTCGGCTCAACCCTGATCGCCCTGCTGCTTGCGACGTCATTCTGCGCCACCGTCCATGCGCGTATCACGCCACAGCGCGGGGCGCGATGGCTGGCGCCGTTCCTTGCCGCACCGCATGCCGCAATGGCGATCGGGGTGGCCTTCCTCATCGCGCCGTCGGGTTTGATCGCCCGCGCCGGCGCTGTGGTCGCGGGTTGGGACAGGCCGCCTGCCATTGCCTCGGTGAACGATGAACTGGGGCTGGCGCTGACGCTCGGCCTCGTCGTGAAGGAAATGCCGTTTTTGCTGCTCGTGATACTTTCCGCATTGAGCCAGATCGACGTGCGTCGGAACCTCGCTGTCGCCCGATCCCTGGGTTACGGTCGCGGCGTCGCATGGATCAAGGTCATCATGCCCCTGGTCTGGCCACTCATCCGGTTGCCGGTCTATGTCGTTTTTACATACGCCCTCTCGACGGTTGACATGGCAATCATACTAGGCCCGTCAAATCCGCCGACGCTCGCCGTCGCCATCGCGCGCTGGTACAGCGACCCCGACCCGGCGATGTTCCTGCCCGCCTCCGCCGGAGCGATCTTGCAAGGACTGATCGTCTGTCGGCGCGATTGCCTGCTCCCGACTGTTAGAAGTGGGTGTCACGCGTGTTGGCCGCTGGTGGCTTGCCCGGGGCGGGCGCGGCCTATCCGCGGAACCGGGCCTTCGGGCGGCCTCGGCGGCCGCCGGACTGGTGATGATGGCCGGCGCCTTCGCCATGCTGTCACTTTTGATCTGGTCGCTCGCCTGGCGTTGGCCGTACCCCGACATCCTGCCGAGTGACTGGTCCGGGCGCGCGTGGCTTTCGCCTCACACCGGTTGGGGCAGGGCCTTCGCGAACACGCTGATCCTCGGCGTCATGACGACGTCACTTGCCCTCACGCTCGCCATCACCTGGCTTGAGGGCGAAGATCGCGCCCGCCTTGGCCGGGCCAGTTGGGCCGAGGCAATGATCTATTTGCCGCTTCTCGTGCCGCAAATCGCATTCCTCTTCGGCCTTCACGTAATCATTCTCAGGACCGGAGCGATGACTGGCCTTGCCGCCGTGATCTGGGCGCAAAGCCTTTTCGTCTTTCCGTATGTCATGATCGCCCTCTCTGACCCGTGGCGTGCGCTCGACCCGCGTCTGGTCAGAACTGCCGCGGCTCTGGGAGCGGGGCCGCTGCGCAGGCTTTTGACCGTCAAGTTGCCCATGCTTCTGCAACCTCTTCTGACGGCGGCCGCCATCGGCGTGGCAGTATCCGTGGCCCAGTATCTGCCGACGCTTTTTCTTGGTGCAGGGCGCGTGCCCACGCTCACGACCGAGGCCGTGACGCTGTCTTCTTCCTCCGACCGTCGGGTGACTGGGGTCTATGCAACCTTGCAGGCGGTCCTTCCGTTCGCGGTCTATGTGCTCGCCTTTCTGATTCCGGCAATCGTTTACCGGAACCGCAAGGGTCTGCAGGGAGCGGCCACCGCATGAGCCTTGACCTCGATCAATTGTCCGTCACCATGCGCGATGCGCCACCACTCTTTCGGCCGCTCACGCTCAGAGTGCCCGCGGGCACGGTTGCAACCGTGATGGGCCCGTCCGGCATCGGCAAGTCGACACTGCTCGACGCGATTGGCGGACATTTGGCGCACGGCTTCCATACGATGGGTTCGGTTCATCTGAACGGGAGAGATCTTCTCGCCCTGCCCGCCGAGCAACGGCATGTCGGTGTACTTTTCCAAGATGCCCTCCTGTTCCCGCATCTCTCAGTCTTCGATAATCTCGCGTTCGGGCTGGCGACAAAGGTGCGCTCCAGGTCTGACCGGCAGGCGGCCATCGACGCAGCGCTTGAGCAGGCGGGACTCGCGGGATTTGGCGACCGCGACCCTGCGACATTGTCGGGCGGGCAAAAGGCGCGCGCAGCGCTCATGAGGACACTGCTGTCCGAGCCGCAAGCCCTTCTGCTGGACGAGCCATTCTCCAAGCTCGACGTCACGTTGCGCGCGGATCTGCGCCGATTCACGTTCGATCACATCCGGGCACGCAATATCCCGGTGTTGATGGTGACGCACGATTCTGGCGATGCCGATGCAGCCGGTGGTCCGGTGGTGGCGCTTTGAGGGGCGGTGATAGTTTTTCAGCCGAAGCGTGGCTGCGACAGGAGATAACGATCAATGATGGGCAACGCCGCCGCGCCGATTGCACGTGCGTTACGCCCCACGGATGCCTCGGCCAAGACTGGCCTGTCGATTCCCTGCGTGTCGATCGCGCCGATTTCGTGATTCGTCCGCTCGATGATGCGACGCCTGATCTCGGCCGGGCAATTGGCATCGATCAGGATGCTCTCGAAATCGATCACCGAAGCGACCGCGACGCTTGCGATGGCCAGATAGCGGGCGCTGTGGGCAATCCAGTCGTCAAGCGGCGCGCCGAAATTCGTCCAGTCACAGTCGGGTTTCCAAAGTAAAATAGGGTCTATCCCAGCCTTTTCCAGTGACCTCTCCAGAAGATAGATGGAGGCATGGCTGATCAGCTGTTGCGGCCCATCCTTGGTCGGAACCGGAATGGATCCGAACGCGCCAGCGTTCCCTGTCCGGCCGGAATAGACCGTATCGTTCAGAACCACTCCGCCGCCGATGAATGAACCTATGAAGAAATAAGCATAGTCGGAAAACTCCCGGCCGCGCCCGAAGACATGCTCGGCCATGCAGGCCGCTGTTGTGTCGTTCTGCACGTTCACCGGCAGGCCTGTCGCCACAGAGACGCTATTTGCGATGTCGAAGTCGCGCCAGCGCTGCATCTCCTCCCGAGGTGCGTTCACAGCGTCGAGCCAGTTCCAAAGCTCGAACGGAGCAGCGACTCCGATACCGGCGATCCTGTTCTTCTGATGTTCGGTCAGGCCGGCGGAAACGTCGGCATGGCTTTCGGTCAGAAACTCCATGATCGCATATGGCGTCGGGTAGGGATAATGCCGCTTGCATTGCACCCTGAGGCGTCCGGTCACGTCTATCAGCACCAGGTCCGCACTCTTACGACCGATATTCAGCCCAAGGGAAAGGATCCCGTCGGGATCGAGGGTCATGGGAATCGACGGCTTGCCGACCTTTCCCCGGATCGGTTCTCCGCGGAGAAGCAATCCATCCTTTTCGAGAGCACGAATGATGATCGAGACGGTCTGCGCGGACAAGTTGGACCGGCGCGCAATATCGGCGCTTGGAAGCCCGCCATGCCGATGGATCAACGATAGGACGAGGCGTTCGTTTTGCTCGCGAAGCCGCGACTGGTTCGCCCCGCCAAGCGGGTCCCGTATCGCTGCTTCCTCCATTGCGGTTGCCTATCTCCGTCCTGATTGCAATCAAGATTAGCCGGATCATTATTAGTAAATCAAGTTGATTTATTTATTGACGGGTGACGTGAAAGACGCGAAGTATGCGCATCAAGAGCAGGCAGATTCGGTCTGCTCGGCATCTCGGTCCGGGCATTGTTATCCGGGCAAACGTCAGGGAGGACATCATGACGAAATATCTTATCAGTGCCGCTGTCGGCGCAATCTGCCTCGGCACGGCAGGCATGGCTTCGGCAGACAGCGCCTGCCTCATCACGAAGACGGACACTAACCCATTCTTTGTGAAGATGAAGGAAGGCGCCGAAGCCAAGGCACAAGAACTCGGGATCGAGTTGAAATCCTATGCAGGCAAGATCGATGGCGACAATGAGGCTCAGGTCGCCGCAATCGAAGCCTGTATCGCGGATGGAGCCAAGGGTATCCTGCTGACTGCCTCCGACACCGCAGCCATCGTGGACTCAGTCAAGGCAGCGCGAGATGCGGGCATTCTCGTGATCGCGCTCGACACGCCACTCGATCCGATCGATGCGGCGGACGCGACTTTCGCGACCGACAACTTCCAGGCCGGTCTCCTGATCGGCCAGTGGGCCAAAGGGTCCATGGGCGATGCCGCTTCGGATGCGAAGATCGCGATGCTGGACCTCGCCATTTCGCAGCCTTCGGTGGACGTTCTTCGCGACCAGGGCTTCCTCCAGGGCTTCGGCATTGACCTCGGCGATCCGAACAAATGGGGTGATGAGTTTGACCCACGCGTCGTCGGCCACGAAGTCACCGCCGGCAACGAAGAAGGCGGCCTGACGGCGATGGAAGCGCTCCTCGCCAAGGATCCCGACATCAACGTCGTCTACACGATCAACGAACCCTCTGCCGCGGGTGCCTACGAGGCGCTGAAAGCGGTCGGAAAAGAAGGTTCGACCCTGATCGTGTCGGTCGACGGCGGATGCCCCGGCGTAGCCAACGTCAAGGATGGCGTAATCGGCGCCACTTCGCAGCAGTATCCGCTCCTGATGGCGTCGAAGGGGATCGAAGCAATCGCCGCGTTCGCCAAGGACGGCACCAAACCTGCGCCGACCGAAGGCAAGGACTTCTTCGACACCGGCGTTGCGCTCATCACCGACAAGCCTGTCGATGGGATCGAGTCGATCGACGCTACGAAGGGCGCTGAACTCTGCTGGGGTTAGGTCCAACGCAAATGCTGCGCGTTTGATGCTATGATGAACCAAAGGGCGGCCTCGCGCGCCGCCCTTTTCTCAAGGCCCATGGCGGATATGCGAGGGGGACGAAGATGGCGAGCGAATCCAATTCCACGGCTGGCTTTGAAGAGGGACTGAAAGGTGCCTCTGACAGGGTAGCGGAATTTCACGAAGAAACGAGGTTCCTGAAGAAGCTGCAGCACTGGCTTCACCAGACCCCGTCGGCCGTGCCGCTGATCGTTCTGGTGGTGTCTGTCGTGGTTTTCGCGCTGCTTTCTCAGAATTTCTTCCGCGCGACGACGATGTCGACGATTCTGCAGCAGATCGCGATCGTCGGCATCCTGGGTGTCGCCCAGACGCTAGTGATCCTGACCGCAGGTATCGATCTCTCGGTTGGGGCGATTGCGGTGTTCTCTTCGGTCCTGATGGGCCAGCTCACCTTCCGCTACGGCGTGCCCGCTCCAATGGCAATCCTTCTCGGACTTGCGCTCGGTACTGCGATGGGCTGGATCAACGGCATTCTCATTTCGCGGCTGAAGCTGCCCCCCTTTATCGTGACGCTCGGCACCTGGCAGATCTATCTGTCCTCGAATTTCATCTTCTCGGCCAACGAAACCATCCGCAGCCAGGACATTGCTGCGGGCGCGCCCTCGCTGCAATTCTGGGGAAACGCCATCCAACCCGGTGGGGTCAAGGTTCTGTTCGCCGTCTTCCTGCTGATCGCGCTGGTCGCAATCATGGCCTATGTCCTTCGCCATACCGCCTGGGGCAGGCATGTCTATGCCATCGGCGACGACGCAGAAGCCGCCCAGCTTGCCGGCGTACGCACCGACCGTATTGTCGTTCAGGTTTACGCCCTTACCGGGTTCTTTTGCGCCATCGCCGGCTGGGTGATGATCGGCCGCTTCGGTTCGGTATCGCCCACCGCCTCGACCGGGCAGCTCGGCAATATCCAATCGATCACCGCCGTCGTGATCGGTGGCATCTCGCTCTTTGGTGGGCGCGGCTCAATCATCGGGATGTTCTTCGGCGCGCTCATTGTCGGCGTCTTCGAAATGGGTCTGCGCCTCGTCGGAACCGATCCGCAATGGACCTTCTTCCTCATCGGCGTACTCATTATCTTCGCTGTCGCCGTGGACCAATGGATCAGAAAGGTGTCGTCATGACCGAACCCATTGTCAAGGCCCGCAACCTCGTCAAACGCTATGGCAAAGTTACCGCGCTCGATCACTGCGATTTTGAGTTGATGCCCGGCGAAATCCTCGCCGTGATCGGCGACAACGGTGCGGGAAAATCCTCGCTCATCAAGGCGCTTTCCGGCGCCGTTCAGCCGGAGGAGGGTGAAATCTGGCTCGACGGCAAGAAAGTTCAATTCGACTCGCCGCTCGACGCGCGCGCCCACGGTATCGAATGCGTATATCAGACCCTTGCGATGAGTCCGGCGCTTTCGATTGCTGACAACATGTTCATGGGTCGGGAACTGCGTATGCCCGGGATCATGGGCTCGATCTTCCGGAAACTGGACCGTCAGAGGATGGAACAGTTCGCGCGTGAAAAGCTTAACGAACTGGGCTTGATGACAATCCAGAACATCAATCAGGCGGTAGAGACACTGTCAGGCGGCCAGCGGCAGGGCGTCGCCGTGGCCCGCGCGGCGGCCTTTGGATCCAAAGTTGTGATCCTCGACGAACCGACCGCGGCTCTTGGCGTCAAGGAAAGCCGCCGTGTGCTTGAGCTGATCCGCGATGTGCGCTCACGCGGCATCCCGATCATCCTCATCAGCCACAACATGCCACATGTGTTCGAAGTGGCGGATCGCATCCATATACACCGGCTGGGCAAACGGCTCTGTGTGATCCGGCCAAACGACTACACGATGTCCGATGCGGTCGCCTTCATGACCGGCGCGAAAGAAGCGCCCGGCGAAGCGATAGCGGCCTGACACGCGTGCCTGCAATCGAAGATCTCGTCACGGCAATCCTGGCGCGCATTCCCGAAACAGCGGGCGCGCGCCGCCTGATCGCCCTAGCTGGGCCACCCGGCACCGGCAAGTCCACACTCGCCGAGGCGCTTCGCAGTCAACTCCGCGCGGCGAACGACGGCGTTGTCGTAGTTCCAATGGACGGGTTTCATCTCGACAACGGTATCCTCGCCGAAAAAGGTCTGTTGCAACACAAAGGCGCGCCCGAGACCTTCGACGCGGCGGGCTTCATCGCGCTGATCCACCGTCTTAAGGCCGGTGGTGAAGTGGTCATTCCTGTTTTCGACCGCACCCGTGACCTTGCCATTGCAGGTGCGGGCCTTGTTCCGGCCGATACCCGGACCGTGATCGTCGAAGGAAACTATCTGATGTTTGACGAAGCTCCCTGGCGGGAACTGGCCGCGCTCTGGGATCTTGCAGTCTTTCTCGACGCGCCTGAACCGGAATTGCGCGCACGTCTTGTCCGCCGTTGGCGAGACCACGGTCTGGACGCCGATGCCGCCCTTGACCGCGCCGAGACGAACGATCTTCCCAATGCGCACCGTATCCGGATGGCGCGGCTCCCCGATGCGATAACGCTTTGAACTGTCAGAACGCCTTGCGGAATCCGACATTGAGCGAATAGGCCGACAGCGAGCCGTCGCCCAGTGCCGAACGATAGCTGCCCTCGGCATAGAAGCTCGCGCCGCGACCCACCGACACTGCCCCGCCTACACCGACTTCGGCCCATGTCCCAACATTTTTTGAGGTCAGGGTCGTGCCAGCCAGATCGACCGTGCGCGTTCCAGAAAAATCGTGCAGGAGATTGCCGACCGCGTAAAAGCTGCCCCGACCGTCTGCACCTGCATTAACGACCTCATAGGCTAGCCCAACACGTCCGATCAGGCTGTCAGGATTGCCAAGATCCACCACGCTAGACTGGCTGTCGACATAGCGCCCGGCATCGAGCTTGCCCCAGCTCAGTTGCGTTTGCGGAATCAGATAGTGGTCCTCGTCCAGCGCGAACCGATGGCCCGCCTCGGCGCTGGCGGAATAGGCACGCATGTCAGCGTTGTTCAGCAGAAAACCCGTCGAAGCCGTCTCCAAATCGGCCGAGATCCAGTTCGCCCCACCCTGAAGGTCAAGATAGCTGCCCGACTCTCCGTTCCAAGTCGCCGTCGCGCCGATGCCGTAGCCGTGGCCACTTAGCGATCCGCTACCCATGGCATTCGTGATGTCGGCATCGACGCTGCCATACCGCGCCGCGACGCCGAGAACCCAGGCTCCGAGGTTGAAATCGGCCCCGGCCTGAAGGGTAACGCTATCGCGGTCATAGCTCGCACCGGAAGACGATTGCTGCGGCGTGATGTCGGCCCAGTCCCCCGCACTCCGCATCCAAAACCCCTGAAACCCCGTGCCAGCAGCGTTGTCGTGGGTCAGCCATTGCCTCTGGTCGATGCGCTGATGATAGGTCGGAGCCGACGCAAAGGCGCCCAGAAGGATGTCCGGCGTGGATTCGTACAACGCCGCCGTGGCGTTCAGGGCCGGGCCTGGCGTGGGCCCCGGCGCGGCTACCGCGCCGAGCACCCATTGCGAGCCAACGAGCTGGGTATCGTAGTTGTAGGCGCCCGCTGAGATCGGGCCGCCGGCGAGCTGGAAGTTCCCGGCTGAGGTCGTGCCGCCTACGGTCGCGAAGACGACGTTGTTGCCGCTCGCAAGCCCGCTCGACACATCGTTGACGATGACGAAAGTCGCGCCCGAGACTGTTCCGCTGACGAGAAGCTGGTCGGCGATATCCGCGGCAAAATCGACGTCGATCACGAACTGACCACCACCCGCATAATTGCCGCCGATGGTGAGCGCCGTCCCCGCCACGCCATTGCGGCTGGAAAGATCGAGCGCCCCCATATTCGTCATGTTCCCGCTGACCGTGAAGCTTGACGCGAAGCGTGCGATTGCGCTGGCACCTGTCTGAACGGTCAGTCCGTCGGTCACGTTCGCATTCGCCAGACTGCTGCCGGTGAACGTCACATCGGCGCTGCCGCTCAGGTTGAGCTGCTCCTGGTTGGCGATCTGCGCGCCATCGATGAAGCCGCTCCAACCCGCGAAATTCAGCGTATCCACTTGTCCGGTGGTAAAGCTCGCAGCGCCGGCATCGCCATCAAGTAGCGCGCCGGAGGCAAGCGTTGCGCCCGTGCGCAGCGTGATCGTATCCGCGCCCGTGCCCATCGTCGCGTCGCCATTAAGATTGCCGGACATATCCAGCGTGCTGTTCGCGCTGCCCGCGGTGCCGTTCGAAGCATCGTTGAACGCGACACCCGACGTCGCCTGGAGCGATCCGCTGGAGGTGACGGTGAACGTGCCCCCCTTTGAAGCAGAAGTATTGGTGATACCAGCGCCGGTGCCTCCCGCCACATCGCCCGAGACCGTCACACTTAGTGGGCCCGTCCCGGCATGCGTCAGATTCATGCCGTCCATCGCGGCGGAAATGTCGTTCGCATTGATCGTCGTTGTCGTACCCGCGGACGTGGTCGTCGCCAGAATTCCGTAGCCGGTGGCGCTGGTGGCGGATCCGTTCAGATTGATTTGAAGCGCACCGCTATTGGCATGCGTAGCGTAGATCGCTGCGCTGTTTCCGACAGGGGAGCCTGATCCGCCCGAAATCGTCCCATTAGCATTGACTGTTGTGTTGCCTCCGGTCGCAAGGGACTGGTTGTTCGCAACGATGCCATAGGTTCCGCCAGTCACGTCATTCGCGGTGATGGTAATATCGGTACCGCCGCCCACCTGGTTGACGGTGATTCCGGTGCTGTTTGTACTGGCATTGACCGGTACGCGGGTGCCGGTGGCGCTTCCGGTGACAGTGACCGTTACGGCGCCAGAACTGCCGAGGTCGTTGTTGAGGTTGATGCCATGCACGAACCCCGTCACGTCCGTAGCGTTAATGGTCATTCCACTGCCGCCGGTGGCGACAGTGAAGATGCCGGCACCGCTTCCGGCACTGACGGCCCCGGTCGTGGTAAGAGCCATCATCCCAGTACCGTTGTTCGTGGCGCGCAAGCCGCTGCCTGCGCCGCTGATCAGGCCGCCAGCCGCCTCTTGGGTGAAGGTTAGCGAAGAACCGGTCGTGGATAGGATAAAGGCGGACTGTCCAGACGCCGTCACGTTGAAAGTCTGACCCGCTCTGGCGATGACGTTCAGTGGAACCCCGGCGCCGGTGAGTGTCTGCTGGGTCGTTTCGGAACTGGCACAATCGAACGAGCCGCCGCCGTTATTGGTGCAGGCCGCATCGGCCGGTATCGCCATTGTCGCTACCGCCACGCTGGCGACGATACCGCGCCACTTCGTCATGCGGCCACCGCGCAGTGAAACTGCAAACGGCGTCAGGCCGCTCTTCGCGAAGGTCATTGCCATGGTCCCTGCCTCTTCTTTCGGAACGCGCCGGTCACTCGGTTGATATCCCGCTCGAAGGATATCCGGGTCATTCTTGGATCCGGCCAACTACAACTAAGGTTTATGCGGCCGATGCTACGCCGGTGCGGTTTACCTCACAAGTTGCGCGTTCGATCCAGCGCTTCGCCTCTCTGAATTGGTGCATGATCAACACTAAAAGCCGGAATCGTCGACCTTTTCGGCCTAACCGACACTGCAACTCAACTTTTGCGTGCGTCGCAATTCTGAACCCACCACCCGTCGGGCAGAGTCTCAATCCCGTCTTCAAGTTCCGCGATCAACGCCATTGCCGGCTGACCGATATCGATGGAGAGATGCGGCTCATCCGGATCGGGGGGCTCAAGCGCTTCCAACTGGCTTGCGAGCAGCAAAGCGGGCATGAAGTGGTCTTTGCGCTGCGCCAGACGAGACCGAAGTTGGCTTTCGCTTCCACGCAGGTAAAGAAACAGAACCGGCTTCGCCGCCTGCTCGCGGATAATGTCACGGTAGCGCCGGCGGAGCGCCGAGCAACTGATGACGAGGTCGCCCGCGTCCCGATTCTGGATCGCGCGCGCGATCGCATGAAGCCACGGCCGCCGGTCCTCATCGTTCAGCGGCAGGCCCGAAGCCATCTTCCGGCGGTTCGCGGCCGGGTGCAGATCGTCGCCTTCGACGAACTCTGCGCCAATCTTCCGCGCCAACTCTGCACCGATGGTGCTCTTGCCCGACCCGGATACGCCCATCACGATGAGAGAGCGTATCATCGGTTGTCGCCATCCGCCTGATCCGCCAGCCACAGGAAGTAGGCGGAATGATCCAGATCCGCCCCGCCATGCCGCGCGACGAGACTGGCGAACCCCTCCCTGGTTTGGCCCAGAACCGGCAAGGTCAGAGCCTTTTTGGCGGCAAACGCGAGGGCGTTGTCCAGATCCTTGAGCTGAAGGGCGGAGCGCCCGCCGGGCGCGAAATCCCCTTCCACCATGCGCTTCCCGTGCAGGTCCAGTATCCGGCTTTCGGCGAAGCCGCCCCTGAGCGCGTCGCGCAGCAGCGCCAGATCACAGCCTGCCGCCTCGGCAAGTCGGAACGCCTCGGCAACGGTGGCGATCGTTCCGCCGACGATCACCTGATTGGCCAACTTCGCCACCTGGCCCGATCCGGAAGGTCCGATCAGCGTCGGCCTTCCGAGGGCGCGCAGAACTGGCGCGGCACGCGCGAAATCCCCGTCGCTACCGCCCGCAAGAATGGCCAGCGTCCCCGCCTCGGCCCCTGCCACGCCACCGGAAACCGGCGCGTCGAGAAACCCGACACCGCGCGCCCTTGCATCCAAGGCCAGCTTCTGATCGATCTCGGGCTCGACCGAGCCCATGTCGATCAGAAGCGTGCCCGGCCGCATCGCTGCGATCACGCCGCCTTCGGACAAGACTGCGTGTGTGACCGGGCCGTCGAGCAGCATGGAGATGACGATTTCGCATCCCGTCGCCACTTCTTCCGGCATCCCGCACACCGTCGCGACATCCGATAGCGCCGACGCCCTACCGCTCGACCGGTTCCAGACGCGCAAGTCGTGGCCCGCCGCGGCGAGGCACCGGACCATCGGCGCCCCCATCAGCCCGATTCCGAGAAACCCTATCTTCATCGAAACCCTCCCATCGACGCCCGTCGCGCCTTTCAGTTCGTCAGAAAACAACGGCCTTCACAAGTGGCGGAAGCTGCCTGTACATCCGGCCCCCGACGCGCGACTATCATCCCACTATGCTGGCAAGCGGGGGGTAACACCCATGAAACAAGCTGAAATCGGCCTGATCGGTCTTGGAACGATGGGGGCAGCTCTGGCCCTGAACATCGCTGAAAAGGGCTTCGGTATCGCCGTTTTCAACCGCACGACCGGCGTCACGCGCGATTTCCACGCTAATGCCGGTGCGCTTGCCGAAAACATCATTCCGACCGAGAGCCTCGAGGATCTCGTCGCCGCCATCGCCAAGCCCCGTGCTATCGTCCTGATGGTCCCTGCTGGACCCATTGTCGACGACCAGATCGGGGCACTCCGCCCGCTTCTGGATAAGGATGACCTTATCGTCGACGCGGGCAACGCCAACTTCCACGACACCAACCGCCGCGTCGCACAATCTGGCGGCCCCTTCCTCGGCATCGGCGTTTCGGGCGGAGAGGAGGGCGCGCGGCATGGTCCGGCCATCATGGGTGGCGGCGCGCCCGCGCATTGGGACCGTGTCGCCCCTATTCTGAAAGCAATCAGTGCGAAATTCGAAGGTGAACCCTGCGCCGCCTGGACGGGGCCGGAAGGCGCGGGACATTTCGTAAAGACCGTTCACAATGGCATCGAATATGCCGACATGCAGATGATAGCCGAGGTTTACGGGCTGATGCGTGACGGGCTCGGTCTGAAATACCGCGACATCGGCGAGACTTTCGAGAAATGGAATGCCGGGCCGCTGGAATCCTACCTGATCGCGATTTCCGGCATCGTCGCCAAAACGGTTGATGCGACGACGGGAGGGCCCCTGCTCGATGTCATCGTGGACGCGGCGGGACAGAAAGGAACCGGCCGCTGGACGGTGATTGAGGCACAGCATCTGGCAAGCCCGGTCCCGGCCATCGAGGCCGCCGTCGCTGCGCGGAATCTCTCCGCACGACGCACTGAGCGGGCCGAGGCGGAGGCGCTTTTCGGTCGCGGCGCGGGGCCGATCAATGGCGACAACGTGACGCTGAACCTACTGGAACAGGCTCTGATTTCGGGCAAGATCATGTGCTACGCGCAGGGTTTTGCGATGCTCGCGACCGCATCGAAGGAATTCAACTGGGATTTGCGATTGCCCGAGATCGCCAAGGTCTGGCGCGCGGGTTGCATCATCCGGTCGCGGATGCTCAACGACATGGCAAGCGCTCTGAGCGAGGACAGCCGGCGCAACCTTCTCCTCGCCCCGTTCTTCGCGGATCTGGTGCGCGACACGCATGACGCGCTGCGGAAGGTCGTGGCCGAAGCCGCCCGCGCGGGCATTGCAGTTCCGGCTCTCGGTTCGGGCCTCGCCTATTTCGACACCCTTCGCACGGCGCGCGGCACCGCGAACATGATTCAGGGCCAGCGCGACTATTTCGGCCTGCATGGGTTTGAACGGATGGATAGTGGTAAGAAGGGACAGCACGGGCCTTGGGCGGATTGATCGGACACCACACGGCGGGTCACAAAATCAGGATCGACCGGAAATTGTTCTCGGTGTAGGCCGGTGACGATCTGATTGCCCGGCGACCACATCGATTCCGCGATCCAGACGGCCCGGTCTAAAAGCTCCGCAGAAGAACGTTCGCGTCGAGGTCCGTCATTTCGTTTCCCGGCTCGACTCGCGGATAACCAACTCGACTGGTGTACGGGTGATTGCAGGCGGCATCGTCCCATTCTCAAGCCAGGCCAGAACCGTTCCCGCAATCGTCTCTCCGAAGCCCGCGATATCGCAGCGGATCGAGGACAATGTGGGATAGGTCAGGGCGCAATCCTCGATATCGTCGAAGCCGACGATACGAAATCCCTGCCCGACGACCTGACCGATCTCGGCGCAGCCCGACAGTAGCCCCAGCGCCACGAGGTCGTTGAAGCAAATCACGGCATCGACCTCGGGATGATCCTCGACAATCCGCTTGGCCACGTCGCGCCCGAACGCCCGGCTCGCACGGCCCGGCAAAAACAGCGGCGCGCCGCCAACGTCTGCCAGAACGGCGAGATAGCCCGACATTCGTTCCCACGTAACTTCCCGACCTTCGAAACCTCCGACGAACGCGATCCGCCCTGCCCCCGACTCCACCAGGTGCTTCGCAGCCAATCGGCTGCCCGTCTCGTAGTCCGGCGCGGCGAAGGGGAAAAGCTCTACCCTCGACGCGACCTTGCGCAGGACTTGCATCGCGGGAATGCCGGCCCGTTCGATCAGCGTGAAGGTTGCATCGTCCCCGCAATAGGCGGGCGAAATGATGAGGGCCGAAACGCCGTGTTCGATCATGGCCCCAACGACCTGCGATTGAAGGACCACATCCTCGTCTGTATTCGCCACCACGGCAGCGTAGCCGCGCGCCGATAGTCCCATCTGCAGCGAGGTTGCGAATTCGGTGAAGAACGGGTTCCTGAGATCGTTGATGACAAGGCCGATCAACCCGGTATTTGACGACCTGAGATTGGCCGCGGCACGATTGTAGACATAACCGAGTTCGGCGATTGCCTTCCGAACCTCCTCGCGCGTTTTGTCACGCACGACTGCGCTGTTCCTCAGGACGAGGCTGACGGTCGATTTCGATACGCCTGCAAGTTCTGCCACGTCGATGATGGTGGGTCGCCGGTCCATCTAGTCGATGCCGTGAAGCGCAAGAAGGACACGCATTCGATGCTCGGCGAGATCGGGTTTGAGGAGAAGTCCAGCCTGATCGGCAAGACGAAAGACCGCCGCATAGTAAGTGATGTCGCGGCTTGCCTGAAAGCCGGCTGGCATGACGAAATGGGTCTGATAGCCGTTCAGCCAGGCGAGGAACGCGATCCCTGCCTTGTAGAACCGCGTCGGCGCCCGGAAGATTTCGCGGCTGAGCGGGACGGTCGGCGCAAACAGCCTGTCATAGGTATCCCTATCGCCCTCTGCGAGCGCCTCGAGCGCCTGCACCGCAGCAGGTGCTATTGCGGCGAAGATACCGAGGAGCGCGTGGGAATGCTGAGTGCCATCCCCGGCGATGAGGCCCGGATAGTTGAAATCATCGCCGGTATAGAGCCTGACTCCGTCCGGCAGACGCTTCCGAAATGCCTCCTCATGCGCCTGATCGAGCAGCGAGATCTTGATACCGTCTACCTTGACCGGGTTCTCGGCGATCAGTTCCAGCACAGAATCCGAGGCTTCGGCGACATTCGGAGACCCCCAGTAACCAGTCAGCGCCGGGTCGAACATCTCGCCGAGCCAATGTAGGATCACTGGTTTCTCTGCGCCGTCGATCAGGTGACGGTAAACCGAATGATAGGTCTCGACCGTGGCGCCCATCGCAGGAAAGGCGCGCGAGGCCATGAGGATAATCTGCCCCCCGGCGGTCTCGATCGACTCCATCTGCTGTTCATAAGCGCTTCGGATGGCGTCCGCTGTCGCCAGTTCTGAAGCAAGGACATGATCAGTCCCCGCCCCATTGGCCACGCGCGGCCTCATTGGATGCGCCTTCGCCGCCCGCATCGTGCGTTCGATAAGCTCCTTCGCGGTCGGCCAGTCCACGCCCATGCCACGCTGCGCAGTATCCATCGCCTCGGCCAGCCCCAGCCCCTGATCCCAAAGCGCCTCCCGGAAGGCCAGGGTTTCCTCCCAATCCACGGCAGGCCGTGTGTCCCACGGGTTCCGTTCCCTGAGCGGGTCGGAGACGAGGTGCGCTGCGGCGAAGGCAGTGCGGTTCAGCGGTACACGCGGTGCGCGCGGGGTCAGGGGCGTGCCGGTCAACCGGTAGGGTTCGAGGCGGGCATCTTCTGTGGGCAGCGTCAGCATGGTCCGGGCTCTCGCAAAGTCATTGGGATTGGATAGGCAGATCGAAGACGAGAATTCCATCGAGACCCCCCTCGGCCTGAGCTATTAGGGCGGCGCCGACACGCCGGTGTTCCGGATGGTCCTGATAGGCGGCAAGCGCGGCCCAATCGTCGAAATCGATGGTGAAACCGTGCAGATAACCGCGCTCGATCCTTTCGGGGCTTTCGCTGCGCCCGGAATTGATAGGTCCGAGACCGGGAATCTTGCCCATTATGGCATTCAGGTTTGCAAAAATGCCTGAAATAGTGTCTTCTTGGACATCCGCTTGGAAGCGGACAAGAACGATGTGGCGGATCATGCGTCAGCCCTCATATGTGGTTCGGATGATATCTGCGGCTTTTTCAGCGATCATGATGGCAGTGGAGTTCGTGTTGGCGGAAATCAGCGTTGGCATGATGGAATTGTCGACGACCCTAAGCCTTTCGATGCCCCTGAACCGCAGATCTGGATCGACCACGGCATCCGCGTCCGACCCCATGCGGCAAGTACCCGCGGGGTGATGGTCAGTCTTGGCGCTGCCGCAGGCATAATTGAAGTAGTCCTCATCCGTTTGAACATCCGCGCCAGGCAGGATCTCGGACTTCACGAAGGGCTTGAGCGCATCCTGCCGCATGATCTCACGCGCGAGTTTCAACCCGCGGATGGCCATTTCCCGGTCATGCGCATCGGCCCAGTAGTCCGGGTCGATCAACGGGGCCGCCGCAGGATCGGGGGAGGAGAGCCGCACCGTCCCGCGCGAACGCGGCCGCAAATAGGCGGAGTTCAGCGTAACGCCACCTTCCTTCATCGCCGCGACTCCCGCCTCGATCCCCGAGCCGAGGCCGAGATGGAACTGGATGTCGGGCGATCTTGCGTCCGGGTCGGCATACCAGAAGCCGCCGGTCTCGAAGAGCGAGGAGGCGACCGGACCCTTGCGGCTGATGAGGTATTGCAGCCCCGCAAGGACCGACCAATGCGGTTTGGCGTAGCGGTCATAGGTATGCGGCCCGGTGCATTCGGCGATGACGAAAAGATCGAGATGGTCCTGTAGATTCGAGCCTACGCCGGCCTGGTCGAGCACAACCGGTACGCCGACCTCACACAGATGATCTGCGGGCCCGATGCCAGAAAGCAGGAGCAGACGCGGCGTTCCAATCGCGCCGGAACAAACGATCACTTCGGACCCGGCGTTGATTACGCCGCCGCCCGCTAGCTCGACGCCGAGCGCCTTGTAGTTCTCGGTGACGATCCGCAAGACCTGCGCACCGGTTCGGATCGTCAGGTTCGGCCTGTGTCGCACCGGGTTGAGAAAGGCGATGGACGCCGACGAGCGGCGCACATTGCGCTGCGTCAGTTGATAATAGCCAACGCCGTCCTGTGTCTCGCCTGCCATGTCGTGATTGCGCGGGATCCCAAGCTGTTCAGCGGCCCTGAAATAAGCCTCACAGATCGGTAGCGGCGCGGCGGGCTGGCTGACACCCAGCGGACCCCCTTTCCCGTGATAGCGATCGTTGTATGTGTCGTTATCTTCGGATTTACGGAAATAGGGTAACACACCTTCATACGACCATCCGGGGCAGCCCCGTTGCCGCCATTCGTCATAGTCGAGCGCGTTGCCCCGCGTGTAGATCTGAGCGTTTATCGACGATCCGCCGCCAATCACGCGCGCTTGGGTGTAACGGATCACCTTGTCCTTCAAATGCCTCTGCGGAACGGTGTGCCAGCCCCAGCTACCGATGCCCTTGGTCATTTTCGCGAAACCCGCAGGCATGTGATAGAACGGATGACCGTCGCTTGGCCCGGCTTCCAGCAAAAGGACGCGGGCGGCCGGATTCTCGCTCAGCCGGGCAGCGAGAACGCAACCTGCCGAGCCGCCACCGACGATAATGAAATCATAACCCTCAGCCATACAGATTCCTTTCTAGAGCCGGGGGATCGACAGCCCGCCATCGACCGGGATGACGGCGCCGGTCGCGAAGGCCAGCTTGCCAATAGCGAGCGGCACCATCACATTTCCGATATCGGCGGGCTGTCCCCAGCGCTTGGCCGGCACCAGCCCGGCTTCGATCCGCGCAGTGTATTTGTCGCGGATCCCTGCCGTCATTTCTGTGTCGATGATGCCCGGCCTGATCTCGAATACTCCAATGCCGATCGTTGCGAGGCGGGCTGCGAAAAGTGTAGTCATCATTGAAGCGCCCGCTTTCGAGATGCAGTATTCCGCGCGCTCAACAGATACGAATTCGGCCGAAACCGAAGTCACGAAAGTCAGGGAGCGGTAGTGGGACGAACTCCGCCCCGCCATGCGTTTCGCAACTTCCTGCGCCAGGAAGAAGGCGCCACGCAGGTTGACACCCATGACATGGTCGAAGCTATCGGCCGTGATCTTCAACATGTCGCCTCGTATCTTTGCGGATACGCCTGCGTTCGAAACGAAGGTCGTCACCGGCCCCATCGCCCCTTCGACGCGTTCAAGCAGCGCATCCGCTCGCCCGATATCGGTCACGTCATGCTCGAAATAGCGGGCGCTTGGGCCAAGCTCGGTCAAGGCTGCCTGCACGCCCACGTTGCTGGCGTCAGCCAGTGACGCAATGGCAATGGCGAAACCCTCCGCCGCGAGCGCCTTGGCGATTCCGAGGCCGATACCCTGCTGGCCTCCGGTGATAAGAGCAATGCCGTTCATACCGCGACCTCTGCGTTCAGAATGCCATCTGCCGTCCGCATCGACAAAGCGGCGATGGTGAGAGAGGGGTTGACCGCCGCCGAGGTCGGCAGGACCGAGGCATCGGCGATCCAGAGATTGTCGAGGTCATGCGCCTTGCCCAACGGGTCGACGACGCTTGACCAGGGATCTTTGCCCATCCGCGCGGTGCCGCATTGATGGCTTGGCGTACGCTTTTCGAAGGTTTTCGACAGGACGAACGGCCAGCCCGCGCGGCGGAGCACCCGCTTGAGCCGCTTCACCAGCAGATCATGCGCAGCCCAGTTCGTGCGTTGCCAGTGCAGCTCGATCTGCCCATTTTTCACCAGCACACGGCTTTCGGGAATCGGAAGGTCTTCGGACATGGTCATCATGTGGACCGAATGTTCGGCGATCCAATGGGCGAGCGGTAACGGCAGACCGCCTTCGGCGGCAAGGATCGGCCCGGTGATGCGGCCGACCATCTGGATATTGCCGAGCGGCTCGCCGTTCGGACCACCGCTCAGATACCAGTCGTTGAACTGGATGGTCTTTTCATAAACCGAAGTGTTGCGGCGAAATGGGTTGATCCCGATCACTCCCGACAGGTTGTGGTTCATGAAGTTGCGGCCGACCTGATCTGAGCTGTTCGCAAGCCCGGCCGGATGCGCCTCCCCCGCCGAGGAAAGCAGGGTCGCCGCAGTCATGACCGCACCCGCCGAGAGGCAAAATACGCTTGCGGAGAGACGTTCCGCCCGTCCGCCGCGTTCGAATTCGACTTCACAGAGTCGGCGGCCTTTTGCGATCAGCCGAGAGACTTTGGCGCCGGTAAGAAGCGAGACGTTCGGATGTTTCAGCGCGCCGGATAGCGCCGCAGTTTCGGCGTCCATCTTGCCGCCGCAGGTATCGGGAAAGGCATCCCAGGTCGTCGGTCCGCGCGCCAGCCAGCGGTCGAGGTCGAGGCCGAGCGGCAGCGGACATGGATGCAGCCCCTGTGCCACAAGTCGGCGCCGCAGATCAGCGACGAAAGGCTCGTCGGGGACGGGTGGAAATGGGTAGGTGTCAGAATGCGGCGGTTCGGTCGGGTCGTGACCAACAGCGCCCCGCACGCGGTAAAGCGCCTCGGCTTTCTGGTAATAGGGTTCGATCTCCTCGTAGGCGATGGGCCAGCCCGGCGTCGTGCCTTCGATGTGGCGCAAGGGCAGGAAATCCTCGGCGCGGTAGCGCAAGAGCACCGCGCCGTAGAATTTCGAGTTTCCGCCGACACAGGCATAGTTTCCGGGATTGAATTCGCCCCCGTCCTGATCGCGCCACATCTCTTTCGGCCGAAAGAAGCCGCGCCCGAAGATCGCGTCGGGATCGCGCGCCTCGGGGCAGTCGGCAAGCCTTTCGCCGCGTTCAAGGATCAAAATGCGGCGGCCCGATGGTGCGAGACTCGCGGCCATGGTCGCGCCGCCAATTCCGGACCCGATGATGATGACATCGGCGTCCATCGTCATTCCGTCCTGACCCACGACGCGCGGGTGCGGCCGATGCGCATGACCACCGTTTTCACCTCAAGGAATTCGTCGAGGCCATAGCGCCCATTCTCCCGGCCCTGACCGGATTGCTTCATGCCGCCGAAGGTCAGTTCCGGGAAGCCGTCCATCCAGGTGTTCGTCCACACTGTGCCCGCCTGCGCCCGGCGCGAGAAGTCGAGGCAGGTATGGACATTCTCGCTCCACACCCCCGCCGAAAGGCCGTAGGTCGCATCGTTGGTCAGCGCGATGGCCTCATCCATCGTGCGAAAGGTGAGAACCGCGAGCACCGGTCCGAAGACTTCCTCACGCGCGATGGGCATGTCGGGCGTCACGCCGCGAATGACCGTCGGCTGGTAGAACTCACCCGGAAGCCCCGGCACCGAAAGCGGCCTGCCGCCCAGCGCGAGTTTCGCTCCGGCATCTACCGCTTGGCGCACCAAGGTGTCTATCTTGTCCTGGTGCGCTTTCGAGATGATCGCACCGACCTGCGTGGCCGGGTCGAGCGGATCGCCGAAGGCGACCTTGCGCGACAGGGCAACGACCTTCTCGACAAGGGCGTCCGCCACCTCCTCATGCACGATGATCCGGCTGCCGGAATTGCAGCATTCCCCCGCGTTGAAATAGACGCCGAAGGTCACCGCATCGGCGGCGCTGTCCAGATCGGCGTCGGGGAATATCACCTGCGGGTTCTTGCCGCCGAGTTCCAACGTCACCTTTTTTAGTGTCTGCGACGCAGCGGCCGTGATGGCCTTGCCCACGGCCGTTGATCCGGTGAAGGTCACCATGTCCACCGCTTCATGCGTGGTCATCGGACCGCCGACATCGGAACCGTAGCCAAGGACGATGTTGACCACTCCGTCAGGAATGCCCGCCTCGATCAGCAGTTCGCCCATGATTACGGTCGAGGATGGGGTAAGTTCCGAAGGCTTCACCACACAGGTGCAGCCGCCTGCCAGTGCGAAGGGCAATTTCTGACCCAGAATCCAGAATGGGAAGTTCCAGGGCGTTATGATCGAAACCACACCTATCGGCTCCTTCAGGACAACGCCGAGAATATCTTCGCCCAGACTGTTGTGGCTGTCACCATGCATCGTCCGCGCGAGCGAGGCCGCGTAGCGCCACAGATCTGCGGCGCCCGATGCCTCGCCGCGTGCCTGGGCGATCGGCTTGCCGCTTTCCAGCGTCTCAATCATTGCGATGCGTTCGGCATTTGCCTCGATCAGGTCGGCGGCCTTCAAGAGGACCGTCGCGCGCTCCTTGCCGGAAATGCGGCACCAGATTCCGCTGTCGAAGGCAGCGCGGGCGGCTTGGATGGCCTTTTCGGCCTCTTCCGCGCCGCCAAGCGCCGCGCGGCTGACCAGCGTGCCATGCGCCGGCGAATGCCGGTCGAGCACCTTGCCAGAGGCGCTGTCCTGCCAGCTGCCGCCGATGAGGTGGCGGGAGATGAATGGACCTTGCGGAAGCGCCGCGTCTGTGGCCGCGATCAGTGTCAGCTTGGTCATCCTCTAGCTTCCCGAAAACTGGGGTTTGCGCTTTTCGCGGAAAGACGCGACGCCTTCGTCGCGGTCGGCACTGGCCGCGATGGCGGCGCTGCCCAGCGCCTCGACCATCGCACCGCGATCTTCGCCTTGTGCGGCGTGAATCATCGATTTGGCGATTTCCACCGCGCGCGGCGAAAGTGTCATGGCGCGATCGAGAATTGTCTCTGCTGCGGCGCGCGGGTCATCCGCGACCTCGGCGACGAATCCGGCAGCGAGGGCACGGTCGGCGCCGATCCGGCGGCCGAAAAGAGCCATTTCCTTGAGCATAGGTTCTGGCAACAGCCTCGCAAGGCGCTGTGTGCCGGACCAGCCCGGCACGATCCCAACTGAAGCTTCGGGCAAAGAGAGGGTCGCTTTCGGTGCTATCACGCGAAGATCGCAGGCCGCCGCCAACTCCAACCCACCGCCGAAGGCGTGGCCGCTCAGCACCGCGAGTGTCGGTTTCGACAGCCGCGCAAGCCGGTCAAGGATGCGATGTCCGTCACGCACCCAGTACCGCGAGAATTCGCTGGGCGAGAGATCGCCCCAGGCATTGATGTCCGCCCCGGTACAGAAGGCCCGGTCGCCCTCGGCTGTGAGCATCACACAGGCGATCGTAGTGTCGTGCTCGATCTTGCCGAGGTGGACGTCGAGATGCCCCAACATTTCGACCGTCAAGGCGTTCATTTTTGATGGATTGTCGAGCCGCAGTTCCACGACCGGTCCATGCCCAATCAGATGGACGGTACTCATGGTGTCCACCCCATCGGACCCTCAGCCAGAAGCGATGGCGGCATCGGCACCGCATCCGACGCCACGCGTACTCGTCCTTCGGAGGCCGCGACGATATCGCGATCCGGCTCGATCCCCGGCATGATCTCCGTCGCCACCAGGCCCTTCTCATCCAACTGCATTACGCAGCGTTCGGTGATGTAAAGCACCTCCTGCCCCGTTTGCCGCGCCCGCTGGCCCGAGAAGGTGACATGCTCGACCTTCTCCACCATCTTGGTGAACTTTCCGGGGTTCGTAACCGTGAGGCCGCTAGCCGTCAGCTCAATCTCTGCGCCAGCTTCAAACCAGCCGGAATAGACTATCTTTTTAGCGTGCGATGTGATGTCCACGAATCCCCCACAGCCCGCCGTCAGATATGGCTTCTTGCCGAGTTTGGAGACATTCACGTTTCCCTCCACATCGACTTCAAGGAACGACAGGAACGCCATGTCGAAGCCCGCGCCCTGGAAGTAGATGAATTGCTGCGGCGAGGGCACGAAACCGTCCGCATTCGACGCACAGCCGAAGGCAAACCCGGTAAGCGGCATCCCCCCGACGGCGCCCTGTTCGATGGCCCAGGTCACGGCCTCCGGGTGCCCCTCTTCCAAGAGGATACGCGGCACCATGGCGGAAATCCCGAATCCGAGATTTGCCGTCATTCCAGCGCGCAACTCCATTGCCGCGCGACGGGCGATGACCTTCTCCACGCCGTGCTCGGCAAATGCGAAGCTCGACCAGGGACGCATGACCTGACCGGAAATCGCGGGATCATATAGCGTTTCGCAGGTCTGTTTCTGATGCGGGTCGATCACGATCAGGTCGACCAGATGCCCCGGTACCCGCACGTCATGGGGACGCAGGCTGCCCCGCGCCGTGACACGGCCGACCTGCGCAATCACCAGACCGCCGTGGTTCTTCACGCAGATCGCCTGCTCCAGACCGCCCAGATAAGCGCCCTCGTGTTCATAGGTCAGGTTGCCGTGCTCATCCGCCGTGGTGGCGCGCAAGATGCAGACGCTCGGCACGATGTTCGGATAATGCAGCCAGGTGTCGCCATCGAACTCCACGCGGCGCACGATCGGCTGCGCCGCGCCCTTGGCGTTCATCGCGCAGCCTTCCCGGATCGGATCGGCAAAGGTATTGAAGCCGATCTTCGTCAGCACACCGGGCCTGCGGGCCGCGGCTTCGCGGTGCATGTCGAACATGATGCCCGATGGCACGTTGTAAGCCGCGACCCGATCCTCGACGATCATCCTCCAGATCTCAGGCATCGGCAGGCTGGACGGGCCGGAGGGGTAGGAGCCCGCCAGAACGCGGCGCAGAAGCCCATCCTTCGCGACGTGGTCCATTCCCTTTACGCCGTACATATCGCCCGCCGCGATGGGATGGAGCATCGTAAGGTCGCGCGGATGACCCTCGGCGTCGAACCTGTCTCCTAGAGCTTTCAACACAAGATCGGGACAGCCCAGCGCGGAGGAAGAAGACACGGTGACGACTGCCCCGTCCGGTATGCGTGCGACGGCATCCGCGACATTGACGATTTTGCTCATTTCGCGGCTCCATAGTTCACGGTCAGGCGCCTGCCGGTTTCTGCTGCCTCGCGCACCGCCAGTGCGACGGCGAGCGATTTCACACCGTCCCAGCCAGTCGCGGCGGGCTGGCCTTTGCCGGCGACGGCCTGGACGAATTCGCGCACGCCCTGCACATAGAGGTCATGGCCAGGGAAGGAGATCGCCTCGCGCCCGGCCTTGGTCACCAGTTCTATCTCTCCGACCGGATTCTGCGTCATGACGCCGCGCGCAAAGATCGAGCCGTCGGTACCGTGAACCTCGAACCCCGAGCCGGCGAAGGGATGGGTGAAGCTCTCATGGCTCATCACCATGGCACCCGAGGGCATGGTCCAGATCGACATCGCGGAATCCTCGACGCCCAGCCCCATGCCAGATGCGGTCATCTGCGCGACAACCGTCTCAGGGTCTTCATCCAGCAGGAACCGGGTCACATCGGCGTCATGAACTGTGATGTCTGGGATGACTCCGCCGCCCGCCTCGGCGGAATTGATCCGCCAGCCCTGAAGGTTCTCCGGCAGGTGGACGGCGTGGAATATGCGGAGCGACAGAACCTTGCCGATCCGGCCCGAAGCGATCAGGGCGCGCACGGCCCTGTGGCTTCCTGAACAGCGCAGGTGGTGGTTCGTCGCGAATACAAGGCCGGCCTTCTCGGCCGCCCCGGCCATCACGGCGGCATCCGCGATGCTCATTGCCAGCGGCTTTTCGCAAAGCACATGCTTGCCCGCCGCGATTGCCGCCTTTGCCTGCGGCAGATGCTTTTCGTTCGTGGTGGAAATATAGACGGCGTCAACGGATGGGTCCGCCAATGCCTCGGCAAGATCGGTACTCGAAACGGGAATCCCATGCTCGAGCGCATATTCCGCACCCCGTTTCGCCGATCCGCTGATGACGCGCGCGATATCGTTGCCCTTATCAGCGCGAATGGCGCGGATCATGTATTGCGCCGCGATGGTGCTCGCGCCGATCAAGGCCCATCTCATGTCGGCACCTTTTATTTGGAACGTTCCAAAACTCTTATTGTAACGTTATACATGGTGTCAACCGGATTCCGTGGCGGGTGATCTGGCTGCGGAAAATGCGGGCGGGGTTTCCTCCGCTACGTTGGTTCGCATATGCTCCCGGAAATCCGATCTGAAGGTTCGTCTCATGTCCACCGAGTTCAGATGCACCTTCCCGCCACGTGTGGGACGTGTCCATGAAGTCTGCGGACCCGGGGCCGCCGGCTTCGCCGCGATCACAGTCCCGCAGATGGAAGGCAACCTAATCTGGATACGCGAGAGCTGGCGTGAGGATCGGCTCAACCCGGTAGGACTGGCGGATTTCTTCGATCCTTATCGGCTTCTGATGATCGAGGCCGGGAATCAGGTTGATGTCCTCGCCTCCGCCGAGGAAGCCCTTCGCGACGGCAGCGTCGCTCTTGTCATTCTTGAACTCAGCCAGCCTCTCGGTCTGACCGAGGGGCGGCGCTTGCAACTCGCGGCCAAGGCAGGCGGATCCACCGGGCTTTGCCTCATTCCCGAAGGCATGGGCAGCAATGCTGCCGAAACCCGTTGGCACGCCGCCGCGCTTTACGATCCGAAGGGCGAGGACTCGACTCTGATGCGATGGTCCCTTATCAAGAACAAATCGGGAACATTAGGGGTTTGGGATGTTCGATGGGATCACGCGGCGCGTCGTCTCGCTGTGGTTCCCCCGGCTGGCGAGCGACCGGGTTCTGAGGGCGCGCCCGGTTGAGGCGCCCTTCGCGCTGACGCTGAAGCTCAACAATACCGAGCGGCTTTATTGCCTGAACGCGAAAGCCGAGGCGGAGGGGCTATATCGCCATATGCCCTTGGCCGATGCCCGCGCCTTCTGTCCTGATCTTCTCTGCGCACCCGCTTCGCCCATACAGGACGCGCGATTCCTGAGTGCGCTCCGCCGCTGGGCTACGCGCTACTGTCCTTGGGTCGGGCTTGAGGGCGAGAACGGACTGATGCTCGACGTCACCGGATCGACTCATCTTTTGGGCGGCGAAGAGACGATGCTGGTCGATATGCGCGACCGGCTGGACCGTGCAGGCGTGTCCGTCCGGCTGGGGCTGGCCGATACGCGCGGCGCGGCTTGGGCGCTGTCGCATCATGGCGGAGGAGTGGCGGCCCCGAATGCCGCGCTGAAGGCAATCGGAGGCCTGCCCGTGACAGCCCTGCGGCTTGAGGAGCAGACAACTATCGCTCTTCAAAGACTCGGCCTCAGGCGCATCGCCGATCTGGCTTCCACGCCCCGCGCGCCCTTGGCCCAGCGGTTCGGGCCGTCGCTTCTGATGCGGCTTGACCAGGCCTTGGGTACGCAACCCGAAGCAATTATGCCCGAGGCCGAGCCGCCGCATTACGGCGTGCGGCTGACCTTCCCCGAGCCGATCGGGCTCGTCGCCGACGTCATGGCCGGCACGGCGCGGCTGCTCGATCAGCTTTGCGCCAAACTGAAGTCAAATGAGGCGGGCGCACGCAGCCTTTGCCTGACGCTCCGCCGCGTCGATCAGGGCAGCCAGCAGGTCGAGCTGCGCCTGGCCAGCGCGATGCGCGATCCCGCCCGCATCCTGCCTTTGTTCGAGCGTGGCGTAGCCGAGGTCGAAGCGGGTTTCGGCATCGACCAGATGCGGCTTGAGGCGTTGCAGGTGGAGGACTTGCCGGTCCAGCAGATCACCTCGCTGAATGCAGGGCGCACTGACCGGCTCGATGACCTCATCACCCGGATCGGCATGCGGGTAGGGCTGGAGAACATCCGGCGTTTTCTGCCCGCCGAGAGCCACATTCCCGAGCGCAGCTTCATCGTCATGCCTGCCGCCTGGTCACGGCCTGAAGGCGCGTGGGTGGTGCCCCGCCCGCGCCCCCTGCGGCTTTTCCCGCCGGAACCCATCACTGCGGCAGGTCCACAACCGCCCGCTCGCTTTCGCTGGCGCCGGATGGCGATGACCATCGCCCGCGCCACGGGGCCGGAACGGATCGCGCCGGAATGGTGGCTCGACGAGGAAAGCTGGCACTCCGGCGTGCGGGATTACTGGTTGGTGGAGACGCGGGAAGGGCGACGACTCTGGCTGTTCCACACACCGCAGACGGCGGGATGGTTCGTGCAGGGGGAATTCGCATGAGCCGAACTCCCTTTACCCCGCCCTTGGCCGACGATCTGCCATTCGACCCGCCGGACTATGCGGAGCTTTGCGTGACGACGAATTTCACCTTCCTGACCGGCGCGTCTCATCCCGAGGAACTGGTGGTTCGCGCAGCCGAGCTTGGGCTTGAAGCCATTGCAGTGACCGATCGCAACTCGCTTGCTGGTGTGGTGCGGGCCTACAGGGCATTAGGGGACTTAAAGATCGAAACCGAAAAGGCGGTACGGATCCACTCTCAGCACCGCACCGATAGCTGCTCTCGTCTGGAAATCGGCGACCCTCAGGATATCCTCCGGCCCATAACGCCAAGACTGCCCCGGCTGATCGTGGGGTGTCGTCTCGTGCTGACCGACTGTCCCGTAGAATGGATCGCACTGCCGACCGACCGCCGCGCCTATCACCGGCTCAGCCGTCTTCTGAGCAGGGGCAAGCGGCGGGCCGAAAAGGGCGCCTGCCATCTGTACCTAAAGGATTTGTTGGGGGGCTGCCGGGGCATGATCCTGATCGCGCTGCCGCCCACCGATCTTTTGAAAGCCAGTCGTCCTGTCCAAAGCCTGCAACAGCGCTATCCTGGCCATGTCTTCCTTGGTGCGGCACCCCGCTATGACGGCTCCGATCAGGCTTGGTTCGACGCCTGCGCGCGCCTCGCGCTCAAGGTCTCCGCGCCGATGGTGGCGGTGGGCGAAGTGCTTATGCATCGTGGATCACGGCGGCAGCTTGCCGATGTGCTTACATGCCTTCGCGAAGGCTGCACCATCGATCAGATCGGCACGCGGGCGCTACCGAATGCCGAGCGGCGGTTAAAGGGGGCCGCCGATATGGTGCGGCTTTACCGCAACCATCCCGCCGCGATCCGCCGCACGCTGGAGATCGCGGCACAGTGCAGCTTTTGCCTTTCGGAACTCAGCTACGAGTATCCCGACGAGATTTCCGCCGACGAACCACCGCAGGCCCGGCTGGAACGCCTGACCCGCGAGGGGCTGGGTCGGCGCTGTCCCGAGGGGATTCCCGACCGCTACCATATACTTGCAGACAAGGAATTGCGGCTGGTCAGCGAACTCGGTTTCGCCGCCTATTTCCTCACCGTCCACGACATTGTGCAATACGCCCGCGGGCAAGGCATCCTCTGTCAGGGGCGCGGTTCGGCGGCGAATTCGATCCTCTGCTGGGCGCTTGGCATTACCGATGTCAGCCCCGATCAGATCGGGATGATCTTTGAACGCTTCATCTCGAAATACCGGGGCGAGCCGCCCGATATCGACGTGGATTTCGAACACGAGCGGCGCGAGGAGGTGATCCAGTGGATCTACGACCGCTACGGCCGCCACCGCGCCGGTCTTTGCGCCACGGTGATCCATTTCCGTACTCGCGCCGCGATCCGCGAAGTGGGCAAGGTCATGGGGCTATCGCTGGATGTCACCGCCGACCTCTCGGGGCAAGTCTGGGGGATTTCCGGCGAAGGGGCGAACCCGAAGCGCATCCGCGAACTGGGTCTCGATCCGAATGACCGGCGGCTAGCGCAGACGATCCGGCTTATCAGGGAGATCATCGGCTTTCCCCGCCACCTCAGCCAGCATGTCGGCGGCTTCGTCATCACCCGCGGGCGGCTGGATGAGCTCTGTCCCATCGAAAACGCCGCGATGGAAGGGCGCACCGTCATCGAATGGGACAAGGATGACATCGACACGCTCGGCATCCTCAAGGTCGATGTACTGAGCCTCGGGATGCTGACCTGCATCCGCAAGGCGTTCGACCTGATGGAAAGGCATGACGGGGATCGGCCGACCCTCGCCACCATCCCGCAGGAGGACGGGGCGACCTACGCCATGCTCCAGAAGGCCGATGCGGTGGGCGTCTTTCAGGTGGAAAGCCGGGCGCAGATGAACTTCCTGCCCAGGATGAAGCCCGCGACCTTCTACGACTTGGTCATCGAGGTCGCCATCGTCCGCCCCGGCCCCATTCAGGGCGGGATGGTCAAGCCTTACATCAGGCGTCGTCAGGGTCTGGAACAGCCGGAACCGTTCGGCCCCGCCTTGGCGGAGGTCACGCGGAAAACGCTGGGCGTACCGCTCTTTCAGGAACAGGCGATGCAGATCGCCGTGGTTGGCGCGGGGTTTTCGGCCGAGGAAGCCGACCATCTGCGCCGTTCGCTCGCCTCTTTCCGGCGGATGGGGACCATCGGGAAATTCAAGAACAAGTTCATCGCCGGGATGCTGAATAACGGCTACAGCCCCGAAGTGGCCGAACGCTGCTTTTCGCAGATCGAGGGCTTCGCCGATTACGGCTTTCCCGAAAGCCACGCGGCGGCCTTCGCCATGCTGACCTATGTATCGTCCTGGCTGAAATGCCATCACCCGGCGATCTTCGCCTGCGCACTTCTGAATTCCCAGCCGATGGGCTTCTATGCGCCCGCCCAGATCGTGCGGGATGTGCGGGATCACGGGATCGAGGTGCGCCCGATCTGCGTGAACAGTAGCGACTGGGACAACCGGCTGGAACGGCGCGCCGACGGGCGCCTCGCGCTGCGGCTCGGCTTTCGCCAGATCAAGGGTTTCCGCGAGGAGGATGCTGCTTGGATCGTCGCGGCGCGCGGCAACGGCTATCCCGATCCGGAAAGTCTGTGGCTCCGCGCGGGTCTTGCGCCTGCCGCGCTGGAGCGGCTGGCCGAGGCGGATGCCTTCACCAGCATGGGACTGACCCGCCGCGATGCGCTTTGGCAGGTCAAGGCCATCCGCGCGCCTGCGCCCCTGCCGCTCTTCTCCGATCCGCTGGATGGCGAGGGCATCGTCGAGCCGCAGATCCAGCTTCCCGCCATGCATCTGGGCGAGGAGGTGGTGGAGGATTACGTCGCCATGCGCCTCACGCTGCGTGCCCACCCGATGGAACTTCTGCGGTCCTCTATTGCCGGCCTGACCCCCCATGCGACGCTGCCTCATGTGCCGCTCGGTCGTCTTTCGGTCGCGGGCCTCGTCATCACCCGCCAGCGCCCCGGCACGGCTTCGGGCGTGATCTTCCTGACGTTGGAGGATGAGACGGGTGTATCGAACATCGTGGTCTGGCCCAAAGTCTATGCACGCTTCCGCCGCAGCGTCATGGGCGGGCGGCTTTTGCGCGTGACGGGGCGGATCGAGCGTGAGGGCATCGTCGTCCATGTCATCGCCGATCAGATCGAGGATCTGTCGCACCGTCTCACCGATCTCGGCCATCCTCTGGACGAAATGGTCGGCATCGCCCGGCCCGAAGCGGATGATGCGCCGCGACCGCGCAAGCATCAGCCCACGGCCAGACATCCGCGCGAACAGGCGAAGCGGCTCTTTCCCAGCCGGGACTTCCATTGACCGCAAAAGGAAACAGGCGCGGCCTTTCGGCCGCGCCCGTCACTGTCAGCATCGGCGAGGATCAGGCCGCCAGATCGAAACGGTCGGAATTCATCACCTTGGTCCAGGCGGCAACGAAGTCCCTCACGAACTTCTCCTTGTTGTCGTCCTGGGCATAGACCTCGGCATAGGCGCGCAGGATCGAGTTCGAACCGAAGACCAGATCCATCCGCGTCGCCGTCCACTTGACAGCGCCGCTCTTGCGGTCGCGGATCTCGTAGGTGCCGTCGCCGACCGGATGCCAACTGTTGCCCATATCGGTCAGGTTGACGAGGAAGTCGGTCGTAAGTGCCCCTTCACGATCGGTGAGAACGCCATGCTTTGTGCCACCATGATTGGCGCCCATCGCCCGCATCCCGCCGACGAGAACCGTCATCTCATAGGCGGTCAGGCCCATAAGCTGCGTGCGGTCGAGCATCAGTTCCTCGGGGCTGACCACATAATCCTTCTTCAGCCAGTTGCGGTAACCATCGGCCAAGGGTTCCAGAGCGTCGAAGGAGTCCGCATCGGTCTGTTCGTCAGTCGAATCGCCACGGCCTGGCGCGAAGGGCACCTTCACGTCGAAGCCGGCGGCCTTGATGGCCTGCTCCACACCCACATTACCGCCGAGCACGATTACATCGGCCACCGACGCGCCGGCTTCCTTCGCAATCGGCTCCAGCACCGACAGCACTTTTTGCAGACGGGCGGGTTCGTTGCCTTCCCAATCTTTCTGCGGCGCGAGTCGGATGCGTGCGCCATTGGCACCCCCGCGCATGTCCGAGCCGCGATAGGTCCGGGCGCTGTCCCACGCGGTAGAAACCATCTCGGCCAGCGACAGGCCCGAAGCCGCGATCTTCGCCTTCACGGCCGCGACGTCAAACGACGTCGGACCAGCCGGAACCGGGTCTTGCCAGATCAGGTCCTCGCCGGGGACATCCGGCCCGATGTAGCGCGCCCTCGGCCCCATGTCGCGGTGAGTCAGCTTGAACCAGGCGCGGGCGAAGGTGTCCTTGAAATACTCCGGATCGGCCATGAACTTCTGGCAGATCGCATTGTAAATTGGATCGACCTTCATCGCCATGTCGGCATCTGTCATGATCGGGTTGTGGCGGATGGACGGGTCGGAGGCGTCGACCGGTCTGTCCTCTTCCTTGATGCTCACCGGTTCCCACTGCCACGCACCGGCAGGCGATTTCCGAAGCTCCCACTCATGGCCGAAGAGCATTTCGAAGAAGCCCATGTCGAACCTGGTCGGATGGGTCGTCCAGGCACCTTCGATCCCCGAGGTCATCGCCTTGCTGGCAAGCCCCTGCATGTTCGGGTTCGCCCAGCCGAAGCCCTGCGCCTCGACATCCGCGCCTTCCGGCTCTGCGCCGAGAAGTGCTGCATCGCCATTGCCGTGGGTCTTGCCGACGGTGTGGCCGCCGGCGGTCAGCGCGGCTGTTTCTTCGTCGTTCATTGCCATCCGAGCGAAGGTCTCGCGCACCTGCGCGGCGGTCCTCATCGGATCGGGCTTGCCGTTCACCCCTTCCGGGTTGACGTAGATCAGGCCCATCTGCACTGCGGCGAGCGGGTTTTCCATCGTCTTCGGATCTTCGACGCTTCCATAGCGGCCATCCGACGGCGCGAGCCATTCCTTCTCGGCGCCCCAGTAGACATCGACCTCCGGGTGCCAGATATCCTCCCGGCCAAAGCCGAAGCCGAAGGTCTTGAGACCCATGTCTTCGTAGGCGACGTTCCCGGCGAGGATAATCAGGTCAGCCCAGCTGATCTTGTTGCCGTACTTCTTCTTGATCGGCCACAGCAGGCGGCGGGCCTTGTCGAGACTGGCATTGTCCGGCCAGGAATTCAGCGGTGCGAAACGCTGGTTGCCGGTGCCGCCACCGCCGCGGCCATCGGCCAGACGGTAGGAGCCGGCCGCGTGCCATGCCATGCGGATCATCAGCCCGCCGTAATGCCCCCAGTCTGCCGGCCACCAGTCCTGACTGTCGGTCATCAGGGCACGAACATCCTTCTTGATCGCATCGTAGTCGAGCTTCCTGACCTCGTCACGATAGCTGAAGTCCTTGCCCATCGGGTTGGCCTTGGTATCGTGCTGATGCAGGATGTCGAAGTTTAGCGCGTTCGGCCACCATGCCATTACCGAACTGCCCATCGCGGTGATGCCGCCATGCATGACAGGGCATTTGCCGCCGCTTTTCACGTCGTTTCCGTCCATCTTGTCCTCCAATCAGGTGCTTTCGAATTCCGCGTGACGGTGCGCGCGGATTCGCTTCCACAATCCTCTTGCGCGTACGCCTTAACAGATCTGAGCAATTAGTTTAATTTGAAAATCCTGATTGGTACGATAAGTTGAAGTTATGATAAACATGACCTTGAAGCAGCTGCGCTATGTCGAGGCGCTTGCACGGCATCGCCATTTCGGACGGGCGGCCGATGTTTGCGCGATCACGCAGCCAGCCTTGTCCATGCAGATCAAGGAACTGGAAGCGGCGCTTGGCACGTCGCTTTTCGAACGCAGCTTCCGACAGATCCGTCTGACCGGCTTCGGCGAGACGTTCGTGCAGCGCGCGCGGGACATTCTGCGCGCCGTGGAGGAATTGGAAGACCTCGCGCGCTCCGCCGGCGAACAGCTTGCCGGAAGGTTGCGGATCGGCGTGATCCCCACAGTCGCGCCCTATCTTTTGCCGACCATCATTGGCGAGCTAGCCCGCCTCAATCCTGATCTCGACCTCCAGATGCGCGAAACGACAACGCCAAAACTCCTGCAGGACCTCATGGACGGACGGCTGGATACCGCCATCGTCGCTCTGCCGGTTTCGGAACCGTCACTGCTGGAGGTGCCGCTCTTCTCCGAACACTTCGTGCTCGTCCGGCACCGGGACGAGGTGGGCAAACCCGTCCCGAGCCGCGACATGCTGCGCGAGATGCGGCTGCTGCTTCTGGAGGAGGGCCATTGCTTCCGCGATCAGGCCCTGTCGTTCTGCGACATGACGTCATCTCGTCCGAAAGAGCTCTTGGACGGCAGTTCGCTTGCGACGCTCGTGCAGATGGTGGGGGCCGGAATTGGGGTGACGCTGATCCCGGAAATGGCGGTGGCGGTCGAAACGCGCTCCGCGCCCGTCGCCGTGTCGCGGTTTCGACCGCCGCAGCCGTCGCGGACGATCGGCATGATCTGGCGCAAGACAAGCCCGTTGGCCCGGCAACTGACGCAAATATCGGAGGTGGTCCGACTGGCAGCGGAAACCGCGAGGCAGCGCTCCGCGGACTGAACCAGACGGCCGCCAGAAGGCTGCGGGCCAGTGGTTTCATGCGGATCGAAAGCGGCGCGCGCGTGCGCGATGGGTCACGCCAAGACTACCAGGTCGAGCGTACCGGAGAATCCGTCGATCCGCCGCCCCCGCCGCAGATCAAGCACAGAATCCGCAAACCCCTGCGTAAGGGCGCGCGCGTAGGTTTCCGCCTCGGTAAGAACCTGAGTGTCTTCCGACTTGTTCGCCGCTTCCAGCTTGGCCGCCAAATTGACCGGCGTGCCGATCACCGTGAACTCCAGACGGTTGCTGGTGCCGACCGTCCCCACCATCACCGAACCCGAAGCGACCGCCGCCCCGGGGCGGAAAAGTCCGCGCCATCCGGCATCCCGCACCGCCGGCTCGATCGCCCGGACTGCTTCGACCACCCGCACCGCCCCGCGCAGCGCGTCGGCGGCGTCAGTGTCGCTTTTGTCGACGGCGCCAAAAGTGGCCAGGATGCCGTCCCCCATGAACTTGTCGATCTGCCCACCATTCCTTTCGATCTCGGTGACCGCGGCTTGCTGATAGAGCCGGAGAACGTTCATCACCGTCTCCGGCGGAAGACTGGCGGCTGTGGTGGTGAAAGCACGCAAGTCGACCATCAGAATCGAGATGTCGCGCGTCACCGATAGTCCCGCCATCGGCAGGCGCTCGGAGGCGGTGATCGTCTCCGCCACGGCTGGCGAGAAGAACTGCCTGAGGTCGTCCGCGGCGCTTTGACTGCGCATCGCATCGATGAGCACCGCCCGCGCCCGGTAAAGCGCCAGCGACAGCACGAAGGTCACACCGAGCAACGTGATGCCCTTGTCGATCTCCGCCCCGATCAGAATGCTGTTCGACGTAAGATATTCCACGAAATTCCGCGTGACATGCATCTCGCCCATATCCGACGTCAGCGCAAAAGTGACGAGCGCCAGCCATCCTGCAGCGGCGGCAAGCCCAGTAAGCAGAACGAAGCGCGGATCGAAGCGCAGGGCGCGGACGCTGATGAAGATGAACAGGTAGATCATGGTCGGCGCCTTCAGATAGAAGGCGGGCGGTTGATTGTACTGGATGTGGAAAGAAAAGATCAGCCCGCAAAGCAATGCCACGTCGGCGAGGATCGACACCACCAGATACCATGATGGCAGAACGATCCGATAGGAAAGCCAGACCCGAAAAAGCGTGAAGACGAAATAGATCGATAGCGCCCACGGAGCGAAGCTCTCGTCGACCGCACCTTCCGCGCGCGGGCTGACGACGTAAAGAAGCGCGAAGAGCGAGACAAGCAAGAGCTGAACCCAGCCAATCAGCCGTTCCGCAGCCTCCTCGCGTTTGTCGATTTCCGCCTGCACTCGGGCTGGAATCTTCGCGTTGGCCCGGGCAAGTCCCAGTTGGCTCGCAAGTCGTGCTCTCCACCGTCCCAAGCGATGCATCCCAGTTGCATAGACCGTGGAACGCATTCTGCATACTTCACTGATCGATGCATCCTCTAAGCTGGTGAAACGCCGTCCATGCGGCCGTCTCACGCAAGTTTTATTATCCAGGAATCCGATTGTGCAGCGCGTTTTGCGATAAACAGGACCTAATTCCCGCCCGGACGACGCTGCACGTATCAACGTCATCCCGATCCGCCACCAGCCGGGCGTCAGCGCCGCCTGCCCCGACGAAAAGCACTTCTTCTTCGCTCACATTCCGCCGTGGCGAATGTTGCTCTTTTGCACGTGGACTGCGCGTTCAGCCATCATCGGGCCGAACGTTGTGCATCAAATCGACAAGCAGCGAAATTTCGGGCCGCTTCTCCAAGCCCGCGCTTCATGGTCAGCCCCACCGCCCCGGACATGAATCGCGCGGAGATAGGCAGGATGACGACCGTGCCAGCCTCGATCTCGCGCGCGATCACGCCGCGCGAGATGAACCAGAGCATGTCGGAGCTTTCCAGAAGCCCGATCCCCGTCGCGAGCGACACTGTCTCGATCGAACAACGTGGTTCGTTGATGCCGAGCGCGCTCAGATAGTCGTCGACGGTGCGGCGGATGATCGCGCCGCGCGGCGGCAGGATCAGATCGCAGGCGCGAAGTGCCGCCGAAGCGCCGATCGCCGCCATCGGATGACCTTTGCGCGCGGCGAGCACCACCTGCTCCTCATAGAGATAGTCGAAGCGCAGGCCGGGCATCTCCCGCGCTCCGGGCATACGCCCGATCATCAGATCGATCGCTCCCGCGCGCAGCCGTTCGATGAGATAGAGATTCGGTCCGGTGACGACCGAAATCCGGCCGCCGGGCCGACGGCGGCTGAATTCCAGGGCCACACTTGGCACCAGTGATCCCGCCACCGTTGGCAGCGCGCCGATGGTCACGAACTGGTCAGTGCCGCCACTCTGCACCACCGCCGCCGCGGTTTCGAGTTCCTGAACCGCCTGCAAAGCGTGGCGGCGGAAGTTCTCGCCGGCGGGCGACAGGTAGCTGCGGCGTCCGCGCCGGACCAGAAGCGCCGCGCCCAGCATCGCCTCCAGCTCCGCAAGGGTCTTTGACAGCGCCGGCTGGGATATGCCCTGCCTGCGGGCGGCGGCCGAAATTCCACCTTCCTCGGCGGCATCGAGGAAAGCTCGGATATGGCGCAGCTTGATACCCTTATGCATAACCTGACAGTTATCCTTTTTCGATCAGAATGTAGTTTTCTTAATGCGAAGACTATGGAAATCTGATTGCGGGGGGATTGCGGATGCATGCCTTGCGCCTGAACTGGGGGCACGTTCACTATCGCGACGACGGCGCGTCCGGCGGCAGGCCCATTGTCTTCCTGAATTCGCTCGGCACCGATCTGCGGATGTGGGACGCGCTGTTGCCGGAACTTCCACGGGATTGCCGCTTCATTCGCCTCGACAAGCGTGGCCACGGGCTGAGCGCGCTCTGCGGCGACAGGTTCTCGGTCGACGATCTCGCCGCGGACGTACTGGCGCTGCTCGATCACCTCCAGGTCGCGCAGGCCATCTTCGTCGGGTGCTCGGTCGGCGGGCTCATCGCGCAGGCTATCGCAGCCACCGCGCCGGAAAGGGTGCGGGCGTTGGTTCTGAGCAATACCGCTGGCAGGATCGGCACGGACGAAAGCTGGCGCGACCGGATCGCGCAGGTCGGCAGCAAGGGGCTGGCGGCGATGTCGGATGGCGTGATGGAGCGCTGGTTCGCGCCCACTTTCCGGGCGCACCCCGATTGCGCCTTATGGTGGACGCTTCTGGCGCGCTCCGATCCCGACGGCTATGCTGGCTGCTGTGAAGCCATCGCAGCGGCGGATTACCGGGATGGCCTCACCGCGATCACTGCGCCGACGCTCGTCATCGCGGGCGGATATGACGGCGCGACGCCGCCAGATCTCGTCCTCGATATGGCCGAACATATTCCCGGCGCGCGTGCGCATGTAATCGCGGAGGCCGGTCACCTTCCCGCGATCGAAGCGCCCGTCATATGCGGCGCGCTCATCACCGATTTCCTGAAGGAGCCGAGTCTTGTCTGAACGATTGGAAATTGGAACGAAGACCCGCCGCAGGGTTCTGGGCGACGATCACGTCAACCGCGCCGACGCCGGAAAGACCGAGTTCGACGCGCCGTTTCAGGACTTCATCACCGAAGGCGCATGGGGGTCCGTCTGGTCGCGGCCCGATCTCAGCCCGCGCGAACGCTCCATCGTGACGATCGCGCTTCTCGCCGCGCTCGGCAACCATGAGGAGATCGCCCTGCATACCCGCGCGACCGCGAATACCGGCGCGACGCCGCAAGACCTACGCGAGGCGATGCTGCATGTCGCCGTCTACGCCGGCGTGCCGCGCGCAAACCACGCGATCAAGATCATCAAGGACACGCTGACCGAGATGGGACGATGACCGGAGCCATGATCCACCGCCCCGCGGACCTTCACTCCCCGGCGTTAACTCCGGGCTACAAGACGTCGGTGCTGCGCAGCCCGAAGCGGCCGTTGATCGCCTTTGGCTCGGGCCCGAGTGAAGAGACGGGGCCAGCGTTCGGCCATATGAAGCTCGGCGCGACGGATAATGACCTGCTCGTCAATTTCGCGCGCCCAGGCCAGACCGTGATCGGAGTGCGCATCATGGTCCACGGCCGGCTTTGCGACGAGACCGGCAAGGGCATTCCCGACTCCGTCGCAGACCGCCGGACCCTACGTCCATATCGGCACGGCGCCCGCTACTGCCGGGCTAGACAATCCGCCCTACGATCCGATCGGCGTCGTGATCGCCGAGCCGCAGGCGAAGGGGGAGCGCATCAGCGTGACGGGACGGGTGATCGACGGCGGCGGACTGGTGCTGCGCGATTGCCTGATCGAGACTTGGCAGGCGGATGCGGCTGGTCTTTATCAGGGTCAGCCCAAACCGTGTTCTTCGACATCTGAGGACTGAAGATGGATTCCTGCATAATCTGCGTCGCGATCACCGGAAGCGTGGCACGGAAATCCGACAATCCGGCGGTTCCGATCACCGTCGCCGAACAGATCGAATCGACGCAGCAAGCTTTCGAGGCCGGGGCGAGCATCGCCCATTGCCATGTGCGCAACGACGATGGGACTCCGAGTTCGGACCCCGACCGCTTTGCGCTGCTTTTCGACGGTTTGCGCACGCATTGCCCCGGCATGATCGTGCAGTTGTCGACCGGCGGCCGCTCGGGTGCGGGCGCGGCGCGGGGTGGGATGCTGTTTTTGCGTCCCGACATGGCGTCGCTCTCGGTCGGTTCGAACAACTTCCCGACGCGGGTCTATGAAAACCCGCCCGACCTGGTGGACTGGCTGGCCTCCGAGATGAAAAACTACGGCGTACGGCCGGAGATCGAGTGCTTCGATCTGTCCCACCTGTTCCAAGCTGCCTCGATGGTGAAGGATGGGCGTCTGCCACCAAATGTGCATGTGCAGTTCGTCATGGGCGTGAAGAACGCTATGCCGGTCGACCGCGAGGCATTTGACTTCATGCGGCGGACGCGCGAACGGCTTCTGCCGGACGCGACTTGGTGCGGGGCGGGCGTCGGTCCGGGGCAGATCGTCATCAACGAATGGTGTATCGACACGGGCGGTCATTGCCGCACTGGGCTCGAAGACAACGTGCGGCTCGACCGGACGACGCTTGCGCCATCGAATGCTGCGCTCGTGCGGCGCGTGGTGGAGCTTTGCGAAAAGGCCGGGCGCCCGGTTGCGACATGGCAGGAGGCGCGGGCGATGATGGATCTGCCGGGATGAGCCTGTCGCCGCTCGATAGTCCGCTTTGGGCGGGCCTTTACGGCGACGAGGCGCTGGCCGAACTTCTCGGCGATGAAGCGCTTCTCGCTGGAATGGTGCGGGTCGAGGTGGCGCTCGCCGAGGCTTGCGCCGCCGCGGATCTGGTACCCGAAAAGGCCGCGCGGGCCATCGCGGAGACGCTCTCCGGCTACCGCCCCGACCCGGCCGTCCTGGCCGACCGAACCGCGCGCGACGGCGTTCCGGTGCCCGCACTTGTGGCCGAGTTGCGAAGAAGGTTGCCCGGCGATGCCGCCGCCGCGCTCCATTACGGCGCGACCTCGCAAGACATCGTCGACAGTGCGACTGCCCTCGCGCTGATCGCAGCACTTGACGAGATCGAGCGGCGAATATCGCGGCTCGCCCTCGGCCTCGCCGCGCTTGCGCGGGAGGAGGCCGAAACCGTGATGGCGGCGCGCACAAGGTCCCAGATCGGCCTGCCGACCACCTTCGGCGCGCTGGTGGCAATTTGGGGGTACCCTCTGATCGACGGCGCCGAGCGGTTCGCCTCTCTGCGGCCGCGTATCGCGCGGCTCTCCATGCACGGTGCTGTCGGGAGCAGCGCCGCGTTCGGCACATGTGCCGGGACCGTACGCGCCCATGCCGCAGAAGCGCTCGGCCTTGCGGTGGACGACCGGCCCGGCCATGCCCAGCGCGACGGGATCGCGGAACTCGGCTCTGCGGCAGTCCTCCTGAGCGCCTCACTCGGCAAGATCGGACTCGACGTCGCCACGTTAACCCAATCCGGGATCGCGGAGCTGCGGATTCGGGGCGGCGCCTCCTCGACCATGCCGCACAAGTCGAACCCGGTCGCGGCTGAGGCGCTGGTCGCGCTCGCGCGGCACTCCGCACATCTGCAAGCCTCGCTCTTCGCGGCGGTGATCCACGGCCAGTTCCGCGACGGTTCCGCCTGGGCGCTTGAATGGATGAGCCTGCGCCCGATTCTCGTCGCCACAGGGGCGGCGCTGCGGACGGCGCAGGTTCTGATCGACGGACTCAGACCCGACCATGACCGGATGCGCACAAACCTGGCCGCCGAAGGCTTCGGACCCTTCGCCGAAGCCGCCGTTTTCTCGCTCGCCACCCGGATACCGCGACCAGAGGCGGAAGCGGAGGTGAAGCGCGCGCTCAGCACCGTCGATCCAGCCGCCACTCTGGCGGAGCGCTTCGATTGGCTCGACCGCGCCGCGCTCACCGATCCGTCGCGCGCCCTGGGTCAGGCCCCCGATCAGTCACGCGCATTCGCGGATCGGTGCGACGCCAGATTCGGAGCGCATGCATGAGAACACGGGTCGCCATCGTCGGAGGCGGTCCGGCTGGGCTTCTGCTCTCGCAACTTCTTGACTTGCACGGGATCGCCTCTGTCGTGCTGGAACGGCGTAGCCGCGACTACGTACTTGGCCGTATCCGCGCTGGCGTTCTGGAAAAGGGCATGGTCGACCTTCTGAAGGCTGCGGGGGTCGGCAGCCGGATGGAGGCCGAGGGGCATGAGCATGACGGCGTCGAAATCAGCTGGCATGACGAACGCCTTCGGATCCCGATCAAGGATCTGACCGGACGTGGCGTAATGGTCTATGGGCAGACCGAACTCACGCAGGATCTTTACGACGCGCACGATGCGCGGGGCGCCGCTGTCCTGCACGAGGCCGAAGTGACCGGCATCGACGGGATCTCCGGCGACCGTCCGTCGGTGCTCTATCACCACGAGGGGGGCGAGCACCGGCTGGACTGCGATTTCGTCGCCGGCTGCGATGGTTTTCACGGACCATCCCGCACGGCTATCGCCAATACGGTCCGGCGCGAGTTCGTGCGCGAATATCCTTTTGGCTGGCTTGGCCTTCTGTCGGCGACGCCGCCAGCCGCGCCCGATCTGATCTATGCCGCCCACGACCGAGGCTTCGCGCTTTGCTCCATGAGGTCGGACCAGATCAGCCGCTACTACATTCAGGTGCCGCTGACCGACACGCTTAACGACTGGCCCGAGGCGAAGTTCTGGGATGAGCTTCGTCGCCGCATTCCGTCCGATGTCGCGGCGGGCCTCGTCACTGGCCCGGCGTTCGAAATGTCGATTGCGCCCTTGCGCAGCTTCGTCAGCGAGCCTATGCGCCACGGCCGGCTGTTTCTTGCAGGTGACGCCGCGCACATCGTGCCACCGACGGGCGCGAAGGGCCTGAACCTTGCCGCTTCGGATATTTTCTACCTGCATCGCGCCTTCGACCGGTTCTATAACGGCGGAAAGACCGACGCACTCGACACCTATTCCGAAATGGCGCTGACCCGCGTCTGGAAATGCGAGCGCTTTTCCTGGTGGATGACCGGCATCCTGCACGACTTCCCTCAAACCGGAGCATTCGAAAAGCGGATGCAGAAGGCGGAATTCGACTACCTCAAGGAATCGGAAACGGCGCGGATGAGCCTCGCCGAAAACTACGTCGGCCTGCCCTATTAGGCGCCGCGACCCCCCGGGAACGGGGCAACAAGGGAGAGAGTTATGAGACTTCTGAAAATCGCTGGCCTGAGTATCGTCGTCGGCCTTCTGGCGGGCACCGCGATGGCGCAGGACATTACCCTGAAGCTGCACCATTTCCTTGGCGCAAAGGCGCCCGCGCAGACGCAGATGTTGGAACCCTGGGCGAAGCGGGTTGAAGAACTGTCCGGCGGAAAGGTCAAGATCGAGATCTACCCCTCGATGACGCTCGGCGGCCGGCCGCCGGAACTGGTCCAGCAGGCCCGCGACGGAGTTGTCGACCTGATCTGGACGGTCAACGGGTACACGCCCGGCCTATTCCCGCGCTCGGAAGTTTTCGAGCTGCCCACCGTCTATGTCAACGATCCGGTGGCGACCAATCTTGCCATGCGCTCGATGTTCGAAAGCGACCTCAAAGAGGAATATCAGGGGCTCGAGGTGATGTTCCTGCATGTTCACGCCGGCAACGGAATTCATACCGTCGACAAGGACATTCACAGCCCGGCCGATGTCGCGGGGTTGAAGCTGCGCACGCCGTCGCGCACCGGCGCCTGGGTGATCGAAGCTCTGGGCGCCACCCCGGTCGCGATGCCGGTTCCGGAACTGCCGCAGGCGCTGTCGAAGAAGGTCGTCGATGGCGCGCTGATCCCGTGGGAGATCATTCCCGCGCTGAAACTTCAGGAACAGACCCAATTTCAGATCGAAGGCGCGAATAAGGACCGGCTCGGCACCACCGTCTTCCAGGTCTCGATGAACAAGGCGAAATGGGACGGCCTGTCCGATGACGTGAAGGCGGCCTTTCGAGAAGCATCGGACGAGGCGTGGCTGAGAGAGGTCGGAGACATTTGGCGCGCGAGCGACGACAAGGGAATCGAGATCGCGGTCGCCGACGGCAATACCCATGTAACCTTGACGCCCGAAGAGACCGCTGCCTTCGATGCGGCCATGCATCCGGTCGTGGACCGCTGGGTCGAGGAGGTGAGCACTGCCGGGATCGATGGCGCCGCGCTGGTCGAAAAGGCTCGTGCCGCGACCGCCGCCGCAGCCAACTGATAAAATGATGGCGATGCATTCCCCTCTCGAAACGCTCCTCCGCAAGGCGATCACTTTCTGGGCGTTGGCCGGGGGCGGGATGCTCGCCGTGATCGTCGCCGTCAATGTCTGGACGGTGCTGGGCGGACTGATCGGCCTGCCCTTCGCCGGGGATTTCGAGTTGACCGAAATGGGCGTCGCGATCGCAGCCTTCATGTTCCTGCCCTACTGCCAGCTTACTGGCCAGAACGTGACCGCCGACATCTTCACCTCGCGCTTCAGCGCGCGGCTTCAGCGGCGAATTTCCTCCGTTGGATCTGTGCTTGCCTTCGTCTTCGGCGCACTCCTCATGTGGCGGATGACCTATGGGATGCTCGACCAGAAAAACTACATGCTGGCCAGCACGATCCTCCAGATTCCGGTCTGGTGGAGCTACCTACCGATCCTGGCTTCCCTCGCGCTTCTTATCGTTGCGGCGGCTATCTCGTTGCGCGGCGATTGGGCTGGGCGCGGCTGATGGATCCAATTGGCCTCGGACTTCTCGGGCTCGCGCTTCTTGTCGCGCTCATCGTCATCCGCGTGCCGATCGCCTATGCGATGATCCTCGTCGGGGCAGGCGGCACGGCGATCATCGATGGACCCCAGATTCTCCTTAGCCAGCTCAAGACGCTCGCTTACGGGCAGTTCTCGATCTACGACCTGTCCGTTGTGCCGATGTTCGTTCTGATGGGGGCGCTCGCCACTAAGACCGGGCTGTCGCGCGATCTGTTCCGCGCGGCGAATGCCTGGTTCGGCTGGATGCGCGGCGGCACCGCGATGGCGGCCATCGCAGCCTGTGCCGGCTTCGGCGCGGTCTGCGGATCGTCGCTCGCCACCGCCTCCACGATGGGCAAGGTCGCCCTGCCAGAGCTTGAACGCTACAATTACTCCCCGGCGCTCGCGACCGGCTCGGTCGCGGCGGGCGGCGTCCTCGGCATCCTGATTCCGCCTTCGGTGATCCTTGTCATCTACGCTGTCATCGTCGAGGCCAATATCGTCACCATGTTCATGGCCGCACTGATTCCCGGACTCATCGCGGTCGCACTCTTCCTTCTCACTATCGCGATCTATGTACGCATCTTTCCCGGCTCCGGTCCCGCCCAAGGCGCGCGCGATCGCGCGGAGTTCTGGACCGCGACGCGCGGCATGCTGCCGGTCCTGTTGATCTTCGTCATTGTCATAGGTGGCATTTATGCCGGGCTCTACAATCCGACGCCCGCTGCCGCGATCGGCGTTTTCGCGGTGTTCGTATATGGCCTCTTCCGGCGCATGATGACGCCGACGGCGCTGCGCGAGGCGGTATTGGAGACCGCAGGCACGACCGGAATGATTTACCTGATCCTCCTCGGCGCCGAACTTCTGAAGATCTTCATGTCGCGCGCCGGCGTCCCGCAGGCTGCCGCCGACATGGCGGCGAACAGCGGGCTCGCGCCGATGACCGTCATGGTGCTCCTGCTTGTCGCACTGATCCTGCTCGGCTGCCTGATGGATTCGATGTCGATGATCCTTCTTGTATTGCCGTTCTTCTGGCCGGTCCTGATGACGATCAACGGGGGGCTCTACCAAGGCGCCGAAGGTTCGGGCTTCGGGCTTTCCACCGACGACCTCAAGGTCTGGTTCGGCATCCTCGCGCTGGTGGTGGTCGAGCTTGGGCTCATCACCCCGCCGGTCGGCATGAACGTCTTCGTGATCTCGGCACTCGCCCGGAACGTTCCTATGGGGACGACGTTCCGGGGCGTCTTTCCCTTCTTCCTGTCCGAGCTTGTCCGCGTCGCGCTGCTTCTGGCTTTTCCGGCGCTTTCGCTCTGGCTGCCGCAGCTTTTCAGCTGACCTCAAGCGGCCCTCAGGGTGAAGTCGGCAAGAACTTCCGCCGCGATGGCGATCGACCGGAGGCGCGCGCCGTGGTCGTGGATCATGCCGGTGATCATCAACTCGTCCGGTTTGAAGCGGTCGATCAGCGCGCCAAGCTGGCGTCTGACGGTTTCGGGCGATCCGGTGGCCGAACAAGACAACGCCCGCTCCACCTGCGCCATCATTGGGGCAGGGATTTCGGCCTCCAGATCATGTATCGGGCGTGGCAGTTTGCCGGGCCGCCCGGCTCTCAACCGCGCGAAGGCGAGGATCTGCGACGACCGCAGATAGGCAGCCTCCGCATCCGTCTCGGCGGCGCAGACACCGGCGGCCATCATCGCGTACGGCTTCTCAAGCCATTTCGATGGCTGGAAAGTCTCGCGGTAGGTCACCAGCGCCTCGCCCAGCAGCGCCGGCGCGAAATGCGAGGCGAAGGCATAGGGCAGGCCGAGATAGGCGGCAAGCCGCGCCCCGAAGAGGCTCGACCCCAACATCCAGACCGGCACATGCGTCGCCTCGCCCGGCACGGCGCGCACTGCCGCACCCTCGACCGGATCGTCGAGGTAGCTCAGGAGCTCCACGACATCCTGTGGGAAGGAATCCTCGGGCGCCATATGCCGCCGCAGAGCGCGGGCCGTCGCCATGTCGGTCCCCGGCGCGCGGCCAAGGCCAAGATCGATGCGGTCGGGGAAAAGCGTGGCGAGCGTCCCGAATTGCTCTGCCACCATCAGCGGCGCATGGTTCGGCAGCATGATCCCGCCCGCACCGACCCGCATCGTCGAGGTACCGGCCGCGACATGGCCGATCACGACCGCCGTCGCCGCGCTGGCGATGCCGGGCATGTTGTGATGCTCGGCCAGCCAGTAGCGGTGATAGCCCAACCGTTCTGCCGACCGCGCCAGATCGCGCGTGTTGGCAAGCGCGTCGGCGGCGCTACCGCCATCCGGCACCGGCGACAGGTCGAGAAGCGAGAAGTTCTGCATCGAGTCGGTCTCCCGTAGCGCGTCACATTCTGCAGGTGTGCACCTTTGGTGAATTTGCAAGCGCCGCCTTTCGGCGCCAGGCTCCGCGCATTACCGCTTGCATTGTCCGGCAAATCAAATCGACATTGGGTGACGGAGGTCAGCCAGTTCGAAAGGGCCGCCGTTCGGAGGCAAGTTGCGTTGACCGATCAAGTCCCCAGTCGCGAAGGACAATCCGCCCGCGAGCGTTTCCTCACGCTGCACCGCGAGATCCGCAAGCGTATCTGCTTTCTTGACTATGCACCAGGATCGCGTCTTTCCGAGGAAGCGCTGGCAGAGGAATTCGGGATCAGCAGAACACCGCTAAGACGCGCTCTGGCAAAGCTTGAAGACGAGGGGTTGGTGCAATCCGTCCACGGCGTTGGCACGATCGTCACCGATGTCGATATCGAGGAATTGACCCAGGTCTATTTACTCCGCATGGAGCTTGCCGAACTGATCGTGAAACTCGATCCCGTCCCGCCTGATGACGTGCTTCTCGAAGAATTTCGCGTCATCCGCGAGCAGAGCGACACGCTCGACGCTTCCAGGTCACCGCGCGAGTTCACCCGGATCAACGAGGCGTTCTTTCAGGCCAAGCTCAAGTTGACCGGCAACGATACGCTGCGCGAATTCTGCGAACGTCTTTACTACCGAACGTCCCGGATCTGGCTGAAATCCATCTTCGCTTCGCGTATCGACCTCGACAACGAGATCCGTATCTTCTGCCGCGAGGTGGATGAGATCGTCACCGCCATCGAGCTCGGCGACCTTTCCGCCGTCGGCCTTCTGAGTCGCGCGCATATCTCGATGAGCTTCGCGCGGTTCCGTCAGGATTAGGGCTGTAGCCAGCATCTGGAAGGGGTCGGATCGTCGACCCCTTCCAGAACGTCTTCCGATGATGCGGAGCAGCTTCAGCCCAAGACGGTCTTCACCGCCTGCGCCGTCGCCGCGACGACGGTATCCGCCTCGGCCTTGGTAAGGCAGAAGGGCGGCGCGAAGCCGAGGATATCGCCCTGCGGCATCGCTCGCGCGATGACCTTGTCCTGCGCCAGAAGCGTGGCCGAGACCTGCGGGCCGATCTTCTTTGACGGGTCGAAGAAGGTCCGGCTGTCCCGGTCCTCGACGAATTCCACCGCGCAGAGCATGCCCTCGCCGCGGATGTCGCCGACGTTGGGATGGTCGCCGAGCGCCTCGGTCATGGTCTTCTTGAGATACGCCCCGACTTCGCCAGCGTTCTTCACGAGCCCAAGATCGTCGATCAGCTTGAGGTTCGCGACCCCCGCCGCCGCGCCGATCGGATGGGCGGAATAGGTCCAGCCGTGGCCGATCGGGCCGTTTTCGTCTGTTCCCTGCTCCAGCACCTTCCAGACCCGGTCCGAGATGATCGATCCCGACAAGGGCGCATAGGCCGAGGTCAGGCCCTTGGCGATGGTGATGATATCGGCCTCGAGCCCGTAGTGATCGGAGCCGAACATCGTGCCGAGACGCCCGAAGCCTGTCACGACCTCATCGGCGAGCAGCAGGATGTCGTGCTTCTTCAGCACCGCCTGGATCGCCGCCCAATACCCGGCGGGCGGCGGCACGATGCCCCCGGTGCCGAGAACCGGCTCACCGATGAAGGCGGCGATGGTGTCGGCCCCCTCACGGTCGATCAGCGCTTCAAGCTCTGCCACGCAATGGGCCGTGAACGCGGCCTCCGACTGCGTCATATCCTTGCGGCGATAATAATAGGGCGCTTCGGTATGGAGCACCTGTGAAAGCGGCAGGTCGAACTTCTTGTGGAAAAGCTCCAGCCCCGTCAGCGATCCCGTCATCAGGCCAGAGCCGTGATAGCCCCGCCAGCGCGAGATGATCTTCTTCTTTTCGGGCCGACCGAGGATATTGTTGTAATACCAGACGAGCTTCACATTGGTCTCGTTTGCATCAGACCCGCCAAGGCCGAAATAGACCTTCGACATGTTCGAAGGTGCGCGGTCGAGGATCATCTTCGCGAGTGTGATCGACACTTCGGTCCCATGCCCGACATAGGAATGGTAATAGGCGAGTTCCTTTGCCTGCCCCGCGATGGCCTCCGCGATCTCCTGCCGTCCGTAGCCGACATTGACGCAATAAAGCCCGGCAAATGCGTCGAGCAGCTTGTTGCCGTCGCGGTCCTCGATATGGACACCCGAGGCAGTCTTGATGACTCGGTTCGGGCTTTCGCCCCGCGCGTGCTGGGCAAGATGGGTCGAGGGGTGGAAGAAGTTCTCGCGGTCCCACTGGTCGAGTTGATCGTTTCTCAGCATGTCTCTTTCCTTCCTCTCAGGCCCAATCACGGCAGACGTACTTGATTTCGGTGAATTCCTCCATCCCGAGCCGCGCCCCCTCGCGGCCAAGACCGGATTGCTTGGTTCCGCCGAACGGGATCGGCGCGCCAGTGACCTTGGTGCGGTTCACCGCGACCATGCCGAACTGGAGCGCCCGGCTCAGCCGGTAGATGCGGCGGGGGTCCTGGGTGTGGACGTAGGCGACAAGGCCGTATTCGGTGGCATTCGCCCTGCCGATCACCTCCTCCTCGGTGTCGAAGGGCAGGATAGCCGCGACCGGACCGAAGGTTTCTTCAGAGAGTATCTTCGCCCCCTCCGGGACATCGACCAGCACCGTCGGCTCATAGAAGAGCGGTCCGAGCGCGTGGCGCTTGCCGCCACAGGCGAGCCGCGCGCCCTTGGCCAAGGCATCCGCTACATGCTCCTCCTGCTTCTCCACGGCCTTTTCGTTCATCAGCGGCCCGAGGTCGCAATCCTCCATCCCCGGCCCGATGGACAAGGCTTTCGTCGCCGCGACAAACCGTTCGCAGAACTCGGCATAGACTGCCCGCTCAACGTAAATCCGGTTCGCTCCGAGGCAATCCTGACCGGAGGTCGCCCATTTCGCCTTCATCGTCTCGGCCACGGCATTCGCCATATCCGCGCCCTTGAAGAGGATGACCGGCGCGTGGCCGCCCAATTCCATCACCAGTCGCTTCACGGTATCCGCCGACTGGCGATAGAGAAGTCGACCCACTTCCGTCGAGCCGGTGAACGACAGGGCGCGCACCCGCACGTCTTTTGTCCACGGCTCGACGATAACCGGGGCTGCGCCTGTCACGACGTTGAACACTCCCGGCGGCACCCCCGCGCGTTCGGCCAGTTCGGCGAGCCCCAAAGCCGTGAACGGCGTCTCCGCCGACGGATGGCAGACGACCGTACACCCCGCCGCCAGCGCCGCTCCGGCCTTCCGCGTCAGCATGGCGCATGGGAAGTTCCACGGCGTGATGAGGGCGGCTACGCCCACCGGCTCGCGCCACAATTCGACCTCGGCATCTGGCAGATGGCTCGTGACGCCCTCGATGTTGGGGCGCTTCGCCTCCTCGGCATAGAACTCCACGAAGGCCGCGCCATAGTCGATCTCGCCCCGCGCTTCGGAAATTGGCTTGCCCTGCTCGGCCACCATGATCCGCGCAAGGTCTTCCTTGTGCGCGAGGATCAGATCGAACCAGCGCCTGAGGATCGCAGAGCGCTCCTGCGGCAAAAGCCCCGCCCAGGCAGCAAACGCCGCCTGCGCCGCATCCACCGCCCCGCGCGATTCCTCGCCCGACAGGCTCGCCACCTCGCCGACGATCTCCCCCGTCGCCGGATCGGTCACCTTGATCGTCTCACCCGAGGCCGCAGCACACCACTTGCCGCCGATATAGGAGAAACTGCGGAAAAGTTTCCGGTCGCCGATCTCGATGCGCGCCGGGATTGCGGTATCCAACATCCGATCCTCCTGATCCTACACGGGTACGTCCCCACTAGCATCGCCAGTTCGGCCAGAGGATGGGCCTGAACTTCGCCGGATCGGCAGAGGATTCGTCTGCGGCGGGCGGGTTTCGCAGGCTGGTCGTACTTAGCGCTTCGGACTGGACGACGATTCCTTTGTCTGTGTAGAAATGCGCGAATGTTCATGGTGATTTTTTGTTTGTGATCGTCGCGTCAGACAGACAGAAAGGTCGGAGAGTTGCTTGCTGCCCCGCATCCCGAACAGGCGAGACGTCTGCTCTCTCTCCATTCCTACGACATCCTCGACACACCGCGCGAAGCTGATTTCGATGAAATCGTGCAACTTGCCTCGCGTATCTGCGAGACCCCGATTTCGGTCATCAACCTAATCGACAAGGACCGACAGTGGTTCAAGGCAGAGGTTGGCCTGAACGCCCGCGAAACGCCACTGGAAACGTCGCTTTGTTCGCATGTGATCTTGCAGGCGGACTTCGTAGAAATACCCGATACGTTGCAGGACGCGCGGATGGCCGACAATCCGCTTTGCACCTCCGAGCAGGGATTGCGGTTCTATGCGGGGGCCAGGCTGATCGCATCCGACGGGCTGCCGATCGGAACGCTCTGCGTCCTCGACACCGAACCCCGTCATCTCAGTGAGCTTCAGCGCGAAACGCTCCGAATCCTCTCGCGGCAGATCATGAAGCAACTGGAGCTTCGCCTTGCTCTCAAGAATCAGGATGCGCTGCGGCATGAGGCGGATCACCGGGTAAAGAACTCTCTGCAAACGCTGTCGTCCATCGTGCGTCTCTATGGGCGAAACCTGACGGACGGCCATTCGATCGAGGCTTTCGCCGCCATTCAGCGGCGCATCGAAGCCGTCGCCGCGCTGCATCGAGAATTGCAAGGCTCAGGCGACGACGACAAGATCGACGCCCGTGCCTATCTGGATCGCGTCGTCGCATTGCTGCAGGAGTCCTCACCCGAAAATGTCGCGATCCTGTGCGACGCGGACGAAATCAGCCTGACCGCGGGGGACGCCTCTGCCTTGGGAATGATCGTGAGCGAGTTTGTCGCCAATTCCATCAAGCATGGCTTTCCGGACGGCACGCTTGGAAGGATCGACCTGTCTCTTCGCCTGACGGAGAGCGGAGTGGAACTGAACTGCCGCGACAACGGCGTCGGCTCCAATGGCGATCAGCCTGACGAGTCTCGGACCGAGACTTTGGGGTCGAACCTGCTTTCGGCGGCTGCATCCCAGATGAATGGCGACCTGACAAGGGAACTGACGCTTGGCGGAAGCAGGCTGACACTGCGGTTCTGAAGTCACTTTTGGGATTAACGTATTCACTCTGGAGCGGGACCGCGGTTGTCTAGGAACGGTATCTATACATATAAATACGCAGAGTGTTGCGGGTGAAACGCGCCCTGCCCGTCACCCGCCCATAAGTACCTCGAACGGCGGCGCGGAAGCGCCCTTCACCGGCTTCGTCACGATATAGGTGAAGTACCGCGCCAGCCCGATCCGCGCGTCCAGCATGGCATCAATCAGCCGCTGATAGGCGTCGATATCGCGGGTCACGATCTGCATCAGATAGTCGAACCCGCCGCCGAGTGCCCAGCAGGCGACGACCTCGTCATACCGTTTCACGGCGTCCTCGAAGGCGCGAAAACTGGGGCCTGTGTGGTCGGCCAGTTCGACCGCGACGAAGACCGTGACATGGGGGCCGAGTTTGCGCAACGCGATCTCGGCCCGGTAGCCCTCGATCAGCCCCGCGTCTTCCAGCTTCTTCAGCCGGTCCCAGCACGGCGTCGGCGACAACCCGATCCGGTCGGCCAACGCCGTCTTGGTGATCCGGCCCTCGGTCGCAAGCACCCGCAGGATGGCGATATCTCGGTCGTCGAGTTTCATCAAATCACCGTCGGTCCCATCGGCGTGGTTGTCAGAAGTTCCGGCCCCTCCGGGCCGAGGAGGGCACAGTTCGAGACGAAAAAGTCCCCCCGCCCGGTTTCCGTGAACCACGAGAGCAGGTGGAACGCCATCCCCGCCCTGATCTCCAGATCGCTGTCATGTCTGAGTCCCGTCACCGTGTTGCCTCCGGTCCATGTCGGCGGAAAGCTCAGGCCGACAAGGTAGCCGCAATGGTGGCGGCGGTAATGCGGCATCCCGGCGTCATCGACGACCGCCTGCCAGTCGGCATAGACCTCTCGCGCCTTGCGGCCGGGGCGCAGCCCGCGAAAGCTTGCCTCGAAGGCGCGCAGTGCGACCTCCGCCATCGCGGCATCCTCGTCGCGGATCGACCCGAGATGGATGAGCCGCCCCATCGGCGCGTGATAGCGCGACACGCAGCCCGCCAGTTCCAGCAACACTTTGCCGCCCTTGCGGAAGGTGCCGTCGCCCCAGGTGGTATGTTCCTCAGCGATGCGGTGGGCAGGGCGGATGAAGGGGCCGAAGCCCGGCGGGTTCGACCCGGCGCGGATCATCGCGGCGATACATTCGGCCGCTACGTCGACCTCGCGCGCGCCGTCGTGAAGCGCGACGATGGCAGCCTCTGTACCGGCATCCGAGGCGCGCGCGGCGGCGCGCATCAGCGCCTGCTCCTCGGGCGACTTCACGAGGCGCAGGATGTCGGTCAGGTCGGAGATGTCCGCCCATGTGGTCGCGCCGAGCGCCGCGGCCAGTTCCTTGCCGGCCGCGAAGGTGAAGCCGGGTGATGTGGTCTCAAACCCGATGTTCTTTCCGTTGAGCGCCGCAAGTTCCGTCGCCAGATGGCTCGCCGGCGTCGCACTGTCGGCATGGCCGGAGAAACGGGCGTTCCTGACCTGGTTCTCGACCGTTACCCGCTCCATCGCACGCGTCACCAGCACCATCTCGTCCACCGCAGGCACGATCAGATGATGCGGCGCGAAGTAGCCCCAGTGGTCGAGGCCGGTCAGGTAGAAGACGCTTTCCGGGGCGGAAAAGATCGCGATATCCAGATCGCGCGCGGCCATCTCGGCGCGCACCGCCGTGACGCGGCGGGCGAGTTCGTCATTGCTGAAGGGGTTTCTGAACATCTCTCACGCCCGGATAATCGTTCCGGCGTTCGGAAACCGGGCGCGGACATGGGTGGCGATCGCGGTATCCTGAACGCCGGTCCCGGTCAGGTCGCAGATCGTCACGGCGTCCTGCGAAATGCGGCCGGGCTTTGCGCCGGTGATGACCTCGCCCAATTCGGTGGGCGTGCCCTTGGTCCAGATCCCTGCGGCAAGGGCGGCCTCAAGCTCGCCCGACACCTCGCACTGGCTGACCCGGTCGCAGACATAGGCGTTGGCGGCCATGAGCGCGGCAGGCTCGATCTCGTTCTTGCCGGACTGGTCGGAGCCCATCGCGGTGATGTGCAGACCCGGATGCAGCCAATCGGCCATGAGGACGGGGACACGCGCCGGCGTCGTGGTCACGACCAACTGGCTTTCGGCGACGAGAGCGGCGGGGTCGGCCACAGCCTCCGCCTTCACGCCAAGCGATGTCGCCAGATCGGCGGCGCAGGCGCGCGCCTTCTCCATGTCGCGGCCATGCACCAGAACGCGGGTGAATGGCCGCACCAGATGCGCCGCCTGCATCTGCAGCCGCGCCTGAACGCCGGTGCCGATCACGCCCGCCGTCTCGACCGTTCCGGGCGCGAGGTGACGGGCGGCGACGGCTCCCGCGGCGGCGGTGCGGATGTCGGTCAGGTAGCCGTTGTCGAGGAAGAGCGCCTCAACCAGCCCGGTTTTGGCGGAGAAGAGGATCATCAGCCCGTTGAGGCTCGGCAGGCCGATCTTTGGATTGTCGAAGAAGCCGGGGCTGACCTTGATCGCGAATCCGTCGAACCCGGGAATATAGGCGGTCTTGACGTCGACCTCGGCGTTTGCCTCATGCAGGTCCATCGAGAGGATCGGCGGCATCACGACACCACCCTCGGCGAGTGCTGCGAAGGCCGCCTCGATCACATTGGCAGTGGTGAGGTCGAGCTTCACGGCCGCGCGCAGTTCCTCCTCGGTCACGATCTGGATGTCATGCGCCATAGCGTTTGCCCTTCACCGTGAGGTCGCCGATCCGCACGTCTTCGCCCGCCATGATCTTGTGGAAGATGGCCATGTCGAGGTTGCGGCCCGTGATGATCGTGCCAACCGGGCCGTCCGCGTGGACCTTGCCCGAGAGGATCGCCGCAAGCCCGACGACCGAGGCGCCTTCGGCCACGATCCGGTCCTCGTAGAACAACACCTGCATGGCGTGGCGGATCTCCTCCTCCGTCACAAGCACCACGTCTTCGAGATGGTCGCGGCAGAGCGGAAAGGACAGCCGGTTCTTCAGCCCAATCCCGCCGCCAAGGCTGTCGGCGAGGGAGGCACGCTCTGGCACCTCCACGGGATGCCCCGCGTGAAGGGAGGCGTGCATCGCGGCACCCCGGTCCATCGTGATGCCGATGACCCTGATCTTCGGATTGATCGCCTTCGCGGCGACCGCTACGCCGGCCGCAAGGCCGCCGCCCGACAAGGGCACGAGGATCATCGTCAGATCCGGCCGTGCCTCCAGCATCTCCAGCCCGATCGTGCCTTGCCCGGCAATGACCTTAGGATCGTCGAAGGGCGAGATTTCCACCAGCCCCTTGGCCGCGCAAAGCCGCTGGCTTTCGCGCATCGCCTCGTCCTGCGTTGTGCCGACGATCCGCACATCCGCGCCGAGCGCGCGGATGCCGTCCACCTTGGCCTGCGGCACCAGATTAGACATGCAGATGACGGCCTTCATGCCGCGCTTCGCCCCCGCATAGGCCACGCCGCGCCCGTGATTTCCGGTGGAACAGCAGGTTACGCCGCCCACTGTGTCGGGCAGGGTCATCACGGCATTCACCGCGCCGCGCAACTTGAAGGCGCCGACGGGCTGCGTGTTCTCAAGCTTCAAAAGGAAGTCATGTCCTGCCACCTTCGACATGAAAGGCGAGGGCACGAAAGGCGTCGCATCCGCAACGCCGTGAATGACCCGCCGTGCGGCGAGGATATCGGCGAGCGTCACAGTCATCTCAATCCGCTTCCTTCACCGCCGACAGGAACTGCTTGGTGCGATCTCGCTGCGGGTTGCCGAATAGCTCGGTGGGCGGTCCCTGTTCCTCGATCTTGCCGGCGAAGAAAAAACAGATGCGGTCGGAAATATCGCGCGCAAAGCCCATCTGGTGCGTGACCATGAGCATCGTCAACTTGAATTCCGCCACCAGCTTGCGGATGACGTTCGTGACTTCGCCGATGACCTCGGGGTCTAGCGCCGAAGTGACCTCATCGAAGAGCATCACCTTCGGTCGCATGGCGAGCGCGCGGGCGATTGCCACACGCTGCTGCTGTCCGCCCGAGAGGCGCGAGGGGTGCTGATCCTTCTTCTCGATCATGCCGACGAGGGTCAGCAACTCCTCCGACCGCTCGCGCGCCTCCTTCTTCGAGAGGCCGAGAACCTGCACCGGCCCCTCCATGCAGTTCTGAAGCGCAGTCATGTGCGGGAAGAGGTTGAAATGCTGAAAGCACATGCCGATCGAGGACCGCATCTTGCGCAGATAGCGTTCGTCGGCCGGAACCAGTACACCCCCCTTCTCCATATGGGTCAGCGGCTTGCCATCGACATAGATCACCCCGCTGTTGATCGTCTCAAGCGTCATCAGCATCCTCAGCACCGTGGTCTTGCCCGAGCCTGAGGGGCCGATGACCGAAACCATCTCACCTTCCGAAATATCGAGGTTCAACTGGTCGAGCACCACCAGCTTGCCGTAGCTCTTGGTCACGTTCATGAACCGGACCATCGGGCGGTCGCCCTCGGGCAGTTCCAGCGGATAGGCAGACATGTCCATGGTTCAAAGCCCCAGTTTGCGCCGCACCCAGCCTTCGAACAGCCGGACAAGGCCGGCCGTGGGCAGGGAAATGGCGAGGAAGATCACGCCGACCATGGTGTAGGGCTCGAGGAAGCGGTAGCTTTCGGCCCCGATGGCGTTGGCGGTGTGCATGAGTTCGGCGACGCCAATGACGGACAGCATCGGCGTATCCTTGAAGATACCGACGAGGTAGTTCCCCATCCCGGCGACGGACGGGGGCAGGGCCTGCGGAATGATGATGCGGAAGTAGGTGTTGCGGGTGGACATGTTAATCGCGCGGCAGGCCTCCCACTGACCCTTCGGCACGGCGTCGATCCCGGCGCGGTAGACCTCGGAAAGATAGGCCGAATAGTGCAGGCCGATCGCGATCATGCCGGAGGTCCAGGGCGACAAGCGGATGCCGAATTGCGGGCCGACATAAAAGACGAAGAAGATTTGCAGGACGAGCGGGGTGGAGCGGATGAATTCGATGAACTCGCGCACCGTCACCGTCAGGGCCTTCCAGTCGGTTCGCTGCGCCAGCGCCAGGATCAGGCCCAGCACCAGCGCGATGGCATAACCCGCGCCGGCGGCGATCAGTGTGTTCACCGTGGCCCAGAGAAGCCGCGGCAGGATTTCCCAAGTGAAGTCCCAGCGCCAGTGAAAGCTCATGCGCGGCCGAGCCTCCGTGCCATGACCCGCTCAAGCCAGCGCATGAAGGGCGTGATGAAGAACCGCGCGAGGATGTAGTAGATGACAAGCGCCGTCCCGAAGGACTGCGCCGACAGGAAGGTCGAAGCGTTGATCTGCTTGGCCTGGAACATGAGGTCCGCGACCGATATCAGCGAGACAAGCGCGGTGCCCTTCAGAAGCTCGATCAGAAGGTTTCCCCAGGGCGGCAGCATGATCTGCACGGCCTGCGGAAGAATGATCCGGCGCATCCGTCGGGCCGGTGACATCGACAGCGCGTAGGCCGCTTCCCACTGTCCCTTGGGCACTGACTGGATCGCGCCCCGCACCAGTTCCGCGCCGTAGGAGCCGACGTTGAGGCCCACCGAGACGAAGCCCGCGACAAATTTCGGCAGTGTGATCCCAAAGAGCGGCAGGACGAAGAAGATCCAGTAAAGCTGAACCAGCAGCGAAGTGCCGCGGAAGATCTCGATATAGACGACCGATATCCCGCGGATCAGCCGGTTCTTCGAGAGTTTGCCAAGACCAGCAAGCAGCGCGACCGCGACGGCGATGAGTGTCGCAAGGACGAACTGTGCACAGGTGACCAGCGTACCACTGGCGAAGCGGGCGCCGTATGTATCGAGGAATTCCCAGATCGGCATTCGCCACCCCCTTGTCGGATGGTTGAGGGGCGGTCTGGCCGCCCCTCAGACAATCAGCGGTTGGCGCAGACCCATTCGGTGGTCTTGTCACCCGGCAGAGAAGCTTCGCCGTAACCGTACTCCTTCACCGCGTCCATCATCTCGGGCGAGCCGAGGTAGTCCTTCTGCGCCGCGTTGAACTTGTCGAGGAAATCCTGGTCCTCCTTGCGGAACCCGATGCCGGCCCAGTTAAGCGACTCTTCCGGCATCGCGTTGGGATCGGAGACGTCGAGTTCGCCACCCGTGCTGTCGGCCAGTTGCTTGACGGTAAAATAGGTTCCGGCACCGGCATCCGCACGTCCGGCCTTGATCGCGGCGAGGATCTCGGTCGGCCCCGGCACTTGCATGATGTCACCCTCGGCTACACCGGCGGCCTTGGCGGCTTCGATGTTTGAATAGCCCGCGCCGGTTGCCATGATGGCGCCCTTGTCCTTGATGTCGGCGTAGGTGTTCAACCCCTTCGGGTTTCCCTTGGCGACGAGGAAACCATCGCCGATCTTCGCAATCGGCTCGGAGAAGGCGATGTTCTCGCAGCGCGACTTCAGGATGTTCATGCCGCCAGTAATGATGTCGAAACGGCCTGCCTGCAGGCCGGGGATCAGTCCGCCCCAGTCGGTTTGCACCGGCTCGATATTGTCGTAGCCCATCTGCTTCAGGACGCCGAGCGCCTCGGCATTGACGAAGCCCTTCGGGCTGCCATCGTCGCCCGGATAGGCAAAGGGAATCTCGTTGGCAAAGCCGATGCGGATACTTTCACCGGCAGCGATGCGGTCTTCGAGAGGCCCGGCATACGCTGCGACAGCGAACAGGTTTGCCGCTACCAAGGCAGCGCTCAGAACTGACGATCTCATTTGGATTCTCCCCGTTATCTGGCCCCCTACGATCATCGCCGCAGGCACCGTTGTGCACATCGCAGTGAAGCCCACTGCGGGATACTGTGAAACTATAGCAAAACAGACCGCGTTATTCCACAATAATGTTGCGCCCGCCCGCAGTTCAACGTATTGTTGTGCACAAGTCATCAACTATTGCAAAGGCGGCCCGGATGGGACTTGAGAATGCGCCGTTTAGTGCTGCGGAATACGGGCGGCGTCTTTCGAAGACGCGCGCGGCCATGGAGCGTGCGGGAATTGATATTCTTTTCGCGACCGATCCGTCGAATCAAGCCTGGTTGACAGGCTATGACGGCTGGTCCTTCTACGTGCATCAGGGCGTGATCCTTCCGATGGAGGGCGACCCTGTCTGGTGGGGCCGCAGCCAAGACGCGAATGGGGCGCTTCGCACGGTATGGATGACAGATGATCGGGTGCACGGCTATGCCGACACCTACATCCAGTCCGCCACAAGCCACCCGATGGAGGACCTCGCGAAGCGCTTGAGTGATATGGGCTTCGCGAGCGCCCGGATCGGCGTCGAGATGGAAAACTATTACTACTCCGCCAAGGCCCACGCCGTACTGGCCCATGAACTGCCGAACGCGACCCTGGTTGATGCCACCGCGCTGGTGAACTGGCAGCGCATGGTGAAATCCGAAGCGGAGCTCGCCTTCATGCGGAAGGCGGCGAGGATATCGGAAAAGATCGTCCGCCTTGGAATCGAGCTTGCCCGCCCGGGACTTCGCAAAAACGAACTTGTGGCTGAAATCAGTCGTGCTGGGATCATCGGCGTCGACGACGCGTGGGGCGACTATCCCGCCATCGTGCCATTGACGCCGTCAGGAGCGGACGCCACCGCGCCGCACCTGACCTGGAACGGCGAAGCGATGGAGGCCGGCGAAGCAACGTTCATGGAGCTTTCCGGCTGCTACCGCCGCTACCACGCGCCGCTGTGCCGCACAGTCCATCTCGGCAAGCCGCCGCAGGATATGCTCGACGCCGCCGAGGCGCTGACAGCCGGCCTCGAGGCCGGACTCGAAGCCGCCCGCGCCGGCAACCGCACCTGCGATGTGGCCAACGCCCTCGCCGCCGAACTCGAAAAGGTCGGCATCAAACGCTCTGCCCGTTGCGGCTATCCGATCGGCCTCAGCTACCCGCCCGACTGGGGCGAGCGGACGGCTTCGTTCCGCGCGACCGATGAGACAGTGCTCGAGCCCGGCATGACCTTCCACTTCATGCCCGGACTATGGCTGACGGATTGGGGGCTGGAGACGACGGAGTCGATCCTCATCAAGGACAACGGGCCCGCGGAGCCTTTCTGTTCAATTGAACGAAAGCTTTTCGTGAAGGACTGATCCCGGTGCACTACCTTGATGACACCAAAGCGCTCCTTCGCCATCTGATCGCCTATCCGACGATCTCGACCGAAAGCAATCTGGCGATGATCGAGTTTCTTGCTGACCGGCTTTCGGCGGTTGGCGCGCGCGTCGAGGTTCATCCCGATTCGACCGGCAGCAAGGCCAACATCTTCGCCACGCTCGGGCCGGAGGTGGATGGCGGCATCCTGCTTTCGGGCCATTCCGACGTCGTGCCGGTGGCCGATCAGGACTGGACGACGGATCCGTTCGAGATGGTGGAGCGGGATGGCAAGCTTTATGGCCGTGGGACCTGCGACATGAAGGGCTTCATCGCCGCCGCCGTGGCGATGGCGCCCTTCTATGCCGAACGGATCAGGGATCGCCCGATCCATTTCGCCTTTACCCATGACGAGGAGACCGGCTGTCTCGGCGCGCAGGCCTTGGCGCAGATTCTGCGCGCGCGAGGCGTCCGGCCCGGCGTTGCGATCATCGGAGAGCCGACCTCGATGCGGATCATCGAGGGCCACAAGGGCTGCTACGAATATTCGACTCATTTCACCGGCCTCGAAGGCCATGGCTCCGGGCCGGACCGGGGGGTGAACGCAGTAGAATATGCAGTACGCTACGTCGCGCGTCTTCTCGACCTCAAGGAGCAGTTAAAGGCCCGCGCGCCTGCCAATGGCCGCTTTGATCCGCCCTGGACAACGATCAACACCGGCGCTCTTGTGGGCGGTGTCGCCCACAACGTCATCCCGGGCAAGGCGCGCGTCGACTGGGAGATGCGTCCGGTGCAGCACGGCGACGCGGATTTCGTGAAGGCCGATCTGTATGGCTACTGCGCCCATACTCTCTTGCCCGCCATGCGTGCGGTGATGCCAGAAGCCGACATCGTCACCGAGGTGATCGGCGAGGTCGATGGGCTGATACCGGCCGACGAGAACGAGGCCAAGGAGATCCTGATGGAGCTTACCGGCGGCAATGGCGCGGCTCTGGTACCCTTCGGGACCGAGGCGGGAATTTTCCAGTCGCTCGGCATGTCCGCCGTCGTCTGCGGCCCCGGCTCCATCGAACAGGCCCACAAGCCCGACGAATATCTCGCTCTCGATCAGCTTGAGGAATGCCTCGTGATGCTGGAACGGCTGGCCGGAAAGCTCGTTCGTTGAAATAGGACTGCGGGACCGGATGCCCCGGTTGACCCCCGCCTCACGCCGCGATCGATAGCACCGCGAACAGCACCAGAACCGCCACGAGAACGGCATCGAAGCCCGCCCTTATCGCAGGCGCTGCGGCAAGGCCGAGATAGGCGGAGAGGATGATCCGTGCCTTCGCGCCGGCCAGAGTCAGGACCACCAGCGCGAAACCTGCCCCGCCTAAGCCTGAAGCGGCCAGAGCCGTGGAAGCTGCGGACAGCGCAAGAAGCATGATCCAGGCGCGCGTCACGGTCACAGCAAATAGACCACCGGAAAGAGCAATACCCAGACAAGGTCGACCATATGCCAGAAAGCGGCGCCGGTTTCGACCGCGCGATGGCTTGCCGGGACCGTGACCACAGCCAGTAGGACCATCCCCGCCAGCACATGCGCTGCATGAAATCCCGTGAGCAAGTAGGAGAAGGTGAAGAAGGGATGGGTCTCAAAGTTGATCCCGGCAGCGGCGAGATCGGCATATTCGATGCCCTTGAGTACGAGAAACACCGCGCCGAGCGTGATCGCCGCAACCACAAGGCCGCGCAGACGGCGCGTCCTTCCCGCCTCGGCGGCCTGCACGGCAAGGGCCGCGAGCCAGCCGGAAGTCACGAGGACGATGGTGTTCGCCCCCGCGCCCGCCCGGTGGAGATGCGACTGCGCCTCGGCAAACCCCGCCGGATCGGTGATGCGGACGGAGAGGAAGGCGGCGAGCCCCGCGCCGAAGACCACAAGCTCCGACACGATGAGAACCCACATCATCAACTCGCCCGGAAGCTGGTCGAGCGCTGAGGGCTGGCCCGCGGGTTGGCTTGTCATCCGATCACCAGCTGCCGGTAGACTTGCGGAAGCGCCTGGGTCAGTTTCTCCGGGTCGGGGATCAGCGCGAAGGCGCCCTGACCGAAGAGCCGCGGGAACCACGACTTGGCCTGACGGTCCACTGTGATGCCGAAGACGGAATGCCCCGCCCGGCGCGCTTCGAGAACCGCCATGCGGCTGTCCTCGATGCCGTGGCGGCCTTCGTAATGGTCAAGGTCGTTGGGCTTGCCGTCGGTGATCACGAGAAGCAACCGGCGCTTTCGCGCCTCGCGGCTGAGCCCCGCCGAGACGTGGCGGATCGCGGCGCCAAGTCGGGTGTAATGGCCGGGCTTCAGTGCGGCGATGCGCTTTTCGGTGGTCTCCGACATCTCCTCGCCGAAGTCCTTGACCATCTGCACAAAAACTCGCTGCCGTTTCAGCGAAGAAAAGGCGTGGATGGCGAAATCGTCGCCGCAGGCGTCGAGGCCCCAGGAAAGTGCTGCCAGAGCCTCGCGCTCGATGTCGATAACGCTGCGGCCGTCATGGCCGTGGCCGGGAATGGCGCTTTCGGTGGAGCGAGATACATCGAGCAGGATCGAGACGGCAAGATCGCGGCGTTCAGGCCGCGTCTGCCGCCAGACGCGGTCGGTCCCCTCTCCGCAGGCCAGAAGATCTACACGCGCGCGCACCGCCCGTTCGGTGTCCAATTCGTCGCCGTCCGGGTGGCCCGGTGTCGAGATCAGGCTCGGGCGCAACGCCTCGAACTGGCGGCGGACGGCGCGGATGCGGGCGCTGGCGCGCGGGTCATTCCGGAAAGGCGGCGTCGCAAGGCTCTCCTCGGCGCGCGAGTGAAGGACGCGGGCATGGGCGGGAAGGTAGGCGCCCGTGCGCACGTCCCACTCGGGATAAAGCGACTGGCCCGAAAGCGCCTCGCGGTCCACATCCTCTGGCGCAAGGTCGAGGTGCAGCTTCAGCCGTGTGGCAGGCGCCTTGGAGATCTGCGCGAGGCCGATCTCGTCCTGATCGTCGGCGGCCTTGCGGGCGGTGTCCTCGTCGTCGTCCTCGACCCTTCGATTGAGGTTGAGGAACTCGGTCATCGACAGGATCGCCTCGAACTTGTGGAGGATGAAGCTGTCGTTGCGGTCGGCCTGATCGGCCTTGCGGCGGCGGGCGCGGCGGGCAGTCTTTTCCTCGGCCTCCTCGGGCGTGCCCTCGGTAACGCGGGTCTCGACCGCCGTCGTCTCGGACCGGGAAAGCGCGCGCAGGTCAGGCCAGAGCGGAACCGGACGAAACGGGCGGTAGCCGCGCGGCGCCTTCTCGGGAAGGATCGTGGCCGGAACCGGCGCGCGGCCGCCCAGCGCCTGGCGGATGCGCGCCTCCACGGCGGCCTCGACGGGCGGTAGCGGCGCCGTGCGGCGGAAGAGAAGCGTGGCTTCGGCGAGGTCGCGGTAGAAGGCGGCGGAAACCGGGGGCTTCACCCAACGCCAGTTCAGTCATCTTGCGGCCGGCTTCGATGGCCGCAAGGTCGGCCTGCAACGGGTCATGGCAGTCGGGCGGCATGAGATGCCGCGCCGCCGAGGCGGCGACGGCCAGCCAGAGGTAAAGTGCGGCATTGGCCTCGCGCGCCGGAAAGACGGCGAGGCTTTCCGGCAGACGCAGGCTGGCGCCGTCGAAGCTGGCCTTCGGCGCGGTTTCGCGCCACGTTCCGAGACGGCGCAGGACCGAGAGGCGGTGATGGCAGATCTCCTCGGCCACCGGCTTGATTTCCACCGCGGCGTCGCCACCCAACCCGCGAAACAGAACTGCCAGCCGTCCGCCCACCTCGGATAGGTGAACACGGGCTCCGTCGTGGACGGGTTCCCCGTCCAGACGACTGGCAAAGGCGTGCCACAGTTTCCCGACGGATTCCTCGGGTTCCCATGGCTCGAACTCGATCCGCGACATTGCCGGCCTCACCCGAAAACGGCGGTCACGAGATCGCGGAGCCCGTCCTTCACGTCCGGGTCGTCGGTCAGGGGTTCGATCATCGCGGCCCGGATCGCACGCTCGACGGACATGCCGTTCGCGATGAGCGTGGCGGCATAGACGACGAGCCGCGTCGAAACGCCCTTCCTCCAGATCCTGCCCCTTCATGGCGCGAAGCTTGCCCGCAAGCCGCACGAGCGGCTGAACGCGCTCCTCCGACAGCCCGGATTCTCGGGCGACCACGGGGATCTCGTGCTCGGGCCTCGGGAAGGTGAATTCCAGCGACACGAAGCGCTGCCGGGTCGAGGGCTTCAGCGTCTTGAGGATGTTCTGGTAGCCGGGGTTGTAGGAGGCGACGAGCAGAAAGCCCGGTGCTGCCTCCAGTTCCTCGCCGGTGCGGTCGATGGGCAGGATGCGGCGGTCATCGGTCAGCGGGTGCAGGACCACCGTCACGTCCTTGCGTGCCTCGACCACCTCGTCGAGATAGCAGATGGCACCCTCGCGCACCGCGCGGGTCAGGGGGCCATCGACCCAGACCGTCTCGCCGCCCTTGAGCAGATAACGCCCGATCAGGTCCGCCGCCGACAGGTCGTCATGGCAGGCCACGGTATAGAGCGGACGGCCGAGTCGATGTGCCATCGCGGTGACGAAGCGGGTCTTGCCGCAGCCCGTCGGGCCTTTCAGCAGGATCGGCAGTTCCCGCGCGGCGGCGGCGAGGAAGACCTCGCATTCGTCGCCCTGCGGCAGGTAGAAGGGGGCGTCAGCCGCCCCCCTTGTTCTGATGTGAGAGCCGTCCATCGTCATCACTCCGCCGCCACATGGTCGGGATCGTGTGCGATGCGGTCCCGCTCAAGCGGTCCCGGCGTCACGATCTCACGCCGCGGGAAGAGGATTGCGTAGATGAACAGCAACGCGCCAAGGACCACCGCGGCACCCGCGCCGAAGCGCATGGCATAGAAGATCCAAAGCTGGTCCTGCACCTCCATGTAGGCCATCCCCATGACGCGCTGGAGATGGGTCTGGACCGCACCGGCGAAGGTCAGCGTGACTGTCATGAAGACCACACCGCTGGACATCAGCCAGAACGACGCCATGTTGAGCACCTGGTTGTAGGGATCGCGTCCCCTCAGATGCGGCATCGCGTAGCTGATGATCGCGAGGTTGAGGCAGACATAGGCGCCGTAGAAGGCGAGGTGCGCGTGGGCGGCGGTGATCTGCGTGCCGTGGGTGTAGAAGTTCACGCCGTGCAGCGTATGGAGGAAGCCCCAGACGCCCGCGCCGAAGAAGGCAAGCGTCGCGCAGCCAAGGCTCCAGAGCAGCGCCGCCTTGTTCGGGTGGTCGCGGCGGCCCTTCCAGACCATCACGAAGGCGAAGGACATCATCGCGAAGAAGGGCACGATCTCGAGCGATGAGAAGATGTCGCCGATCCACTTCCAGTATCCGGGCGTGCCGATCCAGTAGTAGTGGTGGCCGGTGCCGAGGATGCCGGAGAAGAGCGCCAGCGCCGCGATGACGTAAAGCCACTTCTCGACCACTTCACGGTCTACGCCCGTCAGCTTGAGCATCAGGAAGGCGAGGATCGACGCCATCACAAGCTCCCACGTGCCTTCGACCCAGAGGTGGACGACAAACCACCAGTACATCTTGTCGAGCGCGAGGTTCGACGGGTTGACGAAGGCGAAGAGGAAGAGAAGCGACAGCGCCCAGAGGCCGAGCAGCAAGATGTTGGTGATCGCAGTCTTCTTGCCCGCCAGCACTGTCATCGAGACGTTGTAGAGGAAGATCAGCGCGGCCACGACGATGCCCGCTTTGACCCAGCGCGGCTGTTCGAGAAATTCGCGGCCTTCGCGGCCGAGAAGGAAGTTGCCCTCGAAAAGATTGAAGAAATAGGTAACAACTACACCCACCGTGCCGAGAACGAGGATCGCCAGTTGCAGATAGGCGAGCTTCGTGGAGTGGATCTCGCGCTCGGATTCCTCGGGGATCAGATAGTAGGCGGCACCGAAGAAGCCCAGCAATAGCCAGACGATCAGGCTGTTGGTGTGCAACATCCGTGCGACGTTGAACGGCAGGACTTCGGAAAGGAAATTGCCGTCGACATAGATCCAGCCGAGGATCAGCCCCAGCGAGACCTGAACGGCAAAGAGCGCCATCGCCACAAGAAAGTAGGCCAGCGCGATTTTCTGCGTTTGATATTTCATGATTCTGTCTCCTCAGCCCGCATCGTTCGGCGGCCAGTCCTGGGCGCGGATCTTGTTCGTCCACAGGAGGAAATCGGCAAGCTCGCGGTATTCCTGATCGCTCAGGTTGAACTGCGGCATCTGGCGGCGGCCCTCGATTCCCGTGGGCATCGCATCCATCCAGCCCTTCAAGGTGTCGAAGGCGGCTTCAGGGTCGTCGGCCACGCCCCAGCGGGTCATTACGTTGCCCAATTCGGGCGCGAAATAGGCACCTTCGCCCAGGATCGAGTGGCAGTTGATGCAGGATTTATTTTCCCAGATGTGCTTGCCCGCGGCGACGCTTTCGGTCAGCCCGGCGGCATCGGTCGAGGTCGTCGTGATATAGTAGTGAGAATGGGCTGCAAGGCCCACGAAGATGATGATGAAGAACAGCGACCCGCCATAGAAGATGTTCCGGGCCATGCTCTTGGTCATGACTTCGCGCATGGCGGAATCCTTCCCGGAGCGGTTTCAGGTGGTGCCGGTGTGATCCTTCGCGGAGGGTCGGGCCTTAACAAAAGTCAACCGGCGGCCACGGCTTGCGTTTTCAGGTGAGAATTTCCATACGCGCGCCGGGAAAAACCGCCAATGCCCTGTCGATTGCCGCAAGGTCCATCAGACAGAAAGCGGTGGACAGGCCGTCGGCGACCGCCGCGTCGGGCGCGCTGACCGAAACGGTCGACCAGAGCGGCGGCCTTCCCTCCGGGTCGAGGATGTGCGGATGCCTGTCGCCGATCAGCGTACCGCGTGGCGACGAGGTGGCGAGCGCACGGTTGGTCAGCCGGGTTTCGGCCAGCGGCGTGCCGTCGGGCGTGGCGATCGTTGCGATCCAGGCCGCGCCGCCTCGTCGATGGCCAAGCGCCTGAACCTCGCCCATGTCGATCAGCGCATCGGTATAGCCTTCCGCACGCAGAAGTGCCGCGATGTGGTCGGCGGCCCAGCCCTGCGCGATGCCGTTCAGCGTCAGCGCCTGTCCATGGGCGAGGCGGACCTCTTCGCGCGACACCCTGACCCGGTTCCATCCGATCAGCGCGCGCGCGGCAGAGCAGTCACCACCTTCGGCCTCGGCACGCCAGAGTGGCTGAACGGTCGGGTCGAAGGCTCCGCCGGTGGCCGCATGGATTCTCTCGGAAAGCCTCAGGAGGGCAAGGAAGTCCGCGGATGGCCAGCTCAGCCGCGCATCGCGGTTGAGCCGGGTCAGCGCGGAATCCCGGTGCAGAGAAAAGGACGCCTCGATCCTCTCAATCTCTGCCTCGACACGGCGGAACGTATGGTGTGCGCCAACCAGGTCTGCGCCGACAAGCCTTAGGTTAAGCGCCGCGCCAAACCCAATGCCCTGCCATTCGGCCACCGGCGCGGCCCCTGCCGGGGTGGCAAGAGCGCAAGCGGTCAGCGTGACAAAGCGGCGGCGATTCATGCGGGTGGCCTTCCGACCGGGGCGCGGGGCGGACGCGGCAGAAGCCATGCGGGAATCAACGCGGCAAGCGTCAGCGCGAAGGCCACGAGCCAGAGCGCACCGGCGGCCAGCGTGGCCGCGTCGTGGATGGCGGGAACTGCGCCGCCCGCGAAACGGGCGAGGGCCGCGATCGGCATCAGCGCATAGGCGATGACAACCGGACCGGGCGCGACCAGCGGCCTTCCGGCATGGCCCAACGTTGCGCGCGACAGGACCGACAGCGTCATGCCGCCGACCGCGCCGATGCCCAGAAGATGCAAAGCGGCGATCTCGGAGCCGATATTCAGCTGCGCCAATCCGAAGGCCAGAAGACCGGCTCCGGTCATTCCGTAGGATAGGTGCAGCGTCCAGAGTATCGGCCGCCGCCGGGTCCAGCCGCCGCGCCACAGCGCGAGGCGGGCCAGCACTGCCGCTCCGGCGACCAGCGCCAAGGGCGCGATGATCCAACCGGGCAGATCGAGGAGGACCGCAGGAGGCAATGCCAGCGCTGGCGCGATCGCGACCACGGCGAGCGGGCCTGGATTCCGCGGCAACCGCTCTTCCCGTCCCGATGCGACCATCGCGTTGCGGGTGAAACCGGGCGTGACGCGGCCGCCGAGGATAACGATCATCGCGATCAGCGTCAGAAGCCCCGCCCGCAAGCCGGGCTCAACCCCGTCGGACAGGACGCCCAGCCATTCCAGATGACAAAAGAGGTTCGCCGTCCAGAGCAGCGCGAGCGCGAGAAGGAAGATGAGCTGCTGCGGCTTCGGCCGGACCAGAAGTTGTGCGGCGATGTTGACGGCGAGGATCGGCACGAAAGCAAGGTCCGCGATAGCCACCCAGAGCGCGGGAAACGCGGCGGAGTCACACATTGCCAAGCGCCCGGCCAACCAAAGCACGAAGGCCGTCGCAATGAACCGGTGCGGCGCGACCTTGCCGCCAGTCCAGTTCGGCACCGCGGTTAGCAGGAACCCTGCCAGCGCAGCCGTGCCATAGCCGAAGATCATTTCGTGTGCGTGCCAGAGATGGGGAGGCTGCGCCGTGGGCAGGTCGAGCGATGTCCCCATCGCGAAAATACCGAGATAGCCCTCCCAGACCGCCATCGACAGCATCGCAAAGAGGCAGGCGGCAAGGAAGAAGATGCGGAAACCTTCGGAAAACAGGCGATGGAACATGACTATGCGGCCTCCGTCCGCGCGCGGCGTTTCAGGACAGGACATTGCGTGTGATCGTTCATGATGACCTGGCAGCGCAGGCAAAGAACGCATTCGTTGGCGTTGATGCGGCCGATCGCGTCGATCGCGCCGACGGTGCATTTCGTCTCGCAGAGACGGCATTCGCGCCCGCATTGCGGCCGACGCTTCAGCCAGTCGAAGATCTTCAGCTTCGCCGGAATCGCAAGGCCGGCGCCGAGCGGGCAGAGATAGCGGCAGAAGAACCGCTCGATGAAAAGGCCCGCCGTCAGCAGCGTCAACGCAAAAAGCACGAAGGGCCAGGCGCGCATGAAACGGAGCGAAATGGCGGTCTTGAAGGGCTCTATCTCCGCCGCAATCAGCGCGTCGTGCATCGAATAGAAGGAAAGCGCAAGAATGCCGACGAAGGCGGTGTACTTGATGACCCAGAGCCGTTCATGCAGCGCCTGCGGCACCGCGATCTGCTTCACGCCCAGCCGTTGAGCGGCGGCATTGGCCAACTCCTGTAGCGCGCCGAAGGGGCAGAGCCAGCCGCAATAGACCCCCCGGCCCCAGAACAGCATCCCGAGCGCGGTGAAACCCCAGAGGATGAAGATCACCGGCTCGATCAGAAACGTTTCCCACCGGAAACCGGTCAGCAGGGAATGGACGAAGGCCACGACCTGCACGACCGATAGCTGCCCGTTCAGCACCATGCCGAGGATCAGGAAGGTCGCGGCAAGGAAGCTCAGCCGCCCGGTGCGCCAGAGACGCGGGCGGCGGGTGATCCATTCCTGCGCGAACAGGATCAGCGTCAGCACCGTCAGCATCAGCGCGACAATGGCGATCTGCAGGTGCTTTCCCGCCCATGCCGAGACCCAGAGCGGCTCCGGGTCCGGTGGCGGAGCAAGGCGGAAAGCATCGGGGAGCACATAGGGCAACGCCACGGTCAGGGCGATCTCTCCCGTCTCGGTCGGGCGGCTGGCGCGGACCTCGACGGTGAAGGGCTGCGTCGGGTCGATCTCGGGCGGCAGGGCGAAGAGGCTGATCTCCTTCATCGGCGGCGCGCCCTCAGCGGCGAGCTTCTTCTGCATTTGGTAGCGGTCCTCGGTCGGCTGCCAGCTTGTGTCGCCCTGCACCACGGTCAGCCGGTCGAAGAGGCCGGTCTGCTTCCAGCCCGTTCCGCGATGCGATTGCACTCCCGATGACATCACGATCAGTGCCGCACCGCCGGCGCCCAGATTGCCGACGGCCTTGGTGAAAGCTTGTTGCCCCAGAAGGGTGCGGCCCACGGTCGGCGTGTCGATGATGCCGGCCCAAAGGTGCAGGAAATCGCCTGGCCCGGGCTGGACCGGAACCTTCGCCTTGGCGAGCGCTTTTGCAGCCTCATCCATCGAGAAGCGCGTTTCCGCCAGCGCACCCATCGCCAGAAGATCGCTCCACGAGGCGGGCAAGTAGCTCAGCCGGTCCACGCCCCCGCCACCGGCAATCACGCCGCGCGCGATGGCGAGCGTTCTGGCCGTGCGCAGGATTCCGTCGCGGATCACCCCGGTGGATACCGTGGCGCGACTGATCACGTCGGGCAATGCCGATGGTGTGGCCGCAGGCCCGACGGCGTGAAGATCGTATCCCGCGAAACCCGAGACATAGGCACGGATGTCGGCATCCGAGATACCGAGCGTGAGCACTGGTTCGTCATGGCGCACCAGAAGCGCGCCGCCGATCCTGCCCGCCGGCGTCACCGCCACGAGAACATCGAGGGGACGCCCTGAATAGCCGACGGAGCCGGCGACTTCCCATGTCGATCCGACATAGCCTGCGACCGCGCCGCCCGCTGTCACGGTCCAGCCCGGAACTCCGCCGGTTTCGCGCGTTACCTGCACCGTACCGGACAGTGAGAGCAGCTCCGCCGCTTCGGCTGCGGAAGGCGCGCGAAGGTCCGGCGCGTCCTCGGTCCGTGGCCCTCCCGCATGGGCAGGCAGGGCCAGGAGCCAAACCATGAGAACAAGGCGCAGCAGGCGGGTCATAGGGCATCCCATTGCGCGATCCGAGGCAGACCGGCCTTAACGAAAGTCAAGGAATGCGGCATCGAATTTCGCGCAGGGTGCACCCAGCCTCACCAGCTGAACGGAGAGATTCCATGACACCCCACGCCAAATCAGTCCGCACTGTCCTTCTGGGCAGCGCCACACTGGCATTGGGACTTCTGTCCGCACCCCTCTACGCGGATGAGAAGCCCAAGGAACATGCCGATGGCCCCGCCGCGGCCTATGAGCCGTCAATGACCACACTTGCCGAGATCCATGTCGAGATTCCGGGCCGCAAGGCCGACGATCCGGTCATGACGCAGGAGGAATTCCAGCAGGGCACGAAGATCTATTTCGAGCGCTGCGCGGGCTGCCACGGCGTGCTGCGCAAGGGCGCGACCGGCAAACCGCTGACGCCCGACATCACGCGGGAACTCGGCTACGACCATCTGTCGAGCTTCATCACCTATGGCTCGCCTGCGGGGATGCCGAACTGGGGCACGTCGGGCGAGCTGAGCGAAGCGCAGGTCGACCTGATGGCCCGCTACGTGTTGCTTGAACCGCCGGCGCCGCCTGAATGGGGCATGCCGGAAATGAAGAATTCGTGGAAGGTTCTGGTCGCGCCCGAGGATCGCCCGACCAAGAAGATGAATGACATCGACATCGACAACCTTATGTCGGTGACGCTGCGGGATGCCGGACAGGTCGCCCTGATCGACGGCGACACCTACGAGATCAAGACAGTGATCGACACCGGCTATGCGGTGCATATCAGCCGCATCTCGGCGTCGGGCCGCTATCTCTTCGTCATCGGCCGCGACGGCCTCGTCAACATGATCGACCTCTGGATGGAGACGCCCGCGACGGTGGCCTCGATCAAGATCGGGATCGAGGCGCGTTCGATCGAGACCTCGAAGTACGAAGGATGGGAAGACAAGCTGGCGATCGCAGGGGCCTACTGGCCGCCGCAATACGTCATCATGGACGGCAACACGCTCGAGCCGCTCAAGATCGTCTCGACCCGGGGCAATATCTACGACGAGCAGACCTACCACCCGGAACCGCGCGTGGCCTCGATCGTGGCGTCGCACTATCACCCCGAGTTCATCGTCAACGTGAAGGAGACCGGCAAGATCCTGATGGTCGACTACACCGACCTGAAGAACCTGAAGACGACCGAGATCGAAGCCGAGCGCTTCCTGCATGACGGTGGCTTCGACAGCACCAAGCGTTACTTTCTCGTCGCGGCCAACGCGCGCGGCAAGATCGCAGTCGTCGACACCAAGGAAGACAAACTGACCGCGATCGTCGAAACCGGCGGCCAGACGCCGCATCCCGGTCGGGGCGCGAATTTCGTCCATCCGGTCTATGGGCCGGTCTGGGCGACCTCGCATCTCGGGGACGATTCGGTTGCCTTGGTCGGGACCGACCCCGAAGGACACCCCGATCAGGCGTGGAAGATCGTCGACAGTTTCTACGCGCTCGGCGGCGGCTCGCTCTTCATCAAGACCCATCCGAACAGCCAGCATCTCTATGTCGATGCGCCGCTGAACCCGGATGCAGAGACATCCGGCTCGGTCGCGGTCTTCGACATCCCGTCGATGGGCGGCGATCCCGAAGTGGACCCGGAGTTCAAGACCCTGCCCATCGCCGAATGGGCCGGCATTCCCGAAGGTCAGCCGCGCGTCGTGCAGCCGGAATTCAACAAGGAAGGCACCGAGGTCTGGTTCTCGGTCTGGAACGGGAAAGAGCAGCAATCGGCCATCGTCGTGGTCGATGACAAGACGCTCGAACTGAAGAAGGTCATCAAGGATGAACGGCTCGTCACACCCACGGGCAAGTTCAACGTCCTGAACACCCGCGACGACGTCTACTGACGTCGCGCGGACTCCGGCGGGGGTTCCCACATGTCCCCCGCCGGACCCTTCTCTTTACACCAGCCGAACGGATACGCCATGAAAGATCATTCCGACGGGCAGATTCCAGGTCACGTCTTCCTGATTGGCGCCGGTCCGGGCGATCCCGATCTTCTGACGATCAAGGCGCTGCGCGCGCTGCAATCGGCCGATATCGTGGTACATGACCGGCTCGTCAGCCCCGAGATCATGGCGCTGATCCCGACCTCGGTGCGGCGGATCGACGTCGGCAAGCTGCCGAAATTCCACAAGGTCCCGCAGGAGGCAATCAACGCGCTTCTCATCGACCTCGCGCGCGAGGGGCTTGCCGTCGCGCGCCTCAAGGGCGGCGATCCCATGATCTTCGGTCGCGGCAGCGAGGAGGCCGAGGCGCTCCGCGCCGCCGGTCTGTCGGTGACCTATATTCCCGGCATCACCTCGGCGCAGGGTGCGGCCGCCTCGACCGGCGTGCCGCTGACACATCGCGGGTTGTCGACCGGTGTGCGCTACGTCACCGGACACCGCGCCAGGGATGCCGCCCTCGACCTCGACTGGGCGTCACTGGCCAGCGAGGACACCACGCTCGTCGTCTACATGGGCGCGGCGAACATCGCCGAAATCGCGCTTCAGCTCATGCGCCACGGGATGCACGCGCTGCTTCCGGTCCTGGCGGTCTCCGCCGCCACGACCCCGCGCGAGACGCGCATTTTCTCCACGCTCGGTCAGATCGGGACGGATGTCGCGAAGGTGCAGCCCGAAGCGCCCGTGCTTTTCATCATCGGCCATGTCGCCGGCCTTTATCCCGCGTATCGTCGCGGCGGATGCCGAACTTTGCGAGGGCGCTGGAATGGCCGCCTATGCGTAGCCTCGCCATCTTCCTGGCGCTGGCCCTGCCCTCCAATGCCGAAATCGCACCCAACCGCGCGACGGAACTGGAGCATATGGTCAAGCAGGATTGCGGGTCGTGTCACGGCCTGACGCGTAAGGGTGGCCTTGGCAGTCCTCTCACGGCCCAGGCGCTGAGCCATGCCGATCCCGACACGCTCGCCGCCATCATTCTCGACGGAGTGCCCGACACGGCGATGCCGCCCTGGCGCCCCCTTCTATCCGACGAAGAGGCGATCTGGATCGCCCGCTACCTGAAACAGGACTGACCGATGAAACGTGCCATCGCCCTTCTGGCTTTCCTCGCCACACCGCTTTATGCGGGTCCCGGTGATCTGACCGCAACCGGCGACCTCGGACTTGTCGTTGAACGCGCCACGGGCAGTGTTCTCGTCATCGACCGTTCCGAGCATGCCGCCGTTGGGCGCGTCGAAGGGCTCGGCGATCTCAGCCACGCGAGCCTGACCTACAGCCCGGACGAACGCTTTGCCTATGTCTTCGGGCGCGATGGCGCGCTGACCAAGGTGGACATGCTGGAACGGAAGATCGTGGCGCGGACCGTGCAGGCGGGCAATTCCATCGGCGGCGCGATTTCCGACGACGGAAAGCTCGTCGCGGTGTCGAACTACGAGCCGGGCGGCGTGAAGGTCTTTGACGCCGATACGCTGGCGCTGGTGGCCGACATTCCCGCCGACGGCAAGACCATCGGCCTCGTCGATGTTCCCGGCCGCCGTTTCGCCTGGACGGTTTGGGATACCGGCGAGGTCTTCCTTGGGGATTTCTCGGGAACGGAGCCAAAGATCACTCCGCTCGGCAACGCCGGCAAGAACCCGTTCGACGCGGTCATCACAGACGATGCCCATACCTATCTGGTGGGACTTTTCGGCGAGAAGGGCGTCACCGCCTTCGACCTCTGGGCCGACAAACCCGCGCCGCACAAGTTCCTGACCGATTACGGCAAGACGGGCGAGGATATGCCGGTCTACAAGATGCCCCATCTTCAGGGCTGGGCCTTCACCGAGGGCCAGTATGCCCTGCCGGCGGTCGGGCGGCATGAACTCCTGTGGGTGGATCGCGACAGCCTGGAAGAGGTCGCGACGACGCCGGTGCATGGCCAGCCGGTCTTCGTCATCGCCCAGCCCGCCTCGCCTTTCGTCTGGGTCAACTTCGCCATGCCTTTGAACGATACAGTGCAGGTGGTGGATTCGCGCACGCATGAGGTCGTCGCCACGCTGAACCCCGGCAAGGCGGTGCTGCATATGGAATTCGCGCCGCGCGGGGCCGAGGTCTGGATCAGTTCGCGCGACGACAACAAGGTGCTCATCTACGACACCCGCACCCGCGAGAAGACCGGCGAAATCGCCGCGGACGCGCCGAGCGGCATCTTCTTCACCGCCCGCGCGCATCGGTCGGGGCTGTGACCATGGAACACTGGGACCCCATCGATGCCCGCCTGCTGGATGAATTCCAGCGCGACCTGCCGCTTGTGGAACGTCCGTTTTCGGTGATCGCTGCAACGCTATGCATCCCCGAGGACGAAGTGATCGAGCGCCTCACTCGGCTGAAGGCCATCGGCGCGGTGGCGCGTGTCGGGGCGACCGTGCGGCCCAACACCGCCGGCGCCTCCACCCTCGCCGCGATGGAAGTGCCGGAGGGGCGCGTCGATGAGGTCGCGGCCATCGTCGGGGCGGAACCGGGCGTCAACCATTCCTATCTGCGCGAGGATGCCTGGAATCTCTGGTTCGTCGCCACCGCCCCGGACGCCGCCGCGCTCGAGGCGAGCCTCGCGCGGATCGCGGCGCGGACTGGTCTCCGTGTCCTCGACCTCAGGCTCGTGCGCGCATTCAACATCGACCTCGGCTTCCGCCTTTCAGGCGACCGGCGCCCGATGGCGCCCGATAGCGGCGCCGTTCCGGTGGACCTGACCGACGACGACCGGACGCTCCTCTCCGCCCTGTCGCGCGGGCTGCCGCTCGCTCCCCGTCCCTTCGCGGGCCTTGGGTTGGAGGAAGATGCCGTGCTGGAAAAGATTGCGGCGCTGCTCCACGCCCGCGTCATCAACCGGCTTGGCGTGATCGTGCGACACCGACCGCTTGGCTGGACGTCGAATGCGATGGTGGTCTGGGACCTGCCCGAGGACCGCATCGCCGCTGCGGGTCGCGCGCTCGCCGCCCTTCCCGGCGTGACGCTCTGCTACCAGCGCAGGACGGTGCCGGGCACATGGCCCTACGCGCTCTATTCGATGATACATAGTCGCACACGCAACGAGGCGCTGGCGGTGCTGGACCAAGCCCGCGCGCTGCCGGACCTCAAGGATGCGAAGTCACGGCCACTCTTCTCCACCCGCTGCTTCAAGCAGACCGGCGCACTGATCGCGGTGGCGGCATGAGACGCGCGCCCCTGCCCCCCGATGCGCTCGATGCGACGGACCGCGCCGTCCTGAACGCGCTGCAAGAGGGTCTGCCAATCACGCACAGGCCCTTTGCCGGCGTCGCGGCCGATCTCGGTTTGACCGAAGGTGAACTCATCGACCGCGTCGCGCGCCTGCGGGAGATTGGCGCGATCACGCGTTTCGGCCCCTTCTACGACGCCGAGGCGATGGGTGGCGCGTTCTGCCTCTGCGCGATGGAGGTGCCCACCGACCGCTTCGAGGAAGTCGTGACTTTGGTCAATGCCGTGCCGGAGGTGGCGCACAATTATGAACGCGCGCATTGGCTGAACCTGTGGTTCGTGTTGGCCTGCGAAAAGCCGGACGGGATCGCCACGGCGGCCCAGCGCATCACTCGGGAGACGGGGCTGAATGTGCTGCGTTTCCCGAAGGAAAAAGAGTTCTTCATCGGCTTCAGGGTCATGGCATGAGCATCGACGCAACAGACCGCCGGATCATCGCCGCCACGACGGGCGGCCTGCCGCTTGCGCCAGCACCGTTCGCCGAAGTCGCCCGCTGGCTCCGCCTTGAAGAGGCCGAGGTTCTGCGGCGGATCGAGGCGATGCAGGCGTCGGGCGTGATCCGTCGCATCGCGCTGGCCCCCAACCATTACGCACTCGGCATGGTCGCGAATGGCATGAGCGTCTGGGACGTGGACGATGCCGTGGTCGACGCACTTGGCCCGCAGGTCGGCGCGCTGGATTTCGTCAGCCATTGCTACCGCCGTCCGCGCGCCATGCCCGACTGGCCCTACAACCTTTTCGCCATGCTGCACGGCACCTCGCGCGATGAAGTCGAGGCGAAACGCGCGAAGGTCGCCGAACTCCTCGGCCCCGCCTGCCACGGGCAAGACATCCTTTATTCCACACGCATCCTGAAGAAGACCGGGTTGCGGCTGACCGGGGACGCCTGAAATGTTCCGCCTGACGCAATACATGCAAGAACTTGTCACGCCGACGCCGCTTCGCCGACGCGCGGGGCCGATCAAACCCGTGGTGATCTGGAACCTGACACGCCGTTGCAACCTGCGTTGCCGACATTGCTACACCACGTCGGCCGACGTGCCCTTCCCCGGTGAACTGACTCACGAACAGGCGATGGGCGTGCTCGACGATCTCAAGGGCTTCGACATCCCCGCGCTGATCCTGTCAGGCGGTGAGCCTCTCAGCCGGTTCGACTTCTTCGAATTGGCCGAACGGGCGAAGGCGCTTAACTTCCGGCACCTGTCGCTGTCCACCAACGGCACCAGGCTCGCGGAGAATATCGAGCGTATCGCCGATATCGGTTTCGACTACGTCGGTATCTCGCTCGACGGTCTCGGTGAGATGAACGACTGGTTCCGCGGAGTTGCTGGCGCGTTCGACGATGCGCTGCAAGGGGTGCGCGCCTGCAAGGCGAAGGGCGTCAAGGTCGGGCTGCGCTTCACGATCACCGAGAAGAACGCAGGCTTCCTGCCCGGCATGCTCGACCTCTGCGAAGACGAGGGGGTGGACAAGTTCTACCTCAGTCACCTCGTCTATGCCGGGCGCGGCGACAAACATCGCGGCGAGGATGCCGAACATGCCCTGAGCCGTTCCGCGATGGATCTTCTCATGGCGCGTGCCTGGGATGCCATTTCCTCGGGCAAACCGCTGGAAGTGGTGACGGGCAACAACGACGCTGACGCGGTCTATTTCCTCAACTGGGTGGGGCGGAAATTCGGCGCCGCGAAAGCCGCCCATGTCCGGGCACATCTGGAAGCCTGGGGCGGCAACTCCTCGGGCCTTGGCGTCGCCAATATCGACCCGCAGGGCAAGGTGCATCCCGATACCTACTGGTCCGACTACACCGTGGGATCGGTGAAGGAGACGCCCTTCAGCGCGCTTTGGACCGGGAACGACCCGATGCTCGCCACGTTGCGCACCCGCCCGCGTCCGCTGAAGGGTCGCTGCGGCGACTGCGCCTTCAAGGCGGTCTGCGGAGGCAATACCCGCATCCGCGCGCTTCAGGTGACGGGCGACCCCTGGGCAGAGGATCCTGCCTGCTACATGACCAATGCCGAAATCGGGGTAGAGGAGGCAAACCGCCTCACCGTGACGCCGTTCCGGGGGAAAAGCCATGATCCGGCTCATCGTTTCCTTTAGCCTCTTGGCAACCACAGCGCTTGCCGCGCCAAACGGGGCGATGATCTATGCGGATCAATGCGCCTCCTGCCACGCGGAAACGCGGTTTGGCGGCAAGGGTCCGGCACTGATCCCCGAGAGCCTCGGGCGACTTCAGGGCGAAAAGCTGCAAGCCGTGATTTCCAGTGGCCGCGCCATGACCCAGATGCCCGCCTTCAAGGCCACGCTCGCACCGGAAGAGATCACGGCGGTCGCGGAATACGTCTCGTCGCCCCTGTCCGCGCACCCGGTCTGGACCGAAGCCGAGATCGCCGCGAGCCGCGAGATGGATGCGGGCTATGTCCCCGCCCCCGCGCCGGTCTTCACCGCCGATCCGATGAACATCACGCTCGTCGTGGAAACCGGCGACAGCCATATCTCGGTCCTCGACGGCGACACCTTCACCGTTCTCGACCGCTTCGAAACGCCCTTCGCCGTCCATGGCGGGCCGAAGTTCAGCCCCGACGGGCGCTACGTCTTCGTGATGTCGCGCGATGGCTGGGTGCAGAAATATGACATCTGGTCGCTTCATGAGGTTGGCCGCGTGCGCGCGGGCCTGAACAGCCGCAACATCGCGATGAGCCATGACGGCAAGTGGCTGGCGGTGGCGAATTACCTGCCGGAAACCCTGACAATCCTGTCGACCGAGGATCTCTCGGTCGCGAAAGTGATCGCGGTCAAGGGCCGCGAGGGCATGCCAAGCCGCGTGTCGGCCGTTTACCAGGCGCCGGACCGGAAATCCTTCATCCTCGCGCTGAAGGACGTGCCCGAAATCTGGGAAATCGCGACCGACCCCGATGCCGGGCCTTTCCACGACGGTTTCGTCCACAGTTACGAGGCCGGGATGGAGGAATCCCTCGCCGCCGAAAAGGGCCTGTTCGCCCGTCGCCGGATCGACGTGTCCGCGCCCTTGGACGATTTCTTCTTCGATCCCGGCTATCACAACCTGATCGGCGCCAACCGCGAAGGCGAAACCGGCGTCGTCGTCAACCTCGATGTCGGGCGCGAGATCGCGAACCTGCCCTTGCCGGGGATGCCGCATCTCGGCTCCGGCATAAGCTGGATGCGAGATGGTCGCCGGGTGATGGCCGTGCCGCATCTGAACGAGGGCCGGATCAGCGTGATCGACATGAAGGACTGGCACCTCGTGAAAACCATCGAAACCTCCGGCCCCGGCTTCTTCCTGCGCTCGCATGACGGCACGCCCTATATCTGGGCCGATGTCTTTACGGGGCCGAACAAGGGCCAGATGCACATCATCGACAAGGAAACGCTTGAGGTGGCAAAAGTCCTCACGCCCGAACCCGGCAAGACCGTCGCGCATACCGAATTCACCAAGGACGGACGCTATGCGCTGGTGTCCGTCTGGGAACAGGACGGCGCGGTAATCGTCTTTGACGCCAGGACCTTTCGAGAGGTCAGGCGCCTGCCTATGGTGAAGCCCTCAGGGAAATACAATGTCTGGAACAAGATCACCTTCGAAGACGGCACCAGCCACTGAAAGCCTGTGGAAGCTGGGGGCGATCCTGTGGCCCTTCGTCGCCGCAGCGGTAGCGATCAATCTCTTCCTCTTGGGCCTCATCTTCCATTCGGCTGGTTGGTTCGACGCCCTCGCACCCATCAGCGCGCTGATCGGGGCGCTGCCGCTGTCATTCCCCGCAACATGGGCAGCCGCCCGCTGGGCTCGCAATCTGATCCGTGAGGCGGAGCAGGATTAGCGCGCGAACAACAGCGGTGATGCAGCACCCGAGGCGAATGCCATCCACGAACCGCAACTCGCTTGTGGCATCCATTCTCAAATCATCTCATGGCGCGATGATCGTCCGGTTTTGCGGTTCGGGTATTTGCGGTTCACCCGCGACCTCAATATCCTTGACTGATGCTGACGGCGCCGAGGACTTCTGCTATGCGGTCCTGAGAGAGAAGGACGGAACATGAACCCAGTAAATCAAGCGGTCGCTCGGCGATCGGTGCTTCTCGCCTCGGTTCCGGGCGTCGTCGCGGATAAACTTCTGTCGCAGGCCCGCACGCGCGAATTTGATCGTGGCGCAACCATCTTCCTGCAGGGCGAACGGGCAAGCGCAATCTACATCGTCGCCGAAGGATGGGTAAAGCTTTACCGCATCGCGCCGAATGGGGCGGAGGCGGTTGTGGGCGTCTTTACCGAGGGGTCTAGCTTTGGCGAGGCGGTAGCGTTCCGGAACGATACCTATCCTGTCGCGGCCGAAGCCGTGACCGATTGCACATTGATCAGGATTGAAGCCGACGCGTTCCTGCGGCTGATCCGCGACAATCCCGAGGTGGCGATATCGATCCTGTCCGCCACCTTTACCCATCTTCATTCGCTTGTGGGCCAGATCGAACAACTCAAAGCCCAGACAGGCGCGCAAAGAGTTGCCGAGTTCCTGCTTGAGCTTGCGCACTGCGCCGGTGGCGCCTGCGAGGTGACATTACCCTACGACAAGGTACTTATTGCTGGGAGGTTGGGTATGAAACCGGAAAGCCTGAGCCGCGCTTTCGCGCGACTTAAAGGGCAGGGCGTGACCATTCGCCAGAACGTGGCCGTGATACGCGACATCGATGCCCTGCGGCAGTATGCGGAAGAGGATCCCGCATTGGCGTGGTCGAAGCCCTGACGGGCGCTATTCCCGAAGCTTCCACCTGGGTTTTCCTTGCTGCCGGAGTCAGAGTGTCCGGCATTGGAATGACCAGTTCTTGAGGGTCGCGAGAAACGTGCGGCAGTCCCCCGCCGGCGTGACGGAACTGATGCATCGGCCGCGCTGCATCGCATAGCCGAAAAAGCCTGAAAACACGAATTCGGGCCAAGGGGCGGCGATGCCATTCCGTGACGGCGAGCTATCGGAAGATTTTCGACCGCGCCGAAACGATCAGCCAGCGTAGCCAAAGAGTCTTGGTAGAAACAGGACAATTTCGGGAAAGACGATCATCGCGAGGAGCGCGGCAATCAGCGCGGCCAGGAAGGGGATCACATTGATGATGATCTCCTTCAGCGAAATGCCCGTCACCGCGTTGATCACGAACAGGAGGATGCCGTAGGGGGGCGTGATCAGTCCGATCATGCAGTTCACCACCGCCACGACGCCGAAATGAACGAGATCGATCCCGAGTTGGTTACAGGTTGGAAGAAACAGCGGGATAATGACCAGGATGATGGTCGTTGCGTCGAGAAAGCATCCCAGGACCAACAGCACGAGGTTGACGCCCAGCAGGAAGACGATTGGCGAAACATCAAGCCCGGCGAGATGCGCCGCGAGCAAGCGTGGCACGTTCTCGGACGCGACGATGTAGTTGAGAAGAAGCGCGCCGCCGATGACCAACCCGACCGCGGCGGAGGACCGGGCGCTGTCCACGAGGATCTGGTGGAATGCTCGCAGACTCAGTGCGCGATAGAAGAACGCCGCAAGCAGCAGGGCGTAGAGGGCCGCGACGGCCGCAGCCTCGGTTGGCGTGGTCACGCCTCCATATATTCCGTAGAGCAGGATCGCGGGCATCAGAAGGGCGGGAAATGCCTTCAGCGTGACGCCCGGCAGTTGACGGAGTGGCACTGGCTCCTCCACGCCAAAGTCGCGCTTGTGAGAGATCCAGGCGTTCATCGCCATGAGGACACCGCCCATCGCGAGACCTGGCAGAATGCCTCCAAGGAAGAGGTGGCCGATCGAGGCGCCCGAAACGAGCGCATAGAGCACCATCGGAATTGACGGCGGAATGATCGGACCGATCGTGGCCGAAGCGGCTGTGATTGCCGCGGCATATCCCGGGGTGAAGCGATTGTCCTTCACCATCATGTCTATCACGAGTTTGCCGATACCCGCGGCGTCCGCGACGGCCGAACCGGACATGCCCGAAAAGATGAGTGAAGCCATCACGTTCACATGCCCGAGCCCGCCCTTGAATCGCCCAACCGTCGCGACGCAGAAGCCCAGGAGCCGCTCAGAGATCGAACCGGCATTCATTATGTTGGCGGCGACGATGAAGAGCGGCACCGCGAGAAGCAGGAAACTCTGGTAGATGCCGTCGAGGAGATTCTTGCCGACGATGCCGACAGATTGACCGGCGGCCAGGACATAGGCCATCGAGGCGACGATGATTGCATAGGCCACCGGCATACCGATGCCGGCAAGTACGAAGAGGGTGCCAATGCAAATAAGCAGTTCTGTGCTCATTCGTCGGTGATCCCGATATGGTGGTGGCCCTCAGACCCAGGGCCACGCCGGAGGAATCCCCAGGCGCGCAAGAGGTATCGCAGCGGGACAACGACGAGGAAAAGGAAATAGATCGAGTAGATCGGAAACATCTTTACCGGCAGGGTCGCCGAGGATTTCAACCGCAGGATCTTCATCTTGTCATAAGTCGGGCCGATAGAGCTGAGCAATGCGACGGCGATTATCACACCACCGATGATTGCGAAGGCTGCACGAACCCGCGGCGATACGGCAAGATAGAGAATATCGAACGTAACGTGGTCTTTGTCGTCGACCACAAAGGCGTTGCCCCATAAGACGAGCCAGAGCCAGAGGACAAGGCAGAATTCAAGCGTCCAGCCGAAGGGTGCGGGATCTATGAGATGTAGCCGCGCCCCATACCTAACGACAATCTGTATCAGGAACGTCCCGAACATCGCCGCCATCATCAGCGCCGCGATGCTTTCGGCAAGACGAGCGATCCCTGCTACAAGCTTCCTCATGAGACCCCCTGGTGGCGGCTTTTCGAGCATGCGGCACATAGGCTAATGCCCGTTTCCGCCGTCTTTCCGCCGGTCCGGTTACTCTCTGCACGAATGCCGCCCGACCACCGCGAACCGAACGGTACATCGCCGAAGCATGTCTTGACCTGACTTTGTTCGCATCAACGGCAGTCGCGTCCGACGATGGGTCACCCCGCGCCGAGCGCTCAATCGCGCTGATCAGCCGCTGCCAAGGGCATTGATTTTCTCAAGCATCCCATCGGGCCAGGCTTTGACGAAATCGCTTTCCAGATAAGCTTTCTGGACGTGTTCGCGGAAAGCCGCAACGTCCGGTTCATAGACGTCGAGCCCCTGCTCTTCGAGGAAGGACACCAACTCTTCTTCCTTCTTGAGCTGGTTCTGGCGTCCAGAATCGGCGGCCGCATCAGCGGCGGCCTGCGTTGTCGCCTGTTGCTCCGGTGTCATCTTGTCCCACGCCGCCTTCGAAAGCGCGATGTAGTTCAAATCGACGAGATGAGAGGTCAGAACGATCTGTTTCGTGACCTCGTAGAATTTCGCATCCACCACCGTCGGCAGCGGGTTGTCCTGACCGTCCACCGCACCGGTCTGAAGGGCGGTATAGACCTCGGTAAATGCCATGGGCGTCGGGTTGGCGCCCAGCGCCCTGCCCAGGAACTGCCATGCGTCGGAGCCCGGCATCCGCAGATTCACCCCCGCCATGTCGGCAGGCTTCATCACTGTCCGCTCGGATTTCGGCATCCGGAGATTCACCTGCCGACGCCCGAGATACATGACCGACAACAGCTTCACACCCAAGTCGTCCTCGGCCTTCTGCTTGAGCGGGTCCATCAGTGGATCTTTGAAGACCTTTACCTGATGCTCGGCGCTCTGATGTACATAGCCTGCCGTAAATATCGAGAATTCAGGAATAAAGGTCGCGAGTTCCTGAGCGGAGGTTATCGACATTTCGAGATCGCCCGAAGCGATGGCTTCAAGCTCGGTGCCCTGCTGGAAAAGCGTGCCGTTCCAATGCGGCTCGAAATCGGCGAAGTCGGCAACCATCGGGCCGAACTTCTCGAGCATGGCGATTGAGCGTTGATCGGTCTCCGATTGGACCGCCGAAAGGCGCAGCTTGATCTTGTCCTGAGCCAAAACCGGCGCCGCTGCCATAGTCGCGGCAAAAGCGATTCCGGATGCAAGAAGCCCGCGCCGAGTGAGCGTATGGATCACGATTTTCTCCTCCCTGTGCTGCGCCAACTCCCCTCGGCGCAATATTTGTATTTTCGGTGAATGGCAGTTTCCGCTGTCCCTGTCCAGAAAACATGCCCAGTGTCCGAAAATACGACCCCATGTCTCGATAGCCGTCGTGGCCGGGAACATCATTAATCCGAAAGGATCCGAAATCGACCGAATAGGCAAATGCACCATGGCGGGGCGGCCGGTACGTTTCGACCTTTCTGGCGGATCTCGGGGAAATCATGACGCGGCAGATGCCGGAGGTTGCGCGTCGCCGCCCACCTACGACTTGGGCATGGCGATTAGTGTCGTCATCAACATCATGGAGGGCTGACGCAATGCGTGCGCCGATTCGTTTGGCGGTCGTTGGTGCGGGCCTTGTCGGCCGGCGCCATTGTGCGGCCATCGCAACCGCCGAAGGAGTAACGCTGACGGCGGTGGTCGATCCGGCGCCAGAGTCCGCGACCATTGCCGAGCAGAGACGGGCGCGGTGGTTCCGAACATTGGAAGAGATGATCGACGCCAAGGAAGCAGACGGCGTCGTCATTGCCACGCCCAACACGCTTCACGCGGAGGGGGCGGCGCTTTGCATAGATGCGGGTCTGCCGCTGTTGGTGGAGAAGCCGGTTTTCACCGATCTCGCGGTTGGAAACGAAATACTCTCGCGTGCGGAGGCGGCGGGAATCCCGGTGGCTTCCGGCCACCATCGACGTCACAACCCTCTGATCGCCACCGCCAAGTCCGTGATCGAGGAAGGTCGGCTCGGGACGCTGGTCAGCGTCCATGCGACGACCTGGTTCATGAAACCTGATGGCTATTTCGAAACCATCTGGCGCCGCAAGCGGGGGGCGGGCCCCGTCTTTTTGAATCTGATCCACGACATCGATCTTCTGCATCATTTCTGCGGACCTATTGTCGAAGTTCGGGCGATGGAGTCGAACGCGATCCGTGGTTACGGGGTCGAGGAAACGGCCGCGATCATTCTACGCTTCGCCAGCGGCGTTCTCGGCACCGTCAACGTCAGCGACACCGCCGTTGCGCCCTGGAGCTGGGAACTGACCGCACGCGAGAATCCTGCCTATCCCGCGACAACGGAGGATTGCTATTGGATCGCCGGAACCCATGGATCACTTTCGCTGCCCAACCTCTCACTCTGGAACAACCCCGGGGAAAGGTCCTGGTGGGAACCGATCTGCGCGACGAAGCTGATCTTCGACTTTGCAGATCCACTGGTCCGGCAGATCGAGCAGTTCAGTCGCGTGATCCGCGACGGAGAGGCACCTCTGGTATCGGGCCGCGACGGGTTGCGCGCGCTGGCTGTCGTCGAGGCCATCAAATCATCCGCCGCCGGCGGCCAAGCCGTGCATCTTGAGGATTGGAGATGACCATCCGCCCCGGTAAACTGCCATCTGGTATCGCCGGAGCCGCTTTCGAATGATTTCTCTCATCTTCGGCCGAACCGGCTTCGCCCCTCATCTCGGCGTGCCAAGCGAGAACATCAATACGCCGATGATTTACAAGCCGTTCTTCGCTGAAAGCGCATTGACGTGGCAATCGTTCCGATGGGGCGAGGGTCGGAAGATTTCCCGGCGTTCGACGTATCGGCGGGTTCGAATGCTCCCGCTTGCAACGGATGCGGACCGCAACGACCGCACCGCGCTTGTCGGCGAGGTGGCGATGAAATCCGAAACGACGCCATTCCCGCTCGCCTAGACTGGACGGGGATGCCAAACTCAGATCGGAAGGGATATGTTGCTTGAGCAAATCCCGGTCTGTCTCGAATTCTTCGGACTGCCCGTCGCAAAGCCGGACGACCGCGCGCCCTTTCACGGACCAAGTACTGAGGAGCCTCATGGACCTGCCCCGAAACGCTTTCAAAGCCGCCCTCAATGCACAGCGCCTTCAGATCGGCATATGGTGTTCGCTCGGCGATACAAACTCGGCCGAACTCCTCGCCGGGTGCGGCTACGACTGGATGCTCTTCGACACGGAGCATTCGCCCGTAGGCCCGGCGGAAGCTGCGGCGTTCCTCAAGACCGTCGCACCCTATCCGGTAAGTGGACTGGTCCGCCCCGCGTGGAACGATGTGGTGATGATCAAGCAGTATCTCGACATCGGCGCACTGACGCTGCTGCTGCCCTACGTGCAGTCTGCGGAAGAAGCCTCGGCTGCGGTGAACGCGACACGTTATGCACCGGAGGGTGTGCGCGGCGTCTCCGGCATGACGCGGGCGACCCGCTATGGCGAAATCCCCGACTACGCCGTGCGTGCATCCGAGGAAATCTGCGTGCTGGTTCAGTGCGAAACCGCATTGGCGTTGTCGCGGCTCGAAGAGATCGCGTCGGTGCCCGGAGTCGACGGCATCTTCATCGGGCCCGCCGACCTGGCCGCAAGTCTGGGCTATCCCGGTCAGCCATCGCACCCGGAGGTGAAGAAAGCCGTGCTTGATGGTATCCGGCGGATCCGCGCCGCCGGCCTGCCGGCCGGGTTTCTGTCTGCCGACGCAGATTTCGTTCGCGACGTCATCGACGCCGGGGCGCTATTCGTGTCGTCTGACATCGACCTCGTCATGCTGAAACAATCCGCCAAGACACGACGCGCCTTCTGGCCTTGAGGGGTAGCTACCCGGTTGACGAAGTTCGACGGGTGATATTTTTCACCCGCCAACCCGAGCTTGCAGGTCGTCATATGCTAGCGGCCCAGATGATGGACCTCCTGCAACCCGTAGACGGGCGTGGAAATCCCCTCCATCCTGGCCTTCAGTTGCAGTGCCAGGAACTGCGAATAGTGTCGGGACTGGTGCAGGTTGCCGCCGTGGAACCACAGGGCCTCCTGCTGCGTGGGTTTCCACATGTTGCGCTGTTCACCCTCCCAGGGGCCGGGGTCTTTCGTGGTGTCGGAGCCAAGCCCCCAGACCTTTCCTACCTTGTCAGCCATTTCCTGCCCCATCAGGTCCGCGACCCAGCCATTCATCGAGCCGTAACCGGTCGCATAGACGATGAGATCGGCGGGCAGCTTGGTGCCGTCGTCGAGGATCACGCCGTCTTCCACGATTTCGGCCACCTGACCGCGCTTCAGCTTGATTTCACCGTCGATGATGAGCTGGCTGGCACCGATGTCGATATAGTAGCCCGAGCCGCGACGCAGGTACTTCATGAATAGTCCGCTTTCGTCGTCGCCCCAGTCGAGCCAGAAGCCCGCCTTTTCCAGCCCCTCATAAAAGGCGGCATCGCGCTTCTTCATTTCAGCATAGGCCGGAATCTGGAACTCGTGCAGGATCCGGTAGGGCAATGATGCGAAGATCAAGTCCGCCTTTTCCGTCGTCACGCCGCTTTTGACGGCCTCCTCGGAATAGAGCGCGCCGAGGCCCACATCCATCAGCGTGGCAGACCGCACGATATGGGTCGACGAACGTTGAACCATCGTCACGTCCACGTCGTGTTCCCATAGTGCTGCCGCGATGTCGTGGGCGGAGTTGTTGGATCCTATGATGACCGCCTTCTTGCCGCGGTAGGCATCCGGGCCGGGGTGCTTGGACGAATGATGCTGATCGCCCTTGAAGGTCTCCATGCCGGGGAAGTTCGGTACATTTGCCTTGCCGGACATGCCCGTCGCCATGACAAGCTGCTTGGGACGCAGCACCACCTCTTCGCCGTCGCGGTCCACGACCACCGTCCATTCCTTCGTCTTCTCGTCGTAGCGTGCGGATTTGGCGGTGGAGCGGATCCAGTAGTTCAGTTCCATGACCTTGGCGTACATTTCCAGCCAGTCGCCGATCTTGTCCTTCGGCGAGAATACCGGCCAGTTTTCGGGGAATTTGATATAGGGCAGGTGATCGTACCAGACCGGATCGTGCAGGCACAAAGACTTGTAGCGCCGGCGCCAGCTATCGCCGGGCCTGTCGTTCCGTTCGATGATGATCGTCGGCACGCCAAGCTGCCGCATCCGCGCGCCAAGGGCGATCCCGCCCTGCCCGCCACCGACGATGAGGCAATAGGGCTGCGTCTTGTAGCCAAGATCGGCCGCTTCCTTCTCGCGCTCCTCCTTCCAGGTGGGGCGGTTCTTGCCGATCCCGTGCTTGGCGCCAAGCGGCCGGGCGAAGCCCTTCGGCTCCTCGTGACCCTTCAGTTCCACCAGCGTCGTCAGCAAAGTCCAGATCTTGCCCTCCTTGAGCCGGATCAGGCCGTACCCCCGCCCCACCTCGGTCTCGAACTGGATCCAGGCGGTGACCACCCCGCCATCCTCGGCCGCCACCTCTCCTTCCGCGATGTGCCAGCCATGTGGCTTGGCCGTCGCCAGTTGATGTGTCAGCATGTCGCCCACCTGGTCGCGGCCCTCGACGGTTTTGACATTCCAGGTGAAGCTCACCAGATCGCGCCAGTAGCAGTCTTCAAGAAACATCGCCTTCGCCGTGGCGATGTCACCTGCCTCTAACGCCTTCCCGAATGCGTCAAGAAAGGACTGGGTCTGATCGGTAACGGTTGAATCGAGCACGGCTTCCTCCCTTTTCTCCTACGCCAAGGTTTGCAGGGTATTGCCGAAGATGACCAACGGTTTCAACCGGCGAGGATCCCGATTGACCGCATTCGCGGATCCCTCGTTGCGCGCGCAACGCCGCGCAACAATCGGCCGCTCCTGGCCTAATGCGGCGGCGTCATCCCCGCCTTGCGCATCCGTCGCAGCACCGTCGAGCGGTTCACCCCAAGTCGCCGCGCCGCTTGCGCCATGTTCCACCCGCAAGAATGGAGCATGGCTTCAAGGTCTTCCTCGGCCCCTGTATCTTCCGCCGCAGAAAGGCTGGGCGGCGGCAGGTCCGGAATATCGATCACCGTGCCGACCGTCAGCGCCGCCGCCACGCCGAGCGCGTTTTCCAGTTCACGGATGTTCCCCGGCCAGTAGCGCCCCTTGAGTTCCGCTCGCGCAGCGGGCGACAGCCTGAGGCCATCGCCAGCGTGACGGCGCATCAACCGCTCCAGAAGCCAGTCGACATCGCATCTGAGGCGCACGGGCGGCACGGTCAGCACCGCCCCCGCAAGCCGGAAGAAAAGGTCAGGCCTGAGCGTTCCCGCCTCGACCGCCCGCCCAAGATCGCTGCGCGCCGAGGCGATGACACGCAAATCGACCCGCAACGAGACGAGGGAAAGAAGCGCCGCCTGCGCATCAGGGCTTAGATCCTCTATTCCACGCAGGAAGACGGTTCCCGCAGGCGATTCGGCCAGTTCGGCAATCTCAGCCCGCGATAGCCCGGAACAGACCCGGCTGTAAAAAGCCCGGGATCCAGCCGAACAGACGTGGATCGCGCGGGCAAGTCTTTCCTTTCCAGTCCCGGTCTCACCGACCAGGACAAGTGAGACGGTCGTCGTCGCCAGCCGCGCGGCGCGTTGGAGAAGCGCGTTCAGGGCAGGGTCCGGTCCGGCGAAGCTTGACAGCGCACCGGGAAGTTCCGGGCGTTTCGGTTGGCGCGGGCCGCGCACTGCCTGAGGCGCGATGGCATGGCCGAAAAGCCCCCGTCCGTCTTTGAGCCGTATCACCCGCTCCTCCGTCGGGCGCCCGCGCATCAGGTCCGGCAGGTCATCGATCGACAGTTCCATCAGCGCCTCAAGTGGCTGGCCGATCAGGGTTTCGGCGCGACCCGGCGCGAGATATTCCGCCGCACCATGCGTCAGGCCGACGATCCGGCCCGATCCATCGAGCGCTACCGCGGCCTCCGGATCAACTTCGAGGAATTCGGGCGATGTCGAGAAGCGCAGGACCCAGTCGCGCCGCATCATCGCCATCAGATTCGCCATCTCGACCCGTCGCGCCGAAGACTTCACCAGGTTCATCGCAAGGTTCTGGCTCGATTTCGGGCTCGGCGACCGCAGGAGCGAAATATCGAGCACCGCGGCAAGTTTCCCGCTGGTGTCGTAGATCGGCGCGGCAGTGCAGGACAGCGGCGTGTGGGCAAGGCCGAAATGATCGCTTTGATGGATCGTCACGGCCTCGCCCGTGAATATGCACGAGCCCACACCGCAGGTTCCCGCGAGATCCTCCGACCAGTCGGAACCCAGGAACAGACCGGCCCCGCGGAGTTCGTCCTCGAACCGCTGGTCGCCGAAGAAATCAACGCAGACGCCCTTCGCATCCGCCAGAAGCAGTACATAGTTCTGCCCGGCAACCTGCCGGAAAAGCGCCTGAAGCCCCGACCGTGCTGTCGCGATCAACCGTTCGGCCTGCTCCCGGTGTTCCCGCAACTGCGTTTCAGAAACGATATGGGCGGCGTCCGGGCGCGTGGGGTCCATGCCATAGGTTTGGACGCAACGCCGCCAGCTTTCGGTGACAAGCCCGTCGCGACCAGTTTCCTGACCGTTGAGAACACGGTCGATTTCGCTCACATGCTCATAGTCGCGCATACCGCCCTCCCCGGCGTAGCGATGGAGAGTGTAGCAATACTGCGGTCTCGGGGGGACTCCGACTTTGTGGCGATTGGTCTATTCCGTATCACCAGTTGCCAACCGGAAGTTCAGGCCATCCGCGACGAGTAGTTTCGGACGGTCGAAGCGAACCATAGATAACTTTCAGAGTGGATTGTAGCAGGCGGCAAGAACCTGGCCGCCCTTCTGTTCCAGTGGGGGCGGTGCGATACCGCATTGGTCGATGGCGTAAGGACAGCGAGCGCGGAATGCGCAGCCCTTGGGCGGATCGATCGGGTTGGGCAGTTCGGTTTCGCGGCCTTCCGGCGCGCTCAACGCGCGGCCCACGACCGGGGCGCTGTCGGCCAAAAGCTTCGTATAGGGATGGCGCGGTTTGGAAAACACCTGATCGGCAGGGCCGAGTTCGACGACCGCTCCGAAATATAGAACGGCGACCCGGTCGCTGACAGCTTCGACCACGGCGAGATCGTGGCTGATGAAAAGATAGGTCAGCCCAAATTCCTGTTTCAGATGTGAAAGCAGGTTCAGAACCTGCGCTTGAACGGAAACATCTAGCGCCGAAACCGGCTCATCGAGAATGAGGATACGGGCATCGGCTGCCAGGGCCCGCGCAATGCCGATGCGTTGCGCCTGACCGCCCGAGAGTTCGTGCGGATAGCGGTCGAGGAATTCCTCGCGCAAGTTCACGGCCGCGAATATCTCGCGGATGCGGCCGGCGCGGACCTTGGCAGCCATTCCATGCAAATGCTTCAGCGGCGCTTCCATGATCTGGCGAATCGTCTTGCGCGGATTGAGACTGCTGAGCGGATCCTGAAAGACATATTGGATCTTCTTGCCGAACTCCGCCGGGTCGGCGTTATTGAGGGGCAGCCCCTCTATCTCGATCTGGCCCGTGGTCGGCGCGAGAAGCCCCACCAGCATCCGCGCGAGCGTCGATTTTCCGCAACCGGACTCTCCGACGATGCCGAGCGTTTCACCTTTCTGAACCGTCAGCGAGATCGGCTGCACCGTGCGGACAAGCGCCCGGGGAGGACCGAGAAGACGCTTGCCGACGGGGAAGCTCTTGCTGAGATCGGTGAGTTTCAGCGCCTCGGTCATGCCGAAACCTCTACGGCGATCGGTTCGGGGTCGATGCAGCGGACCTTTCGGCCTTCGGCATTGCGCGCATATGCGATCTCATCGGCGCGGCAGGCGTCATGGACCTTGTCGCAGCGGTCGGCGAAGGCGCAACCTTGGGGCAGTTTGTCGACGGCCGGCGGCAGACCCGGAATCGCCGCCAGCACACGCCGCCCCTGCCCCAGTTCCGGCACGCAAGCCATGAGCCGCGCGGTATAGGGATGGGCCGGTGCGTTCAGGATCGCCTCGGTCGGCCCCTCCTCGACGACGCGTCCGGCATACATCACTGCCACGCGGTCGCAAAGCTGGGCGACCACACCGAAATCGTGGGTGATGAAGATGATCGCCAGCCCGCGTTCGCGGCGAAGATCGTCGAGCAGCGACAGGATCTGCGCCTGAACGGTCACGTCGAGCGCCGTAGTGGGCTCATCCGCGATGATGACCTCCGGATCGTTCGCCAGCGCCATCGCAATGCCGACCCGCTGGCGCATCCCGCCCGACATCTCGTGCGGGTAGGTGTCCACCTGGACCTCGGCGTTGGGGATGCGAACGGATTTCAGAAGTGTGATGGCATGGGCGCGGGCCTTTGCCTTGCTGGTGCCGTGATGAGCGCGGACGGCCTCGATCAGTTGGTCGCCGACGGTATAGAGCGGGTGCAGCGTCGCAAGCGGGTCCTGAAAAATATAGGCCACCTGATCGCCCCGCAGGTGCCGCAGCGTCTCGTATGGCGCGCCGATCAGATCCTTGCCCTTGTAGTAGGCCGCGCCGCCGGTGATGACGCCTGGCGGCGAAGCGACAAGGCCCATGATCGACAGCGCGGTCACGGATTTCCCCGAACCACTTTCGCCGATGATGCCGAGGCATTCGCCGCGCCGCACATGCAGATCGACCCCGCCGACCGCACGGTAGATGCGGCTTTTGACTTGGAACTGCGTCTCCAGCGCCTTCAGATCAAGAAGCGCATCGCCCTCCATCGGCGGTACCTCGCCCTTGCGGTCGACTATCGTCGTTGCCATCGGACGGCTGAGCGCGCCGGATTTGAGGCGCGGGTCGAGCGCGTCGCGCACGCCATCGCCCAGAAGGTTGATCGCCATGACTACGATGAGGATCATCGCACCAGGCACGATGGAGGTATGGGGACTGGTGATGAGCGCAGATCGTGCCTCGCCGAGCATGGAGCCGAGATCGGCCTGCGGCGGCTGGCTGCCGAGACCGAGGAAGCTGAGGCCCGCAGTTTCGAGGATCATCCAGCCCACGGTCGTCGACATCGCGATGACGATGACCGGGACCACGTTCGGCAGAACCTCGGAAATGATGATCCTGGCGTCACTCATGCCGGTCAGCCGCGCGGCATCGACGAACTCCTTGTGCGCGATCCCCACGGTGACACCGCGGATGTTGCGGGCGAAGAAGGGGATGTTGACGGCGGCCACCGCTATCAGGGCGTTCGTCAGGCCGGGACCGAGCGCGGCGACAATGGCCAGCGCCAGAAGGATGTAGGGAAAGGCCATCAGCATATCGACGCCGCGCATGATGATATTGTCGGTCCGCCCGCCATAGAAGCCGGCGACAATGCCGATCGCCGCGCCGATCGTGGCCGCAGTCACAGCGGCGACGAAACCTACTGCAAGCGACAGGCGTGTGCCCCAGAGCAGCCGGCTGAGAAGATCGCGGCCAAGATGGTCGGTGCCAAGAAGGCCCGCTTCTCCGAAGGGATATTCGAAGCGGTCGGCGGTGTTCGTTACGTCGGGGTCCGCGACTGGCAGGAGCGGCGTGACGATCGCGAGCGCCACGACCAGGGTCATGACGATCAGCCCGGCCAACGCCAAGCGATTGCGGGCAAGGAGCTTCAGAAAGCCGCTCATGTCTTGATCCTCGGATCGAGGAGGCTTTGCGCCACGTCCACGAGGATGTTGAACATCACATAGCAGGCGGCGACGAAGACGACGCCACCCTGTACCAGCAAGATGTCGCGCTTGAGGATCGCATCCACGAGCATCCTGCCGACACCGGGCCACTGGAACACCATCTCGATATAGACCGCGCCGGAAAGGACGAAGCCCGCCTGGATGCCGAGGACCGGGACGATCGAGACCATCGCGGCGCGCAACGCATGGCGCCAGATAACAGCGCGCTCAGACACGCCCTTGGCGCGGGCAGTCCGGATGAAGTCCTGCCGCAGCACTTCGAGCATCGCCGAACGTGACAGCCGCGCGATGACGCCTGTCGCCACCACGGCGAGCGAAAGCGCCGGCAAGGTCAGATGGCTGATGAGGGCCGAGACGCCGCGCGCGCCGTAGATTGGCCACATGCCCGAAACGGGGAACCATTTGAGGTCCACCGCGAAGATCAGGATCATCATCATGCCGAGGAAGAAAGAGGGGATGGAGATGCCCAGAAGAACCGCGAAGGTGATCGCCTTGTCCGCCAGCCCGTATTGCCGCGCCGCCGAGACGACCCCCGCCGCCACACCGAAGATCGCGCAGAGGATGAAGGCGGTTCCGGCAAGGACCAGTGTGGCGTTGAAGCGGTCCAGCACCTCGTCCAGCACGGGGCGGTTGAGCGAGAAGCTACGCCCGAAATCGCCCTGAAGCATGTTGCCAAGCCAGATGAAGTAGCGCTGCACCATCGGCTTGTCGAGGCCGAGGTCGCGGTTCAATTTCTCGACATTTTCGGGCGTGGCATAGGAGCCGAGGATCGCCGTGGCCGGATCGCCGGGAATCATCGCCATGATCACGAAGACGATGACCGAGATTCCCAGCAGCACCGGGATCGCCGAGATCAGCCGCTTCAGGATATAGCCTGCCATTGCGCCCCCCGGATGTGGAACGGCCACGCGCCCTTTGCGCGGCCGCCCGGTCTCAACTCATTACTTCTTCGCAACTTTTCCAAGCAGCAGGAAGAACGAGGGCTGCAAGGTGAAATTCTCGACCCGATCGTTGGTGACGGCGTTCTGCTTCCAGTTGGCGACGAAGACCCAGGGCGCGTCGTCGTGCACTATGGTCTGCATCTCCTTGTAGAACTTAGCGCGCCCGGCCTGATCGGTGGCAACGCGTGCCTTTTCCAGCAGTTCATCGACTTTCGGATTGGAGTAGTAGCCGGAATTGAAGCCACCCTTGTCGGGCCATGCCTCGGTGCGGAGCGCAAGGAACGGCAGCGTGTCGGGATCGTTCGTCATCCAGGCCATTTCGGCCATGTCGGCCTTGCCTTCGAGCCCCGGGTTCACCTCGCCGAGGAAGGTGTTCCATTCGTAAGTCTCGATCTTCACCTTGAAGCCCACGGCCTGAAGATCGGCCTGGATCGCAGTGCCCATGGCGATCGGGTCGAGCATGCCGGACCCGCCTTCGGTGACGTAGAAGGTCAGTTCCGCCCCTACGGCACCGGCTTCCTTCAGAAGCGCCGTGGCCTTTTTGGGGTCGTAGGGATAGGGTTCGAGATCCTTGTTATATGCCCAGGCGAACGCCGGCGGCGTCGGACCTGCGGCGACCTCTGCCGTGCCTTCCAGAACATCATTGACGATCGCTTCCTTGTTGATCGCGTAGTTCGCGGCCTGACGCACGCGCTTGTCGGCGAAGGGGCCGGACTTGGCGTTCAGGATCAGGAACCAGACATGGGGCCCTGCTTGTTCGTAGATATGGAAGCTGTCGCCCTGGAACTCCGACAGTGCCACCGGTGGCACCTCGACCATCAGATCGATGCCGCCAGCGAGCATCTCGGACGTCCTGGTATTGGCGTCGCTGATCGGCCGGAAGACGACCGCCTGGAGCCCCGGCGCCCCATCCCAGTAATCCGGGTTCGCATCAACGACGACAGCCTCGTTCGAGCGCCATTCGGCGAATTTGAACGGCCCGGTGCCCGAGGGATTGCGCCCGAAATCCGCGCCATGCTGTTCGACCGCGGCGGGGGAGACGATGAGGCCCGTCGGATAGGCGAGGTTCGACAGGAACGGTGCATAGGGTGCGTTCAGCTTGAATTTCACCGTCAGCGGATCGACCGCTTCGGTTTTCTCGACGGCAGAGAAGAAGAAGGCCAGCGGAAACGGGCCAGTGTCGTGGAATGGATGTCCCTCGTCCAGCATCCGGTCGAAGTTGAACTTCACCGCCTCGGCGTTGAAATCGGACCCGTCGTGGAACTTCACCCCCTCGCGCAGCTTGAAGGTGTATTCGGTTCCGTCCTCGCTGATCTCCCACGAGGTCGCGAGCGCTGCTTCGACCTCCAGCGTCCCTTCCCTGTAGCGCACCAGCCCGTCATAGACATTCATCAGGATGCGAAAGTCGTTTACCGCAGTGACCGCAGCGGGGTCGAGAGCCTTCGGTTCCGCGATCTGGCCGACAATCAGCACATTCTCGGGTGTCTGCGCCTGAAGGCGCGGCGCGCTCAACGCGAGGGTTGCGGCGGCCGTAGTGGCCAGCATGGCACGACGCGTCAGCTGAAGGTGTTTCATCTCCGTTCCTCTCTGTTGCCTAGTTAATTTATCATGATTAATTGCATTCACGCAAATTCTCATGATAAATTCAAGAAGATTGTTGCGGGGACGGTGGATGACCTTTTCGATTCTGACATATGACCTGGAAACGGGCGTTCTCGCAGGTGGCGCGGCGACCGGCAGCCTTTGCGTCGGCGGTTGGGTCCTTCGGGGCGATATCGAATCGGGCCTGGTCGCGTCGCAGGGCACGGCGCCGAGTACTTTCTGGCGCGACGATGTGATCCGGCGCATGTACCGCGGTGAAACGGCAGAAGCAGCTGTGGCCGCAGTCACGGGCGGCGACACCGGGCGTGGCCACCGGCAGTTGGCGGCGCTCGATCGGCAGGGCCGCAGCGCGGCATTCACCGGCACAGGCAGTGTTGCCCATGCCGGACATTTCTGTGCGAAGCAGCTCGTCGTGGCTGGCAACATGCTGACAGGACCGGAGGTGTTGGAGGTCCTGCGTGACTCGGCTCTGGCGGACGCCAAGGACCCTGCCGAGCGGATCCTTCATGCACTGCGCGCCGCCGAAAAGGCAGGCGGCGACCAGCGCGGGTTGCAATCGGCGGCGCTTATGGTCCTGTCGCCCGATCGTCCGCCGCTCGACCTCAGGATTGACCATGACGCGGACCCCATCGCGGCGCTCGCGCGGCTGTCGGCGCTGGCCCATGCGTCGCCCTACTACGACTGGCTTGGCGATGTACCCGTACTGATGAACAAGACCCGCGCGCCCGCGAAGATACCGACGCAATGAGCCGCCTCACTCCTCCATGAACCGGCGGCGAAGCTGCGCCTCCTGCGCGACCATCATCGCCTCAGCCTCCTGCATATGCGACGCCATGATCGTCCGCGCGCGGTCCTCATCCCCTGCCCGGAGCGCATCGACGAGGTTGAGTTGGTGCTGCCGCCCGCGCTCCCAGAGTTTTACGTTGTGAGGCTCATACAGGCGGCGATAAACGGTCAGGTCGGTCAGAATGCGCGCCATGAAAGCGATCACAAAGCCCATCAGCCGGTTGTCGGAGAAATCGGAAAGCCGGGCATGGAAAGCAAGCGAAGCAATATGTTGCTCCTTCTCCTCCTCGACGCTGCGGGCGGGTTCGGGATAGCGCGCGGCCAGCGCTTGCAATTCGTCCAGTTGCGCTGCGCTCAACATACCCGCGACGCTTGCGGCCATTTCGGGTTCGAGCGCTTTTCGCATCTGGTAGATATCGGCCAGCGACAGATCCTGAAAATAGAAGTAGTTCGCCAGGAGCGACCGCGCACGTTCGGCCGATACCTTACCCACGAAGCTACCACCGCCGGGGCCGGTGCGGGTGACGATCAGGCCCTGAGCCTCGAGGATCCGCATTGCCTCCCGCACGGTGCCCTTGGAAACCGAAAAGAGTGCGATCATCTCACTCTCGCTCGGCAATTTGGCGCCTTGTTTCAAATCGCGCTCAACCACCCAGTGCTTGATCTGATCGGCCACTCTGACCGGCCGCGACCGCCTCGGCCTTGGTGGAGATTCAACGCTGCCGTCCATCACGCGCCTCAAATATTATCATGATAAAACATAAACTCGGGCTCCGCCCCTGTGTAGAGCTAAATTTATCATAATAAATTAGAATATTGTCGGTTGGGGAGAATAGGCATAGCACCGGGGCCACCGATGCGTGCAATTCTCTTGTCTGCGAACGGGCCAGTCTGCGACCGGCCTATCTCAACCGAACGATGCAATTCTCTTCGGTGCGCCCTTGAATCGCGTCGCACATCAACTTTGGCATGTCGAGCGGACGGCTTTGAGAAGGTGCGGATGGCTCGCGCCGGCGTCAGCGACCTGACTGTCGTCTCAGTTCGCGCTCGATGCCGTCTCCGGCATATTCGCCCTGGCTGCGGCGCTCGCCTTCATCTGGCGCGCGGCCTGGGTGTAACCGCCCGCTGCGCCGTCAACGAAATGCATGTGATCGTGGCTTGAGTGAGCAGGCACGATACAGGTCACGAGCGCCGAACTCTGCTGGTGGAGGCCATATTCGCAGATGCCCGTTTGGGCAGCTTCCTGAAGGCGCCGTTCGATCATGCGGAAGCGCGCCTCGTCGATGTCGAGGGTCATTTTCAGCCCGTCGTCGAACTTGCGGAAGTCGGTATTTCGCGCCAGCGCCCGACCGTAGTCGCGTGCGTTGAAGCCGCCGAATGTAACATTCGTGCGGTATGACAGGAGCGTGACGACAATCTCGAAGACAATCCTCCCCCACGCCCGCATGCGCCTGCCGGCGGGCGCACGCGCGCGCGCCTCGGATTTCACGCCGCCAAGATAGAACGCCGGGCGCGGACCTTGCTCCGGAATCGGGCTGGCGCTGCCCGCACCGCCGGCAATGGCAACGACGTCCGCCACGAGAGCGCCGAACTGTTCCGGCGAGCTGTCTTTGCCTTTTACCGCGATGATTGACACGATCTGACCGTTATGCGCGTTGATCGGTTGCCAGCGGCAGGACAGGCCGGTCAGATCCGGCTTGCTGCCCGGTGGCGCCTTTGGAACGGCAAAGCGGTCTCGTTTCATCTGCGTTTCGGCCCATGCCGCTCCGCCGCCGGCGAGCATTGCGAATGTCATATCCGGGCTGACCCGATGCCGGGCGACTTGTACATCGAGGCCCGCCTCGCGAATATCGGCAATCGGAACCAGCGCGACGCGCATCTGAAGCCCGAGGTCCTCCTCGATCCAGCGCGCCACGGCGGCAAGCGCAACCCGGATCGCGTCGACATGTTCACCGGGAACGGCGATCACCGCGCCATCGCCTCCGAACACGAACGGATAGTCCTTGCGGTCGAGCGCGTTCAGAACGGCAGTGATGACCGAGGCGCCGGCCATGTTCACAAGCTTGTACTTGCCACCCTCAATGGCCGTAGAAGAAGAAACGACATCGGCCACCGCCAGCATCCAGCCACCGGGCAACGGGCGATAGTACGACAGGTCCGTCACGTTCTTGAACTCCGCGAAGACCGGAATCTGTGCAAGGTAGGCAGGCGCGGAATCGGTCATCTTGCTGGGCCCCTTTTGAGCGGATAGGCGAACGGCCTTCTTGGTAACTTAGGCACATGCAGGCGGTTGGGGAACGACGGTTGCCAGCCTTTCGCACCAAGCTGAGTGGACGTGATCAAGCTGATGCAGACAGGATGCGACCCTCGGCTCCGAAAAATTGCGAAAGCGTCGCGGCGACCTGCAATCGTGTCCGCGCCTGCGGATCCAGATGCGTGACGATCCCGTGAACCGCCTGCGCCCGTCGGGACGATCAGCCGAAGCCGGCCGATCAGTTGACACATGCGTATTGCTGAACGCGACAGGCGGCTCATGGGATTGAGCTGAGAATATCACGTCGAACCGCCATCTCGGTGGCGGGTTCCGACGGCGATATTTCGGGCGGCGTGATGCGCAATGCGCGCAGGGCATTCAGAATGACCGCGACGTCGATAACCTCCTGAACGAGCGCTCCTTGCACCGGGGTGAGATAGCCGAATGCGGCGGCTGTCATACCGAGGACGGACAGGCCGATCCCCACCACGACGCTTTCCACTGCGATACGCCGCGAGCGCCGGGCGATCTCGATCCCCGGTCCGATCCGGTCGATCCGGTCGACCAGCAGCACGACATCGGCGGCTTCGGCCGAGGCGGCAGCGCCACGGGCGCCCATGGCCACACCCACGTCAGCCGCAGCGAGGGCCGGTGCGTCGTTCACGCCGTCGCCCACCATCATGACCGGGCCGTTCTTACGCTCGGTCAGTACCAGAAGAACCTTCTGGTCGGGTGTAAGTCCGGTCCGAAGCCCGTCGAAACCAAGGCCTTCCGTCACGCGTTCGGCCACGTCCGAGCGGTCGCCCGTGGCAAGAAGGATGCGCCTGATACCCTGCTGGCGAAGTCCGCCGAGCATCGTCGCCGCGCCCTCGCGCAGGGGATCGGCCATGACGAGATGGCCTGCCAAGCGGCTATTCACCGCCACTGCGACCAAGACCGATCCTGCCTCGAGAACGGGATGACCACCCGGTTTCCCCGTTAGCTGCCGCGCGACGAAATCCTCGCCGCCGACGACGACAATCTGGCCCTCGACGCTTCCCACAACACCCTCGCCTGCGATCTCGGCAACGTTCGAAGGCACAGGCAGTGCAAGACCCCGTTGCTTCGCGGCACCGACGATGGCCTGCGCGACGGGGTGTTTCGACGCCTGGTCGAGCGCCGCGGCCAGGCGGAGGATCTCCTCGTCGGCCATGCCGTTCTGGCTGTCGATCGAGACGATCTGCGGGCGGCCATCTGTCAGCGTGCCGGTCTTGTCGAGGATCAAGGTCTGAACGCGGGCCATTGTCTCAAGGGGCCCGGCACCCTTGATAAGCACGCCGAAATGCGCGGCCCGGGAAAGGCCGGCCACCAGCGCGACCGGCACCGCCAGGATCAGCGGACAGGGCGTGGCAACCACCAGCACGGCCACCGCCCGGATCGGGTCGCCGGTCAGCCACCAAGCGGCGAAGGCGATTGCGACGGTGACGGCCAGAAAGCCGATAGACCAGCGGTCCGCGAGGCGCGACATCGGCGCCTTGGACCGCTGCGCTTCCTCGACCAATCTGACAATCCCGGCATAGGTGCTTTCCTTGGCCCGGCGCGTTGCCCCGAGGTCGAAGGGCTCGCCCGCATTGGTCGAACCGCTCATGGCGTCGGCCCCGCGGGACAGTCTCGCGGGCAGCGATTCGCCAGTGAGGGCCGAGGTATCGAGAAAGGCCGCGTCCGATGCCACCGTGCCGTCCACCGGCACCACGTCGCCCTGCCGGATCAGCAGCCGATCGCCCGGTTCGATTGCATCGAGCGACACGTCCTCAAGGCCGCCGTCCCGATGCACGGTCGCGGTCCGGGGAACGCGCGACAGAAGGTCATGCATCTCGCGGCGAGCGCGGCCCTCCGCGAAACTCTCAAGAAAGGTGCCGCCCGAATACATCACGGCGACAACGGCGGCCGCCAGCGTCTCACCAACCGCGAGCGCCGCAGCCATGGACAAGGCCGCGACGATGTCGAGTCCGACCTCTCCCCGCCGCAGGCTACGCAGGATTTCGCCCAGAAGGGCGCCCAAGACCGGAATGACTCCGGCGAACCAAATGACGCTGGCGGCATCCGCCCTGTCAGCGACGTAAAGGACAAGGCCCGACACGAGGGTTGCCAGCGCAACCAACAACAGGGCGGTGTTCAACCGGTCGGTTCGTGTGCGTTCCACGCGGCTCAACTCCCCTCGGCCGAGGCTATCGCCGCTGGCACTTCGGTTAACAGGCGCCGACTGCCCCATTGCGGACTCTCAGTTCATCATCGCGCACCAAAAAGAGGCCGTCGAGTCCGCCCTTTCGCGCGAGCTTCATGCCAGCGCCCATCCCCAGAACCAATAGCGCCATCGCCCATGCGTGAGACTCGACGCGGGTTCCCGCGACGCACCCGGTTGTTCATCATCCGGTGACAGCGCCCGATCTTGCCGTGCCTCGCAACTTCCGCGTGCGTCAGGAGGGGGTCGCCCGAGTTCCGGGCTCGGCCATGGCGATCGAACGGCAAGCTTTTTCTTGCAGAGGCAATATTGTTAGCGTGTGCTAGAAAATGCTTTGCCGCGTGTCGAAAAGCGCGCCACCAACCAGCCAGCGTTTCAGAGACAGGTCTATCCCGGTCCCGCCAAGCAACCCCAATCGCTCCAGGCAATGCCGTTCGGAGCGCGAAGGGGCCGCTGCGATTCCGCGCGCAATCATCGCAGCGTACCCCGACCAGGAGCCTGAAGTTTCCTTCAAGAGCGCAAGCGCGGGTAACAATCGGCGTTCGGTCGCGTCAAAATCGGAGCCAAAGGGAAACGTCTGCAGGTCGCCCCGGTCGAGGAACGGGCGCAGCCATGTTGATAGGCGCCTGGGCGTATTATGCCGGGTGTCGTCCGGCAGGCGCGCCTCCCTCGGCAGTTTTCCGGCATGCATCGCCCGGTTGAGCAGATCGTGCTGAAAGCGGCTGTCCGTGATCGCGATCAGCGAAAGGATTGCCTCTTCATCGCGCCGCCCCCGCAGGTCCGCAATACCATATTCGGTGACGACGATATCCCGCAAGTGGCGCGGGATCGTCTCATGGGGACAATCCCACACAATGTTCGAAACCACTCTGCCCTTGGTCTTGCGGGTCGAAGCCAAGGCGATGATCGAACGCCCGCCCGCGAGAGCGTGGGCCTGGGCCACGAAGTTGTATTGCCCGCCGACGCCGCTCAGGGTTTCGCCGTCTTCTACGGTGTCCGACGCCGCCGCACCAAGTGCCGTCACCTTCATGGCGGAGTTGACGAACCGCGCGTCGCGCCGCGCCGCACGCTTGGCTTCCTCGTTACCGTATAGGTCGTTGGTGAACGAGACGGGCATCATGGCAATGCGGGCGCGATCCTCGGCAGGCATCGTGCGCAGGCGCCGGTAGAATGCGCGGCTGTCGAGGAAGAACCCGGCATGGATGAGGGCGCCCTGCTCCTGACGCTTGACAATCCCGGCGTCGAGAAGCGCGAGAATCCCCTCGACCAGCATTTCGGTGACGACGTAAAGTCCTTTTTCGAATTTCCCGGTCTCGTTGAAGCGTTCCGAAATTGAAAATGGCGCCTGGCGCCAGATTTGGTCGGCGGCCGCCGGCTTGCGATGTCGCAAAAGAAGAGCCGATGCCACGGCATCGCCGATCTGTCCGATGCCAATCTGAAGCGTCCCGTCGTCCGGGATGAGGCGCGAGACATGGAGCCCGATGGCCTGGTCGGCGAGCGACACCGGGCGTTTGACGGCTGAAAAGAGCTCGAACTCAGTATCGGGATCGTCGAGCAGAAGATCGAGATCGTCGTTCGCGATGACGCCGGTGCCGCCCATGAACGGCAGTTCTCGATTGACCTCACCGACCATAAGAAACCGCGCCGCGCCGTCGCGCCGCGCTTTCAGCAAGTCCACGGTGATGTCGGTATTGCACGAAAGGCTGAGACGCCCACCCGCTTCGGCCAGCAACTGGGCGATCACGTTGGGGCGGCGGTCGAGAAGGTAGTGGAGCGCATGCGTGTAATTCGCCGTGATATGGGCGGCCTGTGCGCGGCGTTGACCGAGCCAGTTACCGGCCATGAAGAAGAACTCGCTGACGGCGATGTTCGGCGGCAGCGCGTCGCCGCGCAAAAGCTCGGCATAGCGGATAGTCGGATACTTGCCGAACAGCCGGTCCATCGCGGGGTGCAGAAAGCGCTTCTGGAGATCGTTCTTCGGGATAGGGCGTTCGAGCGTCAGCGCGGTGAAAACGTCGAGCCGGATCGACCGGTCGGCTTCGGCGAGCCGTGTCAAGGCGTTCACGACCGTGACGGCCTTGCCAACGCCGAGCGGCAGGGCAAGGCGAATGTGGGGGCCGACGCGGTCGACGATTTCGTGCGCAAGCGTGTCGGGATCGGAGCGGATCCTCCCGGCGGCCATGTCACACGAGATCCGACCAACCGGGGTCGGGACGGAAGCGGTCGCCATGTGCCTCGGCGAGTTCGGTCAGGCGGTCGCGCACATTCTCAATGCCACGGCTTCTGGCATAATGTAGCGGCCCGCCACGGAACGGGGCAAAACCCGCGCCGAAGATGAGCGCGGCGTCGATCTGCTCGGCGTCACTGGCGACGCCTTTGCGCAGGCATTCGACGCAGGCATCGAGCATCGGCAGGATCAGCCGGTCGGTGAAGTCGCCATCGGGCTCGACGCCACTGTCTATCTTCTCGACCTTCCCGCCTTTCCAGAAGTAGAATCCGCGGCTGGTTTTCTGGCCCATATGCTTCTCTACCTCCACCTTCTCCCGGAACCAGCCGGGAACCGCGGGCAGTGGTTTTTCGATCTGCGCGCTGAGGCTGTCGGCGACGTCGAGGCAGATGTCCAATCCAACGCGATCGGCCAGTTCAACCGGCCCCATTGGCATGCCGAAACGCTCCGCGGTCAGGTCGATCGCCTCTTTCCGGACGCCTTCGTCGATCATTTGCACGGCTTCCAGCAGATAGGGCATCAGCGCGCGGTTGACGAGAAAACCTGGCGCGTCGGCGACGCGGGCGGGCAGTTTGCCGAGCGTGTTGCAGAGCGCGCTGAGATTGTCCGCGACGGTCGCACAGGTCTTTTCGGCGCGCACGATTTCGACCAGCGGCATCTTCCCGACCGGATTGAAGAAGTGCAGGCCCGCGAAACGGGTCGGGCGGCGGAGGCCCTTCGCGAGGTCGGTCGGCCGCAAGCTCGACGTGTTCGTCGCAAGGATTGCATTGGGTTTCATCCGAGGTTCGGCATCCGCATAGATCGCTGCCTTTGTCTTGGCATCCTCCGGGCCTGCCTCGATCACGAGATCGGCGCCCGCGAGTCCGCCGCCCTGCGGGTCGGGGATCAGTCTGTCGAGCGTATCGCGCGTTTCCTGCGAGGACAGGTGATTGTCCGCGCAAAGCGCGCGCGTGATCGGCAGGGCGCGGCCGATCTGCTGCCAGTCGGGGTCCGAAATCGTGACGATCTTGCCCTTCAGGGCACACCATCCCGCGATCGCGCCGCCCATCTCACCCGCGCCGATGACATGGATGCGCGCGATGTCGTCGTCATCCGGCGTGTCGGATTTGAGCCTTTCGCGAAGTTTGAACACCCGCAGGAGGTTCTTCGCGGTGTCAGTTGCAAGCAGGTCCGCGAAAGACGCGATTTCAGCCGACTGCATGGCGGCGCGGTCGTCGTGATGCGCCTCCCACAGATCGATCAGCGCGTAGGGGGCGGGGTAGTGTTCCTTCGGCGCGCGTTCTTGCACCTGCGCGCGCATTCGCCGGGCGGCCAGCGCGCGGGCGGGCGCGAGCTTCATGGCGCGGTCAGACAATCCTTCCGCGTGCGGTTTGACGCCTTCGGCCAACACGGCGCGTACGGCGTCGGCAACATGACGTTCCTCCGTCACGATATCGGCGATGCCGAGCGCTATGGCCTTCTTGGTGTGCGCGGATTTGCCGGTCAGCATCAGCGTCATCGCCTCGATGCTATCGATCCGCTCGGGCAGCCGGAAGGTGCCGCCGAGGCCGGGATGGAGGCCGACATTGACCTCGGGGAACCCAAACTGCGCGCCTTCGATGGCGATGCGGATACTGCAGGCCAGCGCGATCTCGAACCCGGCGCCAAGTGCGGCTCCATGCACCACGGCGACGGTCGGGCAGGGTAGGCTTTCGAGCTTGTCAAGCACCGCATGGCCATCGCGCAGGCGTTCAGCCGCGCCCTTTGGGTCGGTCATCCCCGACAACATTCCGATATCGGCACCGGCCGCGAAGTCGCCGGGTTTTGCCGAGCGGATCACTACGCCGCGCGGCGGATCGGCCACGATCCGATCAAGCTGGGCGGCGAGACCGCGAAGCACCTCCTCGGTGATGGTGTTGGTGCCTTGTCCCTCCACGTCGAGCAGAAGCCAAAGCACGCCGTCTTGATCAACCGCCGCACGCCAGCCTCTTTGGCGCCGCGTATCGCGCGCCGGGCCGAGTTCCAGACGCGTCCGGCCGAGATGGGATAGGACCTGTCCGCTCATGTCACCGCCTCCAGAAGCATCGCGCCGCCCTGCCCGCCGCCGATGCACTCGGTGGCGATGCCGCGTTTTTCCCCGCGCCGCCGCATCGCATTGGCCAGATGCAGGACAATGCGATTGCCACTGGTGCCGACCGGATGGCCAAGCGCGATGGCGCCGCCATCTACGTTCAGGCGGCTGTGGTCGATGTGTCCGAACGCGCTGTCGAGGCCAAGAATGTCGCGGCAGAACGTGGCATCGTCCCAAGCCGCGAGGCAGGCGAGCACCTGCGCCGCGAAAGCCTCGTTCAGTTCCCAGAGCCCGATCTCGCCGCGGCCAAGCCCCTGTCGCTGCATCATAGCGGTGGAACACAGAACCGGGCCGAGTCCCATGATCGAAGGATCGAGCGCCGCCCATTCGCTGTCCACGATACGGGCGATAGGGGACAAATCATGCCGCTTCACCGCGTCTTCGGATGCCAGTACGACCCAGCACGCGCCATCGGTGATCTGAGAGGAGTTGCCGGCGGTAACCTTGCCGTAGGGCTTTTCGAAGACCGGATCGAGCGTCGCCAGCGCCTCGGTCGAGGTATCGGGTCGCAGCCCGTCATCGCGGTCATGCACGATGCCCTCGGCGTCGAAGGCCGGGGCGATTTCGTCGGCAAGCCATCCTTCATTCTGCGCGTGTGCGAGACGCCTGTGACTTTCGACCGCATAGGCGTCGGCGGCATCGCGCGAGACGCCGAATCGGTAGGCGAGGATTTCGGCGGTCTGCCCCATGTTGAGATCGGTGATCGGATCGGTCAGCCCGCGTTCCAGTCCGATGACCGGCTTGAAGAAATCTGGCCGAAGCTCGGCCAGGCGCCGAGCGGTATCCACCGCGCCCCTCGCCCGTGCCATATCGGAATACCATTCCGTCGCCTCCGCCGAGAGGACGAGGGGCGTGTGGCTGAGCGCCTCGGTGCCACCGGCAAGGATCAGGTCGTGCGTGCCCTCGCGGATGTATCGAAAGCCGGTATCGATCGATTGCATGCCTGAGCCGCAGTTGATCTGCACGGTGAAGGCCACCATGTCGTCGCCCATGCGGAGCCTGAGAGCGGCGATACGGGCGGGGTTCATCTCGTCGGCGATGACGTTGACGCAGCCCAGGATAACAAGATCGAACGCGTCCCGGTCGAACGGCTGGCGCAGCAGAAGCGGGCGCCCGCACTGCACGGCGAGATCCACCGGCGTGAACGGGCCGCGCTTGCCGTGCGCCTTCAGAAACGGCGTTCGCGCGCCGTCGACGAGGTAGACGGGACGATCGGTCATGAAGCGGTCTCCTTCCGGCGGGTCGCGGGTTTGCGGGCGCGCGGGACAGGGGGCGGCGCTTCCGGAAAGAGATGGCCGATTTCCTCCGGCGCGAAATCGTCCACGCGGATGACCTCGACGATCTTGGCGCGCATGTCGTCTATCCGCGCCGCCTCATCCTCGGACAGGCGTCCGTCGGCGCGAGCCTGCGCAACCGTCAGACCATCTTCCCGCAGCCTCCTCATGACGGCCGCGCAATCCGTCACCGCAGCGAAGGCCTCATTCAGCTGCCGGATGCCATCGCGGCTGCAGCCGTCGTGGCACGCTCCCTTGATCCGGTCACGGGTGGCGCCAGCAAGGGATATCAGGTCGGCGCAAGCTTCGGTCAGCCGGTCTGACGGGCCGCGGCTGTGCGCGCGTGGCAGTATGAGCGGCCTGAGCAGCCAGGCGGCCCAGCGAGCAGGCAGGTTCGCGAGCGTTGCGTCAAGGCTTTGACCGATGCGTGCGAAAGCGGTTTCGGCAGCGAAATCAAGGAGCGGCCGGTCTTCGTCAAGCGCACCCTCGTCCTCCCATCTCTTGACGGTGGCCGACAGGATGTAGAGTTCGGACAGGACGTCTCCGAGACGGCCCGACAGCATCTCGCGCCGTTTGAGGTCTCCGCCGAGCGTGAGAAGCGCGAAATCCGCGGTCAGCGCGAAGGCGGACGACCAGCGTCCCATGCGCCGGTAGATCGGTCTTGCACCACCTGCAGGCGCCGGCGCGAATCTGGCGTTCGTCCAGGCGCGCAAAGTTGCGCGCCCCACCGTACGGACCGTATGACCGACATGTGCCCAGAAGGCGCGGTCGAACTTGTCGAGCGAGGTCGCGGCATCTTCTTCCGAAAGCGCGTCCATCTCGTCCAGAAGATGCGGATGGGCGCGGATCGCGCCCTGGCCAAAGATGATCATGCTGCGGGTCAGAATGTTCGCGCCTTCGACGGTGATGCCGATCGGCAGCGCCTTGTAAAGTGGCGAGAGGTAGTTGCGCGGCCCGTCGATCACGGCCTTGCCGGCATGGATGTCCATCGCATCGTTCACGGCATCACGCATTCGGTGGGTCCCGCTCGCCTTCATGATACCGGAAATCACGGCCAGTCTGATCCCCTCATCGAGTCCGGCGCAGGTCAATCGACGCGCGGCGTCAAGCGCATAGGCCCCCGAAGCAAGCCGGGCGAGCCCCTCCTGCACGCCGCCGAACTTCGCGATCGGAATTCCGAACTGTTCGCGGATGCGCGCGTAAGCGCCGGAGGTGTGGGCTGAAAGCGCTGCCGCCGCCGAGGCGAGCGACGGTAGCGAAATACCTCGTCCTGCGGCCAGCGCGCTCATCAGCATCATCCATCCGCGACCCGCATAATCCGGTCCGCCGATAATGTAATCAAGCGGGATGAACACGTCTGTCCCGGTCGTCGGACCGTTCTGGAACATCTGGCCGGACGGAATATGGCGGCGACCGGTCTCGACGCCTTCGAGATTGGTGGGCACAAGTGCGCAGGTGATTCCGATTTCTGCCTCGCCGCCCAGAAGTCGGTCGGGGTCACGCATCTGGAACGCCAGCCCGAGCACCGTGCAGACCGGAGACAGGGTGATGTAGCGCTTGGACCAGTTCAAACGCAGGCCAACTACCTCCTTTCCCTTCCAGCGGCCCTTGCAGACGATACCGGTATCCTCCATTGCCGCTGCGTCGGAGCCCGCCTGTTCGCTCGTCAGACCGAAGGCTGGCAATTCCCGACCGTCGGCGAGGCGAGGCAGCCAATGGTCCTTTTGCTCGTCGGTGCCGAACTGCAGGAGAAGCTCGCCCGGCCCAAGCGAGTTCGGCACCATGACAGTCACTGCAGTGACGAGCGAACGCGTGGAAATGAACCGCACCACTTCGGAATGGGCGAAGGCGGAAAAGCCGAGTCCGCCATACGATTTCGGGATGATCATGCCGAAAAAGCCCTTCTGACGCATAAGATCCCAAGCATCGTGGGGCAAAGCCGCGGTTTGGTAATTCACCCGCCAGTCGTCGATCATGGAACAGAGATCGCGACACGGACCATCGAGAAACGCCTGCTCTTCCTCGCTGAGCCTCGGCGCCGCCACTCGCCGGAGTTTTTCCCAGTCTGGATCGCCAGTGAAAATTTCCGCGTCCCACCAGACCTCGCCGGCGTTCAGCGCCTGCTTCTCGGTCTCGGACAGGGTGGGAAGCGCGCCGCGTGCCCATCGGTGAATAGGTCGGGTCAGATAATCTCGCCGGAACGATTGAAGCGACATGCTTTCTCCTCCGTCGGACAAACGCCTGCCGAACCTTCAATGTTCCGAATTGCCTTCCGTTGATGCGGCCAGAATACGGGAGTTCCATGGCTGGTTCGGAAATGCGCGGATGCCACAATTTGCCAAAATAGGTCTGCGCCGCAACACCGCCCCCGTACCAGTCAGTCTTCCGAATACGCCATCGGCCCTGTTTCATCGACGTCGAGTTGGTTCTTGACGACCAGAACTCCCGGTACCGCGCTGGCGCAAGCATCGGCGAGCGTTCTTAGATATTCGAGCGAAATCGACCCGCTCAGGATCGCGCAACCGTCTTCTATCTCGACATCGAACTTTTCGCCCGCAAACCGCCCGTCCGTCGCGAAGGCGTCGAGCAACGCAATCCGAAGCTCATCGTCCGACGGCTGATCCGGCGGCGGATCGACTGGCGCGTCCGCGACGGGATTGTGCGTCTTCTCGAAGTTCTTCTTCATCGGCGTCCTCCGGGGTGAAGCCGCTGCTTTCGTCGCAAGCGTCCACCAACCGCCTGTGTCAACGCGGACACGCCCTATGGGTTCCCCGCGGCCACGGAGGAAACCGAGCCAGGAACAGGGTATTCGGTAATCCTGTCCGAGGACCCGGCCCGCATCAAACATATATCCGATCCTCCATCGGCGTCGTTTCGATCCGCTCGAGCAGTCGGCTCAGAACGGCCTGTTCGGCACGATTGGATCGGGTGCGCGGATTCCACGCGACATGCACGTCTATCGCCACGGGATTGTCATAAGGTGGGAGTCGCCAAAGACGACCCGCCTGAAGATCCTCCTTCACGACATGGATTGGCAGTGGCCCGATTCCCAGTCCAGCTACGATCAGGCGGCGGACTTCCTCAAGATTGGCAGAGGTACCGACGATACGGTCATCAAGGCCTGCTGCGTTGCGCATCATGGTCACGGCGCGGAGCGCGTCAGTCATCCGGTCGGTGACGAAGCTAACGGAGGCATGGCCATCGAGGTCGGACAGCGAAAGCCCCGTGCGACCGAAGAATGGGTGGGTCGGACCACAGAAGAGGCCAAAATACTCGCGGAAGAGACGCCGATATTGAAGGCCGGGACTATGCTTATTGACGAGACACACGGCAAACGACGCGCGCCGTGCCGCAACCGCGTCGATCGCCTCGCGGCTTGCCATGACATCGATGGAAAGCGTAGCCGCCGGATGTGCCGCATGAAACTCGGTGAGCGTGGCGTCGAAGAGCGGGCAAACCACATGGCTTGCCATGGCGATCGATACATGGCCGCGCACCTCGTCGCCGACTTCTCGAATAACCGTTCCGAGACGCAGGATAGCACCGTGGATATCCGTCGCCTCCGACTGGAGAAGTCGGCCTGCCGCCGTCAGCTCAAATTTCCCCGGGCCTCGGTCGATCAGACGCTTCCCAAGCCGATCTTCCAGACGCCTGAGCGCACTTGAGACCGACGGCTGCTTGAGGCCGAGCCGGTCTGCGGCATCGGTCACAGAGCGGGACTGCGCCAGCACAAGGAAGGTGCGCAGGAGGTTCCAGTCGAGATCGCGGGCGAGGCGTTCTGCCGAAGTGATTTGTGTCATAGGTATAGATTACACCTATATCTACAATTCTCATTATCTATTTGATTAATGGGGCTGTCGAACTGCACCCTAAAGGAAGGCTTGGCAGCTGGGGGATGCATGGCGAAATGACCATCGAGTCGCGCGAACGACGACAACCATGGATTCTTCTGTCACCTGCTCTGACCGCAGTGACGCTTCTCCTGATCGTGCCGCTTCTCTTCATCGTGGTCTATTCGTTCTGGCTGCGCAGCGCGGCAGGGGCTGATACCCCGGGCTTCTTCCTCGACAACTGGAAGAAGGTGCTGAGTGATCGGTTCTACCGTGACATCCTGCTGAACACGCTGAAAATCGCCGCGATCACGACGCTTGTCTGCGCGCTGATGGGCTATCCGGCGGCTTATTTCATCGCACGATCACGCGGCAACAAGCTGATCCTGCTTGTCCTCCTGATGCTGCCGTTCTGGATCAGCTACATCATCCGCACGATGAGCTGGATCAATATCCTCGGTACCTCCGGCGCGCTGAATTCGGTTCTGCTGACGCTCGGCATCGTCTCCGAACCGCTTCAGATGCTCTACAACGAGACGACGGTGATCCTTGGCCTCGTCCATTTCCTGCTGCCCTTCATGGTGCTGAACATCTATGTCAGCCTTGAAGGCATCGACACCAATCTGGAAGACGCCGCAAATTCGCTTGGCGCGACCCGCTGGGAGAGCTTTCTCCAGGTGACGCTTCCGCTCTCGCTGCCCGGTCTTGCCGCCGGCGGACTGCTTTGCTTCGTCCTCGGCGCGGGCACCTATATCACGCCCGTGATCCTTGGCGGGCCGCGTGACGCGATGTTTGCGAACCTTGTCTTCGAGGCGATCATCCGGCAACTCAACTGGCCGCTCGGCTCCGCGCTGTCGCTGTTGCTGCTCGCCGTGCTCGGCGCGCTCGTCCTCGTCTACAACCGCTATCTCGGCATGGCGCAGCTTGCGAAGGGGCTGGGCTGATGGCGGGAAGGGGAAGCTGGGGCTGGCAGGTGATCCGCGCATATTCGGTGCTGGTCTATCTCTTCATGTTTCTGCCCGTCGCGGTGGTCGTGCTCCTGTCGTTCAACGCAAGCCAGTTCGGGGCCTTTCCGATGACAGGCTTTTCGCTGCGTTGGTTCCAGTCCCTATGGGAAAACGAGGCGATCGTGCGGGCCTTCCGCACCTCGATCATGCTTGGGCTGATGACGGCGGTTGTGTCCACCACGCTCGGCGTTCTCGCGGCTTTGGCTCTGGTGCGTTACAACATCCCCGGACGCGACATGATCACCACGCTTCTCATCGCACCGATCCTCGTACCCGAGGTGGTGCTTGCGGTCGCGCTCCTCCTCTTCCTCAACTTTCTTCACATCAACAAGAGTTTCGGCCTTCTTCTCATGGGCCACGTGATCTTCACCCTGCCGTTCGTGATCCTTGTCGTTCAGGCGCGGCTCGTCTCGATCCGCCGCGACGTGGAGGAAGCGGCCATGAGCCTTGGCGCGACTCCGCGCCAGACCTTCTTTGCGGTGACGCTACCGCTTCTTTTGCCGGCCGTCGCTGCCGGCGCGCTCTTCGCCTTCACCATCAGCTTTGACGACATCACCGGCACGCTCTTCTGGAAGCCCGGCGGAGTGGAAACCGTGCCCACACAGATATTCTCGATGCTGAGGAATTCCATCTCGCCCGAAATCAACGCCCTCGGCACCGTCATGATCCTGATGACCGTGGGCCTGCCACTGATCGGCGCCGGCATTGCCCGGCAACTCGCAAGAAGACGGGGTGCGTGACCGACCGTTCCCCGCGGACACAGCAAGGAGGCTGAAAATGGACAATACGACACGCTACGAACGGCTACGCGACCGCTATCGCAACGGGGATCTCTCGCGGCGGAAATTCTTCGGGCTGATCGGCGCGGCAGGTGCCGCCTACGGGCTTCAGACGCCTTTCGCGAAATTCGCCATGGCGCAGGACGTCAAGCAGGTCCGGTTCGACGGCTGGGGCGGCGTCGTTTCGGAAGCGTTCCGCAAATATGCCTTCGATCCTTACACCGCCAAGACTGGCGTTACGGTGGTCGACGGCACGTTTCCGGGTGGCGACGAATATCTTGCGCAGGTGCGCGCCTCGCAGCCCGGCGAGTACAACATCGCCCACCTGTCTGGCGTTTTCGATTATGCGCGCTATCACAATTTCGATCTGACGAGCGAGTTGAATCTCGACAACATACCGAACATGGCGAACGTCATGCCAGCGCTCATCAATGCCTTCCACGCCGTCACGCCCGACAGCCTGAGTGCTGCGCCCTATGACTACGGCTCGACCGGTCTTGCCTACAATCGCAAGTATATCTCGGACGACGAGGCCAAGAAGAAGGGCGCGATGCTCCTGATCGACGAGGCCTACAAGGGCAAGATCGGGGGTTGGAGCGACTGGCGCACCCGGATCTGGTATGGCGCCCTTCAGACCGATCAGGACCCGAACGACATCAAGGATATCGAAGCTGTCTGGGACGCCGTGCGCAAACACCGCGATCTCGCCCTGAAATACTGGGCGTCGGGCGCGGAACTGATGAGCCTTCTCGCCGAAGAGGAAATCTACGTCACCGAAGCCTGGTCGGGTCGGGTCTACGCATTGCAGGAACAGGGTCATGACATTGGCTACTACGATCCGCCGAAGGGCTTCGGCTGGCAGGAATGCCTTTTTGTCATCAAGGGCAGCCCGATGCAGGCCTGCGAGGAGCTTCTGAACTTCATGCTCGACAAGGACACCTCGATTGCCGTGGCCGAGGGGCAGAGCTATCCACCCGCACTGGACCCGACGAAGGTCGACCTCGGCGCGAAGATCCCGAAGCTTCCGGCCTTTGATCCGACCGGTACGCTTTCGGGCCTGACCTTTGCCGACCCGGGCTACTGGAATGGCAACGAGGCCGAATGGTCGGAAACCTTCAGCCGTGTTCAGCGCGGGTACTGACTCCTAGCAATGCCAGCCTCGCGCGATGCGGGGCCGGCCATACCCGAGATTGGAAAGAGCCCAGTGAGCGCCGTCACCCTGACCGACATCGTCAAGCGTTTTGGCACCTTTACTGCGGTGCACCGAATGTCGCTCGACATTCCGCAAGGCAGCTTCGTCACGCTTCTCGGCCCTTCGGGCTGCGGCAAGACGACGACGCTGCGCATGATTGCGGGACTTCTGGACCCGACCGAGGGCGATATTTCCATTGGTGGGCGGCGCGTGAACGACCTGCCGATTCACCGCCGCAATCTTGGCCTCGTGTTCCAGAACTACGCGCTTTTCCCGCACATGACGGTCACCGAGAACGTCGCATTCGGCCTGAAATACCGCAACGTACCGAAAGATGAGGCGCAACGCCGGGTGGCCGGGGCATTGGAACTCGTCCAGCTTCCCAATCTTGGATCGCGCTACCCGAAACAGCTTTCGGGCGGCCAGCAGCAGCGCGTGGCGCTTGCCCGCGCCATCGTGATCGAGCCGGACGTACTTCTCCTCGATGAACCGCTTTCGGCACTCGATGCCAACCTGCGCGAGGATATGCGGGTGGAACTGAAGAACATCCAGCGGCGGATCGGTGTGACGACGGTATTCGTGACCCACGACCAGACCGAGGCGCTGGCCATGTCCGACCTCATCATCGTCATGTCCGAGGGACGCGTCGAACAGATGGGCGCGCCGGAGGAGGTCTATAACACGCCCGCCAGCGAATTCGTTGCCCGCTTCCTTGGGGCGTCGAATGTGATCGATGGGGAATGCGTAGGCGTTGGGAGTGATGTGCTTGGCATCGACGTGCGCGATTTCCCGACGCTCTCCATCCCGCGCGACCGCGCCCCGCATGTCGGCGGAGCCGGTCCGGTCAAGCTGGTGATCCGGGCGGAAAAGCTGAGGGTGTTGCCTGCGGATACGGCTCCAGAAGAGGGATTTGCGGTCCCGGCCACCGTCGAGACCGTGGACTATCAGGGCCAATCGGCGCGCTACTTCCTGCTCGCAGGGCACCATCACTTGCAAGCGATCAATATGATCGACGACCGGCCTTTCACCGCCGGGGCCGAGGTTTCCGTGCGGTTCCGGGCGAAGGATTGCGCCGCGCTTCCAAAGGCGGTCGCGGCATGAAGGGCGAGAGCCATCTCTTCTACCAAAGCGACACTTCCAGGCCGGTCCTTGCCGAGGCACGCGGCATCTACATGTGGGACGTGGATGGCAAGCGCTATATCGACGGTTCATCCGGTGCGATGGTGTCGAATATCGGCCATTCCAACCCGCGCGTCCTGGAAGCGATGCGGCGCCAGATGGAGAAGTCGACCTTCGGCTACCGCCTGCATTTCGAGACCGAGCCGGGCGAACGCCTCGCCGCCAAAGTGGCATCGCTCAGCCCCGAGGGAATGGAGAAGGTCTTCTTCGTCTCAGGAGGGTCGGAGGCGGTGGAAAGCGCGGTCAAGCTTGCGCGTCAATATGCTGTAACGGTCGGCGAGGGAACACGTTGGAAGATCATCTCGCGGGCGCCCTCCTATCACGGTTCGACCCTCGGCGCTCTGGCGTTGACGGGTTATGACCCCCTTACCCACCCGTTCGAGCCCATGATGCGAGCCATGCCCAAGATTCCCGCGCCGCGCGCTTATCTCGACGGGCTGGACATGGATGACCCGGCGACCGGAGCGCACTATGCCGCGATGCTGGAGGCGAAGATTCTGGAAGAAGGACCAGAGACTGTTCTGGCCTTCATCCATGAACCCGTCGGCGGCGCCTCGACCGGTGCGCTGGTGCCACCTGCAGGCTACATGCAGGCGGTGCGCGAGATCTGCGACCGTCACGGCATTCTGCTAATCCATGACGAGGTCATGTCGGGTGGCGGGCGGACGGGCAAGTTCCTTGGCGCCGACCATTGGGGGGTCGCGCCCGACATCATCGCCATCTCCAAGGGCTTCGGCGCGGGCTATGCGCCTCTGGGAGCGATGATCGCCCACGACCGCCTGGTGGAGCCGGTGCTGGCTTCGGGCGGTTTCATGCACGGGCATACCTATGCCGGAAATCCGCTGGCCTGCGCGGCTGGCCTGGCGGTTCTGGAAGAGATCGAGACGGGCGGCATGATGGATAATGCTTCGACCGTCGGGGCGCTCCTCAAATCGCGGCTGGGCGACCTGATGCAGCGCTATTCCTTCATCGGTGACGTGCGCGGCAAGGGTCTGCTTCTCGCCTTCGAATTGGTGGCGGACCGGCACACGATGGTACCGCTGCCGAAGTCGCTGAATGCCCATTCCGAACTAGTCGAGATGGCCTATCAGGAGGGTCTTATCGTCTATTCGCGGCGCACACGGAACGGACTCGAGGGGGACCATATCCTCGTCTGCCCGCCAATGATCACGACACCCGATCAGATCGAGGAGATCATGGTCATGCTTACCCGCGCACTCGATCGTTTCGAGGAACGGGTCCTGCCCGCCCTGTCGCAAAGCGCCTGAGGAGAGCCTTTGTCGAAGATCATCATCACCTGCGCCATCACCGGCTCCATCCACACACCCTCGATGTCTCCCTATCTGCCGGTGACGGCCGAGGAGATCGCCACGCAGGCGATCGGGGCGGCCGAGGCGGGCGCAGCTATCCTGCATCTGCATGCGCGCGACCCGCAGACCGGACAGCCTTCGGCGGCGGTAGAGCACTACCGCGGATTCCTGCCGAAAATCGCCGCCGGCACGGATGCCGTAGTGAACCTTACGACGGGCGGCAGTGCGGTGATGAAGCTCGTCGACCGGCTCGCCGCCCCGCTCGCGCTTGGCCCCGAAATGTGTTCGCTCAACATGGGCTCGATGAATTTCGCGCTCTACCCGATGCTCGGAAAGCGGACCGAATGGCTCCACGAGTGGGAGGAGCCATTCCTGCGCAACTCCGACGATCTCGTCTTCAAGAACACGCCGCGCGACATCGAGGGCATCCTGCGTCGCATGGGAGGGGAGCGGGGCGCGCGGTTCGAGTTCGAATGTTACGAGGTCGGCCATCTCTACATGCTGCGTCATTTCGCGGACCGCGGTCTGGTAGCGGCACCCATCTTCATCCAGTTCGTGATGGGTGTCCTCGGCGGCATAGCGGCGGAGCCCGACCATCTCGTCCATCTCAAGGCAACCGCCGACCGGCTATTCGGAGACGATTACATCTTCTCCGTTCTGGCTGCCGGACGACAGCAGATGCCGATGGCGGAAAGGGCCGCCGCAATGGGCGGGCATGTCCGCGTGGGCTTGGAAGACAACCTTTACATCGCCAAGAGACAGCTCGCGCGGTCCAATGCCGAGCAGGTCGAACGGGTGCGCGGCCTTGTCGAGGCCCTGGGGCGCAGCATCGCCACGCCGGACGAGGCGCGCGCCATGCTGGACCTCAAGGGATCGGACAAGGTGACGTTCTGAATGCTACGGAATGTGACGATCCGCTTGGCCGAGAAAGAGGATGCGCCGCTGCTGAACTGTGCGCTCGCAGCGCTCTCGGACGATCTGGGTGACGCTCATGCCGCGAACGATGACAGCATCATGCAGGCCGGATTTGGCCCCGTGCCCGCATTCCGGGCGCAGATCGCATTGTGCGACGACGCGGTTCTGGGAGTTGCGGTCTATTCGCCGCTCTACTCCACTACGCGGGCTGCTGCGGGCGCCTACGTCTCGGATCTCTGGGTCGCGGCGGAAGCGCGCGGCTCGGGACTTGGTCCCAGATTGCTCGCCGCAGTGCGCGACGATGCCGGTGCTATCTGGGATGCGCGGTTCATCCGACTCTGCGGTTTATACCGTCAATCCGCGCGCGGTCACCTTCTACGAGCGCATGGGGTTCGCAGCACGCACGGACGAAGTGGGAATGCTTCTCGAAGGCGAGGCGCTTGAGAAGATCGGAGGCACGCGATGAAGGCATACTGCGACGACCGGCAAAGGATGCATGATCCGAAGATGTTCATGGCCAATGGCACTCGCCTGCCGAACCCGGAACAGCCGGCGCGGATCGACGTCCTGCGTAGCGGGGCCGAAGAAGCCCGATGCACCTTCCACGCACCGTCGGACCACGGCATGGGCCCGATCGGGGCACTGCACGCGCCGGAATATCTCGTGTTCCTGCAAACGATCCACACCCGGTGGAAGCGAATCGAGAACGCCTCGGACGAGGTCATCCCGAACATCCACCCCGACCGACGCATCGCCTCCTATCCGCGTTCAGCCGTGGGGCAGGCAGGCTTCCATCAGGCCGACACGTCCTGCCCGATCTCCGCCGGAACGTGGGAATCCTCCTACTGGTCGGCGCAGGCTGCGCTATCTGCACTCGATGCGGTGATGGCGGGCGAGCGGTCGTGCTATGCGCTCTGCCGTCCGCCGGGGCACCATGCCTTCACGGACCTTGCAGGGGGCTTCTGCTTCCTCAACAACTCCGCCATCGCGGCCAAGGCGGCGCTGAAGGCAGGGCTCAGGCCCGCGATCCTCGACATAGACGTCCATCACGGCAACGGGACACAGGGCATCTTCTACACCAGTCGCGATGTACTGACGGTTTCGATTCACGCCGATCCGATCCGTTTTTATCCATTCTTCTGGGGCCATGCCCATGAGCGGGGAGAGCGTGAAGGGCTCGGCTACAACCTTAACCTGCCTCTGGCGCGCGCGACAGACGACGCGGGCTATCTCGCGGCGCTCGACACCGCGCTCGATCGGGTCCGCGCTTTCGGAACCGATCTGCTGATCGTCGCTCTTGGCCTCGATGCCCACGAGAATGATCCGTTTCAGGGGTTGAAGGTCACGACAACGGGCTTCGCCAGGATCGCGGAACGGATTGCCGGAACCGGCGTTCCGACCTTGATCGTGCAAGAGGGCGGCTACCTCCAGCCCGATCTTGGTGCGAACCTGACGAGCTTTCTGACGGGATACCAGGATGCCTGACCAGGGTCGCCTGCGGGGTCTTTCCGATGCTGAACTTCCTCCGCGGCGCATCCAGTGTGCCGCATCGGCCCGGCAAACATCGCTTTTTTCCCGCCATGCGGGTTTGGGCTTCCAGGAACGCCGCCCGTTTCGGCAGCTCGAGCGGCCTATCGCAGCGATTTCGCCGCGATTGTCCGCGCCAGATCTCTCACGATCCGGCCGCGTGCGGCGGCAATATCGGCGGCGCTCCTCTGCCCGTCGATCGGGACGGAGAGATCAAAGAGCGAGCTTGCATCCCGACCGCTCTCGGACGCGACGAAATATTGGCCGGAAAGACGCAGTGTGCCGTCGGCATCCGCCAGCAGTTGCTCGACCCTTACCTCAACGGCGGCATCCGGACCCGCCGAAAATGGCCAGGGCTCGGAGGCGATGCGCGCTCCGGTAATCCGTGTCAGGTATCGTGCCAGTTCCAGTGTTATTGCGCGGGCGGGTTCATCCGCCCACAGAAGCTTCGGGTCACTGGTCAGCGCGCCATCCGGACCGCGCGTGAATATCTCCTGCGAAGAGGCGTAATCCGGCAGCGATACGTCCCGCAGCACGACGGATCGGAAGGAGATGCCGATTGCGTCGCCAGCAGGTACGGACGGCACCGCGAAACGCTGTTCGGATCCGCCGGAACAGGCGGTCACGAACGCGACACAAGTGAGAATGGAGAGAGATCGCATCATCGTCATCGCATTACCGTCCCGTCAAAAGCGCATTGGGTTTGCGTTCAATCGCGCGCGCCAACGAGGAAACCGCCTGCGCGGCCTTCTCAACTTCCCTGAGCGCCGCGCGTGCGTCACGCGCGAGCCCGTCGCTCGCCTCATAACCGCGCAGGGTTTCGCTGGCCTGCATCAGCACCTGTTCCGCGCGTTTGATAAGGCCGGGCAGATCATCCGTCGCCGCCGCGAAGTTGTCCGCGGCGCCTTTCGCAGAAGCAAGCGCGTCATTCGCATTCTCGATCGCACCGCCTTCGCGGATCTGCGCGAGGATGGTCCGCAAGTCGGCCAGCGTCTTGTTGAGATTGGCCGACAGCGCCTGGATGTCATCCGAACCGATGAAGCCGCGCGCATCGGTTACGAGGCCATTGATATTTCCCGGCACCGAGCGCAGATCATCGCTCCCGATAAACGCGTTGGCATTCGCCATGAGGTCGATGGCGTTTTTCAGCAGTTCCTCGATTGGCAGCGAATTGATTCGCTCAAACACGCCCTCGGCAGTGGCGGAGACGTCGGCGATCTTGCTTTCCGTCGTGGGCATGATCGGATTCGGATCGCCCGCCATGTCGATCTCGGCGGGAGGTGCGCCGGGTACCTCAACCAACTCGACATTCAGCCCTCCGGTCAGGATAGACGCGGACACAAGCCGTGCGCGCAGCCCATCCTTTACTTGCGCCCGCAGAAAATCCAGCGCGGCGTCAGGGCCGCCATCGCCGCCTTCGAGGCCCAGCCGACCGGCCTGGATCGCCAACGTCGCGGCAAGCCGCACCCGGCTGTCGCCGAACCGCTTGGGATCGACGATGCCGTTAAGCGCTGCAACCTTGCCGATTTGCAGCCCTTTGAGCGTCACCGCGGCATCCGCGGTCAGGCCCGCGACATTGTCATCAAAGATGGCGGTCAGGTTCAGAACCTCGCTCTGGTCGCCCGAGAAAACGCTGGAGCGGGCATCGGCTTCTTCACTGTACACGGCGAAGACCGTGCCTTGCTCAACCTCCTTGCCGCCGGACACGATGGTCCCGAACGTGATCCCGCCCGAGACGAGCGAGGCAATGGACGAGAAATCGACACTCGCCCCCTTGGGGCCTAGCGAGAAGGAAAAGCCGGACGTGTCCCAGAACCGGGTCGAACTGAAAATCAGTCGATCATGCGGCGCATAGATGAGCGCCTCGGCCTCGACCGTGGTCCCGTCGTCCGATATTCGGGCCGGTCCGACGCGTCCAACCTCGATCCCGCGATAGAGGATCGGCGTGTCCTCGCTCAGCGTGGCTTCCCCCGCGGCGCGCAGGATCAGATGCAACCCCTCCCGGCCAAGTCGGTCGAGCGGGGCGTCGGGCAGCCCCACGAAATGATCGCGAAGGCCCCCCGCCGCGTCATTCCATTGCCCTTCGATGAAAACACCACTCAGCACGGTATCGAGACCGGAAATCCCCTGCGTCGTCACCTTTGGCCTCACCACCCAGAATCGCGCATCATCGTCGATGTAGTCCGCGACGTTCTTGTTGATCCGGACCGAGACTGCGACATGGGATAAGTCTGTGGTGAACCCGACTTTCTCAACCAGCCCGACGGTCACGTCGCGATAGCGCAACTCGGTCTCGCCTGCGCGAATGCCGGACGCGTTCTCGAAGGTGATCGCGATCAATGGTCCTCTATCTGCGTAGGTATGCCATGCGACGCCGAGCACGACCATCAATGCAAGGGCAGGCACTATCCAGACGATCGAAACACGCTCAAAAAAGCTCTTTCGTGCGCTTTCGACCGGGACTTTTCGCGGTGTGGTTTGATCTGCCATCAGGCCTCGCGGTCCCTTCCCCTATCGGCGTCCCAGATGAGCCGGCTGTCGAAACCTTGCGCCGACAGCATCGTGAAGATCACGGACGTGGCGAAGAAGAGGCTCGCCCGGCCCGGGCTGATTGACGCCAGGGCGTGAAGTTGGACGAGCGAGGACAGAACCGCGACCACGAAAACATCAATCATCGACCAGCGACCGATGTATTCCACGATCTCGTAAAGCTGGTGGCGCCGTTGGCGGGAAAGCCGCGCCCCGCGCGAAACGCCGATGGCGAGTCCGGCTATGGCGATGAATTTGCCGACGGGAATCAGGACGCTCGCCGTCATGATCACCGCAGCGATGACCCAGTTGCCGCTATAGGCAAGTTCCACCGCACCCCCGACGATCGTGTTGTCCTGGACCGTGAAAAGCGTCCGGGTCTGAAGCATCGGGTAGATGTTTGCGGGAACGTAGCAGATGAGCCCGATGGCCCACCACGCCCAGACCCGCTGAAGACTCAGGTCATCGCGCGACGAAAGCTTGTTCCCGCAGCGCGCGCAGCGTTCGGTCCCGGACGTCCAGACCCGCGTGCAGCGGGTGCAGGCGACCAGCCCCATCTCGCGCGCAGTGCTTATTTCTCCAGAGACTTCCATACCGAGTACCTGCACATGAGGGTATCATGAACGACGATCATTACGACGAGTACGGCAAACATCCAGAACGCCGGGCCGACGTTCACTTCGGCGAGATCGCTTATCTTCACCAAGGCGACCGCGCAGCCGAGCGCGAAGATTTCCGCCATGGACCATGGCCCCAAAACCTCTGCCAATCGGAAGGCGGGCCGGGCGCCGGGCGCAGGCGGACGGTCGCGCACGATCGGCAGCAGAACATAGATCAGCAGCATGAGCCGGAGCATCGGGACGATGACGATGAACCCGGTCACCGCAAGTGACAGGATCGCGAGCGGCCCTGAAAAGGCAAGGGCGGCATCCAGCACCGAAGCGGTGTTGTTAATGCCTCCGGCCCCAATCCGGAGAAACGGAAAAATCGCCGCGGCGACGATCAAGATGAGCACGGTGAGGGCGATGGCGATCAACTGCTTGCCGGCACGCTCGCGCGGCGCGATCAGGACGGTGTGGCAACGCGCGCAGACCGCGCGCTCGCGCGGCGCAGGCTCAACCACCTCATAGACGGCATCGCATTTCGGGCACGCGATCAGCCGCTCGATCCTTAGTTCATTCAGTGCAATGATGGCCATTCTTTGATTCCCCCAGGATCAGAAAGCCAACTTGCAGTGCGAGAGAGGGTTCCACAAGGTACCGTAAACAGCATCCGCGCCGATCAAAGGTGGTCCAAACTTTCTGCCTGGAATTGCAATTCGGCCCGCCAGACGGAGTGCGTCCCCGGACTGGTTCATTGTTCGGCATGGGATTGGAGGCCGCTGCTGTACCGGCTTCCATGAATCACGCTGCTTCCGCGAGACGGTACTGAATATTGAATGGTGGAACCGCCGGTTCGAACAGTTCTCCGACCTGATCTTTCAGGGCCGCGCAACTGGGGACGTCAAGCGTGCCCGCGAGACCGGACGCACCGCGATCTTCTTCGGCTCGCAGAACCCCTCGTGAGGTCGTGGCCGAGATGAAGCGCTTCGGCCTTGTCGTCGACATGAGTCATTCCGGCGAACGCTCGACCCTCGAGGCGATTGAGCATACAGCCCGACCGATCGCCATCACTCACGCAAACCCCGGCGGGATACTTGGCTTTTCGGTCTATCAGCATCGATCACGATATGCTTGCAGCAGCGCGCGCGGATCGCATTGCCCGCCTTGCTGAAATCGCCCATTACCCCGATATTCGCATGCCGGGTGCCCGCGGCGAAAGTCGAAGCGCGGTCGACGTTGACCTTGTACTCTGGACGAAGGTGCGAATGCTTCCCAGGGGAAACCCTCGGTAACGGGATGACGGAATGATGGCTTCAGCGGTCAATTCAAAGGAGGAGACGATGCGCGACGTGCCTGAAGTGCTCGTTCCACCAGGGTCTGCCTATTACCCGGTTGGCGATGTTCGGAGCACCAAGAGTTATGCATTCCTCCTCTTGGAAGACTTCACTCTGCTCGCCTTCAGCGCCGCGATCGAGCCATTTCGGATAGCGAACCAGCTTTCCCAGAAACCACTCTATCGTTGGACTGTCGTCTCTGAAGACGGGGCACCTGTTCGCAGCTCCTCGGGGGTCCAGGTGGCGGTCGATGCGCCGCTTCAATCGGTCGGGAAGGACACGATCCTCTTCGCCTGCTCCGGCAACCTCCATGGCGGCAATCCGTCGAAATCGACCATCGGGTATCTGCGCCGGCACAACAGGACGGGAGGCTCACTGGGCGGAGTCTGCACCGGTGCCGTAGTACTTGCCCAAGCCGGCCTCCTGGAGGGACGGGCTTTCACCCTGCACTGGGAGTGCCATCCCGGTTTTGTCGAGCTATTTCCACACCTGCCGCCAAGCAAGCGGCGCTTCGAAATCAACGGTCGTATCTTGACCTGTGGTGGCGGGGCTGCCGCAGCCGATATGGCCATATCGATCATCGGGAACGATCACGGGCAGGCCTTCGCGACTGTCGTGGCCGACATGTGCCTGTTGCGAGATGATGCGGGGGCCAATCTCGGGCAGAGGACCTCGATCGGGACCGTCCTTCACACCCGCAATCCCGGGCTGATCGAAATTGTGAAGCTGATGGCCGACAATTTCGAAACGCCGCTATCCATGGAAGAGCTGGCCCACGCCGTCGGCTACACGATGCGGCATATTGAACGGCAGTTCCAGAAGTGCCTCGGGATAACGCCGACGCGCTTATATCAGAACATGCGTCTGGACCATGCGCGCAGTCTGATCACGCAAACCGACATGTCGCTTTTCGAGATCGCGGCCGCCTGCGGGTTCACCACAAAATCGCACTTTTCGAAGGTTTTCACGAAGCGGTTCGGTAGCCCGCCGAGCAGGGTTCACCATCGTAGGAACAGGAAGGCGCCCACTCATGGCTCCGCGTGAGAGCGAAAACAGGCGGAAAGGAACGGTGATTCCGAACGCTCAGACTGCTGGCGGATCGACTGAGGAGAGAGACGCTCTAAGATGACGGCGTGTGCAGGCCGTTCGGTCGCGTCGAAGCCCAAGTTCGTGCTTGAGGTGATCGGCGCCTTCGCAAGAGCGGCGTTCGCGCGAAGCGCGCTGGATCCGCGGGTAAACAGCATGTTTCAGTCGCGGTCTTTTCTTGCACGCTGTACCGCTGGTGCACGCAGCGCGACGTGAAGGCCGCACGACGCGGCCTGATTGACCAAAATCTCAGCCCCACAGGATGCCCACCATGATCGCTGACATGATACTCGTTTCCGCCGCTGCCTTCGGGGCGGGTGTTCTCAATACTATTGCGGGTGGCGGCACGTTTCTCACCTTCCCGGCCCTCGTCTTCACCGGGATGCCCCCCGTCGCCGCCAATGCAACCAGTGCCGTCGCCGTCTTTCCCGGCTATCTCGGCGGCGCGTTCGGCTTCCGCCAGGAACTCAGGACATTCGGGGGCAAGCAACTCCTGCGTTTCATCCTCATTACAGTCTGCGGAGGTGTCGTCGGATCAGGGTTGCTACTGGTGTCTTCGAACAAGGCGTTTTCTCTTGTGGTGCCGTTCCTTCTTCTGGCCGCCACACTTGCATTCCTTTTCGGCGACGGGATTCGCAATTGGGCGGCGCGAAAGTCGCGGACGGTGACGCCAGAAGGGGCGTTCGGCCTGTTTGCGGTCAGTCTTTATGGCGGCTATTTCAACGGCGGCCTCGGCATCGTCATGCTCGCGCTCTTCGCGCTCTGGGGAATGACAGATCTACACCGGATGAACGGGCTGAAGAACGGTCTCAGCTTCGCCCTCTCGGCGATTTCTGTCGCGATTTTCGCAATGGCCGGTCTGGTAGCATGGCCGCAGGCGGCGGTGATGATGCTGGCCGCTACCGCAGGTGGCTATGCCGGCGCGCCGGTCGCGCGGGCTTTGCCGAAACCGGTCATCCGCGCGCTCATTGCGACGATCGGCTTCGGGATGAGCGCGCTGTTCCTTTGGCGATTGCGGAACGGCTGACGCTCAGACTAAAACCTTGTCGGTTTTCGTCATCTCATCTTGGTTCCGTGCTTCCAAGTGTGGAATCCCCGTTGGTGCGAGATGGTTTCGAACGGCTTAAGCAATTGATCGGATGCTTTCGTATGGCAGCACGATAGCCTTTTGGCCAACGCGCCATACGGGCGGATATTTCCACCAACTTCATTTTCTTTGGCGACTCCCGGGACAGAAGCCTACCGAAGAGAAGTATCATTGGTTGTTGACAGCATACCGACCAGTTGGTATGTACTTGATGAGTGATGGAGCCCACGATGCCCGAGACCGTAGAGAAGCACGACGCCAGGACCAAGCTGCTGAGCGCAGCGCTTTCGGTGATCCGGACAAAAGGCTATTCTGCCACGAGCGTCGATGAACTCTGCGCTGCGGCTGGCGTGACCAAAGGTGCGTTCTTCCACCATTTCAAGAGCAAGGAAGAACTTGCCGTTGCCGCGGCCGACCACTGGTCGGAAACGACCGGAAGGTTCTTCGACGCGGCCGCATATCATCAGTTGGCCGATCCGCTCGATCGGGTGCTCGGCTATATCGAGTTCCGCAAGACGATCCTCAAGGGCGAGCTGCCCGAATTTACCTGCCTTGTCGGTACGATGGTCCAGGAAACCTTCGGCACCCATCCGCCTATCCGCGACGCGTGCTGGAACAGCATTTCAGGGCATGCAGTTACGCTTGAGCCCGACATCGCCGCTGCGATGGCCGCGCGCGGGATCACGGCGAATTGGACGGCGATGAGCCTCGCGCTTCACACACAGGCGGTCATTCAAGGGGCCTTCATTCTGGCAAAAGCCAGCGGCAGCCCCAGGGTCGCCGCCGAGAGCATCGACCACCTCCGACGCTATCTGAAGCTCATCTTGGGTCCTGCAGCGATCGAAAACCGGAACTGAAACCAAGTTATGGAGAAAACCATGCCCAGCACCATCCGTTTGCACCGGGTAGTCGCCACCAAGCCCGAAAAGCTCTACCGCGCGTTCGTCGAGCCGGACGCGATTGCGAGCTGGCTTCCGCCATTCGGGTTCACCTGCACCGTCCACGAACTGGATGCGAAAGTGGGTGGTACTCACAAGATGTCATTCCGGAACTTCACGACAGGGAAGGGTCACTCCTTTGGTGGCAGATATCTGGAACTCGTTCCCGGCGAACGCCTTGTCTACACAGACAGTTTCGATGACCCGAACTTGCCGGGCGAGATGAAGGTCACGGTGACGTTGAAGCCGGTATCGGTTGGAACCGAGGTGAACATCGAACAGGCGGGCATACCGGACATGATCCCGCCCGAGGCCTGCTACCTCGGCTGGCAGGAGTCCCTGCGCAAGCTCACAAGAACTCGTGGAACCTGAGATCAACAACTAGGCGCAAGCCTCGACTGTCCAACAGCCCACAGGAGAATAAGCAATGACCGCTGAGAAGATCACCGTCGAAACCGCGGTCGCCGCCCCCATCGACGCGGTCTGGCGCGCGTACACGACTCCGGAAGACATCAATGCGTGGAACGCCGCTTCCGCCGATTGGCACACCGTCGCCACGAAAGTGGATCTGCGCCCAGATGGCGCCTTCTCTTCACGGATGGAGTCCAAGGACGGCAGCATCGGCTTCGATTTCGCCGGAACCTACACGAAAGTCGAGACCCACAAGCTGATCGACTACGCCTTCGGCGACCGTTCGGCGCGGGTTGAGTTCGTGCCCCGCGAAAATGATGTCTTGGTCCGCGTAACCTTCGATGCGGAGACGCAGAACCCGGTGGAGCAGCAAAGACAGGGCTGGCAAGCGATCCTGGAGAGTTTCGCGCGCCACGTCGCGGCGAAGCAAACAGCGGCGACAGTTTGAGACGGTCGGGGGTCGGGCGGGCGAAATCCAGAGAAAGGTAAACCGATGTCAGGAAGAACTCGTCGCCACTCAATACATCTCCCTCGACGGGGTTATCGAAGACCCGGTCGGGATGGAAGCGAGCGGTCTGGGGGATTGGACTGGCCCCTTCACTCGTGGCCCCGTTGGAGACAAGTTCAAGCTGGATGAGCTTCGCGACGCCGAGGCAATGATTTTCGGGCGCAAGACCTACGACGGGTTTGCAGCCGTCTGGCCGGAGATGAAGAACGACTTTGCGGACCGCATGAATGCGCTTCCGAAATATCTCGCCTCCCGCACGGTGACAAATCCGGAATGGACCAAAACGACGCTGCTTGGACCAGATCTCATAGCGTCGGTGGGTGAGGTCAAAGCCAGAACTTCAGGAACTATCCTGATCTATGGCAGCGGATCGGTCTGCCATGCATTGATGGCGGCCGGCTTGATCGACGAGGTCACGCTGATACTCTACCCGGTCGTTCTCGGGCGTGGCGTCAAGCTCTTTCCGGACAGCGTAAAAGCTAACCTCAGATTGCTCGAGAATATCCAACTTGAGGACGGGCTGGTCCTGTTGCGCTACCGGACCGCTGAATAGATCGGAGAAACCACGATGACCACTGATACGCAGCCAGTTGCATGGACCAGCGCCGCCGTTCTCGTCGGACGCCTGATCTTCGCGTCGATATTCATCATGGCCGTGAGCTTCAAGCTGATGGATATCGGCGGAACGGCGGCCTACATCGCGGCGGCCGGCTTTCCGCTGTCCCTCCCTCTCGCTTGTATTGCCGCACTGTTTGAACTGGTCCTCATCGCCTGCTTTCTGACCGGTGCCTTCTTCTCGGAAGCGGCACTGCTTGCGGCAGCCTACGTTCTCTTTCTTGCCTTCGCCTTTCACGGCCCATCGCACTGGGAGGCGGCCGAGGCTGAGTTCGGCTTTTTTGTCGATCATTTCACCTTCTTCGCCGGGCTGCTGTTCGCGGCGGCGCACGGGCCCGGCCGTGTTCTGGCGCTGAGGCGAAACCTGATCGCCCGATAGTCTGAGGCCGCGTGGCGAGAGTGTGCAGATGCGCCCGAGGACATATCTGAGGATCCGGAGGGGGCGTTTTAGATCGACGATGACGCTATCAGTTTCTTGGCCAAACCTTAGGATCCCACAGCCCTTCTCCATATTCGTAGTGACAACCTGACGCCGCGCCAGTTCGGCTGCCGGAGCACGCGCACGAGCTTTCCCCGCAGGGATCTTTAGGTGTCATCAGGCACCGCCTTCGCCCTCGAAGATTGCGAACCAAAGGGCGATCCGGACATGCTCAAGCTCAAGCGCGGCAGGGCCGCGCAGGGAGACGTTCCGCGTGTCGGATGCACGACTGTCTGGCCCCGCCTACCGCACGATAATTGTGTCTGGCCGCTCCCCGAGCGCAGCGGCCACGCCTGCGCTGGTCTGGAATCTGCGCCGCCAGGCGCGTCAGCACATCGGAAGGCGTATTGAAAAGTCTGTCGGACAAGGCAAAATCTAACGCTTTCGCAGCGTCTAGACGCCCGCACTGTCGCACTATAAGCGTAGTCATGTGAAACTGATCGTAGCGCCGATATCGATTTCTCGATCGGGAAAGACGCGCGGCCCGTCACGCGGGAGAGGCACTGATGGAGTTGCAGGCAACGGTCAATGCGCCAAATGACGTACCGATTCCCGTGCCGGCGACAACTCCGACATTGAGGCGCGCCTGTCCGAGGGCCTGCTGCGGCATAGTGCGAAAGCGGCCTTTGTCCAGCGGTCGGCGTCGGTTGCGTTCTGCGGCGCAGTGGAGAAGTCGACGGGCAACCGACCGCTTTTCCCTGCAATGCGACATACCCCAAACCCCTGCGTTCGGGGACCGGCAACGACAAAAATCGTGCGGCCGACGAGGGTTGTCATGGCGGGGCGATGGGCGATGGCGTGCAGCCTTGCCCTCCGATGTGCCCAAGACGTCCCGCCATGTGTTGCTCACCGACAGAGGCGTGGTGCTGACAGGATGAACTCACAAGCCAACCATCCCGACTGGATCGCGGTAGACTGGGGGACTTCGCATCTGCGCCTGTGGCGGATGACTCGCTCCGGCGCCGTGCTTGGTCGCGCGGACTCCGAGGCCGGGATGGCCAAACTCAGGCCGTCGGAATTCGAATCGGTGCTGCTCGACCTCCTGAAGGGCGACCTGCCGACCGAGGGGCGCCTGACCGTGATCTGCTGCGGCATGGCCGGCGCGCGGCAGGGCTGGGCCGAGGCAGGCTATCTGGAGGTTCCCAGCACGGCACCGAGCATCGCGCAGGCAACCCGGGTGCGGACAGAGAGCGAGCGGCTTTCAGTCCACATCCTACCCGGCCTGAGCCAAACCTCGCCCGCCGACGTCATGCGTGGAGAGGAGACCCAGATTGCTGGTTTCCTTATGACCGAACCGGACTTTGATGGCGTGCTCTGCCTACCAGGCACCCATTGCAAATGGGTGCATGTCAGCGCGCGCGAAGTGGTCAGCTTCCGCACCTTCATTACCGGCGAGCTTTTCGCGCTTCTCGCGGGCCAGTCGGTTCTGCGCCACTCGGTTGCGGCTTCGGGCTTCGAGCAGGAGAGCTTCGCAAGCGCCGTCGCGCATGCGATATCGCGACCGCACGGCCTGGCGGGTGATCTCTTTGCGCTTCGGGCGGAATCGCTCATTTCGGGATTGGACGCGACTGTCGCGCGCTCGCGCCTGTCCGGTCTGCTGATTGGCGCTGAACTGGCTGCCGCGCGCCCTTACTGGCTGGGTCGCGATATCGTCATCGTGGGCGAAAGCGGCATCTCATCGGCCTATCAAACGGCGCTCTCCGCGCAAGGGTCGGCCCCGCGCATGGTCAATGCCGAAGAGATGACGCTGAATGGCCTTCGCGCCGCCTTTGCCCAGTTGAGGGAACATGTCCTATGAACCGTGAAATCATTGCGATCCTGCGTGGCATTCGCCCGGAAGAGGCCGAGTCGATCACAAGGGCGCTGATCGAAGCCGGGATCACCAGAATCGAAGTGCCGCTGAACTCGCCCGAGCCCTATGACAGCATCGCGCGGATGCGCGGGGTTGCCGGGGAACACGTTATCGTCGGTGCTGGCACGGTCCTAAAGCCTGATGAAGTCGCGCAGTTGGCCAGGATTGGCGCGCAGATGATCGTTTCACCCGATTGCAATCCCGAGGTCATTCGCGCGACCAAGGCGGCGGGCATGCTGTCCTATCCCGGTGTCTTCACGCCGACAGAGTGCTTCGCGGCACTGCGGGCCGGGGCGGATGCGGTCAAGATCTTTCCGGCAAGCCAACTGGGCGCCGCGGGCCTGTCGGCGATCCTCGCGGTTCTGCCGAAGGGCACCCGGACCTATGCGGTGGGCGGAGTGGGGGCCGCGGGTTTCGCCGAATGGCAGAAGGCGGGGGTGACGGGCTTCGGCCTCGGCACGGCGATCTACAAACCGGGCATGACGGCGGGGGACGTACGCGCCCGCGCCCGCGCCATCGTGGCCGTCTATGATGAGGTTTTTGCGGAATGAATCTCGAGGTTTTTTCCGCCACGCGCTGCGCCCTCGGCGAGGGTCCGATGTGGCACCCGGAGCGGGCGGAGTTGTTCTGGTTCGACATCCTGGGCAAGCGTCTTTATGCGAAGGGCGCCAATGGAGAGCGCTATTGGCAATTTGAAGAGCACGTCTCCGCCGCCGGTCGGGTTGACCGGGACATTCTGCTTATTGCCAGCGAGACTGGACTTTATCGGTTCGACATCGCCTCGGGCGAACGGAACCTTGTCGCTGCGCTTGAGGTCGACAACCCTGTGACTCGGTCGAATGACGGCCGCGCCGATCCCTGGGGCGGGTTCTGGATCGGCACGATGGGCAAAAAGGAGGAGCTGGGCGCCGGCGCGATCTACCGCTTCTTCCGAGGCGAGTTGCGCAAGCTGGTCACGGGTGTGACTATCAGCAATTCCATCTGCTTCGCGCCCGACAGAAGTGCTGCCTACTACACCGACACGAAGATCGGCAAGATCATGCGACAGCCTCTTGCCGCGTCCGATGGCTGGCCCTTGGGCGCGGCACAGGTTTTTCTAAACATCGGACATGGCGACGACCTCGGCGTCGACGGCTCCGTCATCGACAGTGAGGGGTGCCTGTGGAACGCGCAATGGGGAGGATCGCGGGTTGTCCGCTATGCTCTGGACGGGGAACTCCTGAAAATCGTCAATTTACCCACGCCACAAGTCTCCTGTCCCGCTTTCGGCGGCGACGACCTCAGGACGCTTTACATTACGACCGCCGCTGACGGGGTAGAGGGCGACGCCGCCGGAATGACCTACGCCATCCGCATCGATGTGGCCGGTCAAGCCGATCCCGAGGTTCAGATATGACTGCCCTGAACACGAGCCGAGGCGCGCCCGGTCAATAATGCCCTTCGCATCACCGAGATGGGTTTGACCGCCGTGCGCATCGGCGAACCCGCCCTGCCGCTGAGAAACTCCTGGCGGTTCTGTCACGCCTAAGGCGGCGCAGCGGAGAGGGATACCCGAGCAGAATTCGGGCCGGCAATGATGCTTCAGTCGCGCCCGCGCCGACGGGACCATCGCACCCCAATGAATGGGCGGGATGGCCGGATCGCACAATACCGGAAGACGACACCAATGAAGAGCGGGCAGAGGTAATTAGCCCGGACGCGGCGAAGATCCATTCAGCAAACAATCCGGGAAAGCCGAAGGGGATCAGCACAGCTGAAAGGGTGATCGCATGACCATCGGCCAGAAGGTCGCCCAAGGTGCAGCCCGCACCACAGTGCGGTGTGCTTTTGGCGACAGCAACCGCGAAAGGCGGCCCTTCGCGCTACCCTTCGTTCTATTTTCGCCCGTGGCGCAGATAGAACGATATAGGAGCACCACGCCGCCGGACAACACCGGGAGCGGCCAGACGGGGCACATGATCCGCATCTTGGCGGGGACTTCTTGACTGATCGAAGGCAAGCCACGCGGCGCGGACGAAACCCGTCAGCAGCGACAGGATTGCGATCAGGTTCAGCGGTATCAAAACCTTGCGCCCATATTTAGGATTGCCACGATAAACGGAAGTGTCAGGGCGCAAGTTCCGCCAACCCGTTCAGAATCGGTACCGCCGCATCCACCGGGCGGAACCGTTGTGAGGAGATGCACGTTACTGCGCCATGAACTCGCAGTCCGATTCGATCGTTCCCGCCAGCCAGTTCGGACCTGCGTGCTGTCCCGTACCGAGATGTTCGGCGGCTTGCCCGCCGCCTCCCAAGAAGTTCCTTTGGCGCTGCGGAGGCTTTCATGAAGGCATATGAGCCTTTCGGGCGCGGCAACACTAATCGCGTCGTTTATGCCGCCTTGGCGGGAAACGCGATGATAGCCCTGACGAAGTTCGTAGCGGCGGCGTTCTCGGGCAGTTCGGCGATGTTGTCCGAGGCGATCCACTCATCCGTCGATACGGGAAACCAGGGTCTCCTGCTGTTTGGAACATGGCGCGCCAAGAAGCCGGCCGACCCCAGCCACCCGTTTGGCTATGGGCTTGAGCTTTATTTCTGGGCCTTCATCGTTGCAATCCTGATCTTCGGGCTTGGCTCGGGCGTTTCCATATACGAGGGGCTGCACAAGTTGCGTGACCCTTCGCCGGCCACGTCATTCTGGGTCAACATAGCAGTTCTTGGGATCGCGGCTATATTCGAAGGCGCGGCATGGCTCGTCGCGCTTCGACACATGCGTGTGTCGAAGAAGGGAAAGGGCTGGATAGAAACCGTACGCCGCAGCAAGGACCCGACGATCTTCACAGTGCTTTTCGAGGACACCGCCGCGCTACTGGGCCTTCTGGTCGCTTTCGGCGGACTGGTCGGTGCCGAAATGCTCGACATACCCCAGCTTGACGCTATCGCATCGCTTATGATCGGAGCCATCCTCGCGGTGACTGCGGGATTTCTCGCCTATGAATGCAAGGGCCTGTTGACCGGTGAAGCCGCAAGCCGCGAGGTAGTCACGGGTATCGAGGAAATCGTCGCGACCACGCCCGGTCTTGTCAGGCAAAACAAGTTTCAGACGATGCATTTCGGACCCAAGGACATTCTTTTGACTCTGAGCGTAGAGTGGAATGGCAATCTCGTGGTTGGCGAAGTGCAGTCGCGAACACGCGAAATGGAAAGCCGTATCAGGGATCGCTATCCCGAAGCGCGGTGGATATTCATTGAATCCCGCAACAGCAGCGACGTAAGGCACAGCACCGAACACAGCTGAAACAGATTCGCGGGCCCGGTTCAGCCGCCGTACCGAGGCATGTGGCTTGGTATGTCGTTTAGCAGTCGGGGCCGCGGACTTGCCGAAACCTCTTGACCAGGTGGCCGGCGTTCACACCGGAAACGCCGCGAAACGCATAGGCGTTGAACGAAACCATCGTCCGATACTGCGGGTCGGGATCAGGATCGCGCCTTAGCGATTGACAGGCGCGAAGCGCGCGGACACGATGCGAAGATTGATCTCTCGCAAACGAAAAGCGCGCATTCCACTCTGCGCAGATCAGTGACGAGGGCAACATGCGCGAACGTCGTTCCAGGTTCATTGGTTTCGTTCTAACGCTCGCTTTGGCGGCAGGCTGCGGTCTGATCGGAGCGCCGTTGCGGGCGCAGAACAGCGACAATCAGGATATGGAGACCGCCCTACGGCTAGCCTCGCTTTTGCGGGCAGCGCGGTCGGTTATCGCCTCGAACCAAGATGTGATCAACGACTCGACAGCAGGCGACAAGGGTCTGACAGGCGATCATGTGCTTGCACTTGCGACCACGACGTATCTCGAAGCCAACGGCACCGAACCGCTCTATGACGGGCAGGACCCGAAAGAGGCGCGGCTGATCGCAGCACAGATGCAAGCGATCCGCGCGGTGATGGCCGACAATCAGGCAACCATCAATGCCGATGGCGTCGGCTTCAAGGGATTCGTTCCAGCGGTATTCGGGCGGCTCGTAAACGAAAACTTCGCAGGCCTGGTCGGATCCGAAGCCCGGGTCAAGGTGACTGCGCCACCCGATCTGGTCCGTAACCGCAAGGCGCTGCCCGACGAATGGGAGACCAAGGTCATCGAGGACGATCTGATGTCCGCCAACTGGCCGAAGGGACAGGTATTTGCCGAGGCGGCCGAGATCGACGGCAAGGCGGCCTTTCGCGTTCTGGTGCCGGAGTATTACAGCGCCGGCTGCCTGTCCTGCCATGGTGAACCTGCGGGTGAGATCGACATCACCGGCTATCCAAAGGAAGGCGGCCGAGAGGGCGATCTGGGCGGCGTGATCAGCATCAGCATCTTTCGCTGACATGCGGGTTTCGGCGCAGGATATTGGCGCCGATTGGCAAGGTTCCTTGGCCGTCGGAAGATCGATGGCCAGGCATTCGATCCTTCTTCGGCCGGTCCTGCTGTCGGTCGTCCTTCTGGCTTTTCTCGTGGCGACGAACATCTTCCTGTCGTCGCGTCTTTCGCGCAACGCGAACGCGATTTCCGACGGCGCGACCGCGATCCAGATTCTGACCCGCGCCAATACGGCCAGCACACATTTCGGAGAGTTGAAAGACTGGCTTTCCAATCTGTCGGTCAGCCTGCTTCTGCGGTCCAAGCGCAATGCAAAGGCCGCACCGGCGTCACTTGATGAGGAATTGCAGGTTCTGGAAAGCGTCGCGCCGGAGCGGGTCGCCCTGATCAGGACCGAGGTCGAAGAGCTCTTTCAGCGGTCGATGCCTATACCAACGATCAGAGGGTAATTGGCAATTCGCTGGTGGCGGAGCGACGAGAGCACATCCGCTGCGCCGATGCGGAGCCTGTTGCACATGTCGCCGAGTTTGAGTCTCAAGAGATGGCGTAGGGCGGTACGGCCTATTTCGATGCGGCGCGCGCCGTCAGCTTGTCCAACTGGATCGTCATCACGGCGGGCATCGTCGGATTTCCGCTGACACTGGTGATTGTCGGATCAATCACCTCGCCGCTCAGTCAGTTATCCTCATCGCGGGACTGAGCGCGTTCAGCACAGTTCTATTGATCCTCACGATCCGCCCAACGCCAAAGATCGACCTGCGGATATTCGGCAAATCGGGAGGAGAATTGTGCCTCGGGTCATGCGTCGATAGTCTGCGTAGTGTGCAGCCGCGCGAGGCGAAGGGTACCACAGGAAGAGCTTGCGTGCGACGCCGACCGGCATCGCACCTATGTTACTGGTGCTGAACGTGGCGTCCGCGACTTAGCTGTTCTCTGCGTTGCATTGCTCACAAATTCGCCGGGCGTTCGGCCATCTAAAAAGCTGTATCGAAGAATTATTTTGAGAAGAGTGGTGCCGCTGAAGGGACTCGAACCCCCGACCCCATCATTACGAATGACGTGCTCTACCAGCTGAGCTACAGCGGCATTCTTCTCTGTCGTGGCCCTACTATGGCCCCACTAGCTATCTTACACCGCCTGCAACAGCCAAGCTCGCGACATCGTTCGCGAGCGAACCTGACAGCTACGAACGATATTCTCTGCCAGTTGAACTAGACCGGCCATGTCTCATGCCGGGTACATCTGACCGACCGCCGCAACGAAGCGCTGATAACACCATCGTTCGAGGCTGTGTAGCCCTAATTTTGGGCGATTATATACTTGACAAAGCAAGCCCGTGATCCGATATTGGGATCAAGAGGATAGCTGATGTCAGATACGATCCGCCAATATGCGTTTGAGATTGCTGAGAGCGTCGCGAGCCGCCAGACGCGTCTGCGTGTAGAAAAGCTCGACCTGCAAGCGAAACTTGATGAGGTAAAGACGAAACTTGATCGTGCGGAGACTGCCATTGACCGCGCGCGCGCCTTTCATATCCGCGTGAACGGTCGCCTCCAGTGTCCCCGTTGCTGGGTCGAAGATGAAGTTGCGGCTGATCTTGCCCCTATCCCGAATGGAGACGGGGAGGACGCATTCCGGTGTGGCATATGCCGCTCTAAGTTTGTCATCCCTGATTGAGAAAATAGTCATGAACCTTACCGATCCTCTCTTCACTAACCCGGAAGTCGCCCGCCAGTATCTTGAGGCGCAGCGTTGGGCTAATGGCGTGTTCTGCCCGCATTGCGGCGGAACTGATAAATGCACCAAGCTGGAAGGCAAAAAGCATCGCGCTGGTCTTTACCAGTGCGGCGATTGCCGCCAGCAATTCACTGTCACCGTTGGCACCGTATTCGAGCGATCCAAGGTTCCGCTCAATAAGTGGCTTCTCGCCACGTTCCTTATGGCTTCGTCCAAGAAGGGCATCAGCGCCCATCAACTTCACCGCACTATCGGCGTGACCTATAAAACCGCTTGGTTCATGTTCCACCGCATTCGCGAAGCCATGCGCGACGATATTCCCGGCGGGTTTGGTTCCGGTGGCGGCGTAGTCGAGATTGACGAGACGTTCATTGGCCGCGAACCGGGCAAGGAAGTGAAGCGTGGTGTCGGCCACAAGATGAAAGTGCTGACGCTGGTTGACCGCACCACGGGCCGCGCCAAGTCCGTTGTGGTGGACGACCTCAAGATCAAGACGCTCCTTCCGATCCTTAAGGCGAACATCGCCGCAGAGGCTACCGTCTACACCGACGAGGCGATGCAGTATGACAACCTTCGCGACCACTTCGCCGCGCACGAGTCCGTCAATCACGGCGCTGAGGAATACGTCCGTGGTGGCGTGACCACCAACACGGTCGAAGGCTATTTCTCCATCTTCAAGCGCGGCATGAAGGGCGTCTATCAGCACTGCGGCAAACAGCACTTGCACCGCTACGCCGCAGAGTTTGCTTTCCGCTACTCCAACCGTATCGCCAATGGCACCGACGACACGATCCGCGCCGACCTGATCCTCAGAGGCGCAGAAGGCAAGCGTCTCACCTATCGGCGGCCTAACGCAATCGTCGCCTGAGTTCCGCGATCTGGTAGCGCTCCTGTTGGACGACTGGTCTCGAGATAAATAGCCCGTCACATCAACCCAGTGGGTGCGACTCCTAGTCACATACAAAATCTGCTATGGTTAAGATGCCCCCCAAGGCACCGATTCGCTCCGCAAAAAAAACGGCCTTTGGTGCAATCCGGCACCTTGGGGAAGACGGTCTTATCCGTCGGCTGCCAACGATGGAGGATTCATCATGGCAGGAAAGCGCGGGAGAGACGCCGGTTCAGGGCGTTTCATCCCAGTAAAGGTCGCGCAGCAGCACAAAAAGACCGCTGTTGTCGAGACCGTGAAGGCAAAACCTAAGCCGAAAAAGTAGGCTTAGATTGCTTGTCACTTGAAGGGGCGGGCTTGTCTCGCCCCTTCTTCTCATCCGCCTTGCCCTCATCGTGGGGCTTCGGCTTCATCTTGAGAAGGTTGTTCACTGTGTCTTCGAAGGTCTTTTGAGCCATGATTGATGTTACCTATGATAGTGACCCACCGCAATTGGTCCCAGAACCTCTCAGCGATGAAATGTTTATCGCCATTGCTCGCGTCATTCGGGTCTGCGCCGAAATTGAAGACTGCCTCAACTTCGCAATTTGCAGCTTCGCCCAGATAAGCGAAACCAACATGCTCGTGTTCCTTGGTAAGTCACCTATACGAGCAAAAGCTGAAATTGCAGAAAAACTGGCCACGCTGCGACCTGACGGCGCCCTCGTAGCGTTTAAGCGCTGCTGGACAACACAAGTTGAGAAACTTGTTAAGCATAGAAACGTCCTTGCTCATGGCGTCTACGTGGGGAAGGCAAAGTCCGGTGCGTTCGCCTTTCTTTCCAGCGAAACACATCTCGCGCCACGGGATAACAAAACCAGCATGGGGCAGTCGGTATTTACCTACACTCCACAAATTCTAACTAAGGCGTACGACGAGGCTGCGGCCTGGATTCCTGAAATGGAACGAGCCTGGAAGATTGAAGCATTGCGAGGAACACATCGCACACCAAATCTTCAACTACATCCGAAGGCTCAGAAGTCATCGACGCATGGAGGAAGGCAACCCTCCCGGCCTCAATCATCTCAGGAGTGATCTCAATCTCTATACCGGCCTGTGCGTTTTCATCCAGCATGTCGCGCCTGCTTTGTTAAGTATATAATCGCCTAATTTTGCGCCTGACGCCCGGTCTCTTCGCTGATAAGCAGGCTCTCGTCGAGCGTAGGGGACTCGGTCTCGTCAGTCACGTCACGGTCGGGGTCGCGATCCAACGATTCGGGGCTTCCCACGATCAGTGGAAGCATCTCGGCACTGTTCGGGAGGCTCATCGGAACGGCCGAGGCTTCGCGCCAGCTGAGCGTGTCGAAGCCGCCGCAATTCTTGCAGGTTGGCGCCCAGTCCGGCTGAACATGCTGACAGTTGTCGCAGACCCATTGTGGTCCGCGGCTCGCGGTCAACGCACGTGTCAACCAGCCGCGTACCACCGCCTCGTCCTCGCCTTCGCCCCGTGCGATAGCCGCCATAATGGTCAGGCTTCGCGCAGTTGGGTGGGTTTCTGGCACGTTCCCGAGGGCGCGGCGCGCGGCAGGAAAGTCCTCAGCTGCGATATTGAGTTCAGCTGCAAGAAGCTTGGTCTCTTCGTTGCCGGGCTCGATTTTCAGGAGAGGCTCAAAACGCCTAAGACGGGCGGCGGCGGACTCGGCGGGTTCGAATGCGGCAAATGCGGCGGCGAGATCCGGATGCGGCTGCGCGGCCCACGCCTTCTTGATGACTCGTGTTGCATAGGCCGGTTTGCCGATTTCGACATAGCTGCGCGCTGCCATCACCGCTGCGGGGATAAGATCCGGCGACTGTCGATTGGCTGCGATTGCGGCCTCGCGCGCGTCTATCGTGGCATCCTCGGCAATGATTGCCTTGGCCTCTTGCAGGGCCAGGACGGCATCGCGCCGACGGTGGACGTCACGCGGCAACAGACCCTGCTTGAGCTTCGCTCCGAGAACTTCTCGCGCGCCCTTCCAATCGCCGGTATCCGCCTGAAGCTTCAGGAGTGTATCCTGCACCTCCTGGTGCCTCGGCTTCATCGAAAAAGCTTTCTGCGCAAGCTTTAGGGCCGTCTCCGTGTCGCCTTCCGCTAGTTTCTGCTTCATCAGACCACGGACACCGACGAAGCGTGTGCGGTCTTCCTGCAAAAGTCGCTTGTAGACCTCAGTGGCTCGTTTGGTGTCGCCGCTCATCTCGGCGGCCTGTGCCGTCAGCAGATTGGTAAGCTCCGGTCGCCCAAGATAGCGTTCCGCCTTCGCCGCCTGCGACATCGCCGCGCGCGCTTCGCCAGATGCGAGAGAAACCATTCCGTCGGCCAGCGCCTGGTAGCCCTTCCGCTCACGATTTCGATCGAAGTAGCGGCTGATCGCGGTTTCGTCGCCATTGATGAACCGGATCGTCGCAGCGATCAGCCCGAGAAGCTTCAGTGCCAACCACAGCACCAGAAGGGCGATCGCCGCACCGATCACCATTTGCACCGGGCCGAACGTGAATTCCATATTCGCCACGGTGATGCGCAGGCCCGAACCGGTCTGCGCCAGATAGCCAGCACCGAGCGCGAGGGCAGCTACAACTGCGACAAAGACTGCTATTTTGATGAATGACCAGACCATCGCACCCTCACTCTACCTGCTTTTCCAGTGTCGACGCGGCCGCCACTGCCTGCGTTCTGCGTTCTGCACGCGACGTCCATTCCGACATCGCCGCCTTGCCTGGATCGGGCAGCAATTTCAGCTCTTCAATCGTTTTCGCGAGGTCGCCGGCGCGCAGATTGGCCTCGGCGCGCGAAAGAACCGCGTCCGGATCATCACCCGCGCGCGGTGTGAGCGACCGCGCGCCGCTCTGGCTTTGGAAGAATGCGGTGATCCGGCTCCAGGCGTCCGATCCGGCAACCTCGGGCACCGAGACGGCGAGCGCGTTGCGCGCTGCTTCAGGAAAGCTTTCGCGAAGTGCCGCGAATGTCGGCACTCCCTGCGCCTGATCCGCCAAGGCGGCAGGTACTTCGACCCCGGCTGCCTTCAATTGGGAAATCGGTCCATCGATTGCTGCGCCGCTGTCGAGTGCAGCTTTGATTTGGCTGATACCGCCGCTGACTGCGGCCCGCTGTTCGGCGACAGCGGCCTCTTTCGTCAGTTTCTCTGCGTCGGCTTTAACCGACTCGATCGTCGTCGTAGCGGCCTTGGCAGCCTTCGCGATATCACCCTTTGCGGCCTCGACCGCCTGTTCCTGCGCGGCGATCTCGGCGCGGAAACCGTCCATCTCCTCCCGAAAAGCCTCGAGTGCTGAGGCCGACGCGGCATCGCCAGTCAGAGGCTGCCGTTCCGCCTCCGTCAGTCGGCTGTCGAGCGCTCCGACGCGCTCGTCGATTCCGGCCACGGTCTTCGTCAGCGCGTCAAGTTGCGGCCCGATTTCCGCGATCTGGCCGGAAAGCTCCTCGGCAATAGAAGGCGACGACGTTGCCGTCTTCAGGGCGCTGCGAAGGTCGGCGACCGCCCTGTCCAGCGCCACGAGTTTGTCCGACTGCTCTTTGACCAGATTATCCAGAGACGAAACCACATCGGAACTGCCAAAAGAGGGCAGATAGCGTGGAATGACGTAAGCCGCTGAGCCGAACCCGATAACGCCGGCGACAATTCCGCCGAGCAGGAGGGGCACGGCTCCGCCCCGACGGTTGACCTTCGCGACGGGTTCGGGATTCGTGCGCTCCGCTTCGGGCGGAACTGACGCCTCCGAAGCTTCTGGCTCGGACAGTGCTATATCGGCTATGGTGTCCGCTTCCGCCGGTTGGTCGGAATGCGTTTCTTCGGGTGTCTCGACGGGCTCCCTCACGGTCTTTGAAGGGTGCTCGGGAGCTATCCCTTGCTCGATCGCTTCGTCCGAGCGTTGCGCATCGGCCTCGGCGGTGTCGACGTCGGGCTCGGCCAATTCCTGCGAAGGCTTGGGGCCGGTTTTTCGCGTGCGAGCCACGGAGATCTCCCTTTTCGCGGGCCCTGGCGGGACCGAACCAAATCCACCTGCTGGATCAGTCTAGTCGCCGGATTTCCCGCCCTCAACCCGACTCGGAGGATTCGGTCAGGAAAGCGATCGCGTCAATCAACGACGGCGCGTCAGGATGCTTGGCGACAATAAGGCGATCCGGCTTCAGGCTTTGCGCCCGCTCCGCAACACGGTCACTCACCGCAGCGATGAAAAGCCGCGCCTTGTGATCCGCAAAGACCTCGGCGGCCAAAACGGCAGACCGTGGGGAGAAGAGCGGCATGATCACCGATCCCGACCCTGCCAGAAGCGCTTTCGCTTCAGATGTCGGCGGGCTCGGGATCTGCGTGTAGAGACGCTTTGAAATGGTGTCTAGTCCGGCACGTTTCAGCACATGCGTCATGTCAAAAGCCTGATGCGCGGCTACCGGGCAGAAGACGGTTCCGCTAGGTCTGGCGGCAATAATCGATGCTGCGAGCTCTTTCGCCGTACCTGGTCCGCGATAAGTCTGAAATCCGGCCTTGCGCGCAGATTCTTCGGTTCGCGGCCCGACGCACCAGGCCAGCGGTTTGCGATCTGCGCTCTGGCGCTCTACCGCCAAGACGGCCGTTTCGGAGGTGAAGACGATGCACTCGCAGTCGGGAATGGCTGCGTCGAAGAACCGCGTCTTCATTAAAGGCGAGATGACGGCGGGCCAATCGCCACCAAGCACGCCGCGCACCTCATCGAGGAAACGTCGTGAGGGCGCCTCGGGGCGGGACAAAAGCAGTGTCGGTCGATTCCGTGTCAATGAATCCCCGGGATTGTGCGACAAGCCCGCCGGTGTTACCTGCCCGGAGACGGCGACGCAACATTCAGGCACCCGGCGCATCATGACCATCGTTCTTGGCCTTGAAAGCAGTTGCGACGATACGGCCGCCGCCATCGTGCGCGACGAGGGCGGACGCAGGGACATTCTGTCTTCAGTTGTCTACGGCCAGACTGAGCTTCATGCCGACTTCGGCGGCGTAGTACCCGAGATTGCCGCACGCGCCCATGCTGAAAAGATAGATCATTGCGTCGAGGAGGCGCTTTCGGTCGCCGGCACGGGGCTTTCAGATCTCGATGCCATCGCCGTAACCTCCGGGCCGGGGCTTATTGGCGGCGTCCTGTCCGGTGTGATGTGCGCGCAAGGCATCGCCGCCGCGACTGGGCTGCCGGTTCTGGGCATCAACCACCTTGCGGGGCACGCGTTGACGCCCCGCCTGACGGATGGCGTGGAGTTTCCCTACCTTGTGCTGCTGGCGTCCGGTGGACATTGTCAGTTCCTGATCGTCGATACTCCGAACGACTTCATCCGGCTGGGCGGGACAATCGACGACGCGCCGGGCGAGGCTTTCGACAAGACCGCCAAGCTCTTGGGTCTGCCGCAGCCGGGCGGGCCGTCGGTGGAGGCCGAGGCAAAGCGGGGCGATCCTGCGCGGTTTGACTTTCCGCGTCCACTTCTGGACCGTCCAGGGTGCGATATGTCATTCTCCGGCCTCAAAACGGCGCTCCTCCGTGCGCGCGACGCCATTTTCGCCGAGAAAGGCGGATTGACGGTGCAGGATCGGTCGCGATCTTTGCGCCGGATTTCAGGCGGCGGTCGCAGATGTGCTGTCCGAGAAGTCACGGCGGGCCCTCAGCGTTTACGCCGAGAAAGATACACGCCAGCCAAGTTTTGCGGTGGCCGGCGGGGTCGCAGCAAATATGTCGATCCGCATGAGGCTCGAAAGGCTTGGCGGGGAACACGGCGTCGCCTTCGTCGCACCGCCTGTAAAACTCTGCACCGACAATGCGGCGATGATCGCGTGGGCGGGGATCGAGAAGCTGAGGATCGGGTCGAACGATCCCGCTGACCTCATCGCGCGGCCACGCTGGCCGCTGGACGCGAAACGCCCTGCCCTTCTGGGATCCGGCAAGAAGGGAGCAAAGGCATGAGTATCGGGATCATCGGTGCGGGTGCATTTGGAACGGCTCTCGCAGTTGCGTTGGCGAAGGGCGGCGGCGAGGTCACGCTCTGGGCGCGCGATCCCGATCACGCGCGGCAGATGCGCGAAACAAGGCGGAACGATCGCTATCTGCTTGGTGTAACGTTACCAGAAAGCGTCTCTGTTTCGGCCAAAATGACGGATTTGTCCGGTGATGGTGTTGTACTTCTCGCGACCCCGATGCAACAGCTGGCGCAGATGCTTCAGGCGTGGGAAGGGCGGCTCGACGGGCGGGTTCTGATCAGCTGCGCCAAGGGGATCGACCTTTCAACCGGTCTCGGCGCTGCCGAGATTATACGGCGCGCCTGCCCCGCCGCCATCCCTGCGCTGCTGACCGGACCGAGCTTCGCCGCCGACATCGCGCATGGCCTTCCTACGGCCCTGACCTTGGCTTGCGCGGACGAACGACACGGCGAGGCATTGCAAGCCGCCCTGTCCACACCCGTTCTGCGCCTGTACCTGACCGACGACATTCCCGGCGCCGAACTTGGAGGCGCCTTGAAGAACGTCATCGCCATCGCCGCTGGCGTCGTGATCGGCGCCGGACTGGGCGACAGTGCGCGCGCGGCGCTCATCACACGCGGCTTCGTCGAGTTGCAGCGTCTTGCCGCGGCTTATGGCGCGCGACCCGAGACGCTTGTAGGGCTTTCCGGTCTCGGCGATCTGATCCTGACCTGCACGTCCGACCAATCGCGGAATTTTCGTTTCGGACGCGCGCTCGGCCACGGGGTCGACTTCGACCCCAAAATCACCGTCGAGGGGTCGGCGACGGCGACGGCGACCGTCGCATTGGCCAAACGCCACGGACTCGACATGCCGGTGACCACAATGGTTGCCGCCCTCGTCGCCCGCAAGCTGAGCGTGGCCGAGGCCATGGGCGAACTTCTCAATCGACCGCTGAAGAGGGAATCTTGATGCTCTATGCCGTCATCTGCCGCGACAAGCCTGGCCATCTTAAGGTGCGCCAGAGCAACCGAGCCGCGCATCTTGCGTATATCGAAGAAACCGGCATCGTGAAGATGGCCGGACCTTTCCTTGAGAACGGAGAGATGTGCGGCTCGCTCATCGTTCTCGACACCGACAGCTTCGCCGCCGCGGAGGCATGGGCGACCGGGGACCCATACAAAACGGCGGGTCTGTTTGAAAGCGTGGCAGTAATCGAATGGAAAAAGGTGATCGGCTGATGGCGTACTGGCTTTTCAAATCCGAGCCCGATGCCTGGAGTTGGGATCAGCAGGTCGCAAAAGGCAAGACCGGGGAGGAGTGGACCGGGGTGCGCAACTATCAGGCGCGCAACAACATGCGCGCGATGAAGATTGGCGATCTTGGCTTCTTTTACCATTCCAATGTGGGCAAGGAAATCGTCGGCATCGTCGAGGTTTGTCGCGAAAGCCATCCGGACAGCACGACCGACGATCCGCGTTGGGACTGCGTGTATATCAAGGCGGTGAGACCGTTGCCCCGCCCGGTCACGCTGGAAGAAGCAAAGGCCGATCTGCGCTTGGCGGAGATGGCGCTGGTGAAGAATACGCGCCTCTCGGTCCAGCCAGTAACCGAGGCGGAATGGGAGATCGTCTGCAAGCTCGGTGCTGTAGACTGAACGCGCCTTCGCATGCATGATCTGGTCAGCCATCAGGACGCGAGGGAAACGTGGGACTTCTGCCGGTGATCGTTGCCGCGGCTGCGGGTTGGGTCTTTGGGGCCGCCTACTACATGGCCCTGTCGAAACACTGGATTGAAGCATCGGGCATCGCGGTTGACGAGAGCGGTCGTCCTGCGGGAGGAACGAATTCGCTACCCTTCGTCCTGTCCGCAATTTGCATGATCCTCGTGGCCGCGATGATGCGCCACATATTCCTGATGTCCGGAATCGCAACCTTTGGCGCGGGACTGGTCGCAGGGCTCGGCATCGGGCTTTTCTTCATCGCCCCGTGGATCATGATCAACAATGCTTACGGCATGCGGCCTTTCCGACTGACGCTGATTGATGCTGGCTATGCCGTAGCCGGATGCGCGATCATCGGCGCGGTCCTGGCACTCTTCGTATAAAACGAAGGGCCCCGGCCACCCAACCGGGACCCTTCGCCACCCCGGTGCACCCCTGCACCACATGTGACATTGAAAAGGTCTCGGCCATCCTGGCCCGTTGAAGTATGCCTACGCCAAAGAGCGGCTTTCGACAAGCATTAGAAGTTGAAAATATTCATCTAAATCAATCTGCTATGATAATGTCTGCTTAACCCAAGAGGCCAGGCCACCCCATGAACGGGCGAGGCCCGGCCTTTGGTGCGATCCTACTTGTAGACCGCTTCCTTACCGAAGTGCTTTGCCAGCATGTAATAGACCACCGCGCGATATTTGTTGCGCTCGGATCTGCCATAGGTCTCGATCACGGAATTGATCGCCGCCATAAGGTCCGGCCCGTCCTTGAGCCCGAGTTTCTTCATCAGGAAGTTGTTCTTGACGGTTTCCAGTTCGGATGCCTGGCCCGCAGCTACCGTTGCCGCATCCGCGTCATAAATCGACGGACCGCAGCCGATCGTCACCTTCGTCAGAAGATCCATATCCGGCGTCATCTTGCACTTGTTTTTCAGATCGTCGGCATACTTCGCGATCAGCTCGTCTCTTTTGCCCATGGGTCTGTCTCCACTCTCCCAATACACATTCGTGGCATGTGCGTCCCGCGCACACCGCGACGCGCGGAAGTTAACGTCCATTTCCCTTGTCGGGCAAAGGAAAAGCGCTGGATGCGACGTCATATCAGGGAAAAGTTCCTATACTGAACCATTCCATCGGCATTATCCCGCCAGCCCACATGATGGCGGGCCGGCGGGTAAGGCGAGGCTGTGTCAATACCGGTAGTGGTCCGACTTGTAGGGTCCGGCCAGCGTCACGCCGATATAATCGGCCTGATCCGTGCGCAGTTCGGTAAGCTTCACGCCGATCTTCTTCAGATGCAGACGCGCGACCTTCTCATCAAGATACTTGGGCAGGATGTAAACGCCGGGCTTGTATTCGTCCGATTTCGCCCAGAGTTCGATCTGCGCAAGAACCTGATTGGTAAAGCTTGCGGACATGACGAAAGACGGATGACCAGTCGCGTTGCCAAGATTTAGAAGACGGCCCTCGGACAGAAGGATGATCCGGGCGCCAGACGGCATCTCGATCATGTCGACCTGGTCCTTGACGTTGGTCCATTTGTGGTTCTTCAACGCGGCGACCTGAATTTCGTTGTCGAAGTGGCCGATATTGCCAACGATCGACATATCCTTCATCTCGCGCATATGCTCGATGCGGATCACGTCCTTGTTGCCGGTCGTGGTAATGAAGATATCCGCGTCGGCGACGACGTCCTCCAGCAGCACAACTTCAAAGCCGTCCATCGCCGCCTGAAGCGCGCAGATCGGGTCGATCTCGGTCACCTTGACCCGCGCGCCAGCGCCGCGGAGCGAAGCGGCCGAGCCTTTGCCGACATCGCCGTAACCGCAGACCACCGCGACCTTGCCCGCCATCATCACATCGGTCGCACGACGGATACCATCGACGAGGCTTTCCTTGCAGCCGTACTTGTTGTCGAATTTAGACTTGGTCACAGAGTCGTTTACATTGATCGCCGGGAAGGGCAGCAGGGCCTTCTTGTGCAGATCATAAAGGCGATGCACGCCGGTCGTCGTTTCTTCCGAGACACCCTTGATCGCGTCGCGCTGCTTGGTGAACCAACCGGGGCTTTCCTTCAGACGCTTCTTGATCTGACTAAAGAGACAGACTTCCTCCTCCGAAGTCGGCGTCTCGATCAGGTTCCTTTCGCCATTTTCCACGCGGGCGCCCATTAGTATGTAGAGCGTCGCATCCCCGCCATCGTCGAGAATCATGTTGGCAGTACCGTCCGGGAACTGGAATATCTTGTCCGTGTAAGCCCAGTAATCCTCAAGCGTTTCGCCCTTCACGGCGAAGACCGGTGTGCCGCTTTCGGCGATCGCGGCAGCGGCGTGATCCTGCGTCGAAAAGATATTGCAGGAGGCCCAGCGCACATCTGCGCCTAGCGCTTTCAGCGTTTCGATCAGGACCGCGGTCTGGATCGTCATGTGCAGGGATCCGGCGATCCGCGCGCCCTTTAGCGGCTTCTTCGCACCGTATTCCTCGCGAAGTGCCATAAGTCCAGGCATTTCGGTTTCGGCGATATCCAGTTCTTTGCGCCCGAAGGCAGCCAAACCGATATCGCGAACGATGTAGTCCTTCGGCATTTGCCGTACTCCTGAATATCCGTCGTTAACGCCCAGATAACATTGTCCAGGGGCACCGGCAATCAATGAGGGCCGCGGCGTCGCGTTGGGCGCACCTTTCCTCCGATTGTAAGTTGGATTGTCGTTGAAACGGGCGTCCAACGGGCGGATCGCCTTATTGCCCGCAGGCTGGGCGAGGAACTTGCCGGCGTGGCAACTGGCCGAGTGGCCGGTTTCCATCTGATCCTCAATCAGCCGCCGAGAATACGCCGACGTGGCGAACCCGCCGCCCGGGACCACGTTGCGTGTCGCGATGACTTGGTCGACATGAGCCCGGATGGTGATCAGAATTCATGAACATACGCCATCGATCTGACGACTATCCTAGCGCCATGGTCTGGCGATCATCCCACAATGTTTTCTGCGATTGCCAGTATCACGCAGAATATCGAAAAAGGGACAACAGGCTTGAAATGTGCGGCGGAGTGATCGGCGTGGACGAGAGGCAGGATATCGGATGAAAAAATCACGGGCCTGGCAAAGAATGCTTTCGGGGCGACGGCTCGATCTTCTCGATCCGACGCCTCTGGATATCGAAGTCGAGGATATTGCCCACGGGCTGTCCTTCGTGGCGCGCTGGAACGGTCAGACGATCGGCGACTGGCCTTATTCGGTGGCGGAGCATTCCCTGCTGGTCGAGCAGATCTTTGCGCGAGCCAATCCGGGCATTCCGGTGCGCTGGAACCTCGCTGCGCTTTTGCATGACGCACCGGAATACGTCATCGGTGACATGATTAGCCCGGTGAAGGCCGCCATCGGGCCCGCATATGGCGCGCTTGACGAACGGCTCACAGCGGCGATCCATCTACGCTTCGGTCTGCCGGCGGTGCTGCCGGCCGCGATCAAGAAAGAGATCAAGAAGGCCGACAAGATTTCTGCATGGCTCGAGGCGGTGCAGATCGCTGGCTTTTCGCGGGATGAGGCCGAAAAGCTCTTCGGCCCCACAGGGGTACATGTGTCATTGCTGCGCGGGTTGTCGATCCGCCTGCGTCCTCCGATGGAGGCCCGCGCAGGCTATATCGCGCGGCATGCGGCCATCTTGGCGGATATCCCCCAAGATTAGAGCCGCAGGCCCGCAATTTGGTACCACGGCTTCTTGCGGCCCGTTGTGCCGTGTTCTTCGCGGGTTACACCACGGGGCGGCTCGGCAGCGCGAAATGTGGCGATACGGTAGACATCTGCAAGAATGAGTAACATTGGAACCTCCAATCATTGGTTTCTGTTGACAAGATACCGCTGAAATAGCCCACTCATCGAGTCAGAAGAAATTCTGTAATGTTAGTCCAGGTATCATATGAATCACCCTGATTGGATTAGCTTCCCTTCGCTTGCGGCGCTTCGTGCATTCGAGGCGGTCGGGCGCCTCGGCGGCTTCAGCGCTGCCGCCCGAGCGCTGAATGTCACCCATGCCGCCGTCGCGCAGCAGGTTCGCGCGCTGGAGCGGGATCTGGGCGCGAATTTGGTTTTCCGCGATGGGCGGTCTCTCGGCCTGACGGAGACGGGTCGCGCCCTCGCCGCAGGGCTGACGAGCAGTTTTCTTGCGATCCAGACGGCAGCGAATGCGGTCCGCGCCGATGCGGAACGACCTGTTTCGATTACCCTGTCGCCGAGCTTTGCCACGAACTGGCTAATGCCGCGCCTCGGGCGGTTCTGGCGTGAAAATCCCGGTATTCAGGTCTCGCTTCAACCCGATCACCGCGTTCTGGACCTCGCGCGCGAGGGGTTCGACCTCGGCATCCGCTTCGGGCGGGGGAAATGGCCCGGTGTCGAATCTCGGTTCCTGACCTCAGCCCACTATGTCATCGTCGCGACACCCGCATTACTCTCGGGTCGCGATAAACTGACTCCGTCAGATCTCGCCTCGATACCATGGGCGCTCGAACCGGATTGGCCCGAGCATCGCGAATGGCTTAGATGCCAAACCGGACTCGATCCGAATTCCTTGAGAATCACGGAGTTTGCGACAGACGAACTCGCCTTGGGCGCCGCACGGCAGGGTTTTGGCCTGCATGTCACAAGCGTTGCTCTTGTCGAAGAAGACGTGCGGCAAGGGCGCCTTCGAATCGCCTATGAGACGAAAGCGGACGCCCCGGCATACTATGTCGTGACGCCGCCCGGACCCCGGCGCGATGCTACGCGGAAGTTTATCCGGTGGCTAACGTCAAGCGTCTAGATTGCCATATCCTCGAGCGACTTGCCTGATTTCAGCGCCGCTTCGACCCAGCGCGGTCTCCGGCCGCGGCCAGTCCAGGTCTCTGACTTGTTGCCAGGATTGGCATATTTCGGCTTCGCGGGGGCGCGCTTGCGCGTAGTCTTGATCCCGACAAGTTCGTTCAGAGAGAACCCGAGGGATTTCGCTTTATCTTCAAGCGCCTTCACGGCCTCGCGCTTCTTGCGCTCCTCATAGCCCTCGATCTGCTTCGAAACTTGGGTCTGAAGCGTCTTGAGTTCCTTGATGGACATCTTTTCCAGATCAACGGCCATAGCACACCCTTTCGGTCCAAATGATTAAGCGCAACTAACGATCTTTAACCGCTGGCCGCAAGTTATGTTTTTGGACAAACAGAATTGGAGCTCTATTTCGGGCTTCTTTTCGCAAGAATTCGCTGAAGCGTGCGTCGATGCATATTAAGTCGACGCGCGGTTTCCGAAATATTTCGATCACACAGTTCGTAGACCCGCTGAATGTGTTCCCAACGCACTCGATCCGCAGACATCGGGTTTTCCGGCGGCGGCGGATGGGCTTCGCCCTTTGAAAGAAGCGCATTGGCAATATCGTTGGCATCCGCCGGTTTTGAAAGATAATCCACCGCGCCTATCTTCACCGCTGCGACAGCCGTAGCGATGGCACCATAGCCGGTGAGCACGACGACCCGACAATCCGGACGATATTCACGGAGTGTCTCCACCACATCGAGCCCGTTGCCGTCGCCCAGCCTCAGATCAACCACGGCATAGGCCGGCGGTCGGGTGGAAGCCGCTATCTTGCCCGCCTCGACGCTTTCCGCCGTCTCGGTACGAAATCCGCGCTTTTCCATCGCCCGCGCCAGTCGCGTCACGAAGGGCACGTCGTCGTCGACAAGCAGCAGACTGGGGTCTGGGCCGACATTCGGGATGTCGTCTTCTGACATGGGCAACCTCGCGTCGTTTTCAGCGACTGTAGGGAGACAGACTCACGCGGTCAATTTCACTCGGCCGCGGCATCGAGGAAGCAGGCAATGCTGGATGCCATCGTTTCCGGGTCGGTCTCCCGGTCGTAGAAATCGACGAACCCGTAGCCCGGCAGCATCAGATAGGTCTGCGTCATATGATCGACGATGTAGTAGGGGTCTTTCGTATCGTCGGGAACTTTGAAATAGGATCTGTATTCCTTCGCCACGGCGGCAATTTCCTCGGGCGTACCGGTGAGCCCAAGCATGCGGGGATGTATGTAATCCGTCCATTCCTTCAGAACTTCCGGCGTGTCCCGGCCAGGATCGACGGAAATGAAGACCGGCTGGACCACATAGCCCATTTCTTCGAGCGCGTCGGTCGCCTCGGCGTTGCGGGCGGTATCCGCTGGACAAATATCCGGGCAAAACGTGTAGCCAAAATAGACGAGGCTCGGCTGCGAGAGCACGTCCTTGTCCGTGACCTTTTGCCCGTTCTCGTCGGTCAGCGTGAAGGGGCCGCCGATCATGCCGGCGCCGCCGGAAATCGCGGAAGAGCGGCAGGGCGCGAACCTGTCGTCGGCACCCGATCGGGTTACCGCGTAAATCGCCGTCAGCGCTACGGCGGCCACGGCGACCGCCGCGAGCGCATAGTTACGCGTGGATATGGTCATGATCTATTCCCCGGCTTAGGTGGGCGCATTGATTACCGATTGTAGCGCGACTATCAATGTTTCGCGGCCCGATGTGACAATAAGGACAAGCATGGGAGAGGATCTTCCCTCCAGCTCATCGGCGAAGGCAGGGCATTTCAGCTATCCGGATGGCCCCAGCGACTGGGTCCGGCTCAGAACACTTGTGCTTCTGCGCTGGATGGCCATTGGCGGCCAGATTACCGCCATCCTGATCGCATGGCGATATTATGGTATCGAGCTTCATCTGCTGGCGTCTCTTGCCGCTATCGGCGCCGCCATTGTCTTCAATCTCGTCTCCATCTACATCTATCCCGTTACCAAGCGCCTGAACCAGGGCGAAGCGCTGACCGCCCTTCTCTTCGATACGTTGCAGCTCGCGCTGCTGCTTTTTCTGACAGGTGGCTTGAACAATCCCTTTGCGTTGCTGATCCTCGCGCCCGCTACCATTGCCGCGACGGCGCTTCAGACCCGCGCGACGGCTTTTATAGGGCTTGTGACGATCGCACTGATCACCTTGATCGCGCGTTTCAGTCTGCCGATGCGGACGGCAGACGGAACGGTAATCGAAGTCCCCTGGATCTTCGGTTTCGGATTCTGGCTTGCCATCGTGACAGGCGTTGCGTTTCTGGGCGTCTATGCGAGGCGCGTCGCGTCGGAGATGCTCTCCATGAGCCATGCATTGCTTGCCACGCAGATGGCGCTCGCGAGAGAGCAGAAGCTTACCGATCTCGGGGGTGTTGTCGCTGCTGCGGCGCATGAGCTTGGCACGCCGCTCGCCACGATCAAGCTGGTGAGCGCGGAGATGATTTCGGATCTCCATGATCTGCCGACTCTCAGGGACGATGCGGCGCTGATCCGCGATCAAGCCGACCGCTGCCGAGACATTCTCAGGTCCATGGGCCGCGCTGGGAAAGACGACCTCCACATGCGCAGCGCACCGCTCTCGGCCGTATTGCTCGAAGCCGCCGAGCCCCACGTCGCGCGCGGGAAGAGACTGATTTTTACGCCCGAGCAGACCTCGCCAAAGCTGCGCACTCAACCCGTGATTCTTCGTAGGCCGGAAATCGTACATGGCCTTCGGAACCTCATCCAGAATGCCGTCGACTTCTCGGCATCGCAGGTCTGGATTGATCTCGACTGGACCGATGCCCGTGTGATCGTGCGCATTGCCGATGACGGCACAGGCTATCCTCCGCACCTTATCGGCAGGATCGGCGACCCGTTCGTGCGTCACAGGCGCGAAGGGGAACGCGATCCCCGTCCCGCCTATGATGGAATGGGGCTTGGCCTCTTCATCGCGAAAACGCTTCTTGAGCGCACCGGCGCACATCTTCATTTCTCGAACGGCGCCGACCCGTTTCTGGCCGAGGACGAACGGCCGGAGCGGTCTGGCGCGGTGGTGGAGGTCGCTTGGGCACGGTCCTCCATCGAGGCACGAGCATCCGACAGCGTCGGCGAAAACCGTCCGCTACGGCCCTGAATGGTTTCCGTCACCTGGCGAAATTAACGCTGCGTTAACCCTTTTAGCAAAGCAATGCCCCCGGGGGATGAACGGGTTTGACATGTTGCCTTCACTGATTCTGGCCGCGACGATTTTCGTTTCATCGCTCGCGGCCGCCACGCTCGCGTTGATCGTAATTCCAAGGGTCTTGGTTCACTCCAAACGCAGGCCCGACCTGAGGAGCATTAATTCCGGTCCGGTCGAACAAGCGGTGTTCCTGTTCGAAGACGGGGATCTCGTCGATGCGACGCGTCCTGCCCGTTCTCTGCTTGCTGCACTTCCCGGCCAAGGTTCGGACTGGAAGCGGCTTTCGGATTACCTTTCCCGCCATATCGATCATTTCCGCGGCGAGATTGCCGACCTGCCCGGAAGGGGAGAACTGGACCTGCAAGGCGCGGTGGGCAGCGGACTCGATGTGCGCGCCGAACGCTTCGGCGACATGACGCGTTTGACCGTCAATGATACCTCGCGCGCAGGGATCGGCGTTCTCGTGGACGGCCTCAGCCTGCGCGCCCAGGAAAGGGAACTCGAGGAACTGCGCGAATGCCTGACGCAGGCTCCCATGTTGATCTGGCGCACAGATGCATCTGGTGCCATTGTTTGGGCCAATGGCGCCTATATGTTTAGGGTGATGGAGCGAGATCAGCTGCGCGAGGACAACTTGACCTGGCCGATCCCTGCGCTTTTTCCCCCCACCGCACCGCATGAAGATACCACGCGCCGCGTTTCGATCCCCGCGCGGCCACATCGCGACGAACTCTGGTACGATTGCTACAGCTTCGCATCGGGTAGCGGAACACTCTACTACGCGAGCCCCGCCAATGCTGCCGTCAGGGCGGAGCAGTCCCTGCAGCAGTTCAGACAGACCCTGGCCAAGACTTTCGCCCATGTGCCGCTCGGCCTCGCGATTTTTGACCGCTCGCGCCAGTTGCAGCTGTTCAACCCCGCTCTGGTCGACCTGACATCTCTCGATACCGATTTTCTGGCCGCACGACCAACATTGCCCTCGTTCCTCGACCGCCTACGTGATGCGCGCATCATCCCTGAACCCAAGGATTATGGCCTATGGCGGCAGCAAATGGCGGAACTGGAACGCGCCGCCGCGTCCGGTCAGTATGAAGAGACCTGGGCGCTACCGTCCGGCTTGACCTACCGCATTACGGGCCATCCGCATACTGATGGCGCGCTTGTCTTCCTCTTCGAAGACATCAGCGCCGAAACGGCAATGACGCGAAGCTTTCGTACCGAGCTTCAGCTCAGCCAGGCAGTAATAGACACTGTGGACGAGGCAATTGCAGTCTTTTCGGCAGCCGGAGACTTGATCATTTCGAATGCATCCTATGCCGTCTTGTGGAACGTCGACCCGTCCGCGACGCTCGGAACTGTTCGGATACTCGATGCAGTCCGGCTATGGCAATCGTGCGCGCGTCCGAACCCGATCTGGGGTGAGATTCGTGACTTTGTCGCCGAAATCAACGAGCGCGCGGAGTGGTCGGGCGACTGCGCGCTAAAAGATGGTCGGCGAATGTTCTGTCGGATCGTCCCGCTCCCGGGCGGCGCCACTCTCATCGGATTTTCGCCCTTCCAGGATACCCCGCAGCCCGTGCGGCACGGCGATATTCGCCGCATCGCAGACGATGTTGCCGCCTGATTGACGATCCGGCTTGCAGGGCGGCGCCGTGGCGATAAAATTCGTCGCATGGTGGATGAGGTGGAATTCAGGTTGTCGGCGGCGGTCCTGCTCCCCACGCCCGACGAGACCGACCGACTCGCGCGGGCCCTTGCCGATGCGTTCAAGCCCGGTGACGTGATCCTGATCGAAGGGCCGATTGGTGCGGGAAAGTCGCATTTCTGCCGTGCCGCGATCCGACATCTGCTCAACCGAGAAGGCCGCGATGAGGAGATACCTTCCCCGACCTTCACGCTTGTCCAGACCTACGAACTCGGTGAATTTGACATCTGGCATGCCGATCTCTACCGGCTGAGCGACCCGGCCCAAACCGTCGAACTCGGCCTCGACGATGCATTTGAAACGGCCGTGGTGCTCGTCGAATGGCCCGACAGGCTCGGGGAATTGGCGCCCGGGAGCGCACTCGGACTCAGGCTCAAACCTGTTGGTGATGCTGAAGGTAGGGTGGCAACATTCACCGCCAGCGACCCGCGATGGCGGGAGGTGGCTGTGGTGGTGGAGCATTTCGCGGCGGCCGACGCCATTGTCTAGCCAGGAAGATCTTTCAGCATTTCTCCGCGCCGCGGGCTGGGATGACGCCTCGCCGCACCCGATCGCGGGCGATGCCTCGACCAGAACGTTCAGGCGGTTGATCCGATCCAATGGCGAAACGGCAATCCTGATGGACGCTTCAGCCGAAGTTTCGGGCAGCAGTAGCCGCTTCGCAGAGCTTTCTCATTGGTTAAATGCAAAAGGCTTCTCCGCCCCGCAGGTTCTCGCCGCCGATCTGAGCGCGGAGCTTTTGCTTGTCGAAGATTTCGGTGACCAATTGTTCGTCCGGCTATTCGAACGCGACATCTCACGCGAAATGGAGCTTTACGCCGCAGCCGCAGAGTTCCTGTTCGCGCTTCAACGCCATGATCGGGCGCCGGGGCTCTCGGTGCTCGACGGCCCGGCGCTGGGCACGCTTACGAAGCTTTTCGACGAATGGTACGTCCCTGCAATTTCCGCCACGATGGTGCCGGAACAGACCCCGATTTCTCACCTGATCGAGGAGCTCTATCGAAATCTCGCTGGCGAGGATGCGCTGGTCACGAGTTTGCGCGACTTCCACGCCGAAAATGTCATCTGGTTACCGGATCGGCGGGGACCGGCGCGACTCGGCCTGCTCGATTTTCAGGACGCAGTCGCAGCGCATCCGATTTACGACCTGGTATCCCTGCTTCAGGACGCACGACGCGACCTTTTGCCCGGAACCGAAGCGGCGGTGTTCGCGCTTTTCTGCCAGCGCTCCGGCCGCGACCCGGTCGACCTTACCCCTATCTATGCCCTGATCGGCGCCCAGCGCGCGCTGCGCATTCTTGGTGTCTTCGCCCGACTCGTTCTCCAGTCCGGCAAGCCGCGCTATGCTGTGCTGATGCCGCGCGTCTGGCGTCATCTGACCTCAAACCTCACCCATCCTGCCCTGTCGCGCCTGGCCGAAGCCGTCCACGGATCGGCGCGGGAACCCACGCCTCGGCGCCTTGCGGAACTGGTGGCGAAATGCCCTTCGGCGTGATGCTCTTTGCCGCCGGCCTCGGGAGGCGCATGAAGCCTTTGACCGAACGGCTGCCGAAGCCTTTGATCGACGTCGGCGGCATGCCCCTCATTGATCACGCGCTTCGACAGATCGACGGTGCCAAGGTTTCAGGCATCGTCGTCAACCTGCACTACAAGGCCGCGATGGTCCGCGCCCATCTCACGAATCGAAATGATGTCGCCTTCTCTGACGAGTCCGGCGAACTCCTCGAAACCGGTGGAGGAACTCAAGGCCGCCTTGCCCATACTGAAGAACGGGCCGTGCTACACGATGAACACCGATGCGGTATGGTCGGGCCGCAACCCTTTGACGGAGCTTTTCGACGCGTTGGACCTGCGCCGGATGGAGGCGCTCCTACTTCTGGTGCATCGGAGCAGGGCGATCGGCTATCAGGGAAGCGGCGATTTCGACATCGGCCCCGACGGGTGCCTGCGGCGTGGCGGGCCCTATGTTTACACCGGCGTTCAGATCATTCAGCCAGAGCGCGTTTCGCAAATCAGCGACCGGGTCTTTTCGCTCAATCGTGTGTGGGACGGCATGCTTGCCGATGGACGCTTGTTCGGCATCGTACATCAGGGCGGCTTCTGCGATGTCGGACGACCGGACAGCATTGCGCTGGCCGAGGCACACATGCAAGATTCCGGGCATGTTTGAGCCCAGCGACCAACCGCGCCTCTTCGCACTTCCCCCTGGCGCGGATTTTCCTTCCGAACTGGCGCGCGGGCTGATCGAGCGGTCTGCCGGCATCGAACCGGAGAGGTTGGCGCGGGTCACGCTCTATCTCAATACCGGGCGAATGCTGCGGGCCGTTCGCACGGCCTTCGACCGGCACGGCGCGCGTCTTCTCCCGCGCTTTCGTCTCGTGACAGACCTCGCGCTCGATCCGGCGCCTGGGCTGCCGCTGCCGGTGCCGCCGCTTCAGCGCAGGCTTGAACTGACCCGGCTGATTTCGGCCCTTATGCATCGCCGCGCCGATCTCGCGGCCGGCAAGACCGCTATCGATCTCGCGGACAGCCTCGCGAGACTCCTCGACGAGATGCACGGCGAAGCGGTTTCCCCCGACATTTTTGAAATGCCGGACTTTGCCGACGATCACGCGCGGCACTGGGAGCAATGCCTTCAGTTCCTTCGCATCGTCACAGGTTACCTGTCGAGCGACGTCCGCCCCGATCCGGAAGGGCGCCGCCGTCGGATCGTGGAGCGGCTCGTGGCGATCTGGCCAAAAACTGCCGCCAAGAGATCCCGTCATCGTTGCCGGTTCCACCGGATCGCGCGGCACGACGCTGGCCTTCATCCGGGCGGTGGCGCGGCTCCCGCAAGGCGCAGTGATACTGCCGGGTTTTGATTTCGATATGCCGGATTCGGCTTGGAATAGTCTCGATTGCGGCGATTTTCCAGCAGAGGATCATCCGCAGTACCGTTGCCTCGCACTCGCCCGTTCGCTGGGCATACCCCCACGGCAGGTTACCCCCTGGCGGATGGATACGGCGCCGGACGAAGGCCGAAACAAGGTGGTGTCGCTCGCGCTTCGGCCCGCACCCGTCAGCGACCGCTGGCTGATCGACGGCCCGCTTCTCGGTCATCTGCCCGAAGCCATGAAACGCGTGACCGCGCTTGAGGCGGCCACCCCGCGCGACGAAGCGGGCGCTGTCGCGCTCCTCCTCCGCCACGCTGTCGAGAGGGGACGGCGGGCCGCGCTCATCACGCCCGATCGGGTTCTGACAAGACGCGTTACGGCAGCGCTCGATCGCTGGGGACTTACCCCGGATGACAGCGCGGGGCGTCCTCTGATTCAATCTGCGCCGGGACGCTTCCTGCGCCAGGTAGCGGCGCTTGGACAACGCCCACTGACCTCGGACGCCCTTCTGGCTTTGATGAAACACCCCATAGCGGCGACCGGTGCATCGGATCGTGGGCCGCATTTGCGCTTTACGCGGGAATTGGAGCTTTCGATCAGACGCAACGACATCGTGCTTCCGGATCGTGGGACTCTCGCACGTTGGGCGGCGCGACGGGGCGATCCTGAGATAGCGCGTTGGGCGGATTGGGTTTCCGACATTGTCGAATTCACCGATCCACCGTATCCCCAGCCACTTATCGCTTTGCTAGAGACGCATTTGCAGCGCGCGGAACAGGTCGCCAGCGGACCCGCCGGCGTATCGGAAGCCAGTGAACTATGGCGAGGGGATGCCGGAGAACTGGCACGGGGCGTCATGCAAAACCTGGCCTCGGCATCGGCCGACGCCCCGGAATTCGTTGCCACGGACTATGCCGACCTCGTCGCTTCGGTTCTCTCAGCGGAATCCGTGCGCCAGAGTGTTGCGGCCCATCCCTTGATCGCAATCTGGGGAACACTTGAAGCGCGCGTGCAGGGCGCGGATCTGGTGATCCTGGCCGGGCTGAATGAGGGCGTATGGCCATCGATGCCCGACCCCGACCCTTGGCTGTCGCGTCAGATGCGGCGCAAGGCGGGTCTTATGATGCCTGAAAGACAGATCGGTCTTGCCGCACATGACTTTCAGCAAGCTGCCGGCGCGCCGGAAGTTGTGCTGAGCCGCGCACTGCGCGACGATACAAGCGATACCGTGCCGTCGCGCTGGATGTCCCGGATAACGAGCCTTCTTTCCGGCCTGCCCGAACAGGACGGACCAGCGGCGCTGAGGGAGATGCGGGACCGAGGCGAGGTCTGGCTGCGCCTCGCGAAATCCGCCGACGCGCCGCAAGCGGCACATATCGCGATCCCCGCGCCGCGCCCGGCGCCCCGCCCACCCGTTGCGGCGCGACCGACAGTTCTTCCGGTGACTGCGATCGCCACGCTGATTCGCGATCCCTACGCCGTCTACGCCGAGCGCGTTCTTCGGCTCAGACCGCTCGATCCGTTGTTGCATCGCCCAGATGCGCGGCTGCGCGGCAAGGTGATGCACGAGATCATGGAAGAATTTGTGCGCGGCCGTCCCGCTGGGGAGACTGGCCCAGGCGCTACCTTGCGTCTGCGCGTACTTGCCGAAGAGGTATTGCGGAAGCGTGTCCCGTGGCCGGGAACGCAACGCATCTACCTTGCGAAACTTGACCGGGTGCTCGCCGGGTTCGTCGCGGACGAAGTGCGAAGGGCAGCACAAGGTGAAGCGCTTGTGATCGAGGAAAAAGGCTCTGTAGCGCTAGAAAAGCTCGCCTTCACGCTGACTGCTCGGCCAGATCGGGTTGATCTCTTGCATGATGGTCGCGCGCATATTTACGATTACAAGACTGGCCAACCGCCGTCCATCAAGCAGCAGGATCACTTCGACAAGCAGCTGCGATTGGAGGCGGCCATGACGGAGCGTGGTGCCTTCCCCGCGCTTGGGCGCGTTGCGGTCGCCGAAGCGAGCCATATCGGCCTTGGCTCTGCTTCCGGCGAGCATCCCGCGAAACTCAACCCCGAGATTCTGCTGGAAACCTGGGACGGGCTTGAGAAGCTGATCGCCTCCTACAGCCTTCGAGAAACGGGCTACTCTTCTCGTCGTGCGGTGTTCCAAAGCAGGATCGCGGGCGCCTTCGACCATCTTGCCCGTGCGGGCGAGTGGGAGATGAGCGACATGCCCGCCCCTGAGGATGTGGGCTGATGCGGGACGCGGCGAGCCAGCGGCAGATCGAGGCCGCCGATCCGGCCGGATCGGTCTGGCTCTCGGCCAATGCCGGCTCCGGCAAGACGCGCGTTCTGATCGACCGCGTCGCCCGGCTGCTTCTCGGGGGCACCGAACCGCAGCGGATCCTGTGCTTGACCTATACCAAGGCCGCTGCAACCGAGATGCAGAATCGCCTGTTCGAGCGTCTCGGACAATGGGCGATGCTCCCCGAGGATATGCTGCGGGCGGAGCTTGGTAAGCTCGGGATCGATGGCGGTGTCAGCACTGGAATGCTGAAACGTGCCCGGCGCCTTTTCGCCCGCGCGATCGACACGCCGGGCGGGTTGAAGATCCAGACGATTCATTCGTTCTGCGCCGGGCTTCTGCGCCGCTTTCCAATCGAGGCGCAGGTTTCGCCCAATTTCGCCGAGCTGGATGAGCGCGCCGCCGCGCGGCTTCGCGACGATATCGTCGACGATATCGCGGCCGGGGCCGATGTCGGGATTCTCGATTCGGTGGCGCGGCTGTCGTCGGACCCCGATCTCAGCGGCATCGCTGATCAGATCTGCCAGAATAGTGATGCTTTTTCACGATTCTCTGACGCCCGAAGAGTGCCGCGTGATTTTCGGTCTGGCACCCGACTTTGATGAGGCGTCGCTGACGCGCGCGGTCTTCATTGGCGCCGAGAAGGCATTGTTCGCGGAGCTGACTCCGCTTCTCAGAACGGGCAGCAGCCGCGACGGAGAACTCGCGGACTTGCTCGATACACTCAGCGTGGCTCCTTTGGGATTGGCCGCACTTCAGGTCCTGGAAGGAAAGCTGCTTTACGGCAGCACGTCCAAGGCGCCGTTCACCGCCAAGATCGGGGATTTGCCTACCAAAGGTCTCCGCAATGATGTCTGCGCCCCCTACATGGATGCGTTCGAGGCGCTGATGCGCCGGGTGGAAAGCGCGCGGCACCTCAGGCTTGCGCTTGCCGCCGCTGAACGCACGTCGGCGCTTCATGCTTTCGCCGCAGTATTCCTGCCGCGCTATCAAGTGCGCAAGGCGCGGCGCGGATGGCTCGATTTTGACGACCTGATCCAGCGCAGCGCGGCCTTGATCGCCGACCGGGATGTCGCGGCCTGGGTTCTTTACCGGCTGGACGGCGGCATCGATCACATTCTGGTGGACGAGGCGCAGGATACCAGTCCCGCGCAATGGCGGGTGATCGAGAAGTCTCGCACAGGAGTTCACTTCGGGGCAGGGCGCGCGGGAGGTGACACGCACGATCTTCGTCGTAGGCGACAAGAAGCAGTCTATCTATTCCTTCCAAGGCGCCGATCTCGACACTTTCGACCAGATGAAGAGACATTTCGCAGCAAAATACGATGCGGTGAAAGCTGCGTTCCAGCCGCTGGAACTGGAACATTCCTTCCGGTCATCCGACGCGATCCTGCGGGTGGTGGACCTCACATTCGACGAACGCGTACAGCGGGGTGTTGGCGGAATGATGCGCCATATCGCGTTCCGTAATGACTTGCCGGGCCGGGTCGATCTCTGGCCGCTGGTCCCGAAGACGAGCACCCCGGAACAGGAGCACTGGTTCGACCCGAAGGACCTGCCGAGCGAAGATCACCACATCGTTCTTCTCGCGCGGCGGATCGCGTCGGAAATCCGCCGGATGATCGAAGAAGGCACCCAGATCATCGCCAAAGAGGGCGCCCGCCCGGTGGATGAGGGCGATTTCCTGATTCTTGTCCAGCGACGGTCCGAGATGTTTCATCAGATCATAAGAGCCTGCAAGGATGAGCGGCTGGAGATCGCCGGAGCAGATCGCCTCAAACTCGGCGGGGAGCTTGCCGTACGCGACCTCACGGCGCTTCTGAGTTTCCTTGCGCTACCGGAAGATGACCTGTCGCTGGCCGCCGTATTGCGCTCGCCGCTTTTCGGGATTGGCGAGGGTGCGCTGTTTGATCTCGCGCACAAGCGCGGCGAGAAGGAATATCTTTGGACGGCGCTCCGTGAGCGGCGATCCGAATTCGGGCCGGTGCTTGAAGTTCTGGACGATCTGCGGAACGGGGCGGATTTCCTGCGGCCCTATGACCTGATCGAACGCATGCTGATCCGGCATGAGGGACGACAGAAGCTGATCGGCCGGTTGGGACCGGAGGCCGAGGACGGAATCGACGTATTTCTTGCTCAGGCGCTGGCTTACGAACAGTCCGAAATCCCGGGCCTGACGGGCTTTTTAGCGTGGGTAGCTACTGAGAACGTCGATGTGAAGCGGCGGCCCGACTCCGCGCGCCGAGCGATCCGGGTGATGACCGTACATGGCGCGAAGGGGTTGGAGTCGCCGATCGTGATCCTGCCCGATACATCGAAACGGCCCGAAGATATCAAGCGCCAGGTGCTGGCGCTGGGCGATGCGGCAATCTGGAGAACCAGCGCCGGGGCTGCGCCGCCGATTCTCAACAACCTTTATGACGATCTGAAACGCCAGCAGCGCGAAGAGCGGATGCGGCTTCTCTACGTCGCAATGACGCGGGCCGAGCGCTGGCTGATCGTCTGCGGTGCCGGGGAGCCGTCGAGTGATGAGATGAGTTGGTATGACCTCGTGCGCGAGGGTTTGGTCAAGGCTGGCGGAGCGCAAGCCATGCAGCCCGATTTCGACGGAACGGGTATCCAGAGATTTGAGACCGGCATCTGGCCGGCGAACGCCGCGCTCGTCGTGAAAGCGGCACCAGAGAAGGATCTGCAGACCCTTCCGGACTGGGTAAGGCAAAGACCCGCGATGCCCGCTGCCGCGCAAAAACCGCTTTCGCCCTCGGCCCTGGGCGGCGCCAAAGCGCTTGGTGGCGACAACGGACTCGATCAGAAACATGCGATGCTGCGTGGTACCGTGTTGCACCGGCTTCTGGAACTGCTGCCGCAATGGGCCGAGGAAGACCGGCCAGAGCTGTTGCGTGCCGTCCGGCGCGAAGTCGAGGACGGACCCGAAGCGCAGTTCTCCGACGATGAGTGGGCTGAACTTCTCATCAATGCCCATGCCATCTTGGAAACCTCGGATCTGGCGGCGCTTGAGACACCCGGCGCGCTTCTGGAGGTCGAGTTGACGGGACCTGTCGCGGTGCTCGGCGGCCGGATCGTGCATGGAGCCATCGACCGACTGATCGTCTCGCCCGATCGGATTCTCGCGATTGACTACAAGTCCAACGCGACGGTGCCGGATACCGCTCAGGCCGTTCCGGAAGGTATCCAGCGGCAGATGGGCGCCTATGCGGCGTTGCTTGCGCAGATCTATCCCGAGAGACAGATTGAAACCGCGATCCTCTGGACCGCGACGGGGCAAATCATGCTGCTTCCGCCCGACATGGTGCGGGAGGCGCTCGCGGCTACCCCTATCCCTTGACGTTCGGCGACGGCGCTCCTACGTTTCCATCAAGCTTTCCGAGATGGAGAAATCTGATGTCCACCGTCGCTGTCACCGACGCCAACTTTGATGCCGAAGTCCGTAACTCCGATGTTCCGGTCGTTGTCGATTTCTGGGCCGAATGGTGCGGCCCCTGCAAGCAGATCGGCCCCGCTCTCGAAGAGCTTGCGGCTGAAATGGAAGGCAAGGTGAAGATCGCCAAGGTCAATGTCGACGAGAATCCAGACCTGCCCGCACAGTTCGGCGTGCGGGGGATTCCGGCGCTCTTCATGTTCAAGGACGGTCAGGTCGTTTCGAACAAGGTCGGCGCCGCTCCCAAGGCCGCGCTGCAAAGTTGGATCGAATCGTCTATCTGATCCGGCCTTTCGGATGAAATTCAGGGGCGCCTTCGGGCGCCCTTTTGCTTGCCCGGTTGCGGCTCGGCGCCACCAGAGCCATATAGAACCGGACGAACGGAGGCAGGACATGGCGGACGAGAAATTCCCCGGCTGGCACGGTACAACGATCATCGGGGTACGGCGCGGCGGTGAGGTCGTGATCGCGGGCGACGGTCAAGTGAGTCTTGGCCAGACGGTGATCAAGGGCACCGCCCGCAAGGTACGCCGGATCAGTCCGGGTGGACGCGATGTGGTAGTTGGTTTTGCCGGATCGACGGCAGACGCGTTCACGCTTCTCGATCGGCTGGAGAAAAAGCTTGAGGCCGCGCCGGGGCAACTTGTGCGCGCCTCCGTCGATCTCGCCAAGGATTGGCGCACCGACAAATACCTTCAAAAGCTCGAAGCCATGCTGATTGTGACCGATGGCACAACGCTCCTCGTGGTGACGGGAGCGGGGGATGTTCTGGAGCCCGAACATGACGTGGCCGCCATCGGTTCGGGCGGGAACTTCGCGCTCGCCGCCGCACGGGGCCTGATGGAGACCAAACTTTCCGCCGAGGAAATCGCGCGCAAGGCGATGGCAATCGCCGCCGATATCTGCGTCTACACCAACGGCAACCTAACCGTGGAAACCATCCGTGGCTGAGGAGCCCAAACTTTTCGGTCTGTCTGATCTGCGCTCGGCCGTCGCGGCGGGCATACTGACAGAGGGACAGGCGGCGGAACTAAGCGCGCTGGCCCATGACCTGGCGGGCAAACGGGGTGTGCTTCCAGCCGAGGACGAGCCCTTCGAGTTCTTCCGGGGTTTCGCCGAGATCTTCATCGCCGTGGGCCTGTCGATCCTTCTTGGCGGGATCGCGCTTGTTCTGAGCATCATCGGCGGCGTTACGATCCTGATTGCAATACCGGCGATCATGGCCGCCATTGCCTGGTGGATGGCGCGCTATTTCACGCTGCGGCGACGAATGAACTTGCCCTCGATGGTTCTCGTCAGCGCCTTTGCGGGTGGAATCTACGTCTCTGCGCTCACCTTCTTCGGGCAGACGTCGATGAGTCTGAAAGGTATTGCCTTCGCGGCGGCAGCGGTGACCGTCGCGGCGACCGCGCTCTGGTTCCGCCGCTTCAAGCTTCCTTTCGCGATGTTCGTTCTGGGCATCTTCGCGCTCCTCGCGACCTATGCGCTTTTCACCCAGTATGCTGGCGGTCGGGGCCGTTTCGACACGCTCGAAGGCTGGGCGCAAAGTTTCGTGCCCCGGCTCGACCTGACGCTCGCCTCGCTGGTCTTCGGGATCGCCGCCTTCGCTGGCGCGATGTGGTTCGATGTGCGCGACCGCTACCGGATCGGGCGTCATTCCGCGACGGCGTTCTGGCTGCATGTTCTTGCGGGCGCCGCCCTTGTGAACACCATCGCCGGAAACCTCTACCACGGTGGCTCGGCGGGCCTCATGCCGACCGTGATCGCGCTTCTGATCTTCGCCTTCGTCGCACTCGTCATCGACCGGCGGTCGATGCTGACGGCGGGCACGGCCTATATCGCCGCCGTCATCTACTGGGCCGTGACCGGCGACGGTCGCGCGAGCCTGCGTGACTGGGGCACGATCCTGATCCTGCTTGGCCTCTTCTTCACCGTCATCGGCACCTGGTGGGTGCCCCTGCGCGCCGCGATCATGCGCGCGCTTCCCAGCTTTCCCGGCAAAGACCGGCTTCCGCCCTATTCGGAGACCCCATGACCAATCTGACCCCGCGCGAGATCGTCTCGGAACTCGACCGTTTCATCATCGGCCAGAAGGACGCCAAGCGCGCCGTCGCCGTTGCGTTACGGAATCGATGGCGGAGAAAGCAGCTTTCGGACGACATCCGCGATGAGGTCTATCCAAAGAACATCTTGATGATCGGCCCGACCGGCGTGGGGAAGACAGAAATTTCGCGGCGTCTGGCGAAGCTCGCCCGCGCGCCCTTCATCAAGGTCGAGGCCACGAAATTCACCGAGGTCGGCTATGTCGGCCGCGATGTCGAGCAGATCGTCCGCGATCTCGCCGATGCCGCCATCGTGGAGACCCGCGCAAGGATGCGCGATGAGGTCAAGGCGCGGGCGCAGAGCGCGGCCGAGGAGCGGGTGATCGAGGCTTTGGCCGGAACGGATGCGCGCGAACAGACCCGCGAGATGTTCAGGGCCAAGCTGAAACGCGGCGAACTGGACGACACGATGATCGAGCTGGAGATCGGCGATACCGCGCCGCAGATGCCGATGATGGAGCTTCCCGGTCAGCAGGGCATGGGGATGCTCAACCTCGGCGATATTTTCGGCAAGGCCTTCGGCGGGCGGCGTGTCCGCAAGAAGCTGACCGTCGCCGACAGCTACGACATTCTCATCTCTGAGGAGGCCGACAAGCTTCTGGACGACGAAGCTGTGAAGTCCGCGGCTCTGGATTCCGTGCAGGAAAACGGCATCGTCTTTATCGACGAGATCGACAAGGTTTGCGCCCGCGCCGAAACGCGTGGCGCGGATGTCAGCCGCGAAGGCGTTCAGCGTGATCTTCTGCCCCTTATCGAGGGCACGACGGTTTCGACCAAATATGGGCCGGTAAAGACCGACCATATCCTTTTCATCGCGAGCGGAGCCTTTCACATCGCCAAGCCTTCGGACCTTCTGCCCGAACTTCAGGGTCGCCTGCCGATCCGCGTGGAACTGCGCGCGCTAACCGAGGAAGATTTCGTGCGCATCCTGACCGAGACCGACAACGCGCTGACCCGTCAGTATTCCGCGCTGATGGAGACCGAAGGCGTGACGGTAAGCTTCTCGGATGACGGGATCGCGGCGCTGGCCGGCATCGCCGCCGAGGTCAACCGGAGCGTCGAGAATATCGGCGCGCGCAGGCTTTATACCGTCATGGAACGGGTTTTCGAGGAGCTTTCCTTCACCGCGCCCGACCGCGGAGGCGAAGCAATCACCGTGAATGCGGGTTTCGTCGAAGCCCATCTCGGCGATCTTTCAAGATCGGCAGATCTGAGCCGCTACATTCTCTGATCCGCTGGCCCTATACCCGAAGCTGAAATATGCTCCGGCCACGAACGGGCGAGGGCGGATTTTCGGCAATGGCGCGCTATCTGGTGGCGATACTCCTGGCGTTCGCCCTCGCAGCTTGCGAACCGCGCGGCAAAATTGTCGTCGATCCGTCGGCGGCGAATGTCGGCACGGTCGAACGCATCTTCGTCGGGACCACGCGTGGCGCAGACCCGAAGACCGGCGAGGAATTTGGCAGCACCCGCAGTGCCACCACACGCTATGTGCGGCTTGACGTTTCAGTCCCACCCGATCGGGCCGCTGGTCAGATCACCTGGCCCAAAATCAATCGTCCACCCGATCCCGCCACGCAGTTTTTGGCGACGGGCACCAAGGTCTATGCCAGTGCGACCGCGTTTCGGACCGCGTTGAGAGCCGCGATGTCGAATGAGCCCCAGCGTCAGCGCGAAGCAGTGGTTTTTGTTCACGGCTTCAACACCAGCTTTCCGGAGGGCGCCTATCGGCTTGCCCAAACCGGGCACGACCTCGGTATCTCTGCCGCTCTGGTTCACTATTCCTGGCCGTCGCTCGCCCATCCTCTGGGCTACGCCTATGATCGCGACAGCGCACTGTTCGCCCGCGACGGGCTTGAGAACCTCTTGCGCGAAGTGGAGGCGGCGGGCGCCACACAGATAACCATAGTCGCGCATTCAATGGGCGCGGCGTTGACGATGGAAACTTTGCGGCAGATCGCGATCGCGCGGGAAGACCGGCTCAGATCCAGGATTTCCGGGGTAGTACTGATTTCGCCGGATGTCGATGTGGATGTTTTCCACGCTCAGGCCACACGGATCGGAAAGCTTCCGGAGCCTTTCGTCATCTTCACCTCGAAGCGCGACCGGGCGCTGGCGCTCGCCGCGCGGCTTTCGGGCCAGAAAGAGCGGCTCGGCAATATCAAGGATATCGGCAAACTCGCCGACCTCAAGATCACCCTCCTCGACACGACGGCGTTCTCGACCGGAGTGGGGCATTTCAACGTCGGTAATTCGCCCGCATTGATTTCGATTCTCGGGGGCCTGTCGGCGATCGACAACGCCTTTGCCGGCGACCGGATAAGCCGCGTGGGTCTTCTGCCCGGCGCCGTCCTGACCGTGCGAAGCGCCACAGAGATCATTCTCTCGCCGGTGACCGCGCTTGCGGGCGGTGTTCAGTAAAGGTCTAGCTAAGCCGCCGCAGATAAACGTAGTAAGCGCCGCCGCCGCCGTGGCGCTGATGCGCGGGCGCGATCTGTTGAACCGCCGCGACCAATGGCGGGGAATGGAGCCAGTGCGGCACCTGATGCCTGAGCGCGCCGACGCGCTGCGGAATCGGACCGCCGTCCCCCGAGCTTCTCCCCTTGCCGGTGATGACCAGCACAAGTCGGGTGCCCGACGCCTGCGCCCGCAGAATGAAGGCAATCAGGGCGGGATGCGCCTCGGCCAGCGTCATACCGTGCAGGTCGATCCGCGCCTCGGGTTCGGACTTGCCGCGCTTCATCTTGCGGAAGGCGCGGTGGTCCATCCGCAGAGGATGGGCAGCGATAGCGTCTTCGATGGATGGCTGAAGCATAACGCGGGTTTGCGCCGCCATCTGCTGCGCGGTGAGGAAAAGATCGTTGGGCACGGCGGCTTCTGGCTTCTTCAGCGCGGGCGTTGGTTTGGCTCCGGGCAGCCGTGCGACGGGCTGACGATGAAGTGGCACCGCTGTCCGCGCAACCCTGTACCATAGCTCCTCATCCTCCGGCGAAAGTCCCTTGCGCTTGCGGCTCATGTCTTGCACTCGCGCGTCGGGTTCCGGGGAAGCAGGACGGCCATCTTTCCGTGGGTGTTGAGAGATGAGGCCATGCAGCCCGCCGACACTCCCGACCCACAAAAGAGATCCGCGCGGAAAGGGCCGAGGATCGCGCTTCCGGTGTCTTGAGCAACGAAAAGGGCGCGCAGGGGGCCGCATTCAACCCAGACAGGCGTGCCCGGCAGCACATGGTCGGGGTCGGCCGCGAGGCTTCTAAGCGTGGTCAGCGGAACACCGGCGGAGCCGATAGGACCCATCTCGGGCGGAAGATCGAGCGGTTGGAAGAAGACGAAGGACGGATTGTGGGCCAGAAGCTCCGGCACCCGATCCGGGTTGGCGGCGCACCAGTCACGGATCGCGTCGGCGGAGATGCGTTCCGCTGCGATCTCGTCGCGCCGGATCAGCTCCTGACCGATCGAGAGATAGTCATGGCCGTTCTTCCCGGCATAGCCGAGGCGCAGCGTTTGACCGTCATCGAGCCGGACGCGAACCGAGCCCTGGACCTGCGCCAGAAAGACCTCGACCGCACTGTCAAGCCAGACGAGTTCCTTGCCGGCAAGCAGATCGCCCTCCGTGATCTCGCGCCGACTGAACCACCGGCGATTAAGCGCAAGGTCATCGGGACGCGCGTAGAGTGGATGACGAAACCGACCGCCGGACGCGCGTCGCCCTGATAGTTCGGGTTCATAGTAGCCGGTGAAATGGCAAGCTTCCGGCGCCGCGACGGTGACGAAAGCCGATTCGAAGAATGCGCGCGCATCGACGTCCGTCTCAGAAGGGTCCGGCCATCCGTGCGGGAGAGTGCCGAACGAGCGCCGATAGACAGCGAGGGCGGCGGAATGGTCGTCTTCGGTCCAGCCGGGCATGCATGGCAGTTCACCTGCCCGGCCTTCAGGCATCAATCACCCGTCGCGACGAGCTGCCAGTTCGGGTCGTTGGACCCCATGGCGCGTCCGAAGGTCCAGACGTCGCGCTGCCGGCGCATTTCCGTCTTGCTGCCTTCGACGACCGCCCCCGCGGCGTCGCGCGTTACCGACGTAAGCTCGCTTGCAAAGCGGATTGTGACCTCGCCTTCGCCCGACTTCCGGTCGAATTCCGCGTCTTGCAGCGCGACTTCGCGAATGCCGCCGAATTCCGAGTCGACCGTCAGCCCGCGCGCCTTGCGCGTAGCGATAACCTCGGAGAACGCGTCATAGACATCGGCTGATAGAAACGATTTGACCTCGCTAAGATCGCCGCGCTCGAAGGCCATCAGGATCATCTCATAGGCACCGCGCGCGCCGCGCAGAAATTCCGAGACCGAGAAAGTGGGTTCGGCCTGCTTCATGCCGGCCAAAGCCTGCGCCGCTGGCGAACCTTCGGGAACGTGATCGCTGATGTCGCGATCCGGTCCGCCTTCGATCACCTCGAACTTGTTCCGGCGCGAATCCGTGGCGGGGACAGGCGCGGGTGGCTTTTCAAAGCCCTCGCGGCCGCCCAAGACGCTTCTCAGCCGAAGGATGAGAAAGATCGCGATCCCGGCGAGGACAAGAAGCTGTATGATCGAATTGGTCATTGTCGGGCCTTTTGGGAAACGGACCGGCCGTCTCGGGTTGGCAATAATGTCACTGCCCACTTATGTAGGTGACGGGCAGGGTCAAGTCCACCTGCGGCAGGAAAGGAATGATATGTGGTTGCTCCTCGCCTTCATCGCGATCCCGTTGATCGAGATTGGGCTTTTCATCAGGGTCGGGGGCCTTATCGGGCTTTGGCCGACGCTGGCCATCGTGCTTCTGACGGCGCTTGCCGGTAGCTGGCTTGTCCGCATGCAGGGCGCCATGGCGATGGCAAAACTGCGTGGCTCGCTTCAAGACCTGCGCGATCCGACCGAACCGATCGCGCATGGGGCAATGATCCTTTTGGCTGGCGCGCTTCTTATCACACCGGGCTTCTTTACCGATGCGATGGGGCTTCTTCTTCTCGTGCCGGCGTTTCGTGCGGCGATCCTTCGCTACCTGTCCAAGCGGATCAGCGTCGAACGGTTCGAGTTCGGCACCCAGCCACCACGACGCGAACCGCACAGACCCGATGTCATCGACGGCGAGTTCGTCGACCTAGACGAAAACCCATCTTCGCCTAGAAACCGTCCTTCGGGCTGGACGCGGCATTGAGGCCGAGCGTCCAAGCTGCTAGACCGCTCCGCAATCGATATTCGTTTGGAGTGAGAGCGAAATGGCCGAGAACACCAACGGCAACGCGGCCCCCGAGGCACCACAAGTCAAGATGCAAGTCCTTGGCCAATATGTCCGTGACCTGTCATTCGAAAACGTCGTCGCGCAGAAGGGCCTGACCAATGCCGAGGTTCAGCCCGACATTCAGGTTCAGGTCAGCCTCGACGCCCGCAAACGCAATGTCGAGAATCAGTACGAGGTGATCAGCAAGTTCAAGGTCACCTCGAACAATCAGGCCGACAACGCGCCGCTGTTCCTGCTCGAGCTCGACTATGGCGGGATCTTCAATATCGAAGGCGTGCCGGAGGATCAGCTACATCCCTTCCTGCTGATCGAATGCCCGCGCATGGTGTTTCCTTTCGTGCGCCGGATCATTTCGGACGTAACGCGAGATGGCGGCTTCCCGCCCCTGAACATCGACACTGTCGACTTTCTCGCGCTCTATCGCCAGGAGCTGGCCCGCCGCGCTGCGGCGCAGAAACCGTCCGAACAGGTGTCGTGACGGCGGCAACACTCATTCCCGTCTGGATCGAGGGACGGCTTCTGCCGTTCGACAAACTTCAGGCTCATCGCGAGGGGCTTCGCCACAAGGCGGTGTCGTTATTTCTGCGCGATGGCGATGCGATCCTGCTCCAGCGCCGGTCGATGGGGAAATATCACACCCCCGGCCTATGGGCGAATGCCTGTTGCACCCATCCGCATTGGAATGAGAGCGCGGCCGACTGCGCGCGGCGGCGGCTGTTCGAGGAGCTTGGAATCGAAGGCGTCGATCCCCGTCCAGTCGGACAGGTCGAATACCGCGCCGATGTTGGCGGCGGCATGGTCGAGCATGAGGTGGTGGATATTTTTCTTGCCGATACCCCACGCGCATTGCCACTGGCGCCCAATCCTGACGAGGTGATGGATGCGCGCTGGGTCGATCTCAACGAACTTCAGAAAGACATCGCGGCGCAGCCGGGACGATATACGCCGTGGTTGCGCATCTACTTGACCGACCATCTGGAGATGCTGTTCGGTTCAGCCGGATTGCCCGGCAGGTTCAGCTGATTGCTACCTCTTCCAGAATTGCCGCCCAGGCTGCGCCATGCATGTCGCGGTCGCGCCGCGTTCCCTGAATCTCGGGCCGGGGCAGCGAGAATTTCACGACGTACAGATCCTCGATATCGAACCGCTTGAGCGTTTCGGCTTTCAAACGAAACGCGCTCGCCACGCGTTCGGTCGAAAGCCCCTGCGAAACACGCCGAAAGGTGTCACCGTTCCCGCAGAAAATGTCGATGGTCAGCCAAAAGGGGCCGGCGTTCTTTGACCGGATCTTGGTGGCGATCTGCCCCAGTTCAGCCATTGCCGACCTCGTCGATCACCAGTCGGAAGGCAGCCATCGGGTCGTCCAGCGACAGGACATGGTGCAGGCAGAACTCGTAGAGCGCGCCGCGGCTCATCTCGGCGGGAGAGAAGGGGAAGGCGAAGGTAGGCATCGGCTCTTCCTCGGTCAGCGCGTGGTGGAGGAGATAGGGGTTCAGGATCTTCGCAATCTCGACCGCCTGCTTTTCCTCCGGTGCCGTAACGATGGAAAGTACGCCGATTTCGTTCGGAACGACCGTGCCGGTTTCGAGCGCACCGAGCGTGGCATCCTGCCCGACAAGTCGCATTTCTATGTCGAACTCCTCGGCGGCGAGACCGACACGGCGGGTGACGCTGTCAGACGCGCGGGCGATGATATCGTTACACCAGATCCGCGCATTCGCCACATAGCGCCGGTCGCGGAGGAGAGTCAGGCTGACGGCCTGGTAGCCGGCAATGCGTGCGCCTTCGAGTTTTACCGAATACGGCCCCGGCACCCATTTCGAACCTTCCACGCGCACGGCGCGGTCGCCGACAGCGTCGTAGCGCGCGCCGCGCACATCAAGATGGCCGCCGGGCTCCTGAAGGATGTAGGGGTCGGAGTTCTCGTAAAGCATGTGCGCAGAGACGGTGTAGGGCGTCGCCCGCGCGCTTTGGGCGAGGGGTTCCATGGTGAAGCCGCTCTCGTCGAAGTCGATCTGGATGGTGCCGGTTGCCGGGTTCGTCGTGGCCAGCGCGCCGCATTCGCCGATCTTGGCGCCGTGCCACGCTGCCCCTGCATGACATCCGCGCATCAGAGGCAGAGCGGCGATGATGGCGGTATCGGTCGTGCGCCCCGCGATGACGATCTCCGCACCAGCGCCCAAGGCCGCGCCGATCTGCTCCGCCCCCGCCAACGCCACGATGTTGGAACAGGCGCGAATGGTGTCAGCATCGATCTCCGGTGCGCCGGCGAGAGCGTTGATCTTGCCGTCCTCATAAGCCGACACGATGGCATCTGTATCTTGCCCGGAATATAACCGTGCGACGCGGACCCTTTGCCCAAGTTCCGCCGCAAGCTCCTGCGTGATCTCGAAGAGCCAGTCGACTGTCTGATCAGCACCGCAGGTGCCTGCCGTACCGATCACCAGAGGCACGCCCGCCTTGGCGCGCGCCGCCATCAGGTCGCGCCATTCGTCCTTGGTTGAGGCACGGGAATATTTCGATACGCCGCGTCCCAGATAGGCCGGGCCGCTATCAGTCGAGCCGCCATCGACCGCGATGATGTCCGGCCCGGCGGCGATGCCGCGCGACAGCGCCTCTCGGTCGTAACCGAGCCCAAGCGCACCGGTCGGCACCAGCACGCGTACCCGTCGCATCAGTCGCCCGTTCCCTCAACCGTTTCCGGCAACGGCGGGCGCTTCAGCCGTCCGCGCAGGAAGATCGGCGCGACGAAACCCAGTACTGCGGCGATCCAGAGACCTGCCGCGATCGGCGTGGAGAAGAGATAGGTCCAGTCTCCGTCCGAGAGCGTCATCGCATGGCGGAGGTTGTTTTCCATGTGATAGCCGAGAAGGATGCCGAGGATCACCGGCACGGTCGGAATATCCATCTTGCGGAAGATATAGCCCAGGATGCCGAAGGCAATCATCAGCAGAAGGTCAAAGTAGCTACCCGAAAGCGAATAGATCCCGACGAAGGAAATCATCGTCACCGCCGGGAGGAGGACCGCAGGCGGCACCATGAGGATCTTCACGAAGACCTTCACCATCGGCACGTTCATTGCCAAAAGCACGAAGTTCGCAATCAGAAGCGAGGCGATGAGGCCCCAGACGACCTCGGGCCGATCGGTAAACAGCGTCGGGCCGGGGGTGATGTTCAGCGTCATGAGGACAGCCAGCAGGACAGCCGTGGTGCCGGACCCGGGAACGCCCAGCGTCAACATCGGGACAAGGGCGCCGCCCGCAGCCGCGTTGTTCCCGGCCTCGGGCGCTGCCACACCTTTCGGCACGCCTGTGCCGAAGCCGCCTTTGTCTCCTGCGATGCCCTTTTCCATCATGTAGGTCATGAACGAGCCGAGCGAGGCACCAGCGCCGGGAAGTATGCCCGCGAAAAATCCGAGGATAGAGGACCGTATCATCGTCCACTTCGTATCCCAGAGATCTTTCCACGGGACCGTGACCTTGCCGAGCTTCACGCCTGCAGCACTGCTCTTGCCGTGTGTTTCGATGAAAACGAACACTTCGGACACCGCGAAAAGGCCCACGATGGCCACTAGGAAATCGACACCATCGGCCAAGTGAAGGTTGCCGCCCGTAAAGCGGGTGAAGCCCGAATTGTTGTCGAGTCCGATCAACGCGATGGCGAGGCCTATGAAAGAGGCAAGGGCGGCCTTGGCCTGATTGTTCGAGGACATGCCGCCGAGCGTCGCGAAAGCCAAGGCATAAAGCGCGAAGTATTCGGCGGGGCCGAACTTGTAGGCGATCCGGGCGAGATAGGGTGCGACCAGCGCCAGCGCCAGCGTTGCGAGAAGCGCGCCGACGAACGAGGCGACGCCCGAGATCACCAGCGCATCGCCAGCGCGGCCGTTCTTGGCCATCGGAAATCCGTCGAGCGTTGTCATCATCGCGGGTTCATCGCCCGGTATGTTGAGAAGAATGGAGCTTATCCGGCCGCCATACATCGCGCCGTAATAGACCGAGGTCAGCAGCACGAGCGCTGCCGTCGCATCGAGACCGAGCGAGAAGGTGATCGGAATCAGGATTGCAACGCCGTTCGACGGGCCAAGGCCCGGCAACGCGCCGATGATGGTGCCGAGAAAGCAGCCAATCACCGCAAGAGTGAGGGTCAACGGCGTCAGAGCGACACTGAAGCCGAGCGCCAGATTCGAAAAGATTTCCATGATCGCCCCTCAGCCCATCAGGCCGCGCGGCAAGGCTAAAAGGCTGAGCCCCAGCGCGTATTTGAAAATGATGAAAAGCCCGACCGAAAGTCCGATTCCGGTCAGAATGGCGGGCAGCGGGGTCGGCCGAATCTGATAGCTCAACACCGAAGCGGCGATGGCCGTCGGGATCAGGAACCCGACCGGCCCGAGAGAATAGGAATATCCGATCAGCACCACCGTCGCGAACGCGAGCGCCAGAATCGTTTTGCCCGCGGGCCAGTCCGGCTCTCCATCAGGGCGAAGAACCAACATCGTCGCGCTGAGCGCCATGCCAATGCCGATGATCATCGGAAACGCCCTTGGCCCCAGCTTGTCGAACAGGTTACCGGCCGGAAGGTTGTAGGCGCTCGCGATAAACGCGAGCGCCACAAGGATCACGACCACTCCGAAGATGCGGTCGGTGCGTATCACTGGATCACACCAATTTCTTTGGACATTTCCGTGGTTTCGGCAATGACCTGATCTATCCAGCCCTGGAAGTCGCTGCCGACCTTGGTGAAGGGTGCAAGACCGTTGGCGGCCATCGCCTCTTTCCACTCAGCACTGTCGGCGACCGCCTGAAGCCGGTCCGACCATTTCTGGAAGTCGGCGTCGCTGATGCCTTTGGGCACATAGAGGCCACGCCAGTTTACGGCGATGACGTCATATCCCTGCTCTTTCGCGGTCGGGATATCTTCGAAGCCGGGTACGCGCTCGTCCGTCAGGACGGCCAGCGCGCGGACTTCCCCTGACTTGATGAATCCGACGATTTCGGACATGTCGCCGGTCATGGCTTGGGTAAACCCGCCAACGGTTTGCGTGATCGCATCCGCGCCACCATCCACGCCGATGTATTTGACCTTGCCGATGTCGGTAAAGCCTGCCGCCTTGAGGACTTGCAGCGGCTTCATATGGTCAAACCCGCCTGCGGCCGAACCGCCAGCGAACGCGACCGAGGACGGATCGGCCTTGATCGCCTCGACCATGTCTTTCAGCGACTGGAACGGGCTATCCTTGGCGACGACGATCACGCCGGGATCGCCGGCAATGGCGCCAACCCAGCGGACCTGGTCGGCGGTTGCTTCACCGAAAGCCTTTTGCGCAAGGCGCGTCGTCGTCGCGGACGAGGCCGCCACGATCAGGTCGGCATCTTCGTTGCGCTCATTCACCACGTTGTTGAAGGCAAGTCCGCCACCGGCGCCGGCCATGTTGGTCACCTGAACGGGCGCGTCCACCTGCTTGATGTCGTAAAGGATCTTGCCGATCTGGCGGCACGTGAAGTCCCAGCCGCCGCCGGGGTTCGCCGGTGCGATACATTCCGTCGCCCAGACCGAGCCGGCCGCCATGAGGCTTAGCACGGCGCTGGTGCCCAGCGCCTTCCACAGGTTGCAAATCATGTAGTCCTCCCAGACTTATTATGTGCAGGACCGCGCCCAAGCTCCTCAGGACAGCGATCCACTTGCAGTCACGACGATTCGCTGTGAAACCTGACAAGAACCTGTCACCGGCGCCGGACACTTGAAGCATGCGATTCCTTCTCGTCGAAGACAACAAGGATCTTGCGCAGTCGGTAGCGGATCGCCTGCGCCTAGACGGCCATGCGGTGGACCACGCCGGCACGCTGGCGGATGCTGCCGACTGCCTTGCCGCCGCGCCCTATGATCTGATCTTGCTGGATATTTCGCTGCCTGACGGCGACGGGAGGGGATTTCTTTCCCATCTGCGCCGGATCGGGCGCGACACGCCCGTCATCGTCATGACGGCACGAGCCGACGTTTCCGACAGAGTCGATGTCCTCGATCTTGGCGCGGACGACTATGTTACCAAGCCCTTCGACTTCGCGGAGCTGGAGGCGCGTTGCCGCGCCGTACTTCGCCGCCGCGGCGCCGCCCTTCAAACCGTCCAGCACTTTGCGGGAATGACCTTCAATCCGCTGACCGCGAGCCTTTTGGTTGGAGGCGAGGTGCGGGAATTGCGCAATCGGGAGCTTCGGCTTCTGGAAATCCTGATCGCCGCGCCGCAGCGGATCTTCTCGAAAGGTCAGCTTTGCGACCGGCTGTTTTCCTATGCTGAAAGTGTCACCGACAACGCGATCGAGGTCTATGTCGCTCGGCTCAGGAAGAAGATCGAAGGCTCGGGCGCGCGAATCGAAACGGTGCGTGGCATCGGATACCGGCTGACCGACGGATGATCCGCGGAACCCTTTCCCTTCAGCTTCGGCTGTTCCTGCAGCTCTTGGCGATTGCGGCACTTCTTGCGGTCGTCCTTTACCTCACGGTCCGGACGGTCGCAGACCAGGCGGCGGAAGCCACTCAGGACGGCGTCCTCGGCGCGGCGACGCTCGCCATCGCCGAACGTTTGCAGGGCGGTGAAGAGCGCGTTGCGGTTGATTTGCCATACGAGGCGTTTTCTATCCTCGGCTCTATCAGTGCCGATCGGGTCTTTTACCGGATCGAGGCTGGCGGCTCGACGCTGACTGGCTACTCAGATCTGCCGCTGCCTGAAGCTGTGGGTCCTTCGATGGCTCCGGTCTTCTACAGCCGCAGTTACCGTGATACCGACATCAGAATCGCCGCGGTAGCGCGCACCGTCCTCGTCGCACGGCATCCCGTTTCGGTTCTGGTACTTGTTGCGCACACGCGGCAGGGGCAGGAGGCCGTCGCGCAGACGGTCGCGCAGCGCGCAGCGGCACTAGGTCTTGGATTCTTTGCGCTGGCCGCACTTCTTTCTCTTCTGGCAGCGAAAAGCACGCTGCGACCTATCAGCCGGCTTGCCGAAGCGGTCGGGCGACGCGGCCCGCAGGATCTGCGCTTCGTTGATCATCCGACGCCGGTGGAGTTGAGGCCGCTCATCACGTCGCTCAACGGATTCATCGCGCGGCTTCGTGCTGGGCTGTCCCGGACCGAAACCTTCATAGCCGAGGCCGCGCATCACATCCGCACACCCCTTGCCGTGGTCAGGGCGCGGGCCGAGATCGCCATCCGGCAAAGCGAATCCGAGGACACACGAAACGCCCTGCGCTCCGTCATCCGCTCGATCGAGGAAAGCAGCCGCTCCGCCGGTCAGCTGCTGGCCCATGCGTCGGTCGTCAACCGATCCGACCGGCTGATCGACCGGCCGGTCGATATGGCGAGGCTGATGCAGGATTTGCTTGCGGCTTTCCAGCCAACGGCTGACCTTCGGGACATGGTGCTGCGGCTCGACGTTCCGGACCGCGCGGTCGTCGTGAAGGGTGACCGGCCACTTCTCGAAACGGCGCTGAGGAATCTTCTCGACAATGCCGTGAAATACTCCGCTGACGAGACGGAGATCGACCTTTCCCTGACGCGGGAGGACGGCAACGCCGTGATCCGCGTCGCCGATCGCGGGCGCGGGCTTGCTGGAGAGGATCAGACCCGCCTGTCGCGTCGGTTCATCCGGGGGGAGAACGCGGGCGACATCGTTGGCTCTGGCCTCGGGCTGACCATCGTCGAGGAAGTCGCGGCCGCTCATGGCGGCCGTTTCACCCTGACAGAACGCGAAGGAGGCGGAACATGCGCGCGGTTCTCTTTGCCCTTGTCCTGAGCTTCGCGCTGCCGGTCGCGGCGGTCGCCCTCGAGGTGGAGGAAGAAACGCTCTACCCTGCGACAGGCGCCGAGCAACGCGAACTTTCGATCCTGTCGACGACGGATACCTCGGTTCTGTCGCCGGTGATCGAGGATTTCCAGAAGCGCAATCCGGGCATCGCCGTCCGTTACACCGTTGCATCGAGCCAAGAGGTCTTTTCCGCGATCTACGACGAAGGCCTTTCCTTCGACCTCGTCATCTCTTCGGCGATGGACTTGCAGATGAAGCTTGCGAATGACGGCTTCGCGCTGGCCCATGTCTCGCCACAAACAGCTGCGCTTCCGGCCTGGGCGCATTGGCAGGACCGGCTTTATGCCTTCGCGCAGGAAGATGTTGTCCTGCTCCTGTCGCGCAAGGCCTTGGGCCGGCTGCCGCTGCCGGAAACCCGACGCGACCTGATCGAGCTGCTCCGTGAAAATCCGGCGCTTTTCCGGGGACGGATCGGCACTTATGACCCGGCGCTGTCGGGGGCTGGATATCTCTTCGCGACGCAGGACACCCGCCAGTCCGACAGCTTCTGGCGGTTGGCCGAAGTGATGGGAAGCCTCGCTCCAAAGCTCTATGTTTCAACCAACGACATGATCGACGACATCAAGGTCGGTCGGTTGGCGTTGGCCTACAACGCGCTTGGCAGCTATGCCGGACCGCGGCTTGCCGATGACCCGGACGTGGCGATTGTCGAGCTGCGGGACTACACCCTTACCCTTCTTCGAACCGCAATCATTCCAACTGCGGCGCTTCAGCCGAGCCTCGGGGTGGCATTTCTCGATTTTCTTCTCGGTCGGGGGGGCCAGGCTGCGATCCGCGACAAGGCGGGCCTTCCGGCGATCGATGAAGCCGCTCTCGCCGCACGGCCCTATCTCAGGCCGATGCGCCTCGATCCGGGGCTTCTGGTCTTTCTCGACAGCATGAAGCGCACGGACTTCCTTGAGGAGTGGAGCTCCGCCCTTACCCGGAACTAGTTCACAACCCTGTGCGTTTGAAAGTTGGGCCTACCGTCGCTTGTCTCGGCTTCTGGTAATTCGCTGAATATCCTGCGAGGACTAAAGGGAGGTTCGTTAACTTGTGTTTCGGGGGCTGAATGCGTCGGCAAATCCATCGCTTCGGACTTGCGGTTCTTGCTGGCGCGGTGCTGTGGACATCAATGCCGCATACGGCCGGGGCGCTTGACGGCGTAAGTCTTACCACGCCCGGCGCGGATGACGCGCTTCGGGCTTCTCTCCGAAACGCCTCTCTGCTGCTCGGCGCCGAGGCCGAAAAGAAAACCGACGCGCAGAACCTTTATGCCGCCGCACGCGCCGACTATGCGCGACTGATCGGGGCACTCTACTCCGAGGGATACTATTCCGGCGTCATCACCATCAAGATCGATGGTAAGGAAGCCGCCGATATCGACCCGCTTGATGCGCCGTCGCGGATCTCCAATATTGCGATATGGGTAAAGCCTGGTCCGCAATTCACCTTCTCGGCTGCGCGCATGAAACCTTACGCCCGCGGCACCAAGCTGCCGAGCGACTATCGTGACACATTGACCGCCAAGTCGACCGCGATCGTCGATGCCGCCAGCGCAGGTGTCGAGGGTTGGCGCAATATCGGCCATGCGAAAGCGGACGTGAAGGATCAGAATATCGTGGCCGATCATCGGAACAATACGCTGAGTTCCGAAATCCTGCTCGCACCCGGTCCCGAAGTACGGTTTGGCGCGTTGCATATCACCGGCTATGAAAGGATGCGGCTTCAAAGGATCATGAAGATCGCGGGCTTTCCGACGGGTGAGGTCTACAGCCCGAAAGAGCTTGAAACCGTGGGTAAACGGCTGCGGCGAACCGGCGTATTCAGTTCCGTGGCTGTGACAGAGGCGGATACTCTCGGTCCGGGCAACACGCTCGACGTCGAGCTGGCATTGGTGGAGGAAAAGCTTCGCCGCTTTGGCTTTGGTGCTGAACTTTCCGGCTCTGAAGGCCTAAGCGTCTCCGGCTACTGGTTGCACCGCAATCTTCTCGGCGGCGGGGAGCGCCTGAAGTTCGATGCGGCGATCAATAGGATCGGCGGTTCGGATACCGAAATGGGCTACGATGTCGGCGTCCGGATCGACCGTCCGGCCACACCTGTGACCGATGCCGGCGCTTTCATCGAACTGAGAGCCCAACGCCTCGATCTCGCTGACTGGGTCGTGGACAAGCAGGAGGTGACCTTTGGCCTGACGCGCATCCTGAGCGACACCCTGTCCGCCGAGGCCGCGCTTTCTTACGCGAATTCGATCGCCAAGGATGACATCGGCAGCCTGCACTACAAGGCGCTGTCGCTTCCTGTCTCGCTGACCTGGGATCGGCGCGACGATCCGGTGGACGCGCATAAGGGCTTCTACCTCGATGCGGGCCTCACGCCTTATCTCGGTTTTGGCCGCACAGGAACCGGCGCACAGATCAAGGGCGACGCGCGCATCTACCGCGCCCTTGGGAAGCAAAAGGGGATCGTGCTCGCGGGTCGCGCTCAGGTTGGCACCGTCGCGGGATCGAGCATCATCCAGACGCCTCCGGACTACCTTTTCTATTCCGGTGGCGGCGGCACTGTACGCGGCCAGCCCTATCAGTCGTTGAGCGTCGCGACGCCCCGGCCCGGTGGCGGAACGATACAGACTGGCGGCGCCAGTTTCGTCGGCCTGTCGGCCGAGGTGCGCGCACGCATCACCGAAACCATCGGCGTCGTCGGCTTTTATGACTACGGCTACATCACCGATAGCGACTTCTTCGGCGGCACAACGTCCTCCCACGCGGGCGCAGGGATCGGCCTGAGATACAACACGGGCTTCGGCCCCATCCGGTTTGACCTCGCCGCTCCCGTCTCGGGGTCGACCGGGAATGGCGTGCAGGTCTATATCGGCATCGGGCAGGCTTTCTGATGTTGCGATTCCTGGTTCTGATCTTTGCCTGCCTCCTTCCCTTCTCTGTGGTCGCGCAGGAGACGACGAACCCCGAAACCACTGAAAGGGATCGGAGCTTTCTGACCGGTTTGATCGAAGACAATCTGTCCGGTGCCGGGCGCAACGTGCGGCTTGACGGCTTCGCGGGCGCTCTATCCTCACGGGCGACCTTCGATCAATTGACGATCGCGGATGATGAGGGTGTGTGGATCACCATTCGCAATGGCGCGATAAGCTGGAACCGCTCAGGGCTGCTGGCCGGGCGGATCGAAATCGACGAGATGACCGCCGAAGAGATCAATTTTCCGCGCCGTCCGGCGGCATCCGGGACCCCTTCCGAAGCCAGGGGCTTTTCCCTGCCGGAACTGCCGGTCAGTGTCTCCATCGGTACTCTGCGCGCCGATCGCGTCATTCTCGGCCAGCCTATCATGGGCGTCGCCGCCGAGGTGCGGCTTGAGGGCTCGATGAAGCTCGCGAACGGGGAAGGCTCGGTCGATCTGAAGATCCAGCGAATCGACGGGCGCGCGGGAGAGCTGACGCTGACGGGCTCCTATGCCAATGCGAGCCGCGAGGCGACACTCGATCTGTTCGTAAAGGAGGCCGCGGGCGGCATCGCGGTCGAGCTTCTTGATATTCCCGGCCGACCTTCGGCGGAAGTCGCCATCCATGGCAGCGGCGTGATCGACAAGTTCAAGACCGAGGTGTCGGTCCGCACGGACGGCCTGCCCCGCGTGAGCGGTCAGATCGCATTCGATGCGAAGCCCGGAAGGGACGGCGCCGTCGCCCGTTCCTTCAGCGCCCGGCTTTCCGGCGACATAACACCGCTGTTCCTGCCGGAATATCGGGATTTCTTCGGTAACCAAGTGTCGGTCGAAGCGGAGGGTCAGCGTCTTCCTTCCGGTCAGATGAACCTCACGCGGCTGATCATCGACTCGAAAGGTGTGGACCTGACCGGCAGGCTCAGCCTCAATCCGGCCGGTCTTCCTTTGGAAGCGGCGTTCACGTTGCGCGTCGGACTTGCCGACGGAAGCGAGGTTCTGCTTCCGATATCGGGAGAGAAAACGTTTGTCAGGTCAGCCGATCTGAAGCTGCGCTACGATCAGCAAGCCGGAGATGGGTGGAGCCTCGACGGATCGGTGTCGGGCCTAAGCAGGTCCACCATCTCCATTGGGTCGCTGAGTATCGCCGGCTCGGGCCGCATTCAGCCCGGCACAACTATCGCCGGCGGTCTGAGAGACGCCTCCATCGGCGGAACGGTCCGGTTCGACGCGACGAGTATCGATCCGGTTGATCCGGCGTTGAAGCGTGCGGTCGGCCCGAACATCGGCGGGAAGACGATTTTCAACTGGCAATCGGGTGGCAAACTCAGATTCCCGGTTCTGGAGATTTCCGGGCAGGGGTACCGCGCAGCAGGTTCGCTTTCCGTGGACGGGCCGGACACCGGGGTCGAAATTTCGGGCAAGATCAACGCTGGCGTCGCCGACCTCGCGCGCTTTTCCGACCTTGCCGGGCGCCCGCTCGGCGGGTCCGGGGATGTCGCGATTCGCGGATCATTCGGCGTCCTCTCCGGAATCGTCGACGCCGATGTTGATGTGCGGGGGCACGATCTAAAGATTTCGCAGACCGAGGTCGACAACGCGCTGAAGGGCGACGTGCTGCTTTCCGCATCGGTGAGAAGGGATGAGGCGGGGACCAATATCCGTTCGCTTTCTCTCAGGACCGGGAGCCTGAGCGCAAGCGCCAAGGGCATGATCTCCCCTGACGAAAGCGGCGTGAGCGCCGCTTTGGAGTTCAACGATCTTTCCACGTTGGGCAGATCCTATCGCGGCGGCCTCGTCGCCTCGGCTACCATGACCGGGCCAGCCGATGCGCGGCAGTATTCCTTGACCGCCACGGGCGACGGGCTTGCGATCGGTCAGCCTGAGACAGACAGGATCATCGGCGGCAAGTCTGACTTGTCGGTTTCCGCCGTCCAGAAGAAAGACGCTTTTGAGCTTCGGTCCTTCTCGCTGAAGAACAGCCAAGTTTCGCTGGAAGCCAACGGGTCGCCTGGCGACAATGGCCAAGTGATCGAATTGGCCGCGCGACTGCGCGACATGGCGCTGCTGGCGCCGGGTTTCCCCGGACCCCTCACGCTGGACGGCACGATCGAACACCGGGCGACGGGCTACCGGCTTGACCTGAAAGCATCTGGTCCGGGCGGAACCGATGCGACAATCCGGGGCGATGCCGCCGCTGATGGCTCCACGGTCGATCTTGCCATCAAAGGGGGCGCGCAAGCCGCGATTATCAATCCCTTCATCTCGCCGCGGAATATTGCCGGGCCGGTCAGCTTCGATCTGAAGCTGACAGGCAAGCCGGGCCTCGCAGCGCTGTCGGGTAATGCCAGCCTTCGGAACGGCGTACTCGTTGCGCCGACCTTCGGGATCGAAGTCAGGGGACTTGGCGTAGCGGTCGATTTGGCCGGACAACGCGCGACTGTCGATGCTTCCGGGCGGATTCGCGGCGGGGGCGAGCTTCGGTTATCCGGTCCGATCACCCTGACGCCACCGTTCAACGGCGATCTTTCCGTTACCCTGCAATCGGCGCATCTTCGCGATCCCGAACTCTACGACACCGAAGTCAGCGGATCGATCAGGATTTCCGGCCCACTCACTGGCGGCGCGCAGATCGGCGGCGCGCTCAGGCTTGGCACGACGGAATTGCGCATTCCTTCGACTGGATTCGGCAATCAGGTGCTGCTCGACAATGTGAAACACATCGCCGAGCGCCCGGCCGTTCTCACGACGCGCAGGCGTGCGGGCCTGGTCGATCAGGCGGGCAATGCGCGTTCACCCGGTGCGGCCTTCGGGCTTGATCTCAGGATTGACGCGCCGGGCCGGATTTTCGTGCGCGGACGCGGTCTTGATGCGGAACTGGGCGGCTCCCTCAATATCACTGGCACCACACAGAATGTCATCCCGAGCGGTCAGTTCAACCTGATCCGCGGGCGGCTCGACATTCTTGGCAAGCGGTTCAGCATCGACGATGGACTCATTCAGCTTCAGGGCGCGCTGACTCCCTATGTGCGGTTCAGTGCGACAACCGAAAGTGGAGGCATCACCGCGACAATCCTTATCGAGGGCGACGCGACTGCGCCGGAGATACACTTCCTATCGAGCCCGGAGCTTCCGGAAGAGGAGGTGATCTCACGGCTCCTGTTCTCGAAGAGCCTGAGCAATCTTTCGGCCTTCCAGGCGGCTCAACTTGCCTCGGCGGTGGCGACGCTTGCCGGCAAGGGCGGGGAAGGGATCGTGGGCAAGCTCCGGAAGTCTTTTGGGCTCGACGATCTTGACCTGACGTCGGACGAGAGTGGCGCGACGACAGTCAAGGTGGGCAAATACATTTCCGAGAAGGTCTATACCAACGTCGCGGTTGGCTCGGACGGCAAGACCGAAGTCAGCATAAATCTCGATGTAAGGAAGGATGTCACCGTGCGCGGAACTGCCGCCAGTGACGGATCGACTGGCGTTGGCATCTACTACGAACGAGACTACTAGGGCGTGCGAAGATGCGCCCGCTCGGCGTTGAGCACGGCGCCCAGAAGCACGATATACGCGGATATGTAGAACCACATCAGAAGCGCAATCACGGCGCCGATCGATCCGTAGATACGGTTGTAGCTTCCGAAATTGCCGAGATAGACCGAAAAGGCGATCGAGGCGACCGCCCAGAGTGTAACGGCAAGCAAAGCGCCCGGTGTCAACCAGCCAAATCGCGCGCCTTCGCGGTTCGGAGCCCAGCGGTATATCATGCCCAGAAACGCCAGCAGAACGATTATCAGCACCAGCCACGGAAGGATTTTCAGGATCAGCCCCTCCGCCCTGCCGATATTCAGGAAATTGAGCGCAATGGGAACGAAGACAACCGTCGCAAGCGCGCAAATCGCAAGGCCCAGTATGGCGAAGGTCAGTCCGACGGATCCCAGGATGCGGCTTAGACCGGCGCGCGGGCGATGGCCGTTGATTGCGTTCAATGCCGAGATCAGGGCCGCAACGCCCGCATTGACGGAATAGAGCGCCAGCAGAAGCGACAGGGCAGTGGTCCACCCCAACGTGTGCGAATCCGCCTTCAGGAGTGCTACGAGCTGCGTATCGAGAACATCGTAGGCCGCCGAAGGAATGACCTCGCGGACGGCATCCATGTAGGTCTGGATAATCGTCGGGTCTGAAAAGAAGCCCCATATCGCGATGGTTGCGGCCATTCCGGGAAATACCGCAAACATACCATAGAACGCCACGCCCGCCGCGATAACGCCGATGTGGCGCTCGTCTGTCGCGTGCCAAACTGCCTTGAATAGCTTCCAGATTCCGCCGCCCCCCTGCATAAGTCTTTCGTCATTTCCTGCGGTCTCGACCCAATGGCGCCGTACAACCAAGCTCCCGACGCGCGGATGGTCTCGATTCCTCGTCATTTTCCAATGCCTTGACCGTTTGTGCAAGCGCGCCAGTCCAAAGTGCCGGTGTTCACTTCGACCAACCCAGACGACGAGGACTTGTTCCGATCGAGAGCGCAGCGCGCCAAGTCTGCACTATCCCATGGCTGTGCGCGCATCGGGTCGAATCCTTTCCGGAAGTCGTCATTCGTTCGAGACACCGAGTGCGATGGCCCTGGGATTCGCCACGCTTCGCCGCCACCCGAAAGACGGCTTTCTCAGGTTGTGACGTTCATCGCATCGCGACCTTCTCACTTGAAAAGAAAGTGAGTCTTTTTGCTGCTGCTCCAGAATTGGCCGAAATCTGCCTAACTTCTGAACAGTTTGGCCGGTAGCAGAATATTAACCTTAACAATACCACATTCCTGCAACCTACAGTTTATCCGACCGGGCCGGGGGGCTAGGCAAAGAGTAACGCAGTGTGAGGATCAATGACCGCCCCATTCTTCGAGTTTTCGGCCGAAAGCATCCCCGTCGCTATCCCCCGCGGGACGTATGATGAGTATGGAAAGCGGATATTCGATCTGGCGCTGCTCTTGCTGTTCTCGCCTGCGATCCTGTCGCTCATGCTGCTTATGGTGACCGGATTGCTGTTGACTGGCGGAAAGCCGTTCTACGCCCAGGAGCGGGTCGGTCGGGACGGCGCCGTTTTCAAATGCTGGAAAATCCGCACCATGGTTCGCGACGCCGATGCGGCCCTGAAGCGGATTCTCGAAAACGATCCCGAACTTGCGTTGGAATGGGCAGTCAATCAGAAGCTCCGCCACGATCCGCGGATCACCGTACTGGGCCGGTTCCTGCGCAAGAGCAGCCTTGATGAACTGCCACAAATCTGGAACGTGCTTCGCGGCGACATGAGCCTGGTCGGACCCCGCCCCTTTACTCCGGAGCAGCGTGATCTCTATCCCGCGGACAGCTGCGGGCGGATCAGCTATTACGACCTTCGCCCCGGCATCACCGGCCTTTGGCAGATCAGCCGCCGCAACGCGGGATCATTCGCGGAACGGGCGCATTACGATATGAAATACGCAAGTTTTGTTTGCTTTGCCCGCGATGTGGTCATCGTTTTCCGGACATTTTCTGTCGTGCTGCGCGGCACCGGCGTCTGAAGAACTAACTCTCAAATCTCGCCCAGATCGACGTGGCGCCGATCGACGCGACGAACACGATGTGTGCTTCCCTTTCCGAGGAAGTCCGCCTTGAAGGAAGCGGAGAAGGTCGTGCCTTGGGGCGCCATGCTTCGGTTCTCGCGGTTTCGGTCGCCTCAACCGCAACCGACAGCGCGAAGTCGGGCTGACGACCGCCAATCAGCTCCAGATAAACTTCCGCCAGAAGCTCGCTGTCGAGAAGCGCTCCGTGTTTTTCACGCGCCGAGTTGTCTATGGCGAAGCGTCGGCAAAGAGCGTCGAGTGATGCCGGTGAGCCGGGAAACTTCCGCCGCGCCATCGCGACCGTATCGACAGCGCGCTCCATTGGCATCACCTGATGTCCCGCCCAGCGCAGTTCGGCATTGAGGAATTTCATGTCGAACGCGGCATTGTGGATGACGAGCGCTGAATCCGGGCCAATGAACTCCATGAACGCTGCGACGATTTCAGCGAATTTGGGTTTGTCGCGCAGGAAATCATCGCCGAGGCCGTGAACGTCGAATGCCTCTTTCGGCATGGATCGTTCGGGATTGATGTACTGGTGGTAGGTTCGACCGGTCGGCACGTGGTTGAAAAGTTCGACTGCGCCGATCTCGACGATCCTATCGCCCTCGCCCGGTTCGAAGCCGGTCGTCTCCGTATCGAGTACGATTTCACGCATTGCGTTTGCCGATCTCCTCCACAATATCCGCCACCGCCGCCCGCGCGGCATCCAGGGTCACGGTTTCGATCACGAAATCCGCGCGTTTCCTTTTTTCGTCGTCCGGCATCTGCCGGTCAAGGATCGCCTGAAGATGCGCCGTGGTCATGCCCGGGCGTTCCAGAACGCGTGCCTTCTGGATTTCAGCGGGCGCGGAGACGACCACCACGGCATCGACGGAATTCGCGGTATTCGTTTCAAAGAGAAGCGGAATGTCGAGAAGAACCATTTTCTGCCCAGTGCGGGCGGCTGCGTCGATGAAGGCGCTGCGATCCGCCGCGACCAGCGGATGGACCACGGCTTCGATCATGCGAAGCGCGTCATTGTCCGCCCCGATCCACTTCTTCAATCGCGCGCGGTCGACCGCGCCGTTCTTGACCACGTCGGGCTGAAGCGCGGCAATCGCCGGAACGGCCCCGCCGCCCTGGGCATACAGCCTATGAACCGCCGCATCCGCATCCCAAACGGGAATTCCAAGTTCCGCAAACATCTTGGCCGTCGTGGATTTGCCCATGCCGATGGAGCCGGTTAGTCCGATCAGGAACGGCCGTTTCATCCGTTCAGGATTGCGGCGCGGGTTGCCTCGTCCACTTCGGGACGAAGGCCGAACCAGCGTTCGAAGGCTGGCGCGGCTTGGTGCAGAAGCATCCCGAGCCCATCGACCGTGACGCAGCCAATCTCGGCGGCCTCTTCCAGAAGGTGTGTGCGCAAGGGCGTATATACGAGGTCGGTGACGATGGCAGTGGGCGAAAGCGCATCGAGCGGAATGCGGAATTCCGGCTTGCCCTCCATGCCGAGCGAAGAGGTATTCACCACCGTCGCCGCGCCATCGAGCATGTTGCCGGCCTGCACCCAGTCGCTGACGATCACCTTGGCACCGAATTCCGCGCGGAGCGCTTCCGCCCGGGCTCGCGTACGGTTGGCGATTCGGATTTCCGGCGTGCCCACCTCGATCAGCGACGCGATAACAGCGCGTGCGCCGCCACCTGCACCGATGACCGCCGCGGGTCCAGACCCGGGGTTCCAGTCCGGCGCGTTCTGACGGAGGTTGGCGATGAAGCCGTAGCCGTCGGTGTTGTCGGCATGCAGCCGTCCATCCTTTCGGAAGATCAGCGTGTTCGCGGCGCCGATCAGCGCGGCGCGGTCGGTCACGACATCTGCCAGCGCCAGCACGGTTTCCTTGTGCGGAATCGTCACGTTGCAACCGACGAACCCGGCCTTCGGCAAGGCCGCGATGACCTCTTTCAGATCGGATTGGGCGACGTCCATCGGAACGTAGTGGCCCCTGATTCCATAGGTTTTGAGCCAATGGTGATGGAGCCTTGGCGATTTTGAATGCGCCACCGGCGAACCGATGACGCCGGCAAGCGGAATACGGGGATGGTCGCTCATGCGGCGATGTCGCCTCGAATGGAAAGCCAGGTCAAGAGTTCGATAAGCGGCAAACCGAGAATGGTGAAATAATCCCCCTCAATGCGCGAAAAAAGGCGCACCCCTTCGGCTTCGAGCTTGTAGGAGCCAACGCTTTGGCCAATGTCCGGCCAATTCCGGGCAACGTAATCGTCAAGATAGTCGTCCGAGAAATCGCGCATCGTCAGACGAGCGGTGCCGACATGCCGCCAGAGGGGGCGGCCTTCGTGACAAACGACCACAGCCGAAAGCAGTCGGTGGGTCTTTCCGCGCAGTTCAGCAAGCTGGCGTTTCGCGGCTTCCGCACTTTCGGGTTTGGTCAGCACCCTGCCATCAAGATCGAGCACTTGGTCGCACCCGATAACGAGCGCGTCCCGATGACGTTCGGACACTTTCCGGGCTTTGATTTCGGCGAGCGCGTCAGCGACGTCCCGGGGTGTCGCGCCTTCCGCATCGAGCGCGCCGCGGATGGCTTCCTCGTCGACGCGCGGAGTCGCTGTTTCCACGACAAGCTGCGCGTTTCTGAGAAGCATCGCCCGGATTTCCGAACCCGAAGCGAGGACGAGGCGGCGGTCTTCCTTCTGCGGCATGTGAGTCACACTGTGGAAAAGGTCCGATTTGTCCGGTGGCCAGATCTGTTGGCAAATCCAGATGCTTTCGTGGTTGGGGAAATGTAGCGCAGTTGTCAATCGTAACGGTGTTGTTCGTCCCCATGTGGAACGGAAGCCAGGTTCGCTGTGGAATGTTGGGATTTCCACAAGATCCGAACAAATCTGATCAGGGGATGCGCGTGATTTGACTGCCTAACCATTTGTAAAGAGGTAATTTTTTTCTCGGCGTTCGATGTTCTGTCGTCATCCCGGGCTTGTCCACAAAGTCATACACATGTGGAATTACTGCCCCGTACGCCCGTAATCCCCGCCGTCCACAGGGCAATAAACAACGACATCTCTTTTCTTTCCATTCTTTATTTATTTAGGAAGGGCGGAGCGCGATAGAAAAGAGAAGAGACGATGATCGAAGATCTCCTGGCCGAGTACTATCCCTGGATCAAGGCGTTGCACGTTATATCGGTGATCAGCTGGATGGCGGGGATCTTCTATCTGCCGCGCCTGTTCGTCTACCACGTCGAATCCGTTGAAGCCGGGAGCAAGACCGATGCGATGTTCCAGACGATGGAGCGACGGCTCCTGCGGGGGATCATGAATCCGGCAATGACGGCGACGTGGATCTTCGGGCTGTGCCTCATCTTCACTCCGGGGATCGTCGACTGGACGATGACCTGGCCATGGACGAAGGCGGCGGCGGTCCTCGGGATGACGTGGTTCCATCATTGGCTCGGATACCGGCGAAAGGATTTCGTCGCGAGCAAGAACAGGGTGTCGGGCCGCACCTACCGGATCATGAACGAAGTGCCGACGTTGCTCCTTCTGATCATCGTCTTTTCGGTCATTCTGAAATTCTGATCCGGTTGACTCGGCAGCACGACCGGGTGTAGGGAAGGGCCGCCCTCCGTCCGGACGGGTTTCTTCCCCTGATCTTTCGCGCGCAATGAAGCGCGCCCTTCCGCCGAAAGGCCACCTGATGACCAAAGACCGTCTGAACCTTGCTGATCTCAAGGTAAAAAGCCCTGCCGACCTTCTGGCGATGGCCGAGGAGCTTGAGATCGAGAACGCGTCGACGATGCGCAAGGGTGAGATGATGTTCTCCATTCTGCGCGAGTATGCGGAGGAAGGGTATGAGATCGGCGGCGACGGTGTGTTGGAGGTGCTTCAGGACGGCTTCGGGTTTCTTCGCTCACCGTCTGCGAACTATCTGCCAGGTCCGGACGACATCTATGTCAGCCCGGACATGCTGCGGCAGTATTCACTGCGCACCGGCGATACGGTCGAAGGCGATATCCGCGCGCCGGGCGAGAATGAGCGCTACTTCGCGCTGACCAAAGTGACGATGATCGACTTTGAGGACCCGGAAAAGGCGCGCCACAAGGTTGCCTTCGACAACCTGACGCCGCTTTACCCGGACGAGCGGTTGAAGATGGAGATCGAAGACCCGACGATCAAGGATCGCTCGGCCCGGATCATCGACCTCGTCAGTCCGATCGGGAAGGGTCAGCGCGCGCTGATCGTGGCACCGCCGCGTACGGGTAAGACGGTGCTGTTGCAGAACATCGCCAATTCGATCGCCGCCAATCACCCGGAATGCTATCTGATCGTCCTTCTGATCGACGAACGGCCGGAAGAGGTCACCGACATGCAGCGCTCGGTGAAGGGGGAGGTCGTGTCCTCGACCTTCGACGAGCCGGCGACTCGGCACGTTGCGGTGGCGGAAATGGTGATCGAGAAGGCCAAGCGGCTGGTCGAGCACAAGCGCGACGTGGTGATCCTGCTCGATTCGATCACGCGCCTCGGGCGTGCGTTCAATACGGTGGTCCCGAGCTCGGGCAAGGTGCTCACCGGCGGCGTCGACGCCAATGCGCTCCAGCGGCCGAAGCGGTTCTTCGGCGCGGCGCGGAACATCGAGGAGGGCGGATCGCTGACCATCATCGCGACCGCGCTGATCGACACCGGCAGCCGGATGGACGAGGTCATCTTCGAAGAGTTCAAGGGCACCGGCAACTCCGAGATCGTGCTCGACCGCAAGGTCGCCGACAAGCGGGTCTTCCCGGCGATGGACATCCTGAAATCCGGCACCCGGAAAGAAGACCTGCTCGTCGACAAGAACGATCTGCAAAAAACTTATGTGTTGCGGCGTATCCTGAACCCTATGGGCACGACGGATGCGATCGAGTTCTTGCTTTCGAAGCTGAAGCAAACCAAGTCCAACTCGGAATTCTTCGATTCCATGAACGCCTAACTTATTGTTATAAAACAATGTGTTAATACTATGGATACGATCTATGCGCTGGCTTCGGCCCGTGGCAAGGCGGGCGTCGCAGTGGTGCGCGTCTCTGGGCCAGGGGCGTTTGAGGCGGCTCTGCGGCTTGCGGACCGTGTACCGGAGATGCGGCGCGCCACAGTGCTGACGCTGAAGGCGGCAAACAACGAGATTCTTGACACCGCGCTTGTCCTGGCTTTTCCGGAGGACGGGAGCTTTACCGGAGAGCCGACTGTCGAGTTCCAGCTTCATGGCGCGACGACGACAGTCGCTGCTGTGCTTCGGGAGTTGTCGGATATTCCGGGTTTTCGGTTGGCGGAGGCGGGGGAGTTCACGCGCCGCGCGTTCACCTCGGGCAAGCTGGACCTTGCTCAAGTCGAAGGGCTGGCGGATCTTTTGGAGTCCGAGACGGAGGCTCAGCGCAAGCAGGCATTGCGTATCCTCTCGGGCGCGGTCGGCCAGCGCGCCGCGCGGTGGCGGCGGGATCTTGTTCGCGCGGCGGCGCTGCTGTCGGCGACCATCGATTTCGTCGATGAGGACGTCCCGGTGGACGTCCAGCCGGAGGTCGTTGATCTCGTCCGGGGTGTATTGGCTGATCTGGAGCGGGAAATTGCTGGTTACGGTGCTGCGGAGCGTATTCGGCACGGGTTCGAGGTGGCGATACTGGGTGAGCCGAATGCTGGGAAATCTACCCTTCTCAATGCGCTGGCCGGGCGGGAAGCGGCGATCACGTCGGAATTCGCCGGGACTACACGCGATGTGATTGAAGTCAGAATGGAGATCGGCGGCCTCGCCGTGACGCTTCTTGATACCGCGGGCCTGCGCGAGGCCACGGATCCCGTCGAGAAGATCGGGGTCGATCGAGCGCTCGAACGGGCGAGCGCTGCGGACATGCGGATTTTTCTGCGCTTGCCCAATGACCGGCTGCCACTTGCGATGGCGCCTGGGGATATCGAGGCGATAGGCAAAGCCGATCTGTTGGACGCGCGGGAACCCGGGCGGCTTTACATTTCGGGGACGACGGGCGAAGGCCTTGAGGCGCTGGTCGTTCGGCTGCGCGGCGCGCTGTCGGATCAGGTCGGTGGAGCCGGCATCCTCGTGCGCGAACGCCACCGGCTTTCCGCGACGCGCGCGGCATCAGCGCTTAGTGTGGCGCTGCGAGAGGTTGGCCAAGGCGCTGGTCGCGTGGAATTTGCGGCCGATGAACTCCGATCCGCTGTTCTGGCCCTTGATTCTCTGATAGGCCATGTCGATGTCGAGGACCTTCTGGACGAAATTTTCGCCAGTTTTTGCATCGGCAAGTAGGAGTGTTTCACGTGAAACATTTTGATGTAGTCGTCGTCGGCGGGGGCCATGCCGGCATCGAAGCCGCACATGCCGCGGCGCGGACGGGGGTGCACACTGCACTTGTCACGCTGCGGCGCGATGCGATTGGCGTGATGTCCTGCAATCCGGCGATCGGCGGTTTGGGCAAGGGTCATTTGGTGCGCGAAATTGACGCCTTGGACGGAGTGATGGGTCGGGTCGCCGATCGCGCCGGGATCCAGTTCCGCCTTCTCAATCGGCGCAAGGGTCCGGCAGTTCAGGGTCCCCGCGCCCAGTCGGACCGCCGGCTTTATCGCCAGGCCATGCTGGCCGAAACGGAGGCTCAGGCCAACCTGGATGTGATTGAAGGCGAAGTCGTCGATCTTCTGCTCGAGTCTCGGCGCGTTGGCGGCGTCGTGCTTTGCGACGGCTCCCAGATCACTGCCGGAGCAGTGGTTCTTACGTCCGGCACATTTCTGCGCGGCGTTATCCATATCGGCGATGTACGTAAACCGGGCGGACGCATGGGCGACAGGCCGTCGGTACGCCTGGCCGAGCGCCTGGATGACTTTGGGCTGCCGCTTGGGCGCTTGAAAACCGGGACTCCGCCGCGGCTTGACGGTCGAACGATCAACTGGGACATACTGGACAAGCAACCGGGCGATGATGTGCCTGAGATGTTTTCGTTCCTCCACAGCAAGCCCTTCGTGCGGCAACTTTCCTGTGGAATCACCCATACCAACAGCCGAACGCACGACATTATTCGACAGAATCTTCAGCGCTCGGCAATGTACGGCGGACATATCGCCGGAGTTGGCCCGAGATATTGCCCGTCGATTGAGGACAAGGTGGTGCGGTTTTCGGACAAGGAATCCCATCAGGTCTTTCTTGAGCCGGAAGGGTTGGACGATCCGACCATTTATCCCAATGGCATCTCGAGTTCGCTGCCTGTCGATGTACAGGAAGCCTACGTGCGCTCAATTCGTGGGCTTGAGGAGGTGACGATCCTTCAGCCCGCCTACGCGATAGAATATGATTACGTTGATCCGCGTGCGCTGACATCGTCGCTGCGCGTGAAAGATGTGGAAGGCCTTTATCTTGCGGGCCAAATAAACGGTACGACAGGTTATGAAGAAGCGGCAGCGCAAGGACTCGCCGCCGGTCTGAGCGCTGCACGCACCGTCAAAGGGAAGGACACGGCGCCCTTCAGCCGCGCCGAGAGCTATATCGGTGTCATGATAGACGATCTCGTTACCCGCGGCGTCAGCGAACCCTACCGGATGTTCACATCGCGGGCCGAATTCAGACTATCGCTTCGCGCTGACAATGCCGACCAGCGCCTGACGCCCCTTGGCCTCGCCCTTGGTTGTGTGGGGGAGGCCCGGAAGGTTGCGTTCGAACGAAAGCAGACCGCATTGGACGCCGCCCGGTCTACTCTCGAGGCGCGCAGCTTTTCTCCCAACGAGGCCGCCGAACACGGCATTCGCATTGGCCAGGACGGCCAGCGGCGCTCGGCCTTCGCACTTCTGGCCTTTCCGGATGTCGCCTTCGAAGACCTCGAACGGGCTGATCCGCAATTCGGTGCGATTGAGCCGGCGATTAAGCAGCAGATCTCACGCGAGGCCATGTATGCAACCTATATCATTCGCCAGTCGGCAGAAGTCGAGGCATTGAAGCGTGACGAATCCCACGCAATCCCTTTTGACTTCGACTATCGCGCGCTGAAGGGACTGTCTCGCGAATTGACCGACAAGCTTTGCGTCGGCCGCCCGGCGACGCTCGCCCAGGCCGGTCGTATCGATGGAATGACGCCTGCCGCATTGACGCTGATCCTGGCGGCGCTGCGAAAAGGGGAAAAGGCGCGGATTGCTGGATGACCGCGCCTGGAAGAGCGCTGGCGGGTTTGAATGTTTCACGTGAAACACTTGAGCGATTCGAACTCTACGAGGCGCTGGTGCGCAAATGGAATCCAACGATCAACCTCGTATCTCGCTCCACGATCGACCACATTTGGCAAAGGCATTTCGCTGATTCTGCCCAGCTTCTGGGCTTCGCTTCCGACTCGGCCAGAAGCTGGGCAGACCTCGGGTCGGGCGCGGGGTTTCCCGGACTGGTCGTTACGATGCTCGCCAGAGAGCTTCGACCCAGGCTGAAGGTAACGCTCGTAGAGAGCGACCGTCGCAAGGCGGCGTTCCTGACCGAAGTTGTACGCCGGACGGACCTTTCGGTTGCGGTGATCGCCGAGCGTGCCGAGACGCTAACCCCCTTGAATGCCGACATTATTTCGGCGCGCGCGTTGGCGCCGCTGCGTACTCTTATGGCATTGGCCGAGCGCCACCTGAAGCCCCGGGGAACCGGGCTGTTTCTCAAGGGCGCACGGTCCGCAGCAGAGGTGAAGGACGCCCTTGAAACCTTCCGCTTTACGCTTCAGAAGTTTCCCAGCCAGACCGATCCGGGGGCGGTCATCCTTTCTGTCGGAGAAATCACGCGTGTCTGACCTTACCCGCCCTCCAGGGCCGCGAATCGTAGCCGTCGCCAATCAGAAGGGCGGTGTGGGCAAAACCACTACGGCAATCAATCTTGCGGCGGCGCTGGCCGAGCGTGGTTGCAAGGTCCTCTTGGTGGATCTCGATCCGCAGGGAAATGCATCCACGGGACTCGGGATCGAGGTATCCGAACGACAGAAGACGACCTACGACCTTCTGATCGAAGATGTTTCGCTATCGGAGGTGGTACAGAAGACCCAGACCGATGGGGTCTGGATTTGCCCCGCCACGACCGATCTGTCCTCTGCCGACATCGCCCTGTTCTCCAGTGAAAAGCGCAGCTTCCTGCTGCACGATGCGCTTCGCCAGCAAGACATCGACGCCTATGGCTTCGACTATGTGCTTATCGATTGTCCGCCGTCGCTCAGCCTTCTGACCGTGAACGCCATGGTCGCCGCCCATTCCGTTCTGGTGCCGCTTCAGGCCGAGTTTTACGCTCTCGAAGGGCTTTCGCAGTTGATGCTGACGATCCGCGATGTACGTCAGGCCGCGAACAAGGATCTGAGAATCGAAGGCGTGGTGCTGACGATGTATGACGTGCGCAACAACCTGTCGCAGCTGGTCGAAGACGATGCCCGCGAGAACCTTGGCGATCTCGTCTTTCGCACGCGCATTCCGCGCAACGTCCGTTTGAGCGAAGCCCCCTCCTTTGCCGTGCCGGTGCTGAGTTATGATACGCTCTCACGGGGAAGCATCGCCTATCGCTCGCTCGCGCAAGAACTTCTGGCCCGCCACGGTCGGGCAAACGCATAAGGGACAGAGTATGTCGGACAAACGGAACGAACGGCGCGGTCTGGGCAGGGGCCTTTCCGCCCTCATGGCCGATGTCGTGCAGCCCGCCGGCGGGACCGGTGAATCCGATGCGCCACGTCGCGCCGACCTGCGCGTCCCGGTGGAGCGGATCGAGCCCAATCCGAATCAGCCGCGCAGGGACTTTTCCGAGGAAGCGCTGGCCGAGCTCGCCGCGTCCATTCGGGCGAAAGGCATTATTCAGCCGCTCATAGTACGAAATAACCCAAGAAAAACAGGTAGTTACGAAATAGTGGCCGGCGAACGCCGCTGGCGCGCGGCGCAGATCGCACAGCTTCACGAGGTGCCGGTCCTGCTCAGAGAGTTCGATGACACGGAAGTCCTGGAAATCGCGATCATCGAGAACGTCCAGCGTGCCGATCTCAACCCGATCGAAGAGGCGATGGGCTATCGTCAGCTGATGGACCGCTTCGGCCACACTCAGGAAAAGCTGTCCGAGGCGCTTTCGAAAAGCCGCAGCTACATCGCAAACCTTCTGCGCCTGCTGTCGCTGCCCGCCGATGTCCAGACCTGGCTCCGCGAAGGCAGGCTGACGGCGGGTCATGCCCGTGCGCTGATTACGTCGGAAGATCCGGTCGCGCTCGCCCGCATGGTCATGGCGAAGGGGCTTTCGGTGCGCGAGACGGAGAAGCTTGCGAAATCTGCTGGCGCGAAGTCCCAGGCCTCTCCCCGTTCGCGGCAGTCCGGGAAGGACGCGGACACCCGCGTGCTCGAGCAGGATCTCTCCGCCAATCTCGGCATGGCGGTCGTCATTGACCACCAGGGGCACGATGGCGGGCGTGTGACGATCGGTTACAAGTCACTCGACCAACTCGATGAACTTTGCCAGCTCCTTGGCGGTGGGCGCTAGAAGTCCGGACGCGTCCAGACAAAGATCGCGACGCCGATCAATGCGACAGCCTGAACGGTCAGCACCAGCGGGCCGAAACCGAACAGCACCGCCAGCGTGAAACTCGCGACGATGGAAAGCGAGGCGAGCCATTTCGCCCGCCGGCTGATGGCCCCGCGTTCATTCCAGTTCCGGATCGGCGGACCGAAGACGCGATGCGAAAGCAGCCATGCGTGAAGCCGCTCCGACGTGTTCGCAAAGCAGATTGCGGACAAGAGCAGGAACGGCACCGTCGGCAGTAAGGGCAGAAAAAGGCCAATCGCACCGAGAGCCAGAGATAGAAGGCCCGTTGCAATCAGAATCAGGCGAATCATGCCGAGATATCGCGCAGGATGGCGTTCAGCACGATCCGGCCCGCCGCCGTCGCCGCAACGCGCGACCCTTCCCGGCGCAACAGCCCTGCCGCTTCGAACTGCTGAACCGCATCCATGCGTAGCGACTTTCTGCCCAGCATATCGTAGCGCGTCGCATCGGCGCCCTCGCTCAACCGCAGAGCCATCAGGATGTATTCGTCCGCACATTCGGCAGACGACAGCAGAACGCGCGGTAGCTCTCCGTTCCCACGGATCCGCACGGAATCGAGCCACATTTGCGGGTTGCGCGGCGTCTCGGTCGCGTAGCGCTCGCGACCCAACGTCAGCCGGCCATGTGCGCCGGGTCCGATTCCGATATAGTCGCCATAGCGCCAGTAGATGAGGTTGTGTCGGCATTCTGCCCCGTCGCGCGCATGGTTGGAAACCTCGTAGGCGGGCATTCCCATTCCTTCAAGCACCTCCTGCGTCACCTGGTACATGTCGGCGGAGAGGTCTTCGTCCGGAAGACCGCGCAGTCCGCCAGCCGCATGGCGCGCGCCAAAGGCGGTGCCGTCCTCGATGGTGAGCTGGTAAAGCGACAGGTGGTCTACCGCCATCGCCGCCGCCTCGGCAAGCTCCCTGCGCCAATGATCAAGTGTTTGGTGCTGCCGTGCATAGATCAGGTCGAAGCTGACCCTTCCGAAGCGGTCACGAGCGATGTCGAAAGCCCGGCGTGCTTCGGCGGCGCTGTGAAGGCGGCCGAGGCGACGCAAATCCTCGTCATTCAGCGCCTGAACGCCAATCGACACGCGATTGACGCCCGCGTCGGAATAGCCGCGAAATCTTCCGGAATCGACACTGTTCGGGTTGGCTTCCAAAGTGATTTCCAGATCGTTTGCCAGCGGCCAGAGTCGGCGAACCTCCTCCAGAACGGCCGCGACGAGATCAGGTTCCATCAGGGATGGCGTGCCGCCGCCGAAGAAGATCGAATTGAGGACGCGGCCCTCGGTTTCCGCTGCCGCCCGCCGCAGTTCTGACAGGTAGGCTTCCCGCCAGACCGCCTGGTCGATCGCGGGCGCCACATGACTGTTGAAATCGCAATACGGGCATTTTGAGGCGCAGAACGGCCAGTGCAGATAAAGGCCGAATCCGCCATTGCGCCAGTCTTCCATCCGATCAGCCCTTGAAGGCCGTCACTTCGATCTCGACCTTCATCTCGGGCCTGATGAGACCGGCGATCACCATCGTCGCCGCAGGACGGACCTCGCCCAGGGCCTCGCCGAGGATCGGGACAATGGCGTCGATATCTGCCGTATCGGTAACGGTATACTGCACCCGGACGACGTCGCCGATGTTGAAGCCGGCTTCGGTCAACACCGACCGGATCGTCGCGAAGCAGTTGCGTGTCTGCGCGCCCACGTCGTCGGGAATTTCCATCGTCGCATAGTCATATCCCGTAACGCCCGAGACAAAGCACCAGCCGCCCTTCACAACGGCGCGGCTGTAACCCATCGTCCGCTCGAAGGCCGATCCCGTGGAAATCCGCTTCACGCCGTGGTTCCTTCGAAACACGCCACCAGCTTGCGGAACGCGTCCGCGCGGTGGCTGATACGATTCTTTTCCTCCGCGGCCATTTCCGCGAAGGTGATGTCATACCCATCGGGCTGGAACATCGGATCGTAACCATGTCCCTGGCGGCCCCGCATCGGCCATACGACCTGACCCTCGACCTTGCCCTCGAAAACCTCGTCATGTCCGTCCGGCCACGCCAGTACCATCGTCGCCCTGAACCGCGCGGTCCGCGGGCAAGCGGCGCCCGCCTTGCCCAATTCTTCCCAGGTCCGCGTCATTGCCAGAACGAAGTCCCTTCCCGTCGGCGTCTCGGCCCAGTTCGCCGTATAGACCCCGGGCGCGCCGCCAAGAGCATCGACCTCGATCCCGCTGTCATCCGCCAAGGCCGGAAGACCCGTCGCCTTCGCGGCGGCATGCGCCTTGATACGCGCATTGCCGACGAAGGTCGCTTCAGTCTCCTCCGGTTCCGGCAGGTTCATCTCGGCCGCCCCGACGCAGTCGATGCCATAGGGTTTCAGCAGATAGGCAATCTCTTCCAGCTTCCCCTTGTTGTGGGTCGCCACAAGAAGCCGCTTGTCCGCGAAATGCCTCACGACACGGCCGCCTTCTGCGCCTCGGCCAGCGTGGTGATTCCCGCCTCGGCGAGATCGAGAAGGCGGCTCATCTCCTCGCGTGAGAAGGTCGCGCCCTCGGCCGACATCTGCACCTCGATCAACCGCCCGCGCCCGGTCAGGATGAAATTGCCATCGGTTCCCGCCTCGCTGTCCTCGGCATAGTCGAGGTCAAGCACAGACTGCCCGGCATAGATGCCGCAGGACACCGCCGCGACGTGATCGACCAGCGGATCGCTTGTCACGGCGCCGGCCTTCAGCAACTTGTTCACCGCCAGACGCAAAGCGACCCAGCCGCCGGTGATCGAGGCGCAGCGGGTGCCGCCATCGGCCTGGATCACGTCGCAATCCACCACGATCTGACGCTCGCCCAACGCGACCCGATCCACACCCGCACGCAGGGCGCGTCCGATAAGTCTTTGAATTTCCTGTGTTCTACCCGATTGCTTTCCCGCCGCCGCCTCACGCCGGTTGCGCGTATTGGTGGCGCGCGGGAGCATCCCGTATTCCGCCGTAACCCAGCCGAGACCCGAGCCCTTCAGGAAGGGCGGGGCCTTGTCCTCGATGGTCGCGGTGCACAGAACCTGCGTGTCGCCGCAGCGGATCAGGCAGGAGCCCTCGGCGTGTTTCGTGACGCCCGTCTCGATGGAAATCGGGCGCATCTCATCCAGTTTCCGGCCGGAGGGTCGCATGAACGGTCCTTTCGATGGTTCCGGCGCCAATTACAGGCCGCGCATGGCCGGACGCAACCCCGATTGACCTTGACGTCACTGGCTCTTTATCTGTTTCGGACCCATATTCATTGCGCAATGACCGACGAACGATCGAAAATCCTGACCGAGATGAACGACCGCTCGCGCGAAGTCTTTCGCCGTGTGGTCGAAAGCTATCTCGATAACGGCGATCCGGTCGGCTCGCGTACCCTGACCCGGAGCCTCAGTGAGAAGGTATCCGCCGCCACGATCCGCAACGTGATGCAGGATCTCGAATATCTCGGCCTTCTCGACAGCCCCCACACTTCGGCGGGCCGGGTGCCGACACAACTCGGCCTGCGGATGTTCGTCGACGGGTTGATGGAGGTCAGCACCGTTTCCGTCGAAGATCGCGAAGCGATCGAGGCAACGACGACGGGAAATGAGGCCGGCGTTTCTTCGTTGCTCGACCGCGTCGGCCAGGCGTTATCGGGAATCACCCACGGCGCGAGCCTTGTGCTCACGCCGAAGCGCGAGGCGCCGATCCGGCATATCGAGTTTGTCAGCCTCGGGGCGGACCGGGCGCTCGTGGTCCTGGTGTTCGCCGACGGCCATGTCGAAAACCGGGTCTTCATGCCGCCGATGGGTCATACGCCGTCGGCGATGCGCGAGGCGGGAAACTTTCTGAACGCGATGGCCGAAGGCCGCACGGTGTCGGAGCTTCGCGGTCATATCGTGGGCGAGATTGCCCGGCGCCGGAGCAGGAGCTCGACAGCGCCGCCCGCGATCTGGTGGAGCGGGGGCTGGCCGTCTGGGATGAATTCCGGCGAGACGACGGAACAGGCTCATCGTTCGAGGCCGGGCCAACCTCTCGAACAGGCCGATCAGGCCGATCTCGACCGCATCCGCAGCTTTTCGACGACCTTGAGCGCAAGCGCGACATCGCGGAATTCCTCGAACTGGCGGAAACGGGCGAAGGGGTGCGCATTTTTATCGGCTCGGAGAACAAGTTATTCTCACTTTCGGGTTCCTCTCTGGTGGTGTCTCCCTATATGAACGCTGACCGTAAGATCATCGGCGCCGTGGGGGTGATCGGACCGACGCGGCTCAACTATGGGCGCATCGTGCCAATCGTCGACTACACGGCGCAGCTTGTCGGGCGACTGCTGTCCGGGGAGCGTAAGGGATAGACCATGAGTGAGATGAAGAAAGACGAGATTGCCGAAGACCAGGCGCTGATGGGCGAGGAAGACATCGTCGCGGATGACGTCTCGGCCGAGATTGAGGCGCTGCGCGCCGAACGCGATGACATGAAGGACCGCTTCATGCGCGCGCTTGCGGATGCGGAAAACATTCGAAAGCGCGGCGAACGTGACCGGCGCGAAGCGGAGCAATATGGCGGCTCGCGCCTAGCCCGCGATCTCCTGCCGGTCTACGACAACCTCAAGCGCGCACTGGATCATGCGACGGAGGAACAGCGGGAAGCGTCGAAGGGCCTGATCGAGGGCGTGGAAATCACGATGAAGGAACTGATCTCCGTTCTCGGCAAGCACGGCGTCGCGCCGGTCGTGCCGGCAGTGGGCGAGGCGTTCGATCCGCAGCTTCACCAGGCGATGTTCGAAGCTCCGGTGCCAGGCACCAAGGCCGGCGACATCATACAGGTGATGACCGAAGGGTTCATGCTGCACGAACGGCTCCTGCGTCCGGCGCAGGTTGGCGTGTCGTCAAACATCCAGCGCGCCGGCGGATAGGCGGGGCCGGGCCTGTCGGCGTCGGCCGCGCCACACGATGGTGAACCATTTCACGTTTCGCGCGTTGGACATTGGCCCGCGTATCAGTCGCGCGGCCCATACAAGGGAATCCGCCAATGTCCAGAACTATCGCTATTCTTTCCTGTGTTGTCGCGGCCTTCTCGCTTGCCGCGTGTGGCGATACCGTGGGTGAGCGCGCGGCCACCGGCGGACTCGCGGGCGCGGTCGTGGCCGGTCCGGTCGGGGCGGTCGTCGGCGGCACCGCAGGCGCTGTCACAAAATAAGGCCGACGCCGTTCCAGACAGTCGGGACTAGGGGGCGAACGCACGCAGCGCGGCCCTAATCCTCCATTGCCTGCTTCAAATCGTAAAGCGCCCTTAGTGCCTCAAGCGGGGTCATTTCGTCGGGGTAAAGCGCCGCGAGTTGCGCTTCCAGCTTTGACGGCCCTTTCGGAATACTGGGCGCCGGGACAGGTATCGCGCTGAACAACGGCAGATCGTCGATCAAGGCATGTTTCCGCGTGCCGCCCTCGCGCTCACCTTCTTCCAGCGCCTCCAGGACGACCTTTGCACGCTCCACGACCGAAGGCGGCAAACCGGCGAGTTTCGCGACCTGAACGCCGTAACTGCGGTCCGCCGCGCCCTTCCTGACTTCATGCAGGAAGATCACCTCGCCTTCCCACTCCTTGACCGTGACCGTGGCGTTCTCGACGCCCGGCAGCTTGCCGGCAAGCGCCGTCATCTCGTGATAATGCGTGGCGAAAAGCGCGCGGCAACGGTTTGTGTCGTGCAGGTGCTCCAGCGTCGCCCAGGCGATGGAGAGGCCGTCATAGGTCGCCGTGCCGCGCCCGATCTCGTCGAGGATCACCAGCGCCCGGTCGTCGGCCTGATTGAGGATCGCGGCGGTCTCCACCATCTCGACCATGAAGGTCGACCGCCCGCGCGCGAGATCGTCCGCCGCACCGACCCGGCTGAAAAGCTGGCTGACGAGGCCGATATGCGCACTTCGCGCGGGAACGAAACTGCCCGCCTGCGCCAGAAGCGCGATCAGGGCATTCTGCCGCAGGAAGGTGGATTTGCCGGCCATGTTCGGGCCGGTCAGAAGCCAGATCGCCGGGGTTTCGCCCGTAGTGAGGGCGCAGTGATTCTCGACGAAGCCTTCGCCCGCGCGCTTCAAGGCACGCTCCACCACTGGATGGCGCCCGCCCTTGATCAGGAAGGCGTGGCTGTCATCCATCTGCGGTTCGCACCAATCGTCGGAACGGGCAATATCCGCAAAGGCGGTGAACAGATCGATCTCGGCCAGCGCTCCCGCAGCTTCGGAAACCGATGCGGCGGCGTCGATAACCATCGCTTTCAGAGCGTCATAGAGCCGCTTTTCGATCTCGAGCGCCCGATTTCCGGCGTTCAGGATCTTGGTCTCCATCTCGGACAGCGGCACCGTGGTGAAACGCACCTGATTGGCCGTGGTCTGGCGATGGATGAAGGTTTCGTTCAGCGGCGCCGACAGCATCCTCTCCGCATGGGTCGCTGTCGTCTCGATGAAATAGCCGAGCACGTTGTTGTGCTTGATCTTCAGGCTCTGGATGCCGGTCTGCCGGATGTAATCCGCCTGCATGCCGGCGATGACGCTGCGGCCTTCGTCGCGCAGGCGGCGGGTGTCATCCAGTTCGGCAGCGTAGCCCGGCGCGATAAAGCCGCCGTCGCGGGCCAGGAGCGGCGGATCGCAAACCAAAGCGCGGCCAAAGAGGGCGACAAGATCGTCAAAACCGATCATCGCGCCGGCGGCGGCGACGATCTTCTCCGGCAGGCCCTTCGGCAAACGCGCCGCAATCGCGCCCGCCTGTTCGAGGCCGGTGCGGATCGCCACAAGATCGCGCGGCCCGCCGCGATCGAGCGCCAGTCGCGACAGCGCGCGGTCGATATCCGGTGCACGGCGCAGATCGGCGCGCAGCGCCTCGGTCAGGCGCGGCTCGTCCACGAAGGCGCGCACCGCCTCGAGTCGGGCGTGGATTTCGCCAAGGTCGCGCGACGGCGCCGACAGCCTGCGGTCGAGAAGCCGCGCGCCGCCTGCCGTCACGGTGCGGTCGATGGCGGCGATGAGCGAGCCTTCACGTCCGCCCGACAGCGACCGGGTGATTTCCAGATTGCGCCGCGTGGCGGCATCGATATGCAGCGCGGCGCCCGCCGCCTCTTTTGCCGGCCGGCGCAGCAGCGGCAGCTTGCCCTTCTGCGTCAGGTCGAGATAGCCGAGGATGGCGCCCAGGGCCGACACATCGGCGCGGTCGAAAGCGCCGAAGGCATCCGCTGTCGCTACACCGAATTGCTCCAGCAGCCGCTTCTCGGCCGCGCTGCTGTCGAAGCTCGCCCGCGCAACAGGCGTCACCGCAACGCGCTGATCCTCGGCGATGGCCGAGATATCGGAAAACCGTGTCTCTCCCACCAGAATCTCGCTCGGCGCAAGTCGGGCAAGCTCAGGCCCAAGCCGCACCAACGGGCAGGACATGACGCGCAATTCGCCGGTCGAAATATCCGCCCAAGCCAACGCGGCCGCATCCCGCACCTCGGCCCAGGCGGCAAGGAAATTGTGCCGCCGCGCCTCAAGCAAGCTCTCCTCGGTCAGCGTGCCGGGCGTGACCAGCCGCACCACGTCCCGCGCGACGACGGATTTCGACCCGCGCTTCTTCGCCTCGGCGGGGTCCTCCATCTGTTCGGCGATGGCGACGCGAAAACCCTTGCGGATCAACGTCAGAAGATAGCCCTCGGCGGCGTGGACAGGCACGCCGCACATCGGGATATCCTGCCCCAGATGCTGGCCGCGCTTGGTCAGCGCAATATCAAGCGCCGCGGCCGCCGCCTCGGCATCGGCAAAGAACATCTCGTAGAAGTCGCCCATCCGGTAGAACAGGAGCGCCTCGGCATGGCGCCCCTTGATCTCCAGATATTGCGCCATCATCGGCGTGACGGTGTGGTCGCCCGTATCCAACTGAACCCCCGGTTTGCGCCGAAACCTACAGAAGCGCCGGGGGGCGGAAAAGCCGAAATGATGATGGCGCTAACAGCAGGTTGCGGCGTTGTGGGACCCCGCGCGCGGCGCTATGAGGGCAGAACAGCAGGGGGACCTCTGACAATGGCTTCGAAGAACCGCGTCACGCCGGAAGAGGCGCTGGCCTATCACATGAGCCCCACGCCGGGGAAATACGAGATTGTCGCCACCACCCCGATGGCGACCCAGCGCGACCTGTCGCTTGCCTATTCGCCGGGTGTTGCGGTGCCAGTCCAGGCCATCGCTGACGCGCCGGAAACGGCTTACGACTACACCACCAAGGGCAACATGGTCGCTGTCATCTCCAACGGCACCGCGATCCTCGGCATGGGCAATCTCGGCGCGCTGGCCGCGAAGCCGGTGATGGAGGGCAAGGCGGTACTTTTCAAGCGCTTCGCCGACGTGAACGCCATCGACATCGAGCTTGATACCGAAGACCCGGACGAGATCATCCAGGCGGTGAAGCTGATGGCGCCGGCCTTCGGGGGCATCAATCTCGAAGACATCAAGGCACCGGAATGCTTCATCATCGAAAGCCGCCTGAAGGAGATCATGGACATTCCGGTGTTCCATGACGACCAGCACGGCACGGCGGTGATCTGCGCGGCCGGTCTCATCAATGCGCTCGAGATCAGCGGCAAGCGAATAGAGGATTGCCGGATCGTGCTCAATGGCGCGGGGGCGGCGGGGATCGCCTGTCTCGAGCTTCTCAAGGCGATGGGGGCGAGGCACGACAACTGCATCATGTGCGACACCAAGGGCGTGATCTGGCAGGGCCGGACCGAGGGCATGAACCAGTGGAAATCGGCCCATGCCGCGCGGACCGATGCGCGGACGCTCGACGATGCGATGCAGGGGGCGGACGTCTTCCTCGGCGTGTCCGCCAAGGGTGCCGTGACGGCGGAGATGGTCGCCTCGATGGCCCCTAACCCGGTCATTTTCGCGATGGCCAACCCCGACCCCGAGATCACGCCGGAAGAGGCGCATGCGGTGCGCGAGGATGCGATCGTGGCGACCGGCCGCTCCGACTACCCCAACCAGGTCAACAACGTCCTTGGCTTTCCCTACCTCTTCCGCGGCGCCCTCGACATCCACGCCCGCGCCATCAACGATGAGATGAAGATCGCCTGCGCCGAGGCGCTGGCGCGGCTGGCGCGCGAGGATGTGCCGGACGAGGTCGCGATGGCCTATGGCCGCAAGCTCACCTTCGGGCGCGACTACATCATCCCGACGCCCTTCGACCCGCGACTGATCCACGTCATCCCGCCCGCCGTTGCCAAGGCGGGCATGGATACCGGCGTCGCCCGCCGCCCGATCATCGACATGGAGGGCTATGAGCTTCACCTCAAGTCCCGCATGGACCCGACCGCCTCGATCCTGCAAGGCATCCATGTCCGCGCCCGCGCCGCGCAGGCCCGGATGATCTTTGCCGAGGGCGACGATCCGCGCGTCCTGCGCGCTGCCGTCGCCTATCAGCGCGCGGGCCTGGGCAAGGCGCTCGTCGTCGGGCGCGAAGCGGATGTGAAGGAGAAGCTGACGGCGGAGGGCCTCGCCGATGCGGTTAAGGAGCTTGAGGTCGTCAACGCCGCCAACACCAGCCACCTCCAGACCTACAAGGATTTCCTCTATGCCCGGCTTCAGCGCATGGGCGTCGATCAGCACGATGTCCACCGCCTCGCCGCGCGCGACAGGCACGTCTTTTCCGCGCTGATGCTGGCGCACGGGCATGGCGACGGTCTCGTCACCGGGGCGACGCGCAAATCGGCGCATGTGCTCCGCCTCATCAACCATGTCCTCGACGCGCGGGCGGAGGATGGCGCCGTCGGCATAACTGCCGTCCTGCACCGGGGCCGCATCGTCTTCATTGGCGACACGCTCGTTCACGAATGGCCGGATGAGGAGGATCTCGCCGACATTGCAGAGCGCGGAGCCGCCGTCGCGCGCGGCATGGGGATCGAGCCGCGCGTGGCGTTCCTCTCGTTCTCGACCTTCGGCTATCCCGTCTCGGAGCGCGCGACCAAGATGTATGAGGCGGCGGGCGTTCTCGACCGGCGCGGCGTCGATTTCGAATACGAGGGCGAGATGACGGTCGATGTCGCGCTCAACATGGAGCAGATGGCGCATTACCCGTTCTGCCGCCTGACCGGACCGGCCAACGTGCTCGTCGTCCCCGCGCGGCATTCCGCGTCGATCTCCGTCAAGCTGATGCAGGAGATGGCGGGCGCGACGGTGATCGGCCCGATCCTGACCGGCGTCGACAAGCCGATCCAGATCTGCTCGACCGGCTCGACGGTGAACGATATCCTCAACATGGCGGTGATCGCGGCCTGTCGTCTGGGGCAATGATCGCCCGAAGCGGGAGGGCGGAATGACGATCTACAATCTCGGTTCCATCAACATCGACCACTTCTACCGCCTGCAACACCTGCCCGCGCCGGGCGAAACCCTGGCCGCGACCGGATACAGCACCGGCCTCGGCGGCAAGGGCGCGAACCAGTCCGCCGCGGCCGCCAAGGCCGGCGCGCGCGTCGTTCATATCGGCGCGGTCGGGTCGGAGGGCGGGTGGTGCATCGACCGGCTGAAGGGCTGGGGCGTGGATACGGGCGGGATCGCCCGGCTCGATACGCCCACGGGCCACGCCATCATCAATGTCGATGAGCAGGGAGAAAACAGTATCGTCCTCTTTCCCGGCGCGAACTGGGCCATGCCCTTTGATGCCGTCGAACAGGCGCTTGCGGGGGCAAAGCGCGGCGATACACTGATGCTCCAGAACGAAACCGCGCATCAGGCCAAGGCGGCGAAACTTGCCCGCGACAAGGGCCTGCACGTCATCTATTCCGCCGCGCCCTTCGACGTGGATGCGGTGCGCGCCGTCCTGAAAAACGTCTCGGTTCTTGCCGTGAACGCGGTCGAGGCCGATCAGCTCTCAGCCGCGCTGGGCGTCACGCTCGACGCGCTCGACGTGCCCGAACTTCTCGTCACGCGCGGGGCGGAGGGCGCGGAATGGCGCGGCGGCGGCCAAACCGTCACCGCGTCACCGATCAAGGTCGATCCCGTCGATACGACCGGCGCGGGCGACACCTTCGCGGGCTATTTCGCCGCTGGACGCGACGCCGGCATGACCCCGGCCGAGGCGCTGAACCTTGCCGGGGCCGCCGCCAGCCTGAAGGTCACGCGCGCCGGCACCGCCGACGCGATTCCGACGCGGGACGAGGTGGAGGCGTTCCGCGCCTAGTGCGTGAAGGGCGCGGAGCCGCCCCACAACTGCTTCACCCGCTGATCGCGGCCGCACGATTCGCGGTAGAACGTATAGGCATTGTGCTGCCGCATCGGCCCGCGCCGGGTCAGGATGATGTCGTTCCCCTTGTAATAATTCTGGTGGTAGTCCTCGGCCTTGTAGAACGGTCCGGCGGCGGTGATCTTGGTGACGATTTTCTGGCCCAGCGCCTTCCCGGCTTCGGCTTTCGCGGCCTCGGCAGTCGCGTGTTCCTCCTCATCGCCGTAGAAGATCGCGGTGCGGTAGGTCGGCCCCCGGTCGCAGAACTGGCCGCCCGCGTCGGTCGGATCGATCGAGCGGAAGAACAACTCCATGAGCTTGGCATAGGTTATCTTGGCGGGATCGTACCGGATCTGCACCGCCTCATAATGCCCGGTCGTGCCCGAGCCGACCTCCTTGTAGGTCGGGTTCTTGGTAGTGCCGCCGGTATAGCCCGAGATGACCTCTTTCACCCCCGGCACGCTCTCGAAATCGCTTTCGACGCACCAGAAGCAGCCACCCGCGACGGTGGCGGTCTTCGTTGCCGCGAGGGCAGGACAGGCAAGAAGCACAAAGGCTATGGCAAGACGCAGCATGGAAATCTCCTCTTTCGCAGAAGCCTGGCCCGGCAAGGCCATTTCAAACAACTCATCTTCCCGTGACATCATCGAACCGTGATCGCGCCTCTTGGCGTTTCTCGCCGCCCGCACTAGCGTCGCGGGAACGGAGGCAACCATGACAGAGCACGTCACCACCCATCAGGCCGAGGAGGATGCCCGCAACGACGCGATCCTGATCTATGTGAACGGCCGCATCGTCCCGAAGGCCGAGGCGCTGGTCAGCGTCTATGATTCCGGCTTCATGCTGGGCGACGGCGTGTGGGAGGGATTGCGACTTTACGACGGGCGCTGGGCCTTCATCGAAGCGCATATCGACCGGCTGTTCGAGGCCGCGAAGGCCGTCGACCTCGATATCGGAATGACGCGGGATGAAGTGATTTCCGCCGTATCAGAGACGCAAAAGGCGAACGGGATGACGACGGATGCCCATGCCCGGCTGATGGTGACGCGCGGCGTCAAGGCGCGGCCGTTCCAGCACCCGTCGCTGTCGCGCTCCGGCCCGACCGTCGTGATCATCATGGAACATTCGCGCCCGAAGATCCCCCGCCCGATACGCCTTGCGACCGTGCCCCATATCCGCGGCCTGCCGATGACGCAGGACCCGAAGTTGAATTCGCATTCCAAGCTCAACTGTATCCTCGCCTGCATCGCCGCCGAAAAGGCCGGCGCGGACGAGGCGCTGATGCTCGACGTGCATGGTTTCGTGAACACGACGAATGCCTGTAACTTCTTCATCGTGCGGAAGGGCGCAGTCTGGACCTCGACAGGCGACTACTGCATGAACGGCATCACGCGCCAGAAGGTGATCGACCTCTGCCGCGCGAACGGCATCCCGGTCCAAGAGCGCAACTTTTCTCTCGTCGACACCTACGGCGCGGACGAGGCGTTCCTGACCGGCACTTTTGGTGCGCAGACCCCGGTCGGCGAGATCGACGGGCGGGTGATCGGGACCGGGCAGATGGGGCCGATGACCGAGCGGCTGCGCGGGCTTTACAAGGAACTGATAAGGGCGTGACGGCGCCTGGCGTCTGTACGGATGGTGTACGCGATGTGTACGGAAATCAGACGATGAGAATCGCGATGTGGAGCGGCCCGAGGAACCTCTCGACCGCGATGATGTACGCATTCGCGGCGCGGGGGGATTGCGCCGCCTGGGATGAGCCGTTCTATGCCGCCTATCTCAAGGCGACGGGCATCGACCACCCGATGCGGGACGCGATCATAGCCGGGAACGAGATCGATCCAGACAGGGTCTCGGCAGCCTGTGCGGGCGAGAATCCGCAAGGAAAGACCCTGTTTTACCAGAAGCACATGACCGTCCACATGATCCCCGGCTTCGACCGCGGCTTCCTGCGCGCCTGCGAAAACGTCTTCCTGATCCGCCACCCGGCGCGCGTGGTCGCCTCCTATGCGAAGAAACGCGAAGGTCCGACGCTGGCCGATATCGGCTTCGTCCAGCAGGCGGAGCTCTTCGACGAGGTGGTGGACTGGAAGGGCGAAGCCCCCGTGGTCATCGACAGCCATGACATCAGAGCCAACCCACGGAAAATACTTGCGAAACTATGCGACAGTTTGGGCATCTCCTTCACCGAACGCATGCTGAACTGGCCGGAGGGACCGAAGCCCTACGATGGTATCTGGGCGCCCCATTGGTACGGCGCGGTCCATGGCTCGACGGGATTCGAGAAGGCCGACGGCCCGCTCCCGGAACTTCCAGCCAAGTACCAGCACATCGTCGATCAGGCGCTAAGCTACTACGAGCGCCTTCGCAATCACGCGCTGAGGCCGTAGTCCGGTGCGGGGGATTGCTGCAGTCGGTTGAAGCACGCAAGACCGCCGTTGGGACGCATTCCTGAGGGCTTAGTCTCCCTGCGTCAGAAGCGCGCGGAGACCCGTCCGGTAGTCCGGATAGGCGAGCGTCACGCCCAGATCCTGCTTGATACGGTCGTTCCGGACCCGCTTCGATTCCGCATAGAAACTGCGGGCCATCGGCGTCATCTCGGCTTCCTCGAAGGGCACCTCGCGCGGCAGCGGAAGCCCAAGCAGACGCGCGGCTTCGGCCAGCACGTCCTCGGGCGGGGAAGGATCGTCATCGGCGACATTGTAGATCGCACCCGGCGAAGGGCGTGCGATGGAGGCGAGCAGCACCGAAGCGATGTCGTCGACATGAATCCGGCTGAAATACTGGTTTTCCCGGATGATCCGCCGGGCGGTGCCGTTGCGCACTTTCTCAAATGGACCGCGTCCGGGACCGTAGATTCCGGCGAGCCGGAAGATATGCAGCGGCAGGCCGGACAGCGCCGCGATGTCCTGCCACTGTCTTTCCGCAAGAACCCGCATCCGCCCGCGCGCGGTCGACGGGGTTAGCATCGTCGTCTCATCCACCCAACCGCCACCGTGGTCGCCGTAAACACCCGTCGTCGACAGGTATCCGACCCAGTCGAGCTTCGCCGCTGCGGCGAGAAAATCTTCAGCATATGCCCGAGCGACCGGGTCGCCCTCCGGGCCGGGGGCGATGGAAAGTAGAACATGGGTTGCGCTGGCGATGGCGGGCCGCAGATCGTCGCCGGGCCAAAGATGAGCGTTGATCCCCTGATCCCGCAGCCGCGCCGCCTTTTCGCTGCGACGCGTGGTTCCATCGACGCTCCAACCCGGCCCGAGACGCCGCGTCAAGGCCTCTGCCGAATAGCCGTGCCCGAAGACGAGAAGCCTGCGTGTCATGTGGCAACTATCGAAATTTGTGCGGGTGCGCGCAAGCCTGAGCAAGACTTGACCTGAAGGCGGAGCCATGGCCCGATGTGCCCATGAACCGACAAGACGACGAACTCGACGGCGCATACGCGCTTCGCACCCCGGAAGACTCGGTGCGCTACTACCACGATTGGGCAGCGCGCTACGATCGGGATTTCGCCGATGAGATGGGCTACAGAAGCCCGGAGGCCGTCGCCGCGCTCTACGTCGAACTGGGCGGCGCGGGGCCTGTTCTCGATCTGGGTGCGGGCACCGGGCTTGTAGCCGAAGCCTTGGCGCGACGCGGAATAGGGCCGACGGACGGCATCGACATCTCAGAGGAAATGTTGCGGGTCGCCGAGGCCAAAGGTGTGTATCGCAGAACGTTCCGCGCAGATCTCACGCAGCCGCTGGACCTGTCCGGCGCGCTCTATCAGGGCCTTGTCAGCGCGGGTACGTTCACCCAGGGCCACGTCGGGCCCGAAGTCTTTCAAGAGCTGTTGCGCATTTCCGCACCCGGCGCGCTCTTTGTCGTCACAGTACATTCCGCAGTTTACGAAAAGTGCGGCTTTGCCGCGCACTTTGCCGCGCTTGCCGCCGGCATCGAACAGTTCCGGACAGAACCTTTCGGGATTTACGGCGCCGCTGCCGAGGGCGATCACGCTGGCGATCTCGGTTGGCTGGTGAGTTTTCGCAAGCGTATCGTCGGATAGGTGCCGGCGCGAAATCCGAGGATTTCCCCTGACAACCGAAACAAAAGCCGAGATCGCGCGGGTTTGATGCACCTTAACAGCCGAAGATTAGCCTTGCCGCGCGCTGCGGTGCCGCAAATGCTTGGCCTCGGGACGGATTCTCTGCCATTGTATGCGTCGAGACTCGGTCGCCTTTTTGACCGCGTTCGGAAGTGACGGAGAAACGGATTTTCATGCAAAGAACAGTCACACCTTTCCTGGTCGTCACAGCGATCATCATGCTTCAGCCGGTTGCGGCGTCGGCCTATATCGGCCCCGGCGTCGGCGCGGGCGCCATCGCGGCCGTCCTCGGCGTTCTTGGCTCAATCTTCCTTGCGATAGTCGCGGTCGTCTACTACCCGATCAAGCGCCTGATGAAGGGCGGAAAGGGCAAGAACGGCAAGGCCGTCTCGGGCGAAAAGACGCCCAAGTAGGATGATCCTCTGGGTTTTCGTCGTGGCCGCTGGTGTTCTTGCCAGCGAGGCCTTTTTGCGCCTGCCTCTCATTCCGACGATTCAGCGCGTCACGCACACCGCGCAAAAATCCGGGAAGATTCTGTCCAGCAAACGGATTTCCGATCATTGGAAAGAGCGTGTGCTGCCGCGATACAGTCTGGTGATCGGCAAGGGCTCGATCCTCTTCTTCCTGATGCTATGTCTGGCGCTTTTGCCCGTGGCGCTTTTGGGTTTCGTCTATCCCGGCGGCATCGGCGCCTGGGCGGAGGAGCTTCTAAGACCGCTGGTCATCGTTGTCCTTTGCGCCGTGTCCATCGGCTATATAGCGATACGGGTGCGGACTCCCAAACCGGAAGGCGCAGCAAGGGCCTCGGACTATTCCGCGACGGACAGATTCCTGCATCGCCTCGCGCTCGGTCCGTTGGCCGAGATGCTTCATGATCTGGAACGCGGACGTTTCCTGAAATCCTCGCCGGAAGATACCGGCCGGCATGTCTTCGTCACCGGGCTCGCACGGGCAGGGACGACAATCCTCATGCGAGAAATCCACCGGACCGGCGAATTCGGCTCTCTCACCTATGCGGACATGCCCTTCGTTCTCGCCCCGAATACTTGGGCGCAGATCAGCAGGAAGGGACAGACGCCAGGCCAAAGGGTCGAGCGTGCGCATGGCGACGGGATCGAGGTGGACACCCAAAGCCCCGAGGCTCTGGACGAGGTATACTGGCGCGTGTCCGACGGCGGAGACTACATCGCCACCGAAGGGCTTTCGCCGCACCGACCCGACGCCGATCTGATCCAGGGCTACCGCGACCTTGCGCGGCTGGTGATGCGCAAGACCGGTACGGCGCGCTATGTCTCGAAGAACAACAACAACATCCTGCGGCTGCCGAGCCTTGCCGCCGCGATGCCTGATGCGGTGTTCCTCGTGCCGCTCCGCCGTCCGCTCGATCACGCGGCAAGCCTTCTGACGCAGCACCAGAGGTTCCTCGACGCCGACGGCTTCACACGAGACTACATGACCTGGCTCGGCCATCACGAATTCGGCGCGACGCATCGGCCCTTCCTGTTCGCGGGCAGGCCGGCCGGCGATCCGATGACACTGGATTACTGGCTCAGAGTCTGGATCGGGGCCTATTCGGCGCTCGACCGGGCGGAGGCCGGGGCGGAGAACGTGCTTTTCGTACCCTATGAGGCGCTCAGCAGCGATCCAAGGGTCTGGCATGCGGTGGCGGAAAAAATTGGAGTTACATTGGCGTCGGCGGAGGAACTGCGTCCGGTGACGGAGAAATCCATGGGCGAACATGACGCCGCCTTGGCGGCCGAAGCGGAGATGTTGCACGCCCGGCTTGCCGCACGGGGTTTCGCGTCGCTCGGTATTTCGCCATGATCGCGGGCCTTGCCTGAGACAGGGCGTTCTGACACCTTTCGTCATGACACGGAACTTTCCCGAAATTCGGCTAGGCCCGGATGGGTGCGCCGTCAAGAACGGCGTTCTTCCCGTACCCAACCGTCCCGAGCGCGGAGCGAAGCATGACTGAACCTGAACGCCTGCCGATTGTGATCCCGCCGGCGCCGGAAGCCGAAGCGTTCACGGATGCCGAGGCAGCGGTGAGCCGGCTGGAGGCGCTTTACGCGCAGTCCACGAGCTTTCTCGTCGACCGCTTCACGAAGACGCTGGCAGGCGAACGTCCGCGAACGCGGGTGCGCGCCTACTATCCGGAGGTGCGTCTGACCACGACGACCCATGCCAAGGCCGACAGCCGGCTTAGCTTCGGTCATGTCGCGATACCCGGCACCTACACGACGGCCATTACGCGTCCGGACCTGTTCCGCAACTATCTGATCCAGCAACTCGACCTTCTGATCGAGAACCACGGTGTCCCGATCGTCATCGGGCCGAGCACCACCCCGATCCCCGTTCACTTCGCGGTTGCCGCCAACACCGCACTGGCGGTTCCACAGGAAGGTGTTCTCGACTTCCCGCTGCGCGATATTTTCGATGTGCCGGATCTGGTCATAACGAATGACGACATCGTCAACGGAACCGCGCGGCTCAACCCCGATGGGTCGGGCCATCTCGCGCCATTCACCGCGCAACGCATCGATTATTCGCTTGCGCGGCTCGCCCATTACACCGCGACGAGTCCGGCGCATTTCCAGAACCACGTCCTCTTCACGAACTACCAGTTCTATGTCGATGAGTTTGAAGCCTTCGCGCGCAAGGCGCTGGGTGATCCCAGCTCGGGCTATACCGCTTTCGTTGGTCCCGGCAACACTGAGATCACGACCCCTGACGGGGAACTTGCCCAGCTGCAGCGCCTGCCGCAGATGCCGACCTATCACCTGAAGCGGCGCGGCGGGCAGGGGATCACGCTTGTCAATATCGGTATCGGGCCATCGAATGCGAAAACCGCCACCGATCATATCGCGGTGCTGCGACCGCATGCTTGGTTGATGGTTGGCCATTGTGCGGGCCTTCGCAACAGCCAGCGTCTCGGCGATTTCGTTCTGGCTCATGCCTACCTCCGTGAAGACAAGGTGCTGGACGACGATCTGCCAGTCTGGGTGCCGATCCCGGCACTGGCCGAGGTGCAGATCGCGTTGCAGGAAGCGGTGGCCGAGATCACGCGGCTGGAAGGCTATGAGCTGAAGCGCATCATGCGGACAGGGACCGTCGCTACCGTGGACAACCGCAACTGGGAGTTGCGCGACCAGACCGGCCCGGTGCAACGGCTGAGCCAAAGCCGCGCGATCGCGCTCGACATGGAAAGCGCCACCATCGCCGCGAACGGTTTCCGCTTCCGGGTACCCTACGGCACGCTTCTTTGCGTTTCCGACAAGCCCCTGCATGGCGAATTGAAGCTTCCCGGCATGGCGACGGAATTCTACCGGACACAGGTAGAAAGGCATCTTTTGATCGGTGTCCGGGCGATGGAACGCATCCGCGAAATGCCACTTGAGCGCATCCATAGCCGCAAGCTGCGCAGCTTCGAAGAGACAGCCTTCCTCTAATCGGCAAAAAAACGCGAAAATTGGCCAAAATCTCTTGCCATAAGCCCCAAAAGGTTGTGTAGCAACACAACATGACGTCAAATGGCGCGAATGACCCCCCAAGGATCGGGGCATAGTGAGGAGACAGATATGTCCAAACCGATGACCAAGACCCAGCTCGTCGCGGCCCTGGCCGAGGAAATGGGCGGCGACAAGAAAACCGCTTCGGCCGCACTCGACGCGATCGCCGCCGTCGTGACGCGCGAAGTCGCTGCCGGTGGCGCCGTGACGCTGCCGGGCATCGGCAAAGTCCAGTGCCGCGCCCGTCCGGAGCGTCAGGTGCGCAATCCGGCCACGGGTGAGACGATGACCAAAGCCGCCGACAAGGTCGTCAAGGTGTCCATCGTGAAGGCGCTGAAAGACAGCGTAAACGGCTGATGCCGGTCACCGCGTGATGAGAGGCCGCCTTCGGGGCGGCCTTTTTCTTTTCCGGTATCGGTGCGAACATGGGGTGCGACCAGGCCAATTTCCCGATGGTCCACGGCGAAAAGCTCCGCTAGGGTCGCGCCGCACCAGGAGGACAGACTATGCCAGCATATCGCTCACGCACGACGACGCATGGACGCAATATGGCCGGTGCGCGCGGTCTGTGGCGCGCGACCGGCATGACCGACAGTGACTGGAACAAGCCGATCATTGCGATCGTCAACAGCTTCACCCAGTTCGTGCCGGGCCATGTGCACCTCAAAGACCTTGGTCAGATGGTCGCGCGCGAGGTCGAGGCGGCCGGCGGTGTCGCGAAGGAATTCAACACGATCGCCGTCGACGACGGCATCGCGATGGGCCATGACGGCATGCTCTATTCGCTACCATCGCGTGAGGTGATCGCGGACAGCGTAGAATACATGGTCAACGCGCATTGCGCCGACGCGATGGTCTGCATTTCCAACTGCGACAAGATCACGCCTGGAATGCTGATCGCGGCGATGCGCCTGAACGTCCCGGCAATCTTCGTGTCCGGCGGGCCGATGGAGGCGGGCAAGATCAGCCCCGACATCATCGCCCATGACCTCGATCTAGTGGATGCGATGGTGGTTGCGGCCGACGACAGCTACACCGACGAACAGGTTCTGGCGATCGAGCAGGCCGCATGTCCGACCTGCGGGTCCTGCTCGGGCATGTTCACGGCGAATTCGATGAACTGCCTGGCCGAGGCGCTGGGCCTTGCTCTGCCGGGCAACGGCTCGATGCTCGCCACCCATGCCGACCGGAAGGAATTGTTCCTCGAAGCCGGTCGCAAGATCGTCGAAGTGACGCGCCGGCACTACGAACTGGACGACAAGGGCCTGCTGCCGCGCGACATCGCGACCTTCGATGCCTTTGAGAACGCGATGAGCCTCGATATCGCGATGGGCGGCTCGACCAACACGGTGCTCCACCTCCTCGCAATCGCGCATGAAGGCGGCGTCAAATTCACGATGGAGGATATCGACCGGCTGAGCCGCAAGGTTCCCGTTCTCTGCAAGGTCGCGCCCGCCAAGCAGGACGTGCACATGGAGGACGTTCATCGCGCCGGTGGCATCATGGGTATCCTCGGCGAGATGAGTCGTGCAGGATTGCTGCACACGGACGCGCGCACGGTCCATTCCGACACGATGGATGAGGCGATCCAGAAATGGGACGTCGTCACGGCGAATGACGCCAAGGTGGACGAGTTCTACCGCGCTGCCCCCGGCGGCGTGCGCACGACCCAGGCGTTTTCGACCAAGAACCGCTACAAGGAACTCGACCGGGACCGTAAGGCGGGCGTGATCCGCAGCGCCGAACATGCGTTTTCCAAGGATGGAGGGTTGGCGGTACTGTACGGCAATCTCGCCGAGGAAGGCTGCATCGTGAAGACGGCGGGCGTCGACGAGTCGATCCTGAAGTTCTCCGGCCCTGCCCATATTTTCGAAAGCCAGGACGACTCGGTCCTCGCCATCCTGAACGGCAAGGTCAAACCGGGCGAGGTCGTGCTGATCCGCTATGAAGGGCCGCGCGGTGGGCCCGGGATGCAGGAGATGCTCTATCCGACATCCTATCTGAAATCGAAGGGGCTCGGCAAAGTCTGCGCGCTTGTCACCGACGGGCGGTTTTCGGGCGGGTCGTCGGGGCTTTCGATCGGCCACGTCTCGCCGGAAGCGGCGGAGGGCGGCACGATCGGCCTTGTCGAGCAGGGCGACATGATCGAGATCGACATCCCGAACCGGCGCATCAATCTTGCCGTCGACGATGCGGTTCTGGCCGAACGCCGCAGGGCGCGCGAGACCAAGGGGTGGCAGCCGGAACTGCCCCGCAAGCGCAAGATCTCGGCCGCGCTCCGTGCCTATGCGGCGATGACCACCAGCGCATCCAAGGGCGCGGTGCGCAATATCTGATCCTGACAGGCGGTCCCGCAAGATGGACATTCGCGCAGTCTTCATGGGACTTGCCTTCGCGCTCATGTGGTCATCGGCCTTCACCTCGGCGCGGATGATTGTCGCCGACGCGCCGCCGATGACCGCGCTTGCGGTCCGCTTCATGATCTCGGGCCTGATCGGCGTGGCCATTGCGCGGGCAGCGGGTCAAAGCTGGCATCTGAGCCGGGCGCAGTGGCGGACGGTCGCGATCTTCGGCCTCTGTCAGAATGCGCTCTACCTCGGCCTCAACTTCGTAGCGATGCAATGGGTCGAGGCGTCTCTGGCCGCGATCATCGCGTCGACCATGCCTCTGCTTGTGGCACTTCTGGGCTGGGCCTTCCTTGGACAGAAGGTGCAACCGCTCGGCGTCGCGGGCCTTGTCGCCGGAGTGATCGGCGTGGCGATCATCATGGGCGCGCGGTTCTCCGGCGGGGTGAGTGTGGCAGGACTCCTGTTCTGTGCGTTGGGCGCACTGGCGCTCGCCATAGCGACGCTGACGGCAAAAAACGCCTCCGCAGGGGGCAACCTCCTGATGATCGTCGGCTTGCAGATGTTCGTCGGGGCGGCGGTTCTGGCTGTGGCGGCGCTTGTGACTGAACGCGGTCTGCCGATTCACTGGACACCGCGCCTGATCCTCGCCTTCGCCTATACGACTCTGGTGCCGGGGCTTCTCGCCACATGGGTATGGTTCCGGCTGGTGGCGCGGATCGGGGCGGTGCGCGCCGCAACCTACCATTTCCTCAATCCTTTCTTCGGTGTGCTGGTTGCGGCGGGGCTCCTGAACGAAAAACTCGGCTTGAGCGATCTGATCGGCGTTGCCATCGTCGCGACCGGGATTCTCGCGGTGCAGCTATCGAAACAGGCACCGGCGAGGACGAATCCGGCCGAATAGCCCACGCCGGAAAAGGTCGGGATGGGCGCAGGCGAGCGCGTAAGCTTCCATTCCGCCGCGCGAAACGCCGGTCACGAAGACTCTGCCAGGATCGACCTTGTGCTCGCGCGACACTTCCTCGATGGCGGCGCGAATGAAGCCGTCGTCGTCCTGCCGCGACCGGAGGCTATTGGAAATTTCACCTCCGCCCGTATCCCAGATACGTCCGACCGCATCGGGATAGAGCACGAGAAACCCATCGCGTTCCGCCAGTTCGTCAAACCGACCGCGCGTCGAATAGATCACCTCGCGCGATGATCCTCCACCGCCTTGCAGGACGATGACACGCGGAGCGGGTCGGCTGCGGGACACGTCCTGAGGCGTGTAGAGCCCATAGATGCGTTCCACCCCGCCGTAAGACATGCTGGCCCGCGTGTGGCCCGCGAAGGCCGCCGCTGGGGGTAGCGTCAGGGCGAGCAGAAACAGAACCAGACGCATCATGCGAAATCCTCCGTGCCAATGCGCGAGAAACGGGCGACCACGCGTCTTCCGTCGCGCGCTCACCAATCGGGCGGCGGATTCCCAAGCTCGGCTGCAAGATCGGCAAGGTAGCGACGCATCCGGGCGGCGCGCTCCTCGGCCAGCTTCCGGCCGGTAGAGGTGAGGAACGTGTCTGGCAGCTTCAGGAGCTTCAAGGCGAAATGGTCGAGTGCGTAGCTCTTGTCGTCCAGCTCGCGCGATCGGGCGAAAGGATCCTCTGGATGGAACAGCGCCCGCTCCAGCGCACCGGACACAGCGAAGCATCGGGCGACGCCAATCGCACCCAGAGCCTCAAGCCGGTCGGCATCGCGCAGGATCTTCGCTTCGATGGAACTTGCGGGCGCGCCGCCGGAATAGCTGTGCGCCTCGATGGCGTGGCGGGTTCGGGCAATTTCGGTCGGAGACAGGCCGAGCGCCTGCATCACCGGCCCGGCCGCGGATGCCGACATCATCGCGGCCTTCTCGCGCTTCGGATGGTCCTTCGGCAATGAGACAAGATCATGCAAATAGGCGGCGCAAAGGAGTACGGGGGTAAGTTCGAAGCCTTCGCCGATGGCGATGTTGCGGGCGAGCGACCAGACCCGGTCGGAATGTGCAAGATCATGCGCTGCGTCGGCATCCGGCGCCATCTTCTGGACCACGTCTCTGAGGGTGGTGCGAAGGGAGTGCAGGTTCATGGTAAAAGGTCCGCGCGGGTTGCAGGGTCGCCGACTTATGCGGCAGGCACAGGTGACGGGTCCAGCGCTTTGTGTGACCCGTACGGCTGTGCTTTTCAGACGTGTTCGACCAGCCGCATGAATTGCGCCTGCGGGCGCGTTTCCTCAAGCCATTTCCGCACCAGCCGTGCGTCATGTGGCGCGCCGTGAAGGCCGACCGGAATCTCCCGCGTCATCAGTGCCTCCACCCCGAGCGATACGGTGCCTGAAACGAGCCGTGCCATGGCCGATCCGCGCACATCGCCTTGCGCATCGAGCGCCCAGGTTCGGTGCCAGACCGGCACGCCCTCCCGTTCCGCCTTGAGCGAGACGCAGAGAACGACGCGGTCTGGTTCGGTCTCTTCCAGAGGGTACTTCTCCCACAACTCTTGCGACAGCGCGGTCAAGCGTTGATCGTCTGGTCCGGCGGCGAGAACCTCGAAGACCGGCTGCCAAGCATCGGCCCAACCGTTCAGACGGAGCGTTCCCCGGACGAATTCCTTCACCTTCCAACCCGGCTCAAACCTGTAGGCTTCCAGATATGGAAGGGAATCTCGGTTCGGATAGACCTCGAACGTTTCGGTTTGCCGAAGCGGCGCGGCATAGGCAGTGACGGCGTCCCAGGGATGGGCGACGCGCAACTCGGTGAAGTCGCGGATCGAGCGTGCGGGCGACATGAGTGCCCGGAGAACGCCGACCGGCGACCACGAGAACTTGTAGCGGAAGGCATTGGGGATGGCCGGGACGCCGCCGCAATAGGACAGGAACGACAGCACGTTGCCGGGGGCGTAGATGGGGCTTGATCTGTAGGCCGAAACGAGGTCATGCGCCATCAGATGATCGATTCCGGGATCGAGGCCGACTTCGCACAGGATTGCCACGCCGGCTCGCCTGGCCTGTTCATCAAGCCCGTGCATCTCGGGTGTCGCATAGCTTGACGAGACGAAATGGACACCCTGTGCCACGCAGTGCCGCGCGAGATCTGCGTGCATCGTCGCGGGCAGCATCGAGACGACGATATCGCCATGTTGCAGAACGTCCTCGAGTGCGCCGGGCGTCATCGCGCGGATGTCGGCCGTGATGTCGCCAACGGCGGCCTCCGCCTGTTCCACCGGCAGGTTCCACACCGTCACCGGATGGCCGGCCGTAATCAGGCGCCTGAGACCGGGGCGGGAGGACAGGCCCGTGCCGCACCAGTGTATCTGCATGACATAGCTCCCTTCGCCCCGAATTGCAGATTGCTCCCCACATACGCGTCGCGCAAGGCTTGGGCTTATAGATAGGTGCGCGCAGAATGCCGCTCGGGCTGATCGAGATGCGGGGTGGCGCCGAACTGGGTCAGGGAACATGTCCTGCCCGTTGAATGCAAAGCGGTGGATGGAGGTGTTGCGGATCCGCAGAAGCATCGTGGCTTTGGCGACCGTCGCGAGATCAAGCGAGATGTCGGTCAGCAAAGCGATCACGCCCGTCGAGGTAACGAGCGCGGCGCCGGTCAGCGCTGCGAGAACGCGGGAGCGGAAAGCAGAATAGCTTTCGTGTTGCGGCCCGATCTCGCCTTCGCCCTGTCGACTTGCCGGTTGAGCGTTTCCGAATCAACCCGCATCACCTCGCCGGTTTCGCGCGGATGCTCCGAAAGCCAGAGCGCCTGCTGGCGGCCGAGCGGCGAGAGCCGGTCAGACCGGGCTTCGCTGCTCGCTCCGGCATTGGCGTGACCATGGCGGATGATCATGATTCCGGTGACGCTGGCCTATCCCCAGGTCACATCGCCGAGAAAGATGTAGCCGGCCCCGTAGATGGTCTTGATGAGGCGCGGGTTCTTCGGATTTTCGCCCAGCTTCGTGCGAAGCCGCGAAATCCTTACATCCATGGCGCGGTCGAAACTGTCCCCCGCCGCGCCCCCCAACATCTCTTGCATCTGCGCGCGGGAGATCAGCCGCTTGGGGCTTTCGAGGAAGAGACGAAGCACCTCGCCTTCGGCATGGCTGAACGGAACCTCCTCGTCGGTCTCGCTGACCAGCAGGTAGCGGTCGAAATGCGCCGCCCAGCCCGCGAAATGAGCGGTCGCCGCCTGACGGTCGGTGTCGCTACGGGCCTTGCGCAGCCGCGCGCGGATGCGGGCGACGACCTCCGCCGGGTCGAAGGGCTTGATGATGTAGTCGTCGGCGCCAAGCTCCAACCCGGTTACCCGGTCCTGCACCTGCGCGCGGCCTGAGATGATGATGATCGCCGCACCGCTCTCCAGTGCCAGCCGGTGGACCAATGCCAACCCGTCGCGGTCGGGAAGCCCGAGATCGACGAGGCAGACATCGGGCGCGGCGCGCTTCAGCGCCGCTTCGAATTCTGTCGCGCGGGCGAAGGACGACGTTCGGAAGCCCGCCTCTTCCAGCGTGTCCGAAAGCATCCGGCGCACCTCTGGTTCGTCGTCGAGAATGGCGACATGCGTGCGCGTATCGGTGGCCTTCGTCATGTCGCCTCGGTTTCGCTCAGGAACGCCGCGAGTTCCGCGACCGTGAAGGGCTTTGTCAGGATCGGCACGGTTCCGGCGCGGGCACGGGTCGGATCGCCGGACGGTCGAGATGTCATGAGCCTGACTCGCGCAGTTCCGTTGTCCTTCAGTGTGGTGGCAAGGTCCAGACCCGAGAGGTCGCCCGGAAGGCCGATATCGCTCAGAACGATGTCGATGCCTGGGAGCTTGGCAAGCTCCAAGGCCTCGTCCGCGCTACCGGCTTCGATCACAGTGTGACCAAGTTCGCGCAGCATCTCGCGCACATCAGTGCGGATTTCGTCGGTATCTTCGACAAGCAGCACGAGGCGCGGGTGGTTCTGGCCCAAGGGTGCGTGGCGCAGCGGCAAGCGCAGTGCGACCTTGGCTCCTCCTTCGGGCCGGTTGGCGAGCTTGACGGTCCCGCCCGCAAGCTTGATGTGATCGTAGATCATCGACAGCCCGAGGCCCGAGCCCTCGCCGCCCTTGGTCGTGAAGAAGGGATCGAGCCCGCGTTTCAGTGCCTCGTCGGTGAATCCCGGGCCAGTGTCCGCGACGCTGATTTCCAGCCATGTTTCCTGGACCGTCCGCGCGGTGACTACGATCCGCCCGCCGCGCGTGCCGATGGCGTCACGGGCGTTCAGAACGAGGTTGAGAAGGGAATCCTGCACTGCCCCTGCGTCGATCAGAACCTGCGCGGCCAATCCGGCGACGATGATATCGAGGCCGGTGCCCTCGGGCAGCGACGGCACGGCCATCATCCGCAAATCCTCCAGCAGCGCCGTGAGGTCCGTGGGTGTGGGGCGCATTTCGCGCGGGCCGGAAATGGCGGCGATCCGGTCGAGGAGCGTGCCGCCGCGTCGCGCAGCGCGAAGCGTCGCGCGGGCAAGTTCGGCGGCCTCCGGCGGCAGCTTTCCCATACGTTCGATGCGGCCTTGAAGTCCCATGATGATGGTCAGCAGGTTCGCGAAATCATGCGCGAGGCCGGAGGTAAGCTGCGCCGCAAGCTCGCGCTTCGCGGTCTGGCTGAGCGCGGCCCGCACCTGTGCCTCTTCGGTCACGTCGGTTGACAGAACGTAGACGCCGCGCGCCCGGGCATCCGCATCCGGCGTCAGCGCGATGCGGATGCGGCGGCCGGAATTTTCATGCGTGATCTCGAAGACGGTCGCTTCGCCGCTCAACGCGCGCCTGAGACCGGGTTCGATCCGCGCAAAATTGCGTGCCCCCAGCGCTTCTTCGACATGACGGCCGACGATTTCCGACAGGCTGCCGGGCATGACCGTGGAAAGCCTTCGGTTGGAAAACGTGTAGTGCAGGTCCGGGCCGACATGGGCGATATGGGCAGGCATCATTTCGGTCACGAGGCGCGTGCGCGCCTCCATCTCGGTCAATTCGCGTTTGGCTTCCTCAAGTGCCGAGTTCGCGGCGGCGAGTTCGCGGTTGGCCGCTGCAAGGCGCTCGGCATGTTCTAGCACCTGATCCGAAAGCTCTGCCGACCGCGCGCGCAAGAGTGCTTCCTGACGCTTTATGTCGGTGATGTCGGTATAGACGGTGACCCAGCCACCTTGCGGCAGAGGCGACCCTTCGACGGAGATCGTGCGCCCGTTCGAGCGCGTGCGCTCCATGTAGTGCGGCTGAAAAGTGCTGGCCTGCTCGACGCGGGCCCATACTGCTTCCTCGGCAATCTCCACCTCGCCATATTCGCCACGCAGAACCAGATATCGGATCGTGTCCTCGAAGGTCGCGCCCGGTTGGACGAGCGCGTCCGGCAGATCGAACATCTGCTGGTACTTGCGGTTGGATACGGCAAGCCGCAGATCGCGGTCGAAGATCGACAGCGCCTGTTGAATGAGGTTCAGTCCCGCCTGAGTAAGACGGGAGCGGGCATCCTCCCTCTCCATCTTCGGCTCCTTTCGTTCAACCGCTATGCGAGCGGAGGTGCCATGGCAAGGCTGTTACAATTCGTAAGATTTGCGAAAAATTCAGGCAATACTTGCGCCCCCAAATCCTCCGCAATTCGTCCGTGCGGAGAGGAGCCGCATCGGACGGAAAAGGCGCCGCAACGACCGGCGCGGGGAGGATACCTGGTGGCAGAGACAGCGACGGCGCAAAGTCCGCAGTCCATTCCGGCGCTTCTGGCGCGCAACACGGCGCGTTGGGGTGCGTACCCTGCCTACCGCGAAAAGGAATTCGGCATCTGGCAAAGCTGGACCTGGGCGGAGACCGCCGACGAGGTTCGCGCCATCGCTCTTGGCTTCATGACGCTCGGGATCGAGCGGGGTGACTATGTCGCGATCATCGGGCGGAACCGGCCCGCGCTTTACTGGTCGATGGTGGCGGCCGATATGTGCGGCGCGGTGCCGGTGCCGCTTTATCAAGACGCGGTGGCCGAAGAGATGGCCTATGTTCTCGACCATTGCGGCGCGCGCTTCGTGGTCTGCGGCGATCAGGAGCAGGTGGACAAGGTTCTTGAGATTCAGGACCGGCTGCCGGGCATCGACCAGATCCTCTATGTCGACAAGCGCGGCATGCGGAAATACGACCATTCCGCAATGAATGCGCTGGCCGATATCGCCGCCGAGGGCCGCGCCGCGCACCAGCGCTTCGATGCCGAACTCGACAAGCGCATCGAGGAGCTGACCTATGACAGCACCTGCGTTATGCTTTACACCTCAGGTACGACGGGCAAGCCAAAGGGCGTCGTCCTGTCGAACCGCAACATCATCGAGACCTCGAAGAATTCCGCCGAGTTCGATCACCTTCGGCAAAGCGACGAAGTTCTCGCCTATCTGCCGATGGCCTGGGTCGGCGACTTCATCTTTTCCATCGGTCAGGCTTACTGGACCGGCTTTACCGTGAATTGCCCGGAAAACGCCGCGACCATGATGACGGATTTGCGCGAGATCGGGCCGAGTTATTTCTTCGCCCCGCCCCGCGTGTTCGAGGGGCAACTGACCAACGTGATGATCCGGATGGAGGATGCGGGCCGGATCAAGAAGCGGATGTTCGATCACTACATGGGCATCGCGCGCCGGGTTGGACCCGCTATCCTTGACGGCAAGCCGGTCAGCGGAATGGACCGTTTCCGCTACTGGCTCGGCAATGTGCTGGTCTACGGTCCCCTGAAGAACACGCTCGGTTATTCGCGCATCCGCGTCGGCTACACGGCGGGGGAGGCGATCGGGCCGGAGATCTTCGATTTCTACCGCTCGCTCGGCATCAACCTGAAGCAGCTTTACGGGCAGACGGAAGCTTCGGTCTTCATCACGCAGCAGCCGGACGGTCAGGTCCGCTCCGACACCGTCGGTGTGCCATCGCCGGGTGTCGAAGTGAAGATCGCCGAGGGCGGCGAGGTCTTCTATCGCTCGCCGGGGACCTTCGTCGAATACTACAAGAACGCCGACTCCACCGCTTCCACCAAGGACGCCGAAGGCTGGGTCGCCACCGGCGATGCCGGCTTCTTCGAGGAAGGCACCGGCCATCTGCGCATCATCGACCGCGCCAAGGATGTGGGCAAGATGGCCGATGGGACGCTCTTTGCGCCGAAATACGTGGAAAACAAGCTCAAGTTCTTCCCCAACATCCTCGAAGCGGTGGTCTTCGGCGCGGGCCGCAACATGTGCACCGCTTTCATCAACATCGACCTCAACGCGGTCGGCAGCTGGGCGGAACGGAACAATATCGCCTATGCGTCGTACCAGGAACTCAGCCAGCATCCGCGGGTCTATGAAATGATCCAAAGCCATGTGGAAGAGGTTAACCGCTCGGTCGCGGCGGACCCGATGCTTTCGGGCTGCCAGATCCACCGCTTCCTGATCCTGCACAAGGAGCTTGATGCCGATGACGGCGAACTGACCCGCACCCGCAAGGTCCGACGCAACATCATCGCGGAGAAGTTCGCCGACCTGATCGACGCGCTCTATGGCGGCAAGGACGAGATCTACACCGAGACCGAGGTCACCTACGAGGACGGCCGCAAGGGCAAGATCAAGGCGACGCTGGAGATACGCGACGCGGCGGCGGTCCCTTCGGGGACAGAAAGAATGGCTGCGGAATGAAGGACTTGGGTGAGAATTACGCCACCGCCGACGGTAGCAAGATCGGTGGCGTGCTGATGGAGATGAAAAATATTACCCTGCGATTTGGCGGGGTTAAGGCGATCACCGACATTTCCTTCGACATCCGCGAGGGGGAGATACGGGCGATCATCGGGCCGAACGGGGCGGGGAAGTCCTCGATGCTCAACGTCATCAGCGGCTTCTATGTCCCGCAGGAGGGCGAGGTCTGGTTCAAGGGCTACAAGCGCGGGCCGATGAAGCCCTATCAGGTGGCCCGCCTCGGCATCGCGCGGACGTTCCAGAACATCGCCCTTTTCGACGGGATGTCGGTCCTCGACAATATCATGACCGGGCGGCTGACGATGATGAAATCGGGGCTTCTCGGCCAGGCGATCTGGTGGGGCGGGGCGCAGAGGGAAGAGACGGAGCACAGGGGAAAAGTCGAGAAAATCATAGACTTCCTAGAAATTCAGAATATTCGCAAGACACCTGTGGGCCGGCTGCCCTACGGCCTGAAGAAGCGTGTGGAGCTTGCCCGCGCTTTGGCTGCGGAGCCGAAGCTCCTCCTGCTCGATGAACCCATGGCCGGCATGAACGTCGAGGAGAAGGAAGATATGTCGCGCTTCATCCTCGACGTGAACGACGAATTTGGCACCACCATCGCGCTGATAGAGCATGACATGGGCGTCGTGATGGACCTCTCCGACCGGGTCGTGGTGATGGATTACGGCAAGAAGATCGGCGACGGCACGCCGGACGAGGTGCGCAAGAATCAGGCTGTCATCGACGCCTATCTGGGGGTGGCGCATGAATGATCTCGGTATGTCACAACGCGTGCACCGTCCGTACACCGCCCGTACAGACGCCTTCGGCACCGAAACGGAGGCGGCCCATGCCTGACCAGCTTCTCTATGCAATGGAGGCGGGACTCAATGGCCTGATGGCGGGGGTGATGTATTCGCTCGTGGCACTCGGCTTCGTCCTCATCTTCAAGGCGAGCGGTATCTTCAACTATGCGCAAGGTGTGCTCGCCCTTTTTGCCGCGCTGACGCTTGTCGGGTTCCAGGAGGGGCAGGTGCCCTTCGCCCATCTCATCAACACGATCTTCGGCACCGAGTTGCACAACTTCGGCTGGACGCTTCCGGGCATCGTCGCGATCCTGCTGACGGCGGCGGTGATGGTCATGCTTGCCGTCGTGATCGAGAAGCTGGTGCTTCAGCACCTTGTCAACCAGGCGCCGATCATCCTTTTCATGGCGACCATCGGTATGGCCTATTTCCTTGAGGGACTGGGCGACCTGATGTGGGGCGCGGATATCAAGAAGCTCGACGTCGGCCTGCCGCAGGGGATCAGCGACACCGTCGAAAGCGTGACCGACAGCATGTTCGGCTACGGGTTCTTCATCGACAATCTCGATATCGTCGCGTCGGTCGTCGCCGCCCTTCTGGTTCTCTCGCTCACGCTTTTCTCGCAATACACCAAATACGGCCGGGCGCTCCGCGCGGTGGCCGATGACCATCAGGCGGCATTGTCGGTCGGCATATCGCTGCGCTTCATCTGGGTGCTGGTGTGGTCCATCGCCGGGTTCGTGGCGCTCGTCGCCGGGATCATGTGGGGGACGAAATCCGGGGTGCAGTTCTCGCTTTCGCTGATCGCGCTCAAGGCGCTGCCGGTCCTCATGCTCGGCGGCTTCACCTCGATCCCCGGCGCCATCGTCGGGGGTCTCATCATCGGCATGGGTGAGAAGCTTTTCGAGTTCTGGGTGGGGCCGATGATCGGCGGGGCGACGGAAAACTGGTTCGCCTATGTGCTGGCGCTGGTCTTCCTCGTTTTCCGGCCGCAGGGTCTTTTCGGTGAAAAGATCATTGAGAGGGTATGAAATGGCAAAACTGATCGCAGTCCTGAACGTTGTCGCCTGGGCCGGTTTCTGGGCCTTCGGCTATCTTGCCTTGACCGCCGAGGGCGGCGCGCAAATGACCACCGCCGCGATCCTCGCGGTGCTCGGCGGGGCGCTGGGCTTTGGCGCATGGTTCTGGCTGGTGCGCCATTCCGAGGCGACAGGCTATGCCAAGCGCCCCAATCAGGTGCCGCGCGAACATCACCGCATGCCGGAGGGCGAGGCATGAGTCACCGTTCGCGCATCGGCGTCCTCTGCATCGACTGCAAGACCGACGACCTGACCGAGGCCGTGGCGTTCTGGTCGGGTATGCTCGGCATGACGGGCGAGATCGACGAGGCCGGGAAATACGCGGCCTTCGACGGGCATTCGGGCTTTCCCCGCGTGCTGTTGCAGGCGGTCGATCACGCGCCGCGCGTGCATCTCGATTTCGAGACGGACGATGTGGAGGCCGAATGTGCGCGGTTGAAGGCGCTCGGTGCGAAGGAGGTTGCGCGGATCAAGACCTGGATCGTGATGGAGGCGCCGACCGGGCACCGCTTCTGTCTGGTCAACCCGCAGGGCGATGACTTTCCGGGCGATGCGAAGGAGTTCGGCTGATGTTCTACCGCGAGGCCGGCGACTTCAAGACGACCTATCCTGACGACAGCCAGACCTTCCCGATCAAGTTCGATCGGTGGCGGTATTACGCCATCCTCGCTGTGGCCTTCGGTGTCGTGCCGTTCTTCATCAACGACTACTGGGCGAATGCCGTCTTCGTACCGTTCCTGATCTATGCGATCGCGGCGATCGGGCTGAACATCCTCACGGGCTATTGCGGACAGGTCTCGCTCGGGACCGGGGGGTTCATGGCGGTCGGGGCCTATGCCTGCTACAAGCTGATGACGGCCTTTCCGGACGTGTCGATCCTGATCCATGTCCTTCTTGCGGGCGGGATCACGGCGGGGGTGGGGCTTCTCTTCGGCTTGCCGTCGCTCAGGATCAAGGGGTTCTATCTCGCGGTGGCGACGCTCGCCGCGCAGTTCTTCCTCGTCTGGCTCTTCAACAAGGTGCCTTGGTTCTACAACAACTCCGCCTCGGGTCAGATCTCGGCGCCGTCGCGATCGGTGCTTGGCTTCGACGTGACAGGGGCGACGGCGACGGCCTCGGCCAAGTATTTCTTTTGCTTCGTCATCCTCTTCTCGCTGGCCTGGCTCGCGCGGAACCTGACGCGCGGGACGACGGGGCGGAAGTGGATGGCGATCCGCGACATGGACATCGCGGCGGAGATCATCGGGGTGAATCCGCTGACGACGAAATTGAGCGCCTTCGCGATCTCGTCCTTCTATATCGGCGTCGCGGGCGCCTTGTTCTTCAGTGTCTATCTCGGCGCGGTCGAGGTCGGCGAGGCCTTCGGCATCCAGAAGTCGTTCCTGATCCTCTTCATGATCATCATCGGCGGTCTGGGATCGATCTTCGGCAGTTTCGCCGGCGCGGCGTTCCTTGTCCTGCTGCCGGTCCTCTTGAAGAACATCCTCGTCGGTCAGCTCGGCTGGGCGACAGACCTTGCCGCGCATGTCGAGCTGATGATCGTCGGCGCGCTGATCGTGGTCTTCCTGATCGCCGAGCCGCACGGGATGGCGCAGCTCTGGCGGCTGGCGAAGGAGAAACTGAGGCTTTGGCCCTTCCCGCATTGAGGGGCCGCATAACGACAAGACCGGCGCGAAGGCCGGCGACGATTGAAACCAACCCTTGGGAGGAGACCAAGATGAAGAAGACCCTTACGGCCATTGCCCTGGCGCTTGCCGTTGGAACGCCGGCGATGGCGGACCTGGTGGTGCCGAACCTGAGCTACCGGACCGGTCCCTATGCGCCCGGCGGCATTCCCTATGCCGACGGCTTCAACGACTACTTCACGCTTCTGAACGAGCGCGACGGCGGCATCGGCGGCGAGAAAGTGGTGACGCCGGAATGCGAAACCGCCTACAACACCGAAAAGGGTGTCGAGTGCTACGAGGCGACGAAGGGCTCGGGCGCGCTTGTCTACAATCCGCTATCGACCGGCATCACCTATCAGTTGATCCCGAAGGTCGGGGCGGATCACATCCCGCTCTACACGCCGGGCTACGGCCGGACCTCGGCCGCGAACGGCAAGATCTTCGAATGGGTGTTCAACTATCCGGCGAACTACTGGGACGGCGCTTCGGTGGCGATCAAGTACCTGCTGGACGAGAATGGCGGTGACCTGAACGGCAAGAAGATCGCGCTGGTCTATCACAACTCGGCCTATGGCAAGGAGCCGATCCGGACGCTGACCGAACTCTCGAAGAAGCATGGCTTCACGCTGATCGAGGTGCCGGTCGACAGCCCAGGTCAGGAACAGAAATCCCAGTGGCTGCAAATCCGCCGCGACAAGCCGGACTATGTGCTGATGTGGGGCTGGGGCGTGATGAACGCGGTTGCCATTCAGGAAGCGGTGAACATCAAGTATCCGATGGACCATTTCATTGGCATCTGGTGGTCGGGTTCGGAAAACGATGTGATCCCGGCCGGCGACGGCGCGAATGGCTACAAGTCGCTCGCCATGCACGGTACGGGCATGGACTATCCCGCCTATGAGGACCTGAAAAAGTACGTGATCGACGCTGGCAAGGCTTCGGGCGCGGGCGATCAGGTCGGCTCGGTGCTCTACTCCCGCGGCATGTATGCGGCGCTCGTCATCTCTGAGGCGATCCGCAAGGCGCAGGAGCTTGCCGGCACCCCGGCGATCAACGCGACGCAGCTGCGCGACGGGTTCGAAGCGCTGGAGATTACCGAAGCGCGGATGGCCGAGCTTGGTCTGCCGGACTTCGGTCAGCCCTTCGCGGCGTCCTGCGAGGATCACGGCGGCCCCGGCGCCGCGCTGATCCAACAGTGGGACGCCTCGGCGAAGAAGTGGAACCTGCTCACCGGCTTCATCGCACCGGACGACGAAGTGCTGACGCCGCTCATCATGGAAGACTCCGCCGCCTTCGCGGCCGAGAACAACATCACCGAGCGCTGCAACTGAGCGCCAATGCGTGAACGTCCCCGGCCCGATCAGGGCCGGGGGCTTTTGGATCAATTCTGACGGGGTTGCCCGATGCTCGACGCCGGAAAGACCGAGACCCTGCTTGAGGTCAACAATATCGAGGTGATCTACAATCACGTGATCCTCGTCCTGAAAGGGGTGAGCCTTTCGGTGCCGAAGGGCGGCATCACGGCACTTTTGGGTGGGAATGGCGCTGGCAAGACCACGACATTGAAGGCAATTTCCAATCTGCTGAAATCCGAGAGGGGTGAGGTTACCAAGGGGTCCATCCTCTATCGCGGCGAGAGGGTGCAGGATATGGCGCCTGCCGATCTGGTGAAGCTGGGCGTTATCCAGGTGATGGAGGGGCGGCATTGCTTCGGCCATCTGACGGTCGAGGAGAACCTTCTGACCGGCGCCTATACCCGCAGGGACGGCAAGGCGGCGATCAGCAGCGATCTCGACATGGTCTATACCTATTTCCCGCGCCTGAAGGAGCGGCGGAAGTCTCAGGCTGGCTATACCTCGGGCGGTGAGCAGCAGATGGTCGCCATCGGGCGGGCGCTGATGTCGCGGCCGGAGACGGTGCTTCTCGACGAGCCGTCGATGGGCCTTGCGCCGCAGCTTGTCGAACAGATCTTCGAGATCGTGAAGGCGGTCAACGAAAAGGAGGGCGTGACCTTCCTTCTGGCCGAGCAGAACACCAACGTGGCGCTTCGCTATGCGCATTACGGCTACATCCTGGAATCCGGCCGCGTGGTGATGGACGGACCGGCGAAGGAATTGCGCGAAAATCCGGATGTGAAGGAATTCTACCTCGGCATGTCGGACGAGGGGCGCAAGTCGTTCCGCAATGTGCGGAGCTATCGCCGCCGCAAGCGGTGGCTGGCGTGATGAAGGATGCGAAGGTGAGCCATTTCGACGATCTGGAGACCCGTTCCGCCGATCAGCGCGAAGCCGATCAGGCGCAGGCGCTGAACGGGCAGTTGAGGCGCAACGGCATGGCGCCGGTCCGGTCGCTGAAGGATCTTGCCGCGCTGCCGGTGTTGCGCAAATCCGATCTGACCGCTCGGCAGAAGACAAAGCCGCCTTTCGGCGGGCTGCCGGTCACGAACCTCGCCCATATCTTCCAGTCGCCCGGTCCGATCTACGAGCCGGGCGGTGTCAGCGACGACTGGTGGCGGATAGGGCGCTTCCTGCATGCTTGCGGTGTAGGCAAGGGCGACATCGTGCAGAACTGCTTCGGCTATCACCTGACGCCCGCAGGCATGATCTTCGAGAACGGCGCGCGCGCGGTGGGCGCGGTCGTGCTGCCGGCCGGGACGGGGCAGACCGACCTTCAGGTTCGCGCGGCGACGGATGTGGGGACGACGGTCTATGCGGGGACGCCGGACTATCTGAAGGTGATCCTCGACCGCGCCGACGAGATGGGGGTCAAGCTCGGCATCCGCAAGGCGGCTGTCGGAGGCGGTGCGCTGTTCCCATCGCTGCGCCGCGAATACGCCGATCGGGGGATTTCCTGCCTGCAATGCTATGCGACGGCGGACCTTGGCAACATCGCCTATGAGAGCGCCGCGATGGAGGGCATGATCGTCGATGAAGGCGTGATCGTCGAGATCGTCCGCCCCGGAACCGGCGATCCTGTGCCCGATGGCGAGGTGGGCGAGGTCGTGGTGACGACACTGAACCCGGATTACCCGCTGATCCGCTTCGCCACGGGCGATCTGTCCGCGGTGCTGGCGGGGCAGTCGCCCTGCGGGCGAACCAATATGCGGGTCAAGGGCTGGATGGGCAGGGCCGACCAGACGACGAAGATCAAGGGCATGTTCGTCCGGCCCGAACAGGTCGCCGATTTCGTCGCCCGCCACACCGAGGTTGTCCGCGCCCGCATCGTCGCCTCGCGCGACGGCGAGCGCGACGCGATGACGGTGATGGTCGAGACGGATGCGAGCGACGTCGCGCCCTACGAGAAATCGGTCCTCGACGTTCTGAAGCTGCGCGGTCGGGTGGAAATCGTGCCGAAAGGGTCTTTGCCCAATGACGGCAAGGTGATCGAGGACCAGCGCGCCTACGACTGAGCCGTTTTTGGATGGGACCGGACGCGCGGTGATGGGATAACCTTCGGCGAACGGATACGCTTTCGGTGTCTGTCAGGGAGGTTCCCATGGTTCGTATCGCACTGTTCACCATTGCCCTCGGGCTTGCCGGTCCGGTCGCGGCACAGGATGCGGCGATGGTTATCGCAAATGAGAACTACCGCGACGGACCTGACATTTCGGCGGCGGACGATGCGCTCGATGCGGCTGACGCGCTGGAAGGGGCGGGGTTCCTCGTGCGAAAGGGGGGCGATCTGACAATTGCCGGGATGCGCGATCTCTTGCGCGGTTTTTACGGTGACACAGGCCAGTCTGGGCGGAGCGTGATCCTTCTCTCGGGGCATTTCGTGCATCATGGCGATGCGACCTGGCTTCTCGGCACCGACGCGGATGCGCCGGGCCTGGCCGATGCGGACGAGGCCGGGCTGCCCCTTGGCACGGTTCTGGAAATCGCGGCGGAACGGCCCGGCGCGGCGATCGTGCTTCTCGGGACCGAGGAGCGCAGGATGACGCTCGGGCGCGGGCTTTTGGGCGGAATAGGGTCGATTCAGGCGCCGCAGGGCGTGACGGTGATCACGGGCGACGCGGCGGATATCGCGGCCTTCGCCTCGGGTATCCTGACCCGTCCGGGGCAGAGTGCCGCCGAACTGGCGGCGCGCGCGGGTGACCTGAGCGTGACCGGTTATCTCGGCGATGCGGCACCCTTCCTGCCGGAGGCCGCCGCCGTGCCGAATACCGGAAACAGTGCCAGTGCCTCGGATCAGGTCGAGCGCGACCTGTGGGAGACGACCCGCGCCATCGACACGGTGCAGGGTTACGAATCCTGATATGCGCCGCTATCCATCCGGACTTTTCGTGGATGCGGCACGACGGGCGATCGCCGCGAAGAACGATCCGGTCGCACGCGCGCGGGCGGCGGAGGATGCGTTGGGCCTGAGCCAGAATCAGCGGCGGCAGATCCAGCGCGACCTTTCGATCCTCGATATCGACCCGCGCGGGATCGACGGGCTCTTCGGGCCGGGCTCGCGCACAGCGATTTCGGCATGGCAGCGGCGGAGCGACTACGAGCCGACCGGCTACCTCACCGGAGCGCAGATGGCCGTGCTGGCGGCGCAATCGGAAAAGCGCGCGGCGGAGCTGGAGGCGGAGGCCGCCAGACGGCAGGCCGAGCAGGAGCGGCAGGACCGGCTCTACTGGGAGCAGACCGGAAAGGCCGGGGACGAGCCGGGCTTGCGTGCCTATCTCAAGCGCTATCCTGACGGGCTTTTCGCGGAACTGGCACAGGAGCGGCTGAAGGTTTTCGACGAAAAGCGGCAGGAGCAGGCAGCGGCGGCGGACCGTGCGGCTTGGGATCGTGCGCTAAGGCTGAACACACCGGCCGGGTTCCGGGACTACCTCGCCGCCTATCCGGACGGCGCGTTTGCCGAGGATGCGCGGCAGATCCTGAGCGACCGGGGCGCATCCGAAGCGGATCAGAAGGCGAAGCAGGCGGAGGACGCCTTGGGCTTGAACGACGGGATGAAGCGGGTGATCGAACAGCGGCTGGCGGCGCTGGGCCTGAAGCCCGGTGTTGTGGATGGCCGCTTCGATGCCGATACGCGCCGGTCGATCCGGCGGTATCAGCGCGCCCGAGGACTGCCGGTGAGCGGCTACCTCAACCAGCAGACGGTGGCGCGGATTCTTGTCGATTCGATCTGAAGGGCGTCAGCGGACGAAGACGTAGGTGCCAGGCGCAGGCCCGAGCGGCGGAAGGTCCGCGCCCGGATTGCCCATCGGCGGTGGCGCGATTTTGTCCCCGCCGCCCTGTGCGACGAGCCATTTCGCCCAATCAGGCCACCAGCTTCCCGCTGCGGGCGCGTGGCTGGCGAGCCAGCGGTCGGGTCCGGTGTAATGCGCACCGGCGTCGCGGTGGCCGATCCGGTACTGGTGGTGCGGATGCCCGGGTTCGCTCACCACGCCGCCGTTATGGCCGCCGCTCGTCAGGGCAAAGGTCAGATCGCCATCGGTGAAGAGCGCGGTCTTGTAGACCGATCTCCACGGCGCGATATGGTCGCGTTCGGTGCCGAGAACGAACATCGGCGCGGAAATGTCCTTGAGTGCGATCACCTGGCCCTCGACCGCGAAACGCCCGGCGGTCAGGCGGTTTTCGAGAAAGAGGCCGCGCAGATATTCGGAATGCATCCGGTAGGGCATCCGCGTGCTGTCGGCGTTCCAGGTGGCGATGTCGGAGGTTTCCTCCTCCTGGCCCAGCATGTAGCGGCGCATGGCGCGGGTCCAGATCAGGTCCTCGGAACGAAGTGCGCGGAAGGCGCCGGCCATCTGGTCGCTTGTCAGATAACCCTTGTCCCACATCATGTCCTCGAGAAGTGACACCTCGCTTTCGTCAATGAACAGCATGAGCTCACCGGCCTCGGTAAAGTCCGTCTGCGTGGCGAGAAGCGTCACAGAGCCGAGACGGTCGTCGCCGTCCCGCGCCATCGTCGCGGCGGCGATGGCAAGAATCGTACCGCCGAGGCAGTAGCCGCAGGCCTGGACCTTCCGGTCGGGGACGATCTTCGACACGGCGTCGAGGGCGGCCATGACACCAACCTTGCGGTAGTCTTCGAGCGCCGTATCGCGCATCTCGTCGCCGGGATTGCGCCACGAGATCGCGAAGACGGTGAAGCCCTGACCGACGAGGTAGTTGATGAGCGAGTTTTCCGGCCTCAGATCGAGTATGTAATATTTCATGATCCAGGCGGGGACGATCAGCACCGGCTCGGCATGGACCTGCTTCGTCTGCGGTGCGTATTGCAGCAGCTCGAAAAGTTCGTTGCGGAAAACGACCTTCCCCGGCGTGCAGGCGAGTGTCTTGCCGACGACATAGGGGGTGTCGACGTTCGGGCGCGTTCCGCCGAGGGCCACCGCAGCGTCGATGGCCATCAGTGAGACCCCGTTCTTCAGGTTCGCGCCGGAGGACTTTCGCGTTTCCGCGATAACCTCGGGGTTGAGGAACGCGAAATTCGAAGGCGCGACGGCATCCAGCATCTGCCGCGCCATGAAGGCGACACGGTTGGAATCGCGGGGATCCGTGCCGCGCACCGGCTCGGTCGCCTTGTCCCACCAGTCCTGCGCGGCGAGGAAGCCTTGTTGCATGAGGTTGAACGGGTAGTTGCGCCAGCCGTCATCCACGAAGCGATGGTCGGTTTTACGGGGATGGAAGGGCGGCTCCTTGCCTTGCAGCGCCGCTGTCACGGCGTAGTTCGCAAGCTGCCAGGCATTGCGCTGCGCGCGTTCGACAAGTTCGATCTGCCGGCCGGGCGCGGCGGCGAGATGCACGGCCCAGTCCGACCATGCCGCGACCGCGGCATAGGGGGAAACGCCCCCGGTCATTCGGGCCAAGGCCGCGCGGACCGCGCGGTTCAGCGTGTCGCCCGAAAGTGGTGCTTGCAGGATGGGCGTGGGCGGAGCGCTCGCCGGCGTCATGGGGACTACGGGGGTGTTCGCGAGTGCGTTTCGGGTTGCGGCTTTCGGCATCAGATCCTCGACATCGGTCCGACCCATAGTCGGGCAATCCGCGGGATGGCACACTGACTTGTATCAAGTGGGCGTCGAAGTGCCGCCTCACAATGACGGGATGCCTGAAAACACGAAGGCCGCCGGGAAACCGGCGGCCTTTCGAAAACAGTATTCCGAAGCTCAGCCCTGGCGGGCCTTGAAGCGGCGCTGCGTCTTGTTGATGACGTAAACGCGGCCCTTGCGGCGCACGACCTGACAGTCGCGATGGCGCAACTTCAGCGAGCGGAGCGAGTTTCTGACCTTCATCGGTCTTCTCCTATTCGCGGCGCGCGACGCGCCTGTTAAAACAAAAATCGCCCCCGATTCGGGAGCGGATGGTGGGCGGTACTGGGATCGAACCAGTGGCCACTACGATGTCAACGTAGTGCTCTACCGCTGAGCTAACCGCCCGTTCCGTCAACGATTCCGCCGGTTCCAAAGGATTGGAACGCGGGCGGCCCCGCGTCAGTCCCGCGGTCTATAAAAGGAGTCGCATCCGCTTTCAAGGGGTTTCGGCATCGGTGTATATGCCGCTATAGTTGCGAGTATCGGAGGACGATTTGATGGCGCCGCTGCCCTACGACCTGACATTGCCGGCCGAGCGCCTGACGAGCGTCGTCTTTTCGTCGCCGCATAGCGGGCGCGACTATCCGCACGGGTTCCTGCGCGCCAGCGTTCTGGACCAACGGACGATCCGGTCCTCCGAAGATGCCTTCGTCGACGATCTCCTGGATTGCGTTCCGGGACTTGGCGCGCCGTTGCTCGCGGCGCGCTGCCCGCGTGCCTATGTCGATCTGAACCGCGCCCCGGATGAACTTGACCCGGCGGTGATCGAAGGACTGCGCCCGGCCGGATACAATCCCCGGATCTCCTCGGGTCTCGGGGTCATTCCGCGCGTCGTGGCCGGCGGAAAGGCGATCTATCGCGGCAAGCTCAGCCCCGACGAGGTGATGGAGCGGATCGACGGCTGCTGGACGCCGTACCACGACTGCCTCAAGGGCCTGATCGCCGAACAGCGTGCGGCGTTCGGCGAGGCGATCCTGATCGACATGCATTCGATGCCGCATGAGGCGGTCGATTCCATCGCCGCCGCCGGGGCGAAACGGCCCGAGATCGTGATTGGCGATCGTTTTGGCGCGGCATCGGCGGGCCATATCGTCGACCGGATCGAAGCAGCTTTCGAAGCGGCCGGGTTTCGTACGCTGCGCAATGCGCCCTTTGCCGGGGCCTATATCGCGCAGACCTATGGCCGGCCCGCACAGGGCAGCCATGTGGTGCAGATCGAGGTCGACCGATCGCTTTACATGAACGAGCGCGAGGTCCGGCCAAATGGCAACTACCGAGGATTCAAGAAGACCCTTGCCGTCATCCTGACCGAGATCGCCGCGATCGGGCAGGCGCGCCGGACGCTGGCTGCCGCCGAATGATCACCTGAGCGCCCGTCCTTTCAAGATAGCATCCGCGCCGAAGCGGGAGCGGATCGAATCGGTCGCGCGTTCGGCGCCGGCACGGCGCGTGGCGCCCTCGTCGAGAAGATCGGCTGTGAGGTCGGCGCCGCTCTGCGGGCAGATGTCCGACAGCCCGACGCCGATCAGGCGATAGGCATCAATCCCCTCGACATGGGCGAGCAGGTCCGCCGCCTCGCGGTAAAGACGATCGGCCATCTGGGTCGGTTCGCGCAGGGCGTGGCGTCGGGTGATCGTGCTGAAATCCGCGCGCTTCAGTTTCAGCGTGACGGTTCGCCCGGCGAGGTCCTTCGCCTTGGCGCGGTCGGTGACACGCTCGGAAAGCCGCCAGAGATGGCCGTCGAGAAGTTCGCGGTCCGAGATATCCTCGTCGAAGGTTGTCTCGGCGGAGATCGACTTCATAGGCTCGTGCGGATTCACGCGGCGGAAATCCTCGCCGCGGGCGAGGTGCCAGAGGCGGTCGCCGATCTGGCCGAAGCGCTGGATCAGGTCCTTGCGGTCCCAACGGGCGAGGTCGTCGAAGGTCCGGATACCGGCAGCGTCGAGCTGAGCCTGGCTCGCGGCACCGACGCCCCAGATCATGCGGACGGGCTTGCCTTTCAGGAATGCCGCCGTGTCGGCCTTGCCGATCACCGAAAACCCGCGAGGCTTGTCGAGATCGGAGGCGATCTTGGCGAGGAATTTGTTGTGCGAAAGGCCAACGGAGCCGGTCAGGCCGATCTCCTCCTCCATCCGTTTCAGGAGCCGAGCGAGGAGGATTGCCGGCGGGGCCTTGTGGAGCCTTTCGGTGCCGGTCAGGTCGAGGAATGCCTCATCGAGGGAGAGGGGTTCGACGACGGGGGTCAGTTCGTCCATCAGGGCGCGGATCTCGCGTGAAACGGCGGCGTAGTGGCTGCCCCTCGGCTTCACCACGACGGCTTCGGGGCAGAGTTTCAGGGCCTGGAACATCGGCATTGCGGAGCGCACGCCCTTGATCCGGGCGAGGTAGCAGCAGGTCGAGACGACGCCGCGATGGGCGCCGCCGACGATCAGCGGCTGGCCGCGCAGGTCAGGATTGTCGCGTTTTTCGACACTCGCATAGAAGGCGTCGCAATCCATGTGGGCGATGGAAAGGGTGAAAAGCTCTGGGTGGGAGAGGATGCGCGGGGACCGGCAGGCCGGGCATCTCGGGCCGGTCTCGAAGGTGGTCAGGCAATCGCGGCACAGGGCGGGCATAGTGGGAGAATACCCGAGCATGAGCCGCCGCGGGAGGGGTGATCCGTTCCGATCGATTGGTTTCTTCCAGTAGCGATCAGCCGGGCTTCAGAGCATAAACGTCGATCAGCCCCGGAATGCCACGGATCGGGAATCTGCCGACCGCTTCCAGATCATCCTGAGCGCCTGAACGCTCGGCGAATGTGCCGGAGACAAGGACGGAGTTGCTGCCCTCGCGGGTCATGTCCTGAAGGCGGGACGCGATGTTCACGACCGGGCCGATCACCGTGAAATCCAATCTTTGCCGGGACCCTATGTTGCCGTAGCTGACCTCTCCGACATCTATGCCGACGCCTTGCTGAAGTTCCGGCAGGCCGTTTGTACGGTTTTCCGCATTCAGCTTTTCGAGCGCCTGCTGACCTTCGCGAACAGCGAGGAGCAGATTCCCGCAAGCCTCGCGCTGGTCGAGCGGGAAGATCGCCAGCAAGCCATCGCCCATGAACTTGAGGATCTCGCCGCCATGGCGTTCGATCGGCTCGACGATCGCATCAAAATAATTGTCGAGAAGCTCGATGACGCGGTCGCGCGTCCATTCGGCAGAAAGCTCGGTGAAATGGCGCAAGTCGCACACCATCGCCGCCGCTTCTATGGACGAGCTGAAGCCGCGCCGCGTATCCCCGTCCAGAATGCGCTTGGCCGCGAGAGGGCCGACATAGGTCTCCAGGAAAGTACGCATGAGGACATTCTTGATCCGTACTTCCGAGACGAGCGAGATCAGCGGTACGAGGCGCCGAAGCATATCGATTTCACTATCGGTGAAACCCGACCTGCCGTCGGATGCAAAAGTTATGACATGAACCTTGCCCAGGCTGTGGAACATCGGCCATGCGACATAGTCCGTCAGTCCCGCCTCGCGCAATTCCGCCAGGACTGCATGATCGGAGCCGTCCGGGGCAACTTGCCAGAGCCGCCGCCGCACTTCTGGCTGCCCATCGTGAATGTCGCGGACCGGACTGTTGAGATATATCTCGGATGTCATCATGGAATAGTCGCGCAGGGCCACTTCCGCCTCATCCAGACCGGTGCGCCAAAGCAGAGTGGCGCCCCTCCATTCGCGATGATCGGTGCGCAGATGCAGGGTGATGCGCGCCACTGAAAGACCCGCATTCCGCAGACGAATACCCAGCCCGGCCACTATCCGGTCCTGGAACCGCTCCGTATGCGTATCGTGCAGCAGCCAGTCGAAGACATCTTCGGCTGCCCGCTCGCGAGATGTGTCTGCGCCACTCGTTTGGGTCATGATCAGTCTCGGATCCTGGATTTCCAAAGAATCGGCACGATCGGCGGCGAGTTCAATACGCCTTGGACATTCTGGTGAAAGCAATGTGGGACGTGGGGCCAAAATACGCTGCGCCGGGAGACCCGGTTTCGGGGCTTTCCACCTTTGTCGCGCGCGGGCATAGTCCTGCCGGGGCATATCGAGGGAGACGGACATGAATTTCGGGCAAGCCTTGGGCGAGTTCATCGGGGGTAACGGGGTGATCCTCGCGCTCGCCGTATTCATCATCATCTGCGTCATGCTTGGCGTGCGGATCGTGCCGCAGTCGGAAAAGCATGTAGTGGAGCGGTTCGGGCGGCTGCGGGCCGTGCTCGGGCCGGGGATCAACTTCATCGTGCCGTTCCTCGACCGGGTGGCGCACAAGATTTCCATCCTAGAGCGGCAGTTGCCGAATGCGATGCAGGATGCGATCACGGCGGACAACGTTCTGGTGAAAGTGGAGACGAGCGTCTTCTACCGCATCACCGAGCCGGAAAAGACGGTGTACCGGATCCGTGACGTCGATGCGGCAATTGCGACGACGGTGGCGGGGATCGTGCGGTCGGAGATCGGCAAGATGGAACTCGACCAGGTGCAGTCCAACCGATCCGATCTGATCGGAAAGGTGCGCGAGCAGGTCGCGGCAATGGTCGACGACTGGGGCATCGAGGTGACGCGGGCCGAGGTGCTGGATGTCAACTTGGACGAGGCGACGCGGGCGGCGATGCTTCAGCAACTCAACGCCGAGCGGGCGCGGCGGGCCCAGGTGACCGAGGCCGAGGGCAAGAAGCGGGCGGTGGAACTGAATGCCGATGCCCAGCTTTACGCCGCCGAACAGGAAGCCAAGGAGCGCAGGGTGCTGGCGGATGCCGAGGCCTATGCGACCGGGGTGATCGCCGAGGCGATCCGGCAGAACGGCCTTGAGGCGGCGCAATACCAGGTGGCGCTGAAACAGGTCGAGGCGCTGACCGCGGTGGGCCAGGGAGCGGGCAAGCAGACGGTAATCGTGCCGGCGCAGGCGCTCGAGGCGTTTGGCGACGCGTTCAGGATGCTGAAGGGACGGGGATGATGGCGCTCTGGCAGGAGTGGTGGATCTGGATGGTGACCGGCGCGGTGCTCGGCATCCTTGAGGTATTGATCCCGGGATTCATCCTTCTCGGCTTTGCAGTCGGGGCCGGGATCACCGGGCTTTTGCTACTGTTCGGGATCCTCGGCGGATCGCTCGGGCCGTTGGTGCTGGTCTTCGGGATCGCCTCTCTCATCGCTTGGCTGGCGTTGCGGCAGCTTGTGGGCGTGAGGCACGGACAGGTCAAGGTCTGGGACCGCGATATCAACGACAACTGAATCGCAAGAGGGGTTACGGGGATGGGCGAGATCGCGCAACTCTAGGGCGTTCAGTTCGGCGGCACATAGCCGATAGCGCGAAAAAGACTCGCACTTCGCCGCGACTTCTTTCATTCTTGGGCCAAGGGGGCTCCGAGAAGGAGAGTCATATGTCTATGCGAAATCAGGGTGGTTTCAATCCTGCGCGGGGCGGTCGCCGGATGCGTTCGAGCGGCAGCAAGACGCAGAAATCCGGCAATTTCGTCCTGCGCTTCGCGCTCGTCGTCGCGGCCGGAACCGCGCTGCTCTGGCTGACGGACCGGCCTACGCCGCCCGAAAAGGTCGGCGCGGATGCGGTACAGCACCCAGGCGTCGGCTAATTTCAGAGATTCGGATATTTCGCCTGCGAGGAAGCCAATTCCTCGATGATCGCGGCGGCTGCGGCGGCCGGATCGGGCGCGGCCCAGACCGGCCTTCCAACCACGATGTGATCGGCGCCGTCCGAGATCGCCTGCGCCGGGGTCGCGACGCGCTTCTGATCGCCGAGGGCGCTGCCTGCGGGGCGCACGCCGGGCGTCACGATCAACTTGCCTTCGGCTTCCGGCAGGGCGCGGATCGCCCGTGCCTCCCGCGGTGAGCAGATCACACCATCGGCCCCGGCGGCAAGCGCGCGTCGGGCGCGTTCGGACACGATTTCCGCAACATCGCCGGGCACGATCAGCGCGGCGTCGAGATCGCCCCGGTCGAGCGATGTGAGGACCGTCACAGCGAGGATCTTCAGATCCTTGCCGCCGGTGCCTTCCTTCGCGGCGCGGACCACGTTCGGATCGCCGTGAACGGTGAGGAAATCCAGATCGAACTGTGCGATGCCACGGACGGCCGACTCCACCGTCGCGCCGATGTCGAAAAGCTTCATGTCGAGGAAGATGCGCTTGCCCTGTTCCTGCTTTAGCTCATTGGCAAGTGCGAGGCCGCCGCCGGTGAGCATGCCGAGGCCGATCTTGTAGAAGCTGACCGCATCGCCCAGCCTTTCGGCCAGCTCGAGACCAGCAGGGGCATTCGCAACGTCGAGGGCAACGATCAGGCGGTCATCTGCGCGGGGGCGGGTCAGGACGGTCACGGGCGGCACTTCCCTTGGTTTCGAACGGGTTTGCGGTTTGCCGGGGCGACTGTCAAGTTGCGGCTGCGGTTTCGAGAGAAGGGATGACGATGAAGCTGGAAGTCTGCGTCGACAGCGTGGAGGGGATGTTTGCGGCCGCGGATGCGGGTGCCGACCGGATCGAGCTGTGTTCAGCTCTCGAACTGGGCGGCCTGACGCCGTCGGCGGGGCAAATGGCGCAGGCCGTGGAACTGCCGGTGCCGGTCCATGCGCTGATCCGGTCGCGGGCGGGGGACTTCTGTTTTTCGGCGCATGAAGTCGCGACAATGGTGGCCGATATCAGTGCGGCGCGTTCCTTCGGGTTGGCGGGCGTGGTGATCGGCGCGGCGCTGGCAGACGGGCGGCTCGACCGCGAGGCGCTTGCGCGGATGCGCGACGCGGCGGGGCCAATGAGCGTGACGTTGCATCGTGTTTTCGATCTCGTCCCCGATTTCCTGGAAGCGGTCGATGCGGCGGTGGCATTGCGCTGCGATCGCATCCTGACCTCTGGGGGTGCCATCGGAGCCCCTGACGGCGCGGAAAATATCGCCGGTATCTGCCGCGCGGCGGACGGACGGATCGCAATCATGCCCGGCGCGGGGATCACCTCGGCCAACGTGGCGGCGTTGCTGGCCCGGGTTCCGGTCGATGAAGTCCATTCCGCCTGTGGACGCCGCAGGCCGATGCTGGCGCGGGCGGTGGCGATGGAGTTCTGCCACCCGGACCGTCTTGAGATCGATATGACCGAGGTGCGTGCCCTGAAAGCCGTATTGGCGCAATGCGCGGAACTCCGGGGCTGAAGGCTCGGCCGGTTCCCGCCGATCGTCTCGCATGGCGGGAACCCGCAGGCCAGAGGCAGCGATTCAGGCCAGCCTTTGCCGAAAAAAACCACTGATCTTGAACGGGTTAGACCGATCCCTACTTCTGGCGCACACTCTTTGCAGTGAATAGAAGAATAGAAAGTGGATGGAAAAAGGAGTCCACCATGCACAATGATGAAAACATGACTGGCCGCTCTTCCTACGATCCGACCCTCGCCAATGAGGTCCGGTATCGCGAGGGAGGCTCTGGCAAGATCCTTCTGGTCGTCGCGGCGCTTGTTGTCGTGATCGGAGCGATCCTTTGGTTCGGTTCCGGTGGCGATACCGGCACGGTCACGCCCGACACGACCGCCCCGGCGGCGACTGCGCCGGCCGATCCTTCAGCAGCCCCTGCGGCGCCTTCGCCCGATAACTCGGCGCCGATGGCCGATCCTGCCGCACCTGCGGCAGATCCGGCACAGACGGCGCCTGCCCAACAGTAAATAGATCAGTGACGGCCCAGTAATGTCACCACCACTGCGGAAATCGGGCCGTAGCAACCAAGGCCGGGCGTTTGCGTCCGGCCTTGCACGCAGCGGGCCTAAATCTGGCGTTTGCGGAAAGCGGACGGCAGACCTGATGGGCGCGGGACAGCGCCATTTTGCGCGAGGGTTCCGAGCTGCCGCGGATGGGTCTGGACGAGGCCGAGATAGAGGCCCGTGGCGTTCAGCAGGTTCGTGGCAAGGCGCGTCATGGTTGGTTCTCCATCAAGGTTAAGCGCCATTAGGCCTGATTCCGGTTTCCATTTGGTTTCCGCGTTTGTCCTTTTCCGCAGCCTTGAAAACCCTGCCTGCCATCCACAATTCTTTGCCAAGACCCGGGATGTGTCGTGCCGCAGATGTGGGCGACCCCAAGTCCGGGGGCTAGCAAAGGAGAATGACCGATGAACATGGAGAAGTTCACGGAGCGGTCGCGCGGGTTCCTTCAAGCCGCACAGACCATCGCGATGCGCGAGGAACATCAAAGGGTGTTGCCCGAGCATCTGCTGAAGGCTCTCATGGATGATGACGAGGGGTTGGCGGCGAACCTCATCAAGCGTTCGGGCGGCGAACCGAAGCGGGTTCAGGAAACCGCAGATCAGATGATCGCCAGGATGCCCAAGGTGTCGGGTGGCGATGGGCAGGTCTATGTCGATACCTCGCTGGTCCGGGTGCTGGACGAGGCGGAGAAGCTGGCCAAGAAGGCGGGTGACAGCTTCGTTCCCGTCGAACGCGTGCTGATGGCGCTCGCTATGGTCAATACGAAGGCCAAGGACGCTTTGAGCGCCGGGGCGGTCACGGCGCAGAACCTCAACACCGCCATCAACGATCTGCGCAAGGGTCGGACGGCCGACAGCGCGAGCGCCGAAGAAGGCTACGATGCCCTCAGGAAATATGCGCGCGACCTGACGCAGGCAGCCGAAGAGGGCAAGATAGATCCGATCATCGGTCGCGACGATGAGATCAGGCGTACGATGCAGGTCCTGTCACGGCGGACCAAGAACAACCCGGTGCTGATCGGTGATCCCGGCGTCGGCAAGACTGCGATCGCGGAGGGCTTGGCGCTGCGCATCATCGACGGCGACGTGCCGGAGAGCCTCAGGAACAAGAAGCTGATGGCGCTCGACATGGGTGCGCTGATCGCCGGCGCGAAATACCGCGGTGAGTTCGAGGAGCGGTTGAAATCCGTTCTGAAGGAAATCGAGACGGCGGCCGGGGAGATCATCCTCTTCATCGACGAGATGCATACGCTGGTCGGCGCCGGGAAATCCGACGGCGCCATGGATGCTGCCAACCTCATCAAGCCGGCGCTTGCACGGGGTGAGTTGCACTGCGTGGGCGCGACGACGCTGGATGAATACCGCAAATATGTCGAGAAGGACGCCGCCTTGGCGCGCCGGTTCCAGCCGGTCATGGTCGATGAGCCGACGGTCGAGGATACGATTTCGATCCTGCGTGGCATCAAGGAGAAGTACGAGCTTCACCACGGGGTTAAGATCTCGGATTCCGCGCTGGTCGCGGCGGCGACGCTGAGCCAGCGTTACATCACCAACCGCTTCTTGCCCGACAAGGCGATTGATCTCATGGACGAGGCCGCGTCGCGGCTGCGGATGGAGGTGGATTCGAAACCGGAGGAGCTGGATCAGCTCGACCGGCAGATCCTGCAGATGCAGATCGAGGCCGAGGCGCTGAAGAAGGAAGATGACGCGGCATCCAAGGACAGGCTGGAGAAGCTGGAGAAAGAGCTATCCGGACTGTCGGAGCACTCCGCGGAGATGACGGCGCGCTGGCAAGCGGAACGCGACCGGCTGGAATCGTCGCGCGGGCTGAAGGAAAAGCTCGACCAGGCGCGGATGGAACTGGAACATGCCAAGCGCGCGGGCGATCTGGCGAAGGCCGGGGAACTCTCTTACGGCGTCATCCCGCAGTTGGAGAAGCAACTGGCCGCCTCGGACGGGACGGACGATGCGCTGCTGGTGGAAGAGGCCGTGCGGCCCGAGCAGATCGCGGAAGTCGTGGAACGCTGGACCGGAATCCCGACCTCGAAGATGCTGGAAGGCGAACGCGAGAAGCTTCTGAAGATGGAAGAGGAACTTGGGCGCCGGGTGGTCGGCCAATCGCAAGCGGTCGGGGCGGTCGCGAGGGCGGTGCGTCGGGCGCGGGCGGGACTTCAGGACGAGAACCGGCCCTTGGGCTCGTTCCTCTTCCTCGGGCCGACCGGCGTCGGCAAGACCGAACTGACCAAGGCGCTGGCCGAATATCTCTTCGACGATGAGCATGCGATGGTCCGCATCGACATGTCGGAGTTCATGGAGAAGCACTCGGTCGCCCGCCTGATCGGCGCGCCTCCGGGCTATATTGGCTATGACGAAGGCGGGGTCCTAACCGAGGCGGTGCGGCGGCGGCCCTATCAGGTCGTGTTGTTCGACGAGGTTGAAAAGGCGCATCCGGATGTCTTCAACGTACTCTTGCAGGTGCTTGATGACGGTCGGTTGACCGACGGTCAGGGCCACCATGTCGACTTCAAGCAGACGCTGATCGTGCTTACCTCCAACCTTGGTTCTCAGGCGCTGAGCCAGTTGCCCGAGGGTGCCGATAGTGCGGAGGCGAGGCGCGACGTGATGGAGGCGGTGCGGGCGCATTTCAGGCCGGAATTCCTGAACCGCCTGGACGACATGATCATCTTCCACCGCCTCAGCCGCGATGACATGACGGGTGTCGTGGAAATCCAGCTTCGCCACCTGACGCGGCGTCTGGCGCAACGAAAGATCACGCTCGACCTCGACGAAGGTTCGCGTCAGTGGCTGGCGGACGAAGGCTACGACCCGGTGTTTGGAGCGCGGCCGCTGAAGCGTGTGATCCAGCGCAGCCTGCAAGACCCGCTGGCCGAAATGCTTCTCGCCGGCGACGTCAAGGACGGCGATACGCTCAAGGTCAGCGCTGGGCCAGATGGGCTAATCGTAGGCGAACGGGTGTCACGGTCCTCACGGTCGAGGCCGGACGATGCCGTGGTTCACTAGCCCAGGGGGCGGGGAAACCCGCCCTTTTGCTGCGGCGAGGTCAACGCGAGCGGAGAACCGCGCGGCGTAGGAAGTGCAGGGCGATGACCGCGCCCGCTGGCCAGATCGCCCAAAAATAGCCGGACCAGGTCATCAGGTTCAGAACAACCAACGCGCCGACGATGACCAGCGCACGGACGAACCTGGGACTGAGGCGGCCGCCAACGAAAAGTGGCGCTGCCCGCCATCCCAGAAATGTCAGGATGACGAAGCCGGGCCAATACGCCCAGACGGGCGGTCCGGTGACGACGTCGATCGCCAGCAGCACGACCCAGACCACGCCCCAGAACCTGGCGTTGCGGATTACCTGCTCGGTTATTCCGCGATCCGGAGCCCGGAAAGCACTTGGTCTGCCTTGGCTGCCGCCGGATGGCAGCCGGGTCGCACCGCGTGAAACGCGGTAGACCGCGACATCCTCGGCAAAATTCTTGGGGCGCCGTTGTCCAAGGTAGTCGAAGCCGACAGAAAGCTTGGCACGGACTTGATCATAGACCTGTTGAGAGATCAGGATCCCTCCGGGTTCCGCCAGGGCTTGGAGCCGGGCGGCAAGATTGACGCCTTCGCCCAGAAGATCGGTGCCATCGATCAAAACGTCGCCCAGATGGATACCAATTCTGAATTTCAGAGCGGTTTCAGGATTGCCACTCAGGTTGCCAAGTTCGTTCTGCACCTCAATGGCGCATTGAACGGCTTCCACGACCGAGGGGAACTCGGCAATCAGGCCATCACCGGCCGTATTGGCGATACGGCCCTGATGACGTTCGATGAACTTCGCGAAGACAGTGCGCGCCGCGCGCAATGCGCCGAGCGTCCGGACTTCGTCTTCGACCATTGCACTACTGTAGCCTTCCGCGTCCGCCGCAAGGATGGTCGTCAACTTTCGCACGACGTCGGAAGACATGGCATTGCATTTCGCCTGGGTCAGACCCGTCGAATATGAACGATCCGATCCGCCCGATCAACTGGACGACGCGACTGTCACAACCGACCCTGGAACGTCAAAAGGATACGCATCTGTTACAGTCTGCCAACCGAGAAGTGAGGCAACTTTATTCGCCGCGCGGATGTATCCTGTGTAGGTATGAAGAAACTTGAGAAGGGACATCATCATGCGCCGCTACCGCCCGGATCTGAAATGGTCCGATGTCACGCCGAAACCCGTCTTTCTGAATCGCCGTGCGTTGATGGCCGGTGCAGCGGGTCTGGCGATGGCCGGGCCTGCGGTGGCTAAGCTCGCCTACGGCACGTCGAAATATTCTACGGATGTAGAACCGAATTCGCTCGAGGACATTGCCAACTACAACAACTTCTACGAATTCGGCCTCGATAAGGGTGATCCGGCAGTCTACGCACAGGAGCTGACGGTCGATCCGTGGTCGGTGAAGATCGATGGGATGGTGGACAAGCCCGGTGACTACGATCTTGCCGATCTTCTGAAGGGTGTATCACTGGAGGAACGGATCTATCGCTTCCGATGCGTCGAGGCATGGGCGATGGTCGTGCCGTGGATCGGATTTCAGCTTTCAGACCTCTTGGGCCGTGTCGGGGTTCAGCCCTCGGCAAAATACGTCGCCTTCGAGACGCTGGTCAGGCCCGAGGAGATGCCGGGGCAGAAATCCCCTATCCTGAATTGGCCATACCGCGAGGGCTTGCGTCTGGACGAGGCGATGCACCCGCTGACGATATTGGCAACCGGGCTTTACGGCGAGGCGTTGCCGAAGCAGAACGGGGCGCCGATCCGGCT